>NZ_JAPAIX010000008.1:0-181612 GCF_025910175.1 Agrobacterium sp. BT-220-3
GACGGCACGCCACAGCCAACGCCTCTTGCCGCAAATTGAAACAACGGCCTCATCGAGGTGCCATTTATCTCCGAGCCGACCGGATGATCGGCTCGGATCTCGTTGGCGAAGGCGCGACCAAGGCCGGTCACCTCGTGTGATGATCACTGACAAGCTGCGATCCTACGGCGCAGCAAAGCGAGAGATCATGCCCGGTGTCGAGCACCGTTCGCATAAAGGCTTGAATAATCGGGCAGAGAATTCTCACCAACCAATCCGGCGGCGAGAGCGGATCATGAAGCGCTTCAAGTCACAGCGACATCTACAACGCTTCGTCTCTATCCATGATCCAATTGCCAACCTGTTCCACATCCCCCGCCATGGCATCTCCTCCAGCCATCATCGCGAATTGCGTTCGCAGGCGATGGACCTGTGGGCGCAAATCGCTCGGGTATAAGCGGTACAACCCGGCCAGCGTCATCCTATTGCTTCTCGGCCATTAACTTTACGATGCCGTTTGGCCTGCCAGAATTGACGGGCGCATTGGCAGGTGCCGGCGTAAAGATAAGATTCAGTCTTTTTTGATAATCTTCCGTTAGCAATTGTATTTCGAGGTCTCCGGGCGGCGTCAGAGTGCCCCCGATTGTTTTGCGTACGGGTTCTCATGCGTTCATCGGCTGTGCCAGCATTTCTCTTCGGTTGCCTTCTGCTTGGGGGCTGTACGTCCAGTTCCGGGCCGGAAAGCCTGGTGGCCGGCTTGCCGTCGAAGGAAACGACGAGTTCGGTCACACCGTCTGCTCCCGTCCCGCAGGCAAGTGTCGGCACCCAGACCATAAACGCTCAGCCACGACAGGAAGTTCTGGCATGGGGCGGCCCGGTGCCGGAAGAACCAAAGGCTTTTTCCGCCGTTACGCCACGGGCGTCCCTGCCGCAGAACGCGCCTGAAATCCGCCTGCCGGTCCCGTCGCAGGCTGGCATGATACGGCCGGCGGAACGCCCCACGGATCGCCAGATGGAGCGTCCGGTGCAACTCGCCATGGCCGCCGCCCCGGCGGCGAGCGCCGGCGCTCAGGTGCGCTCGCGCATCTTCCGCTCCAGCTTCACCGATGCCAAGCCCATCAATTTCGGCAGGGTCCAGCCACGCCACTTCCAGGTCCATGGGGTGGATGTATCCCGCTGGCAGGCCAATATAAACTGGCCGCAGCTGCGCACGCGCGGTGCCAATTTCGCTTTCATCAAGGCGACCGATGGCGGCGATCATCTTGATCCGATGTTCCGCACCAACTGGCAGCGGTCGAAGGAGGCCGGTATCCGCCGTGGTGCCTACCACTTCTTCTATTGGTGCCGCTCGGCCAGTGAGCAGGCGGACTGGTTCATTCGCAATGTTCCGCGTGATCCCGATGCGCTGCCGCCGGTGATCGACGTGGAATATAACGGCGAATCAAGCTGCAAGATGCGCCATTCCCGCGAGCGCGTTCTGGAAAAGATGCGCGTATTCATGGACAAGCTCGAGCGCCATTATGGCCAGCGGCCGATCATTTACACCGCACCCGATTTTTATAAGGACAATCTGACCGGCGAGTTCCAAGACTATCCCTTCTGGCTGCGTGCCGTCGCCCAGCATCCGTCCGTGGTTTATCCGGGCCGCAAGTGGCTGTTCTGGCAATATTCCGGCTCCGGCCTGTCACATGGTGTCGATGGCCGCATCGATCTCAACGTCTTCAACGGCAGCGAGGATGCCTGGCATCGCTGGGTGGACCGCCGCTCAAGCTGAAGCGGCGGGCGTCAGCGCGCAAATTTTCTGGCGCCGGCAACACACAGCACCACCACAAGCGTGATACCGATCATTGCCGGGCTGACCTCCTCGTGCAGCAGGGTTGCTGCAAGCACCAGCCCGAAGAACGGCTGCAGCAATTGCAACTGGCCCACCGCGGCGATGCCGCCGAGCGCCAGCCCGCGATACCAGAAGATGAAGCCGATCAGCATGCTGAACAGCGACACATAGGCAAGGCCGCCCCAGGCCTGCGGATCGATGCCGGCAAGGGTCTGCGGCCCCGTCAAAAAAGCAAGCGGCAGCATAACCGGCAGGGACAGAACCAGCGCCCAGGATATGACCTGCCAGCCGCCCAGTTTGCGGGAAAGGGCCGCACCTTCCGCATAACCAAGCCCGCAGACGATAATCGCGCCCAGCATCAGTAGGTCGCCGGCAAGCGAGGCGCTTATGCCGGCGGCAAGCGAATTCCACAATGAGTAGCCAGCCACCAGGGCACTGCCGACGCAGGAAAAGAACCAGAAGGCAGCGCGAGGGCGCTCTCCGCCGCGCAGCACGGCGAAAATCGCGGTTGCGAGCGGCAGCAATCCGACGAAGACAATGGAGTGCGCCGAGGTCACGTGCCGCAGTGCCAGCGCCGTCAAAAGCGGAAAACCCACCACCACGCCGAAGGATACGATGAAAAGCGATGTCAGATCATCGCGTGCCGGGCGTTTTTGCCTGAACAGGAAAAGCAAAGCGAGGGCCAGAAGTCCGGCAATGCTGGCGCGGGCGACGGTCAGGAACACCGGGTCGAAACCCGTGACCGCAATGCGGGTGGCGGGCAGCGAACCGCTGAATATCACCACGCCGATAAGGCCGTTCAGCCAGCCGCTTGTCGTCTTGTCCATGATCGTCTCCTGTATTTTTCCCTTCTTGATCCTGAACGGCTGGCGGCAACAGCGACAATCATATACAATTTCAAGAAACTGTTATGGTTGTTTGGGCGGTACGGTTGGAGGAAAATGTGGACGGGCAGATCATTGCGGGCACGCGCATAGAAAAGGTGATGGCAAGTGTGCGGCAACGCATCGCCTCGCGCAGCCTTGTTCCAGGGGCGAGATTGCCGTCCGTCAGGGCGTTGGCAAAGGCCATGCAGGTCTCCACCTCCACCATTGTCGAGGCCTATGATCGACTGGTGGCGGATGGCACCATAAGCTCTCGCCCGGGCTCCGGTTTTTTTGTGGCGGGTCCGCTTGCGCCGCTCTCTCTTGCCGATATCGAACCTCAACTGGATAGGGCGGTCGATCCGCTCTGGGTGTCGCGGCAAGCGCTGGATGAGGCGACGGCCCTTGCCAAGCCCGGTTGCGGCTGGCTTCCCGCGTCATGGATGCCCGAGCAAGCGCTGAGGCGGGCAATGAGAGGGCTTGCCCGTGCGGATACTTCCCTGCTGACGGATTATGCGAGCCCGATGGGATTGTTGCCGCTGCGCCAGCTTTTGTCGCGCAGGCTCGCAGAACATGGCGTGCAGGCGGGCGCCAGCCAGATCATGCTGACCGATTCCGGCACGCAGGCGATCGATCTGCTGTGCCGTTTCCTGCTGCAGCCGGGGGATACGGTGATTGTCGATGATCCCTGCTATTTCAATTTCCATGCCCTTTTGCGGGCGCACCGGGTGAAGATTGTCGGGGTGCCCTATACGCCAACGGGACCGGACCTGCCGCTTTTCGAGCAGGCCCTGCGAGAGCACAGTCCCCGTCTTTATATTACCAATTCGGCGATCCATAATCCGACAGGCGCAAGGCTTTCCGCCGTTTCCGCCCATCGCCTGCTGATGCTGGCCGAACAGGCGGGTCTTACCATCATCGAGGACGATATTTTTGCCGATTTCGAAACCCAGGCGGCACCACGGCTGGCGGCTTTCGATGGGCTCAATCGAGTGGTCCAGATCGGCAGTTTTTCAAAAACGCTGTCCGCGTCCGTGCGGTGTGGTTTTATCGCAGCGCCTTCGGCATGGGTGGAAGCCCTGAACGATCTCAAGATCGCCACCGCTTTTGGCGGCGCGCATTTTTCGGCAGCGCTGGTCCTGTCGCTTTTGACTGACGGTAGTTACCGCAAGCATGTCGAGGCGCTTCGGCAACGTCTTGCGGCGGCGGTGCTGGAGGCGGCGGCGCGTTTGAAGGCAGTTGGATGCGTGCCGTGGATCGAGCCGCAGGCGGGCATGTTTTTATGGTGCCGCCTGCCGGAAGGCGTCGATGCCGCTGATGTGGCGCGCCGGGCGCTCTCGCAGCAGGTGGTGCTGGCCCCCGGCAATGTTTTCAGCTCCTCGCAGAACGCCTCCGGTTTCATGCGTTTCAACGTGTCGCAAATGGCCGGTCCACAGGTCATGGCGGTGCTGGCGGACGCCCTTGGGCAGAGGGCCGATCATCGCCCGTCATAGGCCGGTTGGCACGAATCGGAACAAAATCCCGTGAACACCGTTTTCTCCCCAGAGTGAAGAGGAGGAAAATACCATGACATTCGATCCCAACAACCCGCGCCCGGACCGCGATCTTCGTCCGGAAGTGAATATCAACAATGACCCGCGTGTCCGCACGTCTCCGTCCTGGATGCCGTGGCTGGCGATTATCGTTGTTGTTCTGGTGGGCGTTTTCGCCTGGTCGCAGATGAGCGGCCCGACCACGGATCCGGCAACGACATCCTCAACCACGCCGCCCGCGGCAACGGATCAGGCACCGGCGCCCATGGCTCCGACGACCCCGGCAACGCCGCCCGCCAACAATACGGCACCGGCTAGCCCGAATACCGGCGGCACCCAGACCCAGCCGTAACGGTTTCAACGATCTGATGAAACCGCCTGCCTCCGCGCAGGCGGTTTTTCGTTGCCGTAAGGCCCGCTTCAGAGCTTCTCCATGGCGGAAGGGTGGTTGGAAAGCCTGGACCAGCGGGCGATCGATTCTTCCGCCAGCGCTGAAAGCGCAATGCTTCCAAAGCGGGACAGGAGAATTGCTTCCGCTTCCTTCATGGCATCAAAGAGTGCTGCATTGACGGCCTGCTCAATCACGCAGTTCGGATTGTCACCTGCGAGCCCTATCGAGAAGAGTTCCGGTGTGCCGAGCGCCCGGTAGATATCAAGCAGCGTGATGTCGCTGAGGGGCCGCGCCAGAACCCAGCCGCCGCCATGACCCTTTTCCGAAGACACATAACCGTGCTCCCGCAGGCCCGCCATGGTTCTGCGCACCACCACAGGGTTGGTCTGAAGCATCGCCGCGATGCTCTCGGAGGTGGCTGCGCCCTCATGTTTTTCCATATGGATCAGAATATGCAGCACCCGCGAGAGGCGCGTATCGTGTCTCATTGCTGAAGCCCGTCTGTTTTTGGCGATGTTATCAGCTTCCTTCTGACGTAACAATATAAGTTGCGTGACTATTGACTCCAAAAATCACGTAACAATATAAGTATCGTGAAATTGAACGAGTGCTTCCGGCTCGGCTTCAGAACGATAGGTGCATCATGAAATACGACGTCATCATCATCGGCGGCAGTTATGCCGGCCTCTCCGCTGCCCTGCAGCTCGGCCGCGCCCGAAAAAACATCCTCGTGGTGGATGCGGGTGAGCGGAGAAACCGCTTCGCAAGCCACTCCCACGGTTTTCTCGGCCAGGACGGCAAGGCCCCGGGCGAAATCATCGCCGAGGCGCGCCGCCAAATTGAGGGCTACCCGACGATACACTGGGCAAAGGGCAGGGTAACGAATGCTGAAGGGGCTTTTGACGACTTTATCGTCGAGATTGATGGCATTCGCCGCGAAAGCGCGGCCCGGCTCATTCTGGCCATGGGTGTTGCCGATGAACTGCCTGACATAGCCGGGCTGAAGGAACGCTGGGGCAGCACCGTCTTCCATTGCCCCTATTGCCATGGATACGAACTGAACAAGGGCAAGATCGGCGTCATCGCGGCCTCGCCGCTGGCCATCCACCATGCGCTGATGCTGCCGGACTGGGGTGAAACCACCTTCTTCACAAACGGTATATTTGTAGCCGATGCCGAACAGAGCGCACTTCTGTCAGCCCGGGGCGTCCGTGTGGAAAAAGAGCGCATCAAGGAAATCGCGGGGCATGCGGATGTCGTTCTTGCGGACGGGCGCAGCATTGCTTTGGTCGGGCTTTTCACGCAACCGAAATTAAAGATCACCTCGGACTGGGTCGAAAAGCTCGGCTGCACCGTGGAAGAGGGGCCAATGGGATCAAGCATCGTGACGGATGCCATGAAACAGACGACAGTGCGCGGCATCTTCGCCTGCGGCGATGTGGCCAGACCCGCCGGGTCGGTCGCTCTTTCGGTGGGCGACGGCGCCATGGCAGGGACTGCGGCTCACAGGTCGATCATGTTCCCGGAATGATCAGTGCGAAACAAGGCTCAGCCAGCGGCCCGGAGGCATGCCGAAGGCATTCTTGAAGTGGCGGGTAAAATGCGCCTGATCCGCAAAGCCGCAGGCAAACGCCGTTTCGGCAAGGCCCGCACCCGCGCGCATCATGTCCTTGCATTTTTGCAGACGCCGCATGATGAGATAACGATGCGGGCTCGTGCCGAACAGGCAGCGGAAGTGACGAAAGAGGGTGAAGCGATCGAGCCCGCTTATTTCCTCCAGCTCGTCTGAACCGACCGAAACGGCGCTGTTTTCCAGCAAATAGTCCCGGCAACGGAAAACGGCGCTCCGGTCCAGCCGCTTGATGGTTCTCTCACTTCCGTTCGAATGCTTAAAAAGCAGATCCGCCAGTCTGGATTGCCAGTCGGTCAGGAGCAGATTATCCGGCTCGCCTTCGAGATTGCCGAGCGCCTCGATCAGGCATTGCCTGAACTCCTCGTCCTCGATGACGGGATTTCTTGCGAAGGGTAGCGTGTGATAACCCGCTTCCATCGTCTTTTCCGGTGGAAGGTAGAGCATACGGTAAAGCAGACCTTCATCGGTGCCCGCGCCGCCATCGTGAACTTCGTCCGGATGCAGAACGATCACCTTTCCGGGCGTGCTGAAATGGGCTGTACCACGATAGGAAAAGGTCTGGACGCCGGAAAGCGTGACGCCCAGCGCATAGGTATCGTGGCGATGCGGCGCATAGGCGTTGCCATGAAAGCGCGCCTCGATGCGCTCGATACCCTCGCTCGAAGGTGCCTGCACAATCCCCTCGAATTTGCACGAACGTTCAAGATCGCTGACGCCCGAAGCATCTAGGATTGCTTCTCTTTCGTAACCACAGCCAGATTGAGTTCGCATGTTTGATACCAAGATCGCCGTCATCCTTCGTGATGACCTTGCCGTATGGCAAAAACTGAACGTCACCGCATTTCTCATGTCCGGGATTGTCGCCCAGACCAGAGAGATCATTGGCGAACCATACCGCGACGGGGCGGGCAACGTCTACAATCCCCTTTCCGTCCAGCCGATTGTCGTGATGGCCACGGATCAGGAAGCGCTGCGCAAGATCCATCAACGATCGCTCGAACGCGACGTCACCACATCGCTCTACATCGAGGAAATGTTTGCCACCGGCCACGACGTCGCCAACCGCCAGGTATTTTCGGAATTTTCGCCTGACAATGCAAAGGTGGTGGGCATGGCGCTGAGAGCGGATAAGAAAATCGTCGACAAGATCACCAAGGGCGCGAAGCTTCACGCCTGAGCAGGTGTCCTGAATGTAAAAAGGGAGGCGGTAAGCCTCCCTTTTAAAAGCAATGACGATATGGCTGTCGCTTATTCGTCGTTCATCTTCAAAGCGGCGATAAAGGCTTCCTGCGGAATTTCCACCTTGCCGAACTGGCGCATGCGCTTTTTGCCTTCCTTCTGCTTGTCCAGAAGCTTGCGTTTGCGCGTCGCGTCGCCGCCATAGCACTTCGCCGTCACGTCCTTGCGCAGCGCGCGCACGGTTTCGCGGGCTATGACCTTGCCGCCGATGGCTGCCTGGATCGGGATCTGGAACATGTGCGGCGGAATGAGTTCCTTCAGCTTTTCGCACATGCCGCGTCCGCGCCGGTCGGCCGCCGAGCGGTGTACCAGCATGGACAGCGCATCCACCGGATCGCCATTGACGAGGATCGACATCTTGACGAGATCGCCGGCGCGGTAGTCGATGATGTTGTAATCGAACGAGGCGTAACCCTTGGAGATGGATTTCAGCCGGTCGTAGAAATCGAACACCACTTCGTTGAGCGGCAATTCATAGGTGATCATCGCGCGGTTGCCGACATAGGTCAGCTCGGTCTGCAGGCCGCGCCGGTCCTGACAGAGCTTCAGAATGCCACCAAGATATTCGTCAGGCGTCAGGATCGTCGCCTTGATCCACGGCTCACGGATTTCCTTGATCTTCACAACATCAGGCATGTCGGCCGGGTTGTGCAGTTCCTTCTCGGTGCCATCCGTCAGCGACATTTCATAGACAACCGAAGGTGCTGTCGCGACGAGGTCGAGATTGAACTCGCGCTCGAGGCGTTCCTGAATGATTTCAAGATGCAGCAGGCCAAGGAAGCCGCAGCGGAAACCGAAGCCGAGAGCGGCGGACGATTCCATTTCGAAGGAGAACGACGCGTCGTTGAGGCGAAGCTTGCCCACCGCCGCGCGCAGGTCTTCGAAATCGGCCGCATCGACCGGGAAGAGACCGCAGAACACCACGGGCTGCGCGGGCTTGAAGCCGGGCAGGGCCTGCGCCGTCGGGCGCTTGTCGTCGGTAATCGTATCGCCGACACGCGTATCGGCGACTTCCTTGATCGAGGCGGTGATGAAACCGATCTCGCCGGGGCCGAGGCTGTCGACATTGACCATTTTCGGGGTGAGCACGCCGACGCGCTCGACGCCATATTTCGCGCCCGAACCCATCATCCGGATCTGCTGGCCCTTTGTCAGCACGCCATCAATGACGCGCACGAGAACCATGACGCCGAGATAGGTGTCGTACCAGCTGTCGACCAGCAGCGCCTTGAGCGGCCCGTTTTCGCCGACATCGCTCGTCGGCGGTGGCAGGCGGTTGACGATGGCTTCCAGAACATCGGGAATGCCAAGACCGGTTTTGGCCGAAATCATCACGGCGTCGGAAGCATCGATGCCGATCACTTCCTCGATCTGTTCCTTGATGCGGTCGGGTTCGGCCGCCGGCAGGTCGATCTTGTTGAGCACGGTGACCAGTTCATGATCGTTGTCGATCGCCTGATAGACGTTGGCCAGCGTCTGGGCTTCCACACCCTGTGAGGCGTCCACCACCAGCAATGAGCCTTCGCAGGCGGAGAGCGAGCGGGACACTTCATAGGCAAAGTCGACGTGACCGGGCGTGTCGATGAGGTTCAGCACATAGGTTTCGCCGTTGTTCGCCTTGTAGTGCAGGCGCACGGTCTGGGCCTTGATGGTGATGCCGCGCTCGCGTTCGATGTCCATCGAATCGAGAACCTGTTCCGACATATCGCGCTCGGCAAGGCCGCCTGTCGACTGGATCAACCGGTCGGCCAGCGTCGATTTGCCGTGATCGATGTGGGCAACGATCGAGAAGTTGCGGATATGGTCCAGGGGCGTGCGGGTCGAATTTGTGCTCATGCCCCGCGCTATAGCAGGGGCTTGTCACACCGCAAAGCGGGAATTTGGTTAAAAGCCCTTTAAAATGGGCTTTTCAGATCGCAAATTGCTCTGGCCAGTCGCGGCGGGTAGCCACCTGTCCCTCGGTTCTGAGCCTCGCCACGGCAGCAAGGTCGATATCGGCAATCAGCAGCGTGCTTTGTGTCACCGTATCGCTTTCGCTTTCCGCAACGATACCGGAGGCCGGCATGCCGTAGTCGGACGGCACGTAAAGTGCGGCGCGGCCACGATTTTCATCGACGGCGGGAGACCATGGGGCCTCGCCTGCCGTGGGGGAGGAGAGAATGGCATATTGGTTTTCGAGCGCCCGGGCCTGCGCGCCGATGCGCACCCGGTAGGCACCCGCCAGCGTGTCGGTACAGCTGGGCGCGAGAACCAGTTCGACGCCAAGCTCGGCCAGCTTCCGGCCAAGCATCGGGAACTCGTTATCGTAGCAGATGAGGATGCCAAGCGTGCCGATCGGCGTCTCGAAGGCTTTCAGACCCTCGATGCCGGCATGGATATTCCATTGTTCCCGCTCGAAGCGGGTCATGATCTGCTTGTCCTGATAACCGATAAGCCCCTCCGGGCCGAACAGCCACGCGCGGTTGCGGAACTTGCCGTCCTTGTCTTTCACCGGTGCGCTGCCCGGTTGAAACAGGATTTGATGTTGCCGCGCCAGCTCTTCGCAAAGCTCGACCCAGGAGGGAATGAGCGGCTGTATCTCTTCGATGGAACGGTGCAGATCGCAGCGCGCGTCGGGCGGTAGTTGCCCGGTCAGCGCCATGGCCGAATATTCCGGCAGCAGCAGCAGCTCTGCGCCTCTTTCTTTCGCCTCACGCACGATGGCAGAAAGATGGGCGGCATAGGCTTCCCATGTCTCGATCAGTTCGATGGCATATTGGCTGGCGGCGAGTTTTGTCATCTGCTTTCCTCTCCGGCGGCTATGGTCTTCATCCAGAAGGACAGGGGTTTCGGGCTCTCAACGCTCTCGTCGAGGTCTCGCCAGGTAAAGCTGGTGCGCAGCTTGGGGTGATGGAGATAGCCGCGTTTTTCCCAGAAGGCATTCAGCGGCACGTAATCCACTGGCCGGCGCGGATGGTCTGCGGGTCGCTCGACAGCGCAGAAGGTGCAGCAGTCGAAGCCAAGCTTTCTTGCGTGCGCCTCCCGCTCCTCGAAGAACCGCACGCCGACGCCATGACCGCGATATTCGGGGAGAAGCACGCTTTCACCGAAATAGAATATCCTGTCCGGATCGTAACCCGCCTTGAGGAAGGGCATCTTCACGTCGTCCGTTTCCGCCGCCATCGGCATGCCGGTGGACATGCCCACGACCTGTTCGCCCTCTTTCCCGGCGTCAAGCGCCAGCACGAAAACCGCACCTTTCGTGTCGGCATAGGTCGCCAGATATTTGCGCTCGTAGTGCAATGAGCCGTCATAGAGATAGGGAAAGGCGCGAAACACCTCGATCCTCAGGCGCGCAAGGTCACCCAGATAGGGCGTGGCGTCGATGCCGGAAAGAGACTTGATTTCGACGGTCATGGGCATTTTCACTTTCGGTTGCACTGGTTATACCGTCATGGAAAACCCGCGCAAGCATTGAACGGAGAAGACAATGACCGCCACTGAGACCATCCGCGCCTATTACGATGCCTTCAACCGTCAGGACATGGATGCCTTTCTGGCGCTTCTTCACGACGAGGTGGTGCACGACATCAATCAGGGCGAGCGCCAGACCGGAAAGGCGGCTTTTGCCTCCTTCATGGACCACATGAACCGCTGCTATAGGGAAAATCTCACCGAGATGGTCATCATGGCGAGCGAGGACGGCAAGCGCGCTTCTGCGGAATTCATCGTGAACGGGGAATATCTCGCAACCGATGAAGGTCTGCCGGAAGCGAGCGGCCAGAAATATGTCCTGCCTGCCGGCGCATTCTTCGACCTGAAGGATGGAAAAGTTAGCCGAGTAACTAACTACTATAATCTGAACGACTGGATTGCCCAGGTCGGCGCCTGAGGCATCTTTTGCCAAGCGGAACCAGCGACAAAAGGCGATCATTGTTTCTATTATAATGGATGTTGACTCCATCATGCGAGAAATGTAATTCTCGCATGATGGAAAACGAAGATTTTATTCTCGAACGCTCGATCGGTGAGCGCATCAAAACGTTGCGCGCTGAAAACGGCCTGACGCTGGACCGGCTCGCCGCCGAATCCGGCGTCAGCCGCGCCATGATTTCCCGGATCGAACGTGGCGAGGCGAGCCCCACGGCGTCGCTGCTTGCCCGCATCTGCGCCGCACTTGGCCTGTCCCTGTCCGGCTTTTTCGCCGAAAACGAAGAGGCCGTTTCCCCGCTGGTGAAAAAGCGCGACCAGCAGCTCTGGAAAGACCCGGAGACCGGTTATGTGCGCCGCGCCATCTCGCCTCCACGCGTCGGTTCCGACGTCGATATCGTCGAGGTCGAGTTCCCGGCGGGTGCACGTGTCGGTTTCCCGCCGCATGCGGCAAGCCGCGGCATGACGCAATATGTATGGCTTTTCGAAGGTGTGCTTGAAATGACGAGCGGTGGAGAAATCTACCGGCTGGAACCCGGCGATTGTCTTTTCATGCCGGTGGGCGAGGGACATGTTTTCCACAATCCCACGCAAAAACCTGCCCGTTATGCCGTCGTGCTGGATCAAAAGCAGCGCTGATTTTCCCGACAGGAGTTATCATGACCACCATCCGTGTGTTGAACGGGCAAGAGACCATCGACGCCTTGCCCGAACTTTGCGACGTTCTGGCCGCCTGCGTGAACGGCGGCGCATCCGTGGGGTTTATGTTGCCCTTTTCACCGCAGGATGCTGAGCCCTTCTGGCAGGCAGTTGCAGAAGCGGTAGGTGAGGGCGGTACCATTCACGTGGTGGCGGAAGTGGATGGCAAGGTGGTGGGCACCGTGCAGGTCGGCCTTGCCTCCAAACCGAACCAGCCGCATCGCGGCGATCTGATGAAGCTCCTTGTGCATCCTTCCGCGCGTGGCCTGGGGCTTGCCCGCAAGCTCATGCAAGAAGTCGAGGAGGAGGCGGCAAAACGTGGCCGCACCCTTTTGGTGCTGGATACGGCCACGGGCAGTGACGCGGAGGCGATCTATCCCCGTCTCGGCTGGGAGCGGGTCGGCGTTATTCCCGACTACGCACTGTTTCCCGACGGGCGCTTCTGCGGCACGACCCTGTTTTACAAGCGGATCGGCTAGGCCCTTCAGGCTGCCTCTTATTGTCCCGGCTTCAATGTGCGGTTGAAGGCGGCGACGATCATCGTCTCCAGCTGCGCATGAATATCCCCTCGGTCGCGGGACCCGGCCGGTTCGCAGATCGGATCGCGCTCGCCGACGGATTTGAGAAATGCGCCGGCATCCGGTTTGCAAAGGGGCAGGAAGCTGAAGTGATCGGCCTCGTCGACCTGCTGGTAGGTTGCGGCGGGTATCGCAGCCGCAAGCCTGTCCGCAAGCACGGCAGGCGGAATTTTCCCCTTGCTGCCGAGATTGATGAAGGTCAGCGGAATATCAATCGCTTTCAGGCTGTCCGGTTTGAAGGCCAGCGCCAGGCCTGGGTCGATCAACACGGCGGAGCGAATGCGCGGATCGCGGTTTTGCTGCTCGAAACGCGCCTTGTCGATGCTGCGCAAATCTAGCTTCGGCACGCTGACCGGCTCGTTTTTGATATAGCCCCGGCCGCCGGCGAACCATTGGCAATCCATCATCGTGGCATACTCGTCGCAATAACGCGCATAGGCGTCGAGATCGGCACGCGCGCCCGAGATTTCCAGAGCGGCACTTCCGCCCAGCGAAAAGCCGAGGACGCCGATCCTGTCTGTGTCGATTGCGCCGGACCAGCTGCCTTGCGTCGTCAAGGCTGTCACGATTGTGGAAAGATCGTTGGTCCGCTCCCAGATTTTCGGCGTATCGGCGGGGGTTGAATCGCCGCTGGTAGTGCCGGGATGGTTGGGTCCGGCGACGATGAAACCTTCGCTGGCCAGTCTCGCGGCGATCCAGCCCATGCCGGTCACTCTTGAACCCGAACCGTGCGACAGAAGCACCAGTGGCAGGCGACCCGGCTTCACGTCGCCGTCCTTGAAGACGGGCGTACCCTGAAAAATCCGATCGTCGCCGGAAAGCGTCTTCACGCCGCTGCCGTCGGATGGATACCAGACGGTGACGGCAAGATTTTTTCCGCGTTCGGGAGAAGGGATGGCGATTTCGCTGACGCCGACAGCTTCGGCCGCAAAAACGGGCTGGGTGAGAAAAGCGGAAAACAGTATTGTCGTGGCGGTGATGATAGAGCGCATGCAAACCTCGTGCGGTTGGAAAAACGAGGCTTAATCTGCGCCGTCACGTATTTTCGGCGTCCTTGATCGCGTTTCAGGTCGTACCGAAACGCGATCTGGTCCATGAGAAGACAACAGGTCGCCGTTTGGGGGTATTCGTTCGTGCTGTTCATACCGTTGCCATTCGTTGTGGCGCTTCTGCTGGTCGTCATGTTCATCGTCTTCGTTCGAAGCGGGGATGATGTGCGCACGAACCGCGCCTTTCTGGCCCTGATCGCCCTTTGCGCGGTGCAATCCGTTCTTGTCGGCCTGCGCTGGGGGTATGGCGTGAATGCGGTGCGTTACGTCCTGCCAGTTCTGGCCGCGTGCCTGCCGCCCCTCGTCTATATCGCCTTTCGCGGCCTGATGAGGGTCGGCGCAGAGAGCAGAAGAGCGATGTTGGCAAGTCTCGTGCTTTCGCCTCTGCTGATCATCGCTCTGGAATTCGCCCTGCCGGTTGCGATCGATCCTGCCTTGATCCTTATCTTTGTCGGCCATGCCGTTGCACTGCTTCTTCTGGGAGGGAAAGGGCCTGACGGGCTGGACGAGGCGCAATTTGCAAGTGTCACCTCGGCGCACAGGGCGCTCATCATCGCCGCCGTGGCACTTTGTGTTTCAGCGCTGTTCGATCTTCTGGTGTTTCTCGATTTCGAATGGGCTCATGGAGAAAATGTCGCCGTTCTCGTCAGCAACGCCAATCTTTTCGGGCTGTTGCTCATCGGTCTGATGGCGGCTCTGGCTGGAAAAAGCAAAGGACCGCAAACATCTGCGGAGCCATCTGAGGAACTGCCGCCTCCTTCCGAGCCATCGCAACAGGACCGCGACATTGTAGCAAGCCTTGACAGCCTGATGACCGCGCAGACGCTTTATCGCGACGAGAACCTCAACCTGTCGCGGCTTGCGAGGCGTCTGGGCTTACCGAGCCGCCAGATTTCCGGCGCGATCAATCGCTCGCTTGGCGTGAACGTCTCGCAATATGTCAACCAACTCCGTATCCGCGAAGCCTGCCGCCTGCTGGAGGAGACGGAACAATCGGTAACCGCGATCATGTTCTCCTCCGGTTTCCAGACCAAGTCCAACTTCAACCGGGAATTTCGCCGTGTCACCGGCATGAGCCCGATCGACTGGCGTGAACGGCAGGTGTGGAAGCTGGTCTCGCCAAACAAAACGGCCACCCGGCAGGTGCCGGATGACCGTCTGAAGATGGTCGGGAAATGATGAGGATCAGAGCGTGCCGTTGCGCTGCTGGATCATCATGTAGGTGTCATAGGTATATTCGGCGATCTGGGCCCAGAGATAGGCGTCCTTCTTGAACGCCTGCTGGCTTTCGTAGATCTTCTTGAAGCTTTCGTTCTTGGCCGAAATCTCCGCATAGGTGTCCTGCGCCGCCTTGTGGCAGACATCGAGGATCTCCTGGCTGAACGGCCGCAGGATGGCGCCCTGTGCCACGAGTTCCTTCAGCGCCTTCGGGTTGTGCGCGTCGTAACGCTCCAGCATGCTGGCGCTACCGGCCGCACAGGCGTCTTTCAGGATGCGCTTGTAGTTCTCCGGCAGCTCGTTGAACTTCTGCAGGTTTACGAAAGCATGAACGGCCGGGCCGCCTTCCCACCATGCCGGATAGTAGTAATATTTCGCGACCTTGTAGAAGCCGAGCTTCTGGTCGTCATAGGGACCGACGAATTCGGTGGCGTCGATCGTGCCCTTTTCCAGAGCGGCATAAACATCGCCGCCAGCGATCTGCTGCGGTGTCACGCCAACCTTCTGCATCACCTGGCCGGTCAGGCCGGCAATGCGCATCTTCAGACCCTTCAGGTCGTCGATGGTGTTGATTTCCTTGCGGAACCAGCCGCCCATCTGGGCACCGGTATTGCCGAGAAGGATCGAGTAGATGTTGTGCTGGGCGAGGAACTCATTCAGCAGCTCGTTGCCGCCCGCCTGGTTGAACCAGGCATTTGTCTGGCGCGCATTGAGACCGAAGGGAACCGAAGTACCAAGCGCGAAGGTCGGGTCCTTGCCGACATAATAATAGGAGCAGGTATGCGCCATTTCGACGGTTCCGGCCGTCACCGCATCCGCCGCCTGCAACGCCGGCACGATTTCGCCACCGGCGAAATGCTGGATGACGAAGTTGCCGCCTGAGGCTTCCTTGACATGATCGGCGACGATCTGGCCCGCGCCGAAAAGAATGTCGAGGCCCTTGGTGAAGGACGACGTCATGCGCCAGGTGATTTTTGGGTTTTCCTGCGCAATGGCCGGGGCGGCCAGTGCCGTTGCGGTAACACCGGCGCCAACAGCGCCCGCCTTGCGGATAAATGATCTGCGATCCATGTCGATAAGCCCTGCTATGTCTGCATATTATAGGCGAACCGCACGGTACGCCTCCCGCTGGCTACTAAACATTTATCCTTGCGGCCATCAAGAGGGAATGTTCGAAACCTGCGCGGTCTCCTGCAACACTTTTGGGTTGCTGCTTTGGCACGCGATCACGTCTCTCCTGTGGCCACCGTCCAGGCGTCGTTACGGATGGGTACGCTTTAACGCCGGGTCGTCCATCGCCGGATTGTAAAACAGCGAAAGCGTCAGGCTTCTGGCGATGCGTTGCGCCGTTTCCATGAACCAGTCATGGGCCTGTCGGCTCGGCGCGATATCGTCAAGCGTAGCGGAGAATAACGTGAGCCATTGCGGGAAAAGCTCGGCCGACATGCCATTTACGCCAAGATGCGCCTGCACCGGTTTGCCGCCATAACTGCCGTTCTTGAAGGCGACGCCACTCCAGAACTGTTTCATTCTGGCCATGTGCTCTGGCCAGCGTCCGGCAAGCCGTGCGTCGAAGACAGGGCCGAGTGTGGGATGGTTGAGAACGCGGCCGTAAAATGTCTCCACCAGCAGGTCGATGAAAGCGGCATTAACGCCGATCTCTGCCATGGCCTTTTCCGCCCTGTCTCGAATTTCCGCATTGTGTGCGGCTCTTGCTGCGATCTGGTCCTGCATCGTGCTTCCTTTTCAGTGAATTTACGTCGCTCCATCGCCATCCGCAATGCGACCCTTTGGCCCATTAGAATTATTCTAAAAAGCTTGATCGTGACGCGATCCAGATGTATTTAGAATTATTCTAAAAAGGTTTCAGTCATGTTCCGCAGTCTTTTTTCCCTGTCCAAACGTCCTTTTTCCTCCCTTGGTGAACAGGAAATCCTGGCGCTCGCCATTTCATCCGAAGAGGATGATTCCCGCATTTACCGCTCCTATGCCGATCATCTGCGTGCGCAATTTCCGCAATCCGCAAAGGTCTTCGACGACATGGCCGAGGTTGAGCAGCAGCATCGTAACGTGCTGATCGACATGCATCGCCGCCGCTTCGGAGAAACGATCCCGCTGATCCGGCGCGAGCATGTGCGCGGATTTTACGAGCGCACGCCGGACTGGCTCGTAAAGAACCTGTCGCTCGAGAAAATTCGCGCACAGGCCGAATTGATGGAAGCCCAGGCGATCCGTTTCTACGATGAGGCGGTGAAGCGCACCAGCGATGCTTCAACGCGCAAGCTGCTGGGCGATCTGGCTGAGGCCGAGCGTGGCCACGAAGACATCGCGCAGATGCTGGAAGAGAAACATCTCGACGAAAACGGCAAGACCGAAGAGGCGGAAACCGCAAAACGGCAATTTCTTCTGACCTATGTGCAGCCGGGCCTTGCGGGGTTGATGGATGGCTCGGTCTCCACACTGGCGCCAATCTTTGCCGCCGCCTTTGCCACGCAGGATACCTGGCAGACCTTTCTGATCGGCCTCTCCGCCTCCGTTGGTGCGGGTATTTCCATGGGCTTCACCGAGGCTGCCCATGACGATGGCAAGCTTTCCGGCCGTGGCTCTCCGGTAAAGCGCGGTTTCGCCTCGGGCATCATGACGGCCGTCGGCGGCCTTGGCCATGCGCTTCCCTATCTCATTCCGCATTTCTGGACGGCTACGGCGATTGCCGCCATCGTCGTTTTCGTGGAACTCTGGGCCATCGCTTTCATTCAGAACCGTTTCATGGAAACGCCGTTCCTGCGGGCAGTGTTTCAGGTGGTGCTCGGCGGCTCGCTGGTGCTCGCCGCCGGTATCATCATCGGCAACGGGTGAGAGCTGGAAAGGCTGCGAGAATAACGGCCGAGGCTTGTCGGATCACATCCTTGCCTAAAACGCGACGTCATTCTGGGGCTTGACCCGAGAATCCATAAGCCAATGAAATCGTGAATCCTCGGGTCAAGCCCGAGGATGACGGAGGCGAGGTTTTCCAGCCGATCAGCGCAGCGCGCCAACCAGAACGTCGCGGCCATCCTCGATGGAGACCCAGCGACCCGTATTGAAGGACGCCTGCCGCTTCAGATAGGTGTAGTTGGTGTCGGTCCAGAGCTTCACATCGTCGGTGAGATTGTCGAGAATGTAATCGCCATCGGTCGTGCGGAGCGTCAGCACGGCATGGCCTTCACCGTCCGGCTTGCGCACGACGGTGATCAAGAGGTCGGCAACGGAGAAACCGCGCTCGATCAGCTTCTTGCGCTTCAGCAGCACGAAATCTTCGCAGTCGCCTGCGGTCGTCGGATATTCCCACACTTCGTCCTTGCCGTAGATTTCCTGGTCGGTCATGGCGACGACGGTGGTGTTGACGGAGGTGTTGATCTCGCGAACCACACCCCAGCCATAGTCGGTAACGCGCGGCGGCGGCGTCATCTTGCTGCGAATGTTGCACTCGTCCGCATATTTCTGACAGAACTCATAATGGCCGATCGGCTGGGATGTAATTCCGCCCGTCACCATGGAAGGGCTTCCCTTGGTTTCCGCCATGGCGGAAGCAGCAGTCATTAGCCCGGCGGCAACTGCAGACAGCAGCGCACGCGCCAGCGGTGCGTTCATCATGAAACCCGTCCCTTAAATTCTTAACGAAAAGTTAAGAGGGATGGGGGGCTTGAGTCAATCATTAGCAATCGGCGATGCGCAAGACTCGTTGAATATGGTTAAGAGCGTTGCGCAAATGCCTATATTGCAAGGGCTTTGACCGCGGCCAGCATCCTGTCGATATCCTGCGGCCGGGAAAGCCGGTGGTCGCCATCGCGGATAAGGGTCAGGACGACATCATCCGCCGGGAGATGTTCCATGAGCTTTAGCGCATGCTGATAGGGCACATCCGGATCGCGCATGCCCTGGAGGATGTGAACGGGGCATCCGGTGGTGATGATGCCCGTCAGAACGCGGTTCTGCTTTCCGTCTTCCATCAGCGCGCGCGTGAAGATGTTGGGCTCGGGGCTGTATTCCGAATGTTCCTCGAAGTAGCCCCTTTCCTCCAGCGACGCCTTTTCAGCATTGCTCAGGCTCGGCTCTATCAGTTCTGCAGTGAAATCGGGCGCGGGCGCAATGAGGACCAGCCCTGCGACGGAGGGCGCGCCACCCATCTTGCGCAACTCCTCGACCATGCGCAGCGCAATCCAGCCGCCCATCGAAGAGCCGATAAGAATGACGTGCGATGGCGCCTTCGCCCGCACCACGGCAATTGCTTCTTCCAGCCATCTTGAGATGGTGCCCTTCCTGAAGTCACCGCCGGAAGCGCCGTGGCCGGAATAATCGAGCCGCAGGCAGGCAAGGCCGTTTTCCGCCGCAAAGCGATCGAGTTCCACCGCCTTGGTTCCGGTCATGTCGGAACGATAGCCGCCGAGCCAGACAAGCATGGGCATGTTCCCGCCCGAAGCCGCCGGGCGATGGAGAAAGGCGATGTTGCGGGCATCGTCGCCCACCCCTACGTGCAGGAATTCAGCGGCTTGTTCGGTCATGTATATGCAATTCTCCTGATTTTCGTGCAATATCGGCGGCGTATTTGCAAAAACCGTGGCAACAGGTGATCTTTTCGGGCAGATATGCTATTGACTTCGCCACGGCAATAACGACATTTCCGCCGCTTGTACCAAACAAGCTGTTTTTTGCTGACGTGATCCAGAAACAGATCAGGAGAATACGACCATTCGCAGACCTTTCAAAGCCGATGCCCCCGTCAAGGAGGGGCCGCGCTCCAACCGGGAAATTCGGGTTCCCAGAGTTCAGCTTATTGATGAAGAAGGCCAGAACCTCGGTAGCATGCCGACGGATCAGGCTTTGAAGATGGCGGAGGAGGCTGGTCTCGATCTCGTTGAGATTTCGCCGAACGCTGAACCGCCGGTATGCAAGATCCTCGATCTCGGCAAGCTGAAATACTCGACCCAGAAGAAGGCGGCCGAGGCGCGCAAGAAACAGAAGATCGTTGAGGTCAAGGAAATCAAGATGCGCCCCAACATCGACACGCATGACTATGACGTGAAGATGAAGGCGATGAACCGGTTCTTTGACGAAGGCGACAAGGTGAAGGTAACGCTGAAGTTCCGTGGCCGCGAAATGGCTCACCAGGAACTTGGCATGAAGCTTCTCCTTCAGGTGAAGGAAGACACCCAGGCAATTGCCAAGGTTGAAGCCGAGCCGAAGCTGGAAGGCCGTCAGATGATGATGGTTCTCGCCCCGAAATAATCTTTTTACGCGTTCACATCACTGGCGCGTATCCCACCGCAAGGGGAAATTCTCATTCCCCGTTGCGCTTTTAGCCGACTGCGGTTATAAGCGCGCGTCCGAACGGTCCGGCAGGGCATGCCGAGGCCGTTCCTGAATAGCTTGAAATAGGCCTCGTCTGCCTGTTTCGATACAAAAAACGGAGTAGCAAAATGCCCAAGATGAAGACGAAGTCCGCTGCAAAGAAGCGGTTCAAGATCACCGCTACCGGCAAGGTTGTTGCAGCCGCCGCCGGTAAGCGCCACGGCATGATCAAGCGTACCAACAAGTTCATTCGCGACGCGCGTGGAACCATGGTTCTCGCCGAAGCTGACGGCAAGAAGGTCGTCAAGAACTACCTGCCGAACGGTCTCTGAGACTTTTCCGCACTTTTGGACACTTTAAGGAGATCATGACATGGCACGCGTAAAACGTGGCGTAACTTCCCGCGCCAAGCACACCAAGACACTCAAGGCAGCCAAGGGCTTCTACGGCCGCCGCAAGAACACCATCCGCGCAGCAAAGGCTGCCGTGGATCGTTCCAAGCAGTACGCTTACCGCGACCGCAAGGTCAACAAGCGCAACTTCCGCGCTCTGTGGATCCAGCGTATCAACGCTGCTGTTCGCGAATTCGGCCTGACCTACGGCCGCTTCATCGATGGCCTGAACAAGGCTGGCATCGAAGTCGACCGCAAGGTTCTGTCCGACATGGCTATCCATGAGCCGGCAGCATTCGGCGCGCTCGTTGAAGCAGCGAAGAAGGCGCTTGAGTACCTCAAGGATGCTGGTACGGCCAACGAGTTTGAAACCGCTGTAAAGTAATTACGGCGCGGACAATCTGTTGTTCATTTGAAACCCGCGCCGGTTCTCCGGCGCGGGTTTTTTATTTTTTGGAATCCACGGCAGTTCCGGCAGGGCGTGCAAGCACCGTGCATACGGATCAAAGAAAAAGGGTGGAGCATCTGGCCGGGTTTCGGTCGGCAAATTCCTGGGGGTAAAAATGGTGGTTGCCGCAAGCGAGGCGGAAAAAGTGAAGGGTTTCCACGTCCATCTTGAAGATGGCGATATCGCGGCCCTGATGCAGGCTCTGCTCAAGAGCGAGCGACGGGTGCAGAAACTCGAGCTTTCCACAACGACCGTCTGGATCAAGCGCCAGGGCACGGAAACGCCGTCCTGGTGGATAAAGCTGCAGACATTTCTCGCCAAACTGCTGCCTTACACCTTCATGCGACCTTCTCCGCCGCTTGACGGTGCAGGCCTGATGCGCCGCGAACTTGAAACGCTTCACGTCTTCAAGGCGCGGGGTTTCCTTGTGCCTCCCGTCATCTATTCCTCGCTGACGGCGGTCGTGCTGGGAGATGTCGGCCCGACCGTGATGGAGCGCATGGACGCGATGAAGGTCGCAACGCCCGTGGAGCATGACGCCTTACTGGTGAAATCCGCCGAAGCGCTCGGCGAGTTGCATGCGGCGGGCCTTTGCCACGGACGGCCGCATGTGCGCGACTTCTTTATCCAGGATGGGCGCATAGGCTTCATGGATTTCGAGGAGCGCCCGCAGGAGGTCATGCCGCTTGAGACGGCGCAGGCGCGCGATGTCTGGCTGCTGTTTTTACAGGTCGCGACCCGGGCCTGCGATGCGCCGAAAACCTGCGATGCGGCCTTTGCCCGCTGGCGCGAAAACGCCCCGCCACGGGCGCTGGAAGAATTGTGCCGTCTGACCGGTATTCTGGGGCGTTTTTTACCGGTTGCCCGGTTGATCGGGCGCGTGCGGATGGGTAGTGATCTGCGACGCTTTATCATGGCGACCGACTATCTGATGAATGCTGTGAACCCCGAAGCCGCTGTTAAAAATACCGGCAAGGCAGGAAAAGATGACTGAACTTGATACCTTGAAATCGCAACTGATGTCGGAGATCGCCGCCGCTGCCGATGAGCCGGCCATCGAAGCCGTGCGCGTCTCCGCGCTTGGCAAGAAGGGCTCGGTTTCAGAGCTTCTGAAGACGCTGGGATCGATGACGCCGGAAGAGCGCCAGACCCGGGGCGCTGCCATCAACCAGCTGAAGACCGAAATCACCGACCTCATCGGCGAACGCAAGAACGGCCTGAAGGATGCCGCCATTGCCGCCCGCCTGAAGGCGGAAACGCTGGATGTCAGCCTGCCGGTTCGCCAGTCGCCGGCCGAGCGCGGCCGTATTCATCCCATCAGCCAGATCGTCGACGAGATCACCGCGATCTTCGCGGATATGGGTTTCTCGATCGCCGAGGGTCCGGACATCGAGACCGATTACTACAACTTCACGGCGCTGAATTTTCCCGAAGGCCATCCGGCCCGCGAGATGCACGACACGTTCTTCTTCCAGCCGGATGAAAACGGCGAGCGCAAGGTGCTGCGCACCCACACCTCGCCGGTGCAGATCCGCACCATGGAAAGCCAGAAGCCGCCGATCCGCATCGTCATTCCCGGCAAGACCTACCGTCAGGATTCCGACGCCACCCATTCGCCGATGTTCCATCAGGTCGAAGGCCTTGTCATCGACAAGAAGGCGCATGTCGGCAATCTGCGCTGGATTCTGGAAGAATTCTGCAAGACCTTCTTCGAGGTCGACAGTGTCGTCATGCGCTTCCGCCCGTCCTTCTTCCCCTTCACGGAGCCGAGCTTCGAGGTGGATATCCAGTGTGATCGTTCCGGCCCCATCGTCAAGTTCGGTGAAGGCAACGACTGGATGGAAATCCTCGGCTGCGGCATGGTGCACCCGAATGTGCTGCGCGCCGGTGGGCTGGACCCCGATGAATATCAGGGCTTTGCCTGGGGCATGGGCCTCGACCGCATCGCCATGCTGAAATACGGCATGCCGGACCTGCGCGATTTCTTCAACGCCGATGTCCGCTGGATGAACCACTACGGCTTCCGCCCGCTCGACATGCCGACGCTGTTCGGCGGTTTGAGCGTTTAATCCGGTTAGCCAAGGAGCAAAGACATGAAATTCACTCTTTCCTGGCTGAAAGAGCATCTCGAAACGGATGCGACGCTGGACGAGATTTGCGAGCGGTTGACGGCGATTGGCCTCGAAGTCGAGGGCGTCGACGACAAGGCGGCCTACAAGCCTTTCGTCATCGCCAAGGTCGTTTCCGCCGAGAAACATCCTGAGGCCGACCGCCTCAAGGTGCTGATGGTCGATGCCGGTGACGGCAAGCCGGTGCAGATCGTCTGCGGTGCGCCGAATGCACGCGCCGGCCTCGTCGGCGCGCTCGCGCGTCCGGGCATGTATGTTCCGGGCATCGATGTCACGCTGGCCATTGGCAAGATACGCGGCGTCGAAAGCCATGGCATGATGTGCTCCGAAAAGGAGCTGAACATTTCCGACGATCACGACGGCATCATCGACCTGCCGGAAGATGCGCCGGTCGGCACCTCCTTCGCTACCTATGCCGGGCTCGACGATCCGGTCATCGAAATCAACCTGACCCCGAACCGCCCGGATTGCACCTCGATCTACGGTATTGCCCGCGATCTCGCTGCTTCCGGTCTCGGCAAGCTGAAAACGAGACCCCTGCCGTCCTTCAAGATCGAAGGCGCAACCCCGGTCGACGTGAAGCTTGAGCTGGACGATGCGGCGCTCTGCCCCGGCTTTTCGCTGCGCATCGTGCGCGGCGTGAAGAACGGTCCGAGCCCCAAGTGGATGCAGCAGCGCCTGATGGCGATCGGCCTGCGTCCCATCAATGCGCTTGTTGATATCACCAACTACATGACCTTCGATCAGGGCCGGCCGATGCACGTCTTCGACGCCGCCAAGGTCAAGGGCGATCTCACGGTCCGCCGGGCAAAGGAGGGTGAGACGATCCTCGCGCTCGACCAGCGCGAATACAAGCTTGGCCCGAACAATGTCGTCATCGCCGACGAAAAGGGCCTGGAGTCGATCGGCGGCGTCATGGGCGGTGAACATTCCGGCTGCGACGAAAACACCGTTGACGTATTGATCGAGTCTGCCCTTTGGGATCCGATCAACATCGCCAAGACCGGCCGTTCGCTCGGCATCATCACCGATGCGCGTTATCGTTTCGAGCGTGGCGTCGATCCGGAATATATGGTTCCGGGTCTGGAACGCACCACCGAACTGGTTCTGGAACTGTGTGGCGGCGTCGCCGGCGAAGCCAAGGTCGTCGGTTATAAGGGCCACCAGGCAAAGGTCGTTGATTTTTCGCTGGCGGAAGTGAAGCGCCTGACGGGTCTGGAAGTCTCGGCGGAAGAGAGCCTCACCATTCTCAAAGGCCTCGGTTTTGGCGTGGAGGGAACGGGCGAACGCGTGTCCGTCACCGTGCCGTCGTGGCGTCCTGACGTCGATGGCAAGGCCGATCTGGTCGAAGAAGTCATGCGCATCCATGGCGTCGACAACATCAAGCCGGAGCCGCTGGAAAGCTTCGGTGCTGTCAACGGCCGCATTCTGACGACGCTGCAGATCCGCACCCGCACCGCGCGCCGTGCGCTGGCAAGCCGTGGCATGCTGGAAGCCGTCACGTGGTCCTTCATTCCGGAAGCCCAGGCGAAGCTTTTCGGTGGCGGTTCCCCCGCTCTGAAGCTGGCCAATCCCATCGCAGCCGATATGTCGGACATGCGTCCTTCGCTGCTGCCGGGCCTTTTGACCGCAGCACAGCGCAATGCCGACAAGGGCCATGGCGACGTGGCGATCTTCGAGGTCTCCGGCACCTATGAGGGCGATACGCCGGAAACCCAGCGGCGTGTGGCCGGCGGTGTTCGCCGTGGCACGGCCTCGCTCGCAGGCAGCGGCCGCATGTGGTCCAACACTGTCAAGGGCGGTGGCAAGCCGGTGGATGTCTATGACGCCAAGGCCGATGCGCTGGCGGTGCTGGAAGCCTGCGGCCTGCCCATGGCCAATGTGCAGATCGAAGCCGGCGGTCCCGGCTGGTATCACCCCGGCCGCTCCGGCACCATCAAGATGGGTCCGAAGGTCGTGCTCGGTTATTTCGGTGAATTCCACCCGAAGACGCTGTCAGAGCTGGATGTTTCCGGTGTCTATAGCGGTTTCGAGATCTATCTCGACGCCATGCCGGAGCCGAAGAAGAAGGCGACCCGCACCAAGCCCGCACTTGAACTCTCGCCTTTCCAGGCAGTCAAGCGCGACTTCGCCTTCGTGGTCGACAAGTCGGTCGAAGCGGGCGCCATCATCAAGGCCGCAACAAGCGCTGATCGCAAATTGATCACCGGTGTCAACGTCTTTGACGTTTTCGAAGGTGCATCGCTTGGCGAAAACCGCAAGTCCGTCGCCATCGAGGTTCAGATCCAGCCGGTCGACAAGACGCTGACGGACGAGGACTTTGAGGCGCTGACCGCCAAGATCGTTGGCAATGTCGAGAAATCGACGGGCGGCGTTCTGCGCGCCTGAAAACGGATGACGGAATAAAAAAGCCGCGGCAAATGCCGCGGCTTTTTGTTTTTAACGGTTGGCCATCTGCGACATACGCTCGGGATAGCGTGCGCCGGCGACCTTTGCCGGGGAAAGCAGCGCTCCGAGGCTTGCGGCTTCATCCGCCGTCAGCGAAACATCCGCCGCTGCGACGTTCTTCTCCAGATTGGCGATTTTTGTCGTGCCGGGAATGGGCACTATGAAGTCGCCTTGCGCCAGCACCCAGGCGAGCGCCAGCTGCCCGGCGGTAACACCCTTTTCGGCAGCCATGTCTTCCAGAAGCTTGATGAGCGCCAGATTGGCATCGAAGTTTTCACTTTGGAAGCGCGGCAGGCCGCGGCGGAAATCGTCGGATGCAAGGCCGTCGAGCGACTTCAGCGCCCCCGTCAGGGCACCGCGCCCAAGCGGGCTGAAGGGGACGAAACCGATGCCAAGTTCGCGGCAGGTTTCCAACACGCCGTTTTCCTCCACATCGCGGGTCCACAGCGAATATTCGCTCTGTATGGCCGCGATCGGATGAACGGCGTGTGCCTTGCGAAGTGTTTCGGCACTCGCTTCCGAAAGGCCGAGGTGTTTCACCTTGCCCTGCCGGACCAGTTCCGCCATGGCCCCCACCGTATCTTCGATCGGAACCTCAGGATCGACGCGATGCTGATAGAACAGGTCGATGACGTCGACGCCAAGGCGTTTGAGGGAGGCTTCGGCAACGGCGCGCACATTTTCCGGGCGGCTGTCCGTGCCCACCATCATCTGGCCTGCGGGTTTGCTCGCGTCGATTTTGAAACCGAACTTGGTGGCAATGACCACCTTGTCGCGATAGGGCTTCAAGCCTTTGCCGACGAGGATTTCATTGTTGTACGGCCCATAAACCTCCGCCGTATCGAAAAAGGTGACGCCGAGTTCGACGGCGCGGTGCAACGTTGCAATTGCGCTGCTCTCATCGCCGGTCGGGCTATAGGCATGGGTCATGCCCATGCAGCCGAGGCCAAGCGAAGAAACGGAAAGGCTGTTTCCAAGGGTTCTTTTTTTCATCTGTTCGTCCTTCCAAAGGAACCGCCCATTGCTAAGGGCGTGATGAGAAAATAGCGTCTCATGGCGGCAAAAATAATCGCTGCAAATCCGTTTGGGTTGTTCTATCATTTAGAACAATGAACCGTGTGCAACTCTCCCAGCTGGCCGTTCTCGCCGCCGTTGCCGAAGGCCGCAGCTTCCGCAAGGCTGCGGCGGAACTCGCCATCGCACCCTCCGCCGTCAGCCATGCGGTATCGTCGCTTGAGGCAAGCCTTGGCCTGCGTCTGCTTCATCGTACCACCCGCAGCGTTTCGCCGACAGAGGAGGGAAGGCGGCTTCTCGAAACACTGGGGCCGGCACTTGCGGATATCGACACGGTCATCGAGACACTTGCCGAGCATGGCGGAAGACCGGCTGGCCCCTTGCGTATCACCCTGCCGCGGCTTGCCGCCGAGGACCTCATCGTGCCCCGGCTGGGCGAGTTCCTGCGGCTCTATCCCGATATTTCACTCGAAATCTCCACGGATGATCGCTTCGAAGATATCGTCGCGAAAGGTTTCGATGCGGGCCTGCGGCTCGGGGAGCATCTCGATGCGGATATGGTTGCGGTGAAAGCGAGCGGTGCATGGCGCGGTGCGATTGTTGGCGCGCCCTCCTATTTCGCAGAGAATCCACCGCCGGAAGATCCAAGGGATCTCATCCGGCATCGCTGCATTCGCCGGCGTTTCGCCAGCGGCCTTATCTATCGCTGGGAACTGGAGAAGAACGGCAAGCCACTGGTGGTGGATGTGCAGGGGCCGCTGATCCTGTCGGACCAGAGCCTCATTCGCCGGGCGGCCATCGACGGGGCAGGGCTTGCCTTCGTTTTCGAGCAGCGTGTCGAGGATGACATCAGGGAGGGCAGGCTTGTCCGTGTGCTGGAGGACTGGTGCGCGCCGTTTGACGGTTTTTACATCTATTATCCCTCGCGCCGGCAGATGAGGCCGGCGCTGAGGGCTTTCGTGGATTTCTTCCGCTTCAGGGGGTGATCAGAATTTGATGCGATAGCGGATGTGACCATCGCTTTTCACGTAGCTGTCGTAGAGCTTCTGGGCGCGGTGGTTGTTTTCGTCTGTGTTCCAGTAGAGCCGTGACCAGCCTTTTTCAGCGCAGATGGCGATGAGGTCGTCCATCAACGCGCGGCCCGTTCCCTTGCCGCGGATCGCGCCGTCCACGAACAGGTCCTCAAGGTAGCAGTCGGGCGTCTTCACCCAGGTGGAGTCGTGATAATGATGGATGGCGAAGCCCGCCATCCTGTCGCCGAGAAGAGCAACGCGCATGGAAACGCGTGACGCCGGATCGAGGATACGTGCCCACGTATGGTCCGTCACCTCCTCGGCAAGCTGCACCTCATAGAAGGCGAGATAGTCATTCCACAGGCGCAGCCATTCCGCCCGGTCAGCCGGCTGCGCATCGCGAATTGCAAGATCCATGTTACGCGCCCGCCTTGTCGAGCAGCGTCATCATCTCATCCGTCAGCTTCAGATCGACGGCGCGCTTGAAGCTCTCGAGTTGCGACAGGCTGGTGGCGCTGGCGATCGGCGCCGTCACGGCCTTCTTCCGCAACAGCCAAGCGAGCGCGATATCGGCAAGCTTGGCCCCGGTTTCCACGGCAACCGCATCCATGGCG
Source organism: Agrobacterium sp. BT-220-3 (assembly GCF_025910175.1). Classification (NCBI taxonomy): domain Bacteria; kingdom Pseudomonadati; phylum Pseudomonadota; class Alphaproteobacteria; order Hyphomicrobiales; family Rhizobiaceae; genus Agrobacterium; species Agrobacterium sp. BT-220-3. Next base: position 28,311 of record NZ_JAPAIX010000008.1, read on the forward strand.
CCCAGAACGGCAAGGCCGCGCGTGTTGACATATTCACCCACGCGGTAGCTGCGGGCCACGCCTTCCGTATCGGCCTTGGCGCGATATTTCCCGGTGAGGAACCCCGCCGCGAGGCTGTAATAATTGATGACGCCAATTTCCTGGGCGACGCAAAGATCGGCAAGCGGACCTTCGAAATCCGCGCGGTTGTAGAGATTATATTCCGGCTGCAGCACGTCATAACGGGGCAGATCGTTTTTCGCAGCCGTATCCAGTGCTTCCTGAAGCTGGCTCGCCGAATAGTTGGAGCAGCCGATGGCGCGGATTTTTCCCTGTTCCTTCAGCTTTGCGAAGGCGGCAAGCGTCTCCTCCAGCGGCACGTCCGCATCCGGCTTATGGGCGAGATAAAGGTCGATATAGTCGGTTTGCAGCCGCTTCAGCGAGGCCTCGACAGCTTCTGCGATCCATTTGGCGCTGAGGCCGGTCTTCTGGCCGCGATTGTCAAAGCCGACCTTGGTGACGATCACCGCATCTTCGCGCTTGACGCTCGACTGTTTCAGCCATTTGCCGATGATGGCCTCGGACTCGCCGCCCTCATGCCCGTCCACCCAGGCGGAATAAACGTCTGCCGTGTCGATGGCGTTGAACCCGGCGTCGAAAAATGCATCGAGCAGGGCAAAGGAAGTCTTTTCGTCCGCTGTCCAGCCGAACACGTTGCCGCCGAAGACGATCGGGGCGATGGAGAGGCCGGTGCGGCCAAGGCTTCGTTTTTCCACGGGAAATGCTCCTGTTGCTGTCTTTGCGGCAAGGTTAGCAACTGCTTGCCGGCATAACCATTCAATTCCTTTGATGGCATTCATCAGGCAAAAGGCAAAAGCGGCTGAGATCAGGCCTGAAGGCCGCGATAGTGGCTGGGCGGGAGGCGATTGTGCTGTTGCCACACGCGCCGCAAATGCCGGGCGGAGGCAAAGCCTGCCCTCTCGGCGATTGCTTCCATATCGAGACGGCTGTTGGCAAGAATGTCTCGGGCGAGATTGACCCGCATCAGGTTGACGTAGTCGATGACGCTGATGCCGGTATGCTCGCGAAACAGGCGGGACAGATGCCTTTCGCTGAGTGCTGCAATATCGGCCAGCCGCTCCAGCGACCAGTCTCGGGCCGGCTCGGCCATCACCCGGTCCTGAACCCGGTGAATGGCGGGGTGAATGTGGTTGCGGCCGGTAAGCCAGGGGGAGATTTGCGGATCATTGCCGCTGCGCCTGAGATAAACGACCATTGTTTTGGCAATGCGCGCCGCGACCGCCGGGGATGTCAGCCGGGAAACCACATGCAGCATGAGGTCGATGCCGGTGGAAATACCGGCACTTGAAAAGCGGTTGTCATCCTCAACGAAAAGGCGGTTTTCGGCCACCTGGGAGAGGGGCGCGATGCGGCGTAGCGCTTCGACGCAATCGGCATGCGTTGTACAGTTCCGCCCGTCGAAAAGCCCGGCCTCGCCAGCCAGCAGTGCGCCGGAGCAAATGGAGACGACCGTGGTGTCGGCGCGCACCGTGCGGCGCAGCCATGCCGCCAGCCCCTGCCGCTCGCGGCGTGTCTCCGGCTCGTTGTCGAAGCGCGAAGTGCTGCCGGAAACCACCAGGAACGCATTTTCCGGCAGGCTCTCGGGAAGGCTTTCCAACCCGCAAAGCCCAAGGCCGATGGAGGATTGCTGTTGGTCATGCGCGGCGATGTAGCGGCAGTCGAAATGGATATTCTTCTGTTCCCCGTTGGCATAACGGATCACTTCCAGCGGACCCGCAATGTCCAGCAGCAGCGCATGCGGCGGCACAAGCGTATAAAAGGGGATGATGCGTGTGCCGCCTTTCTCCATCAGGCCGCCTCTTTCGCGCCTGCCAGCACTCCATCGACGGTCGTGATCCGGGCGAAGCGGCCGGCGAGCACCAGTTCCGTCCGTTTACGGATATCGTCCGGGCTGAATACGGTGCCGGAAGCATGCGTCATCGGAAAGGTGAGCGTCGCCTCGGTAACGTAATCGACGCTGTAGCCGAGGTCCGAAGCGTGCCGGGTCGTGGTTTCGCAGCATTGTTCGGTGCGGATGCCGGAGACGATCAGCCGGTTGATGCCCTTCTGCGTCAGCCAGATTTCGAGGCCGGTGCCGGCAAAAGCGGAGTGACGGTTCTTGTGGAAGGTGACATCAGGGCTGATCCGTACACCTTCCAGCGCGCGGATGTAACCGCTTTCCTTTGCGAAGGCCCGGTCGCCATCGACGTGGAAGATCTGCACGACGGGAATTCCCGCCGCCTTGGCGCCGTCGATCAGTGCCTGCTGCTTTTCCAGATAGGCAGCCAGTCCGCTTTCTTCGAAATAGGGCGCATGCCGGAAGGATTCCTGAACATCGATGACAAGAAGGGCCGTCTGAGAAGAGGACATTTTGTGGTTCTCCATTGGGTTCATGCATAGCATAATTCACCCAATACAGATGGGGGAAAAGCAGGCAAACCGACAAAGGCAGGACAAATCCGGCCACCACTATCGCAGCCATGTCTCGCGTGGCTTGCCAGACTGCCCGACAATGATAAGTTTCGCAGACATTGCAGAGTGGGAGAACGGGATGCTGCGCTTCGGAATAGTTTCAACGGCGAAAATCGCTCAGGATCAGGTCATCCCGGCGATACAGGATGCGAAGAACTGCGTGGTCACGGCCATCGCCAGTCGCGATCACGCCAAGGCCCGTACGGTTGCCGACCGTTTTTCAGCTCCCCATGCCTTCGGCTCCTATGAAGAGATGCTGGCATCGGATGTGATCGATGCCGTCTATATTCCGCTTCCCACCGCGCAACATGTGGAATGGACGATCAAGGCGGCCGATGCCGGCAAGCATGTTCTCTGCGAAAAGCCGATTGCCCTGAAGGCCGAGGAGATCGACGCCCTCATCGCCGCGCGGGATCGCAACGGCGTTGTCATATCGGAGGCCTTCATGGTCACCTACTCCCCGGTCTGGGCGAAGGTAAAGGAATTGCTGGCCTCGGGCGCGATCGGAACGCTGAAACACGTGCAGGGCGCTTTCAGCTACTTCAATCGCGATCCCGGCAATATGCGCAATATTCCCGAACTGGGCGGTGGGGCCTTGCCGGATATTGGCGTTTACCCGACCATCGTCACCCGCTTTGCCACGGGTGCCGAGCCGAAGCGCGTCCAGGCGAGCGTCGAGCGCGACAAGGATTTCGGCACGGATATCTATTCCAGCGTCAGGGCCGATTTCGGTGGTTTCGAACTGAGCTTCTATCTGGCGACCCAGCTTGCCGCCCGCCAGCTGATGGTTTTCCACGGCACAGACGGGTACATCGAGGTCAAATCTCCCTTCAACGCCAATCGCTGGGGTGCGGAAGAGATCGAATTGACCAATCAGGTCCATAACCAGTCGCAGATCTTCCGGTTTCAGGACAGCCGCCAATATAAGCTGCAAGCAGAGGCTTTCGCCCGCGCGGCAAAGGGCGAAGGCGAAGTCGTCACGCTGGAAAATTCGCGGAAGAACCAGCTTTTCATCGACGCCATCTACCGGGCGGGCAAGAAGGATGGTTGGGAAACGGTTTAGTCGCTATCCACACCCTGCTTCTGCAGCCGCCTGTACCCGTAAAGTGCCAGTACCAATGCTGCGAGCGCCGAAAAGGCAAGCGGGAAGAGTGGCTGTACCAGCGGGTTGCGCCATTGCAGCAGTGCGAAAAGCCCGACGCTGACGATGCGGGACGTGAGTGTGACGGTATTCGTCAGAAATCCGCTCACCTTGCCGGATTGATCGCCCTTCGACCGGTTCATCTGCCAGCTCACTGCGAGCCCTGCCGCAGCGCCGGGCAGCCGGGCGGCAAGCGGGTCGATATCGATGTAAAAAATCAGCAGAGAGGTGACGGCAAGGTCAACGGCCAGTCCGTAAATCTCGGTCAGCGCAAAGTGGGAAAGCCTCAAGGCGGCCAGCTGTTAAAGCGTCGGCTGAGTGGAGCGGGGGCGCTGCAGCACCAGAAGGCTGATAACGACACCCACGACGCCGAAATTGTATCCGGCAAGGGCCAGCAGAAGCGACGTCAGAGGTACGGCCGTAGAAGAAATCATCATTGCGACACCATAGGCGCCAATAATCATCATGCAGATGAAGATGATGCTGAAGACCGAACGCAACGCAACTGCGGTTACGCCGAGCACTGTGGCGGTAAGAAAAATCATGATGCCGCCTCCTCTTTGGTTGCCGGGCTTGGGACAAGACGTAACGTCTTCTTCCCTAACGAACCCTTGTTTTCTCCTCCGTTCCCTATTTTCCTAACTCGTTAGTTGAGGATATGGTTTCATCGCCGTTAAAATAGGGCAGGCCCGTACCGGCATTTCCGAATCGACGGGTTTTGGTTACAAACAGCCATGAGCGATATCTTCTCCCATGCCGCATTGAGCAATCTTGCCGAGTTCTCGGTGTCCGAACTGTCGGGTTCCATCAAGCGAACGGTGGAAACGGCTTTCGATCAGGTGCGGGTGCGTGGCGAGATTTCTGGCTATCGCGGCCCACATTCGTCGGGTCACGCCTATTTTTCGCTGAAGGATGATCGCGCCCGCATCGATGCGGTGATCTGGAAAGGCACGTTTTCGCGGCTGAAGTTCCGCCCGGAAGAGGGCATGGAAGTCATCGCCACCGGCAAGGTGACCACCTTCCCCGGCTCGTCGAAATATCAGATCGTCATAGAAAGCCTGGAGCCGGCCGGCGCCGGCGCGCTGATGGCGCTTCTCGAAGATCGCCGCCGACGTCTGGCGGCGGAGGGGCTGTTCGATCCGGAGCGCAAGCGCCGTCTGCCCTTCATGCCGCATGTCATCGGCGTCGTCACCTCGCCGACGGGCGCTGTCATTCGCGATATTCTTCACCGTATTTCGGATCGTTTTCCGGTCCACGTCGTCGTCTGGCCGGTCAAGGTGCAGGGTGAAGGCTCGGGCGAGGAAGTGGCGAACGCCATTCGCGGTTTCAATGCGCTTCAGCCGGGTGGGGAAATTGCGCGGCCCGATGTGCTGATCGTCGCGCGTGGTGGCGGCAGTCTGGAGGATCTCTGGAGCTTCAACGACGAAATCGTCGTGCGCGCCGCTGCCGAAAGCGAAATCCCGCTGATTTCCGCCGTGGGGCATGAAACCGATACGACATTGATCGACTACGCCGCCGATGTGCGTGCGCCGACACCGACTGGGGCTGCCGAAATGGCCGTGCCGGTTCGTGCCGAGCTGGAAGCGCAGCTCTCAGGCCTCGCTGCGCGCCTTTCCGGCTCGGTCTCGCGGCAGATGGACAATCGCCGCCAGGGCCTGCGGGCACTGGTACGGGCGCTGCCTTCACTGGACCAGCTTCTGGCCCTGCCGCGCCGCCGCTTCGACGAGGCCGCAGGCGGTCTCGGTCGCGGGCTTGAAATGACGACGCTCAACAAACGCCGTGCCTTCGAACGTTCCGCTTCGGGTCTGAGGCCGGAAACTTTGCTGAATGGTCTCAAGCACCACAGGCAGCGGATTACCGAGCGCATGCACCGCGCCGAAACCCTGGTGGAGCGCCGCCTGTTGCAGGGGAAAGGCCGCGTCGATGCCTTCGATTCCTCGCTGCGTTCGCTTCCCGCCCGCCTGCTCGGCCAGCTGGAGCGACAGAAGGAACGGGTCGTTACCGCAGCGCGCCGGGCCGATACCGCCGTGCTTCATCGTATGGCGCAGAACCGCTCGGGCCTTGCCGCGCATAATCGCGTTTTGGAATCGCTGTCCTACAAGAACGTGTTGAAACGCGGCTATGCCGTTATCCGCGACGAGGAAAACCGGCCATTGACCCGCGCCGCCGCCATTGCTTCCGGCGCTGTGGTGTCGATGGAGTTTGCCGATGGCCGCGTTTCCGCCATCACGACGGGAGAGGGGACACCGTCTACGGAAGCTGTCGCCATGCAAAAAAAGAAGCCGGCAAAACCGGCTTCCTCTGGTCCGAGCGATCAGGGCGACCTGTTCTGATCAGATCGACGCCGCATCCGAAAAACGGCGGCTGACGGTGAAGCTCTTTTCGATATCGGGATGCAGCTCCATGCCGAGGCCGGCACCCGGCGGCACGGTGATCATGCCGTTTTTCACTTCCGGCAATGCGGTGACGAGATCGCGATACCAGGTCTTGTAGAAGGCGCGCACGCTTTCCTGCACCAGTGCATTCGGCGCGTTGAGCGACAGGTGCGTGGAGGCGCAGAGGACCACCGGGCCGGTGCAATCATGCGGCGCGACGGGCAGATGCCAGGCTTCCGCCATCGAGGCGATCTTGCGCGCCTCGGAAAGCCCGCCGCACCAGCTGATGTCAAGCATCACCACGCCGGCGGCACCCGTTTCCAAGAGATCGCGGAAAGCCCAGCGGGAACCCAGCGTTTCCGATGCGGAAATCGGGGCCGGCGAAACGGCGGCATAACGCGTCAGGCTGGAAAGGCTGTCCATCTTGATCGGGTCTTCATGCCAGAAGGTCTGGTAGGGGGTGAGCGCCTTGGCAATCTGCATGGCGGGCAGAAGCTGCCACATGGAGTGAAACTCCACCATGATATCCATCTTGTCGCCCACGGCCTTGCGGATTTTTTCGAAAGGCTCGAGCGCGCTTTTCAGGTCCGGCATCGAGATATATTGCCCGCGCGTCTTTTCCGCCGCCGCATCGAAAGGCCAGATCTTCATGGCCGTGATGCCGTCTTCCAGAAGCGAATGGGCAAGCTCGTCGGCCCTATGCAGGAAGCCGTTCAGGTCGTCATAATCCTTGCCGCCGGAGAGGCCATAATTTGCCGTCTGCTGGCCGGTGGCCTTCTTGATGTATTCCGTGCCCGCGCAGGTATTGTAGGTGCGGATTTCCTTACGGCTGAAACCGCCAAGGAGCTGGGCGATCGGCTGGTTGGTGGCCTTGCCGAAAATATCCCACAGCGCGATATCGAAGGCCGAATTGCCGCGCACTTCCGCGCCCGATGAACGGAAGCCGAGATAACCGACGAGGTCCTGTGCCAGAAGGTCGATCTGCAAAGGATCGCGACCGATCACACGGGGTGCGATATATTCGTGCACATAGGTTTCCACCGTCTCGGCGCCGTAGAAGGTTTCGCCAAGCCCGGTAATGCCCTCATCGGTGTGAACCAGAACCCAGAGCAGGTTTGCCCGTTCCGCCACGCGGACGGTCTCGAGTTTCGTAATTTTCATGAAGTGTCTCCTCCAGAGGCAGGTCGTGTTCCGTCTGGAACTGCGTTGAAAAATCAGGCGATGCCGGCGGCCAGAAGCGCGTGCACGCTTTCATCGAAATGCCGCGCCATCAGTGTCGAGGCCGTTTGCGGGTCGCCCGCCGCAATGGCCTGTCCGATGGCGACGTGAAGTTCACCAGCGGCATGGCGCTGCGCGTCGGATGTGCGGCTCTTCCAGCCGATCGGCCAGGTCTGGCGTGTCACATTCTGGAAGGCGCCGAGAATGAGCTCGAAAACCGGGTTCTTGGAGGCTCTGGCAACGGCAAGGTGAAAGGCAAGGTCATGCTCCATCACCTTGTCATTGTCGCCGAAATCCCGCTCCATATTATTGGCATGGTCGAGAATGGTGAGCGCTTCCGCATCCGTTCGCCGCAATGCCGCGAGCGTCACGGTTCTGACTTCGATGGTGCGGCGCACATCGTAAATCTGCTGGATGTTGATCTGCTCGGTGTGAATGCCGTGTTCGAACATCAGTGACATCGCACCATGATCCAGCGTCGCCACCGTGGCGCGCTTGCCGGCGCTGACATCGATCAGCCGCATGGCCGACAGCGACCGGAAGGCCTCGCGAACGACGGTGCGCGAAACGCCAAGCTGCTGCGACAGCGAAAGTTCGCTCGGCAGTTTCGCACCGGGGGCAAGTTCATTTTCCCGGATGTGACGGGTTATCGCGCCGATCGTGCTGCTGACGAGACCGGTTTCATGGGAAATGGCGTTATACATTTTTCCTCCAACCTGTAGTACAGGTTTATGGAAAATTGCTTACAGGATTTTTTTAAAGGAAACAAGCGCGATTGCGGCCCAGAACGCAGTGCAAGCCTATTCTTCGAAGTCCCGCAAAAACCGTTTCAAAAGCCGGTTCAGCGTGGTTCGTTCCTCTTCGCTGAGGGGGGCGACCAGCCGTTGCTGGTTTTCGACATGGGCGCTGACGGCGTCCTCGACAATCGCAAATCCCCGCTCCGTCAGGGATATCAACACGCTGCGCCGGTCCTGCGGATTGTGGACGCGCTCCACCAGTCCGGCTTTTTCCAGCTGGTCGATCCGGTTGGTCATGGTGCCGGAGCTCACCATTGTCATGGCCAGCAGGTCGCCGGGAGAAAGCCGGTAGGGTGATCCCGCACGCCGCAATGTGGCCAGCACGTCGAAGGCGGAGGAGGAGAGGCCGTGTTTCAACAGCACCGCCTCCACCTCGCGACCGAGATGTGTGGTGAGCCGGTTCAGGCGCCCGAGCAGCCCCATGGGGCCGACATCGAGATCGGGCCGCTCCCTGCGCCATTGCGCAAGAATGTGATCGACGTGATCAAGTGGTTCTTTGCTCATGACAAAGGCATAGCAATTGATATCTTGACGTCAAGATAAAATTGATTAGACTGCATTTATCTTGATATAGAGATTCTTGAAATGAAGAAAAATACCACCTATGCCGCCGACGTGCTGGTGACTGCACTTGCCCCCGCCATCTGGGGAAGCACCTATTTCGTCACGACCGAATTTCTGCCGCAGGGATATCCATTCCATGTTGCCATGCTGCGCGCGTTGCCGGCCGGTATCCTGCTGCTGCTTCTCGCCCGAAAGCTCCCGCAAGGCGTCTGGTGGCCGCGCAGCTTCGTTCTCGGCGCGCTGAATTTCTCATTTTTCTGGGCGATGCTTTTCGTTTCTGCCTACCGGCTACCCGGTGGAGTCGCGGCGACGGTAGGCGCGGTCCAGCCCCTGATCGTGATTGGCCTCTCCCGGCTGTTTCTCACCACGCCGGTTCGACCGCTCGCCATCGCCGCCGGTCTTTTGGGCATTATGGGTGTCGCGCTTCTGGTATTGGCGCCGGGTGCAGCGCTCGATAGTGTCGGCGTGGCCGCGGGTCTTGCCGGTGCCGTATCCATGGCCTTTGGAACCGTGCTGACCCGCAAATGGCGGCCGCCGGTTTCGAACCTCACCTTCACCGCCTGGCAATTGACGGCCGGTGGCATCCTGCTTCTGCCGGTCGCATATTTCCTCGAACCGGCGCTGCCTGCACCGACCACGGCCAATATTCTCGGCATGGCCTATCTGGGTCTTATCGGTGCCGCCTTGACCTATTTTCTGTGGTTTCGCGGCCTCGCCCGCATCGAGCCCTCCGCTGCCGCGTCGCTCGGTTTTCTAAGTCCGGTCGTTGCAACCCTGCTCGGTTGGCTGGCGCTTGGCCAAAGCCTCACGCCAGCGCAGATCGCCGGGTTTGTTGCGGTGCTTTTCAGCATCTGGCTCAGTCAGCGCAGCCAGCTGCCGCGATAGGCCTTGTCAGGCCCATTCGCCCTTGCGCATCACTGGAACCGTGGAGCCATCCGGCTTCACGCCATCAATATCCACCTTGTCGGAACCGATCATCCAGTCGATGTGGATCAGGCTGGAATTGCCGCCCTGCGCCTTGATCTGATCCTGCGACAGCGAAGCGCCATCGAGGAAGCATTTCGAATAGCATTGTCCGAGCGCAATGTGGCAGGAGGCATTTTCGTCGAACAGCGTGTTGTAAAACAGTATGCCGCTCGCCGAGATCGGTGACGAATGCGGCACCAGCGCCACTTCGCCAAGACGACGCGCACCCTCATCGGTATCCAGCACCTTGTTCAGCACCGCTTCGCCCTTCGAAGCCTTTGCTTCCACGATGCGGCCGGCTTCGAACTTCACCTGGATATCGTCGATCAGCGTTCCCTGATGCGAAAGCGGTTTGGTGCTGGACACGTATCCATCCACGCGCAGCGCATGCGGGGTTGTGAACACTTCTTCCGTCGGGATATTCGGGTTGCAGGTCACGCCGTTCTTGGCGGTGGAGGCGCCCCCATGCCATTCGTGGCCGTCCGCCAGGCCGATTTTCACATCCGTGCCGGGACCGGTGAAATGCAGCGATGCGAAGCGTTCACCGTTCAGCCATGCCGAACGTTTGGCGAGATTGGCGTTATGCTCCGCCCACGCCGCGACCGGATCGGCCAGATCCACCCGCGAGGCGGCGAAGATGGCGTCGGCAAGTCTGCGCACCGCTTCGTCTTCCGTCACATCAGGAAAGACCTGCTTTGCCCAGGAGGGGTTGGGATAGGAAATGATGTTCCAGTTGATATCGAAATTGGAAATCTTCTCCAGCGCCGGCTTGTAGGCGGTAGAGTTGGCCTTGTTGGCGCGCGCCACCTTGGCGGGGTCCTGCTCGGCCAGCAGCATCGGGTTGTCGCCGGCAATCGCCAGCCGCGCTGCCCCATTGGCATAGGCCTTCGCCATGCCCTCATAAAGCCAGCCGGAAGCCCGGTCGAAATTGGTGTCACTGGCGTGGCGATAACGCGAAAGCGTGGTTTCCTCGTCGGAATAGAAGGTGGTGACCAGTCCACCGCCGGCAAGATAAGCGTGTTTTGTCAAAAGCCGAACCAGCGGCAGCGCTGCCAGCGGAGCAGTGATCACCAGATCCTGATCCTTCTGCAATTGCAGGCCGACCTTGACGGCGACTTCGGCCAGTTTTTCGAGTTTGACGGGATCGATGGGGGAAACGGTCATGATCTGCCTTCGTCTATTTCAATCAGAGGCGCCGACCATAGCCCATTCCTTCCGAAAGCCAAATGCTTTCAAAAGCCGCAATAAAGCTTCAGTCGGCCACCAGCGGGGCGACAATGGCCTTTAGTGCCGTCTGGGCGTCGCGGGGTGAAAGCCGCACCTGCAAGCCACGCTGTCCGCCATTCATATACACATAATCATGCGCCATGGCCTGCTCCTCAATGGCCGTCGGCACCTGTTTCTTCTGTCCGAAAGGGCTGATACCGCCCACGTGATAACCCGTTGCCCGCTCCGCATCGGCAGGCTTCATCATGCTGGCGGACTTTCCCCCGAAAGCGGCGGCGAGCTTTTTCATGCTCACCTCGCGATCGGAGGGAACGACGACGCAGACCGGCTTGCCATCCAGCTCCGCCATCAGTGTTTTCAACACCAGATGCGGCGGCTCGCCGATAGCTTCTGCCGCCTGCAGGCCGATCCGATCGGCATTCGGGTCATAGTCATAGGTAACTGTGGTGAAGGTCACGCCGGCCTTGGCCAGCATCTGCGTAGCGCGGGTTGTCCTGGACATGGCGGGCCGAGCTCACGCAAAAAGGGTCTGGTAGGTTTCCGGTTTGAAACCGACGGTAATTTTCTCTTTGGCCTCCAGCACCGGACGCTTGATCATGGAGGGCTGCTCCAGCATCAGCCCGATAGCCTTTTCGCGGTCAAGATCGGCCTTCTGGCCATCATCCAGTTTTTTGAAGGTGGTGCCGGCCCGGTTGAGAACCGTTTCCCAGCCGGCAGCATCGCACCATGTCTCGAGATGGGCCCGGTCGATACCCGCCGTCTTGTAGTCACGGAAAGAATAATCGACACCGTTGGCTTCCAGCCAAGTTCTGGCCTTTTTCATCGTGTCGCAGTTCTTGATACCGTAGATCGTGACCGTCATATCATCCGCCTCTTTATCTTGGACTTTCGGCATAACAAAAAATACGCCCTGTTCAACCCGTTGCCTGAGGCAGCGAATTCAAGCCATGCAAAAATGCAGCATCTGACATTCAAACGAGCGCGAGCAAAGCTGCATGGCTTCCCTGCTACATCATGAGTTGTAGAAGAGGCCATAAATGCCCATTATCTGGGCATCAAAGATGGAGAGAAAAATGCGTCAGGTTGCAAAGACATCGCGTAACTTCTTCGGCGAAACTTTCGCCGTTCTCGGTGCAGCACTTTCGGTTTCGGCCGCTGTTCGCGCGCACCGCAAGCCGGCCCGCGCCGACCTCGAAGCCCTTGGCATCGACGGCAAGGCTTTCGACAAGGTTCAGCTCTAAGCTGGTTATCGTTCGCAGCGAGGCGAAACAGCCTCGCTCGTGCATGGGCTCCGGTGGGCGTTACCGCGCCACGAGCTTTCGATTGGCCCGTTTTCTGGGACCGATCACTTTTTCAGGTAAGGGCAGCTGGCTTTCAGGCGGCTCGTAACGATCGGCTTTCGCCGAAAGAGCGAAGCGTCCGAGCGAATCGTGCCGTGTTTCGCCATTGTGGCTGAAAACCAGCTCGAAATTGCCAGCCAGCCAGCTATAGGGTTTTCCAGCCGGCATCGGCTCTATCTTCCCGCAGCCATAAATCATGGTGATATGCGGAGTAAAAGATGACGCCGGGATATAGGGAAGATTTGCCCGCCAAAGCGCGCGCTGCAACATCTTCACCAGAGCGTCAATCTCCGGCATCTCACGGCTGCTTCGCAACACCAGGCTATTTCGATTGCCGAAAAGCGAACTTCCGTCCAGCGTAATCGGAACGGGCCGTGCCCTGACTTCTCCCAATGCCGCCTTCAGCCTGCTTAGCAAGCCCTGCGGGATGGTATCGAAACATCCGATACACATCAGCGTTATATGCAGAAGCTCTGCGGGATAGGCCTCACGCAGCGTGCGCCCTTCGGCATGGTGCGATGCATCGGCATAAATTCTCTCCGCCAGAGCTGGCGGCGGCTTTAAGACCAGCAAAAGCTTGCTGAGAAATCGTGGGTTGAAACGCCGTATTTTCTGCGGCTCCAGCCCATCAAAATAGAGCTGCCTTAAAGCCCCTCCATCCGTCAACTCGAAACCCATGACGATGCTCCACAGCCTTATGCCAAGGCCGGAAACCTATCATTGTACGGTAACGAAATAAAGAACAAATAAAGAACAAAAGGCGGAATTGCTCCGCCTTTGTCTTATTCCCACTCGATCGTGCCGGGCGGCTTGCTGGTCACGTCGTAGACGACACGGTTGATGCCACGCACTTCGTTGATGATGCGGGTTGCCGCGCGGCCGAGGAAATTCATGTCGTAGGGATAGAAATCCGCCGTCATGCCATCCACCGAGGTCACAGCGCGCAGCGCGCAGACGAAGTCATAGGTGCGGTAATCGCCCATGACACCGACGGTCTGCACCGGCAGGAGCACGGCAAAAGCCTGCCAGATGGTATCGTAGAGACCAGCCTTGCGGATTTCATCGAGATAGATCGCATCCGCCTTGCGCAGAATATCAAGCTTCTCGCGGGTGATCGCACCGGGGCAGCGGATCGCCAGACCCGGACCGGGGAAGGGGTGGCGCCCGATAAAGCTTTCCGGCAGACCGAGTTCGCGGCCAAGCGCACGCACCTCATCCTTGAAGAGCTCGCGCAGCGGCTCCACCAGCTGCATGTTCATGCGTTCGGGAAGACCGCCGACATTGTGGTGGCTCTTGATGGTGACGGAGGGGCCGCCGGAGAAGGAAACGCTTTCGATGACATCAGGATAAAGCGTGCCCTGCGCCAGGAAATTCGGTGCGCCCTTGCCGTCTGCGGCGATCTTGGCAGCTTCTGCCTCGAAGACCTCGATGAACAGGCGGCCGATGGTCTTGCGTTTCACTTCCGGGTCGGAAACGCCTGAGAGTTCGCCGAGGAACAGATCGGCGGCATCCACATGCACCAGCGGAATATTGTAATGGTCTCGGAACATGCCGACGACCTGTTCGCTTTCGCCCATCCGCATCAGGCCGTGGTCCACGTAGACGCAGGTCAGCTGGTCGCCGATCGCCTCATGGATGAGGATTGCGGCAACGGAGGAATCGACGCCGCCCGACAATGCGCAGAGCACGCGTCCCGTGCCGACCTGATCGCGGATCTTGCGGATCATTTCGGCACGATAGGCCGCCATCGTCCAGTCGGATTTGAGGCCAACGATCTTGTGCACGAAGTTGGAGAGCAGCTTGCCGCCATCAGGCGTATGCACCACTTCCGGGTGGAACATGGTGGTGTAATAGTGGCGCTTCTCGTCGGCAGCGATGGCGAAGGGCGCGTTCTCCGAGGTTGCGATGACCTCGAAACCTTCCGGCAGCTTCGTCACGCGGTCGCCGTGGCTCATCCAGACGGGATAGCTCTTGCCCTGTTCCCAGAAACCTTCGAAAAGCGGGCTTGCCTTCTTGATGTCGATATCGGCGCGGCCGAATTCAGCCGCATGGCCACCCTCGACGACGCCACCGAGCTGGGTGCAGAGCGTCTGCTGGCCGTAGCAGATGCCGAGGATCGGAACCTTGCTGTCGAACACCGCCTGCGGCGCGCGCGGGCTTCCTTCCGCCGTCACGGATGCGGGGCCGCCGGAGAAGATCACGCCCTTGGGCTGGAGCTTCTCAAACGCCTCTGCGGCATTCTGGAACGGATGGATTTCGCAATAGACCCCGGCTTCGCGGATGCGGCGCGCAATCAGCTGCGTCACCTGGCTGCCGAAATCGATGATGAGAATGCTGTCGGGATGGGCTATCTGGGTCATGGCGAGCCTTTAAAGAAAATGGCGGCTTTAGGCAACCCGGAAGCGGGTGTCAAACAGCGGAAATTTGCGAAAATCGCAAGGTTTCAAAGGGCAATCACACCGTCTTCGATGGCGCGGCAAAGCCGGTCGACGGCGTCTGCGAGCTTTTCATCGATGATGTGCAGGTATTCTGTCCAGTCGTCCACATGGTTCACATCGGCCTTGCCATCGGAAATACCGCGCAGGCTGACGAGCGGCACGCCGAAGCGCTGGCAGGCGCGGAGCACGGCATAGGTTTCCATTTCCACCATGTCGGCGTCGATCGCCCCATAGGCCGCGCCGGAGACGACATTGGCGCCCGTGGAAAGCCGCGCCTCGGCAATATCGGGTATGCGCAGGGGCAAGGCCACCTCGGCCGGCAGATCGAGAAACGGGGTGCGGCCCTTTTCGAACCCGAAGGCGGAGGCATCCATGTCGCGATAGGAAACCGAAGTCGCCTGATAGATGCCCGTCTGGTCCAATGTTCGCGAGCCGGCGGAGCCGAGCGAAACGACAAGGTCAGGCAGATGGTCCGCCGCATCGAGCCCGGCAAGAATTGCCGTGACCGAAATCGCCGCCTCGACCGGGCCGACGCCGGTCATCAACGGTGCGATGCGCGCCTGCAGGTGGGGGCCATATTCAGCGGAGGCCGCCATGACGAAAAGAATGGATTTGTCCGCAACATGCGAAAGCCGGTAGCTCATCCGGTAATATCCTCACGACCTTTCACCACCATCATCGTCCCCGTCATGGAGGCGATCAGCTTTGCCGGGCCGTCCGAAAGCGCATAGGCGCGGCCATCGGCCACGATCAGGTTGTTGCCAGGCTTGATGATTTCGCCACGAAACAGGAACCGCTCGCCGCGCCCGGGCGACATGAGATTGACCTTGAACTCGATGGTCAGCAGCGAAGCTTCCGGCTCGATGATCGTATAGGCGGCATAGGTGCAGGCCGTGTCCAGACCGGCGGCGATGACACCGGCATGCAATATGCCGTGCTGCTGGGTCAGCTTTTCATGAAAGGGCAGCTCGATTTCCACCAGCCGGTGTTCGATGCGGCTTATCTGCGCATCGATTGCCTGCACGACACCCTGTCGCGCAAAGCTTCTTTCTATCCGCTGACGAAAATCGCCGGGATCAGTGATCTCCATGGCCTACCTGCCTGCTTTTAGTCCCCATCGCAAACTGACATGGCGCGTGGCAGCGGGCAAGGCAAGGGTTGCGCAGGCAAAATTTAGTTCAGCCAGTCGATACTCGCGTTCAGCATCGTGGCAAAGGCGACCCAAAGCGCATAGGGCACGAACAGCCACATCGATATCCTGTCACGACTATAGGTGAGCGTGATGAAGGCGACGATGCAGATCAGCATCGGAATGATGACGACAAGCGCGCCTGTTGGGCTTTGCATGCCGAAAAACATCGGCGACCACAGGAAATTCAGCACCATCTGCGTGAACCAGAGACGCATGCGCGTCCCCATCGGTTTGCGGATCCACGTCCGCGCGCCGGCGATGCCGATCATCACGTAAAGCGTCGTCCAGACAGGGCCAAAGATCCAGTTGGGCGGATTGAAGAATGGTTTCTGCAGCGATTGATACCATTCGCCCGGCACATTGTTGACGCCGATCAGCGCCCCAATGGCAACAACTGCAACCACGAAAACAATGTACACGGTAAGGTTTTTCATGACGCATCCAATGCGCCGGCCGGACTTTTGTTCCCGTGGCTTTTCAGTATTTTAGCCGGAAATTCGCACGATGTGCTGGTCCCATGCCACGTCGCTGCGAATGGCTTCGAAAAATCCGTCATAGGAAGAAACCGCAATGCCGCTTGCGGCAGGCGCGACGCCCGCTGCCTCCCGCACCGTCATCTCGGATACGACACGGCCGGTTTTTGCATCCAGGGTCACGGCGGCGTTGCCGTTGGGCGAGGTGAGGCCCACCAGACCGTCACGTCGGTTGACGGCGATGGCCCCGACATAATTGGCAAGGCGCACCGTCGTTTCCTCCGGCAGATCGACGAAGACAAGCTCCTCGCCCTTCGAGAAATGGCCGACAAGCGGCGGGAGATCGTTGCGCGGTCCCTCATATTGGCAGGCAAACCAGACGCGTCCATCGTCGCCAAGATCAACATGGCGGGTGGAGAGCTGCCGCAACCGATCCGGCATCGCGTGTTTCTGGATCAACTGGCCGCTTGCGGCGTCCAGAAGTACGAGGGACGGCTGCATGCTGTCGGTATTGAGTTTGGTGCGGCCGAAATCCGGGTGGGTTTCGATGCCGCCATTGGCGATCACGATCAGCTTTCCGTCATCGCTCACAGTCATGTCATGGGTGCCGATGCCGTGCGCGTCGTATTCACCGATGCGGGCAAATCCGTTGCGGGCATCGTAGAGCCCGATAACGCCGCGATTGCCATCGAAGTCGTTTTCGCTGGCGTAGAGGATCGCGCCATCGGGCGAGAATTGCCCGTGGCCGTAGAAGTGGCGGTTTTCCGGCGTGTGCATCACGACAGGCTCACGACGCCGCACGGGGTCGAAGGCCATGAAGAAGGTGCCGGGCCGGCGCGCAAAGGCCACCGTCATGCCGGTCGCATGGCTCGTCGCCATTCCATGGGCGCGGGCGGGAAGGGCAACGCGGTCGATGATCTCGCCGCGCTCGCTCACAGTCGCAATGCCGTAGGAACCGTCACGGGCGCGAAAGGCGGAAGCGAAGACGGCATCGGCGCGTTCGAGCGCATGCAGCGAGCCGGGAGCGAGCGTCGCAAGGAACGGAATGCCCGCAGCCTTGATGAAGCTGCGCCGGTCTATCAGCATCCGCTTTTCGCCTGTTGTCATCTGCTAGTCTCCGTCGGCGAAGGAAAAGCCGGAGCTGAGACCGATGGCGCCGCCATATTGGTCGTTGAGGCGATAGATGAGGTCCTTGCCGTTGAGCAGCAGATAATCCACCTTGGCGCGCTGCTGATCGTCGTCGAGCGCCTTTTCCACATCGGTATCGATTGTTCCCGCGATGCGGATCATTGATTTGGCGATGAAATCGATGGAATTGACGATGGAACGCTGGTCCGGTGGCACGAGCTCGACCATATCCGCCGTGTGCAGAAGGGTCTGAACTGCCTTGATGTTTTCGGCAATGCTTTTCCAGGTCAGGCCGGACCGCCAGTAAATGGCCGTGCGGGGAAATTTCGCCTTGTCCGGCCCCTTGTAGAAGGTCTCGATGCGCTGGTCGCGGATCGCTTCGGAGCCGTGGACGAGAATGCCGAGCAGTGCAACCAGCGCTTCGCGCTCGTCGCGAAAGACGGGGTTGTCCGCGCCCGGCTGCGTCCAGTTTTTCTGCGCGCCATCAGGTGCGTTCCAGCTGTCGGAAAACTCCGCTGCCAGATTGGCGACGTTGCCGGCAATCGCTGCGCCGTAGCGGCAACGGAAATCACCCTTCTTGTCGAGAAGCTCATCGGCACCCGTGCCGTAAAGTACGAATTCCAGTGCGCCGAGGCCCTGTGCTGCGACACTCTTGCCTTTCAGGCTGTCGGCGCTGGTGACGCTCTCATCTTTCTCCGCAAGGTAGCGCTGCACCTGTTTCAGGCCGAGACCCTTCTTGTCGGGGTAATAGAGCACGCGTTCGAAACGGTTATGTTCGATCACCGGGCCGACGCGCACGATCTCGATGGTGGACCAGCTGGAGACCGTCTCGGCGAAGGCCGTCTTGGCCGCCTCATCCGCTGTTTTGGAAGGGGCGGCGCAGAGGGCCTTCATGCTGTCTTCCAGCTTCTCTGCCGATTGGCGAAAGCGGTCATAGCCGGGGCGGATGAAGCCGTTCACTGCTTTTTCCATCACGCCCCGCACCTGCGCCGGATCAAGCGGCGGCGGCGGCATCAGTTCCACATCCTGCGCGCCCGCAGGCTGCATGGTCAAAAGCAGCAGCACGGAGAAGAGGCCGGAAATTTTTCGCATGGCATTTTTCATCAAAGGGACTCCAGAAAAGCCAGCAAAGCCTGCCGGTCGGATTTTTGCAAGGCGGCGAAGGCGTCGCGCGCTTTTTGTGCTTCGCCGCCATGCCATAATATCGCTTCCGTCAGGCTGCGCGCCCGGCCGTCATGCAGGTAAAAATTGTTGCCGTTCACCCGTTGCGTCAGGCCGATACCCCAGAGCGGCTGGGTTCGCCATTCCTGTCCGCTTGCTTCGCCCACCTGCTGGCCGTCGGCAAGCTCCTCTCCCATGTCATGCAGCAGAAAATCCGAATAGGGCCAGATCAGCTGGGAAGCATGCATAGGGTCGCTCGCATCACGGCTCGTGACGAATTTCGGGGTGTGACACGATGCGCAGCCGGATGTGTAGAAAAGCTGCTTTCCCTGCAAAACGGTGGGATCACCCACATTACGGCGCTGCGGCACAGCGAGGTTCTCGGTGTAGAAGGTCACGAGATCAAGGACAGGGTCCGGGGCCTCCACTGGCCCGAGCCTTGGCTGTACGCCGGTCGGCATGGCAAGACAGTCCTTCTGGGCGTCGGTGCAATCGCCATAGGCGTTCGGAGCATCCGGTGTGGAAATGCCGATATCGTGGGAGAAGGCGCTTGCGCTCTGGTCTCGGACGCTCGCGTTCTGGGCTTTCCAGCCAAACCGTCCCAGCTTCACCTCGCCGGTGCGATGGTCCCGCACGAAGGCCGGGCGGCCGGAAATGCCATCGCCATTTTTGTCGTCCGGATCGGCGTTAGCCAGAATATCGGCCTCGGCAATAGCCTCGATCAGCCCAAGCCCGACGGTGGGCATGGCAATTCGCGCCGAAAGCGTCGTATCGGCGCCCAGAGGGCCATAGTGCAGGCCTGCCACGGCATAGTCGGGCCTGCGCAGCATCACCACCTCGCCATCGGAAAGCCGCACAGGCTTTTCGACATAGGTGACGACCGGCTTGCCTTCTGCGGCGAGGCCGGGAATGGCCAGGGTCTGAAGCTGCCGGCCATAGGTCTCGTCGGGAAAATTCAGCACCTCGTGACGCGCAATCGCCGCCCGTTCCGCCTCGTTGCGGGCCGGCCGGGCCAGCCGCAGAAACAGGGAGACGGCGTCTTCCCCGGCAAGCGGCGGGCGGCCTCTGCCGTCCTTCACATGGCACGTCTGGCAGGACCGGGCATTATAAAGTGGTCCGAGCCCGTCCGAGGCCTGTGTGGACGAGGGGGAGGAGACCCAGAGCTTCTGGAACAGCGCATTGCCGAGCTTGAAATCCAGTTTCCGCTCGAACGGCATGGTGGCGGAGGGATGTGAAAACGCGCCGCTATCGGCCTTGCTGGTGCTGGTCGTCGCCCCGCCGGACATGGCCTCGAAGGGCTCCGGCGCGGTAAAATCCGTCGTCGGTGCGGTCATGATCTGGCGGCCGCTCCAGTCTTCCTCCGTCAGCTCGTCACGCGCCGGTTCGGCAAGCGTCATCGATGCCACAAGGCAGGCTGCCCCGGTGAAGAAGAACGGCTTACGGATCGGCGGCAGTAAAAATCGCATGGGCGTAACGGGCCGCAGCAATCTGCGGCCCGCCTTGGCACTTACTTGGAAACGGCTGTCGGATTGTCGAGGCTGTCGGACCCTTCAAGCTCGATCTTGCCGAGATCGAGCGCGGCGATGACACGTTCGACGGTCTTCGTCTGGTCGATGAGACCATCGATGGCCGCCTGAACCACGGCGTTGCCTTCCTTGTTGCCCTCGCCGATCATCTGGTCATAGGCCTCGACGGTCTGGCCACGCTTTTCCATTGCGTGCATGGCGTCGAGCGTCTTGTTCAGCTTCGCCGTCATTTCATCGTTCAGCGCCTTGTCCTTGGCGCCCACCAGTTCCGCAAGCGATGCACCCGTCATCTTTGTGCCGTCCACGCGGGTATAGTTGCCGGTATAGGCGGACGCGATGCCGATGGCGTCGTTGAGATGCGAATTATAGGTGTTGTCGGAAAAGCAATCATGCTCCTCTTCCGGATCGTGCAGCAGAAGGCCGAGCTTCATGCGTTCGCCTGCCAGCTCACCATAGGAGAGCGAGCCCATGCCGGTGAGAATGGCAGTGAGGCCTGCTTTCGGGTCGGCTTCCACGGTTTTCGCAGCTTCGCCTTCCGGCGCCCAGGCATCCACCATCTCCTGAAGATCCTTGATCAGCAGGGTTGAGGCGGATTTCAGGTAATCGGCGCGGCGGTCGCAATTGCCGTTCGTGCATTTCGCCTTGTCATAATCGGTATAGGGGCGGTTGCCCGCGCCCGGTCCGGTGCCGTTCAGGTCCTGGCCCCAGAGCAGGAACTCGATAGCGTGGTAACCGGTGGTCACATTGGCTTCGACATCGCCCGCCTCGTGCAGGCTTTCGATCAGTTCAGGGGTGATCTTGGAGGCATCGACCTCTTCGCCGCTGATCTTGATCTTCGGATTGGCGATGATGTTAGCGACATAAAGCTCGTTCTCGTCGCTTTCCGTGCCATAGGAGGCGTCGACATAATCGATCAGGCCTTCATCCAGCGGCCAGGCGTTGACCTTGCCTTCCCAGGCGTCAACGACAGGGTTGCCGAAACGATAGACTTCCGACTGCTGGTAGGGAACGCGCGCCTTGATCCAGGCTTCCCGGGCGGCTTTCAGCGTGTCCTCGCTCGGCGTTGCGATCAGCGCATCGATCGCCTTGTCCAGCGCCTTCGCCGTGGTGAGCGAGTCCTCGTATTTCGCGTGAGCGACATCGGCATAATGCTTGACCACAGCGGCGGCGTCGGTCGCGGCGCGAGCGGGAAGTGCTGTGAAAGCCGCCGATGCGGCCAGAAGCGCGAAAGACGCGCTGAGAATTGTTTTGCGGATCATGATCCCTCTCCTTGGGGCAGGCATGAAATGACTTCACGCCGCGGCAAGCGAGTTCTGACCCAATCACAAACTTGTGTCAAACATTCTAGTTTAGAATGCTTTGAAACAAGGCCGGTTGGTATTTTCGAAGTAAAATCAGCGCGTGCAAAACCTGTTTTACGGTTTGCGTTTCATCAAGCAGAAGAAGAAACCGTCCGTATCTGTGGTTGCAGGCGTCAGCGTCACTGTCTTTCCATCGGAGGAATGCGGTTTTCTGGCATTGTCGCCGAAAGTCGTCTGCCAGCGTTGCAACGCGGAACCGATGGAGAATTCCGTATTCTCCTCGCAGAACCGCCTGACCTGCTGTTCGTTTTCTTCGGGCAGAACCGAACAGGTGACATAAAGCAGCTCGCCGCCCGGGCGCACAAAACCCTTTGCCTGCGAAAGCGCTTCGCCCTGCTGCTGCACGCGCTCTTCAAGATTGCGAGCCGTCAACCGCCATTTGGTGTCAGGACGCCGGCGCCATGTGCCGGTACCGGTGCAGGGTGCATCCACCAGAACACGGTCGAATTTCTCATGGAAAGGGACTAAACCGGCTGCGCGGTCATGAACCTGCACATTGCGCGTGCCGGCGCGCTTCAGCCGCTCGATGATCGGCGCGAGCCGCTTGCGGTCGGCGTCGAAGGCGTGAACCTGACCCTTATTGTTCATGCTGGCGGCCATGGCCAGCGTCTTGCCGCCGCCACCGGCGCAATAATCGAGGATCTGTTCGCCCTCATGCGCGCCAGCAAGGTCGGCAACAATCTGCGATCCCTCGTCCTGCACCTCGAACCATCCCTTTTGAAAGGAAAGTTCGGCGGTCACATTCGGCAGACGGGAAGGGCCTTCACCGGCGGGGATACGGACACCCTGACGGGCGATCTGCGTGGCTTCCGCACCGCTTTCTTCCAGCGCCTTCAGCACCTTGTCGCGGGTCGCTTTCAGGGTGTTGGCACGGAGGTCAAGGGTCGGCCGCTCGTTCAGCGCCTGCGCCTCGGCGAGCCAGCGCTCTCCGAAGGCCGTTTCAAAGGAAGCCTGTACCCATTCGGGTATGTCGCCCTGAATATGAGCCGGTGCGTCGGAGAGAGAGCGGGAGAGAAAGGCTTGCTGCCTTTGTTCGTCTGGTGCGGCCGGGGCGAATTTATCGCCATCAAATTCCGCCGCCAGGTCCGAAAAGCTTTTGCCCCATTGACGCAGCAACACGGCATAGGCAAGCGAGGCGGCGCTGTCGTCATCCATCAGCCAGGCGTGCGACAGTTTCATGCGCAACGCGTCATAGACGATGTTGCCGATCGCGGCTCTATCACCGGACCCGGCAAAACGATGCGCAAGCCCCCAGTCCTTCAATGCATCGGCGACGGGACGCCTGCGCCCCTCAATATCCGCCAATACTTCGATCGCTCCGGCCAAACGCCCGCCCAAACGCATTGTCTACCTCATTTTGCTGATAAGCCCGGTTGGTAGACGCGAATGGCGGCGAGGGCAAGGCTCAATCGGCCTTGACGATCTCGTAGCAGACCTTGGCGGTGCCGGAGCTGATCATGCCGATGTTCTTGGCGGCCGCCTTGGAAAGATCGAGAACGCGGCCCTTGATGAACGGACCGCGGTCGTTGATGCGCACCACCACGGCCTTGCCGTTGCGGGCATTCGTCACCTTGACCTTGGTGCCGAACCGCAGCGAGCGGTGGGCTGCGGTCAGGTTGGCGGCGTTCATGCGCTCGCCAGAAGCAGTCTTGGAGGTCAACGCATACCACGATGCGCCTCCACAACCATTTGCCGCATTCGCCTGAAGAGGCGCGATGATGGAACAGGCGGCTATAGTTGCAGCGGTGAAAGTTATACGACGGATATTCAACAAACTGTGCTTCCCTGAAAATCGGCCCCGCGCCGATTGTTTGTGCCCTTGCTAAACGGCCATAAACTGGCCTGAACGCCTTTTGATGCGAGATTGTAGGGCGAGGGAAAAATGGCGAAAAAAAGCTGAGCTCAAATCACGAACTGTTACAGACTGTAATATTCGTGATCGTTAGCCGGAAAGGCGTCGCCTGTCTCCCATTGTCACAATTCGGAAAAAATAATGCAGAATCAACGCTCAATCGAAATGCTATTGCAAGTCACGGCTTCGTGAATCCACTTCACGAAATGTGAGTGAAATATTTTTCTAATGACTATGATTTTAGCGATTTTTGTTTGGTTAATAAAATCCTAATTGGCTGAAATGCGACGAAAACCATCCGCAAAACCGGGTTTGGAAGGATTTTTCATCGCTTTTCGTCGGGGGATTTTTCAGCCCCGCCAGAGGCCGTTTTTCCACAATTGGGTGAGCGAGATTTTGTAGTCCGGGAAGCCGAAATCGAAGCCGAGGCGCTTGATCCTGGCGTTGGAAACGCGCTTGTTCTCGCCATAAAAGGAGCGGGCCATCGGTGTCAGATCGGCGGTCTCGAACGCCTGTTCGGGCGGTGGCTCGACGCCCATCAGGGTGGCGGCGAAGCTCACCACATCCTGCGGCGGAGCGGGTTCGTCATCCGTCACATTGAAGACGCCGCTTTCGTTTCTGAGCGCCAGGAAGGCCAGGGCCGCACCGATATCCTCGACCCGGATGCGGTTGAACACCTGGTCTTTTTTCACCAGCCTTCGCGCCGTTCCCTTCTCGAAATTCATGAAGGTATTGCGTCCGGGACCGTAAATTCCCGAGAGACGCAAGGTGGCAAGCGGCACATTCGCCTTTTGAGCGGCGGCAGTCCAGGCGGTCTCGGCGGCAACGCGCTCCACGGAGCGGGCGGAAATCGGACGACAGGGTGTTGTCTCATCCACCCAGGCGCCGTCATGGTCGCCATAAACGCCGACGGTGGAAAGATAGGCCAGCCATTTGAGGTTAGGAAGATGCCTTTTCAGATCATCGCCGAGATGCACAAGCAGCGGGTCGCCATCCCTGCCGGGTGCGATGGATTGCACAAGATGGGTGACATTGCCCATGGCGGTGATGAGATCGTCATTCAGATAGGCGCCGTCAAAAAGGAAAGGCGTCATCCCCGCGGCCGTCAGGCTTGAGAATTTTTCTTCGCTGCGTGTGGTGCCGGAAATGGTCGAAGCTTCTGTTTTCAGCGCGTTTGAGATGGCCTTACCCGAATATCCCGCGCCGAAAATCATCACATGCATGGTTCACGCCTCTGCCAGTTGCCATTCCATTTCCGCTTCCGGATCAGGCTCCGGCGCGCGCCCTGCAGAGTATGTACGGAATTCGTCTCTGTCCATAAGCTGCGACAAGGCCCATGCGGCCATGCCGCGCACCTCCGGCGAAGGGTCTTTTTCAGCAAGAGACTTGCATTGCTCCACGAATTGCCGGTCACGGGAATTTCCCGCCGCGATCAGCACATTGCGCACAAACCGGGCGCGTCCGATGCGCTTGACCGGTGAGCCGCTGAAGAAGCTGCGGAAGGCAGCATCGTCGAGCGTCAGCAGAAAGGCGATCGAGGGTTCCTTCAAATCCTCACGCGCCTGCAATTTCATCTCGGAGGCGCTGGCCGCGAACTTGTTCCAGGGACAGGCGGCAAGGCAATCGTCACAGCCATAGATGCGGTTACCGATCATCGGCCGAAATTCGTGCGGGATCGGCCCCTTGTGCTCGATGGTGAGGTAGGAGATGCAGCGGCGAGCGTCCAATTGATAGGGAGCGGGGAAGGCAGCCGTCGGACAGGCGTCGAGACAGGCACGGCAGGAACCGCAATGATCCTTCTCGGCCTCATCAAGACAGAGCTCGGCGGTGGTGAACATGCTGCCGAGAAACAGCCAGGAGCCATGGGTGCGGCTCACCAGATTGGTGTGCTTGCCCTGCCAGCCGAGACCGGCTGCCGCAGCGAGCGGCTTTTCCATCACCGGGGCGGTGTCGACGAAGACCTTCACATCCTCGCCGGCGCGCGCTGCAAACCGGGTGGCGATTTCCTTCAGCCGCCCCTTGATAACGTCATGATAGTCGCGATTACGGGCATAGACCGAAATGGCCGCCTTGTCCGGTTTCGAAAGTACGCCGCGCGGGTCTTCCTCCGGGCCGTAATTGAGCCCGAACATGACGATGGAGCGCACGTCACCCCACAGCGTTTTTGGCTCTGCCCGGCGGGCCTCGGTCTCCTCCATCCACGCCATTGTGCCGTGGTAACCCTTGTCGAGAAACTGCCTCAGCCGTTCCGGTGCAAGCGGAATGCTGTCCGGCGCCGTGATGCGGCAGAGATCAAAGCCGAGCGAAAGCGCCTCCTGACGAATGAAATCCGTCAGTTTGCGTGCGCGTATCCGCTGCTTGTCGCTGGCGACGTCGATAGCCGTTTCTCCTGCAGGTTATTCTGCGACATATATATGCCTGGTGCACGCCGCAGCAAATAACCGGAAGACCGGAACCTAGAAATCCAGATCGGCGTAGTGGGAGGAGGGGGCGAGGCGCGGAATGCGCTCGCTGAGGAACGGCCGGAAGGACGGGCGCGATTTCAGCCGCTGGTACCATTCCTTGGCGATGGGTGCTTCAAGCCAGTTGATCTCACCGAGATAATCCAGCACCGAAACACCGGCGGCGGCGGCAAGATCGGCATAGCTCAGCCGGTCGCCGGCAAGCCAGGTGCGCGAACCCGCCAACCATTCCAGATATTTGATGTGCTGGCGGATATTGTTGCGCGCGGTGCGCAGAAGCTTGGAATCCGGCGGCCCGCCACCCTGCGCCGCCGTCATCTGCAACTTATAGACCCGCTCCCGCACCAGCGGCCGGGTCACGTCATTTTCCATCTTCTGCAGGAACCATTCCGTCAGGCGGCGGATTTCCGCGCGCTGAAACGGGTCTTCCGCCAGCAACCGCCTGTCGCGCTTCAAGACCCCGTGCGTTTCGTCGAGAAACTCGGCAAGCACATAAGGCCCGCTGAGGGAGCGCATGTTATCATCCAGATAGACCGGCAGCGTGCCCGCCGGATTGAGCGCCAGAAACTCCCGTCTTCTTTCCCACGGCTGCTCCTCGACGAGATCGGTCTGGAACCCGTATTCCGAAAGGATCAGACGAACGAACCGGGATGCGGTCGACATCGGAGAATGATAGAGAGTTGGCATCGGTACTCAATTTTTACGATTGGTTGTCATGATCGGCATTTGCCGGAAAACTTTTTCAGTTTCGCTTCATCAAGACGCTATAAGAGCTTGGCTACTTTAAAACAAGTTTAACGCAATTGCTTTCCATTGCCGCTTCCCCCTGAAAAAAAGGATACCTCATGGGTGACCAATCGATCATCAGCGCGCTTCTGCTGGGTATTATCGAGGGTCTGACGGAGTTCATTCCCGTCTCCTCAACGGCGCATGTTCTCCTGGCCGGCCATTTCCTCGGCTTCAAATCGCCTGGAAATACCTTTGCCGTCCTCATCCAGCTCGGCGCGATCCTTGCCATCCTTCTTGTGTATTTTCAAAAGCTTGTGTCGATAGCGCTCGCTTTGCCGACAAGTGCCAAGGCGCGCCGCTTCGTGCTGGCCGTCGCTTTAGCCTTCCTGCCGGCGGCGGTCATCGGGGCGCTGGCGCATGATTT
Organism: Agrobacterium sp. BT-220-3; assembly: GCF_025910175.1. Classification (NCBI taxonomy): domain Bacteria; kingdom Pseudomonadati; phylum Pseudomonadota; class Alphaproteobacteria; order Hyphomicrobiales; family Rhizobiaceae; genus Agrobacterium; species Agrobacterium sp. BT-220-3. Next base: position 55,196 of record NZ_JAPAIX010000008.1, read on the forward strand.
CATCAAGACGGTGCTGTTCGAAACGCCAATGCTCATCTGCGTCGTCTTGATTATAGGCGGCGTCATATTGCTCGCGGTCGACCGGATGCCGCTGAAACCGAAATATACCGACATCATGGACTATCCGCCGTCGCTTGCCTTCAAGATCGGCCTTTTCCAGTGCCTTGCCATGATTCCCGGCACGTCCCGGTCCGGAGCCACCATCGTCGGCTCGCTGCTGATGGGCACCGACAAGCGCTCCGCCGCCGAATTTTCGTTTTTCCTGGCGATGCCGACCATGCTCGGCGCTTTTACTCTCGATCTCTACAAGAACCGCGATGCGCTGAGCTTCGACGATGGCGCGCTGATCGCCGTGGGCTTCATCGCCGCATTCGTCTCCGGCCTCTTCGTCGTTCGCTCGTTGCTGGACTTCGTCTCGCGACGGGGTTTTGCGCCTTTTGCCTGGTGGCGCATCGTCATCGGCTCGCTTGGCCTGGTGGCGCTTCTGGTCTTTGGTTGAGCCGATTTAGAAATTGCCGTTCATTTCAATGGTCGGCTGAAAACGAAAAAGCGCCCCGGAGAACCGGAGGCGCTTTTTCTTTGAAACTTCTAAAGGCCGATCAGTTCGTGCTGATCGAAGCCGTTGCGCAAGGGTCGACGCCGTAAGCGGGAGCGCAACCGCTCTTGCCCGCTGCAACCGTGCCCGGCGCCATGAAAGAACCCGCCAGAACCACCAAAGCCGCACACGCAAAAAAGAGTGCGATAGATCTGCCCATTTTATTATTGCCTTTCAGACGTTCGTTCGCGCGGATTACGCCGCCGTGTGTGAAGTGAGGGTTCTGGATATGTTTGGAATGTGGCCATTATCAATAAAGCGGCTTGCTGAATACCGGGTTAATGCGAAGTCTTTTCCACAGTTGCGCTTGTGCCACGCTTGCTTGTGGAGGCCAGATGGCCGTTAACTTTTACCCGGCTTCTGAAAACATCTTTAGTCGATGGTGCACCTCCCCTGCAGTTGAGGGGGAAATGCGCCAATAGCGGTTTGGTTGCGATTGAATTGCGCAAAAACAAAAAGCGGGAATGGTTCCCGCTTTCGTTTGGATCGTTAAGGCCAACGGCAGGCTTCAGGCCGCTTTTCCCGCATTGGAGAACTGGCCGTGCGTGCGATATTGCACCATGTAGGACGGCAGGACGGAAGCGACGCGAACGGGGGTAATGCCGATACCTTCCAGCGTCAGGCCGTTCTTTTCCGCATCAGCGGAAACGACATTGTCCTTTTTCAGCATGGTCACCTGGTCGACCGTCAGCGGCGGTGTGATGAGCGGTATCATTGAGGTGATCTTGGCGATCATCGAGGCGATGCCGAAGGGCAGGTCGACGAAAGGACGCTGACGGTAGGTTGCGGCAAGAACTGCCTCGAGACAGTCGCGGAACGTCATCACGTCCTGACCACCGAGTTCATAGATGGCGCCGGGCTTCAGCTTGCCATCCACGCTGCGGGCGACAGCCTCGGCGACATCTTCGACATAGACCGGCTGGAACTTCGTTTTTCCGCCGCCGATCAGCGGCAGGAAGGGCAGGCCGCGCGCCATCTTGGCGAATTTGTTGAAGAAATCGTCTTCCGGTCCAAAAATGATCGACGGACGCAGGATAACCGCGCCGGGCAGGACGGAATGGATGGCGGCTTCGGCGCGACCCTTGGTGCGGCCGTAGCCGGTCGGCGAACCCGCTTCCGCACCGATGGCGGAGATATGCGTCAGCGTGGCGCCGGCGTCGCGGGCGGCTTCGGCAATAGCTTTCGCGCCGAATTCCTGCACGGCGTCAAAGGTGTTGCGGCCGCTTTCAGTCAGAATGCCGACGCAATTGACCACATGGTCGGCGTCTTCGACGGCTTTGATGATGGAATCGCGATAACGCAGGTTTGCCTGGGCAAAGGAAATCTGACCGACATTGCCGAGCGGCTGCAGGAAGCCGGCAAGATCGGGACGGCGCACGGCCACGCGGATGCGGTAACCGCGCCTGGCGAGCATTCTCACGACATGCCGGCCGACAAAACCCGAACCGCCGAAAACGGTGACGAGGGGTGGAAGGTTGGCCAAGGTCATGGGAGGCTCCTCAGAAGCTGTCGATAAAGCGTTTTTCAGTCTCTTAGCCCAAAGCCGCGCGCGCGGGAAGAGATGTTGTCGCGGGGCCCGAGGCTAGTTTTGGAAATGCGGTTGACGTCTGTCAGATTCCCTCGACGATCATCATCTCCGCATCCGCGACTTCCTGACGGATTTTGGCCGCGGCCTGGTATTCGGGGGAGTTGTAGCAATCGATGGCGTGCTGCACCGAGGGAAACTCGATGATGACGTTGCGCGCACGCGCCCTGCCTTCCAGCTCGGTCAAAGCGCCGCCACGGGCGAGAAAATTGGCGCCGAACCGCTCGAAAGCCGGCTTTGCCGTCGTGACATAGTCCTTGTAGCGCTCACTATCGCGCACATCGACGCGGGCGATCCAGTATCCCTTTGCCATTTCGTTTTCTCCTGTCGTTACTGATTGGCCGGAAAGCTGGCGCGCAGCATGTCGTCAAGAATGGCGCGGGCCGCCGCCTTCGGGTCTTCCGCCCTGACGATCGGGCGGGCGACGACCAGATGGCTCGAACCGGCCCTAATGGCGTCGAAAGGCGTCATCACACGCTTCTGATCGCCGGCCTCGGAACCGGCCGGTCGGATACCCGGGGTGACGACGGCAAGGTCGGGGCCCAGAATTTCACGCACTGCGGTCGATTCTTCGGCCGAACAGACGATGCCGCCCATGCCCGCCTCGCGTGCCTGTTCCGCACGGCGCAGTACGAGCGAACGGGCATCCGAGGCGTAACCGGCCTCGGCAAGATCGGCGTCGTCCATCGAGGTCAGCACGGTGACACCCAAAAGGCAGAGGCCGGAGCCTTCGGCAGCCTTGACTGCGGCGCGCATGGCTTTCGGATAAGCGTGCAGGGTCAGCATTGACATGCCCATGCGGGCGATGTTTTCGACACCGGAGGCGACGGTATTGTCGATATCGAGCAGCTTCATGTCGAGAAAGACTTTCTTGCCGCTCTGGACAAGGTCCCGCGCGAATTCTAGACCGCCGGCGAAAACCAGCTGATAGCCGATCTTGTAGAACAGAACCTCGTCGCCGATTTTCGACACGATGTCTTCGGCCTGCTGCATAGTCGGAACATCGAGCCCGACGATGAGTTTTTCGCGCGCGGTCATTGTCTTATCCCTGCCATGTTTCCATTGCCGTCCAGTCGCATGTGGGGGACGCGGCTGCAAGAGAAAAGTCGGCGATGGAAAAGCGGAAAAGATTACCGCCGCCGGGCGGCTGGTCCTTGCTACGGCTGATGCCGCGGCCTTCGATATGGCATTTCAAAAGTGTTCCGACGCCGCCGTGACCGACAAAGGCGATCGGCTGCCGGGGATCGTGCCGGTCGAGAACGGCCTTGACGGCGCTGACGATCCGCGCTTGCGCATCTATTGCCTTTTCCCAGCCGTGAAAACTCTCCTGAGGATGGGCGAAGAACCAGTCCGCCGCCTTTTCGAATTCCGGTGGCGGCAGGAAGCCGGTAGCGGACCGGTCGTTTTCGTGCATCGCCTCGATGATCTCTATCTCCGCACCGGATGTTTCGGAAAGGATGCGGGCGGTTTCGATCGCCTTGGTTTCGGCACTGGAGACGATGCGCCGCAACGCCTGCGCCCAGGGCAGGCGGCTCGCCTCCCGCACCCGCTCGGCACCGATGTCAGATAGTCCCCACTCGGGAACGGGAACTGCCGGATCGATCCTGACCTGGGGATGGGTGATGTAGAGCGCATGCATTAAAATCGGTCCTTGATGGCGATGGAAAGGGTAACTCAAAACCCTAACCATCCGTCACGACCGGGAAATGACGGCCTTGCCCATTCTGCCGTGTGGTCAGGCCCGCGTATAGGTCCACAATTGCGCTGGGGGAATATTGCGCACGATGAAATCGAAATGGCGGATATGATAGAGATGCGGCTGCGCGACGATCGGGGAAATCGGACCGTATGAAATCTGCACGACGGGGCGGCCGTGCGGCACGCGTTTCAGCAATTCGTCGAGGAGCTTGATGCGGGCGGCCATGGGGAAATTCAGCATCGGCACGGCGGAAATGACGCTGTCGAACATCTGGCCCTTGTGTTCGCCAAGCGTTGCATCGAGATCGAAGGCGTCGCCATTGACGAAATTGACGCCCGGATAGCTTCTGAGAAGCTGATTGTAGAAATCCGTCGAATATTCGATGGCCGTCAGGTTTTCCGGCTTGATGCCGCGGGCCAGAATGGCCTTGGTGATGACGCCGGTGCCGGGCCCGAGTTCAAGAACCGGAAGACCGGAATGGGGATTGATGACACTAGCCATTTTTTTCGCCGTGATGGATGATGTCGGGACGATGGCTCCGACTTTCTTTGGCTGGCTGACCATGCCCTTGAAAAAACGGATTTCTTCCTCGAATTTCTGTTCAAGGCGTTGCTTCAGGTTAAGTGCCATAATTCCCCTCGGATACATTTTGGTCATTGTCAAAAAACGGTTACGTACTGTTGATCCCATTTGGCGCAAAAACAAGGCAAAATGTCGTAATTGGAAAAATTCACATTCGGCTCGAAAGTCGTCTGCGCAGAATCAAAAACGCCGGTGAAGCGATCCACCGGCGTTTTTGATTGGATTGAAGAAAATCGAGGCGCTTTAAACGCGCATCGGCATCAGAACGTAAAGCGCATCGTCACCGGCCGTGTCGCGAACCAGCGTCGGCGAGCCGGCATCCGCCAGGAGGAAAATCGCGTCGTCGCCGGAAAGCTGCGAGGTGATGTCGAGGAGATATTTGGCATTGAAGCCGATTTCCATCGAATCATTGTCGTAACCGACAGCCACTTCTTCCGTCGCACTTCCCGAGTCCGGATTGTTGACCGTCAGTGTCAGCTGGCCATCTGTCAGCGCCAGCTTCACGGCGCGGCCGCGCTCTGAAGAGATGGTCGACACACGGTCGACGGCCCGCGCGAAGGTCTGGCAATCGACGCGCATTTCCTTGTCGTTGCCGGTGGGGATGACGCGCTGGTAGTCGGGGAAGGTGCCGTCGATCAGCTTCGAGGTCAAAACGACCGAGCCGATGGTCAGGCGGATTTTCGCATCCGAGACCTCAACGGTGACTTCCAGTTCAGGATTGTCCATCAGCTTCTGCAATTCGCCGACGGTCTTGCGCGGAATGATGATGCCAGGCATGCCCTCAGAACCGGAGGGCGCATCCACATCGGCGCGCGCCAGGCGGTGGCCGTCGGTTGCGACGGCGCGCAGTTTCAGCTCGCCATTGCTTTCGATGGTGTGGAAGAAGATGCCGTTCAGGTAATAACGCGTCTCTTCGGTCGAGATCGCGAATTGCGTCCGGTCGATCAGCATCTTCAGATCAGTCGCCTTCAGCTTGAAGGTGTGGCTGAAGGTGCCGGCGGTCAGATCCGGGAAGTCGGTTTCCGGCAGGCATTGCAGCGAGAATTTCGAACGGCCGGAGGCAACCGTCATCGTGGAGCCGTCTGGGTTGGTCGCCAGAAGCACTTCGGAACCATCCGGCAGCTTGCGCACGATTTCATAAAGCAGATGCGCCGGCACGGTGGTGGCGCCTGCCTGCTCCACCATGGCCGGTGTCGCTTCGGTGATTTCGAGATCGAGGTCGGTTGCCTTCATGTCCAGATTGGCGCCGGAAGCGCGCAAGAGGACGTTGGACAGGATCGGGATCGTGTTGCGACGCTCGACAACTCTGTGAACGTGGTTCAGCGATTTAAGAAGGTTCGACCGCTCAAGAGTAATACGCATGGACGCTACCGCTTTCAACCGTTGCGAACCGGCCACCGCCGGATCGATAAGAAGAGTCTTGACCGGCCCAAAAGCCGGATAATGTGGACGGGCAAAATGGCAGAGTTATTGCAGAAAATGCAAGAGCCGAGTGCATCTGCCGCCGGTCATTTTGCTGCTATACAGCATGATCCACAGGCTATGGCCGCCCGTGGACCTTGTTCGCCGCTTTTCTATTGCCCATAAAGGGGCGAAAATGGAGCGATGGCCGGGAATGATCGGCCGGAATGATTGGAAGCTGTGTGACGGAAGAAACATCGAACAGCGACGCAGGACAGGCAATAAAGGGCTTCAGGATCGGCACTGCCTCTATTCCGGCACGGCCGCTGGAACCGGCGCTTTATCTCGTCGCCACACCCATCGGCAATCTGGGTGACATCACCATCAGGGCCCTGGAAACACTGGCATCCGCCGATGTTCTCGCCTGCGAGGATACCCGCGTCACCCGCATCCTGCTCGAACGTTACGGCATTCGCACGCGCCCGCTCGCCTATCACGAGCATAATGCAAACGAGGCTGGTCCCAAGCTCATCGCGGCGCTTGAGGCTGGAAAGTCCGTGGCGCTGGTGTCGGATGCCGGAACGCCGCTCGTCTCCGATCCCGGTTATCGCCTGGGTCAGCTTGCGCTTGAGGCCGGCCATCGCGTCGTTCCTGTGCCGGGCGCGTCGGCACCGCTTGCCGCGCTTGTCGGGTCGGGTATGCCGAGCGACGCCTTTCTGTTCGCGGGCTTCCTGCCGGTGAAGGATCGCGGCAAGCGCGACCGTTTTGCCGAACTTGCGAAAATCCCGGCCACCCTGATCTTCTTTGAATCGCCGCGCCGCATCGGCACCTCTTTGAAGGTGGCGTCGGAAGTGCTCGGCCGCGACCGTCGCGCCGTGGTTTGTCGCGAGTTGACCAAGACTTTCGAGGAGTTCCGTCGTGGTACGCTGGGCGAACTTGCGGATTATTACGATGGCGACCGCGTGGTGAAGGGTGAGATCGTGCTTCTGGTGGAGCCCCCCTCCTATGATGAAATTCCCGATATCGAGGACGTCGAGAAGCTGTTGAAGGATCTCGTCACGACGATGCCTGCTGCCAAGGCCGCTGCAGAGGCGTCGAAGCTGACGGGCCTGCCGCGCAAGGAGCTTTATCAGCGGCTGCTGGATATGAAGGACGCGGATGGCCGCTGACGGGCGAAACAACAAGAGACGAAAGGCCGAGCGACGCGGCCATGCTGCGGAATATTGGGCCGCGCTCTATCTGCTGTTGAGAGGCTATCGCATCCTCGCCATTCGATACCGTACCCGGCTGGGGGAAATCGATCTCATCGCCCGCAAGAGGGATGTCATCGCCATCGTCGAGGTCAAGGCACGATCATCAGGCGAAGGGGCTGTTGATGCCGTCGGCTGGCGTTCGCAGCAGCGCATCCGGGCGGCGGCCGATCTCTGGCTGTCCCGGCGCAGGGATGCAGGGCGATTTTCGCTGCGTTTCGATATCGTCGCCGTTCTGCCGCGACGCCTGCCTAAGCATTTCATCGACGCATTTTGAAGGGGAGAAACACTATGCCGACCGAGCGGGAAAAAATGGCCGCAGGCGAATGGTACAGCTGCATGGATGCCGAGCTGGATGTGCTGCGTTCCCGTGCCCGGCGTGCGGTTCACCAGCATAATACCATGCCGCCAGACGAGCGCGGAGCCATGGCGCCACTGCTGGGTGCGCTCTTTGCTGCCAGCGGGGAAGGGGCATTTATTGAAGCGCCGTTTCATTGTGCTTACGGCTTCAACATCAACCTTGGTCAAAACGTCTATCTCAATACCGGCTGCACGATCCTGGATTCCGCAAAGGTGTCGATAGGCGACGGCTCGATGCTGGGTCCCGCCGTGCAGATCTATTGCGCCGAGCACCATCTGGACCCGGTTCCCCGTTCGCAGGGCATTGAAATCGCAAAACCAGTCACGATCGGCCGTGATGTGTGGATCGGCGGCGGGGCGATCCTGCTGGCCGGCATCACCATTGGCGATGGCGCGATTGTCGGTGCCGGTTCGGTCGTGACGCGGGATGTTCCGCCAGGCGCGACCGTGGTGGGAAATCCCGCCCGTCCGATAAAGAGAAAAGACGCCTGAGGCATCCGTTTTTGAGGCGACGGACCCTAATCGTGGGTCTGTAACAAATCTGACATGGAACTGTTAAAGAGGCGTCACGGAACGTCTCTATTCGCATCCTCACCCCATTAACTGGCGGAGAGGACAAAATTATGTTGAAGAAGATTTCCATGGCCGCGGTGGCCGTCAGCATTTCGGCTACATCTTCCATGGCTGCTACCAACATCACCTGGTGGCACGGCATGGGTGGCCGCAACGGCGAAGTCATCAACGAAGTTTCCCAGAAGTTCAACGAAGCCCAGAAGGAATGCGCGCTGACGCCCGTTTCCAAGGGCTCCTACGAAGAAGCGCTGGCAAGCGGCATCGCCGCCTTCCGTTCGGGCGAACAGCCGAACATCCTCCAGGTTTTCGATGCTGGCGCCGCCACCATCATCAACGCCAAGGGCGCTGTCATTCCCGCTGAAGACCTCATCAACAAGGCCGGTTACAAGTTCGACCGTGACGCCTTCATCAACGGTGTGCGTTATTTCTACGCTGCCGCTGACGGCAAGTTCGTCGGCATGCCGTTCAACTCTTCCGCGCCGATCATGTACGTTAACGACGAAGCCCTGAAAAAGGCCGGCGTCGAGGCTCCGAAGACCTGGGAAGAATTCGAGCAGGTTGCGCCGAAGCTGAAGGAAGCCGGTTACATCCCGCTCGTCCAGTCGCAGCTCACCTGGCAGTTCACGGAGAACTTCTTCTCCCGCAACAACATCCAGTTCGCAACCAACAATAACGGTTACGACAGCGTTGCCGACACCAAGCTCAAGGTCACCGACCCGAACCTCGTCATGATGTTCGACAAGCTGAAGGACTGGAAGGACAAGGGCCTGTTCGCTTATTACGGCGCCGGCTGGAACGACAACCAGAAGCCCTTCGAAGAAGGCAAGGTTGCTTTCTGGATCGGTTCTTCGGGTTCGTTCGGCGGCCTGCAGAAGACGGCGACCATGCCGTTCTCGGCAACCTTCCTTCCCTACTGGGGCTCCATCAAGGGTGCCGGCACCAACTCGTTCATCGGCGGTGCAGCTCTCTTCGCAATGTCGGGCAAGTCTGAAGCCGAAAACAAGTGCGTGGCTGACTTCTTCCAGTTCCTGACCTCGCCGGAAATCCAGGTCTTCTATCACAAGGCAACCGGTTACGTCGCCATCACCAAGGCCGCTTACGAAAAGGCCAAGGCTGAAGGCTTCTACAAGGAAAAGCCGATTGCCGAAGTTGGCATCCAGCAGCTGTCGCTGCCGGGCGGCGAATGGTCCAAGGGTTACCGCCTCGGTTTCTACCCGCAGATTCGCGCCATCATGGAGCGTGAGTACAACCGCATCTTCTCCGGCGAAGTCACGCCGAAGGACGCCTTCGACATCATCGAGAAGGAAGGCAATGACCTTCTGGCCCGTTTCGCCAAGACGGCCGGCTGATCGATCTTTTCGAAACCAATGATCGTTGTCGAGCCTCCTTTCCAACGGAAGGGAGGCTCGCTTCTGGATAAGGAGGCGCAAGCTTGGCCTATACATCGTCTCAACCGCGTCTGGCCCGGTTTTTGTCCGGCCGGTCCGCAAAGGCTGGAAAACCCGTCAGCGCCGCCGAAGCCGGCATGAAGCGCGTGCAGTTCTCCTCGTCCTTCGTGCCCTATCTGTTTCTGGCGCCGCAACTGGCGGTGATTTTCATCTTCTTTTACTGGCCTTCCGTTCAGGCCGTGCATTCATCGTTCTATATTGAAGACCCTTTCGGCTTCGGCGCCTCTTTTGTCGGGTTCGCCAATTATTCGGACGCGATATTCAATCCGGAATATCTCAGCATCGCCAAGTTCACGGTCATCTTCACCGTGCTGGTGACCTTCTTCTCGCTGGCGCTTGGCCTGCTGCTCGCCGTCAAGGCCGATGCCGTCATTCGCGGCAGTTCGACCTACAAGACGGTGCTTATTTCCGTCTATGCCATTGCGCCGCCGGTCGCGGGCCTCATCGGCATGATGTTCTTCGACCAGCATATCGGGCCTTTCGTCAAGATGGCCGCGATGCTCGGTTGGGACATGAAAGTCGGACTCAATTATTTCGATACGGCTTTCGCCATGGTGGTCGTCGCTGTCTGGAAGCAGATTCCTTACAATTTCATCTTTTTCCTGTCCGGATTGCAGGGCGTCTCCGTCGCCGTGCGTGAAGCCGCCGCCATCGATTGCCGCTCGGGCTTTCGCCGGTTCTGGACGGTCATCATGCCGCTTCTGGCGCCCACAGCCTTCTTCCTGCTCATCATCAACATCACCTATTCCCTGTTCGATACGTTCGGTGTCATCGACGTGATGGTAAAGGACAAGGCGGCCAACAACCCGATCACCCTGGTCTACAAGGTGTTTCTCGACGGTTTCCGCGGCAACGATATCGGCGGTTCGTCGGCCCAGTCCGTCATCCTGATGCTGGTTGTCTTCGTCCTCACCATCATCCAGTTCCGCTTCATCGAGAAGCGCATCCATTACAATTGAGGGAAAAGACGATGTACAAGACAAAACCCCTCGATCATCTGGTGCTGATCATCGGCGCGCTGTTCCTGATCTTGCCGGTCGTCGTGGCATTCATGACGTCCACCCACACTGCTGCGGAAATTCACCGCAGCGGTCTGGCAATCCTTCCCGGCGATAATTTCGTTGAAACCTATGAGAAGGTTCTGACGCAGAAGGGCGGTTTCACCGGGCAGATCACCGGCCTCAACATGGTGCTCAATTCGCTGATCCTCGGTATCGGTTTTGCCGTCGGCAAGATCGTCCTGTCGATGACGGCGGCCTATGCGATCGTCTACTTCCGCTTCCGGTTTGCGACGCTCGCCTTCTGGATCATTTTCACCACGCTGCTTCTGCCGCTCGAAGTGCGCATCATGCCGTCCTACGAGGTGATGAGCAAACTTGGGCTCCTGAACTCCTATACCGGGCTCATCGTACCGCTTCTGGCGTCTGCGACAGGCACCTTCTATTTCAGGCAATTCTTCAAATCCATCCCGGAGGAATTGCTGGAGGCGGCCCGCATAGACGGCGCGGGTCCGGTGAAATTCTTCATCGATGTGATCATCCCGCTTTCCCGTACCATGATGGCGGCGATCTTCATCATCATGTTCGTTTACGGCTGGAACCAGTATCTCTGGCCCATGCTGATGACGACGGATGAGAGTTTCTTCACCCTGATGCGTGGCATCAAGTCGATCCTGCAGGTCTGGGTCGGTTCACAAATTCCCGATTATAACGAAGCTTTCGCGCTTGCCGTTCTGGCCATGCTGCCGCCTGTGTTGATCGTCGTGATCTTCCAGCGCTGGTTCATCAAGGGCCTCACCGAGAGCGACAAATAAGGAGACCGAAATGGCCGCGATAGAAATCAGTCAGGTCTGCAAGGATTATCATGGCGGCGTGCGCGCCGTGCATCACGTCGATATCGACATCAGGGACGGTGAATTCATCGTGCTCGTCGGCCCCTCCGGCTGCGGCAAGTCCACGCTGCTGCGCATGGTTGCCGGCCTTGAGGACATCTCCGAAGGCACGGTGAAGATCGGTGACCGCCTGGTCAACCAGGTCGATCCGGCTGACCGGGATATCGCCATGGTGTTCCAGAACTATGCGCTTTATCCGCATATGTCGGTGCGGCAGAACCTGGAATACGGGTTGAAGAACCGCAAGACGCCAAAGGCGGAGATCGATGCGCGCGTGGCGGAGGCTGCCCGCATGCTGCAGCTCGAACCCTATCTGGAGCGCAAGCCGCGTGCTCTGTCCGGTGGTCAGCGGCAGCGTGTGGCCATGGGCCGCGCCATCGTGCGCAAACCGGCGGCCTTCCTGTTCGACGAGCCCCTGTCCAACCTTGACGCCAAGCTGCGCGTTTCCATGCGCGGCGAGATCAAGCGCCTGCAGAAGCGTCTTGGCACGACCTCGATCTATGTCACCCACGACCAGCTGGAGGCCATGACCCTGGCCGATCGCCTGGTGGTGTTGAATGGTGGCCGCATCGAACAGATCGGCGCGCCGCTCGAGGTTTATCACACCCCTGCCTCCACCTTCGTCGCAAGCTTCATCGGCTCTCCCGCCATGAACCTGCTGAACGGCGAGCTGCACGGGGATGGCCTCGCCATCGGGCCGTCGCTGGTCTCGCTTGGCGGTTTCGCGCCGACCTCCGGTCCGGTCACGGTCGGCATGCGGGCGGAAGATTTCCGTCTGGCCGCAGAAGGCGAGCAGGGCTTCGTGCTGCGCGTCGATTATATCGAGGAGCTCGGCTCCCAGCGTCTCATCCACGGGATGATCGGCGATCAGAACCTCACTGTGGCGTTTTCGCCCGAGGTTGAGGTTCCGGCTACCCTGTCGGTCGCCATCTCCCCGGACAAACTGCATTTCTTCTCCAGCGAGACCGGCAAGCGGATTTCCGGCAAGGTGGAGCAGTCCGTGATGCAGGCGTCCGAACTGGCGACCGCCTGAGTATTGCGAACGAAATCGGCGCGATGATTAAAATTGCGCCGATTGTCCAAACCGGTTTGTTACGATCCCGGTGATAGAAGACCTCCAATATCTCACGGGGGTTTTCTAGCATGTCCTTCAAAATGATGTTCGCGACCGCGGCAACCATGGCGATCCGCTCGGTGCCGATATTGCCGGCCTCCTTGCGCCGGGCAAAAGACGAGAGTGTCGTCAGCGCATCGTGCACGGATCTGCGGCTTCAGCCGGCCCCCATCAATCCTGACTGGATCATTTCCGGTAATCCCCAGGCGCGTGCGGCGGACCATTCCAGAAGCGGTGACCGCGCCTCCAGCACCGCCATGTGGGATTGCACGGCGGGTGAATTCCGCTGGTTCTTCGGTTGGGACGAGACCGTTTATATTCTCGAAGGCGAAGTGCATGTGACGGCGGAAGACGGCTCGATCAGCATCCTGCGGGTCGGCGATGTCGCATATTTCCGTGCGGGAACGTGGGCCACCTGGCGGGTGGATGAATATGTCCGCAAGGTCGCCTTCATGCGCCGCCCGTTCCCCACGGCGTTGGCTTTGGCGTATCGGGTCAAGAACAAGCTGTTTGCCGGTCGCTCCTACAAGCTTGCGGCCTGAAACGATAAAACCTTCCAGCCGATAGGCCCGTCCGGCTCCGTCGGCTGAATTATGAAGGTTCAATAAAACTCACAAAAAGCACCCCTCGCAGCAGTTGCGTTTGAATGGTCGCTGCCCTACATCTTCAGGGTTTTCTGAAGCATTTCCGGGTCTCCTCCGGTCCTGCAGGGAAACGGGAAAAGACGAGGCAATGGGCACGGCGGGCTGGCAAAGCGTCCGCATGCTGCAAGAGGAACATGCGCATGGCGAAGATCAAAAACGTCGCGATCCAGATGGATCATGTCTCCGGCATCAACATCGCCGGTGACTCCACCTTCGCCATGAGCCTTGAGGCGCAGGCCCGCGGTTATCGGCTGTTCCATTATACGCCCGATCGTCTCTCCATGCGCGATGGCAAGATTTACGCCACCGTCGAACAGATGGAACTGCGCGATATCAAGGGTGACCATTTCTCGCTGTCGGAGCCCGAGCGGGTCGACCTCTCGACCATGGATGTCATCCATCTGCGCCAGGATCCGCCATTCGACATGGCCTATATAACCTCCACCCACTTGCTGGAGCGCATTCATCCCAGAACGCTGGTGGTCAATGATCCCGCCTGGGTCCGCAACTCGCCGGAAAAGATTTTCGTCACCGAATTCGCCGATTTGATGCCGAAGACGCTGATCACCAAGGATGTGGCCGAAATCGCCCGGTTCCGCAATGAGATGGGCGATATCATCCTCAAGCCGCTATATGGCAACGGTGGCGCCGGCGTTTTCCATTCGACGCGGGACGATCGCAATTTCTCCTCGCTGCTGGAAATGTTCGGCCAGATGTTCCGCGAGCCATATATCGCTCAGCAATATCTTCCGGATGTCCGCAAGGGCGACAAGCGTATCCTCCTGGTGGATGGCGAGCCGGTGGGCGCGATCAACCGCGTGCCGGCGGAAAACGATGCCCGCTCCAACATGCATGCCGGAGGCCGGCCGGAACCGACGGAGCTGACGGCGCGCGAGAAGGAAATCTGCCGCCGCATCGGTCCCGCCCTGCGCGAGCGCGGCTTCCTGTTCGTCGGCATTGATGTGATTGGTGATTATATGACGGAAATCAACGTCACATCACCGACAGGTATTCGCGAAGTGCAGAAATTCGGCGGCGCCGATGTTGCGAGTCTGCTTTGGGACGCCATCGAGAAAAAACGCGAAGCGCAGGATATCTGAGGCGATTTCCCAGCTGTCTCCGGTTTGTTCCATGCATACAACTCGATACAACTAAAATACATCGACTGCGAGAAATTGTTCGCTAGATGTTCTTGTTTTATTCTTTGCGCTGTGGCACGTTGCTTGCGGGTGGCCGCCATGGGGCATGAAGCTCCGATGGTGCGGCCGGTTTGCGGGGGCAGGCCATGGTGGCGCGGGTCAATACGGTTGCATTTCATGGCATAGAAGGTGTGCCGGTCGAGGTGCAGGTCATGGTCGCACCCGGAAGGGTCGGCATCCAGATCGTTGGCCTGCCGGACAAGGCGGTGGCCGAAAGCCGGGAGCGAGTGCAGGCCGCCCTGCATGCCTCGGGTCTGGCGCTGCCGGCAAAAAAAGTTACGGTCAACCTGGCCCCTGCCGACTTGCCGAAGGAGGGGTCGCATTTCGATCTTCCAATCGCTTTGGGTCTCATGGCCGCTTTAGGGGCCATTCCGGCGGAAGCACTGGCAAAATATGTGGTTCTCGGTGAACTCAACCTCGATGGCACCATCGGCACGGTTTCGGGCGCCTTGCCGGCCGCCATCGGCGCCAATGCGCTTGGCAAGGGATTGATCTGCCCGGCCGAAAGCGGGCCGGAGGCAGCCTGGGCCGGAGCCGGTATCGATATTCTTGCCCCGCGCAGTCTCATCGCGCTCGCCAATCATTTTCGCGGCACCCAGCTTCTTTCCCGCCCGACGCCGGCCATCCGGGCCAATCCCGTCAATCTGCCTGATCTTGCCGATATCAAGGGGCAGGAGAGTGCGAGACGCGCGCTGGAGGTAGCGGCGGCCGGCGGCCATAATCTGCTCATGGTCGGTCCGCCAGGCTCGGGCAAATCCATGCTCGCCGCGCGCCTGCCGTCAATCCTGCCGCCGCTGGAGGCGGCGGAGTTGCTGGAAGTATCCATGGTTCATTCCATCGCCGGCCAATTATCCGGTGGCAAGCTGTCGGATCGTAGACCCTTTCGCACACCGCACCATTCCGCCACCATGGCAGCGCTGATCGGTGGAGGCTTGCGTGCCAAACCGGGCGAGGCCTCTCTTGCCCATCACGGCGTTCTTTTTCTCGATGAATTTCCGGAGTTTGCGCCGCAGGTGCTGGATGCGCTGCGCCAGCCGCTGGAGACGGGTGAATGCATCATTGCCCGTGCCAATCACCGCGTTACCTATCCGGCGGAAATCCAGCTCGTCGCGGCGATGAACCCTTGCAGATGTGGAATGGCGGGAGAACCGGGTTTCACCTGCGCCAGAGGTCCGCGCTGCATGACCGATTATCAGGGCCGCATTTCCGGCCCGCTGATGGACCGTATCGATATCCGCATCGACGTTCCCGCCGTCTCTGCCGTCGATCTCATCCGTCCCATGGCTGCAGAGCCAAGTGCGGTGGTCGCTGCCCGTGTCGCTGAGGCTCGCCTCGCCCAGCAGGAGCGTTACGCGGCGGCCGGCTTTTCCGCCATCCGCACCAATGCCCGCTGTAGCACAACGCTGATCGAAAAATATGCCGAACCGGACGCCTCCGGGCTGCAATTGCTGCGTGATGCGGCCGAGCGATTGAAGTTCTCTGCCCGAGGTTATCACCGCATCCTCAAGGTCGCCCGGACGCTGGCAGATCTGGAGGGCAGACAGACGGTCGGGCGTATCCACGTGGCGGAAGCCATTTCTTATCGTATAGCCGGCGAAAGGCTGACGGCGGCGGCATAAGAAATTGCCCCCGCCCTTTGCCGGCTGAACGAAAATGCCGCCGGCTTGTGGGCGGCGGCATCGTCGTAATATCTAACGCTTCAGCGGTGTCGCCGCCGTGCCTTAAGAGGACGACTTAGAGTCCAAGGCCTTCGAAAAGCGCTGTCGAAAGATAACGTTCCGCAAAGGAAGGAATGATGACGACGATGTTCTTGCCGGCATTTTCCTCACGCGCGCCAACCTTGATTGCCGCCGCCAGTGCCGCACCTGAGGAGATGCCGACAGGCACGCCTTCCAGCTTCGCCACCAGACGGGCAATTTCGAAGGCCTCGTCATTGGTGACGGTGACGATCTCGTCATAAATGCCGGTATCGAGGATTGCGGGGGCAAAGCCTGCGCCGATGCCCTGGATCTTGTGGGGGCCGGGGTTGCCGCCGGAAAGCACCGGGCTGTCGGCGGGTTCGACCGCAATGACCTTTACTTCCGGCTTGCGGGATTTCAACACTTGGCCCGTGCCGGTGATCGTGCCGCCCGTGCCGATGCCGGAGACGAGAATATCGACCGTGCCGTCGGTATCGTTCCAGATTTCCTCGGCCGTCGTCCTGCGGTGAATGTCCGGGTTGGCGGGGTTTTCAAACTGCTGGGGAATGACGGCGTCGGGCAGGGTTTCGGCCAGTTCCTGCGCCTTGGCGATGGCGCCCTTCATGCCCTTCGGGCCTTCGGTCAGCACCAGTTCGGCGCCCAGCAGGGCGAGCATTTTCCGGCGTTCAACCGACATGGTTTCCGGCATGGTCAGGATCAGGTGATAGCCCTTGGCCGCGGCGGCAAAGGCAAGCGCGATGCCGGTATTGCCGGAGGTCGGTTCCACCAGCGTCGTCTTGCCGGGGGTGATCTTGCCCTGCGCTTCCAGCGCGTCGATCATGGCGACGCCGATGCGATCCTTCACGGAGGCGATGGGGTTGAAAAACTCCAGCTTGGCGAGAAGGTTGGCCTTCACACCCTTTTCTTTCGCCAGCTTGTCCAGCCGCACGATCGGCGTGTCACCGATTGTTTCCGTGATGGAGGAATAGACGCGTCCGCGTCCGGGCTTTCTGGCTTCGGGCATGATGCTCTCCTGTATGAAGGCCACGCGACGGTGACCGCAAGATTTGAGCGGCAGAATAGGAGCAATCGCCGCGTCAAGCTAGCGAACGTTCATCCTTATGTGGCCGGTTTACCGGAAAAATTTCACGATAAAGCAGTCAAATGCATGATTTTATTTCACGTGCTGCGGATCGCGATCATGGTTGCCGTTCCGGCCAGAATGCCCGCTGCCGTGCGGTTGAGGATCGTCAGGGCGCTTGGCCGTTTAAGCAGGTTACGTGCCTTGGCTGCAAGCAGGATGTAAGGCAGCAGAACCGCCATCAGGACGACGAAAGTCAGCGCCAGAAGTGTCGCATATTCCGAAGGGCCGATCATGCGAATGTCGATCAACGTCGGCACCAGCGCCACGTAGAACAGCATAGTTTTCGGATTGCCGAGCGTGATCAAAAGGCCGGACAGGAACGACATGGGTATGCTGGTGCTTTTTTTCGCCTTCAGGTCCTGCGGCAAAAGGCCGGCGGTCCAGAGCTTCCAGGCGATGTAGAGAAGATAGGCAGCGCCAGCAAATTTCAGGATCATGAAGGCTTCCTGAAAGGTCTGCGCCACAAAGGCGAGGCCCAATATCACGCCGGTCAGGTAGATCATGTCGCCCAGCACCAGCCCGAGGCCCATGAAGAAGGTTTCCCGGAAGCCCGATCCCAGCGCCCGCGCCACGATTGCCGTCATGCCGGGACCAGGAATGGCGGCGGCGATGAAGAGGGCGGTGGCATAGGCAAGCAGGGTCGTCAGCGTCATGATCGTCTTTCCCGGAAATCCGCTAGATCAATAGCGAAATTGCCGGGTGAAAACAATCGCATCATGCGGGAGCATCGGTTGAAGCAGGGTGGACGAGACAAGATTTCATTTGCCTGAGCTCCATCAGCCCTCATTCCTGTGCTTGTCACAGGAATCCAGCCGACGCGTGTCTGCGCGGCGCGTAAGACTCTTTTCAGCCCAAGGACTTGGGCTGGCTAGATTCCTGTGACAAGCACAGGAATGAGGGTGGCGATGAGCCGATTCTTACCGCGCCTGTGGTCTCATAGACCTGTCGAACCAAAACCGCCGGCACCGCGTGCAGTCTCGGAGGTTTCAGTCACTTCAATGACGACAACCTGCGTTACGGGAGCGATCACCATCTGCGCGATGCGCATGCCGCGTTCGATCACGAAATCGTCCTGCCCCAGATTGGCGAGAATGACCTTCACCTCGCCGCGATAGTCGCTGTCCACCGTGCCGGGAGAGTTGAGGCAGGTAATACCGTTCTTGATGGCGAGGCCGGACCGCGGACGGATTTGCGCCTCATAGCCCTGCGGAACCTCGAAGATGAAACCCGTCGGCACCAGCGCGCGCTCACCCGGTCGCAAGGTCAGCGGTTCACCTGCTGGCACGGCGGCGCGCAGGTCCATGCCGGCCGCGCCACGGGTTTCATAGGAGGGCAATTCGAGGTCTGCGCCATTGGCGAGACGGACGAGCCGGAGGAGGGGTCTATTGTCGTTTTGAACGGTCATGGGGCATTAGTTTGCCGAGATCGCGGCAAGGTCAATTGCAAAAGCGGGCCTGAAACGCTAGATACCCCGCAATTCCACAGGATTTGTCAGATGGCCGAAACACTTGCCGAGGCGGTCTCCCGCCGCCGCACCTTTGCTATTATTGCGCACCCGGACGCGGGTAAGACCACGCTTACGGAAAAACTGCTGCTGTTCGGCGGAGCGATCCAGCTTGCCGGTGAGGTGAAGGCGAAGAAGGATCGCATCCAGACCCGTTCGGACTGGATGAAGATTGAGCGTGAGCGCGGCATTTCGGTCGTCACCTCGGTCATGACCTTCGAATATAACGACCGTGTTTTCAACATTCTCGATACGCCCGGCCACGAGGATTTCGCCGACGATACCTACCGCACCCTGACGGCGGTGGATGCGGCGATCATGGTCATCGATGCCGCCAAGGGTATCGAGCCACGGACGCTGAAGCTTTTCGAAGTCTGCCGCATGCGCGATATTCCGATCATCACCTTCATCAACAAGATGGACCGCGAAAGCCGTGATCCCTTCGAGATTCTGGATGAGGTCGAGGAAAAGCTGGCACTCGATACTGCGCCGATCACCTGGCCGGTCGGCCGGGCGAAAAGCTTCTGTGGTGCTTACAATCTTGCTGAAAACACCTTTCGTGGCAATGACACGCAGGTGGATGGCCTGGCGGTCAACGGCCCTCAGGCTGTTGCCGATCGTCTGCCGGAAAACGAACGCAAGGTATTTGTTGAGGAAACCGAACTGGCGCTGGAAGCTTGCCGCCCCTTCGACCGTCAGGCATTTCTCGAAGGCCACATGACGCCGGTTTTCTTCGGCTCGGCGCTGCGCAATTTCGGCGTGCGCGACCTCATCAACGCGCTCGGTGATTTCGCCCCTCCGCCGCGCGATCAGGTGGCGGATACCCGCACCGTCCATGCGGCGGAAGACAAGATGACGGCCTTCGTCTTCAAGATTCAGGCCAATATGGACCCCAACCACCGCGACCGCATCGCCTTTGCCCGCATCTGCTCCGGCAAGCTGGAGCGCGGCATGAAGGCGAGGTTGTCCCGCACCGGCAAGCTCATGGGGCTGACCGCACCGCAATTCTTCTTCGCGTCACAGCGCCAGCTGGCCGATACCGCCTTTGCGGGCGATGTGGTCGGCATCCCCAACCACGGCACGCTGCGCATCGGTGATACGCTGACCGAGGGTGAAAACCTCGTATTCCAGGGCGTGCCGAACTTCTCGCCGGAAATCCTGCGCCGCGTGCGCTTGGAAGACGCGATGAAGGCCAAGAAGCTGAAGGAAGCCCTGCAGCAGATGGCGGAAGAGGGCGTCGTGCAGCTCTTCTCGCCGGAAGACGGCTCGCCCGCCATTGTCGGCGTTGTCGGCGCACTGCAGCTCGACGTGTTGAAGGAGCGTCTGATGGGCGAATATGGCCTGCCGGTCTCCTTCGAAATGTCGCGCTTTTCCGTCTGCCGCTGGATTTCCTCCGATCAGCCGGCGGAAATGGACAAGTTTCTCAATGTCAAGCGCGGCGATATCGCCCGCGATCTGGATGGCGATCCGGTGTTTCTGGCGCAGGATGCTTTCTCGCTCCGCTATGAGTCCGAGCGTTTTCCGGCGATCAAGATGGTTGCGATCAAGGAATATCACGTCGCCAAGGCGGCGTGATATCAGCCGGATTGCACTTTGAATGCCAAGGGCCTGAAGCATTTTCAGGAAAAGTGCGCAGCGGTTTTCCGTCCGGAAATGCGGAAAAACAAAGAGATAGAGCATTGAAGGTGATTCTTCACCGGAAATGCTCTAGTTTCCCCTAAAACGGGAAACTGGTCCGGCATCATGACGCTTTCAGGCAAACATATTCTTCTCATCATCTCCGGCGGTATCGCGGCCTATAAGAGCCTCGATCTCATCCGCCGCCTGAAAGAGCGCGGCGCGAAGGTGACGCCTGTGATGACGAAGGGCGCACAGGAATTCGTCACTCCGCTTGCCGTTGGCGCACTGTCCGCCACCCATGTTTTTACCGAGCTTTTTTCAAGGCAGGACGAGCAGGATGTCGGTCATATCCGGCTTGCGCGCGACTGCGACCTCGTGCTGGTCGCGCCCGCCACCGCCGATCTGATGGCAAAGATGGCGCATGGACTGGCTGACGATCTTGCCTCCACGATCCTTCTGGCGACTGATCGCAAGGTGCTGATCGCACCTGCAATGAACCCGAAAATGTGGTCCGCCAGGCCGACAGCGCGCAATGTCGAAACGCTGAAAAAAGACGGTGTGTTTTTCATCGGCCCCATGGTGGGCGAGATGGCGGAAAAGGGCGAGGCGGGTCTTGGCCGCATGGCGGAGCCTTTGCAGATTGTCGAAGCCGTGGCGGCGCTGCTGGATGGCGGTCCGAAGCTTCTGAAGGGCAGAACGGCCATCGTCACCTCCGGCCCCACCCATGAACCGATCGATCCGGTTCGTTATATCGCCAACCGCTCCTCCGGCAAGCAGGGCCACGCCATCGCGGCGGCTCTAGCGGAGCTTGGGGCGGAGGTCACGTTGGTTTCGGGGCCCGTCACCATTGCCGATCCGGCCGGGGTCACGACGATCCATGTCGAGCGTGCTGAAGAAATGCGCGATGCGGTGATTTCGAGGCTGCCGGCAGATATTGCCGTCATGGTCGCCGCCGTCGCCGACTGGCGGGTGGCAGGCGCGTCGGAACAGAAGATCAAGAAACAGCCGGGTGATGCCCCACCGGCGCTGCAACTGACGGAAAACCCCGATATTCTCAAAACCGTTGGCCACCATGAAAAGCGCCCAAAGCTTGTGGTGGGTTTCGCCGCCGAAACGCAGGATGTCGAGAAGAACGGTCGAGCCAAGCTGGAACGTAAGGGGGCGGATTATATCGTCGCCAACGATGTATCCGCCGAAACCGGCATCATGGGAGGGGACCGCAACAGCGTGAAGATCATTTCGGCTGACGGTGTCGAGGCTTGGCCGAATCTGGACAAGGCAGACGTCGCAAAACGCCTGGCGGCCCTCATCGCGGAGAAACTGGCATGAGCCTGTTTGATCAAAAGACCTTCGACCGGGTGCTTGGCGGGTGGCCGGGTGTGCGTTTTGTCGATCAATGGGATTCCCATGTCGCCAAGGTCGGAGACAAGGTCTTCGCGGTGCTGGGAGAGCGTGTAGACTGGCGGCTTGTGGTGAAATGTTCGGAGGAAAGCTTCGAAATCCTCACCTCACTGGAAGGCATCGGTCAGGCGCCCTATTTCGCGAAACGCAAATGGGTGTCGATTGCCGACCATTCGCCGCTGGAGCGGGAAGAGCTGGAGCATTATGTACGCCGCTCCTACGAACTTGTCGCAGCCGGCCTGACGAAGAAGCTGCGGGGCGAGCTGGGCATAGTGATCGACACTGCGCCCACGATATAGTTTTTCGTTTCAGTTGACCTTCTTGTCCTTGCCGATGATCTGGCGGACGCCTTCCTTGGTGAAGGGTTGCAAAAGCTGCGGCACAAACCCCTTCGCGATCTCACCCTTGATGCCGATATCGGTGGAAGAGGGCCGATCGGGGTTGTGGTAGGAGCCGAAGATCACATCGAAAATGACGAGATTCTCGCCGTAATTGGTGTTGCCTTCCGGAAGCTGCTTTGAATGGTGCCACCGGTGCAGCCGCGGCGTGCTGAACACGTAGTCGAGCAGGCCGGTTTTCATATCGACATTGCAATGGGTCAGAATGCCGATGAAGGCCGTAACGGCCCCAAGCCACCAGAAGACCTGCAAAGGCGCGCCCATGAAATAGAGCGGTATCTGGCTGAGAGCGATCTTGAAAAGCGAGTCCGCCACATGAAAGCGGCCCGTATTGACCACCCACAGCCGGACAACGCTGTGATGCAGGGCATGGAAACGCCAGAAAAACACGGTTTCATGCGCGATGCGGTGGGCCCAGTAGAGACCGAATTCGGCGATGGTGACCGCAAGTGCGACCTGAACCACCATCGGCAGATCGGACGGCCACATGTCGAACCGCATGGCTGCAAGCGGTTGCAGCACATTGGCGGTAACCATTGGAAAGATCGCCCCCGCAACGGCGGCAAGCTGGACAAGACCCTTGGTCAAAAGTGTGTGGCCAATGCTGGTTGCGGTCTCACCGTCACCCTCAAGCCATTCGACCTCATAAGGGATGTAGCGTTCAAGAAGAAACAGGGCCGTGACCGCACAGGCGTAGACGACGAGGAACCCCGTTATCGGATGGTTGCTGGTGAAGGCGAAATAGGAGCCGGCGAGGCCGGAGAAAAACACCATCGGCCACGAAGCGTAGGTAAGGGCCTGTTTCATTGCCTGAGTTTTTGCCATGAATCTCAATTCCCGTCCGGCAATCATCTAACATCCAACCAGCGGCGCAGCTCCTCGCAGGATCGCGGTTGCCCGTCGCTGAAGCGCCCGTCCGTGCATGGATCGATGCGCTCTGGCCGCATCGGCCGATAATATTCCCACTCCCTGCGCCCGTACCTGTCGCTGCGCCGCAGTTCCCGTTTCAACTCGCTGCAGCTGCGTGGCTTCCCATCGCTTATGCTGCCGTCCGTGCAGGGATCGTAAACCCTGTGTTCCGCCACTGCCTCCGGCACCAGGGCCGGCTGAAGACTGAAGAATAGCGAACCGATCAGAAATGTGAGCAATCGCATCAGTCACCTGTTTCGTTTAAAGGATCAGGCCACTATTCCTCATTAGATTGCATGAACATGGCATGCGGTCGTCTCATCGGCTTGCCAGGCGGTTCCCGGCCGGTGATGTGCCCACCGCAAACCGGCATTTCCAAACTCCCATATGTCTTAACTGATTCGGATGGCAATATAGAGAAGCGTCAGGGCTATCACCCAGAGTGCTGCGCGGCCCCATTTTGTATGGCGCGCTTCCGCCTTGCCGATTGCTTCCGCCGTCTGGGCGTCGAAACGCAGGCCATTCTCGCTCATATACATCAGATCGGAATGCAGCTTCTCCGTCTTGGCCGCGATCTCGGGTGCCGCCTCGGCAAGCTTGAGAGCCGCCTTCACGCCGTCCTTCAGATCGGTGACGATGCGTTTCGGGCCGAGATTGTCCCTGATCCAGCCGCTGACGACCGGATCGGCCGCCTTCCACATGTTGAAACGCGGATTGAGCATGCGGGACACGCCTTCCACCACCACCATGGTCTTTTGCAGCATCACCAGTTCCGGGCGCGTTTCCATGTCGAAGAGTTCGGTTACTTCGAACAGCAGCGTCAAAAGCTTGCCCATGGAGATCGTCTCGGCCGGCTGGCCGTGGATCGGCTCGCCAATGGCGCGGATCGCTTGGGCGAAGCTGGCTTTATCGTGATGACCCGGCACATAACCGGCCTCGAAATGCACTTCCGCCACGCGCATGTAATCGCGGGTGATGAAGCCGTAGAGGATTTCGGCGAGGAAGCGGCGTTCCTTTTTGCCGAGGCGTCCGGCAATGCCCATGTCTACGGCGACGATCTCGCCCTGCGCATCGACGAAAAGATTACCGGGATGCATGTCGGCGTGGAAAAAACCGTCGCGCAGCGTGTGGCGCAGGAAAGACTGGATCAGCGTATCGGCAAGCTGGTTCAGGTCGTGACCGGCGGCCTTCAGCCCCTCGATGTCAGACATCTTGACGCCGTCGATCCATTCCATGGTGACGACATCGCGGCCGGTGCGTTCCCAGTCGACCTCGGGAACGCGGAACCCGGGATCGTCCTTGGTGTTTTCCGCAAGTTCCGAAAGCGCGGCGGCCTCAAGCCGCAGATCCATCTCAATCTTGGTGGTCTGTTCCAGCGTGCGCGTGACTTCAACCGGGCGCAGGCGACGGGCGGAGCGCACGAAACGCTGTTGCAGGTCGGCGATCAGATACATCGCCTCGAGATCGTTCTGGAAACGCTGGCGCACACCGGGGCGTATGACCTTGACGGCGACCTTGCGCGGCCCTTTCGGCGTATCCACCATGGCCGGGTGAACCTGGGCGATGGAAGCGGCGGCGATCGGATCGCCGAATTCCTTGTAGAGCTCTGAAACCGGGCGTCCGAGCGAACCTTCGATATTGGCCTTCGCCGCGGCTGCGGGGAAAAATGCCATGCGGTCCTGAAGGCTTGCGAGGTCGTCGGCAAAGTCGGCGCCGACGACATCCGGCCGTGTCGCCAGAAACTGTCCCATCTTCACATAGGACGGGCCAAGCCGCTCGACAGCCGTGGCCAGCCGGTCGCTGCGCTGCGCCCGCTTGGCCTTACTGCGGGCGAAGGGTTTCAGCAGCGCTTTCAGCACCTGTGCGGAAGCAGGCAGGTCATCGGAGGGCAAGGCCAGCACGACGCCTTCGCGCACGAGAACCCAGCCAACCCTTGCGAGGCGGAAATATGCGCCCAAAGTGCTCATGCTTATGCCTGTCTCCTGCTCTTGCCGGCCATGGTCTTAAAGCTTCCAGCCGGAATGCAGGGCGGCGATACCGCCGGTGTAATTCGTATAGGTCACGCGGGAAAAACCGGCGGTGCGGATCATCGTCGCGAAATCCTCCTGATTGGGGAATTTGCGGATCGACTCGACCAGATATTGATAGGGCTCGGCATCGCCGGTGATCATCTTGCCGAATTGCGGAATGGCGTTGAACGACCACGCATCATAAACGCGGTCGAGCAGCGGCATTTCCACTTCGGAAAACTCCAGCACCAGCAGCCGCCCGCCACGCTTGAGCACACGGTGAGCCTCTTTCAGCGCCACATCGATGCGCGGCACGTTACGAATGCCGAATGCGACCGTATAGGCATCGAATGTGTTTGCCTCGAAGGGCAGCTCCTCGGCATTGGCCTCAACGAAGGTCAGATTGTCGGAAAGCTTTCGTTTCGCCGCACGCTCCTCGCCAACGGCCAGCATCGAGCCGTTAATGTCGAGAACGGTGGCATGCGCCAGACGATTGGAGGCTTCGACGATGCGGAAGGCGATATCGCCGGTGCCGCCCGCCACGTCCAGAACCTTGTAGGAGGCATCCTTGCGTGGCGAAAGCGAGGAGACCATGGCGTCCTTCCACAGCCGGTGCAGACCGGCCGACATCACGTCGTTCATGATGTCGTAGCGCTTGGCGACCTTATGGAAGACGTCGTTGACCAGCCCCTGCTTTTTGCCTTCGTCCACCTTGTGGAAGCCATAGGACGTTTCCATGCCGCCTTGGGCAGTGGTACGGGCGTCGGTCATAGTCTGTCTCCATATTAATTGCGTGGCGGACCATAGCGGAAACGCCATGGCGACGCTATCTGTTGCCGCATCGCCTGGGCGCGACATTTCGCGTGCATTGTATAGACCACATGGTCCTAACGATAAACTGCCGGATAAGCCAGATGCCAGAATTGCCAGAAGTCGAAACCGTCAGACGCGGCCTTGCACCCGCCATGGAAGGAGCAAGCATCCGCAGGCTCCATCTCGGCCGTCCCGATTTGCGCTTTCCATTTCCGGAGGATTTCGCGGCGCTGATCGAAGGCAAGACAATCGTATCGCTCGGGCGCCGGGCGAAATATCTTTTAATCGAACTGGAGGACGGGCTGACCATCGTCGCTCATCTGGGTATGTCCGGCTCATTTCGTATTGAGCCGGAGGTGGATGGGGTCGGTGACAGGGACGCGCCCGGCGCGTTTCATTATGCCCGTTCGAAAGACGGCAAGCATGATCATGTCGTCTTTCATCTCGACAAGGGAGAAGAGCGTGTCTGCGTCATCTATAATGATCCGCGCCGCTTCGGCTTCATGCATCTGGTGGAGCGCAACAAGCTCGACCTTTACCCGGCCTTTGCGGAGCTTGGCCCGGAGCCGACGGGCAATGCGCTGAGCGCCTATTATCTGGCGAGCCGGTTTGAGGGCAAGAGCCAGCCTTTGAAAAGCACGCTCCTGGATCAGAAGATCATTGCCGGCCTCGGCAATATCTATGTCTGCGAGGCGCTGTGGCGCGCCCACCTCTCGCCTTTGCGGGCGGCAGGAACGCTGGTGACGAAAACCGGCAAGCCGAAACCGCAGCTTATCGATCTCACTGAGAAAATCCGCGATGTTATTGCGGATGCGATTGCCGCCGGCGGCTCTTCCCTGCGCGACCATATGCAGACGGACGGAACGCTCGGTTATTTCCAGCATTCCTTTTCGGTCTACGATCAGGAAGGCCAGCCTTGCCGGACACCCGGCTGCGGGGGTACGGTTGAAAGAGTGGTACAGGCCGGTCGTTCCACCTTTTATTGCGCCGCCTGCCAGAAATGACGGAGCCGGAATAACGGAGAGAGGGAGACTGCCGTGGACTATGAAACGATACTGGTGGAGAAACGCGATGAGGTGGGCATCATCACGCTCAACCGCCCCAAGGCGCTCAACGCTCTCAATTCGGTGCTTCTGAAAGAACTGCGGCACATTCTTTCCTCGTTTTCCGCCGATGATTCCATTGGCGCCATCATTATCACCGGCTCGGAAAAGGCATTTGCCGCCGGCGCCGACATCAAGGAAATGCAGGGGCTGGATTTTGTCGATGCCTATGTCGGCGACTTCCTTGGCGGCTGGGAAGAGGTCGCATCGACCCGCAAGCCGGTCATCGCAGCAGTCTCCGGCTTTGCGCTCGGCGGCGGCTGCGAGCTGGCAATGATGTGCGATTTCATCATTGCTTCGGACACGGCGAAATTCGGCCAGCCGGAAATCACGCTCGGCGTCATTCCCGGCATGGGCGGCTCGCAGCGGCTGACGAGGGCCGTGGGCAAGGCGAAGGCCATGGATCTGGTTCTGACCGGCCGCATGATGGATGCGGCGGAGGCGGAGCGCGCCGGTCTCGTATCGCGGATCGTGCCGGCCGCAAATCTCATGGATGAGGCGGTGGAGGCTGCGACCCGCATCGCCTCGCTGTCGCGTGCCTCCGTCCTCATGGCCAAGGAAAGCGTCAATCGCTCCTTCGAGGTGCCTCTGGCGGAGGGTCTGAGATATGAACGACGATCCTTCCAGTCGCTCTTTGCAACGGCGGATCAGAAGGAGGGCATGGCGGCCTTCGTCGAAAAGCGCAAACCCGCTTTCCGGAATCGCTAAGGATTCGGAATATCGGCGCTTTTAAGCGTTTTGCGCGTTGACGGGCGTAAGCTTTAGCGGTATATGCCCGCCCACGGTTAAGGAAAGCCATCCGGCTTGTCCGAAATTACTCCCGCATTCTTGGGTTACGTGAGGTCGTCGAACGACCCGATCCTCTGGTTGCGGAATTTGGTTTGAATTCGAAGAGAGGCATACATGGCCAATACAACTTCGGCGAAAAAGGCGACCCGCAAGATCGCTCGCCGTACCGCAGTCAACAAGGCTCGCCGTTCGCGCGTTCGCGGCTTCATCCGCAAGGTCGAGGAAGCGATTGCTTCGGGCGATCTGGCAGTAGCCACCGAAGCTCTGAAGGCAGCTCAGCCCGAGATCCAGCGCGCCGCCACCCGTGGCGTTCTGCATGGCAACACCGCATCTCGCAAGGTGTCGCGTCTCGCACAGCGCGTTAAGGCCCTTTCCGCCTAATCCGGCTAATCACAAATAATTATTCTAAAAGCCTGGTCTTCTGACCGGGCTTTTTGTGATTCTAACCGCCTGTTAATCATTCCTGCCGTAACGTGACAAACGCGTGTCAGATGGACGACAGGAAATATTTAGCAAAAACAATGGCTTGCTGGAGGTATCTCCGGAAATGGGAAGCTTTCTCTACGGAAGTCCCGACGAGTTTTGAGTCAAGAAGATTTTTATTTTTTTGCCAAAATCGCCTCTCAAAAAATGCCAAAATTGAATCTCATTGATTCATAAGCGATTCTGCTTCGGACCTTGCCGGTGATGCAAAACGGCCTATGCGAGTCAATGGCCGATCTGAGTTTTTGCAGAAAAAACGCCATTGATCTCTCCCCACGATCCTGCCTAAATGCATTTCAACAAGGGGTGCGGATCTCAGTCCACAGATTATCGTGATGATCACATCGACGGTATTCACCTTCTTGCTGGCGGGTCTTTCGAGGTCCGTTTTCTCAGGTCATGGAGCTTTTTGTGCCGTTTCGGTCTCGGAACGGGCGGGAGCTTTTTGTCCTCAAGAGTGCGCCTTTAGGTTGTGGCGAAAGGAGCGTCTTTAGCGTGTCGCAGGCCTCTCCATGAGGGGGAGGGAAATGGGATAACCGGCTCGCAAACGAGTAGAAGCCTTTGACGTTCTTTCGAGGGGAGCGCTGGAGGCAAGAATAATACGAGGGGGATCTCTGGCGATCGATTTTTGGTCGTCAGGCTATGATTGGCAATTTGAAAGGCGGCAATATGCAATTGAATTTGGCGATGGGTGCGGTGGCTGATGGGGACCGCGCACCGAAGGGTCGTGATGCAGCTTGCTCAGATGCGGCAGGGGACAAATCGGCAATGAAGCACGATGCGCTGTTTGAACGTTTTAGCGCGCGGCTTAAGGCACAGGTTGGTCCCGAGGTCTATGCAAGCTGGTTTGCAAGGCTCAAACTCCATTCCGTTTCGAAAAGCGTCGTCCGTTTTACCGTTCCGACGACCTTTCTGAAGTCCTGGATCAACAACCGTTATATGGATCTGATCACCAACCTCGTGCAGAGCGAGGACCCGGATGTGCTGAAGGTGGAAATTCTTGTCCGCTCCGCCAGCCGCCCGGTCCGTCCCGCGCAGGTCGAGGAGAGGGCGCAGCCCGTGCAGGACGTGGGTACGGTTCGCAACAAGTCCTTCATTCCGTCGCAGCCCGCGACAACCCCGTCCGCACAGCCTGCGGCGGCCCAGACAACCCTGCGTCAGGGAAGCTCCGGTCCGCTGTTCGGTTCGCCACTTGATACACGCTTCACCTTCGACACCTTTGTCGAAGGCTCGTCCAACCGTGTAGCCCTTGCGGCGGCAAAGACGATCGCGGAAGCGGGTGCCGGTGCCGTGCGCTTCAATCCGCTGTTCATCCATGCGGGCGTCGGCCTTGGCAAGACGCACCTTCTGCAGGCGATTGCGAATGCCGCCATCGACAGCCCGCGCAACCCGCGCGTGGTCTATCTGACGGCCGAATATTTCATGTGGCGTTTCGCAACCGCGATCCGCGATAATGATGCGCTGACGCTGAAGGACACGCTGCGCAATATCGACCTGCTCGTCATCGACGACATGCAGTTCCTGCAGGGCAAGATGATCCAGCACGAATTCTGCCACCTGCTGAACATGCTGCTCGACAGCGCCAAGCAGGTCGTGGTGGCTGCTGACCGTGCACCGTGGGAGCTGGAATCGCTCGATCCGCGTGTCCGTTCGCGTCTTCAGGGCGGTATGGCCATCGAGATCGAAGGTCCCGATTACGACATGCGCTACGAAATGCTCAACCGTCGCATGGGTTCGGCGCGTCAGGATGATCCGTCTTTCGAGATTTCGGACGAAATCCTGACCCACGTTGCCAAAAGCGTGACGGCAAGCGGGCGTGAGCTTGAAGGCGCCTTCAACCAGCTGATGTTCCGTCGCTCATTCGAGCCGAACCTCTCGGTTGACCGCGTCGATGAGCTGCTGTCGCACCTTGTCGGAAGCGGTGAGGCCAAACGCGTGCGCATTGAGGATATTCAGCGCATCGTCGCCAAGCACTATAATGTGTCGCGGCAGGAGCTGGTGTCCAACCGTCGTACCCGCGTCATCGTCAAGCCGCGTCAGATCGCCATGTATCTGGCCAAGATGCTGACGCCGCGTTCCTTCCCGGAGATCGGTCGCCGTTTCGGCGGTCGCGATCACACCACGGTTCTGCATGCGGTGCGCAAGATCGAGGAATTGATTTCCGGCGACACCAAGCTCGGCCATGAGGTTGAGTTGCTGAAGCGCCTGATCAACGAGAACAACGCATAATAAAAGCGGCCTTCGGGCCGCTTCAATCCGTTGGCCATCATCCCGCAATAGGCGACGTCATCCTCGGGCTCATCCCGAGGATCCAACCATGTTTCGGAAAGTCATACGGTTTCGTTATACCCTCAAGCGGCCCACTGGGCCGCTTTTTTATTGGCTTTTCGGGTCGCTCAATGCCGCCAATCAGCAGGCGAGATCGGCCACCACTGCATCCAGAATAAGCATGCCGGAAGGGGTGCAGCGCAGGCGCGAATTACCGAGCCTTTCGACGAAACCGTGCTGCAGAAGGAATTCTTCCTTCTCCGGATCGAGGTCGCGGCCGGAAAGATCGCTCCAGCGGGCGAGATCGATACCCTCGCGCAGGCGAAGGCCCATCAGCAGCAATTCGTCGGCCTGCTCATCCACGCCGAGCATTTCCTGGTCGACCATGCCGTGGCCTTCCCGCTCGACGGTCTCGAGCCAGGTTTCTGGGTGGCGCTCGGTGGCGGTCGCGAGCTTGGAGGCACCCTTGGTCAGGCGGCCATGGGCGCCGGGGCCGATGCCGGCATAATCGCCATAGCGCCAATAGGTGAGGTTATGGCGGCTTTCCGCGCCGGGCCGTGCATGGTTGGAAACCTCATAGGCCGGCATGCCGTAACGCTCGGTGATTTCCTGGGTCGCTTCATAAAGCACGGCCGACTGTTCGCCATCCGGCACGATGAGCTTGCCAGCCTTGTGCAGCCCGTAAAAGGGTGTGCCTTCCTCAATGGTCAGCTGGTAGAGCGACAGATGATCGACGGCATAGGAGACCGCCTCCTTCAATTCGGCGTCCCATTCGGCCACCGTCTGGTTCGGACGGGCATAGATGAGATCAAAGGACATGCGCGGGAAGATTTCCCGTGCCAGCCGGATGGCCTTCAGCGCATCGGCAACATCATGCAGACGGCCGAGGAATTTCAGATCCCGATCGTTCAGCGCCTGCACACCGAGCGAGACGCGATTGACGCCCGCCGCCCGGTAACCGCGAAAACGTTCCGCCTCGACGCTTGAAGGGTTGGCCTCCATGGTGATCTCGATACCATCCGGCACATGCCAGAAGCGCGAGACGCCATCAAGAACTGCGCCGACGGTCTGCGGGTCCATCAGCGATGGCGTGCCGCCTCCCATGAAGATGCTGGTGACCACGCGCGGGCCGCTGAGCGCCCGCATATGTTCCATTTCACGCAGAAAGGCAGCCGTAAACCGTTCCTGATCCACCGGACGGTGGCGGACATGGCTGTTGAAATCGCAATAGGGACACTTGGCCGCACAGAAGGGCCAGTGCAGATAGATCCCGAAACCGGGATCGCCCGTGTCCGGCAGAAGCGACGCGCCGGGGGCAGAAAAATGATGCTCCCCGACCATCGGGTTCATGCCTCCAGGCAGGTTTCTACGAATTTTTTAAAGGCGCGGGCGCGGTGTGACAGCGCTACCGCGTCACCCGGCTTCCAGCCGTGTTTTTCATCCGCCGTCATCTCGCCGAATGTAGTGTCATATCCTTCAGGCTTGAAGACGGGGTCATAACCGAAACCGCTCGTACCGCGCGGTGGCCACACCACAGTGCCCTCCACCTCGCCACGGAAATATTCGACATGCCCATCCGGCCAGGCGAGGCAAAGCACGCTCACGAAGCGCCCCGTGCGATCTTCTGGCTTCGATGCGCCACGCTCGGCAAGCGCATCTTCGACTTTCTGCATCGCCATGGCGAAGTCGCGGGTGCCATCGGCCGTTTCCGCCCAATTGGCGGTATAGACACCCGGCGCACCATCCAGCGCATCGATGACCAGACCGGAATCGTCGGACAAGGCGGGCAGACCCGATGCCTTTGCGGAGGCAAGCGCCTTGATGGCGGCATTTTCCTCAAAGGTGGTGCCCGTCTCGTCCGGCTCTTCGAAATTCAGCTCGGCAGCCGATTTGGCGGAAAAGCCGAAAGGTCCGATGAGATCGGCAATTTCGGCGATCTTGCCCTTGTTGTGGCTGGCGACAACGATCGTTCTGGTATCGAGCTTGCGCATGATGTTTTCCCGTCGGCTCAGGCAATCGCCTGTTTCTGAAGGGCGACCAGCTCGCTGCAGCCTGCCTTTGCAAGGCCGAGCAGCGTCAGGAATTCCTCTTCGGAGAAGGGTGCGCCTTCCGCCGTTCCCTGAACCTCGACGATGCCGCCAGAGCCGGTGATGACGAAATTCGCGTCGGTCTCGGCGGAAGAGTCTTCCAGATAATCGAGATCGATGACCGGTTGTTTTGCGAAGATGCCGCAGGAGATCGCCGCGATGTGATCCTTGAGGACCTTTTCGACCTTGATCATGTTGCGGGTTTCCATCCACTTCAGGCAGTCGTGGAGAGCAATCCATGCGCCGGTGATGGACGCGGTGCGTGTGCCGCCATCGGCCTGAATGACGTCGCAGTCGATGCTGATCTGGCGCTCCCCGAGCGCCTGCAGATCAACGACGGCGCGGAGCGAGCGGCCGATGAGGCGCTGGATTTCCTGCGTGCGCCCACCCTGCTTGCCGGCGGCGGCTTCGCGCTTCATGCGTTCATGGGTGGAACGCGGCAGCATGCCATATTCGGCGGTGACCCAGCCCTTGCCGCTGTTGCGCAGCCACGGCGGCGTCTTTTCCTCAAGGCTTGCGGTGACGAGCACATGCGTGTCACCGAACTTGACCAGACAGGAGCCTTCCGCATGTTTCGAGAAATTACGCTCGAAGGAAACCTTGCGCATCTGATCGGTTTTTCTGCCTGAAGGCCGCATATGATCCACTCTCCATGTTGGTTCCTGCCTTCTAAGGCGAGGCCCGGGCATTTGCAAAGCCAATTTCCATTTTGTCCCAGCGGTGCGACGCATTATATTGATGCAAACAGGATTTGGATGACAAAGAACGGACGAGATGGGCTTTTCAGCACCGCTTTCAAAAGATCAGGCATCGCTGCTGGATGAACGGTCGCGGGAGATTTTCCGGCGCATCGTCGAAGGCTATCTCGACACCGGCGAACCTTTGGGATCGCGCAGCCTGTCGCGGCTGCTGCCGATGTCGCTTTCACCCGCCTCCGTCCGCAACGTCATGAGCGACCTTGAGGAACTCGGCCTCATCTATTCGCCGCATATCAGCGCCGGGCGCCTGCCCACCCAGACGGGGCTGCGCTTCTTCGTCGACGCCTTCATGCAGGTGGGCGATCTGCCTGCTGAGGAGCGGGCAAACATCGACCGGCAGATCGGCCCGGTCGCCGGCCATGAACAATCGCTGGAAGGGCTGCTGACGGAGGCGAGCCGCATGCTATCAGGCATGTCGCGCGGCGCTGGCCTTGTGCTGACGGCCAAGAACGACGTCATCCTCAAACACGTGGAATTCATCCGGCTGGAGCCCACCAAGGCGCTCGCCGTGCTGGTCGGCGATCACAATCAGGTCGAAAACCGCATCATCGAATTGCCCGCCGGCATTTCGTCATCACAATTGATTGAGGCGGCGAATTTCATCAATGCCCATCTGTCCGGCCAGACGCTGCAGGAGCTGCGAGCCCAGTTCCAGAGGCAGCAGGCGGAATTGCAATCGGAATTGGGCACGCTGGCGCAGGATCTGATCGAGCGCGGCCTGGCCGTCTGGGCGGGTGACAATGAGGATGGCAAGCTCGGCCGCCTCATCGTTCGCGGACGCTCCAACCTGCTCGAGGGTCTCGCCGGCGAGGAAGATATCGATCGCGTGCGCTTGCTCTTCGACGATCTGGAGCGCAAGGAAAATCTCATCGAGATCCTAAATCTTGCGGAAAGCGGCTCTGGGGTCAGGATTTTCATCGGTTCGGAAAACAAGCTCTTTTCATTGTCCGGTTCATCGCTGATCGTCGCGCCCTACCGCGATGAGGAAAACCGTGTCGTGGGTGCGGTCGGCGTCATCGGTCCCACCAGGCTCAATTACGCCCGTATCGTACCTATGGTGGACTATACAGCGCAGATCATGGCCCGCCTTTCCCGCAAGCAGAGATAGGACAAAGCCGCAAGGTCAGAGAATGCGGCAAGCTTTTCGCCGCAAGCCTTGATTTTTGCCCGTCAAAGCTCGATATCGGGCGCAACCAACAACATTCAAATCTGGAGAACGTCATGACCGACGATACAAAAAAGCCCGGACCTGACGCTGATGTCGCCGAAGAGTTTGTCGAACCCGCGCTTGCCGGGGAAGAACCTGCCGAAGCCGCCGAACCCGATCCGGTCGAACTGCTCAAGGCCGAAAATGCCGATTTGCGCGACAAGTTCCTGCGTCTCGCAGCGGAAATGGACAATCTTCGTCGCCGCACCGAGCGTGACGTCAAGGACGCCAAGTCCTATTCGCTCGCCGGTTTTGCGCGCGACATGCTCGCCGTTTCCGATAATCTTCGCCGCGCTCTCGAGGCCATTCCCGACGAACTCAAGACCAATGGCGAAGCTGGTCTCAACGGTCTGATCGAAGGTGTGGAAATGACCGAACGCTCGATGCTGTCGACGCTGGAACGCCACGGCGTCAAGAAGATCGATGCTGAAGGCCAGAAGTTCGACCCGAATTTCCACCAGGCCATGTTCGAAATCCCCAACCCGGCGGTTCCGAATAACACGGTGGTTCAGGTGGTTCAGGCCGGCTTCACCATCGGCGACCGGGTCCTGCGCCCCGCCATGGTTGGCGTTGCCAAGGGCGGCCCGAAAGTTGAGATATCCGCATCGGCCGAGCCGGGCACCTCTTCTCTCAATGAAAAGGATGCCTGAGGCATTCTCTTCTTACCCCAATAAAAAACGCGCCTTCAGGGCGCGTTTTTTATGTCATGAAAACTGAGGCCAGCAGAAAAGTGGCTATCAGGCCGCCGTCGCCTGCTCCTGATTGAGGAAGGCGTAGATTGCCGTGTCGGAATCGGTGGCGCGCAGCTTGGCCACCAGTTCGGGGTCGCGCAGGGCGCGCGCAATTCTGGACAGGGCCTTGAGGTGATCCGCGCCGGCGCCCTCGGGCGCGAGCAGCAGGAAAACCAGATCGACCGGCTGGTCGTCCAGTGCTTCGAAATCAACCGGCGTTTCAAGACGTGCGAAAACACCGGTGATCTGGTGAATGCTGTTGAGCTTGCCATGCGGAATGGCGATGCCGTGGCCCACACCGGTGGAGCCGAGCTTTTCACGCTGGAGGATGACGTCGAAAACTTCCCGTTCCGAGACTCCGGTAATTCTGGCTGCCTTTGCGGCCAGCTCCTGAAGCAATTGCTTTTTGGAATTCACCTTGAGGGCGGGAATAATCGCATCTTGTTGCAGCAAATCTGCCAACGCCATTCTCTTTTTCCTTCATGCCATCGAGACGATGTGGGAGGCAGATACGCTTTCGCGCCCTGCCTCCCACAGTCCTGTCAGACTGTTCAGCTCTTGATCGTTTCCGCGTCGATCCAGCCGATATTGCCGTCATGACGTCGGTAGACGATGTTGAGATATTCCTTGCCCGGGCTGCGGAACAGCAGAACCGGTTCGTCCGTCATGTCGAGCGCCATCACGGCGCTGGCAACGGACATTGTCTTTATCTGTTTCGAACTCTCTGCCACGATGGTGGGTGCGTAATCTTCAGGGACCTCGTGATCCTCATCGGGAATAGCATCCATCACCGTATAGGCGATCTCCGGCATCACGCCATTTGCGCCGCTATGATGGTCTTTCAGCTTGCGCTTGTAGCGACGCAGGCGCTTTTCGATCCGCTCTGCGGCTGCATCGAAACTCGCTTGCGGATCATTTGCCTGACCCGCCGCATGCAATACAACGCCCGTATCGAGATGCAGCTTGCAATCGGCGGCAAAACGCGATCCCGACTTCTCAACGGTCACTTGGCCTGAATACCCCCCATCGAAGTATTTGGTAACTGCCAGACCTATATTGTCCTCAATCCGCTGACGGAAAGATTCACCGATCTCCATATGTTTACCAGATACACGCACACTCATGGAAATTTTCCTTTTTGTAGTGATTTGCGAGTACCAGCTTACGTCAAGCCGAGCGCGCATCCAAGCGTTTCGAAGACCTTAAAAAGCCCCCATTCGAATTTTACGCCCATGGACGGTGGAGATGAATCCGTTACAAATGACCTTGCTTACGTGTGCGGCGGGCTTCTAGCCCCTGGCGTGACAAGAGTCAATGGTGCAGCCGGGGGGCGGCAGCCAAGCCCTGAAAACGTGATCGTTTTCGCTGCTCAGTAGGCGGAGGCTCTTGCCTGCGCCTTCTTTTCCCGACGCCTCTGCACGGAGGAGGGGATGTTCATCGCCTCGCGATATTTGGCGACGGTGCGGCGGGCGAGATCGATGCCGCTCTTTTTCAGATTGTCGACGATATCGTCGTCGGAAAGCACCGCGTCGGCGGCCTCCTGCGCGATCATGCCCTTGATGCGGTGGCGTACTGCCTCCGCTGAATGGCTGTCGCCGCCTTCCACGGAGCTGATCGACACGCTGAAGAAATATTTCAGCTCGAACAGCCCGCGCGGCGTCAGCATGTATTTTTTCGACGTCACGCGGCTGACGGTGGATTCATGCATCTTGATGGCGTCGGCCACGGTCTTGAGGTTCAGCGGCCTCAGGTGATCCACGCCGTTAACAAGAAAGGCGTCCTGCTGGCGAACGATTTCGGTGGCCACCTTCATGATTGTGCGGGCGCGCTGGTCGAGGCTGCGGGTCAGCCAGTGGGCCGTCTGCATGCACTCAGCCAGAAAATCCTGATCCTCGCCCTGACGGGCCTTGTGCCGCGAGACCTCGGCGAAATAGGTCTGGTTGATGAGCACGCGCGGCAGGGTCTCGGGATTGATCTCGACAAGCCAGCCGCCTGCCGAGGAGGGGCGAACAATGATATCAGGGACGATTGTCTCCGAGACCATCGAATCGTAGCCGGCACCGGGGCGCGGATTGAGCGTGCGGATTTCCGCCAACATGTCGAGAAGGTCCTCTTCATCGACGCCACAGAGTTTTTTCAGGGCCGCGAAGTCCCGTTTGGCCAGGAGCTCCAGATTGTCGACAAGCGCCCGCATAGCCGGATCGAGGCGGTCCTTCTGGGCAAGCTGGATCGCCAGACACTCGCTCAGCGAACGGGAAAACACGCCCGGAGGGTCGAAACCCTGAAGGGTCTTCAAAACCTGCTCCACTGCCGAAGGAGTAGCTCCCAGCCGTTCGGCGACATCATCGACGGCATCCGTCGCGATATATCCTGTTTCGTCGAGCTGGCCGATCAGCGCATCGGCTATCATCCTGTCCTCCGGGGAGGATATGGCAAGCGGCAATTGTTGATTGAGATGGTCACCGATGCTTTGTCTCGCGGCAACGAAATCGTCGAGATCGTAACTTTCGCCGGACTCCTGCCCGGGCATGGATTTCCATTGGCTTGCGAGCTCGGGGGCATCGGCCTTTCGGGGTTCGCCATCGTCGGGAAAGACGTTTTCGAAGCTGGTATCGAGCTGTTCGCCAAGATTGGCGGCGCGCTCGCCATACCAGTCGTCGCTATCGGCGGTTACCGTTGCGGATTTGTCTGAGGCCTCGCTGTCGGCATCGCCGAAATTCTCTGCATCCGCAGGGCTGTCGCCGCCCAAATCGCCATCGTTTGCCGCAATTTCGAGCAGCGGATTGCGTTCAACCTCCTGCGCGATAAACTGCGTCAGTTCGAAATGCGTCATCTGAAGCAGCTGGATGGACTGCATCAGTTGCGGTGTCATCACGAGAGACTGGTTTTGACGCAGCAAAAGGCTGGCAGATAATGCCATGGCGGACGCGAAACTCCCCTTACAGCTTCTCCATTGCCACAGTTTTCATAAATTTTGCGAGGGCAAGAGAACTTGGCCCAAAAATTGCTTTTTTATTATGTTTGGTCAAGCGTCAGGGCGGGGCGCGATGAAGAATCTTTCGCGCCCGAAGCTTACAGGCTAAAATTATTGCCGAGATAGAGCCGACGCACGTCCGGATTGTTGACGATATCGTCTGCGCGGCCATGGGTCAGAACCTCACCGGCATGGATGATGTAGGCGCGGTCGATGAGGCCGAGCGTTTCGCGAACATTGTGGTCCGTAATGAGAACGCCGATCCCGCGTGCGGTCAAATGCCGGACGAGATTCTGGATGTCGCTGACGGAAATCGGATCGACGCCCGCAAAGGGTTCGTCCAGAAGCATGAAGGTCGGATCAGTCGCCAGAGCGCGGGCGATTTCCAGACGGCGGCGTTCACCACCCGACAGCGCGACAGCGGGCGACTTGCGCAGCTGCGCAATGTGGAACTCTTCCAGCAATTCATCAAGCTTGCGGTTGCGCTTGGCGCTGTCAGGCTCGTGTACTTCCAGTACGGCGCGGATGTTTTCCTCGACCGTAAGTCCACGGAAGATAGAGGCTTCCTGCGGCAGATAACCGACGCCGAGGCGCGCGCGCCTGTACATCGGCATGCCCGTCACATCGTTGCCATTGATGGCGATCTTTCCGGAATCCACCGGCACGAGGCCTGTGATCATGTAAAAACAGGTGGTTTTGCCCGCGCCGTTCGGACCGAGCAGCCCAACGGCCTCGCCGCGGCGCACGACCAATGACACGCCATTGACGACCCGGCGCGTATTGTAGGTCTTGGTCAGACCATGCGCGATGAGCGTGCCTTCATAGCGAGCCTTGTCGGCCGGCGAGGGCGCGTCCGCGGACCGGTCGCGTCCACCGCCAAATATTTTTGAGATCGAGGGTATCTTCACGAGGTGAGACTACTGTTTTTTCTGCGATTTTGGATCGAGCATGATCCGGACGGGACCGCCGCAGCTTTCGAGCTTGGCCTGTCCCGTATTCATCAACACAGTCAGCTTGCAGCCGGTGAAC
Organism: Agrobacterium sp. BT-220-3; assembly: GCF_025910175.1. NCBI lineage: Bacteria > Pseudomonadati > Pseudomonadota > Alphaproteobacteria > Hyphomicrobiales > Rhizobiaceae > Agrobacterium > Agrobacterium sp. BT-220-3. The sequence goes on from NZ_JAPAIX010000008.1 coordinate 94,443, forward strand.
ACATTCGTGCCCTCGGACAGCACGACCTGCTTGCCCGTGAGGATGAAGGTCTGCGCCGCCATGTCGAACTCGCCGTGATCGGCCGTGGCCTTCTGGGTTTCGGACGTCAGATAGACGTTATTGTCCACGAAGATTTTTTCGATGTTGGCATCACCGCTGGTGAGCGACGAACCTTGCCCCTTGTAGTTCACGGTCATCTTGCCGGCCTGAAGGGTAGTCGTGCCCTGCACCACTTTCACATTGCCGGTGAAATAGGCCTTGCGCTCCTGATCCCGGATTTCGAGCTGATCGCTTTCAATCGCGATCGGCTGATCGCCGGAAAGCTTCACGCCCTGCATATTGCTGGTGGTGTTCTGGGCAAAAGCCACAGTTGCAAGACACGAGAAAAAAAGACCAGCAGCTGTAAGGCCGGCGGATCTGCCAATGGAAACGGGACGGGAAATTTGCATCATCTGGACCGGGCTCTCACTTGCCTTCATTTTTGATATTGGATGCAGCGATACGTGCCCGTACCTGCCCCGAAAATGTAATCGTCTTGCCATTATCGGCGATATCAATCGATTGCGCAACAATCGAGCCGTCGTTTGTTTTGATTGAAACGGGCTCCTGGCTGCTCATTTTTCCGGCTTTCAGATCGACGTCCGCAGACTGGAACTTCGCTTGTATGCCATTGCTGAGATTGATGTCAAAAGGTGCGGTCATCTTCAGCTTATTGGTGGCCCGGTCGAAGATGCCTTCCTGGGCGATCACCTGGGCGATACCATCGTTCACCGGCACGGCGGCCAGAACCTTCTCAAGCGTCATCAGGTTGGGGTTGGCGATGTCCTGCAACGCACGGTCGGCGTTCATGGAATAGTCGATCCCCTTCTCGTTGCGGCCCGCAACGGCGGGTTTTTCCATTACGATCTTGCCGTCCTCGATCCTTGCACTTTCCAGCGAAACCTCGTCAGGCGCCCAGGTTCGGATCAGCGAAACAGCGATGAAGGCAAGCGAAATGACCGCTGCGCCGAGCGGCAGGATGATTTTCAGCCGTTTCACGCGCGCAGAATGCCTGAGCGCGCGCTCGTAAGCGCCGTTCTGGTCATTGGGCAGCGGAAATGCTGGCGCTGGTTCGCGGAGTCTTTCAAGCATAAGAGTGGATCCGGAAAACTTCCTGGGCACCATTTTGGCGCGCAACTGAAGCTTATATGTTTATCTTAATGTCTTTGGCATGAGTGCTTTGTCCTGCCAATATGGTTTTTGTCTGGAAAGGTGCAAGGGAAATGCGAATTTTATCGTAATTCTGGTTTCCTTATTGTTTCCTTGCGGCTTCGCGTTAGAAGAACCATATGGCCGTGATGCTTATGTCGCTTCAAAGGCCGGATGGCAGAGGTTCTCGATGGATAATATGGCGATAGCGGATCGCAGGCGTTTGCGCCGCAAGCTGACTTTCTGGCGGATTGCCGCTGTTCTCCTGCTCGTCGCCGGCATTTTCGGCCTTTACCGGTTTTTATGGACCGAGCCGCAGCAAAGCGCCAAGCCCCACATTGCCCGTGTCGAGATTTCCGGCCTGATCCAGGACAATACCGAACTTCTGGAGCGGCTCGACAAGATTGCCAAGAGCGATAATGTCAAAGGCCTGATCGTTTCTATTTCCTCGCCCGGCGGCACCACCTATGGCGGTGAGCGCATCTTCAAGGCCATTCGCGGCGTTGCGGAAAAGAAGCCGGTCGTGTCGGATGTCCGCACGCTGGCGGCTTCCGCCGGATATATGATCGCGTCGGCCGGCGATACCATCGTCGCCGGGGAAACCTCGATCACCGGCTCGATCGGCGTGATCTTTCAATATCCGCAGGTTGGCCAGTTGATGGAAAAGCTGGGCGTCTCGCTGCAGGAAATCAAGTCTTCTCCATTGAAGGCCGAACCTTCGCCCTTCCATGAGGCGCCCGAAGAGGCAAAGACGATGATCCGCGCCATGGTGATGGACAGCTATGGCTGGTTCGTCGACCTTGTGGCCGATCGTCGCAAGCTGCCGCGCGAGGATGTGCTGAAACTCGCGGACGGATCGATTTTCACCGGCAGGCAGGCGCTCGCCAACAAGCTGGTCGACACGCTGGGTGGCGAGAAGGAAATTCGCGGCTATTTCGAAACACGCGGCGTCGCCAAGGATCTGCCGATCGTCGAATGGCGCGCGCCATCGTCCCGTTCGCCTTTTTCGCTTTTCAGTGTTGCGCAAATAGCGAAGTTTCTGGGATATGACGATTTAATTCCCTTTGCGGGCTCCGGCCAGCTCGGTGCGGACAAGTTGTTTCTTGACGGTCTTGTTTCCGTTTGGCAGGTTGATCCGCGTTAAAAATCCAATTCTTTCAGGGGGCAACCGTGATCAAGTCTGAACTGGTGCAGATCGTTGCTGCGCGTAACCCGCACCTTTATCACCGTGACGTGGAAAACATCGTCAATGCGGTGCTGGATGAAATCACCGATGCCCTGGCGGCAGGAAATCGTGTCGAGCTTCGTGGTTTCGGCGCATTTTCGGTGAAAAACCGTCCTTCGCGATCCGGCCGGAACCCGCGCACGGGTGAGTCGGTTTTCGTCGAGGAAAAATGGGTGCCTTTCTTCAAGACGGGCAAGGAACTGCGCGAGCGCCTGAACCCTGGAATGGGTGACGAAGAGGACGATTGATCGTTCTTGCCGTTTGGCGACGGAAACGGAGCCGGCGGAACCCCGCAGCGATGGAGTATTCTCGGATGTCGAAAAAAATCATCAACCTCATCATCCTGCTTCCGCTGGCGATTATCCTCGTCATCCTGTGCGTGGCCAATCGTCAGGCCGTGACGTTGGCGCTCAATCCGTTCAGGCCCGAAGACGGTGTTCTGTCCTTCACCGCGCCGTTTTTCGTATTCCTGTTTCTGGCGGTCATTTTCGGCGTGCTTCTGGGATCTTCGGCCACGTGGTTTGCGCAGGGCAAGCATCGCAAGCGCGCCCGTATCGAGGCGAAAGAGGCCGTTCGCTGGCATGACGAGGCGAACCGGCAGAAAGCCGCCGCGACCGGACATGTTCCAAATGCGGGCCAACTCCCGGCAAAGTGATGTAGCCGACATTCGTTCCGGCTCTAGGCGAGCGGCGTGTGGAATGCTATTTGCTGCGCGATAAGACGCGGGCAGAAGCGGAAAGATTTCCATTGAAGAAAAAAGACAGCCGGCCGGGCAATCGCGTGCGTGCCGGGAGCGAAAAAAAACAGGTTCATGCCGCAAAGCCGGCACGGCGGGCGGATACGGCATCGAAAAAGCGCGAGCCGGATGCGGTGCGCAGCGTGCCGAAACCTGCGCCGAAGGAAAAGGCCATTCCGGCGACAGCGGTTGAGCAGGCGCCCGCGCGGGCTCTCAAGACTCGCACCGGCGAACGTCCCGCAGAACAGGTTCCGGTCATTCTGGAATCGAGTGGTGCCGGCGATTTTCACCTGATCGACAGCGGCAACGGCCTGAAGCTCGAACAATATGGCGATTACCGCGTCGTTCGTCCCGAGGCGCAGGCCCTGTGGCAACCGTCGGTTCCCGACCGCGTATGGCAGAATGCCGACGCCATTTTCACCGGCGATACCGATGAGGACGGCATGGGCCGTTGGCGTTTTCCAAAGGAAGCGCTCGGTGAGACCTGGCCACTCTCCCTGCTCGGGGTCGATTTTCTTGGTCGTTTCACGGCCTTCCGTCACGTCGGTGTATTCCCGGAACAGATCCTCCATTGGGAATGGCTGAAAAATGCCGTCGAGACCGCCGACCGGCCGCTCAAGGTGCTGAACCTCTTCGGTTACACCGGCGTCGCCTCCCTGGTTGCGGCGGCTGCGGGGGCTGAAGTTACCCATGTCGATGCCTCCAAGAAGGCGATCGGCTGGGCGAAGGAGAACCAGGCGCTTGCCGGGCTCGAACAGGCGCCGATCCGCTGGATTTGCGAAGACGCGATGAAATTCATCCAGCGTGAGGAGCGCCGCGGCAGCACCTACGACATCATCCTCACCGACCCGCCGAAATTCGGCCGCGGCACTCATGGTGAGGTCTGGCAATTGTTCGATCATCTGCCGCTGATGCTGGATATCTGCCGCGAAATCCTGTCGCCCAGGGCGCTCGGCCTGGTGCTGACGGCCTATTCCATCCGTGCAAGCTTCTATTCGATGCATGAGTTGATGCGCGAAACCATGCGTGGCGCCGGTGGCGTCGTCGCATCCGGCGAACTCGTCATTCGCGAGGCCGGGCTTGACGGCAAGACGCCGGGACGGGTGCTTTCCACATCGCTGTTCAGCCGCTGGGAGCCGAAATGACGAAGGACATGCGCGAAAACACCACGCGCCGGGTTGGCCAGGTCAAGGAAGTGACCAGCCTTGCCAATCCCATCATCAAGGATATCAAGGCGCTCACCCAGAAAAAGGGTAGGGAAGAAACCGGCACCTTCATGGCGGAAGGCTTGAAGCTGGTCATCGACGCGCTTGAACTGGGCTGGACGATCAAGACGCTGGTTTATGCCAAGGCCGCCAGAGGCAAGCCGCTGGTGGAGCAGGCGGCGGTGAAGACGGTCGCATCTGGCGGTCTGGTGCTCGAAGTCAGCGAAAAGGTTATCGCCTCGATCACCCGCCGCGACAATCCGCAGATGGTCGTCGGCATTTTCGAGCAGAAATGGAAACCGCTGAAGGATATTCGCCCGGAAAAGGGAGAGACCTATATCGCGCTCGACCGGGTCCGCGATCCCGGTAATCTCGGCACCATCATCCGCACGGCTGATGCGGCAGGCGCTTCGGGCGTCATTCTGGTTGGCGATTGCACCGATCCCTTTTCGCTGGAAACGGTTCGCGCCACCATGGGTTCGGTTTTCGCCACGCCTGTTGCCCGCGCTTCGGTCGAGGAATTCCTCTCCTGGAAAAAATCGGCCAATGTCAGCGTCGTCGCCACCCATCTCGCCGGCTCGGTCGATTATCGAAAGATCGACTATGCCGGAAAGCCGGTCGTGCTTTTGATGGGCAACGAACAGTCTGGCCTGCCGCCGGAACTGGCAGGCAAGGCCGATCAGCTCGCCCGTATTCCCCAGCAGGGACGCGCCGACAGCCTCAATCTCGCCATCGCAACCGCCGTCATGCTTTTCGAGGCGCGGCGACATCTCCTCGAACTGACACCGGTGAAGTAATGGCCAAAGCGGCGTTGTTTTCGAAATTTGGTCCGGCTTTCGCGCTGATCGTTGCTGCCCTTGTGCTGGATCAGATCGTCAAGCAACTGGTCGAAGCCTATCTGCCGCTGCAGGAGATGGTGCCGGTCGTTCCGTTCCTGGCGCTTTACCGCACCTATAATCTCGGCGTCGCATTTTCGATGCTGTCGGACATGCATGGCTGGTTCATCGTCAGCATGCGGCTCGTCATTGTGGTCTTCGTCCTGTGGCTCTGGCGCAAGACGGCAGCGGACCGAACCTTCGCCCATCTCGGCTTCGCCTTCATCATCGCGGGCGCGGCCGGCAATCTTCTCGACCGCTTTTTCTACGGTCACGTCATCGACTATATCCTGTTTCACACCGACACATGGTCCTTCGCGGTCTTCAATCTTGCCGATACTTTCATAACCATCGGCGCGGGCTGCGTCATTCTCGATGAGTTTCTGCACGCTCGGGCAGCTAAAAAGTAAAATTTTAGGGTTTCAACAAAACATATCAAAACCGCTGCCGTGGTAGCGGTTGTCTATGAGCGAACCGGCAAGACTTCGGGAAAGAGTTTCAGATGGCCTCGGCCTGGCTGCCCCGGCAGCGCAGCCGGCGGATCGTGCCGACACCACATCTCACAAAGCCATTGAGCGCCATGAGGTCGACGCCAGGTCGATCGCCCTCCATGTCGCCGTTTCATTGTCGGTGGGTGCGTTCTCTGCGGCCCTGATTGCGCTTGCGGTGCCCTATGCGGTCACTGTCGCGCTGGCATCCTTCTTCGCCGCCGTGCTCGTCGGTCTTCTGTTCTACGCGCTGTTCAGCAAATCTTCACCTTTTTCCGACGAACTGCCAGCCGATTTCTCGGATGTCCGTCTGCGGCAAACGCAGAACCGTTCGCTGATTGCCGGGATGCAGGAAGCCATGGGCGATATAGTCGTGATCCGCAATATGGACCGGCGTATCGTCGAGGCGAACACCGTCTTTCGCGAAATGACGGGGTGTTCTGCTCCCGAAGGGCTGAGCTGCGAGGAAATAGGCATTGCTTTCCGGCCGGGCGGCAAGGCTCACGTTTATGACGTGGAAATCGCGACCCCTTTCGGGCAGCGGATTTTCTCCTGGCATGATGCCGTGACCCGCGATCTCGCAAGCAGCCGTCTTCTCATCAGCAGCATCGCCAGGGACGTGACCGAAGAGCGTCTGGCGCTTGGCGAAAGGGAGGACGCCCGGTTGCGCGCCGAAAAGGCCGATGCCGAAAAAGCGCGGCTGCTGGCCACCGTAAGCCACGAAATCCGCCTGCCGCTGTCAGGCATGCTTGGCATGAACCATCTTCTGTCGCAGACGAAGCTCAATGAAGAGCAGCGGAATTATCTCGATGGCATGAAACAGTCCGGCCAGTCGCTTGTGCAGCTGGTCGAGGACCTGCTGGACTATTCGACCATGGAGGCGGGCCGTTTCAAGCTCAATCCGCGTGCGGAAAACCTGCGGCGGCTGATCGAGAGCATTGTCGAGATGCTGGCGCATCGCGCCCATGAAAAGGGCATCGAAATCACCTCCTTCGTCACGCCCGATGTGCCAGATTATCTGGATTTCGATCCGGCAAGGCTGCGTCAGGTCCTGTTCAACCTGCTTGGAAACGCCGTCAAATTCACCCGGGAAGGCGGAGTCGTCATCCGGGCGCGCATGGTCGAGGGTGAATTGCTGATCACCGTCGAAGATACCGGCCCGGGCATGAGTGCGGCGGAGCAGGCCCGTATTTTCGGTGAGTTCGAGCAGGCTGGCCCCATGTCGCAGAGAAGTGCAGGCACCGGGCTCGGTCTTGCCATTTCCGCCCGCATCGTGCGGGAATTCGGCGGCAGCCTCACCGTGTCGAGCCGCAAGGGCAAGGGCAGCACCTTCTCGCTCGCCTTCCGCCCCGGCAGCGCGCCTGCCGGAATGCCGGACCAGGGCCGGCGTCATTGCCTTCAGCACACAAATGTCCTGCTCATCGCCCCGAAGGGCGTGGCGGCAGCGGTGACGATGGAGGCGATAGAGGCTTTCGGCGGCAAATGTACTCTCATCCATCAGCCGGAGGATCTGCAAAGGCTGAAGGACAAGATGGACGGCGCAACCGCCGGCCTCACCGATATCATCGTCGATCAGCGCATTTCCGCTCTCTTCAGGGACGATTTGAAGGAGTGGCCACAACAGAATGTTCGTCGCACGCTTATGGTCAGTCCCGAAGAGCGGCCTTCGACGATGCATGTGTCCTTTGATGCGTGGCTGATCCGGCCGCTGCGGGAAAAGTCACTGATCGACGTCCTGTGCGGTCGCCTGCGTGGAATAGAGCGGCGCGATGCCATCAACGACAACCACCCCGATGTGGGATTTTCGTCGCGGGTGAGCGAAGGGGCAAGCGGCATTGATATCCTCGTAGCCGAGGACGACGCCGTCAATGCGCGCATCATCCGCGCCGTGCTGGAAAAAAGCGGCTTTATCGTCCGCACCATTGACGATTTTCAGGCGTTGCTTCAGTCGGTGGCACCGGGGGTGCCCCACCTGCCGCACCTCATCATCTCCGATCTCAATATGCCGGGTGGCGAGGGGCTTGAGGTGTTGCCTGACCTTCTCCTGACGCTGAAGGGTGAGGGAAATATTCCCGTTATCGTGCTGAGCGGCGATGCAAGCGCCGCGACCGCCGAAATCCTGCTGAAGGCCGGTGCGGCGAAGGTTTTGACCAAGCCTGCCGACCCAAGGCGGCTGGTCGAGGAAATCCGCCGCCTGCTGGAGGCGAAACGCCTGTTGCCATCATAATTTAACAGACTCGATCTGGCTGCATTTTGTCACTATTCTGTCGTCAATTAGTGATTTATGACAGGAAAATTCTTTGGTGGCGGAGCGATTCCCCATGGTTGCCGAAATACTCAATCACGACATTTGTGAAAACAATGTTGTCATTCACCCCCGTCCTGAGACTGTGCAGGATAATGAGGGTCTTTTCGGTCGTATCGGCACACTTGAAACACGGCTCGCAAGAAATGAGCGTGAGATCGATGCCGCACAATCCGTGCGTTACCGGGTCTTTGTCGAGGAAATGAAGGCGCGCCTTCCGGCAGAAGCGATGCGCCGCAAGCGCGATATCGATGCCTGGGACAGTGTCTGCGACCATCTGCTCGTGCTCGACAAGGCGATTGAAGGCGACAGCGAAGACCAGATCGTCGGCACCTACCGTCTGCTGCGTCAGGAAACGGCACTCGCCAATAACGGTTTTTATTCCGCAAGCGAATTTGATATCGCCGGACTGGTCGCACGCCATCCGGGCAAGCGTTTCATGGAGCTTGGCCGCTCCTGCGTGCTGCCGGAATATCGCACCAAGCGCACGGTCGAGCTTCTGTGGCAGGGCAACTGGGCCTATGCCGTGAAACACCGCATGGACGCCATGATCGGTTGCGCCTCCTTCCCCGGCGTGCAGCCGGAAGCCCACGCGCTTGCGCTGTCCTTCTTGCACCATAATTGCGTCGCGAAGGGCGAGTGGGCGGCGTCTGCGCTTCCCGAGCTTTACCATGAGATGGACCTCGTGCCGGCCGAGGCGCTGAACGCCCGCAAGGCGCTGAATGCCATGCCGCCACTGATCAAGGGCTATATGCGCCTTGGCGCCATGTTCGGCTCCGGCGCGGTCGTCGATCATGCCTTCAACACCACCGACGTCCTCGTGGTCCTGCCGGTATCGTCCATCGCCGGCCGTTACATCAGCTATTATGGCGGCGAGCCCGAGCGCATCAACGGCTGACCGGGTTTTGACGCGGGCGGGGCGGGATGTTCCTGTGGGCAGCGGTCCCGCGCGTGTTGTGTCGGGGCTGACATTACCGCTAGTGTCGGCGCTCCTTTTCCGCAACACGACATGACATCGGCAAGCCATTGACGGACGTTTTGACCACCGCTTCCCTGATTACGGAGGAGAGCCGCGCTTCGGCCACTCCAATGATGGAGCAATATATCGAGATCAAGGCGAACAATCCCGGTTCGCTGCTGTTCTACCGCATGGGCGATTTTTACGAATTGTTCTTTGAAGATGCGGTCGAAGCCTCCCGTTCACTGGGCATTACGCTGACGAAACGCGGCCAGCATATGGGGCACGATATCCCGATGTGCGGTGTTCCGGTTCATGCGGCCGATGATTATTTGCAGAAGCTCATCCTGCGCGGTTATCGCGTCGCTGTCTGCGAGCAGGTGGAAGACCCCGCCGAGGCAAAGAAGCGCGGTTCGAAATCCGTGGTCAGGCGTGATGTGGTGCGGCTTGTCACGCCCGGCACCCTGACCGAAGAAAAACTGCTCTCACCGACGGAATCCAACTATCTGATGGCGCTTGCCCGCATTCGCGGCAGCGCCGAGGCGCAGTTCGCGCTGGCCTGGATCGATATTTCCACCGGCGTCTTCCGTCTGGCGGAGACGACGCTGACACGGCTTCTCGCCGATATCTGGCGTATCGACCCGCGCGAGCTGATCGTTGCCGACAGCCTGTTTCACGACGAAGAGCTGACGCCAGTCTTCGACGTGCTGGGCCGTGTGGCCGTGCCGCAACCGGCCATCCTCTTCGACAGCGCCACGGCGGAAGGGCGCATCGCGCGTTATTTCAACGTCTCGACGCTGGATGGTTTCGGCACGTTTTCACGCGTGGAAATGGCCGCAGCCGCGGCAGCCGTGGCCTATGTCGAAAAGACCCAGATCGCCGAGCGCCCGCCTCTCGGCGCACCGGAGCGTGAAAGTGCGGCTTCGACTCTTTTCATCGATCCCGCTACCCGCGCCAATCTTGAACTGGTGAAGACGCTCTCCGGCGACAGGGACGGATCGCTGCTGCATGCCTTGAACCGCACGGTAACGGGCGGCGGTGCGCGGCTTCTGGCCGAGCGGCTGATGTCGCCCTTGACCGACCCGGAAAAGATAAACGCCCGCCTCGACGCCATCGCCTATCTCATCGATGACGTCTCCCTCTGCGATGGCCTGCGCGACGCCCTGAAACATGTCGCGGACATGCCACGCGCACTTTCACGTCTGGCGCTGGAACGCGGTGGCCCGCGTGATCTCGGCGCTATCAGGCAGGGACTGGTTTCGGCCGAAAAAATTGCAGCCATTCTTGATGATGGGCTGCTGCCGGATGAGCTGGCGATGGCTCTCAAGGATTTGAAAGCCCTGCCGGGCGCTCTTGAGGCGATGCTCGGCTCGATGCTGGCTGACGATCTGCCGCTTCTGAAGCGCGAGGGCGGTTTTCTGCGCGAAGGCGCCAACCCTGAACTCGACGAGGTGCGGGCGCTACGCGACCAGTCGCGTCGTGTGATCGCCGGTCTGCAATTGAAATACGCCGATGAGACCGGCATCAAGTCGCTGAAGATCAAGCACAACAACGTGCTGGGTTATTTCATCGAGGTGACGGCGGGCAACGCCGATGTGATGATGGCGACGGATGAGGCCAAGGCGCGTTTCATCCATCGCCAGACCATGGCGGGCGCCATGCGCTTCACCACCACCGAGCTTGCCGATCTCGAAAGCCGCATCGCCAATGCCGCCGCACAGGCTTTGACGATGGAGCTGGAGGCCTTCGCGCGCATGGTCGAGGCCGTGGTGCAGCAGGCGGAAGCGATCAAGGCCGGCGCGGCGGTACTTGCCACCATCGATGTCGCCTCCAGCCTTGCCTATCTGGCCACGGAGCAGGCCTATTGCCGACCGATCGTCGATGCCTCCGTGACCTTTGCGATCCGCGGCGGGCGTCATCCGGTGGTGGAACAGGCCCTGCGACGCCAGTCGGCGGGACCGTTCATCGCCAATAATTGCGATCTGTCGGCTACCGAGGGCGGCAAGAACGGTGCGATCTGGCTGCTCACCGGCCCGAACATGGGCGGTAAGTCGACCTTCCTGCGCCAGAATGCGCTGATCGCCATCCTTGCGCAGATCGGCTCCTTCGTCCCGGCAGAAGCCGCGCATATCGGCGTCGTCGACCGGCTGTTTTCCCGTGTTGGCGCATCGGACGATCTGGCGCGCGGTCGCTCGACCTTCATGGTGGAAATGGTGGAAACCGCCGCCATTCTCAATCAGGCGACGGATCGCTCGCTGGTCATTCTGGATGAGATCGGCCGTGGCACAGCGACGTTTGACGGTCTTTCCATCGCCTGGGCGGCGGTCGAGCATCTGCACGAGGTCAATCGCTGCCGGGGTCTCTTCGCCACCCATTTCCACGAATTGACGGTGCTGTCGGAAAAACTCGGCCGCCTTTCCAATGCCACGATGCGGGTGAAGGAGTGGGAAGGCGACGTCATCTTCCTGCACGAGGTCGGACCGGGTGCTGCGGACCGCTCTTACGGCATCCAGGTGGCGCGGCTTGCGGGCTTGCCGGCATCGGTGGTCGAGCGCGCCCGCGAAGTGCTGACGAAGCTAGAAGACGCCGATCGCAAGAACCCGGCCAGCCAGCTGATCGACGATCTGCCGCTGTTCCAGATCGCGGTTCGCCGTGAGGAAACCCGCAAGGCTGGACCATCGAAGGTGGAAGAAGCTCTAAAGGGGTTCAACCCGGACGAAATGACGCCGCGTGAGGCATTGGACGCGCTCTATGCGTTAAAGAAAGAACTTGGCAAGGCTTAAGAGGATAGACTGCCTGTCCATCGCCTTTGAAACTCGCTATAGGACACTCCCATCGCAAGCGGTGGGATTTCCCACAGGACATGGATACCGGCATAGATGGCCATCAAGGACCTGGATTTTTCCGCAATTCTCGATGTATCGGCGCTGAAGCGCGAATGCGACATCATCTTCAAGGAAGACGGCAAGCGCATCGCCGATGTCAGATCCGATCTGCTGCCGATCTTTCGCAAGGCCAGCACGGAAGGCCGGGAAAAAGCACGCGAGCTGCTGAAATCCGAGGGTGGCGGCATCGATTGCGCCAGACGCATCTCCTGGCTTCAGGACCGGCTGATCGAGACGCTTTATGATCTGACCTGCCAATATGTCTATCCGAAAGACGCGCCGCAGATCGCCGTCGCGGCGGTCGGCGGTTATGGTCGTGGCACGCTGGCGCCGGGATCGGATATCGACCTCCTGTTCCTGCTGCCGGCCAAGAACACGCCGGATATGCACAAGGCCGTGGAGTTCGTGCTTTATCTCCTCTGGGATCTCGGCTTCAAGGTCGGCCATGCCACCCGCACGGTGGATGAGTCTATCCGCCTGTCCAAATCCGATATGACGATCCGCACCGCCATTCTGGAAGTGAGGGCGATCTGCGGCAAGGAATCTCTGACCGACGATCTCGAGAAGCGTTTCGAGTCGGAAGTCGTCACCGGCACCGGCCCGGAATTCATCGCCGCCAAGCTCGCCGAGCGTGACCAGCGCCACCGCAAGGCGGGCGATACGCGCTATCTGGTGGAGCCGAACGTCAAGGAAGGCAAGGGCGGTCTGCGCGACCTGCACACGCTGTTCTGGATCGCCAAATATTATTACCACGTGCGCGATACCGCCGATCTCGTCAAGCTTGGCGTCCTGTCGCGGCGCGAACTCAGGCTGTTCGAAAAGGCCGATGATTTTCTCTGGGCCGTACGCTGCCAGATGCATTTCATCACCGGCAAGGCGGAGGAACGTCTTTCCTTCGACATCCAGCGTGAGATTGCCGATGCCCTGAATTATCAGCCGCGCCCGGGCCTTTCCGCCGTCGAGCGTTTCATGAAGCACTATTTCCTCGTGGCGAAGGATGTGGGCGACCTGACGCGCATCGTGTGCGCCGCACTGGAAGATCGGCAGGCGAAGGACGTGCCGGGCCTGTCGGGGGTTCTCAGCCGCTTCGCCCATCGCGTCCGCAAGATTCCAGGTTCGGTGGAATTCGTGGAAGATCGGGGGCGCATTGCGCTTGCCAAGCCTGACGTCTTCAAGAACGATCCGGTCAACCTGATCCGACTTTTCCATATCGCGGATATCAACAATCTCGAACTGCATCCCGATGCGTTGCGTGTGGTCACCCGCTCTCTGTCGCTCATCAATGACGAGCTACGCGAAAACGATGAGGCGAACCGGCTTTTCCTGTCGATCCTCACGTCGCGGCGCGATCCGGCCTTGACGCTGAGACGCATGAACGAGGCCGGTGTGCTCGGCAAGTTCATCCCCGAATTCGGCAAGATCGTCGCGATGATGCAGTTCAACATGTATCATCACTATACCGTGGATGAACATCTGATCCGCTCCGTCGGCGTGCTCTCGGAAGTGGACAAGGGCACGGCCGTCGATGCCCATCCGCTCGCCAACCAGCTGATGCCGAGCGTTGAGGAGCGCGAGGCGCTTTATGTCGCCGTCCTGCTGCACGATGTCGCCAAAGGTCGGCAGGAAGACCACTCGATTGCCGGCGCGCGCGTGGCTCGCAAGCTCTGCCAGCGTTTTCGGCTGACCGGCAAGCAGACGGAAACCGTCGTCTGGCTGATCGAGCAGCACCTTCTGATGTCCATGGTCGCTCAGACGCGCGATCTGCATGACCGCAAGACCATCACCGATTTCGCCGACAAGGTGCAGTCCATGGAGCGGCTGAAGATGCTGCTGATCCTCACGGTCTGCGATATCCGCGCGGTCGGTCCGGGCGTCTGGAACGGCTGGAAAGGGCAGCTGCTGCGCTCGCTTTATTACGAGACGGAACTGCTGCTGTCAGGCGGCTTCTCTGAAGTATCCCGCAAGGAACGGGCGCAGATTGCCCGCCAGGCGCTTTACGATGCGCTCGACGACTGGGGCCAGAAGGCGCGGCGCAAATACACAAAGCTGCATTATGAGCCCTATCTGCTGACGGTCGCGCTGGAAGATCAGGTGCGCCACACCCGCTTCATGCGCGAGGCCGACAAGCAGGAAAAGGCGCTGTCGACCATGGTGCGCACGCATTCCTTCCACGCCATCACCGAAATCACCGTGCTGGCGCCCGACCATCCGCGCCTGCTGTCGATCATCACCGGCGCTTGTGCGGCGGCCGGCGCCAACATCGCCGACGCGCAGATCTTCACCACATCCGACGGGCGTGCATTGGATACGATCCTGATCAACCGCGAGTTCCCGATCGACGAGGATGAGACACGACGCGGCAACAATGTCGGCAAACTCATCGAGGAGGTTCTGTCCGGCAAACAGCGCCTGCCGGAAATGATCGCTACCCGCACCAAGAGCCGCAGGAAGAAAAGCGCCTTCACCATTCCGCCCTCCGTCATCATTTCCAACGGGCTTTCGAACAAGTTCACCGTCATCGAGGTCGAGTGCCTCGACCGGCCCGGACTTCTTGCGGATATGACGGCAGTGATCGCCGATCTGTCGCTGGATATTCATTCCGCGCGCATCACCACCTTCGGCGAAAAGGTCATCGACACCTTCTATGTGACGGATCTCTTCGGCCAGAAGGTGACGAACGACAACCGGCAGGCCAGCATTGCCATGCGCCTCAAGGCCGTGATGAGCGAGCAGGAAGACGAATTGCGCGACCGCATGCCGAACGGCATCATCGCCCACCCAGACGTGGCGGCGCTGCCGGCTGCGCGCACGGCAAAGGCTTGAGATCATGAGCCTGATCGGCAAGTTCGCCACCGTCGGCACGGCCACGCTCGGCAGCCGCATCTTCGGTTTTGTCCGCGAGACCCTGATGGCGGCCGCCGTTGGCACGGGCCCGGTGGCCGATGCCTTCAACGCCGCCTTCCGTTTCCCGAACACCTTCCGGCGTCTCTTTGCCGAAGGTGCGTTCAACTCGGCCTTCGTGCCGCTTTTCGCCAAGGAAATCGAGGCGAATGGCATGGAAGGCGCAAGACGCTTTTCCGAAGAGGTTTTCGGCGTTCTCTTTACCGTGCTTCTGGCCCTGACGATCCTGATGGAACTGTCGATGCCGTTCATCGTGCGCACCGTGATTGCGCCGGGCTTTCTGGAAGACCCGGTGAAGTTCGACAACACCGTCCGTCTCGCCACCATCATGTTCCCCTATCTCGCCTGCATGTCGCTGGCGGCGATGATGGGCGGCATGCTGAATTCGCTGCACCGTTATTTCGCAGCGGCTATCGCGCCGGTTTTCCTCAACATCATCCTTATCGGCGTGCTCGCCTTGGCATGGTGGAAGAACTACGACCCTCTGCAGGTGGGCTTTGCCCTGTCCTGGGGGGTGATGGTGGCGGGTCTGGTGCAGCTTGCCATCGTCTGGATCGCGGTGCGCAATGCCGGCATGCGGATCGGTTTGCGCAGGCCCAGGCTGACGAAGAACGTCCAGCGGCTTCTGGTCCTCGCCCTGCCGGCGGCGATAACCGGCGGCATCACCCAGATCAATCTCCTGATCAACACCAATATCGCCTCTGCCGGCGAAGGTGTGATCTCCTCGCTCGCCTATGCGGACCGGATTTACCAGCTACCGCTCGGTGTCGTCGGCATCGCCGTCGCTACCGTGCTTCTGCCGGAACTGGCGCGGGCTTTGCGCGGCGGACATATGGTCGAGGCGGGAAGCCTGCAGAACCGTTCGGTCGAATTCGTGCTGTTCCTGACATTGCCCGCAGCGGCCGCTCTTCTCGTCATGGCCGAGCCCATCGTGCGTTTTCTCTACGAGCGCGGCAATTTCTCGCCTTCGGCCACCATCACCGTTGCGCAGATCCTCGGCATATACGGTCTTGGCTTGCCGGCTTTCGTGTTGATAAAAGCATTTATTCCCGGTTTCTTCGCCCGCGAAGACACCCGCACGCCGATGATCTTTGCGGCAATTTCCGTGGTGGTGAACGTCTCGCTCGCGCTGACGCTTTTCCCGCGCCTTGGCGGTCCGGGCATCGCCATCGCTGAAATAACCGCCGGCTGGGTGAATGCCGCCCTGCTGTTCGGCATGCTCCTGTGGCGCGGGCACTGGCAGGTGGATATTCCGCTGCTGACCCGCATTCCGCGATTGCTTCTGGCCTCTGCACTCATGGCCGGCTTCGTGCACTATGCGCTGACCTATCTGAGCTTCGAGCTGTCTTCCGCCTCGTCGATTTTTGTGCGGGCAGGAACGATCATGGCTCTCGTCTTCGCAGCCATGCTGGTCTATTTCGTGCTCGCCTTCGTGTCCGGCGGTGCTGATATCGGCATGGTGAAGAGAGCCATCCGCAAGCGCGGCAAGAAGAGCGTCGAAACGGAGGCTGGCTGATGTCCTTTGCTGAAAACCGGCGCATCGCTCTCGTCACCCTTGTTGTGGATGATTACGACCGGGCAAAGGCATTTTATTGCGAGGCTCTCGGGTTCGAGTGCCTTTCCGATCAACCGCTTGGCGATGGCAAGCGGTGGGTGGTGGTGAAGCCGCAAGGGACTGAAGGCGGCGCCCTGCTGCTTGCCCAGGCGGATGGTGAACCACAGCGGTTTGCCGTCGGCAACCAGACGGGTGGAAGGGTCGGATTTTTCCTCCACACCGACAATTTCCAAAGCGACTATGAGACCATGCTTGCGCGCGGCGTGCGCTTTCTGGAAGAACCGCGCCATGAGGTTTACGGTTCTGTCGCAGTCTTTTCCGACCCTTATGGAAATCGCTGGGATCTTCTGGAACCGCGCGGCTAAGATGCCCTGAAATCGCTTGATTGCGAGGGGCTGCGGGTGCATAAGCGCGCGTGCAAATCCAACCATGGGGCGGGGCCCTCCACAAGCCTTTTCGAGGACGACAATGAACGCATTCAAGCCGCTGGTTTTCTCGGGCGTCCAGCCGACCGGCAATCTGCATCTCGGCAATTATCTCGGCGCGATCCGCAAGTTCGTGGCGCTGCAGGAAGATAACGACTGCATCTATTGCGTGGTCGATATGCACGCCATCACCGCCCAGCTCGTTCACTCAGACCTGAAGGCGCAGACCCGCTCCATCGCCGCCGCCTTCATCGCGTCGGGCATCGACCCCGTAAAGCATATCGTCTTCAACCAGTCGGCCGTGCCGCAGCATGCGGAACTGGCATGGGTCTTCAACTGCGTGGCGCGCATCGGCTGGATGGAGCGCATGACGCAGTTCAAGGACAAGTCCGGCAAGAATGCCGAGCAGGTCTCGCTCGGTCTGCTGGCCTATCCGAGCCTGATGGCCGCCGACATTCTCGTTTATCGCGCTACCCACGTGCCCGTTGGCGACGACCAGAAACAGCATCTGGAACTCGCCCGCGACATCGCCCAGAAATTCAACATCGATTTCGGCGACCATATCCGCAAGGCGGGTCTCGGGCTCGACATCACGGTGGGTGACGAGCCGGTGCATGCCTATTTCCCAATGGTGGAGCCGCTGATCGGCGGTCCGGCTCCGCGCGTGATGTCGTTGAAGGACGGCACCAAGAAGATGTCGAAGTCCGATCCATCCGACCTGTCGCGCATCAACCTGATGGACGATGTCGATGCCATCTCCAGAAAGATCAAGAAGGCAAAGACGGATCCGGATGCGTTGCCGAGCGAAGTCGAAGGCCTGAAGGGACGGCCCGAGGCTGAAAACCTCGTTGGCATCTATGCCGCGCTCTCCGACAAGACGAAGGCGGATGTTCTTTCCGAATTCGGCGGGCAGCAGTTCTCGGCCTTCAAGCCGGCTCTCGTTGAGCTTGCCGTCAATGTGCTGGCGCCTGTGAACAATGAGATGCGTCGCCTTCTCGACGACCCGACCCATATCGATGCCATCCTCAGCCAGGGTGGCGAACGGGCTCGCGCGATCGCTGAGAAGACGATGAACGAGGTGCGCGACATCATCGGCTTCCTGCGCTGACCACGCACCGCCTGCGAACAACGGCAGGCGGTTTGCGCCTGCCGTGATTTGATATAATCTCCGCCCGAACCGTCGGGCGGTTTCTCGGATCACGGCGGATTGAGGGAGTGCGGAATGGTTTCAACACGGCTGTCGCGTCTGGAAGGGCATCGTCGCAAGTTTCTCGCTGTTATCGATGACACACCGGAATGCGAAAGGGCCGTGCACTACGCCGGTCGTCGCGCCAAGAACTCCAATGGCGGGCTGGTTCTGCTCTATGTGATACCGGAAGGCGATTTCCAGCAATGGCTGGGTGTCGAGCAGATCATGCGGGCAGAAGCGCGCGAGGAAGCAGAAGCCACGCTCGCCAAGATCGCCCAGAAGGTGCGTGAAACAATCGGCATCGAGCCGGAAGCCGTGATCCGCGAAGGTAGCGCCACCGAGCAGATCCATGGGCTGATCGAGGAAGACCGCGATATCGCGATTCTGGTGCTGGCGGCGGGTTCGACGAAGGAAGGGCCGGGACCGCTCGTTTCCTCCATCGCCGGGCGCGGTGCAGCCTTCCCGATCCCCGTCACCGTGTTGCCGGATACGCTGACGGATGAGGAAATCGACGCACTCTGCTGATCTGATCTTGGGGCAAGATCTAGGGGCTGACGATTTCTTGAATGTAATTATCATGTCAGGGCTTGAAGTGAAGCTTCGCCGGGCGTATTTTTTGGAAGAATTCTAAATTACGGGGCGTGAACGGCGACCTCGAAGGAGAAGACGATGTTCATTCAGACGGAAGCCACGCCGAACCCCACGACGCTGAAGTTCCTGCCCGGAAAGGTGGTGCTGGAAAGCGGCACGGCGGAGTTCCTCAACCCCGCACAGGCGCAGGCCTCGCCGCTGGCAGAGCGCCTTTTCACCATTCCAGGTGTCACCGGCGTTTATTTCGGCTTCGATTTCATCACCGTCACCAAGGATGGCGCTGAATGGCAGCACCTGAAGCCCGCCATTCTGGGCTCGATCATGGAACATTTCATGTCCGGCCGCCCGATCATGGGCACCGCGATTGCCGCCGAAGTGTCGGATGAAGAAGGTGAGTTCTTCGAAGAGGGTGACGAAACCATCGTCGCCACCATCAAGGAACTGCTGGATACCCGCGTTCGCCCCGCTGTGGCGCAGGATGGCGGCGACATCACCTTCCGCGGCTTCCGCGACGGCACGGTGTTCCTGAACATGAAGGGTGCCTGCTCGGGTTGCCCGTCCTCCACGGCCACGCTGAAGCATGGCGTTCAGAACCTGCTTCGCCATTTCGTGCCGGAAGTGCGCGAAGTCGAAGCGGTATGACATTTCTAAGCCAGGCCACGCCATGATTGTTCTTTCACTCGACACATCAGGCGTGGACTGTTCTGCCTGCGTTTATGACAGTGCCTCCGACACGGTGCTTGGAGAAATATGCGAAACGATCGGCAAGGGACATGCCGAGCGGCTGATGGCCGTGATCGACGGTGCCTTGCAGCAGGCGCATCTGCCGCTGCAAAAGGTGGAGCGCATAGCGGTGACGATCGGTCCAGGCTCCTTCACCGGTATCCGCGTCGGCGTCGCCGCCGCGCGTGGTTTTGCATTGTCGCTCGGCATTGAGGCCGTGGGCGTGACCACGCTTGAGACACTCGCCTTGCACCATCTGTTGGAGAATCCCGGTCGGCCTGTCGCTGTCGGGCTGGATGCCAAACGCGGCGAAACCTATCTCCAGATATTTGCAGTGGATGAATCGCCGCTTGGCGAGGCGGTACTCCTGTCGCTGGACGATGCCAAATCGGTTCTCTCGGGTTTCGGCGGCGTCATTATCGGTTCCGCCGCCCCTCTTTTTGCAGGATCGGAGGCGGGCTCCGGGCCGGATCACTTCCCGATCGCCACCGTTGCGCGCGTCGGCGCACGCAAGCCGGCGGGCCAGAAGAAACCCGCCCCGCTTTATCTGCGGGGGCCGGATGCCCGCCCGCAAACCGGTTTTGCGCTGGCACGCCAGGACGTTGCCTGATAGGGCATTCGTCAATACGTGCCAATGATTCCTGTGATGCCCGATTGCTGTTATGTTTGACGAATACCTGAGCTGGAAGCCCTATTTCGAGATCGTGCCGATGCAGCATGAGGATTGCGCCGGCGTGGCGGAACTGCATGCGCTGCGCTTTCCGCGTCCCTGGAATGATGGGGAGTTTTCCGGGCTTTTGACGCAAGGGTCGGTTTTCGGTGCGGTCGCCCGTCAAACGAACGCGTTTTTCAGCAGGCCGCTCGGCGGTTTCGTGCTGGCGCGGGAAGTGGCGGGCGAGGCGGAAATCCTGACAGTTGCCGTGGCCGACAAGTTTGCGCGCTCCGGTCTCGGCTGGCGTCTGATGCAATCGGCCGTCCGTGAGGCGATGATGCGCGGCGCCGAAACCATGTTCCTCGAGGTGGACAACAGCAACGCCTCCGCGCTCGGGCTCTACAAAAAGCTCGGCTTTAAAACGGTTGCGGAGCGCAAGGCCTATTACACGGCCAAGGATGGAACGAAGTCGACGGCGCTTGTCATGCGCCGCGATCTTCGCTAGTTCCCGTGCAACAGGCATTTTTCGGCGAAAGCCGCAGAAACCAACCGGAAGACTCAAAAGGCCAGAAGACGTGATAGACCTTTCGAAAACGCTGGAGGAGCTTTGTGCCGAGCGCGGCATGCGGATGACGGATCAACGCCGCGTCATCGCCCGTGTCCTGCAGGAATCCGCCGACCATCCCGATGTCGAGGAGCTTTACCGCCGCTCCTCCGCCGTGGATCCGCGCATATCAATTTCCACCGTCTACAGAACGGTGAAGCTGTTCGAGGATGCCGGCATCATCGAGCGTCATGATTTTCGCGATGGCCGCTCGCGTTACGAGACAGTGCCCGAGGAGCATCACGATCATCTGATCGACCTGAAAAACGGCGTCGTCATCGAGTTTCATTCGCCTGAGATCGAAGCCCTTCAGGAAAAGATCGCCCGGGAACACGGCTTCAAGCTCGTCGATCATCGGCTGGAACTTTACGGCGTGCCGTTGAAGCCCGGCGAGCGCTGAGACGCCGGTGAACAGACGGGCGTTTCAATCATGATGTGGCTCCGGACAGCCTATATTGCGGTCGTTCTCCTGATCGTCACGCTCATATTGCTGCCGCTGCAACTCCTGGGCCTCGCCTTCGACTGGCGGCTTCGCCGCCGCATTCCGCGCATCTGGCACCGCATCGCCTGCCATGTTCTCGGTATCCGCGTCCATGTCCACGGACAGGTGGAACGGGCAAAACCGCTGATGCTGGCGGTCAATCATGCGTCTTGGAAAGACATTCTCGTTCTTGGCAGCATCGCCGACGTGGTGTTTATCGCCAAGACAGAAGTGCGCGAC
Organism: Agrobacterium sp. BT-220-3; assembly: GCF_025910175.1. Lineage (NCBI taxonomy): Bacteria > Pseudomonadati > Pseudomonadota > Alphaproteobacteria > Hyphomicrobiales > Rhizobiaceae > Agrobacterium > Agrobacterium sp. BT-220-3. The sequence goes on from NZ_JAPAIX010000008.1 coordinate 115,669, forward strand.
TGGCCCGTCTTCGGCTGGCTTGCCCGGCTGCAGAAAAGCATCTTCGTCCAGCGTGAACAGAAGCGCAGCACGGGCGAGCAGGTGGGCGAGATTGCCGCCCGCATGGCCGACGGCGAGATCGTCGTCCTGTTTCCCGAAGGCACCACCTCGGATGGCAACCGCATGCTTGCCGTCAAATCCTCGCTGTTCGGCGCCGCCTCCACCGCGGCCGAGCAGGTTCCGGGCAAGCTCGTTTATGTGCAGCCGGTCGCGATCGCCTATACGCGGGTGCACGGCATGGCCATGGGACGTTATCACCGGGTCATTGCGGCCTGGCCGGGCAGCATAACCCTGGTGCCGCATCTGCTCGGCATCATCAAAGCGGGCGCCATCGACGTCGACGTGACATTCGGTGACAGCGTTCCGTTCCACAACACGGATAACCGCAAGCGCCTTGCGACCGATATCGCCGCTTCAATCCGTTCCATGCTGGCCTTCAGCCTGCGCGGTGGCTGGCGGAAATAGCGGGATCATAGCTTTTCCGGCATTTTTCTGTTTAATCTGGCCGGGAAAAACACTAGATAGCCGCCATGACCCAGGAAACCATCAGCCTCGACGCTCCCGAAATGATCACCCGCGAGGGTTCGAACAGCCGCAAGGTTTTTATCAAGACCTATGGCTGTCAGATGAACGTTTACGATTCCGTCCGCATGAGCGATGCGCTGGCGAAGGATGGTTACGTTCAGACCGAGGATATGGGCGAGGCGGATCTGGTTCTGCTGAATACCTGTCACATCCGTGAAAAGGCGGCTGAAAAGGTCTATTCGGCGCTTGGACGCCTGCGCGACATGAAAAAATCGCGCGAAGAGCAGGGCCGCGAATTCATGATCGGCGTTGCCGGCTGTGTGGCGCAGGCGGAAGGCGAGGAAATCCTTCGCCGTGCGCCCGCTGTCGATGTCGTCATCGGCCCCCAGACCTATCACCGCTTGCCGGACGCCTTGAAGCGGGTGCGCGGTGGTGAACGTGTCATCGAGACCGAATATGCCGTCGAGGACAAGTTCGAGCATCTGCCGGTCGCCGAGAAGGCGACGCTGCGCACGCGCGGCGTGACGGCGTTTCTGACGGTGCAGGAAGGCTGCGACAAGTTCTGTACCTTCTGCGTCGTGCCCTATACGCGTGGTTCGGAAGTGTCGCGCCCCGTTCGCCAGATCGTCGATGAGGCGATGAAGCTGGTGGATGCCGGCGTGCGTGAGATCACGCTGCTTGGCCAGAACGTCAACGCCTGGCAGGGCGAAGGCCCGAAAGGCGAAAAATGGGGCCTTGCCGAGCTGCTTTACCGGCTGGCGGAAATCCCCGGCCTCGCGCGGCTGCGTTATACCACCAGCCACCCGCGAGACATGGATGATCGCCTGATTGGCGCCCATCGCGATCTGCGGATCCTGATGCCCTATCTGCATCTGCCAGTGCAATCAGGCTCGGACCGCATCCTGAAGGCGATGAACCGCCGCCATACGGGCGAGGAATATATCCAGCTTATCGAAAAAATCCGCGCCGCCCGCCCTGATATCGCCATGTCGGGGGATTTTATTGTCGGCTTTCCCGGCGAGACGGATCGTGATTTCGAAGATACGATGGCGATTGTCGAGCAGGTGAAATACGCACAGGCCTTCTCTTTCAAATATTCCACCCGTCCCGGCACGCCGGGCGCCGATCTCACGGATCAGGTTGCGGAAGAGGTGAAGGCCGAGCGGCTGGAAAGATTGCAGGCCCTGCTGCTGCGGCAGCAGAAGGAATTTGCGGAATCGCTGGTCGGAAAAACCATGGATGTGTTGCTGGAAAAGCCCGGCCGCATGCCTGAACAGTTGATAGGTCGCTCTCCCTGGCTGCAATCCGTGAATCTTGATGCAAAGACTTTGAAAATCGGTGACATTGTTAATGTACGAATCACCGCAACGGGTCCAAACAGCTTGTTTGCCGAGGTGGCAGAGAGTTAGAGTGAGGAGCCGACACTGATTGGGACAGGAGCCTGACCGCTTGAACGCACATGAATTGGTATCACCTTCATCGCGCCAGCCACGCCAAGCCGCGACCGACGCCAATCACTTTGTCCTCACGTTCGAGAATAACAGGATAGCGGGAGAGCTATTCGGTCAGTTCGATCAGAACCTGAAGCTCTTGGAACAGCGCCTCAACATCGATGCACGTCCGCGCGGCAATTCCGTAGCCATCACCGGCGATGTCGTTGCCACCAATCAGGCCCGCCGCGCACTGGATTTCCTTTATGAGCGCCTGCTCAAGGGCGGAACCGCCGAGGTTTCCGACGTGGAAGGCGCGATCCGCATGGCCATGGCCGCAGACGACCAGCTGACCTTGCCGACGATGGAGCGCAAGGCGAAGATTTCCATGGCGCAGATTTCCACCCGCAAGAAGACCATCGCTGCCCGCACGCCGACGCAGGATGTCTATATGCGGGCGCTGGAACAGTCCGAGCTTGTTTTCGGCGTCGGCCCTGCCGGCACCGGCAAGACCTATCTGGCTGTGGCGCATGCGGCGCAGCTGCTGGAGCGCGGCGCGGTCGACCGTATCATCCTGTCGCGTCCGGCGGTGGAAGCGGGCGAACGCCTGGGCTTCCTGCCGGGCGACATGAAGGAAAAGGTCGATCCCTATCTGCGCCCGCTTTACGACGCGCTTTATGACATGATGCCGGGTGACAAGGTGGAGCGCGCCATTCAGGCGGGCGTCATCGAAATTGCCCCGCTCGCCTTCATGCGCGGCCGCACACTTGCCAACGCCGCCGTCATTCTGGACGAAGCCCAGAATACGACGACGATGCAGATGAAAATGTTCCTGACCCGTCTCGGCGAGAACGGCCGCATGATCGTGACCGGTGACCCAAGCCAGGTGGACCTTCCGCGCGGCGTGAAGTCCGGCCTTGTCGAAGCCCTGCAAATCCTCACCGACGTGGAAGGCGTGTCCGTCGTCCGCTTCAAGGATGTCGACGTCGTGCGTCATCCGATGGTGGCGCGGATCGTCAGGGCTTACGAATCCCACACGGCGGTGCCGGATGAAAGCCTCGTGAAGGGCAGCTGACGCAAAACAATGACAGTTCTAGATATTCAAATCAGCGTCGAGACCGAAGGTTGGTCCTCGGAAGAGGACCTTCATGCCTTCGCCACCAAGGCGCTGGATGCGGCGGTTGATGTTCTGAAGCGGGAAGAGGAGCAACCCTTCCCGAAAATACCGGTGGAACTGTCGCTGGTGTTTACCGACGACGAAAATATTCGGGAAATCAACGCCGAGTGGCGCGACAAGGACAAGGCAACCAACGTCTTGTCTTTCCCCGCTTTTCCGCTGGAACCGGGTGGAATGCCCGGCCCGATGCTGGGTGATATCGTCATTGCCCGTGAGACGGTTGAACGTGAGGCTCTTGAACTTGAGAAGAGTTTCGGGGATCATCTGACCCATCTTCTCGTTCATGGGTTCCTGCATTTGTTCGGTTATGACCACATGGACGAGGAGGAAGCGGAAGAAATGGAGTCGCTTGAGACTCGCATTTTGGCGGTGCTTGGCCTATCTGATCCTTACGCGGGACAGGAACCGCTTTAAATATTGTCTGGAGCCATGAACGAACATTCTGCACGACCTGCCAATGAGGGCAGAGAAAACGGCGAGCAGTCCTCCTCGGAAGAGGGCAGTAGTCACTTACGTCAAGACCTCACTGCAAAGCCGAGATCGACGATCTGGTCGCGCATCGGACGGTTGCTGAAACCGTCACAGGGCGAGCGCCTGCGCGAAGATTTGACCGACGCGCTGATGGCCGACACCGAAATCGGTGCCGCCTTTTCGCCCGAAGAGCGGGCGATGCTGAACAATATCCTGCGTTTCCGGGAGGTTCGGGTCGAAGATATCATGATCCCGCGGGTCGATATTGACGGTCTCGATCAGAATATGACGATCGGCGATGCGCTGATCCTCTTTGAAGAAACCGGGCGTTCCCGCATGCCGGTCTATGAAGAGACGCTGGATGACCCCAAGGGCATGATCCATATCCGCGATCTCCTGGCCTATGTGGCCAAGCAGGCCCGCAACAAACGCCGCGCCGGATCGCGAAGCGTTGCTTATGGCGAGACGAAGGCACCGCGTTCGCCGCGACCGAATTTCGACCTTGCGCGGGTCGATCTGGAACAGACGGTTGCCGATGCCGGGCTGGTGCGTAAAATTCTTTTTGCGCCACCCTCGATGCTGGCCTCCGATCTTTTGAAGACCATGCAGGCGCAGCGGACGCAGCTCGCCCTCGTGATCGACGAATATGGCGGCACGGACGGCCTCGTCAGCCATGAGGACATCGTCGAGATGGTCGTGGGCGATATCGATGACGAGCATGACAAGGACGAAGCGATGTTTTCGCGTGTCTCTGCCGATGTGCTCGTGGCCGATGCCCGCGCCGAACTCACGGAACTTGCCGAGGCAATTGGCCCCGAATTCGACGTGCGTGAGCATCTGGAAGAAATCGATACACTCGGCGGTCTTATCTTCTTCGCGCTCGGCCGCATTCCGGCCAAGGGCGAGGTTGTCAGGGCCGTGCCGGGTTTCGAGTTCCAGATCCTCGATGCGGATACAAGGCGTATCAAGGGTGTCAGGATTGTCCGTGATCACGGTTCGGAAGGTCAGGATGACCGTGCGCCTGGCGAAGCCAATGAGGTGATTGCGCTGCCGGCGCCGGATGTCCGCCTCATCACGCACCAGCAGAACGCCGACTGAGGAAGGCCGACGGGGAGGGTCCCCGTCGCCGCCACCTTTGAAAGCCTCAATCAAACAGGTTTGAAAGCCCTTGATGACTGGCGAAAACGCCACGAGATGCTTTGGCCGCCATCCCCCTGTGGACTGCGAATCTTTTTTCCTTTACGTCGAATTTGAGGGAAAATTCCTTTGTGCGGCCTTGCCGGAACGGGCTTTTCCGGACGCGCATAAAACGGAGATTGTATGGAGCGTCTTGCAGGCAGGGTAATGCTGGCCGGTGGCATAAGCCGCGCAGCAATGGCGGTTGCCGCAGGCGCGGTCGGGGCACTGGCCTTGCCTCCGTTCGGCTTTTTCGCGGCACTGTTTTTGTCTTTTACCCTGCTTGTCTGGCTTGTGGATGGCTGCACCGGCAAGCCGGGCGGCGGCATTTTCAGCCGTGTCATGCCGGCGTTCGGCATCGGCTGGTGTTTTGGGCTGGGCTATTTCGTGGCGGGCCTGTGGTGGCTGGGCAATGCGCTCCTGCTGGAAGCCGATGAGTTCGCCTGGGCGCTGCCGCTCGCCATCCTCGGCCTCCCGGCTTTTCTGGCGCTGTTTTACGGTTTTGCGGTCGCAGCAGCCAATGTCTTCTGGTCGGATGGTGTCGGTCGCATCGCCGCACTCGCCGCCGTATTCGGCTTTTCGGAATGGCTGCGCAGCTTTCTTGCGACGGGCTTTCCCTGGAATGCCATCGGTTACGGCATCATGCCCGTGCCGATCATGATGCAGTCGGCGCACCTGCTCGGCCTTTTTGCAGTGACCACGCTTGCCGTCTTCATCTTTGCGGCCCCCGCCCTGATCGGTACGAAAAAAGGCATGTGGCCCGGCCTGGTCCTGGCGGGTCTGCTGCTCGCCGGTCATTTCGGCTACGGCTTCTACCGCCTTCAGGCACCGGCCGAACCGCCGGCGGATGCGCTGACCGTCAGGATCGTGCAGCCGTCGATCGACCAGTCCCGCAAAATGCTGAATGATGACCGGGCGGAGATTTTCGCAGAGCATCTGCGGCTGACAGCTCTGCCGCCAAGTGAAGGAAAAAAACGACCGGACATCGTCGTCTGGCCGGAAACCTCCGTGCCTTTTATCCTGACACAGAACCCGGACGCTCTGGCGGAAATCGCCAGGACACTCGAAGATGGGCAGGTGCTGTTCACCGGCGCCGTCAGAATGGAAGATCAGGGAGCCGGCCGGCCGCCGCGCTATTATAATTCGGTCTATGCGATCGACAGTCAGGGCGAGATCATCGGGGCGACCGACAAGGTCCATCTGACACCCTTTGGCGAGTACGTTCCCTTTGAAGGCATCCTGCGGGAATTCGGCATCGACAACGTCATCAGCTTGCCCGGAGGCTTCTCGGCCGCCTCTTCACGCACGCCTCTGACCCTTCCTTCCGGCAAGACCTTCTATCCGCTGATCTGTTACGAGATCATTTTTCCGGGCGAGATGACGCCGGGTCTGGCAGGGTCGGCAGCCATCCTGAACGTGACGAATGATGGCTGGTTCGGCGATACACCCGGCCCTTACCAGCATTTCCTACAGGCCAGAGTGCGCGCCGTTGAGACGGGAGTGCCGGTGATTCGCGGGGCAAATACCGGGATTTCCGCCGTCATTGACCCCTATGGCCGCATTATTGCCGGGTTGGACTACGGCCGGATCGGAATTGTTGACGCCACTTTGAGTGGTGGGTCAAACGACGCATTTACTTACGACACACATCGGACGTATTTCTGGTTGATTTTTTCAATCCTTTTGATGGTTGCGGTATCGACTGCCTGGAGTTTTGCGCGGCGCCAGAATTGACCAGCAACCCCCACAATTGCATAGTGAATACGTCAGTCGTAAAACAAGTTTGGACGCTGTCGAAATGCCGGCTCATTTTTTCGAATGAGTAATGAAGCGAGATATCAACCCTTTCCGAGTGTCAGGACCGCATGATGACCGAGAATAAGAAAAAGCCTAACCCCATCGACATTCATGTCGGAAGCCGAATTCGCCTTCGCAGAACCATGCTTGGCATGAGCCAGGAAAAGCTGGGTGAAAGTCTCGGAATTACCTTTCAGCAAATCCAGAAGTACGAAAAGGGCACGAACCGTGTCGGCGCCAGCCGCCTGCAGAACATATCGGGGATTTTGAACGTACCCGTTTCCTTCTTCTTCGAAGACGCACCTGGCGATCAGGTTGGCGGCGCGCCCGGCATGGCGGAAGCATCCAGCTCCAACTACGTGGTGGATTTCCTGTCGTCGGCGGAAGGTCTGCAGCTGAACCGCGCATTTGTGAAGATTGCCGACCCAAAGGTTCGCCGTCGTCTCGTCGATCTCGTCAAGGCGCTCGCCGCCGAGGGAGATGCGGAGTAGGCCGCGCTGCGCAGTAAATTTCCGGCACGGGATGCCGGGCACTCAACGGTCCGCAAGGGCCGTTTTTTTGTGCCGAATTGGAAAGGAATTCTCACATAAAGATATATTTATGTGGTTGTGTCCTTGTTTTTCATGGCCGAAATGACTAACAAACTCCAAGACCGTTCTTTGAGGGGAATCCCGCATGCGTGCCAATTATCTGTTCACCAGCGAGTCCGTGGCCGAGGGTCATCCGGACAAGGTTTGTGATCGTATTTCCGATGAAATCGTGGATCTCATTTACCGTGAAGCGACCAAGACGGGTGTCGACCCCTGGACCGTGCGCATCGCATGCGAAACGCTTGCGACCACTAACCGCGTCGTTATCGCCGGTGAGGTGCGGGTTCCCGACACCCTGCTGAAGAAGGACAAGGACGGCAAGGTCCTGAAGGACGCCGCTGGCCATCCGGTCATCAACCCTTCGAAATTCAAGTCCGCCGCCCGCAAAGCGATCCGTGACATCGGCTACGAGCAGGATGGTTTTCACTGGAAGACGGCCAAGATCGACGTTCTCCTGCATCCGCAGTCGGCGGACATCGCGCAGGGCGTGGACAACGCTTCCGACAAGCAGGGCGACGAGGGCGCCGGCGACCAGGGCATCATGTTCGGTTACGCCTGCAAGGAAACGCCGGACCTGATGCCGGCGCCGATCTATTATTCTCACCGTATCCTGCAGTTGCTCGCAACCGCCCGAAAAAGCGGTGAAGGCGAAGCTGCTAAACTCGGACCGGACGCCAAGAGCCAGGTGACTGTTCGTTACGTCGACGGCAAGGCTTCGGAAGCCGTATCCATCGTTCTGTCCACGCAGCATCTCGATGCAAGCTGGGACTCGAAGAAGGTGCGCGCCGTCGTCGAGCCCTATATCCGCGAAGCTCTGGGCGACCTGAAGATCGCCGACGATTGCCAGTGGTACATCAACCCGACTGGCAAGTTCGTCATCGGTGGTCCCGATGGTGATGCAGGCCTGACCGGCCGCAAAATCATCGTCGACACCTATGGCGGTGCTGCCCCCCACGGTGGCGGTGCATTCTCCGGCAAGGACACGACCAAGGTCGACCGTTCCGCTGCCTATGCCGCCCGCTACCTTGCCAAGAACGTCGTGGCCGCCGGCTTTGCCGATCGTTGCACCATCCAGATCGCCTACGCGATCGGTATCGCCCAGCCGCTGTCGATCTATGTCGATCTGCACGGCACCGGCAAGGTCAGCGAAGATCAGGTCGAAGGCGCCATCCGCAAGGTCATGGACCTGTCGCCGTCGGGCATTCGCCGTCATCTCGATCTCAACAAGCCGATTTATGCCAAGACGTCCTCATACGGCCATTTCGGCCGCAAGGCTGGCCGTGACGGCTCCTTCTCCTGGGAGAAGCTTGATCTGGTGAAGCCACTCAAGGAAGCTTTGAGCGCCTAACCCTTGTCATTTGACGGCGATTGAGAGATACCGTCACCAACCTTTTGTAACCCGCACAGCGCCTCATGTGGCGCTGTGCGGGTTAAGTCTATTTGTTCTTGAGAGTATGACATGACGGAAGAACGGCGTTCGCGCGCGACGGAAGCGTTTTTTGGCAGACGCAAGGGCAAGCCCCTGCGCAATCAGCAAATCGACACGATCGAAAATCTGCTGCCCTTGCTGAAAATCGACCTGGAAAGCGCCCCGCCAAAAAATCTCGTCGCTCTCTTTCCGGCGGATGTGAAATCGGTCCGTCTGGAGATCGGTTTCGGCGGCGGCGAACATCTTGCCCATCGTGCTGTCGAAAACCCCGAGACCGGCTTCATCGGCGTCGAACCCTTCGTCAATTCCATGGCCAAGCTGCTGGCGACCGTGCGTGAAGGCGAGTTGATGAATATCCGCCTTTACGACGATGACGCGACGCAATTGCTCGACTGGCTGCCGGATGCATCGATCGATCACATCGATCTTCTCTATCCCGATCCCTGGCCCAAGAAGAAGCACTGGAAGCGTCGTTTCGTTTCCGACGTCAACCTTGCCCGTTTCCATCGCGTTCTGAAACCCGGCGGCAAGTTCTGCTTCGCTTCGGATATCGATACCTACATCAACTGGACGCTGCAGCATTGCGCGCGCCATGGCGGTTTCGAGTGGACAGCGCAAAGCGCCGAGGACTGGCGCACACCCTATGCCAACTGGCCGGGCACGCGCTATGAGAACAAGGCGAAAAGAGAAGGCCGCAGTTCGGCCTACCTCACTTTCATTCGCACTTAACGGCTGGAACCGTCAGATGTTGGCGTCCACTTCGGCGGCAACCGGAATGGAAGGCTGGGCGCCGGCGCGCGTACAGGCGAGTGAGCCTGCCACGGCGGCGCGCTTCAGCGCCTTTTCGAAATCCATCCCCTGATCGAGGCTCGCGGCAAGATAACCGCAGAAGGTATCGCCAGCGCCAACGGTGTCGACGGGCTCGATCTTGAGGCCGGAGGCCTTGAAGATCTTGCCGTTGCGAATGGCGACCACGCCGTCCGCGCCAAGTGTGACGATCAATGTCTGGCCGGTCTTATCATGCAGGGCCTTGATTTCGTTTTCCCGCTCGGAGCCTGAAAGCCCGCTCTTGCCGATCAGCAGTTCAAACTCGGTTTCGTTGGCGATGACGATATCGGCAAGGCCGGCAAGGCGCGGGCCGTCGGCGGTCAGCGGTGCGGTATTGATGACGGTGGTGATGCGTTTCGCCTTGGCGGCCGTCAGTGCCGCTTCAATGGCGGGCGCAGGCACTTCGAACTGAAGCATCAGAATATCGCCCGCCGACATCTCCGCCACCGCCTTGGCGGCATCGGCTGTGGAGACTTCACCATTGGCGGCGGGAATGACCGAGATCATGTTTTCCCCGCCTTCACCGATCAGGATCATGGCCGTTCCGGTCGGACCCGGGGCAGTCTTGACGAGCGACAGGTCGGTGCCGGCCTCACGCAGCAATGTCAGTGCCGGTGCGGCAAACGTATCGTCGCCCGCAGCGCCCGCCATTTTGACTGTCGCGCCCGCGCGTCGTGCGGCAAGCGCCTGATTGGCTCCCTTTCCGCCCGCCGCGGTGGCGAAGCTCTCCCCCGTCACGGTTTCACCGGGCTTGGGAAGACGTTTGGCGGTGGCGACGAGATCCATGTTGATGGAGCCGAAAACAGTAATCATGGGGGCATGTCCGTATACAATGTAAGCAAGGCGGCGACTTTGCCCGAGGGGATCACTCGTCGTCAACCACCCGCAACTTGGTCGTTCCTGCCCTGTTCTCCGCAAAGCGCCGCGCCTGCTCGATTTCCCCATGTGAGGTCTCTTTTTCCGTTGGCGAAAAATCGAGACCCTCGATTTTCTGGCCACGCGCCAGCACCTTGTCGGAGGAGATCAGCATCATGTCGACGTCTTTCTGCGCCAGCCCGAAATGAGCTTGCAGCTTGCGTGTCCTGTCATCTAGCCGCCGCACATCATCCATCAGGAGAGCGACTTCGCCCTGGATGAGATGCGCCTGCTCGCGCATGCGCTGGTCCTTCAGCACGGACTGGATGACCTGCACCGACAGCATCAGCAGCGATGGTGACACGATAACGACGCGCGCGCGGTGGGCGCGCTGCACCAGATATTCGAAATGCTGATGGATGTCAGCGAAGATCGATTCGGAAGGCACGAAGATGAAGGCCGTATCCTGTGTTTCACCACGGATCAGATATTTTTCCGCCACATCGCGGATGTGGACTTCCATATCCCGACGAAATTGCTGTGTGGCCGCCCGCTTCGCTTCCGGAGACTCGTCAGCCTTGATCGCGTTCCAGGCCTCCAGCGGAAATTTGGCGTCGATGACAAGCGACGGCGCGTTGTTGGGCATCCTGATGATGCAGTCCGGCCGGTAGCCGTTCGAAAGCGTCGGTTGAAGTTGAAAAGCGCCGGCGGGCAGTGCATCGGCAATCAGCGTTTCCATGCGCGCCTGTCCGAAGGCTCCGCGCGTCTGCTTGTTGGAAAGGATTGCCTGAAGTCCGACGACGTCCTTCGCCAGATCCTGAATATTGCCCTGCGCGGCATCGATGACGGCCAGGCGCTCCTGCAGGCGGCTCAGATTTTCGTGCGTCGACCGGGTCTGTTCCGTCAGCGTTTCGCCCAGCCGCTGCGACATGCCGTCGAGACGCTGGTTTATCGTCTGGCCCATCTCGTTCTGGCGTGTGCCGAGCGTTTCCGCCATTGCGGCGATCCGGCCGTGCAACTCCGACTGTGTTTTCAGGAGATCGGAGATTTCACCGTCCGCCTCCGCTTTTTTTCCACGGCTTTTCGTGGTCATCCAGACGGCGGACAGGCCGAAAACCAGAGCCGCGAGAAGCGCGCCGAAGCTGATGTCGACGGAACCGGCCCGAAATGCTGGAGCGAGGAGAACGGAGAAATCTATGCTCATGGCTAAATCTATCAGATTTCCAGTGATTCGTAAGATCAAAACAAGAACATTCCTGCGGCGGAAATGAGTCCGATCTAACCGGCGACAGGTGCTGATTTCACCTGCGTGTTTTTTATTTCCTCCGCGCAAGAGATACGTTATGGGAAGCCATGACTATCAAACCGCTTATCATTTTGCCCGATCCCGTGCTGCGCCAGCAATCCAGGCCCATCGAACAGGTGGATGCCGAAGTGTTGCGCCTTGCCGACGATATGCTCGAAACCATGTATGATGCGCCGGGTATCGGCCTTGCCGCCATTCAGGTCGGTGTGCCGCGCCGGATGCTGGTGATCGATGTTTCGCGCGAGGACGAAGAAAAAAAGCCGGTTGTCTTCATCAATCCGGAAATCCTCAAAGTGTCGGACGATATTTCGACCTATGAGGAAGGGTGCCTGTCCATTCCTGATTATTATGCCGAGGTGGAGCGTCCCGCGTCCCTGACGGTGAGATATGTGGACCGCGACGGCAAGCAGCAGACGGTCGATGCGGACGGGCTTCTGGCGACGTGTCTGCAGCACGAGATCGACCACCTGAACGGCATTCTGTTCATCGACCATATTTCGCGGCTGAAGCGCGACATGGTCATCAAGAAATTCACGAAAGCGGCCCGCGCAAAGGTCTGATCCCTCCCTGTTTGGAGACGAAACGGCAAAAAGGACAGGGGGCGACGATGGCTCTTCGCATCATCTTCATGGGCACACCGGAGTTTTCCGTCCCCACGTTGCGCGCACTGGTGGAAGCGGGTCACGAGGTCGTTGCCGTTTATACGCAGCCGCCGCGTCCCGGCGGCCGCCGTGGCCTTGATCTGCAGAAATCGCCGGTGCATCAGGCGGCTGAACTGCTGGGCCTGCCCGTGCTGACGCCGGTGAATTTCAAGGCTGAGGAAGACCGGCAGGAATTCCGGGAGTTCAACGCCGATGTGGCGGTTGTTGTCGCTTATGGGCTGCTATTGCCCGAGGCGATCCTCTCCGGCACGCGTCTTGGCTGTTATAACGGTCACGCCTCGTTGCTGCCGCGCTGGCGCGGTGCGGCCCCCATTCAACGGGCAATCATGGCCGGCGATACCGAGACCGGCATGATGGTCATGAAAATGGAAAAGGGGCTGGATACAGGCCCGGTTGCGCTGACCGCAAAGATCCAGATCGGCGAGAATATGACCGCCGGCGAGTTGCATGACAGCCTGATGCTGGCCGGCGCGCGGCTGATGCGGCAGGCGATGGACAAACTGGAAGCAGACGACCTTCCTCTCACCACTCAGGCGGAAGAGGGCGTGGTATACGCTTCCAAGATCGACAAGGGTGAGACCCGGATTGATTTTTCCCGGCCCGCACAGGATGTGCATAACCACATTCGCGGCCTCTCGCCTTTTCCCGGCGCATGGCTCGAAATGGAAATTGGCGGCAAGGCGGAGCGCGTGAAGGTTCTGGCGTCCGAACTGGCGAGCGGCATGGGGGAGGCGGGCGCGGTGCTCGATGACGCCCTGACCGTCGCCTGCGGCAGTGGCGCCGTGCGGCTCACCCGCCTGCAGAAGGCAGGCGGCAAACCACTCTCGGCCGCCGATTTCGTTCGCGGCACACCTGTGCCAGCCACAACGAGGCTCGGCTGATGCCGCGTTTCCGCATGACCGTCGAATATGACGGCACGCCTTACTTCGGCTGGCAGAGACAGGACAATGGCCCCTCTGTTCAGGGTGCGCTTGAAGCCGCTGTCCGATCGCTGACTGGCGAAACCGTTTCCATTCGTGGCGCGGGCCGCACCGATTCCGGCGTGCATGCCGTGGGGCAGGTCATCCATGCCGATCTTTCCCGGGCGTGGGACCCGTACAAGCTGCGCAATGCATTGAACGCGCATCTGGCCATGGCGAAAGAGGCCGTGTCAGTGCTGGATGTAGCAGCGGTAACCGAAGATTTCGACGCCCGCTTCTCCGCGCTGCGCCGCCATTATCTCTACCGCATCATTTGCCGGAAATCCCGGCTGGCGCTGGAGCACAAGCGCGCATGGTGGGTGTCGAAGGACATGGATCACGAACGCATGCATGAAGCGGCCCAGATGCTCGTCGGCCGGCATGATTTCACGACCTTCCGCTCGGTCCATTGTCAGGCGAACAGCCCGGTCAGAACGCTCGACCGGCTGGATGTGACGCGCAACGGTGATCTCATCGAGATACGCGCCACTGCCCAGAGTTTTCTGCACAACCAGATCCGTTCTTTTGCGGGTACGCTGAAACTCGCGGGCGAGGGCACCATGACGCCGGAGGACGTGCGCGCGGCGCTGGAGGCGCGGGATCGCAAGGCCTGTGGGCCCGTCGCCCCGCCGGACGGTCTTTATTTCATGCAGGTCGATTATCCCGACGTCATTCCGCCGCGTGTATATTCAAAGGCCGAAACGGTCGAAGACACGGACTGAAAAGAGATATTTCTCGCTTCTCAGGCCGGATAAACGCCGAGAAAACGCTGCAGCGCTTCGGAAAGAAGCATACCCGGCACCAGCAGGGTCATGACGATCGCCGAGACGAGCAGCGACTGGTCGCGAATGAAGAACCTCACGATCCGCGAAAAGGCGAAGACCAGCGACAAAAGCAGTGCCAGCCAGAGGACGGCGATCAGCCCCTGCAAAGGCGGCAGGAAAAATGCGATCAGGATCAGAGCTGCATAGGCATAGGAAAACGGCAGCGACAGCCAGTTCATGGTGGTGACGAGGGGCACGAATTTTTCCCGTGCGCCGAAGGCGAACAGCAGCATACCGATCAAAAGCAGCGGCACGATCCAGCAGATGGCCTCGACCATGGCGAGGCGGAAGAAAAATATGAACCCCGTCCCGGTGCCAGGCGGATAGCTGGCGAGAAATGCGGCCCGCAGCCATAGCCAGGATACCAGCATGGCGGGCAGGCACCACAGCGCGGAATAGAAGGATCGCCACATGCCGCGCTCGGACAGGTCCAGATAACGCGCGCCGGTATGGTCGCCGAGCAGCAACAGCCAGAGGCCCTTCAGATAGAGCCTTATTTCACTTGCCGTCGGCATGGGCGAACCAGCGTTCGATAAAGGTCTCGTAGATGCGCGTCAGCGTCTCGAGATCGGCGACAGCCACGCGCTCATCGACCATGTGCATGGTCTGTCCGACGAGGCCGAATTCCACCACCGGGCAATAATCCTTGATGAAGCGGGCATCCGATGTGCCGCCGGTGGTCGAAAGCCTGGGTTCCCTGGCTGTCACGGCTTCCACGGCGCCGGAGAGCGACGAGATGAGAGCATTGTTTCGCGTCAGGAAAACATGGGCCGGGCGGTCTGCCCAGACGATGTCGTATTTGACCGGTGCGCGGTCGGGACGAAGCTCGCCTTCGGCTGCGGCTGCATCGAGGCGGCGGATGATTTCCGCGCGCAGGCTTTCCACCATCCAGCTATCGTTAAAGCGGATATTGAAGGCCGCTGTCGCCCGCGCCGGGATCACATTGGTGGCGGCGTTGCCGGTGTCGACGGTCGTCACTTCCAGATTGGAGGGCTGAAAATTATCCGTGCCGTTATCGAAGGGCGGATGCATCAGCGCATGGGTCAGCTGCAGCAGTCCGCGAATGGGATTGTCGGCGAGATGCGGATAGGCGGCATGCCCCTGCACGCCGTGCACGGTGATGCGGCCGGAGAGCGATCCTCGGCGGCCTATTTTGATCATGTCGCCCAGCTGGTCGGGATTGGTCGGCTCGCCCACCACGCAGGCATCCCATTTCTCGCCCCTGGCGGCGGCCCATTCCAGAAGCTTGGAGGTGCCGTTGATCGACGGGCCTTCCTCATCGCCGGTGATCAGGAAGGAAACGGAGCCCTCAGGCTTTCCATGTTTTTCGATGTATCGGGCAATGGCTGCAACGAAGCAGGCGATGCCGCCCTTCATATCAACAGCACCACGGCCGAACATTTCGCCGCCGGCGATTTCAGCCGCAAAGGGCGGATGGCTCCACGCGGCCTCGTCGCCCACCGGTACGACGTCCGTATGGCCCGCAAACATCAGGTGCGGACCTTCCGTGCCGAGCCGGGCGTAGAGGTTTTCCACGTCCGGGGTCCCCGCTTCGCTCGCCACCATTTTTTCCACCGCAAAGCCAAGCGGCGAAAGCAGGGCGTCGAGCAGCGACAGCGCGCCACCTTCGGCGGGCGTCACCGAAGGGCAACGGATGAGGGCGGCGAGATTGGCAACGGGATCGGTCGTGGTCATGTCAGCAGCTTTTTATCAGTCGCGCAGAAGCTCGTTGATGCCGGTCTTGGAGCGGGTCTTTTCATCGACGCGCTTGACGATGACGGCGCAATAGAGGCTCGGGCCCGGCTCGCCGTTCGGGAAAGGCTTGCCCGGCATGGTGCCGGCAACGACGACGGAATAGGGCGGCACTTCGCCATAGGTGATCTCGCCGGTGGCGCGATCGACGATCTTGGTCGACTTGCCGATAAAGACGCCCATGCCGAGAACGGCGCCCTCGCGCACGATGCAGCCTTCGACGACTTCCGAACGGGCGCCGATGAAGCAATTATCCTCGATGATGGTCGGACCGGCCTGAAGCGGCTCCAGAACGCCGCCAATACCGACACCGCCCGAAAGATGGACGTTCTTGCCGATCTGCGCGCAGGAACCGACGGTTGCCCAGGTGTCGACCATCGTGCCTTCATCGACATAAGCGCCGAGATTGACGAAGGAAGGCATCAGCACCACGTTCTTGGCCACATAGGCGGAGCGGCGCACCACGGCGTTCGGCACGGCGCGGAAGCCGGCGGCGCGGAACTGGTTTTCACCCCAGTTTTCGAATTTTGACGGCACCTTGTCCCACCAGGTGGATTCGCCCGGTCCGCCGGTCACGATCTCCATGTCGTTCAGACGGAAGGAGAGGAGCACGGCCTTTTTCAGCCACTGGTTCACCTTCCAGTTTCCATCCGCCTGCTTTTCGGCGACGCGAACCTTGCCGCTGTCGAGAAGTTGAAGAGATGTGTTCACCGCGTCGCGAACCTCGCCCTTCGTCGATACATTCACACCGTCGCGGTTGTCGAAGGCGGTTTCGATGATGGTTTCGAGGGAGGTGAGATCCGTAAGGCTCATGGAAAATTCCTTGAATGTCGCGTGTGTTCGTGGTCACGGATGGTCCCGCGCCGCTGGAAGGCTTTGGCCATTTGATCTAAGGGAGTGTTGGAAAGGCGTCAATGTGATTTGGGTGATTTGGCGCGTCAGACGAAAGGCATGGAAATGACACGACCGAAAAACGGCAAATTGCGGCGCAAGGACGGGGTCTGGGACCCGTTGAAGCGTAGTGCTGTCGACAAGCAGCAGGCCGAAGTCGTTGAAAAGACGCCGCAGTCGGATTCCCCGTCCTACCGGCTTGCCTATGTGGATATGGATTTCCTCTGCCGCGAGGAGTTGCGCCCCGTCAGACTTCAATTGGAACTTCTGAAGACGGAAATGGCGCTCACCGAACGCGGGATCAAATCCACCGTCGTCATGTTCGGCGGCGCCCGCATTCCCGAACCGGGCGGCGAGGCGTGGGCGGCGCGCAACGAGACGCAAAAGCGCAATCTGGAGCAATCCTCGGTCTATTATGACGAGGCTCGCAAGTTCGCCCGGCTTTGCACCGAATATGCCGCCAAATCAGATCACCTCGAATATGTCGTGGTCACCGGTGGCGGTCCCGGTGTCATGGAAGCGGGCAACCGCGGCGCTGCCGATGTCGGAGGCCCGTCAATCGGCCTTAACATCGTCCTGCCGCACGAGCAGGCGCCGAACCCCTATGTCACGCCGGAATTGAGCTTCAACTTCCACTATTTCGCCATCCGCAAGATGCATTTCCTGATGCGGGCAAAGGCCGTGGTGATCTTCCCCGGCGGCTTCGGCACGCTCGATGAACTTTTCGAAGCGCTGACCCTGATCCAGACGAAGCGCATGGAGCCCATTCCGCTCATCCTGTTCGGCGAGAAATTCTGGCGATCCGTGATCAATTTCGAGTTTCTGGCGGATTTCGGCACCATCGCGCCAGAGGATATGAATCTTCTGCATTTCGCTGAAACGGCTGATGACGCCTGGCGGGTCATTTCCGAACATTATGAACATTGAATTTTAGCTTGATGCGGCGCGGCGGTTTTAGGGCTTAATTAGCAAAGATATTCTAGTTTTCCCTCGTCGCGCTGCAGCGCACTGCCCATGCGGGCGGGCCTCCATGACGGAGATTTTTCATCCGTTGACGTCAGTCGTTCTGGCTGGCGATTTGATCGAGGCCAAAATGTTCAATCTCAAAGTGAAGTCGCTTGCGACCAAGCTGATCCTCGTAACCGGCTGTGCAATCACCACGGTTCTCGTCGCATCGAATTCCTTCCTCATTTCCAAGACCAGCGAACGCGTCCACGCGCTGACCATGGATCAGGCCAATACCGAGGCGCGCGCCATCGCCAACGTCATCGCCGCCGATGTGGGTGAACTCGGCAGCGCCGCGCGCTCCATGGCCGGTGTCATCGGCCGCGCGCATCAGGCCAAGTCGATGGATCGCCCCGGCATCGTCAATATTCTCAAGGCCAATGTCGAACAGAATGCCTTCGCTTTCGGAAGCTGGTTCTGCGAGCAGCTCGGCCTTTTCGACGGACAAAGCACGGAGATCGCCGGCAGGCTCGATCTCGGCACCAATGAAAACGGCGCTTTCGCACCCTACTGGTCGAAGACCCAGAAGGGCGACATCCAGTTCTCGACCTTCAAGAACGACTATGCTGCTGAATGGTATTCGCTTGCCGCCAAGTCCGGCAAGGGCGCCATTACCCAGCCCTATCTCGCCGAAGGCACCGAAGTGCCCACGACCATGACCTCGCTTGCCTATCCCGTCATGTCGGATGGCAAGATGATTGGCGTGGCGGGCGTCGATATTTCGCTCGCCTCGCTGTCGCAGAAGCTGCAGGCGCTGCGTCCTTTCGAGACCGGCCGTGTGACGCTGGTGTCCCAGGGCGGTCAGTGGCTGGTGCCGCCGACGCCCGAGCAGAACATGAAGGCCTATGACGGAGATGGTGCGAGCACCGTTCAGGCGGCGATCACCTCCGGCAAGCAGGGTCTCATTGAAAATCTCGGTCTTGATAGCGATGCGCCCTATAACCGCCTCGTCTACCCATTCACGGTTCCGGGCCTGAATGCCACCTGGGTGGTTCTGGTGGATATTCCCCATCAGGCGCTGAACGCGCCGGTTGAGGAACAGACCTATCTGATGATCATCGGCGCAATCGTCATTCTCGCCGCCGTCATCACCGCACTTTATTTTGCTGTCCGCTATTTCGTCGGCAACCCGCTCGCCTCGCTGGTATCCGACGTCAGGACGCTGAGTGAAGGTCGCTACGACGTTCCGGTTTCCGGTCAGGACCGCAGGGATGAAACGGGCGCCGTCGCAACCGCACTGGAAGGTTTCAGGGCGAAGCTCGCCGGTATCCGCGAAATGGAAGCGGAAGCCGCTGTCCAGCGCGGCAATGCGGAAACGGAGCGTCAGCGGTCCGAGTTCGAGCGCACTGAGAACAGCCGCATGCAGCAGCACATCGTCGGCGTTCTCGGCGCCGGCCTCAATGCACTTTCGCAGGGCAACCTGACCTACCGGATAAACGACGAGTTCCCCGGTGAATATGCAAAGCTGCGTAGTGACTTCAACTCGGCGCTCGCAAGCCTCGAGGAAACCGTGTCCACGGTCAATGCAACGGTTGTCAGCATCGGCAACGGCACCGGCGAGATTACCCGCGCGGCGAGCGATCTTTCGCACCGTACCGAACAGCAGGCCGCAAGCCTGGAAGAAACCGCAGCCGCTCTCAACCAGCTGACCGCGCAGGTCAATTCCAGCGCGGAAAATGCGGCACAGGCGGCTGGCGCCGTCAGCCATGCCTGTGATGACGCCGGCAAGTCTGGCGAGGTCGTGCAGCAGGCGGTGAATTCCATGGAAGGCATCGCGCAATCCTCGGCGGAAATCTCCCGCATCATCGGCGTGATCGACGAGATCGCCTTCCAGACCAATCTTCTGGCGCTGAATGCGGGCGTCGAGGCTGCCCGTGCGGGTGATGCGGGCAAGGGCTTCGCCGTCGTCGCGCAGGAAGTTCGCGAACTGGCGCAACGCTCCGCCACCGCGGCCAAGGAAATCAAGGGTCTGATCAACACCTCTGCAAGGCAGGTGGGCGAAGGCGTCCAGCTGGTTGGCAAGGCCGGTGAGACGATGAAAAATATCGCCGATCAGGTCCTGCAGATCAACCAGCTGATCAGGCAGATTTCCGCTTCCGCCAGCGAGCAGGCCGTCGGTCTGAAGGAAATCAATTCCGCCGTTACCCAGATGGATCAGGTTACCCAGCAGAATGCGGCAATGGTGGAGGAAACCACGGCGGCCAGCGTGACGCTGAATGGTGAGGCCGGAACGCTGAAATCGCTCGTCGCCGGCTTCTCCGTGTCCGGCGGTCATTCAACCCAGCAATTGCGCGCCACTGCGGCGGCAATGCGCGCCCCCGTCGCTCCGGCGCCCGCTGCCGCACCGCGTTCCCGTGCAAGAACCAGCGGCGCAAATGCGCTGGCGCAGGATGACTGGACGGAGTTCTGACGGGTATCTTCCGATTCAAATGAAAAGGGCCGCTGGTTTTTCCAGCGGCCCTTTTTCCCTGTCTGGGTTCCGGTCAGAGCCGGGCGAAACGCTCGGTCAGCAATTCGAAGAAGCCGTCCGCATCCACATTGCGCATCACGCGGGCATTGGCGGGACGTTCCGTCACGTGCCACCAGTCCACCACGGTCATGCCCATGGTCAGTTCGGAATTGACCTCGATTTCGACATTGCAGTCGCGACCCTGAAACAGCTCGGGCTCGACGAGATAGGCAATGACGGATGGGTCATGCAGCGGTCCGCCGTCCGAACCGTATTTCTCGATGTCGAAGCGTTCGAAAAATTCCAGCATCTCCGCCATGGCGATCGCCGGGCGTGTGCCGATATCGCGAATGCGGCTGACACGTGCCTTGGTCGTCAGCAACTGGTGGGTCACGTCGAGTGGCATCACCACGATGGGCATGCCGGAACGGAAGACGATATCGGCAGCCTGCGGATCGACATAGATGTTGAATTCCGCGGCTGGCGTGATGTTGCCGCCTTCGAAGAAGCCGCCACCCATCATCACCAGTTCCTTGACGCGGCCGGCGATTTCGGGGGCTTTCTGCAATGCCAGCGCCACATTGGTCAGCGCGCCGAGCGTGCAGAGCGTCACGGTGCCGGCAGGCTCCCGCAACAGCGTTTCGATGATGAAATCGACCGCATGCTGCTTTTGCGCCTCCATCGTCGGCTCATCGAGAACCGGACCGTCGAGGCCGGTGCTGCCGTGAACATGCTCGGCGGTGATGGGTTTGCGCACCAGCGGCCGCTCGGCACCCTCATAGACAGGAATATCGGTGCGGCCGCACAATTCGCAGATGATGCGGATGTTGCGGCTGGTCAGTTTCAGCGGAACGTTGCCGGCAACGGCGCACAGTCCGAGGATGTCGATTTCCTCCGGGCTTGCGAAGGCAAGCATGATTGCCGCCGCGTCGTCCTGGCCCGGATCGGTGTCGATGATGATTTTTCTGCGTTCTGCCATGTCTTGCCCGCCGTTGAGATGAGCGCTTTTTTCGAGCGGCGGACGCTCACTTGTCAAGCCTCATTCCTGTGCGCCCCTTTGCCGGGTGCTTCCGCCTTGCGCATTGCGGTTTCGCTTCCCATATTGCTTGAGCCGGTAGAATTAACCGGTGAGGTTGCCGGAAGCGGGACCGTGAAACGTCGCTTGGTTGCAAGGACAGAGACGATATGAGCCGCATGACGCCATTCACCCACCCGCTTTTGCTGGGTTTTGATGCCATGGAAAAAACGCTGGAGCGTATGGCGAAGGCCAATGACGGCTATCCTCCCTACAATATTGAGCGCCTGCCCGGCGGGCAAGATGTGCCGGAACGCCTGCGTATTACCATTGCAGTCGCGGGTTTTTCGGAGGATGATCTGGATGTGACGACGGCTGACAACCAGCTTGTCATTCGTGGTCGCCAGCAGGAACAGGAAAAGCGAGATTTTCTCTACCGGGGTATCGCTGCCCGGCAATTCCAGCGGGTCTTCGTGCTTGCAGATGGCATGCAGGTCCGGGAAGCGCGCATGCGCAACGGCCTTCTTTCCATCGATCTGGTGCGGCCTGAAATTTCAAACGTGGTGAAGAAAATTAATATTTCCGTCTCAGAGTAGAACGTGAACGCCGGAATCGGACATGAATCGCTCGGCGTGAAGAAGGAGGCTGAAATATGCTTTTGAAAGAAGCGCATGCGCGTCTCACCCGGTCCCAGCTCGCTCATATTGGCGAGGGAGAAGTGGGATATATCCGCAAGATCCGTGCGGAAGACGTCAGCCGATGTTTCCCGGAAGCGCCTGATCTCGATCCGCAACTGGATCTCTGGGCGCTGTTTGGCGCGGATGGCACGCCAATCCTCCTGACAGACAACCGCTCCAGTACGTTTTTCAAGGCTGCTGAAGACGATCTCAAGACCGTCAGCCTGCATTGAAGAAAAAAGCCCGCTTTTGAGCGGGCTTTTTCTTTAGCGGATCAAAGGAATGGGCGGTCTGGCATGTCGTCGATCGAGATGACGCCGTCCTTGTTCTTGTCCAGCCGTTCGAACATTTTTTCACCGGCTGCGGTGAATTCGGCCTTGCTGACCTGACCGTTCTCGTCGGTATCGGCCCAGCGAAGCATCCCCAAGCCCGCACCCTTGCCGCCATGCTTGCCCCAGCCCTGATGGCCGGGACGGCCGCCATGTTCACGGTCAGCGTGTCTTTCGGCGCGCTTGCCTTCGGGGGCCTTGCCGTCTTCAGCCTTGGCATCCTCACGCTCGGGACGTGGATTGGCGGCGCGGAAAGCCTCCATTTTCGCCTGGCGATACTCGCGCATCTCCTTCGGCGTGATCGAACCGTCCTTGTCCTTGTCGATCTCGGTGAAAAGCGCGTCCTGACGGGCGGCAAATTCCTCCTTGGAAATCTTGCCGTCCTTGTTCGTGTCGGCAACCTTCAGCAGGTGGACGAAAGCAGCCTCCTGGCGGATCGGCATGCGATCCTTGGCGCCTTTGCCGGGTGCGGCAAAACTGGCCGTCGCGGCCGTGCTGAGCACAAGGGCCGCGCCAAGAGCAGAGAGGGCGATTTTTCGTGTGGTCATCGTCATTACCTTTCTTTGGTGTCCCTGAAGAAAAGATAGTGACCTCCACCGTGCCTCACCACTTAAACATCCGTAAGGTGGATGAAGCTTCGGTAATATTTGCTGCCCTTATTCCGGAATGAGGTTCAGCCGGCGATGGTTCTCGTCAGGAAGCCCGTGAGATCGTCGGTGATGTAATCGATATGCGCATCCGTCTCGACGGGAATTTCCCAGCGTTCCATGATGACGCCTTCGAGGTTCGACGGCACGAGGAGCACGGTCTTCATGCCGAGAGCCTTGGGTGCCGCAAGATTGCGTGGCAGGTCCTCGAACATGGCGGCTTTTTTTGTGTCGAGTTTTGCCAGCGCCGCGAACTTCTCGTAGGTCGCACTTGCCGGCTTCGGCAGGTAGCCTGCGGCGACGATATCGAAGATGTCCTCGAAATGATCGAGAATGCCAAGTGCACCGGCGGCGGCCTGCGCATGTTTGACGCTGCCATTGGTCAGGATGAATTTGCGGCCCGGCAGCGCCTTGATCGCCTCACCGAGTTCCGGATGCGGCTTCAGCGCCGAATAATCGATGGCGTGCGCGCGTTCCAGGAACTCGTCCGGACTGATGCCGTAGTGGATCATAAGGCCCTGAAGCGTGGTGCCATGCTCATGGTAATAACGCTTCTGCAAGGCGCGTGCCTCATCGTGGTCGAGCTTTAGAAGCTCCGCCACATAGGCCGTCATATTGCGGTCGATCTGGGAAAACAGATTGACGTGATGCGGATAGAGCGTGTTGTCGAGATCGAAGACCCATTCGCTCACATGGGCGAAATCGGCTGTCTCGGGCAGGTTTTTCGGCTTTGTGTCCATGGGCTGCTTTATGCCCGTTTCGAATGGCGAAGAAAATCGAAAAGACGACGACAGACGGGAAAATCGGGCTTGGCCTCGGCCTCCAGCGCATGATACCGCCAAGGCATGGAACTCTGGATAGGCATAACCTTCGCAAGCGCGTTCTTGCAGAACCTGCGCTCGACCCTGCAAA
The DNA here is from genome assembly GCF_025910175.1 of Agrobacterium sp. BT-220-3. Classification (NCBI taxonomy): domain Bacteria; kingdom Pseudomonadati; phylum Pseudomonadota; class Alphaproteobacteria; order Hyphomicrobiales; family Rhizobiaceae; genus Agrobacterium; species Agrobacterium sp. BT-220-3. The sequence goes on from NZ_JAPAIX010000008.1 coordinate 139,414, forward strand.
AGCACCTCAAGGGCATGATGGGGACCACGGGCGCAACCTTCGTGCGCTTCGTGTTCGGTATGCCTTTTGCTCTTGCCTATCTCGGTTTTCTCCATGGCGTGCTTGGCCGACCGCTGCCGGTGCCGAACATGTCCTTTGCAATCTGGGCGATGGTCGGGGCCATGGCGCAGATTGCCGCCACCTTCCTGCTGGTGCACCTGTTTTCCTTCCGCAATTTTGCGGTCGGCACGGCCTATTCCCGGACTGAGCCGGCACAGGCGGCATTGTTTGCGCTGATTTTCGTCGGTGAAAGCGTCAATGGCGGAACATTGGCGGCAATCGCAGTTTCGGTGGCCGGCGTCATGCTGATTTCGGTGGCGCGCACGGAAGTGACGCCCGCTTCCATTCTGACCTCGATCTTCAGCCGCACGGCGGGCATCGGCCTCGCCTCGGGCGCCTTCTTCGGCCTCTCATCGGTGGCCTATCGCTCCGCCTCGCTGGCGCTGGCACCCAGCCTGCCCGCCCCGGATGCCATGATGCAGGCCGGCTTTACCCTCGTCGTCGTCATCGTGACGCAGACCCTGTCGATGTTCCTGTGGATTGTCTGGCGACAGAGGGATGAATTGCAGCGGATTGCGAGAGCGTGGAAACCGTCGCTTGCGGTCGGTTTCGTCGGCGCCACGGCATCATTCGGCTGGTTCACGGCGATGACCTTGCAACAGGCGGCCGTGGTCAAGGCGCTGGCGCAGGTGGAAATGCTTTTCGCCTTCGCCTCGACCGTTTTGTTCTTCAAGGAGAAGATCAACCGGCTTGAAATCGCCGGCTGCCTGCTGATCGTCGTCGGCGTATTGTCGCTTCTGGCATTCGGCTGAAAAAGCCGCCTGTGGCGGACAGGCTCGCCCATCCGCCACATGAGCTCTATCAGGGCACGATAAGCGTGCCGGCGCCTTCCGTGAAGATTTCCAGAAGGACGGAATGGGCGGTCTTGCCATTGAGGATCACCACGCCCTGAACGCCGGCCTTGATGGCCTCGATGCAGGTCTCGACCTTCGGGATCATGCCGCCGGAAATCGTGCCGTCCTTGATGAGCGCGCGCGCCTGGGAGACCGTCAGCTCCTTGATGAGTTCCTTGTTCTTGTCGAGAACACCTGGCACATCGGTGAGGAACAGGAGGCGGGTGGCGTTGAGCGCACCGGCAATGGCGCCGGCAAAGGTGTCGGCATTGATATTGTAGGTGGCACCGTCGCGACCGGGAGCGACGGGAGCGATGACCGGGATCATCTCCGACTTGGCGAGCAGGTCGAGCAGGGTGCGGTCGACTTCGACCACTTCACCGACAAAGCCGAGATCGAGAACACGCTCGATATTGCTGTCTGGATCGATCACGGTCTTTTTCGCCTTTTCGGCGAAGACCATGTTGCCGTCCTTGCCGCAAAGGCCGATGGCCCATTCGCCCGTCTGGTTGATGAGCGCGACGATCTCCTTGTTGATGGAGCCGGCCAGAACCATCTCGACGATCTCGACAGTCTTGGCGTCGGTGACGCGCAGGCCGCTTTCGAATTTCGATTCAATGCCCATCTTCGTCAGCATCGCGCCGATCTGGGGGCCGCCGCCGTGCACGACGATGGGATTGATGCCGGACTGCTTCAACAGGGCGATATCTTCCGCGAAAGCCTTTCCGAGTGTCGAATCCCCCATGGCGTGGCCACCGTATTTTACAACGATGGTCTTGTTCTCGTATTTCTGCATGAAGGGCAGAGCCTGTGCGAGCAGCCGCGCCTGAGTTTCGCTTTCGGAAGCAGTCATCTAAAAACCTCGGTCTGTGGTTGCGGCCCTGAAGAGCCTTTCATGGCTCTACAGCATCGGCGCAAAAATCGGAATCGATTTTTGCAGTGCAGGATGCACGGATTGGCCATGCCCAAGCGTTGGCAAGGACAGGTGAATGTCAGCTTTCGACGAATGAAATAACCTCCGGGCCATATTGTGTCGGCCCGTAGTAAAATTCCGCTTTTGGCCGCTTCAGAGCGCGTAATAAGATTGACATAAAGCAGCAATCGGACCAGCCTTGTGAGGAGCAGGGGAGGGGTTATTCAGCAGGGCGACTGCAAAGTCGTGATGCGTCGCGAAAGCGATTCTGGCCTGAACGACCGAGGAGTTTGAAGACCTATGACGGCACCGGATCGAGACAAGCAAAGCGGTTTGCGGGACGAAGTTCTCGCTGGCGAATATGTGCTGGGTGCCTTGCCGCCGGAAAGCATGGCGGAGCTTGCAAAGCGGATCAAGCGCGACCGTCAGTTCGCTGCCATGGTCAGGCGCTGGCGCGACAATCTGGCGGAAACCGAATATCGCGAAAGGGCGACCGTCGCCGCGCTGCTTGATCGGGATCCGGCCCGATCCGGTCTGCCCTTCAAGGGCCAGCAGCTGCGCAATGGCAGCATGTTCACCGCCATGGTGTCTGAGGTCTGGCATTCCGTGCGCTTCTGGCGTCTTCTGGCATTGACGGCGATGCTCTGGACCGCCGTCCTGCTTTTCACGATCGCCTGAAGGCCTGCGGCCTTTTAGAGAGAAACCGTTCGTACGATTTCCGCGCGCAGGCTATCGAGCCCGAAGGATTTTTCCGAGGATGTGGCGAGAACTTCCGGATAGGCGGCGGGGCGCTTGCGGATTTTCTCCAGCGTTTCGTTGATCAGCCGGGGAACGCCGACATCCTTGATCTTGTCTGTCTTCGTCAGCACGACCTGATAGGAAACGGCCGCCTTGTCGAGCAGGCTTAGAACCTCCTCGTCGTTCTTTTTTATGCCGTGGCGGGAATCGATCAGCACATAAACGCGTTTCAGCGTCGCGCGGCCGCGCAGATAATCGAAGACGAGCTTCGTCCAGGCATCGACATGATCCTTGGGCGCCTGCGCATAACCGTAACCCGGCATGTCGACCAGCGCCATCGGGGGCAGGTCGCCTGCCTCACCGGAATAACCTTCGGGAACGAAGTAGTTCAGTTCCTGCGTGCGTCCGGGCGTGTTGGACGTGCGGGCAAGTCCCTTGTGGCCCACCAGCGCATTGATGAGCGAGGACTTGCCAACATTCGAACGTCCAGCGAAGGCAATCTCCGGCGGGCCTTCGGGCGGCAGGAACTTCATTGCGGGAACGCCGCGAATGAATATCCAGGGTCGCCCGAAAAGGGGCTTTTCGGTTGCCGTGCCGGTGTCACTCATTTCGATTGCACCGGCTTTCGCTTGAACAGCCCTTTGAGATTATCGAACAGTTCGATCTTGGCACCGTGGCGCTTCATGATGAGGGCCTGCTGCGAGATCGACAGCGTGTTGTTCCATGCCCAGTAGATAACCAGACCAGCCGGGAAGGAAGCCAGCATGAAGGTGAAGATCAGCGGCATCCAGGTGAAAATCATCGCCTGTGTCGGATCGGGCGGCGTCGGGTTCATGCGCATCTGCAGGAACATCGTGATGCCCATGACCAGCGGCCAGACACCGATCATCAGGAAGTGCGGCACGTCATAGGGCAGAAGGCCGAACAGGTTGAACAGCGACGTCGGATCGGGCGCGGAAAGGTCGTGAATCCAGCCGAAGAACGGTGCATGCCGCATTTCGATGGTGACGTAGATGACCTTGTAGAGCGCGAAGAAGACCGGAATCTGCAGCAGCATCGGCCAGCAGCCGGCAACCGGGTTGATCTTCTCTTCCTTGTAGAGCTGCATCATCGCCTGCTGCATGGCCATGCGGTCATCGCCATGCTTGGCCTTCAGCTCCTCCATCTTCGGCTGCACGCGCTTCATGTTCGCCATGGAAGCATATTGCTTGCTGGCGAGCGGGAAGAAGAGAGCCTTGACGACGATGGTGGTGAGCAGGATGGCCACGCCGAAATTGCCAAAATAACGGAAGAAGAAATCCATCATTTTGAACATCGGCTTGGTGATGAAGTAGAACCAGCCCCAGTCGATGAGAAGGTCGAACTTCGGAATGGAATATTCGGTCTCGTAGCGGTCAACCAGCGGCACTTCCTTCGCACCGGCGAAGACAAGGCTCTTCATCTCGATGGACTGGCCGGGTTCGACCGTCATCGGATCGCTCTTGAAATCGGCCTGATAGCTCGGCTGATTGCCCTGTATATGCGAATAGCGCGTTTCGAACGGCGTGGTCTGCGGCGGAACGATGGCCGCTGCCCAATATTTGTCGGTGATGCCGAGCCAGCCGCCGGTCGCCTTGGCAACCGTTACCGGTGCTTCCTCAACATCCTTGTACTTCTCTTCCGTAAGGCTGCCATCGCTGCCCGAGACGCCGAGAAAACCTTCATGGATGACGAAGACCGGGGGAACCGCCGGCTTGTTGTTGCGTGTCACGCGGCCATAGGTGGCAAACGAGATCGCCGCCTGCCCGGGGTTCTCGACCTTGTCGGCGACCGAGATCATGTAGTGATCGTCGATCGAAACCGTACGGGAGAAAATCACGCCCTTGGCATTGGTATAGGTGAGGGTAACCGGCGTGGTTTCCGTCAGCTTGTCACCGCTTGCCAGCGTCCAGACGGTCGTCGGACCGGGAACGCCGCCGACTTCCTGTGCAGCGACATAACCGAGTTCGGTGAAGTAACCGTCTTTGGTGTCGGAGGGTGAGAACAGTGTGATGATCGGGCTCGAGTCATCGACGGTCTCATGGTAATCCTTGAGCCGGATGTCGTCGAAGCGGGCGCCGGTCAAATTGATCGAGCCGGCAATGGCGTTGGTGTCGATGGCAACGCGCTGGGTCTTGGCGATCGCTTCTTCCCGCGTCGCCGTAGCGGCGGCCTGCGGGGAGGATGCGGGCGGTGCGCCTTCCACGGCCACGCCGGGTGCTGCACCCGGTGCCGGCTGTTGCTGCGTCGTCTGCTGCTGCGCCTGGCGGGCCTCTTCGGCGCGACGCTGCTGCTCGATGCGCGGATTCATGTACAGGAATTGCCAGGCTAGGACGATGACAACCGATAGGGCTATCGCGATGAAGTAATTGCGGTTCTTTTCCATCATTCTTTCCTGGAGCGGGTCTCCTGGGACCGTTTCGGTTTCGCCGTTCCTTCAATTCGCTCGATAAGGAGAGACTGAATTTTCGGGAAGGCCGTATCGAGCACATCCCTGCGGGCGACAATCACATAGTCATGGCCGGGCTTCATTGCGGCCCCGGCAGAAAGCCTGACGGCTTCCCTGAGACGGCGGCGCATGCGATTTCGCTCGACCGCGTTGCCTTGTCTTTTCGTTACGGTAAAACCGACCCGAGGTTCGGCCTCCGGGGTCTTCCGGTCAAGCACTTCCAGAAGAAAGGTGCTCCCCCGCCGTTTTTCCCCCGCCTGAACGGCAAGGAACTCCGACCGGTTTTTAAGCCGGCCGGGTCGTTTTTTTGTCTCACTCACGTGCCCGCGACTTTCATCGGGCCACAGAGGCGGCAATTAAGCCGACAGACGTGCGCGGCCGCGCGCACGGCGGGCTGCGAGAACCTTGCGGCCGCCGGCGGTAGCCATGCGGGCACGGAAACCATGACGACGCTTGCGAACAAGCTTGGACGGTTGGTAGGTACGCTTCGACATTTATTTAATACCGCGGTGTGCGGCCCTTCTTGAATTTGCAACTATTTGCAAGAGCGTTTCGTTTTTTGCACGGCTAACCCCGCCTGGGCGAGCTTTCAATGGCCGAGCGTGCGCGGCTTATAAGGGCATAGGCCGAACAAAGTCAATTGCCGAAGGGGTTTTCGCGCTTCACCTTTTGCGGAAAACGCACGGCCATGTCCCTCGCTGGCCGCCAATAGAGGCCGATTCCTACGCGCAATCGGTAAAATCCGAAATTCTTTCTTAACGCGGCATTGATAAATGTTGTGATGCGAAAAGTTATGCCAGCTTCCCATTTTTATCACGCGGCTGGCTTTTGTTGGGGGAACGAAGTTGAGAATTCGCGGTCGTATTAATCTTCTTGTCGGGCTGATGAGCCTTGTGGCCTGTACCATTGGCGGGCTGTCCATATACGCGGTCAGCGAATTTCAGGTGCGCACGATCGGATACGAAAAGGCAGCGGAACGCGCCTATAAGGGCGAGGCGCTCAACCGTCTTGTCACCGCGGTCGTTATGGAGGCGCGCGGTGTCTACGCTGCGCCCGATATCGAAAAGGCGGCGCCTTTTGCCGACGGCATCGTGAAAAACCTCGACGCCATGGAAAAGCTGATCGCGACATGGACACCTCTCGTTCCGGCGGAACAGAAGGCGGCCTTCGACAATCTCTCCAGCCGCTTCAAGGAGTTCAAGGCCTTCCGTCTGGAAACCGCGCGGCTTGCCCGCGAAGCCGGCCCGCAGGCCGCCAACCAGCAGGGCAACAACGAGGCGAACCGGGCCAACCGCAAAGCCTATCAGGCCGAAATCGATGCCGTCGTGAAGAATGACATCGCCGGGCTTGAGGCCGTCAGGGCCGGCATAGACGATTTTGTAACAACCACCTTCTGGCTGGTCATCATCGTCACGGGCAGCGGCATATTGGCCGGTGCGGCATTTGGTCTCTATATCGGAACGCGGCAGCTGAGCGCGCCGATCCGTAAGGTTTCAGAGGTGATGAACGCCGTTGCGGACGGAAATCTGGACGCAGATGTGCCTTATCTCGGCCAGAACGATGAAATCGGCGAAATGGCAGCGGCAGTCGAGGTCTTCAAGAAGAATGGCCGCGAAGTTCGCCGCATGAATGCCCAGGAAGCCGCCATGCGCGCCAAGAGCGATGACCTGCAGGCCGGCATGGCTGTCGTCGTCGACGCGGCAGCGGGGGGCGATTTCAGCCGCCGCATCAGCAAGGATTATGGTGACGAAAACCTCAATCGTTTCGCGGCGACCATCAATGCCCTGCTCACCGGGGTGGATAATGGCGTTTCCGAGACCAGCCGCGTCATCGAAGGTCTGGCGCGGGGCGATCTGACTGAGAAGATGGACGGCGATTTCCGCGGTGTCTTTGCCGAACTCCAGGCGAACGTGAACGAGACGCTGGCCAAGCTGCGCGAAACGATGCGGGAAGTGCGCAGCAGCACGGAAGGCATCAGCGGCAACGCCAACGAATTGCGCTCGGCGGCCGATGACCTGTCCAAGCGGACGGAACAACAGGCGGCTGCGCTCGAGGAAACCTCCGCTGCGCTGGACGAGATCACCGCCGTCGTTCGCAATTCGACCGATCGCGCGCAGGAAGCCAGCACCATGGTGGCCGAGACCAAGCAGAAGACGGAGGAATCCGCCAATGTCGTGCGCGATGCCGTCTCCGCCATGGATCGCATCGAGCATGCGTCGCGCGAAATCAGCCAGATCATCAATGTCATTGACGAGATCGCCTTCCAGACCAACCTTCTGGCGCTGAATGCGGGCGTCGAGGCGGCCCGTGCGGGCGAGGCGGGCAAAGGTTTTGCTGTCGTCGCGCAGGAAGTGCGTGAACTGGCGCAACGCTCGGCGACGGCCGCCAAGGACATCAAGGCGCTGATCACCAAATCCGGTGAAGAAGTCGGCCGGGGCGTATCGCTGGTGCAAAGAACCGGCAGCGCGTTGAGCGAGATCGAGACGCGTGTTCTGGCAATCAACGATCACATCCATTCGATCGCTACTGCTGCGCGGGAACAGTCCACCGGGCTGCACGAAGTAAACACGGCAATCAACCAGATGGACCAGGTGACGCAGCGCAATGCCGCCATGGTCGAGGAGACATCGGCCGCAACCCACAAGCTGAGCGGCGAGGCGGAGCATCTTGTGACGCTGGTCTCGCGCTTCAAGGTGGGCGTTGAAGACGTTCACGTCCGGCCGCGCACGGAACAGCCGATGCGGCCCATGGCGGTCTCCGCCAGAACAGCGCCGGTGACCTCCCCGGCGCGCAAATTGATGAACAGCGTTGGCCGCGCCCTCAATGCCCAGTCGGCCGCCGCACCGGCACAGGGAGACTGGCAGGAGTTCTGAGTGGACCCGGTTCACCGGTTCTCGCCAGACTAGCTCCGTTTCGAACGCCGCCCGCCCGGGCGGCGTTTGTTTTTCGTGCGATGAAAACGTTTGTTTTGCAGCGCATTGGAAAAAAATCAGTTAGGTCCTATTATTATACGTGCATATAAACCGAGCCGTTCAACCGAAGCGGCGGCGCGCATACAGGATCAGGGCCCGGTGTTTTCTAAAGGCGTAGACAGCTTGGACCGCACGGAGGACAATCCGGTGCACTGCATGCCGGGATTGACCGCAGGTCTTTCGGGGCGCCTGCTGTTGCTGACGGTCATTTTCGTGATGATCGCCGAGGTGCTGATCTTCGTGCCCTCGGTCGCCAACATGCGCCTTTCCTGGCTGCGCGATCGGCTGAACACGGCCGCCGCTGCCGGCGCGGTGATTGACGGCCTGCAGGCGGAATTGCCGCGAAGCGTGCAGAACGACACGCTGATGGCGACCGGCGCGAAGCTCATTGCACTGCGCAAGGACGGCACGTCGCGTCTGCTCGCCGTGGCGGAAACGCCGCCAGGGGTCGACGAACAATATGATCTTTCCGATGTCTCGCAACTGGCGGCGGTGCGGGATGCCTTTTCCACATTGCTGTTCGGCGGCAACCGCGTCATTCGCGTTTTCGATGTCGTCGGCGACAGCGACACCATCATCGAACTCGTTCTCGGCGAAAACAAGCTGCGGGCGGCGATGCTGGCCTATGCCCGAAACGTTTTCCTGATTTCCATCGTCCTGTCGCTGATCACCGCCGGGCTCATTTTCATCTCCATCAACCGCATCATGATCCGGCCCATCCGTCGCCTGACGCTCGGTATGCAGCATTTCTCCGAAGACCCCGGCAATCCGGAGCGGATTTTCGTGGCCGAGGACGGAACCGATGAACTGGCGGTTGCGGGCCGGCACCTGGCCGACATGCAGACCGAATTGCAGAAAACGCTCAGGCAGCAGAAGAACCTAGTGGATCTCGGCCTTGCTGTCTCGAAGATCAACCATGACATGCGCAACATCCTGTCATCCGCGCAGCTGATGTCTGACCGCCTGGTGGACGCAAAGGACCCGATGGTCAGAAGTTTCGCGCCAAAACTGCTGCGCACCATCGACCGCGCGGTGGCCTATACGGGCGAAGTTCTGGCCTATGGGCAGGCGACGGAAGGCGCGCCGAAACGCAAGACGGTGCATTTAAGCCTTCTGGTCAGGGATGTGCGTGACATTCTGGCGCTCGAGCCGGAAAGCGGTATAGAGTTTCAGGACAGCGTGCCCACCGACCTGACGGTCGATGCGGATGCCGAGCAGCTGTTCCGGGTGATCCACAATCTCTGTCGCAATGCCGTTCAGGCTCTGCAATCGGATGTCGCCAACGCGGCACCCCGATATCTTTCGATCTCGGCCCAGAGGGCCGGCAGCGTTGTCAGCATCGTCATAGATGACAATGGTCCGGGAATGCCGCGCAAGGCAAAAGAGAACCTGTTCTCCGCTTTCAGGGGCTCGGCCCGTTCCGGCGGCACCGGCCTCGGCCTCGTCATTGCGCGGGAACTGGTGCTTGCCCATGGCGGCACGATCGCGCTTGTTGAAAAGCCCGGTCCGGGGACCCAGTTCCGCATAGAGATCGCCGACCGTGCAGCCTCCGTACATGCGGCAAGAACCGCCTGAACATCGCACTCCGGGGCAGGCTGATGCGATCGCCGCATCAGCGTGAATATGGACGAGCAGGAGCGCCTTTAAAACAGGCTCCATGGAATTTATTTTATAATCAATATGATACGTGAATTGCTGCGGAAAAATGACAATTTCGAAACGAAATCGCTTGCAATCGGAATGAGGACGTTTTAGAGGATCGCCACGCCACCGGAAACGACCGGAACGGCACGCACCCGTAGCTCAGCTGGATAGAGCACCAGACTACGAATCTGGGGGTCAGGAGTTCGAATCTCTTCGGGTGCGCCATTTCTCTTCCCTTAAAAATAAAATGATACGCGCCGTGCGCTCCATGATTTTATCATGCGCTTGAGACCGGCATCTTTGTCGCTGTCCTGAGAGCCGGCAAGGCGGAACAGATTCCCGAACTTCCCTAATATGTGCTAAAGTCGCCGGGTCATTGGATGACCTCAGGTGAAAGCCATGCTGGAAACGGACAAGGTATTTGCCGGCTCCATTCCGGAAAACTACGACCGCTACATGGTGCCGTTGATTTTCGAGCCGTTCGCCCGTGATCTGGCACGGCGTGCGGCGTCATTGATGCCGATCGATGTTCTGGAGATCGCCGCAGGCACCGGGGTCGTCACCCGTGAGCTGGCACCTAAACTGCCGCCCGCCGCGCACTATGTCGTGACCGACCTCAACCAGCCGATGCTTGATTTCGCCGCGGCGCGACAGACGCCCGACAATCGCATTCATTGGCGTCAGGCAGATGCGCAGGTGCTGCCATTTGAGAATGCGTCTTTCGACCTCGTCTTCTGCCAGTTCGGCGCGATGTTTTTCACCGACCGCCTTGCCGCCTACCGCGAAGCAAGGAGGGTGCTGAAACCCGGCGGACATTATTTATTCAACGTGTGGGATCGCATCGAAGAAAATCACTTCGCAGATGACGTAACGAATGCCCTTGCGCGCCTGTTTCCCGACGATCCGCCACGCTTCATGGCCCGCACCCCGCACGGCTATCACGATACGGCCTTGATTCGCAGCGAGCTGGAAAGTGCCGGTTTTTCCCGCGTGGTGATCGAGACGATAGCAGCACAAAGCCGTGCATCGTCACCGCGCATTCCCGCCGTCGCCTATTGTCACGGAACTGTTCTTCGAACTGAAATCGAAACGAGAGCGCCGGGAAAGCTCGACGCGGCGACAGACTGCGCCGCATCTGCGATTGAAGCAAGGCACGGCAGCGGTGAGGTTGCCGCCAAAATTCAGGCTCATGTGATTCTGGCTGCCGCTTGAAACAACGGCGCCGCGGGCGCAGCCAAGGCCGGTGAATAGGCCTCATATCCGGACATGAGAGACCACCCCCTCATATTAGTGGTTTTTCATGAAGGTCGGTATCGCAGGGCTTGCCGACAGGCCCAGATTATCGGGCTTTCCGGTGTCACCGAACTTTCTGCAAACCTTCGTCATATTGTCATACAATATAAGCATATGCGCTCCAGAAAAGGAGCGCAGAATGACGCCACAATCACTTGAACTTTCGGGTATCGGCAAAGGCTTCGGGGCTGACGATGTTCTGAAAGAGATCGAACTCTCCATCCGTCCCGGTGAATTCCTATCCCTCGTCGGCATGTCGGGCTGCGGCAAGTCCACGCTTCTGCGCATCATTGCAGGGCTGGAAACGCCGGATCGCGGCTCGGTCTCCATCGGTGGTCAGGATGTGACGGAACTCGATCCGAGTGACCGCAATCTGGCGATGGTGTTCCAGTCTTACGCGCTTTATCCGCATATGAACGTGCGCCAGAACATCGCGACGCCGCTCAGGATGAGACGTCTGCCATTTGCAGCGCGCCTGCCGCTGATCGGGCGGTTTGTGGCCCCGGCCGAAACGCTCAGGCAGATCGATGCCGCCGTCGAACAGGCGGCAGAGACCCTGCAGATCGCGCATCTGCTGGACCGCAAGCCGGCGCAGCTTTCCGGTGGCCAGCGCCAGCGCGTGGCGCTTGCCCGGGCGCTGGTGCGCTCCCCGGCCGCCTTCCTGATGGACGAGCCGCTCTCCAACCTCGACGCCAAGCTTCGCGCCCATATGCGTGAGGAACTTGCGGGGCTGCATCGCCGGCTGGGTGCGACCTTCATCTACGTCACCCACGACCAGATCGAGGCCATGACCATGTCCGACCGCATCGCGCTGATGTCGGAAGGCCGGATCGAACAGCTCGGCACGCCGGATGAATTGTACCGTAAACCGGCGACACTGACGGTCGCGCGCTTTATCGGCACGCCGTCGATCAATCTGCTGCCGGTCGAAATCGATGCGCAGGGCAAGGTAACGGCTTTCGGACGCGATCTTGGCGTGGATGCGTCGGGCCGCGATGCCGGGCCGGCGACGCTTGGCCTTCGAGCCGAAGATTTGCGTCCGGGTGCCGAAGGTTTCTCGGTGCGTGTGGTGCGCACCGAAACTCACGGGGCTGACCGTTTCGTTAACTGCCGCCTTCTGAGCGATGAGACAGTGGCCGTCACCTTGCGCCAGGGCGCGGGAGAGGCGCTGGGTGCCGACGCGGATGGCGTGATGAACCTCGGTTTTGCGCCGGAACGTGTCCATCTCTTCGCCGCCGACGGCCTGCGCCGCAAAACGACGGTGCGCGAACGGGTGCCGGCATGACGGCGGCCGATTTCTCCACGCCCGCGCCTGCAAAGGCCAGGTCACGCCTGTCGAAGGCGGAGCGGCGCATGATCTGGCGCGGCCTGATGTTTGCAGCGCCGGCGAGCCTGCTGCTATTGGCGATCTATATCATTCCGATGCTTGTTCTGGCCGGTTTTTCCGTTACCGATTACCAGCTTGGGGCGCTTTCCACGCAATTCGTCGGTCTTGGAAATTTCATCAAGGCGTTTGGGGACCCCGTCTTCCTGCGCGCACTGATGAATACCGCCATCTACGCCATCATCGTCATTCCCTTCGGCGTGTTTCTGGCGCTCGGTGTCGCCCTTCTCGTTTACAATCGCAAACGCAGCCGGGCTTTCTGGGAAGTGGCCTATTTCCTTCCCGTCACCGCAACGCTCGTCGCCATGGCGACCGTGTGGCAGTTCCTGCTGCATCCTTCGCTTGGCCCGGTGAATGCGGCGATCAAATGGCTGGGTTTTGAACCCGTCGCCTTCCTCTCCAATCCCGTTCTGCTCATTCCCACCATGGCGTTGATAGGCGTCTGGCAGGTTCTGGGTTTCAACATGGTGCTTTTCCTTGCAGGCCTCACCGCCATCTCGAAGGATCTGCATGAGGCCGCACGGCTCGACGGCGCCAAGAATCCGCTAGACCGGTTCCTGACGGTGACCTGGCCGATGCTCGGACCGACGACGATGTTCGTGGTGGTCACCACCTCCATCTCGGCCTTCAAGGTGTTCGAGACGGTCGCCGTGCTGACCAAGGGCCGCTTCGGTTCGGAAACCCTGCTTTACGTTCTTTATCTTGAAGGTTTTGAATATTCGAACACGGGTTATGCCGCAGCGCTGACCCTGATTTTTCTCGCGATCGTGTTGATCCTGTCGATCGGCCAGACGCTGCATATGGACCGGAAGGTGCACTACTGATGTTCGGGTTCCGCAAATACTTCCCGCATCTTGTGCTCGCGCTCGGTGCTTTCGTCATGCTTCTGCCGTTCTACTGGATGCTGTTGACCTCCATCCGTTCGCCGTCAGAGGTTTTCAGCGTCTCATTCTGGCCGATCCCCGAGAAGTTCGACGCCGTTGAGAGTTACTCCCGTGCAGCCGGCCAGGTCCCCATGGCGCGCTTCATGCTGAACGGCGTCATCGTATGTTTCGGCATCCTGTTCGTGCAGATCCTGACGTCGGTTCCTGCGGCCTATGCGCTGGCGAAGCTTCGTTTTCCAGGGCGCAAGCTGTTGCTGGCGCTGATCGTCGCCGCGCTCTCCGTGCCCATCCAGGCGCTGGCGCTGCCGCTGTTCGTCGGTCTGGCGAAGGCGCAGTTGCTGAATACCTACTTCGCGATGATGATGCCGTTCTTCCTGTCGGTCTTTGCCATCTTCATGTTCAACCAGTCTTTCCGCAGCTATCCCGATGAAATCATCGAGGCGGCGCGCATGGATGGCTTCTCGGAGATGGAAATCTGCTGGGGACTGGTTCTGCGCGGCTCTCTTCCCTCGCTGGCTGCATTTTCAGTCTTTTCGCTGGTGGCGCACTGGAACGATCTCTACTGGCCGATGATCGTTGTTTCGGACACCAGATTGGCCCCTCCGCCTCTCGGTATGATGTTCTTCGCGGATATCGAATCCGGCGCGAACTACGGCGCACTGATGGCGGGCGCCACACTCATTACCGCGCCGATGGTGCTGTGCTTCCTCCTCGCACGGCGGCATTTCATCGCCGGTATTACCATGACCGGCGTCAAGTGACGCCGTTCACCCTCCTCCTACTCCCAACCCATTTTTGGAGACTGACATGAAAATCAACCGACGCGCTGTGATGAGCGGTCTGGCACTCGGCATGGCTTTTGCGGGCTTCGCAAAGCCGGTTCTGGCCAACGAAATCACGCTCAACGTTCTCTACAACCTGCCGGGCTTCACGAAGTTCCATCAGCCGCTGGCCGATGAATTCATGAAGAAGAACCCTGATGTGAAGATCAATTTCCTCGCTCCGGCAGAAGGTTACAACCAGGGCCAGCAGCAGGTGCTGCGCTCGGCCGTCACCGGCAATCTGCCGGACGTTTATTTCTCGGGCTACAACCTGACGGCGGAACTCGTTCACGCGCTGGCGCCCCGCAACCAGATCACCGATCTCGGCCCGTTCATCCAGGCTGAAGGCGGTCAGGCTTTCCTCGACAAGAACTACAGCCCGAAGATGGCGGCACTCGGCCAGATCGACGGCAAGCAGTATGGTCTGCCGGTCAACGCGTCCTCGCCGATCATCTACATCAACTCCGAACTCGTGACCAAGGCTGGTGGCGACCCGGACAAGATGCCGACGACCTTCCCGGAACTCATTGCTCTTGCCAAGAAGATCAAGGCTCTCGACCCGAAGCTGGCCGGCATGAGCTATGACATCAATGGCTGGGGTGACGACTGGTTGTGGCAGGCGCTCGTCTTCGAACAGGGCGGCAAGCTCGTTGATGACAAGACAAAGACCGTTGCCTTCGATAATGAAATCGGCCTCAACGCTCTGAAGATGGCGCGCCAGTTCGTGACCGAAGGTGGCCAGAACCTGCTCGACTGGGACCAGTCCCGCCAGCAGTTCGGTGCAGGTCTCACCGGCTTCATCTTCTCGACTCCGGCTCACGTGCAGACGATCCAGGGCCTGGTTGGCGACCGCTTCAAGCTGAAGACGGCAACCTTCCCGCTCGACAACAAGGAAAAGGGCGGCGTTCCGACGGGCGGCAACTCTGCCGTCATCCTGACGCAGGAAAAGGCCAAGCAGGATGCTGCCTGGAAATACCTGAAGTGGATCACCGGTCCCGAGGCGCAGAACACCATCGTTCGCATCACCGGCTACCTGCCGACGAACAAGCTCGCAACCGGCCCTGACTTCCTGGCTCCTTATTACGCCGAGAACCCGAACGTAAAGACCGCTTCGCTGCAGGCTGACCGGTCCTTGCCCTGGGGCGCTTATCCGGGTGGTGAATCCGTCCGCATCTGGCGCACACAGCGCGACATCATCGGCACCGTAATGCGCGGCGAAGTGACGCCGGAAGCCGGTCTCAAGCAGATCGTCGAGCAGACCAACGCCCTGATGAAATAAGCGAAACCATCGAAAAGGCTGCGGGGAAATTCGCTCCCGCAGCCATTTTGCGCAGAAAGACCGACGATGAAGATCATCCAGATCACTGATACCCATCTTGTGCCGCCGGGCATTGCGGTGAACGGCGTGGACCCTGAAAAGCAGCTGCGCGCGGCGATTGCCGATATTGTCGAAAAACACGCCAATGCCGACCTTCTGGTCATGACGGGCGATCTCTGCAATCACGGTGAACCCGAGGCCTATGAACTGCTGCGTGACATTCTCGCGCCCGTATCCTTGCCGGTGCTGTTGATGCTCGGCAACCACGATCGCCGTCCGGAATTTACGGCGGCCTTTCCGGAACAACCCCGGGATGACAACGGCTATATCCAGTCTTTCATCGATACGGACTTCGGCCGCCTGCTGTTTCTTGACAGCCATGAGCCCGATGTGATCGGCGGGATGTATGGCGCGGATCGTCTGACATGGCTGGACAATACGCTTGAGAGCGCTGGCGAGCTGCCGGTGACGGTTTTTATCCATCACCCACCCATGGATTGCGGCATCAGGCATTTCGAAAACATCGGCATGCATGACGACGGCGTGGTCATGCGTCGCCTCACCGCCCATCAGGCCGGCGTGCGCCATATTGTTTTTGGCCACATCCACGTCCCAATGGCGGGTACCAGCGCGGAAGGCATTGCCTATAGTTCCGGTCAGGCCTGTTCGCATCGGTTCATCACCGATGTGGAAGCTCTCGAACCCCTGTGGACGGGCGGCAACCCCTGTTATCGGGTCATCAATCTAGGTGCTTTTGGCTTGCGTGCCTATGATGCCGAGGTAGGACAGATTGTGCTCGGTCAGGCCCTCGTCTGTGAAGGCCCCTGAAACCAGGCAATAGCCGAGACAGTTCTCCCGATGTGATGAGGCGGTCCACGCGCCTCATCACCTATTGTCGGCGGCGACGCTTGGCAGGCATCGTTCGTCCAGAATGCTGTGAATGCTGTAAATATCCCGCAGCCTGTCGCGCCGATGCGCCACTTGCGGTCTGTTGAGCAGGATTTGATGCGTCAAGGCCATAGTCCCTGTCGCACCCTTGATCTATGTCAGTTTCATCGTTGAAAGTACGCGCCATAGTCACCGGAGATGTGGCAAGTCTGGTGACGTGCCATCGTGAGTGCAGATCATGGAGAAGTGCATGCTTGAAAAGCGTATCCGCAACGCATCCCTCTTGAACAGGATCGTCAGCGCCGAAGAGGCCGCCAGTCTCATTCAGGATGGCATGACGGTGGGCATGAGCGGTTTTACGCGGGCCGGCGAAGCAAAGGCGGTGCCGCTGGCGCTGGCCGAACGCGCCAAGACGAACCCCATGAAAATCACCCTGATGACCGGCGCTTCCCTCGGCAACGATCTCGACAAGACCATGGTCGAGGCCGGTATGCTGGCCCGCCGCATGCCGTTCCAGTCCGATCCGGCTTTGCGCAAGGCGATCAATGACGGCAGGGTGATGTTCATCGACCAGCATCTTTCCGAAACGGTCGAGCAATTGCGCGGCGGCCAGATCCACGGGGTGGATATCGCGATCGTCGAAGCTGTGGCGATTACGGCGGATGGCGGCATCGTGCCCACGACATCCGTCGGCAATTCGGCAAGCTTCGCCATTCTGGCCGACAAGGTCATCGTCGAGATCAACCTGTCGCAGCCCGAGGTGCTGGAGGGGTTGCACGACATTTTCATTCCCGCCAAACGCCCGACCCGCATGCCCATTCCGGTGGTGGCGACGGATAGCCGTGTTGGCCTGCCGTTCATCCCGGTGCCGCCGGAAAAAATCGCCGCCATCGTCCTGAGCGACAAGAGCGACAGTTTTTCAACGGTGCTGCCGCCGGATGACGAGACCAAGGCCATTGCCGGCCATCTCACCGAATTCCTGCTGAACGAGGTGCGTCATGGCCGCATGACCCATGAACTCCAGCCGCTCCAGGCCGGCATCGGCACCATCGCCAATGCCGTGATGCATGGTTTCATCGATACGCCGTTTCACGATCTCAAAATGTATTCCGAGGTCCTGCAGGATTCGACCTTCGAGCTTTTTGACGCAGGCAAGCTGGTTTTCGCTTCCGGTTCGTCGATCACGCTCTCCTCCGCCATGAATGAACGGGTCATGCCGCGACTGGCGGACTACAAGAGCAGGCTGATCCTGCGTCCGCAGGAGGTCAGCAACCATCCGGAAGTCATCCGCCGCCTCGGTATCATCGGCATCAATACGGCGCTGGAATTCGATATTTACGGAAACGTCAATTCCACCCATGTCGGCGGCACGCATATGATGAACGGCATCGGCGGTTCGGGCGATTTTGCCCGCAACGCCTATATGTCCATCTTCGTCACCAAGTCGATCGCCAAGGGCGGCGCCATTTCCAGCGTCGTGCCCATGGTCAGCCATGTCGACCATACAGAGCACGATGTGGATATTCTCGTCACGGAAATCGGGCTGGCCGATCTGCGCGGTCTCGCGCCACGCGAACGCGCGGCTGTCATCATCGCCAATTGCGTGCATCCGCATTATCGCGCTGCGCTGACGGATTATTACCAGCGCGCGGTAGCACGCGGCGGTCATACGCCGCACCTCATCGAAGAGGCGCTGTCATGGCACAATGCCCTTCGCGAGAAGGGCACAATGCTGCCGCAGCGATAAGGCCCGTGCATTTCCATCGCGATGCTTGTCTGTTTACCGTGAGAGGGCGGATTGGGTCCGTTTGGACACACCGGGGCGGAAACTGGCAATGATTACGCGATGGTTGCTGGCGCAGCGGTTCCGCCTTCGGTAGAAAAACGTCTCCCCCGGCTGTTATCGGGCTGCCTCTGGGTTGTAGGAGAGTGACGTGATGCCCATCCGCTTCGTGGCCGTAATCGCCATTGTCGCCCTGCTTGCCGGGTGCGGCGGGCGTCCCATCGGGGTCATGACGCCGACCGGGCAGACCGTGGCGGGAACAACGCCCGTCAATCTTCTGGTTGCCACGACGCGCGCTCCATCGGAAAACGCCGCCGTGCTTTTCGGCGGCGAGCGCGGAACGGGCCTGAAGGTCGATGCCGTCACCATCTCCATTCCGCCCAATGCAAACCGCAAGGTCGGACAGGTGCAATGGCCCAAAAAGCTGCCGCCCAACCCGCTGAAGGATTTCACCACGGTGGCGGTGGAGCCAATTCGCTCCGAAGCCGAAACAAGAAGCTGGATCAGCAAACACATCCAGAAGGACCGGCGGGTGCTGGTTTTCGTGCACGGTTTCAATAATCGTTACGAAGAATCCGTCTATCGTTTCGCTCAGATCGTCCATGATTCCGGCACGGATGTCGTCCCGGTCGTCTTCACCTGGCCATCGCGGGCGAGCATTTTCGACTATAATTACGACAAGGAAAGCACCAATTACTCGCGCGATGCGCTTGAGGAAATGCTGACCCGGCTTGCGAAGGACAGGTCCATCAGCGAAGTCACCGTCATGGCGCACTCGATGGGCACATGGCTTGCGGTGGAAGCGCTGCGCCAGATGGCGATCCGCAACGGTCGTGTCGATCCGAAGATCAGCAATGTCATTCTGGCCGCACCGGATCTCGATGTGGACGTGTTCAGCCGGCAATTTACAAGCCTTGGCAAGATGCCGCCGAAATTCACTCTGTTTGTTTCGCAGGATGACCGCGCACTCAGCCTGTCGCGGCGTATCTCCGGCAATGTCGACCGCCTGGGCCAGATCGACCCCTCCGTCGAACCGTATCGCAGCCAGCTGGAAAAAGCCGGTATCACTGTTCTCGATCTGACCAAGCTGCAATCGGGCGACCGGCTGAACCATGGCAAATTTGCCGAAAGCCCGGAGGTTGTGCGCCTGATCGGCGACCGCCTCATCGCCGGGCAGACGGTGACGGATTCCGATGTCGGTCTGGGCGAGGCGCTGGGTGCCGTCAGCATCGGTGCTGCGCAAACGGTCGGAACGGCCGCGAGTGTGGTGGTCAGCGCACCGATTGCGGTGTTCGATCCGCGCACGCGTGAGAATTACGGCAGGCAGGTCGAACGGGTCGGCCGCTCCGTTGAAAACACCGTCGGGTCGGTGGGAGATACGGCCGGTTCCGTGGTGGATGATCAGGCGCTTCAGTCATCGCGAGTGAATTGCGAAGCCGCCGCCAATCGCAACCGGGCGGAATGCCGTAACCGCTAGATCGTGACTAAGAACGGGATTGCGAAAAACGCTTAGGGTTTTCGCCATCTCACCTCCTCAGATTTGTATACAGCTTGTATTTTTATCTGTATGGTCCGGTTAACAGCTCAACTTCCGGAGTAATATCCCATGCGTTGGAAACGCACCCTGCAGCTTCTCGATGTCCATTGCGAAGGCGAAATCGGCCGTGTTGTTACCGGTGGCGCGCCGAAAATTCCCGGCAATACCGTCGCAGAGCAGCTTCACTGGATGAACACCGATCCGAAAGGCGAGGCCTTGCGCCGCTTCCTGACGCTGGAGCCGCGTGGCACACCCATGGGGTCGGTCAATCTTCTCTTGCCGCCGAAGCATCCGGATGCGCATGCCGCTTTCGTCATTCTCCAGCCTGATCAGGCGCATGCGAGCTCCGGTTCCAATTCCATCTGCGCCACGACAGCGCTTCTGGAAAGCGGCATGGTGGAGATGCAGGAGCCGGAAACCGTCATCATCCTGGAGACGGCCGCCGGTCTGGTGAAAGCCACTGCCACCTGCCGCGACGGGCGTTGCGAAAAGGTCAAGCTGACCATGGTGCCGTCCTTCGTGCATGAGCTGGATGTGACTATCGACACGCCCGAATGGGGCAAGGTGACGATGGACATTTCCTATGGCGGAATCTTTTACGCGCTGGTCGATGTGCGTCAGATTGGCTTGACCATCGACAAGGCCAATGCGGCGAAGCTGGTTGCGGCCGGTATGATTTTGAAAGATCTCGTCAACCGCGAAATGACCGTCGTTCATCCGGAAATCCCTGCCATTTCCGGTGTGGCCTATGTGATGTTCCGCGATGTGGATGCGGATGGCTCCATCCGCACCTGCACGACCATGTGGCCGGGCCGGGCGGATCGTTCGCCCTGCGGCACCGGTAATTCCGCCAATCTTGCGACGCTTTACGCGCGCGGCAAGGTAAAGGTGGGAGACGAGTACAAGTCCCGTTCGATCATCGGTTCGGAATTCGATGTCGGCCTTTCCGCCGTGACCGAAGTCGCGGGCCGCCCGGCGGTCATTCCCACCATTGCCGGGCGTGGTTTCACCTTCGGCCTGCACCAGGTGGGCCTTGATCCCTTCGATCCCTTTGCCGATGGCTTTGCCATGACGGATGTGTGGGGTCCGGAAGCGGGCGGCATCTGAGGTTCGCTTCAAAAAAATGACATTTACAGCCGCCCGATGCCCCTCGGCGGCTGTTTTCCTGT
The DNA here is from genome assembly GCF_025910175.1 of Agrobacterium sp. BT-220-3. Taxonomy (NCBI): domain Bacteria; kingdom Pseudomonadati; phylum Pseudomonadota; class Alphaproteobacteria; order Hyphomicrobiales; family Rhizobiaceae; genus Agrobacterium; species Agrobacterium sp. BT-220-3. Next base: position 160,157 of record NZ_JAPAIX010000008.1, read on the forward strand.
GACGAAAGATGCTAAGCGGGCGCCAATTCCGTCATGCTCCGAGGTATCCCGATGAAGTCGCTCACCCTTCGCCGCCCTGATGACTGGCATCTGCACCTGCGTGATGGCGCCATGCTGGAAGGCGTGATCGGGGATACGAGCCGCCATTTCGCCCGCGCCATCATCATGCCGAACCTCGTGCCGCCCGTCGTCACAACGGCCGATGCCCGCGCCTATCGCGACCGCATCGTCAAGGCCATTCCGGCGGGCGATCGCTTCGAACCGCTGATGACGCTTTATCTGACCGAGGACACGCAGGCCGACGACGTGGAAGAGGGCAAAAAAAGCGGTCTCATCACCGCCGTCAAGCTTTACCCGGCGGGTGCGACGACCAATTCCCACGGCGGTGTGCGCGATTTCAGCAAGGCCATGCCGGTGCTGGAACGCATGGCGAAGATCGGCCTGCCGCTTTGCGTGCATGGCGAGGTGACGACGCCAGAGGTTGACATTTTCGACCGCGAAAAGGTGTTCATCGATACGGTTCTGGAGCCTCTGCGCCAGCGTCTGCCTGAGCTCAAGGTGACGATGGAGCACATCACCACCCGCGATGGCGTCGACTACATCAGGTCGTCCAGGGCCAATCTGGCCGGTTCCATCACCACCCATCATCTTATCATCAACCGCAACGCCATTCTGGTCGGCGGTATCAAGCCGCATTATTATTGCCTGCCCGTCGCCAAGCGCGAAGAGCACCGGCTGGCGCTGCGGGCTGCCGCGACTTCGGGCGATGCCCGCTTCTTCCTCGGCACGGATTCCGCCCCGCATGTGGACCCACTGAAGGAATGCGCCTGCGGCTGCGCCGGCATCTATACCTCGATCAATACCATGAGCTGTCTTGCCCATGTCTTCGAGCAGGAAAACGCCCTCGACAGGCTGGAAGCCTTCGCTTCCCTCAACGGTCCCGCCTGGTACGGGCTGGCGCTGAACGAGGAGACGATCACGCTGGTGAAGCGCGAGGAGCCGGTGTCGTTTCCCGAGAAGATCGAGACTGGCGCCGGGCCGGTGACCGTATTTGATCCGATGTTCCCGCTTCATTGGGACGTGAGCTGATTTTTTTGACCGCCGGCAATGCCGGCGGTTTTGTTATGATCCACAGGCATCCGCCCATAAATTACGGTGCCGCCTGCGGATGCCTGCAATGCTGAACCGAGATGTTGTGCTTTCCGAAAACCGGCCCCGGTTTTCGGAGCGATAAACCAAGGCCGAAAAAGGAGAACGCCTATGAACCATTTCACATTCACTGACCGCGCCGTTGTTGCAGAGCTGGTTGCGAAGATGTTGTGGGAAATCAAGGCGGTCCATTTCAATTCCGAAAGCCCCTACACCTTCGCGTCCGGTATGAAGAGCCCTGTTTATATCGACATGCGCAAGCTCATCTCCTTCCCGCGCATTCGCTCCGCTGCGATGGATTTTGCCGCAGCGGCGGTGATGCGCGAGGCCGGCTTCGAGAAATTCGACTGTGTGGCAGGGGGGGAAACAGCTGGCATTCCTTTCGCCGCTTTCCTCGCCGAACGCCTTGGCCTGCCGATGATCTACTGCCGCAAGAAGCCGAAGGGCCATGGCCGCAACGCCCAGATCGAAGGTCACATGCCGGAAGGCGCGCGCGTTCTCGTCATCGAGGATCTGACGACGGCCGGCGGCTCGATGTTTACCTTTATCGATGCCATCCGCGCGGCGGGCGGTATCGTCGATCACGGCATCGCACTGTTTTATTACGGCATCTTCGAAGAGGCTGAAGCGCGCTTCGCCAACGGCAATGTCAAGCTGCATTACCTCACCACCTGGCGCGATGTTCTGGCTGTCGCCCGCGCTGAAAAACTGTTCGATGAAAAGACGCTGTCCGGCGTTGAGGCTTTTCTCGATAACCCGTTGCCATGGTCGGCGAAACACGGCGGTGTCAGCGAATTGCCGCAATCCTGATTTCGGATGTGGCCAGCCCGGCTTTGCGGCTGGCCTTCCGATCGATCTTCGTCTAAATCGATTTAAGTCCATTTGATTTGCTGTTTGAGGAGGACCGTAATGATCCTGTGTTGTGGTGAAGCCCTGATCGACATGCTGCCCCGGCAGACGACGCTGGGTGAGGCGGGTTTTGCCCCCTATGCAGGCGGAGCGGTCTTCAACACGGCAATTGCACTCGGCCGTCTCGGCGTCCCGTCCGCATTCTTCACGGGTCTTTCCGACGACATGATGGGCGATATCCTGCGGGAAACCCTGCGCGCGAGCAATGTCGACTTCAGCTATTGCGCAACGCTTTCGCGGCCGACCACCATCGCTTTCGTCAAGCTCATCGATGGCCACGCGACCTACGCCTTTTATGACGAGAACACCGCCGGCCGGATGATCACCGAGGCCGAGCTTCCGGCACTGGGTGCGGATTGCGAAGCGTTGCATTTCGGCGCGATCAGCCTCATTCCGGAACCTTGCGGCAGTACCTATGAGGCGCTGCTGATGCGCGAGCATCAAAGCCGCGTCATTTCGCTCGATCCGAATATCCGCCCCGGTTTCATCAAGGACAAGCAGGCGCATATGGCCCGCATCCTCCGTATGGCGGCGAAGTCTGACATCGTAAAATTCTCCGATGAAGACCTTGAATGGTTTGGAGTGGAAGGCGACGAGGAGACGCTCGCACGCCACTGGTTGCATCATGGCGCAAAACTCGTCGTCGTCACCCGAGGCGCCAAGGGTGCCGTTGGTTACACCGCCAATTTCAAGGTGGAAGTGGCTTCCGAGCGGGTGGAAGTGGTCGATACGGTCGGTGCTGGCGACACCTTCGATGCCGGCATTCTCGCTTCGCTGAAAATGCAGGGGCTTCTGACGAAGGCGCAGGTCGCTTCGCTGACGGAAGAGCAGATCAGAAAGGCTTTGGCGCTTGGCGCAAAGGCTGCTGCGGTCACCGTGTCGCGAGCAGGCGCGAACCCGCCTTTCGCGCATGAAATCGGATTGTAAAGGGCAGGGTTGAACCGCTTTGAAAAGGTGGTTCAACACTCTTGGCGGCGCAAGGGCCGTAAAAAACCGTTATTTGGATATCAAGAAGCTTGTGTCCGCCGGTTTTTCACGAAACAAGCATCGCATGAGCGTTCCGACAACCCATCCTTTCGATTTCGACCCGACCTATGGCATGCAGCGCGAGCAGCTGCTGGCGATTACCCCGCCTGAAGCGCCGCCCGGCTTCGATGATTTCTGGAAGAAGCGTTATCGCCGTGCTCTCGCCACGGATCCGCGGCCGGTGCTGCGCAAGAGCAGGCTCAGCCATCCCCGCTGGCATGTTCTCGATATTACCTACACCTCGACTGGTGGCTTCCGCATCGGCGGATGGATGCTTCTGCCGCGTGAGGGGCAGGTGCGTCGCGGCCTCGTCGTCGGCCACGGTTATGGCGGGCGCGGAGAGCCCGATTTCTATGTGCCGGTGGAAGAAACTGCCGTGCTGTTTCCCTGCTTTCGCGGCATTTCCCTGAGCGCCTGCCCGCCGATTTCGTCCGATCCCGCCCTTCATGTCCTCTACAACATCGACAGGAAAGACGACTATATCATCGGCGGCTGTGTCGATGATCTGTGGATCGCCGTTTCAACTCTTGTCACGCTTTATCCCTGGCTGGAAGGGCAGGTGGGATATAGCGGCATCAGCTTCGGCGGCGGCATTGGTGCCCTGGCGATCCCATATGACGAGCGCATTGACCGGGGCCATCTGGTGGTGCCGACATTCGGACACCGGCCGTTCTGGCTGACGTTGCCCACCGTCGGCAGCGCGGATGCGGTCCAGACCTATCAAAAGACCCATGCCAATGTGCTCGAGACGCTGCGCCTGTTCGACGCTGCCTGTGCCGCGTCGCGCATAAAAGTGCCGATGCTGGTCGTACCCGCTCTTTTCGATCCGGCAGTGGCGCCGCCCTGCCAGTTTGCGGTGGCCAATGCAGTGCCGCAATCAAAATTTAATGAAATCTTCATCCTCGACGCCGGCCATTTCGATTACCCTGACAGCGCATCGCAAGATGCGGTCCATAAGGACAAGGTCAGACGGTTTTTCAAGGTGTCATGAAACGCGAATATCTCCGCTGGTATAGTCAAAGGCTCCATCGCGACATGGAGCTGTTAATATTCGGACATTCTGGCGCCAAGGTGCTGATGTTTCCCACCCGCGACGGGCGTTTCTTCGAATATGAGGAACTGGGCCTCGTCGCCAGTTTGGCTGACAAGCTGGAAGCCGGTCAACTTCAACTCTATTGTATAGAGGGGCTTGCCAGAGAGACCTTCTATGCAACCCACCATCATCCGGCAGATCGCCTCCGGCGCCATGCGGCCTTCGAGGACTATATTCTAAGCGAAGTGCTGCCGCTCATGTCCGAGAAAAACCCCAATGGCGACACCATCGTCCAAGGGTGCAGCCTGGGTGCCTTTCAGGCCGCCAGCCTCGTCTTTCGCCATCCGCATCTTTTCCGCAAGCTCGTCGCCTTTTCCGGCCGTTACGACCTGACGATGAAGGTGGAATCCTTCGGCGACCTGTTCGACGGTTATTACGATGACGATGTCTATTTCCACATGCCGAGCCATTTCCTGCCGGGCCTCGCCTGCGGCTGGCGGCTTGAGAGCCTGCGCCGCATCGACATGGTTTTCACCATCGGCGATGCCGACCCCTTTCTCGACAATAATCATCATCTGAGCCGGGTGCTTTCGGACAAGCAGGTGGGCCATCAGATGCATATCTGGGACGGGCGTGCGCATCGGGCAGGGGCGTGGCGCAAGATGGCGGCGCTTTATATTTGAGCGCACGCTTTGCTTCTAGGTCGCTGGTTTAAGTCCAAGCGCGTGTATTGATGACTTCGCCTCAAACGCGACGTCATCCTCGGGTCAAGCCCGAGGATGACGGAAGTGGCTGTTTTGGCTTTATTCTCAGCCGGAGAAGGTGGCTGGCGCGAAGATGTTACCCCGCCAGTCCCGCCAGCGCCTTCACCAGACCCTGTGTCGAGCTGTCATGGCTGGCAGCACTTTCCTTGCCTTCAACGACGGGAAGCAGGCCGGTCGCCAGTTCCTTGCCAAGCTCCACGCCCCACTGGTCGAAGGAGTTGATGCGGAACAGCACGCCTTCCACGAAGACGCGATGTTCGTAAAGCGCGATCAGGCGGCCAAGCGCAAAGGGCGTCAGCTTGTCGTAGACGAAGGTGATGGACGGACGGTTGCCGGTGAAAACGCGGTGCGGCGCGATGAAATCGGCGAGTTTGTCTTCCATGCCCTTGGAGGTGAGCTGGGCTTTCGCTTCGGCCAGCGTGCGGCCCTTCATCAGGGCTTCCGACTGCGCCAGGCAATTGGCGATGAGAAGCTGGTGCTGGTGGCGCAGTTCGGGCTCAAAACCGTTGGCGGCGATCATGAATTCCGCCGGAATGACGCTCGTGCCCTGATGGATGAGCTGGTAGAAGGCGTGCTGGCCGTTGGTGCCGGGCTCGCCCCAGACGACCGGGCCGGACTGGCCCTCGACCGGCGTGCCATCGATCGTCACGCCCTTGCCGTTCGATTCCATGTCGAGCTGCTGCAGATAGGCGGGGAAACGCGACAGGCGCTGGTCATAGGGCAGGATCGCCCGCGTGGAATAGTTCAGCACGTTGCGGTGATAAAAACCGATGAGGCCGAGCAGCATCGGCAGGTTTTCGCGGATCGGCGCCTCGCGGAAGTGCCGGTCCATGGCGTGCGCGCCATCCAGGAACTTGCCGAAATTGTCCGGTCCGATGGCGATCATCAGCGGCAGGCCGATGGCCGACCAGATCGAATAACGTCCGCCGACCCAATCCCAGAAACCGAAGATGCGGTCGCTCTCGATGCCGAAGGCGGCGACCTTATCCAATGCTGTCGAAACGGCAGCGAAATGGTGCTTTACGGCCTCTTCACCCAACTTTTCGGCGATGAAGCGGCGCGCGGTGGCGGCATTGGTCATCGTTTCGATGGTGGTAAAGGTCTTCGACGCGACGATGAAGAGCGAGGTTTCGGGATCAACCAGCTTCAGTGTGCCGGCGATATGCGCGCCGTCGATATTGGAGACGAAATGCGCACGCGGACCGTCATGGAAGGGAGCAAGGGCCAGCGTCGCCATGACCGGGCCGAGATCGGAGCCGCCGATGCCGATATTGATGACATCAGTAATCTTTTTGCCGGTCGCACCTTTCAGAGAACCGGAGCGAATGGCATCGGCAAATTTGCCCATTGCCGCAAGCACGGCATTTACATCCGGCATCACGTCCTTGCCATCAACCAGAACCGGCGTGTTGGAGCGGTTGCGCAGGGCGGTGTGCAGCACGGCGCGATCTTCGGTGAAGTTGATCGCCTTGCCGGAAAACATCTCCTCGCGCTTGGCTGCGACGCCGCCGTCGCGCGCGAGCTGTTCGAGAAGCGTCACGATCTCCTCGTTAACAGCGCATTTGGAATAATCCATCAGCAGGTCATCGAATTTGGCGCTGAAACGGCTGAATCGTTGGTCGTCGGCCGCAAACGCGGCGCGAAGATCGGTTGCGGCTGTGCTGCTCGCCGTTGCTTTCAGTTTTTCGATGGTGGCCTGCATCTTGTGCTCCTCGGCTTCCGTGGAAGGATGAGGAAACTATTCTTTTTCAGGCGGCCAAATCAAGGCGACTTTGATAAAAGAAAAGGGCCGCGATAAAAGAAAAGAGCCGGTTTCCCGGCTCTCGTCAGTGGCTTCGAAGCGCTCAGTTCAGATTGCGCAATTCGCGTCGCAAAATCTTGCCGACATTGGATTTCGGCAGTTCGGTACGGAACTCGATGATTTTCGGCCGCTTGTAATTTGTCAGGTTCTTGGCGCAGAAGGCCTTGAGTTCTGCCTCCGTCAGCGACTGGTCCTTCTTGACGACGAAAAGCTTCACCGTCTCTCCGGAATGTTCGTCCGGAACGCCGATTGCGGCGCATTCCAGCACGCCGGGATGGCTGGCGGCCACTTCCTCGACCTCGTTCGGATAGACGTTGAAACCGGAAACGAGGATCATGTCCTTCTTGCGGTCGACGATCTTGGTGTAACCGCGATCGTCCATGAAACCCATGTCGCCGGAGCGGAAGAAGCCGTCTGCCGTCATCGCTTTGGCGGTTTCATCCGGCCTCTGCCAGTACCCGGCCATGACCTGCGGCCCGCGAATGCAGATTTCGCCGACTTCGCCGGAAGGCAGGCTGTTACCCTCTTCATCGCGAATGTCGATTTCGGTCGAGGAGATCGGCAGGCCGATGGTGCCGCTGAATTCCGTGGCGTCCAGCCGGTTGACGGTTGCGACGGGCGAGGTCTCGGAAAGACCGTAACCTTCTGCGATCGGGCAACCGACCATGGAGAGCCAGCGTTCGGCCACTGGCCGTTGCACAGCCATGCCGCCGCCAAGCACGAGGATCAGTGACGACAGGTCGAGCTTGCGGAAATCCTCATTGTTCATCATCGCGTTGAACAGCGTGTTGATGCCGGGGAAAATATGCGGGCGATAGTGCGACAGCTCCTTGACGAAGCCGGGAATGTCGCGCGGATTGGCGATCAGCAGATTATGGCCACCCAGCGCAATGCCCATCAGCGAATTCACCGTCAGCGCGAAGATATGGCAGAGCGGCAGCGCGCAGATGAAATTGAGAACCTCGGGCCGGTCCTTGCCGCTGAAGGCGGCGTCCAGCCAGAGGCTGATCTGGGCTTTGTTGGCCAGAAGATTGGCATGGGTAAGGATAGCGCCTTTGGAAATGCCGGTGGTTCCGCCGGTATATTGCAGGAAGGCGATGTCCTGCGCGTTGAGGCTGGCGGGCTTCAGCGGAAGTTCCTGCCCTTCCTTCAGCACGGCCTTGAAACTGATGGAGCCGGGGATGGCATAGGCGGGCACGAGCTTCTTCACCTTGCGGACCACAAGATTGACGATATGTCCCTTGAGGCCGAGCAGATCGCCCATGGCGGCAACAACCACGTGACGGACAGCGGTTTTCGGCACCGCCTGCTGCGCCACATGCGCAAAATTCTCCAGCACGAAAAGTGCCTTCGCGCCGGAGTCCTTCAGCTGATGTTCCAGTTCGCGCGGCGTATAGAGCGGATTGACGTTCACCACGATCATGCCCGCGCGCAAGATCCCGTAAACGGCGACGGGGTTCTGCAGGATATTCGGCATCATCACGGCAACGCGGTCGCCTTTTTCCAGTCCTCTGGATTGCAGCCATGCGGCAACGGCGCGGGTTTCAATATCCAGTTCCCTATAGGTCAGGGATTTTCCCATGCTGGAAAAGGCTTTGCGGTCGGCAAACTGCACGCAGCTCTTTTCGAGAAGTTCGACAAGGGAGGAATAGGCGGATGCGGGGATTTCGGCAGGGACGCCCTGCGGATAGGATGACAGCCAGCGCTTCTGGACGCTGACATTTTCCGGTTGTCCCAGGGACAATTCACTCATGCTTCTCCTCCCAGAGTCTTCTATGCGCCGGGCGTTCGACGGAACGCGTGAAGGGCGCTTTAGGCTGCCTTGATCGTCACGAGGTTCCCGCATCTGCCGGCACTAGGGCCGGATTGAGGGAACCACGTATGGCGTCACCGGATCGACCGCTCCTCCCGCTCCCCGGTGACGAATGATAGACGCGTAATCCCGTGACGTCCATCGTGTTGGCAAAGCCTATTTAACTCTAACGTAAACGTCAATATTGCTGCCCAACATCTCGCGGCCTCGTGAAAGGAAACCGCATTTTGCCCGGTTTTTTGACTTTAATCCTGATTTGAGCGATCAACATAATTCGTAGAGCAGGGCAGGATTTGAAATGGCAGGCAGCGCAGCGCTTGAACTGAAATCGGTGGGGAAAAGATTCGGTGATACGGACGTCTTGTCCGATATCGATCTGTCCGTCGAACGCGGCGAAATCATTTGTCTGGTGGGACGGTCCGGCTGTGGAAAATCGACCTTGCTGCGCATTGTTGCGGGCGTGGAGACGCCGGACCACGGCAACGTTTCCCTGAACGGCGCTCGCGTTGCCGGTTCGGGTGTTTTCGTCGAGCCGGAAAAGCGCAATATCGGCTTTGTCTTTCAGGATTATGCGCTTTTCCCGCATCTTACCGTCGAACAGAATGTAATGTTTGGCCTGAGGTCGCTGCCAAAGGCGGAGGCGCGCCACCGCGCTGGCGAAATGATCGAACATGTCCACCTGCAGGAGCTTGCGAAGCGCTATCCGCATACGCTTTCGGGCGGTGAGCAGCAGCGCGTGGCACTTGCCCGCGCCCTTGCCCCGCAACCGGGCCTGTTGTTGATGGACGAGCCCTTTTCCAATCTGGACCGGGGTCTGCGAGACAATGTCCGTGAGGAGACGCTTGGTCTTCTGCGGGAACTCGGCACGACGGCGATCATGGTCACCCACGATCCGGAAGAGGCGCTTTCTGCAGGTGACCGTGTGGTGCTGATGCAGCGTGGGCGGATCGTGCAGAGCGGTACGGGCTACGAAATTCACGATAATCCCAAAACCCGCTACGCCGCCGATTTTTTCTGCGCCTTCAACAAGATCGAAGGCCACGTCAGGCAGGGGCGCGTCGAAACACCGCTCGGGCCCCTGGGCGATGCTTCCGATCTGCCGGAAGGCCTTGCCGCCGTCGCCTATGTGCGCCCCAACGCGATTTCGATCATTGAGGACAGCACCGCGAAAGAGGGGATCGCCGGCGAAATATCGAGCCGTGTTTTTCTCGGTGAGATCGAGCAGCTTGGTATAGCCGTGCCCGGCCTGCCGGCGGATTTGCGCGTCAGAACGATGCAGCGTACGCCGACCAAGACCACGGCCGTGCGCTTCGGCATAGATCCGAAGGGCGTTCTGATATTTACTTGAGGTTGAATGAGCGGATTTGCATGTTTGTTTACGCTCCATTTTCAACTCTTGGTGATCAAGTCCCGTCTGAAAATGGCCAAATAAAACTTGATTTACTCCATCAGGTATGATGTTTGCTCCCCCATATTGCCGCCATCGAAGAGGGAGACGACATATGACGAAATTTTCCAAAATTGCCCTGCTTGCCAGCACCGTTGCTTTTGCAGCCGGATCGGTCAGCGCTGCGGAACTGAACATCTACACCACCAGAGAACCGGGCCTTATCCAGCCTCTGCTGGAATCCTTCACGGCTTCGAGCGGCGTTAAGGTCAACACCGTGTTCCTCAAGGATGGTCTTGCCGAGCGCGTTCTGAGCGAAGGCGCAAGCTCGCCGGCCGACGTTCTGATGACCGTGGATGCCGGCAACCTTGTCGATCTCGCCGAAAAGGGCGTTACCCAGCCGGTCGAATCCGAAACCCTGAGCAAGTCCATCCCGGCTGAACTTCGCGACGCCAAGGGCCATTGGTTCGCGCTTTCCATGCGCGCCCGCGTTCTTTATGCGGCGAAGGATCTCGACCTCGCCTCCTTCAACTATGAAGATCTGGCGGATGCGAAGTGGAAGGGCAAGGTCTGCATTCGCGCCGGCCAGCATCCTTACAACACCGCGCTTTTTGCTGACTACATCGCCCACTATGGCGCCGCCGACACTGAAAAATGGCTTGCCGGCGTCAAGGAAAACCTGGCCCGCAAGGCAGGCGGTGGCGACCGTGACGTTGCCAAGGACATCCTCGGCGGCATTTGCGATATCGGCATTGCCAACTCCTATTACGTCGGCCTGATGCGCTCGGGCAAGGGCGGCGAGGAGCAGGTGAAGTGGGGCGATGCCATCAAGGTCGTTCTGCCGACATTCAAGAACGGTGGCACGCAGGTCAACATCACTGGCGCTGCGGTGGCCAAGAACGCTCCGAACAAGGCAGAAGCCGTCAAGCTTCTCGAATACCTCGTCTCGGACGAAGCCCAGAAGATCTACGCCGAAGCCAACTATGAATATCCGGTCAAGCAGGGTGCGGCTCTCAATGAGATCGTCGCTTCCTTCGGTGACCTGAAGGTCGACAACAAGTCGCTGACGGAAATCGTATCGCATCGCAAGCAGGCGAGCGAACTGGTCGACAAGGTCGGTTTCGACAAGTAAAGGCCAATTGGCAACAGAGGTGGAAGGCGCTCGCAGCCGCGGGCGCCTTTCCCTGTATTTTCAAGAAGCTCATGAATCCAGACGCCGCCCAGCCTTTGACGTCCCGCGCAGGAACACGGTTTTCATCCTCCTTCTGGTGGCTGTGCCTGTCCTTGGCTGCGGTCTGTGGCGCCATGGTGCCGGTTCTGGCGCTCGTCTCGCAGGCCGTGCAGGGTTCTCAGGGCCTGTGGGCGCATCTCGGCGCGAGCGTCATTCTGACGGCTTTGCCGGACACCGTGATCCTTCTTGCAGGCGTCGGGCTGCTGGCTGGTATTGTCGGTACATATGCGGCCTGGCTTGTCACCGCCTATGATTTTCCCGGACGGAAAATACTTGAATGGGCGCTGCTGCTGCCGCTGGCGATGCCGACCTACATCGTCGCTTACGCCTATCTCGATATTCTGCACCCGATCGGGCCGGTGCAGGGCGCGCTCCGCTGGCTGCTTGGTTATTCCAGCCCGCGCGAATTCCGCCTGCCGGATATAAGGTCGATGACGGGCTGCATCGTCCTGCTCGGTTTCGTGCTGTTTCCCTATGTCTATATTCCCGTCCGCGCCATGTTCCTGACGCAGGCGGGCAACCTGCTCGAAGCGGCCCGCACGCTGGGTGTTTCCAGACGTGCGGCTTTCTTCAAGGTCGCTGTGCCGCTGGCGCGCCCTGCGATCGCGGTCGGCATCAGCCTTGCCCTGATGGAGGCGCTGAACGATATCGGCGCATCGGAATTTCTCGGTGTCCGCACGCTCACCGTTTCGGTCTACACCACCTGGGTCACGAAATCGGACTTGCCGGGTGCGGCGCAGATCGCGCTTTCCATGCTGTTCATCGTGGTCGCCCTTGTGGCGTTTGAGCGATGGGCGCGACGCAAGCAGCGTTATGCGGTCTCGGCGCAGAAAAGCAGGGAGCTGGAGCCGGTGCGACTTACCGGCCTGAAAGCCTTTGGCGCTCTTGCTCTCGGCAGCCTGCCGGTCGTGATCGGTTTCGTGGCGCCGGCGAGCTATCTGGTGATCGAGGCATGGAAGCGGTTCCGGTTCAGCGGCCTGTCGTCCCGTTTCACTGAGGAGGCTCTGAATACCATCCTCTTCGCAGGACTTGCGACGGCGATCACCCTCATCCTCGGCCTTGCGGTGGCTTACGCGATGCGCCTTGCTCCGGGACGCCTTTCGCTCTGGTCCTATCGGCTTTCCACGGTGGGTTACGCTGCTCCCGGCACGGTCATTGCCATTGGCGTGCTGATCGCGCTTGGCGGCTTTGACAGGTTCGTTGACCAGACAATGCGCGAGTGGTTCGGCATATCCACCGGCCTCATTTTTATCGGCAGTGGTGCCGCCCTGATCTACGCCTATTCGGCGCGTTTCCTGACCATTGCGGCGGGCAGCGTCGATGCCGGTCTGAGCCGCATCCCGCAATCCTTCGATCACGCTTCGCGAACGCTCGGAAGATCGGCAACGCAGACATTCCGACAGATCCATCTGCCGCTTTCAAAGGCATCGCTGGCGGCCGCCGCCTTGCTGATCTTCGTTGATTGCGTCAAGGAGCTTCCGGCCACGCTCCTGTTGCGGCCGCTTAATTTCGAGACTTTCGCAACCCATCTTTATGGTGAAGCGGCGCGCGGTACTTACGAGGAAGCGGCAATCGCGGCACTGGCGATCGTCGTCATCGGCATCCTTCCGGTCATGCAGCTTGCAAGGATTGGGCGGCGCAAGGGCTGATGCCCCGATCTTATCCATAAATGAGTGGCGCAAAACTGTGCGAGAAGCCAATAAGCTTCAAATCCCCCCATAAAACGACAAGCATAGCGCCTTAATCCTGATGTAAATACTCAGCTTAATTGAGGTGCTGCGGCCTGCCGTATATAAACGTCGGCCGTGATCTGTTTCGGGGCATATCTTGAAAAATTTGCATGAGATGTTTTTGGGCCGCCTGGCTCTGGGAACGGCTGCCATTGTTTTGATGGCGCCGCTGGTGGGTCAAGCGCAGCAGACGACGGTTCTGCGTGAGATCACAGTCGAGGGGCAGGGCACGGAAAACGCCACGGGTCCGGTCCGGGGATATGTCGCCAAAAAAAGCGCGACGGGATCGAAAACCGATACGGAAACGAAGGATATTCCACAATCCGTGTCGGTCATCGGTCGCAGGGAAATGGACGATCGCGGCGCTGTGACCAAAATCGACGAGGTTCTGCGCTACACGCCCGGCGTGACGGCGGAGCCTTTTGGCACGGATCCGGATACGGACTGGTTTTACATTCGCGGTTTCCAGGCAACCCAGACCGGCGTGTTTCTGGATGGGCTGAACCTGTTCAGCTACGGTTTCGGCGGTTTCCAGATGGACGCCTACGGTCTGGAGCGGGTGGAGGTGCTGAAGGGACCGGCTTCGGTGCTTTATGGCGGTGCCAATCCCGGCGGCATCGTGCAGATGGTTCGCAAGCGCCCGCAGGACGAGCCGGTCCGCGAAACGGAAATCGGCATCAATAATTTCGGCAACGCCTTCTTCGGTTTTGATCTTGGCGATAAGGTCGACGGTGAGGGCGTGTGGAAATACCGCGTCACCGGCAAGGTCTCGGGCGGCGATAATTACACCGACTATTCCGAGGATCTGCGCGGCTTCATCATGCCGCAGATCACCTTCGAGCCGGATGCGCAGACGAGCGCCACGCTGTACGGATATTTCTCGGCGCTCGATCAGGTTCATGTCGGCAATGGCTTCCTGCCCTATGTCGGCACCGTGGTTGACGCACCGTTCGGCAAGCTTGACCGCAAGGCGTTTTACGGCGAGCCCGACCTTGATAATGGCCGCGTCTACCAGTCAATGGTGGGTTACGAAGTCAGCCATGAATTCGACAATGGCTGGAAGATCAGCCAGAACGCCCGCTACGGCCACCTCTACAAGCATGAAACCGGGCCCTATCCGGGCGGTTGGGCGAATGCCGACGCCAATGGCCAGCCGATCCTCGATGCCACCACCAATGACTATATGCTGACCCGCTTCGGTTATGATGGCCTGTCCAAGGTGGACAGTTTCGGCGTCGACAATCGTGTCGAAGGCCAGTTCGATACCGGCGCGGTCAGCCATTCTCTGCTCTTTGGCCTCGACTATAAATATTACAAGCTGGATCAGGTGCAGGCGTGCTGCGGATCGAATGCGATCGGCGCGCTCAACCCGGTCTACGGTTCGACGCAGGGAACGAATTTCGTTTACGCCAACAACGTCGTGACGCAACAGCAGATCGGCATCTATGCGCAGGACCAGCTGCGTTTCGGTGATGGCTGGCTGGTCACGCTGAACGGCCGCTATGACTATGTCGATACGGAACTGAACAACAGGCTGCCGGCTGGCGTATCGCGCCGCTCCAATGACGATGCGCTGAGCGGTCGCGCCGGTCTTGCCTATGAATTCGACAACGGCCTGACGCCCTATGTCTCGGCCGCCACCTTCTTCAATCCGCTCATCGATACGCTTGCGGATGGCAGCTCCGCCGTACCGGAGGAGGGACATCAGTTCGAGGCCGGTATCAAATATGAGCCGACCTTCTTTGACGGCAGCATCACCGCCTCTGTCTTCAAGCTGGTGAAGGACAACGCCATTGTTTCCTATACGGCCGGCGGTGTGACAACGAGCGGGCAGTTCGGACAGGTGGAGTCCACCGGTTTCGAGCTGGAGGCAAAGGCCAATCTCAGCGACAACTGGAAGACCATCGCCTCCTATTCCTATACCGATCTCGATATCACCAAGGATGCCAATCCCAACCTGATCGGCAAATCGCCGTGGATCGTGCCCGCTCACACCGCGTCGCTTTGGGTGGATTACGCCTTTACCGATGATACATTTGAAGGCCTCAGCATTGGCGGCGGCGTGCGTTATCAGGGCAAGTCCTGGGCGGATGCGGCAAACACGCTGCGTGTGCCGGATGCTGCGGTCTTCGATGCCGCGATCCGTTACGAGAAGAACGACTGGACGGCCTCCGTCAATGTCGCGAATGTTTTCGACAGGGAATATGTCAAGAGCTGCGCCGGGGTCTCCGTTTGCGGCTGGGGTGACAGCCGCACGATAACCTTCAAGCTTGCCAAGAAGTGGTAATGGGCGGCCGGCAGTTGCGGGAAAAATAGTTTGCCACTATAAACATGAATAATCTTATCATGTTTATAGTGGCGCCCTTGCGCCTTGCGGGATCAAGAGGCCATGGCTTTCCGCGTTCGGATGGAAAACGAGATCGAGGGCTTTGCCGTCATCGGTGGCCCGCGCTCAAGGGTGTGGAACGGCATCGTCGCCGATCTCTGGGACGTGCATTGCGCGCCGAGGGCGGGTGGCCGTTATGTCGGCAAGGACCCGCGTTTCGTTTTCCTGCTCGATATGGATGGGGCGGATGGTGGCCGGTTCATGATGAACCGCTGCCGCCGCGACAATTACGGCTCGTCCGAAGCGAACCGGATTTCCTTCGTGCCCGCCGATCTGGATGTGCATGCGGAACTCAGCAATGTTTCCTTCGTGCGCCATCTCGATCTGCACTTTGATGCGGGGTTGCTGGGTGCGCGACTGGTGCAGGGGTTCGATCCGCACGGGCTGCTTGATCCGCATCTGATGTTTGAGGATGAGCGGCTGCTGGCGCTCGCGCGGCTGATCGCCGCCGAATGCGATAATCCAGACCCGTTGCATGATCTCTACGGCGAAAGCCTCGTGCTGGCCCTGTTGACGGATTTCCTCAAGGTAAAGCGCGAGCCGGTCAAGAAACGCAGCAAGCTCGCCTCCTGGCAATTGCGGGCGGCGACCGATTACATTCGCGAACATTGCCTGCGCTCGATAAGGCTGGAGGAACTCGCGGAGCTCACCAACCTGTCGCAATCCCATTTCAGCCACGCCTTCAAGGCGTCGACAGGCGTGCCGCCGCATCAATGGCAGATGCAGGCACGCATCGATCGCGTCAAGGATCTGATGATGCGAACGGATATGGCGCTGACCGACATCGCCATTGCAGCTGGCTTTTCGGACCAGGCGCATTTCTCCCGCGTCTTTCGCAAGATGGTCGGTGTCTCACCTTCGGTCTGGCAGAAGATCAGGCAATAACGCCGTTTCGTTCCATGCTTATCCGAAAAAATTCCTGTTTCACGGCTGAAAAAGCTTCGGAACGAATTGCCCGTGCGGTGGTTTACCAACGTAACATTTACGAGGAAAACCAAGGAGGAAGATGTCATGTTGCATCAGGAACCCCGTGCCGGACAAGACCCCTATGTCAAGGACACGCCGAGCCTTATCGCCAGCGACAAGGTTGAAGGAACGCGCGTTTATGGCGCCGATAGCAAACACATCGGCTCGATCCAGCGCATCATTCTGGAGAAGCGTGGCGGCCGTGTCGCCTATGCGGTATTGAGCTTCGGCGGCTTTCTGGGCATTGGCGATGACTACTATCCGTTGCCGTGGGAAAAGCTTCATTACGACGACGAGCTGGACGGCTATCGCATCGATCTCACCAAGGAAGAGATCGAAAACGCGCCTCACTTCGCCAATCTCGATGACAACGACCTGCTGAACGCCAAGGACCGCAAGGTCTATGACTATTACGGCGTCGCGCCCTACTGGATGTAAGGCTTGGTAGCACCATAAAGCAGGCATCTCCGGTTTCCTTCAGTCCCGGAAATGCCGCATACAAAAACGGCTCCCGTGCAGGAGCCGTTTTTCGCGTGGCCGCACGTCAATGCGGATTTTTCTGCATCTCTGAAACCGCATCGGTAAAGCACTTGCGGGCTTCCTCAGGTGACTTTCGTCCATCAAGGGCGGCGCGGCAGGCGCTTCTGGCTCTCACGAAACTCAATCCGCGTATTTTATTAGGCCAGCCTTCGGTCAATAATATCAGGGCCTCAAAGGGGCCGGCGACGACACTCTTGCCGTTCGCCTCGAGATTGACCTCGACAGGTTCTGTCCATCTCTCGTTCTTCATCGTGCACCTCCCAGAGCAACGCGATCCCGAAATACACTCGACAGCGGAGCAACCCATGAACGCAGTCGTGTGTTACTGCCGCTTAGGATAAGCGCAAGCGATCGAATTGACAACGGTGATCAGCGGAAGCCGAAAAACGACAGGATCGCCAGAACGATAACGACGAGGCCTACGATGTAGATGATCTGGTTCATGATTTTCTCCTTGGCTGGTGTCATCACCATAACGTGAGGGAGAAGACGAGGTTCCAGCTCCGAAAGAATTTAATCACGTACTAAAATATTGCGGACGTCCCTTTGTGCGCGGCCGTGACGCCGCGCCCTGACAATCGCCATGACCGTCACTTTCGCAAGATCACCCAGATGGCGTGAATGATGCCCGGCACGTAGCCGCACAGCGTCAGGAGAATATTCAGCCAGAAATGCAGGCCAAGTCCAACCTGAAGGAACACGCCGACCGGGGGAAGAATGATGGCGATAAGAATACGAATGACATCCACGATAACACGCTTTCGTTTTGACATAACTTGCCGGTCAACGTGTGGCGGAGCGTTTAGTTTCAAATGCGTCTGCGATCGAAGGCCACCTGATAACGGCAGACAAGCCGACAGCGCCTGCTGAAATCCGCTTGAGGTATAAATTGTCATTTAGGGAGATAAAATGGTGCCGCTTACGTGAAGCGACGTTATACCAGTTAAGTTGCTGATTTTGATTGGTTACTCTCATTTATTATCAAGCCATGTGTACCGGTAAAGTGTACGATAATGTGTACCATCGGGCAATAGCGATTAGCCCTCACACAGCAGAACTATCTTCGGTGGTAATTCCAGCCGCGCGGCATGACTGGCGTGTAGACTACTTCGTCAGGTGTCATTCCCTTTTTCAAGCGCGCGTAAAACAAGGCTTCACTGATGCCCTTCGCTTTGGCGACTGGCCAAGCGAGTTGCCCATCCGAAAGGTGAGTTGATAGCTTGATGGAAGGTCGTTGAGGAGGAGACTTCCGAGTTGGCGGCGGCGCGGGATGATTTGCGGCCTTCTCGCCCGACCATCCCCATTTTAGCCGCTGGCAAAATATCCCGAGACTGATACCCTTTGCCTCAGCCACTGGCCACGCCAGATCGCCGTTGTCCATTTTTGCAGAGAAATGAGGAAAGGCTTCCTCGCTATCGGTATTCAAAGAATTTATCATCGTAGCTGCTGTCAGGTCGCCAGTTAAGTTTCTAACAAGATTACCGTATTTGACGAATATCCCTATCTTTATCAGACGCAGCGCGCAGAGAAAACAGATGGGCGCAAAGGGACGGCAACTATTATATTACTGCCAATCAGAGCGTAAAACGAACAAGGTATGATGAGAATACCACCGCAATGTAAGAGTGCGGGGCGCGCTGGCTCTCAAATCAGTAATGCTATGGTGCCTTTTTTGCATTGCGCCTAGAACGTTGTCTATGCTTGATGCGGGCTACTTTTCAGTTTTTGCCCATTTGGGATTTTCATTTGACCTCCTGACCGATCGCATTGAACGGCTACACGTCCAAGTCCCTATTCTGAACGAATGGGAATGGTTTAGTGCGGTCAGAATTGATGTTAGGTCGAGCCGTGCACTTGTGCGATTGGCCAAGCCGATAACGAGCTCTTTTTATGTATGATCCCCTCCTACGATTGACGGATTGCGGCAAATCAGACATTCGTTGAGAACAAACCATGAAGCTACGTTCACCAACAAGATTGTCGAGTATGAATGTAATCGATCTTTTTGCGGGGGCTGGCGGCCTTAGCGTAGGGGCACACATGAGTGGCGCGTCAGTGCGTGCCAGCTTCGAAATTGACCCTCACTGTGTAGCCACCCTGAATGCAAATCAAAAATATCACGGTGCGGTGCTCAAGGCTGATGTGTCAGTTCTGACCGGAGAGGACATGAGGGCTGCGGCAGGGCTGCGCTCTGACGAGCCGTTAATTGTTGTTGGCGGGCCGCCATGTCAACCTTTTTCAAAAGCCGCGTACTGGACTGAGAAGGGTGAAGACGCAGCTTATCGCAGAGCGCGCGCGCAGGGTCTGAAGGTTGCAAAACCTGCTGCGCCTACCGAAATCAAAGAGGACGCTAGGCGTGGGCTAGTTGGAGACTACCTTCGTCTCATCGTTGAGGCAGACGCTGACGGTTTTGTCTTTGAAAACGTCCCTAGTATCAAACATCCACGAAACAAGCCGCTCTACGATTGGTTTGTTCAGTCGGCACGTGATGCGGGTTACGAGATTACCGAGTTCGTAGCGCGATCGGTTGCATTTGGTGTGGCTCAGACACGTGAACGCGTGACTGTTTTGGGAGCGAAAAAGCGCGCGCCATCGGCTCCATCTGAGACACATAGTGCCAAGGGAGAATACGGTTTTAAGCCCGCTGTGACGACTGGCGAGGCGCTGGACGGCTTCGACCACTCCGACTTCTTTGAGCCTGAGGAAGTGGTCTCTGGCCGGTGGGCGAAGCATCTATCAGAGGTCCCTCCGGGATGGAATTACAAGGCTCTTACGGAATGGGCCGGTCATCCAAATCCCACATTTGTTGCTGAGACAAGGTTCTGGAACTTCTTGTTGAAACTCTCTCCTGATCGACCATCGTGGACTATTGCGGCCTCTCCTGGGCCTTGGACCGGCCCGTTTCACTGGAGTGACAGACGACTAAGGACACCCGAACTGGCAGCGCTGCAAGGATTCCCTCGCGGCTATGACATTCGTGGACCCAGAAGGGAACGCGTCAGGCAGATGGGTAATGCGGTTCCTGTGCCAATGGCGCGTGCCTTGGTGCACTCTGTAATGGAAGCAGTAGGTTGATGCCATACGATGCGCCCTTATCCTGTATAAGCCTGTTCTCTGGTTGCGGCGGACTGGACATAGGAGTGGAAGCTGCGGGTTTTCGTGTCGCTGTTGCAACTGATATCGAAAAGACGTGCGCTGCGACCTATGCGATGAACTTCCCGAACACACCGTTCGTGGTAGGCTCAATCGGCAAGATCGAAACGCGTTCATTACTGGCCGCTTCAGGACTTCAAAGGGGACAGGTCGATCTTCTTGTCGGTGGCCCACCTTGTCCGGCTTTTTCCAAGAGCCGCTTTTACCGCACAGAAAAGCCGCGCGCGCTCGACGACCCTGTTGCTGCAGAAACAGTTGGCGGCTATCTGCGCGTTCTGGCCGATGTCAGACCTAAGGCATTCATGCTGGAGAACGTCCGTGGACTTGCCTACGGCGTTCATCGTGACGCTCTTGAGCATATTCTAACAACGGCCAAAGCTCTTGGTTATCACGTAAAATGGGGCATAGTTAACGCCGCGAACTATGGCGTTCCTCAAATTCGGGAACGTTGCATCGTACTTGGATCGCTATACGGTGATATTGACTTTCCCAACGTGACACACTCCAAAACGCCCGAAAACGGGAGTCGGCGCTGGGCCTCCGCAGGAGACGCCATCGGTGATCTGGATACGGATGAGAACGCATCCGATGAAGGGCATTACGCTGGTGGCAAATTCAATCACCTTTTGGCCGAGATACCTCCGGGCGAGAATTACCTGTATTACACCAAAGAGCGAGGTCATCCCGCTCCATTATTCAAGTGGCGTTCCCGCTATTGGTCATTCTTACTGAAACTTAGCCCCGATATGCCTTCTTGGACTATACAGGCGCGACGGTCCAATAATATGGGGCCGTTGCATTGGCGAAATCGCATTTTACGGATCGAGGAAGTTGCCAGACTTCAGACATTTCCGGACGATTTCGTGTTTTCTGGTACCGTTGAAAAGCAGTGGAGGCAAATCGGTAACGCTGTACCACCGCTACTAGCAAAAAGATTCGGCGAAGAAATTGCTCGTCATCTTAGAAAATTCAGCTCTTTGTCAACTGCAGCTTGATAGCCAAGCGGTGACACGAGGAGCGTTCTTATGAGCAAATTGCCATCTTTCAATGACTTTTCGCCTAGAATTCTAGGCTTTGATATTCGACAGTGCCTCGCTGTTATTCCGCTTCATCAAGGGCATGATGATGAAATAAAGCAAGAGTGGGCGGTAAGGTTCTTTGGTGGAACCCTTAATAAGAGGGCGACCACCAATATCCCCGCGACCCTGTCAAATACGGGTTTGTCTACGGGTGGCAAACCACTGGAGCTTTCCGATTTCGGGAAAGCTGTTTTAAACGCGCCGTCCTCTCTCGCGGCAGCGCAAGAGTTTTGCAAAGGGCTGCTCGCGAACCCAACTAATTGGTTGCTGATAGACGCGCTCAAGAACCTTGAGAAGCGACGTGAAGCCGTTAGTAAAGATGGACTCAAGGCTGAGCTAAAGAGTCTCGGAGTTTCGCTTTCGACCGGGACTGAACCGCACCGGGTTTGCCGGAGGCCATTTCGTTTAAGTTATGCGGCCACGGCCGGTGCGTCCAGCATGGCGTAATATCGTTCTTCGGCTTCGGCTGGCGGTATGTTGCCGATGGGC
>NZ_JAPAIX010000009.1:0-163885 GCF_025910175.1 Agrobacterium sp. BT-220-3
GACGGCACGCCACAGCCAACGCCTCTTGCCGCAAATTGAAACAACGGCCTCATCGAGGTGCCATTTATCTCCGAGCCGACCGGATGATCGGCTCGGATCTCGTTGGCGAAGGCGCGACCGAATTTCTCCGCCCACTGCCTGACGGTTTGGTGCGAGACAGTGATCCCACGGGCAGCCAGCAAGTCCTCAACCATTCGCAGGCTCAGAGGGAAACGGAAATAGAGCCAAACCGCATGGGCGATGACCTCACCGGGATAGCGATGCCGACGGTAAAGAGGATCTCGATCTGTCATGCCCCCTCATCGCACAGCGGACTCCACATTCCGTTAAGTTTACGATGCCGTGGGCGCAAATCGCTCGGGTATAAGCGGTACAACCCGGCCGGCGTCATCCTATTGCTTCTCGGCCATTAACTTTACGATGTCTTTCAGATGAAGATTCGCCGCTCTTCGGCCACCAGTTCCTGCAGAAAATCGACCACCGTGCGGACGCGAACCAATTGGCGGGCGGACTCGTGATAGGCCGTCCAGTAGGACCGGCTGATGCCGAGATGCGGC
The DNA here is from genome assembly GCF_025910175.1 of Agrobacterium sp. BT-220-3. Classification (NCBI taxonomy): domain Bacteria; kingdom Pseudomonadati; phylum Pseudomonadota; class Alphaproteobacteria; order Hyphomicrobiales; family Rhizobiaceae; genus Agrobacterium; species Agrobacterium sp. BT-220-3. The sequence goes on from NZ_JAPAIX010000009.1 coordinate 558, forward strand.
ATGATCCGCAGAAGCTCGGGATATTGCCCGGCGATATAATTATGCAGGATGCCGATACCGGCGCCGGAGCGCACTGCCTCCGTCTGGCCTGTGGCGCTGGAGATTTCAAAGGCTGCATCCCAATCGCGCATGATTTCGCCGGTGTAATTCAGGGACGGCGAGAAGATCAGGTCCTCCACGTAACCGATGCGGCGATGGCGCTTCAGTGCCTCGACATCCGCCGGCGTTCCGTATTCAGCGAGATAGGCCTCCGATGCATAAAGCCCCAGCGAATAGTCGGTGAGCTTCGAAAACATCAACCTCCCCTGCTCCGGCCTTTCGATGGTGATAGCGATATCGGCCTCGCGCTGCGACAGGGAGAATGAGCGCGGCACCGGCACAAGCTGGATCTTCAGCTCGGGATACCGTGCCGTGAGCCTGCCAAGCCGAGGCGCGAGAAAGGACACGCCGAGACCATCCGGCGCGCCGATACGCACCGTTCCCGCCACCGCCGTATCGACGCGGCCAAGATTTGCCTGGGCGTTCAGCATTTCGGTTTCCATGCGTTCGGCCCCGGCAAGAAGGCGCTGGCCTTCTTCCGTCAGCTCGCAGCCATTGGTGCTTCGCAAAAACAGCTGCGTGCCGATGGCCGCTTCCAGTGCGGAAATGCGCCGGCTGAGGGTGGCATGGTTGACGCCGAGCTTTCTCGCTGCCGAAAGAAACTGGCCGCTTCGCGCGACGCTTAGAAACAAACGCACATCATCCCAGTTCACGGCACCCTCCTTATGTCTATTTTTGCACAATGGATGCTTATTTCAGGCGATTGATTTGTGCAAATCGAAAGGTAATGCTGCGCCATCACATTCTGGAGGAAAACCCATGAAGGAAATCGGTCATTTCATTAACGGCAAGCATGTGCCCGGCACCAGCGGCCGCACATCGAATGTCTACAACCCGGCGACCGGCGAAGTGCAGGCGACCGTTGCGCTTGCCAGCGAAGCCGAGCTGCGCGCCGCCGTGGAAAGCGCCAAAGCGGCACAGCCGAAATGGGCCGCCACCAACCCGCAGCGCCGCGCCCGCGTTTTCTTCAAGTTCGTCGAACTTCTGAACCGCGACATGAACGAGCTGGCGGTGCTGCTCTCCAGCGAGCACGGCAAGACCGTCGAGGATTCCAAGGGCGATATCGTGCGCGGCCTCGAAGTCTGCGAATTCGTCTGCGGCATTCCGCATCTGCAGAAGGGTGAGTTCACCGAAGGTGCCGGCCCGGCCATCGACATGTATTCGATCCGCCAGCCGGTCGGCATTGGCGCAGGCATTACGCCGTTCAACTTCCCCGGCATGATCCCGATGTGGATGTTTGCGCCGGCAATTGCCTGCGGCAACGCCTTCATCCTCAAGCCTTCCGAGCGCGACCCGTCGCTGCCGATCCGTCTTGCCGAACTGATGATCGAAGCCGGTCTTCCGGCCGGTATCCTCAACGTCGTCAACGGCGACAAGGGCGCTGTCGACGCCATCCTGACCGATCCGGATATCGGCGCGGTGTCCTTCGTCGGCTCGACGCCGATCGCCCGCTACGTCTACGGCACCGCCGCCATGAACGGCAAGCGCGCGCAGTGCTTCGGCGGCGCGAAGAACCACATGATCATCATGCCGGACGCCGATCTCGACCAGGCTGTGAACGCATTGATGGGCGCGGGTTACGGTTCGGCCGGCGAGCGCTGCATGGCCGTTTCCGTTGCGGTTCCGGTTGGCGAAGAGACGGCGAACCGTCTCGTTGAAAAGCTTATCCCGCAGATCGAAAGCCTGAGAATCGGTCCCTATACCGACGACAAGGCCGATATGGGCCCGCTGGTTACCAAGGAAGCGCAGACGCGCGTCAGGGGCCTGATCGACAGCGGCGTCGAACAGGGTGCAAAGCTGCTGGTCGACGGCCGCGACTTCAAGCTGCAGGGTTATGAAGACGGCTATTTCGTCGGCGGCTGCCTGTTCGACCACGTGACGCCTGATATGGACATCTACAAGACGGAAATCTTCGGACCGGTTCTCTCCGTCGTTCGCGCCAAGAATTACGAAGACGCGCTCGAACTGCCGATGAAGCATGAATATGGCAACGGCGTTGCGATCTACACCCGTGACGGCGACGCCGCCCGCGATTTTGCAAGCCGCATCAATATCGGCATGATCGGCATCAACGTTCCGATCCCGGTTCCGCTCGCCTACCATTCCTTCGGCGGCTGGAAGGCCTCGAGCTTCGGCGACCTCAACCAGCACGGCACGGATTCGATCAAGTTCTGGACGAAGACCAAGACGATCACCTCGCGCTGGCCGTCCGGTATCAAATCGGGTGCTGAATTCGTCATGCCGACGATGAAATAAGCCGGAACAACCCGCGATCTTGCAGAAGGCCCCGCCGATTTTACGGCGGGGCCTTTTTGGTTAAAAGATAACCAGAAAAATCAAGTTTTCTTCTGTCAAAATAATTCCACTTAAAGCTGTTATCGCGTAAGAGTCCCGATGCGGCGTGGGGACGCTGCCAAACCGATGAATAACGGGGAAGCTTGCAAACTCAATCTGCCCGGAGAGGGGCATGCCATGAGGGACTATTTATGAGTGACATCTCTGTCAGCGCGGATCAGCGCGCGATCGAACGCGGCTCTTTCAGCGGAAATGCCAAAGAGTATTTCGGCATCTGGATCGTCAATATTCTTCTGACGATCATCACCATCGGCATCTATTCCGCCTGGGCAAAGGTGCGCCGCAAGCGTTACTTCAACGGAAATACCGTGCTCGCCGGCCGCGCCTTCGGTTATCACGCCACCGGCGGACAAATCTTCAAGGGCCGGCTTATCGCCTTTGCCTTCATCGTCATCTCGCAGCTTGTCGGCCTCATCCACCCGTTCCTGGTCTTCGTGCCGGCGATCCTGCTTATGATCTTCTTTCCCTGGCTCATTACACGCAGCATCCGATTCAATGCGCGTGTGACGAGCTATCGTAACGTGCGTTTTGATTTTGTCGGCACAGCCGGTGGCGCTTTCGTCTCCATTCTGCTCGGCGGCCTCGTTGCGCTCTTTTCCTTCGGCATTCTGGCGCCTCTGGCCAGCCGCTGGGCGAACCGCTACATTTTCAGCAACCTGCGTTATGGCGATCGTCCGTTCACTGCCGATCCCAAGATTGGCGCGCTTTACCGGGTCTGGATCATTCCCGCCATCATGGTCGTGATCGGCAGCGTCGTGGTCGGCTTTTTCGGCATTGCCGCCTTTGCCGCCAACAGCGCGATGCTCGAAGATGAGACGGCTGCCATGGTGACCGCGCTTGCCTCCCTCTATATCGGCCTTTTCGGCGCGTTTCTGGTCTATGGCCTTGCAGGCGTGGTCTATCGCACCGGCGTGCGCAACGTCGTCATCTCGTCCATGCTGCTTGACGGAAAGCACGAATTGCGCAGCGACCTTCATCGCGGCCGCTACCTCTGGATCGTCATCTCCAACCTGATCGTCACCGTTTTCACCTTTGGCCTGATGCGGCCATGGGCGGCGGTACGCGAAGCGCGTTACACCGTCGAGCGCACGGCAATCCGTTTCAACGGCGATGTGGGCGAGGTTCTCTCCTCGATGGAGGCGACGGGCGCTGCCGTCAGCGCCGAATATATGGATATGGAAGGTTTCGAATTTGGTTTCTGATATCGGAGAAACCGTTTCGGGCGAGTGGCATGCCGCTCGCTCCAACCTTTCGAGCGCCGCCAGGTTAAAACTTGGCGGCACGGTCCTTCTCGTGCTCGATGCGAAGGACAACCACGTCAGAACCCAGGCCGAGATAAAAACCGTCGAGATCAGCCATCGGGTCGGGACCATTCCCCGCGAACTGCATTTTCCTGACGGCTCGCTGTTCGAAACACGCGACAATGACGGTGTGGACCGGCTGCTTGGCCAGCACATCACGAAACGTGCCGGCTTTGTGCATTGGATGGAACAGTTTCGCCCGCGGCTGGTCGGCATCACGGCAGCAGCCGTTCTTCTGGCCTACGGCACCTACAAACTGGCGCTTCCGGCGCTGGTGGAAGTGGCGGTTGCCGTGACCCCGCCGATCGTGCCGCAGGTCATGTCGGCCAGCACGCTGCAGGCCTTCGACAAAACGGTGTTTTCTGCGAGCACCCTGCCACAGGCGGAACAGGACGCGATCCGTTCGGACTTCTCCAGAATAGTCGCCCATGCGAAGGGCTCGCCCGAAGATTACAAGCTGAATTTTCGCAATGGCGGTTATATCGGCCCCAACGCTTTCGCGCTTCCGGACGGGACGCTCGTGCTGACCGACGAGTTGGTGGAGCTGGCCGGCGACGACAGGCAGATGATCATTGGCGTTCTCGCGCATGAAATCGGCCATGTCGAACATGAACACAGCCTGCGGCAACTCTACCGCGCTGCCGGGGTCGCCGGTCTCGTCATGCTGATTGCCGGCGATGTCGGTTCGGCCATGGAAGACATTCTCACCCAGGGCGGCGGTCTTCTGGCGTTGTCGCATTCGCGCGATGCCGAACGTCAGGCCGACCAGCGCTCCGTGGAACTGATGCGCAAGGCCGGGCTGGATCCCACCGCAATCGAACGTTTCTTTGCACTGCTTGAGGACAAGCTGGGCGACAAGGGCGGCACCAGCATCGTGTCCACCCATCCCGGAACGCCGGAGAGGCGCAAGGCTATCCTCGACTACAATGCGTCTCTGGACGAAAAGCCGGCGGGTAATTGATCCGCCGGTAGCCCAACGCTCAACCGATCGCGGGCATTGGCAGCGACATCAATTGGTTGGGCCGTCGTTGAAACCGACTTCATCCACCAGTTCGGATGCCTGTTTGCGATGGGCGGCGATATCCGTCAGCGGCAGCTTGTCCGGATTAATGGGGCCGAAGCCCTTCACCACATCGGAAGGCTCCGCGCCGGGCAGGACCGGATATTCGAAGACCTGCTTGGCGTAGATTTCCTGTGCTTCGCGCGATGCGAGGAATTCCATCAGCTTCAGCGCATTGTCCCTGTTGGGTGCGTATTTCGTAAGCGCCATGCCGGAAATATTCACATGTGTGCCACGGTCACCCGCATTGGGAAAGATCACCCGCACCGATCCCGCCCATTCCTTTTCTTCCGGCTCGCGATCGTTGGTCAGCATCAGGCCCACATAGTAGGTATTGCCGAGCGCGATATCGCATTCGCCGGAAAAGATCGATTTCGCCTGGCTACGGTCTGTTCCATCGGGCTTGCGGGCCAGATTGTTCTTCAGACCGGTCAGCCATGTCCGGGTATGATCGACGCCATGATGGGCGATCATCGAGGCGATCAGCGCGATATTGTAGGAATGCTGGCCGTCGCGAATGCAGATCTTGCCCTTCCATTTCGGTTCGGCAAGCTCCTCATAGGTGATGTCCTTCTGGGTCACCCGCTCCTTCGAGGCATAGACCACCCGGCCGCGCGTCGTCAGGCCGAACCACTCTCCTTGGGGATCGCGAAGGTTGGCCGGAATATCTTTTTCAATGACGGGATCGTTCAGCACCGGCTGCGTGACGCCGCCTTCTTTCGCCTCGACGAGACGGGCGATATCGACGGTCAGCAGGATATCGGCCGGCGAATTGACACCCTCGGCCTGAATACGTTCCACCAGACCTTTGTCGAGGAAAAGAACGTTTGCCTCTATGCCCGTTTCTTTCGTGAAGGCATCGAGCAGCGGCTGAATCAACTCAGGCTGCCGGTACGAATAGACGTTCACCTCGCCATCCGCAAAAGCGGCAGGCGCGGCCAAAAACATCGTCAGTCCCGAAACAACGGCAGCGGAAAAACACGATTTCAAGCTTGCCATTACGAATGCCTCCATTACATTCAGATTCTTGACTTGTTTGTTCATGAATCATCGGAGCGGTCAACAAGGTCGTTCGAGAAATATCCGATGGGTTCGAGTTTTTTCAGTTTCTGGAATTGTTCTAAACTGAAAAAGAGACTATATAACTCCACATTGAGAGTTAGGAGACCAGCATGCGTTTGACCAAACAGACCAACTATGCCGTTCGCATGTTGATGTATTGCGCCGCGAATGAAGGCAAGCTGAGCCGCATTCCGGAGATTGCCAGGGCTTATGGCGTGTCCGAGCTGTTCCTTTTCAAAATCCTGCAGCCGCTCAACAAGGCTGGCCTCGTGGAAACGGTGCGTGGCCGCAACGGCGGTGTGCGGCTTGGCAAGCCTGCCGAGAAGATCAGCCTGTTCGACGTGGTGAAGGTTACCGAAGACAGCTTCGCCATGGCGGAATGCTTCGAGGACGGCGCTGTCGAATGTCCGCTTGTGGACAGCTGCGGGCTGAACTCCGCGCTTCGCAGGGCGCTCAATGCGTTCTTCGATGTTCTGACTGAATATTCCATTGACGATCTCGTCAAGGCCCGGCCGCAGATCAACTTCCTGCTCGGGATCGATACGGAAATGCCGAAGGTTGCCGCTCTTCCGGCCGCCTGATCGTCCCATTTCCCAATCGGCAATCGCCATAGCCCGTGTCCAAAGGCCACGGGCTTTTCTTTTATAAAACACGCATCAAATATAATATTTTTGATCCTGCATGTTGACGTCGCAAGACGAAGCGGCGCATTTGGTCGCGAGCTTTTCTGAAGCAAGCCATCAGCGTCGCAATGATCATCAAGCCTGAATTCCATACATTTGCGCTTACCGCGCTTGTCGGCAGCATGGGTGCGCTCATCGCCAGCCTCCTCAATATCCCAGCTCCCTTTCTTTCCGGCCCGGCACTTGCCGTGACGATCACGGGACTGGCCGGCGTGAGGCTCAGCATTCCCGCCTTCATCCGCAATGCCTGTTTCGTCGTCGTCGGCATTTCGATGGGAACGAGCGTGACGCCTTCGGTCATCGACGCCGCAAGAACATGGCCGCTGAGCTTCGTCGTCGTGCTCCTCGCCGTTGTCATCATGCTTTATGTCGCCTACTGGATCCTGCATTACGGCTTCGGATACGACCGCACGACGGCGATGCTCGGCGCTTCGCCCGGACATCTCAGCTACATCATCAGTCTTGGCGCCGAGACGAAAAGCGACCTTGCGACCGTCAGCATCGTGCAAAGCGTCCGGGTGCTGGCGCTAACCCTTTCCGTGCCGCTGATCGTCGAATATTTCGACCTCGTCAGCACCGAGCCGCTCATCGTCAACCCGCCGATGGGCCTGTTCACACTTGGTCTGACCATCGGCGCGTCTCTTGCGATGGGGTGGCTCTTCCTGCGATGGAAATTTCCCGCAGCCCTGCTGCTTGGCGGCGTAGCCGTTTCCATCGGCACCCATATTACCGGCCTTACCGAGGGTGGCGTTCCGACCTGGCTCAGCCTGCCGGTCTATGTGCTGATCGGCTGTCTCATCGGCACGCGCTTTTCAAACGTGTCCTTGATGGACGTACGGAAAGGCTTTCTGGCGGGTTTCGTCGTCACGATTGCCGTGATGGTGATCGCCGGAAGTATCGCCTGGATGATTTCCGGCATCACCGGCGTTCCGCTCAATGCCGTCATGATCGCCTATTCGCCGGGGGGCCTTGAAACCATGGCGGCCATGGCCGTGATGATGCACGCCGATACCGCCTATGTCGGCTCGCATCACGTTCTCAGACTTCTGTTCCTGTCGGTTCTCATGCCGCTCGTCATGGGCAAGGATGCTCGCAAGCGGGACGACAAACCCTAAGCGGGACCAGCGCCCTCGCATTCACGCAAAAAACGCCAATGGCGTTGCAACCATTTGTTCTCCCGGCCGTTCTTGTTTCTCCGCAATTGCGGCGACGATTTTTCGCGTGTTCGACAGGCTGACCCACCGGAGGAATTTTCATGAAACGCTTGATGATGTTGACGGGCGCCGGACTGGCGCTTGCACTTTATGGTTCCATCGCTCAGGCGCAGGTGGTGGTGTCGTCGAAGATCGACACGGAGGGTGGCGTTCTCGGCAACATCATCCTCGCCGTCCTGAACAAGAACAATATCGAGACAACGGACCGCATCCAGCTCGGAGCCACACCGGTTGTCAGAAAGGCGATCACTGCGGGCGAGATCGACATCTATCCGGAATATACCGGCAACGCCGCCTTCTTTTTCTCCAAGGCGGACGATCCGCTCTGGAAGGATGCCGCCAAGGCTTATCAGGAAGCCAAGACACTCGATTATGATGCCAACAAGATCGTCTGGCTGACACCATCGCCCGCAAACAACACCTGGGCGATTGCGCTGCGCAAGGATGTCGCCGACAAGAACAATCTGAAGACGCTTTCAGATTTCGGCAAATACATTGCCGGTGGCGGTGAGGTGGTTCTCGCCGCATCCTCGGAATTCGTCAACTCCGCTGCCGCCCTGCCTGCGTTTCAGACCACCTACGGCTTCACCATGAAACCGGACCAGCTGATCACGCTTTCGGGCGGCGATACCGCCGCCACCATCGCGGCTGCCGCCAACCAGACGAACAATGCCAATGCGGCCATGGTCTATGGCACCGATGGCGGCATTGCCCCCTCCGGGCTGGTGGTGCTTGAGGATGACAAGCATGTGCAGCCCGTCTACCAGCCCGCGCCGATCATCCGCGAAGAGGTTCTGAAAAAGAACCCCAATATCGAGGCATTGCTGAAACCCGTTTTCGAAAAGCTGGATCTGGCGACCCTGCAGGAGCTGAACGCCCGTGTGCAGGTGGGTGGTGAGCAGGCCAAGGCAGTTGCTACCGACTTCCTGACGAAGAACGGTTTCCTCAAATAATCACCTGTGAAACGCTGGGGCGGGATAGCGGAAACCATATGCGGTTTTTGCCATCCCGCTCGAACCTATGATCCGGGGGAGCGGAATTTGACGAAATGGCCTGACAAGGTGGGCGTGTTGATTTCGTGCCTGCTTCTCTACGCGCTTTTTGCGTCTCCCTTCATGACATTCCGCGCCAACCGGATCATTCAGGGCGAAACGCGGACGATCTTCGAAGCCCTTCCGGTTTCTTCTGCAATCCTTCTCGCCGCCATCATTCTTGTCGCCGCTTTCATCGCCTTTTTCCGCTTTCCAGCGCGCCTGAAACTCGCAGCCGCGTTGGTTGGCCTTGCGTCGTTGGCGATCTTTGTCGGGCAGGCGGCCTCCGCGTTGACGCCTGAAGGCAACAGTTTTGCCCGTGTTTCGCCCGCCAGCGGTTTCTGGTTGATGTTTGCGGCACTTGCCCTGCTCGCAACCGATTGCATTGCACGTCTCCAGCCGAAACCGGCCGTGCGGATTTTGCTGTTGCTGGCGGCAATCGCGACGCTTGCAGTGGTTCTGGCAAGTGGCCTCTGGAATGACCTCTCCATCATCAAGGAATATACCGGCCGGGCTGATATTTTCTGGACCGAAGCCCTGCGGCATGTGGAGCTTGCCATCGGCTCTCTGGTTGCGGCGACCGTGGCCGGTATCCCGCTCGGCATTCTCTGTTACAAGGTCGAGCGCTTGCGCTCCGGGGTGCTCAACGCTCTCAACATCGTCCAGACCATTCCCTCCATCGCGCTTTTCGGTCTTCTGATTGCACCGCTCGGATGGATGGCAGCCAATGTGCCGGGCGCGGCGAAGATCGGCATCGCGGGCATCGGCATGGCCCCCGCCTTCGTGGCGCTGTTTCTCTATTCGCTGCTGCCTGTCGTTTCCAATACGGTTGTCGGTCTTTCCGGCGTCTCGCAGGCCGTGCGGGAAGCCGCGCGCGGGCTTGGCATGACGCCGCTGCAAAGGCTGTTGCGGGTTGAATTTCCGCTGGCCATGCCGGTCATTCTCACCGGCATTCGCATTGTCCTGGTGCAGAATATCGGTCTTGCGACCATCGCAGCACTGATCGGCGGCGGTGGATTTGGCGTTTTCGTGTTTCAGGGCATCGGACAGACCGCGATGGACCTCGTGCTGCTCGGCACCGTGCCGACCGTTCTACTCGGCTTCGCCGCCGCGATTACGCTCGACGCCCTTATCGACAGCAATCTCTTCAGCGCAGGCGGAAGGCAAAAGGCATGATCGAGATCGACACCATCACGAAACGATATGGCGATGCAGCCGTGGTCGACCAGGTCTCCCTGACCGTGGCGCCGCGCACCGTCACCGTCATCGTCGGCACTTCCGGGTCGGGAAAAACCACCCTTCTGCGCATGATCAACCGGCTGGTGGAGCCGACCTCCGGCACGATCCGCATCGACGGAGACGATGTGAGCACCATGCCGGGCTACAAGCTGCGCCGTCAGATTGGCTATGCCATTCAGGGCCATGGGCTGTTTCCGCATCGCACCGTGGCGGAGAATATCGCGACGGTTCCGCAGCTCATAGGCTGGGACCGCAAGCGCATTGATGCGAAAATCGACGCGCTGATGCATCTCTTCCAGCTCGACCCGGCGCTTTATGCCGACCGCTTTCCGCATGAGCTTTCCGGCGGTCAGCAACAGCGCGTCGGCGTGGCGCGCGCGCTTGCGGCCGAGCCGAACATTCTCCTGATGGACGAACCTTTCGGCGCTCTGGACCCGGTGATCCGCGCCAAGGCCCAGAACGATCTTCTGGATATTCAGAAGAAGCTCGGTGTCACGATCGTTCTCGTCACCCATGATATGGACGAAGCCTTCCATCTGGCGGACCGTATTGCCGTCATGGACAAAGGCCGCATTGTGCAGGACTGCCCGCCGGCCGAACTGGTGCTGAAGCCGGCGACGGATTTCGTGCGAACCATGATCGGCGAAAATGAGCGCGCCCTGAAACTGCTGTCCGTCCTGTCCGTTGCAGACGCCGTGGAGCCGGGAAACGCTGATGGCGAACCGCTGAACGAGCACACCAGCCAGCGCGACGCCCTGTCTGCGATGTTATGGGCGGGCCGCGATGCATTGCCGGTGCTGAAAGACGATGGCCAGCCCGCGGGCCGGGTGCGGCGCGATGTTCTCCTCCAGCGTGCTGCCGGAACCCCATGAAAAATGCCGCCTCGTTTTTCGTTCCCGGCCTTCTGGTGCTGGCGCTGATCGTCTTCCTCGCGGCGCCGCAGGTCTTCGCGCCGGTGTTTCGCCCTCTCGTGCAGGCCAATGCGCCAGCGATCTACACCCAGGCCAACCTGCTTTCGCTGACACTGTCGCATCTCGCCATTGTCGGGATCGCGACGGGGCTGGCGACGCTGGTGGCGGGGGCGCTTGCGGTTCTCGTCACCCGCCCCTTCGGCGCCGATTTTCTGCCGTTATCGCGCAGCATCGCCAATATTGGCCAGACCTTTCCGCCGGTGGCGGTTCTGGCGCTTGCGGTGCCGATGATCGGTTTTGGCGAGAAACCCACGCTCATCGCGCTGTTTCTCTATGCGCTTTTGCCGGTCTTTGAAAATACGCTGACCGGACTTACCACCCTGCCCGCAACCGTGATGGATGCCGCCAGAGGCAGCGGCATGACGGGCTGGCAAAGGCTTGTCAAAGTGGAGCTACCCCTTGCCCTTCCGGCGATCCTCGCGGGCATCCGGCTATCGTCCGTCATCAGCCTGTCGACGGCGACCATCGGTTCCACGGTCGCCGCGCGAACGCTGGGGGAAGTCATCATTGCCGGCCTGCAATCCAACAATCTCGCCTTCATCCTTCAAGGCGGGTTGATCGTCGCCGTGCTCGCGATCCTGATCCACGCTGGCTTTTCCGCTCTGGAAAAGGCGGCAGCTCGCAAAACCGGGCACTGACATATGCAGGCTCATCATTTTTATGTTCCCGACATTCGCCGCACATGTTAGGGGCTGACCGTCGAAACAGAAACATTCGAGGTTCGGGTGACACAGGCAATCGTCGTGATGGGAGTGAGCGGCTCTGGCAAGTCCACGGTCGCAGAGGAACTGGCGGAAAAACTGGGTATTGCCTTCATTGAAGGCGACAAGCTTCACCCTAAATCCAATGTCGACAAAATGTCGGAAGGCATTCCACTGACCGACGAGGACCGCTGGCCGTGGCTCGATCTCATCGGCGCGGAATTGCACAAGGGCCGTGAAAATAACGGTGTCGTCGTTTCCTGCTCGGCGCTCAAGAAAATCTATCGTGACCGACTTCGCAAAGCCGCCGGTGGCTCGCTCGCCTTCGTCTATCTGGACGGCAGCCTGGAGCTTCTCAGCCGGCGCATGGGCGAACGAAAAGGCCATTTCATGCCGCTCTCGCTGCTCCAGACCCAGCTTGCCACGCTGGAAGTGCCGACCGGCGAACCCGGTGTCGTAACCGTCAGCATCGATGCCACGCCGGAAGATATTGCGAAAAACGCACTTGCCGGTCTGAAAGCGGTGACGTTTTAAAATCCGAGCCTGTCGCGCATGCCGTACCACCATGCGCCAAGCACGGTCAGCGGCACGCGGAACGTCTTGCCGCCCGGGAACGGATAGTTCGGCAGGGAACTCCAGACATCGAAACGCTCGGCGTGGCCTGCAACGGCCTCGCCCAATATCTTGCCCAACAGATGGGTTGTGGTGACGCCGTGGCCGCTGTCGCCATGCGAAAAATAGACATTGTCCGACAGTTTTCCCATATGCGGAATGCGCGTCAGCGTCAGCGCGAAATTGCCGCTCCAGGCAAAGTCGATCCTCGTCTTTTCCAGTTGCGGGAAGGTCTTCAGCATATTCGGACGGATAACGCCGGTCAGATCCGCCGGATCGCTGCCGCCATAACCGATGCCACCGCCATAAAGCAAGCGGTTGTCGGAGGTGCGGCGATAATAATCGAGAATGTAATTGGCATCTTCGACGCAATAATTGGCGGGCAGGAGTTCCTCGATCAGGCCTGAATCAAGCGGCTCCGTCGCCATGACCTGGCTTGAGACCGGCATCATGCGGTCACCGATTTCCGGCAGCAGCTTGCCGAGATAGGCGTTGCCGCAAACGAGTACATATTTCGCCCTCACGCTGCCAGTCGCCGTGCGCACGACAGGGTTTACGCCCTGCTCCAGCGAAATGACCCGCGAATTTTCGAATATGCGCGCACCAAGGCTTTCGGCGGCCGCCGCTTCCCCCTGCACCAGATTAAGCGGGTGGATGTGGCCACCGAAGCGGTCGATCATACCGCCGGCATAGCGATCGGTCTTCACATACGCTCCGACATCGGCCTTGGCGACCATTTCAAGTCCGCCATGGCCGTGTTTTTCCCAATGGGCCTTGTGGGCCTCCATTTCGCGGATCTGTTTCGGCGTGAAGGCGGCGAAGAAGCCGCCGTCGACGAGATCGCAATCGATGGCATATTTGGCGATGCGGCTGCGGATGATCGCGCCGCCTTCCAGCGACATTTCGCCGAGTTTCACCGCCTTGTCGTGGCCATAACGACTGGCGATCGTTTCAAGATCGCGGCTGTAGCCATTGACGATCTGGCCGCCATTGCGCCCCGAAGCGCCGAAGCCGACCCGCACGCCCTCCAGCACAATGACGGAATAACCGCGCTCAGACAGTTCGAGCGCGGCGGAGATGCCGGTAAACCCGCCGCCGATGATGCAGACATCGGCTTCCAGTGCACCTTCAAGCGATGGCCGCACGGATTTGACATTGGCGGAGGCCGCGTACCAGGAGGATGTGTGGCCGGGATTGGGAATAGTCGTCACCTCAGCCATCTCACACCGTCCTGATATAGGCGTCATATTCGACGTCGGTTACACGCAGGGAAAATTCGGAAAGCTCCTGCTGTTTGCAGGCGGAAAACAGCGTGCGATAGCGCTGGCCGAGCGTCGCATAAGCGAAGCTGGAACGCGTGAAGCGCTGCAAAGCATAATCCCAGTTGGTGGGCAGGGGTTCGTGATTGATGGCGTGGCTGTCACCGGAAATCGCGCCGCCGGGCTGGCGTTTTTCCTTCATGCCGGCGAGTGCGGCACTCAGGATCATCGCCACGACGAGATAAGGATTAGTGTCGGCACCGGCGACGCGATGTTCGATACGCGTTGCGGCCTTGCTGGCGGTGATGACGCGCACTGCCGCCGAGCGGTTGTCGATGCCCCAGGAGGCGTAGGTGGGCGCATGTTCGCTGGGCGTCAGGCGACGGTAGGAATTGGCATGGGGCGCGAAGATCGCCATGCTTTCCCCCATGTTTTCCAGAAGGCCGCCGACCGAATGCATCAACGCATCCGATGGACCGTTTTCCCCGGCGTAGATGTTGGTGCCGTCCCTGTCGAGAACCGAGAAATGCACATGCATGCCGTTGCCAGCCTGCAATCCGTAGGGCTTGGCCATGAAGGTGGCGTCGAGTTCATGCCGCCGCGCCACGCCCTTGACGATACGTTTTAGAAAGACGGCGAAATCCGCGGCCTGCAAGGCGTCCGGCACGTGATTGAGGTTGATCTCATATTGTCCCGGTCCGTTTTCCCGCAGCGTCGTATCGGCAAGAACGCCCTGCGCCCGGCAGGCCGTGGCGATATCATGGAAGACATCCTCGAAATCCTGCAATTCTGAAATCGACAGAACCTGTGTCTGGCCCGTGTGCCATCGCCCCTCGCGGCTGTGCGGAGGACGGACGGGATCAAGCGCCGAGCGAACCGGGTCGATCAGGTAAAATTCGAGTTCGGTCGCCACAACCGGCGTGAGGCCAGCCTTTTTGTAGGCTTCCAGCACCCGTGCCAAGACATTGCGCGGATCGCCGTAAAACCCTGTTCCGTCCGGATTTTTCATCGCGAGCAGGACTTGCGCGGTCGGCCGGCCAAGCCACGTCACCCGCGACAGGGTGCCGGGAACAGGAAAGCAGAACCCGTCCGGATCGCCCGTACCTTCGGCAAGGCCCGCAGCGTGTACATCGCGGCCCCAGATATCAAGTGCATAGACCGAGCGCGGGATCGCCATTCCCTTTTCAAGAACGTCGATCGCCCTTTCGCGCGGAATCCATTTGCCGCGCGGCACGCCGTTCGCATCTATGACAAAGGCTTCGAGAATTTCGATATCGGGGTTATCGTCGAAAAATTTCTTTGCTTTTTCAATATCATCCATCATGCACCAGCAGGCCGTTTCTCTTCTGTTTCGCGCGCGGAAGCGCTTCGCTAACGAAAATCGTCCTGCTGCTGATAGATGAGAAACCTCGCCGTCATGATGACGCTTGCCCCTTTTCCCCTTGGATAAGCCCATGTTACGTGGCCCGCCGCAGGAAGGCCAGCGGATTCGGCTATCAGGGATTGAACCTTTCCGGGCGATAGGCGTCGATGGCGATAACAGGCGTTTCTCCCAGCATGGTTTCCGCCAGCACACGGCCGGTGATGGGCCCGAGTGTGAGGCCGTGATGGGCATGCCCGAAGGCGAGCCACAATGTCCTGTGCCTTGGCGCCTTGCCGATGATCGGCATCATATCCGGCGTGCAGGGGCGCGCGCCCATCCAGGGTTCCGCATCCAGCCTGCCGCCAAGGGGAAAGACCGTGCGGGCGACCCGTTCCGCCCACTCGATCTGCACCGGGGATTTCGGCGCATCGCGTTCGGCGAATTCCGCGCCGGTCGTCAGGCGGATGCCTTTGCGCATTGGCGCGAGGAAGTAACCGCGCTCGGCATCGATCAGCCAGTTGTTAAGCTTCGTTCCCTCCTGCGGCGCATAATGCATGTGATAGCCGCGTTTGACGCCGAGCGGAAAGCGATAACCGAGCCTTTCCGTCACCGTATCCGCCCAGGGGCCCAGTGCGACAACGGCATGTTCAGCCTCCACCGCGCCGGTTTCGGTACGTACCGTCCAACCACTTGTCGTCTGACTGAGCGTGGATGCATCGCCCCGCACAAAGGTTCCGCCAAGACTTTCGAAGAGTTTGACATAGGCGAGCGTTAGCGCGTGCGGGTCGCGCACCGACCACGGATCGTTCCATTTCAGGCCGCCGACGAAATCCCGGCTGAGATGCGGTTCCGCCGCGGCGAGTTCCGCCTCATCGAGTTTAGTGTGGGAGATGTCGTGGTCGCGCGCCAGACGTTCGGCGAAAGCAAAGTCTGCATCCCGCCTTTCGGCGGTCCTATAGGCCTCCATCCAGCCGTTTTTCACGATCAGATCGCCGGCCTTCGCCTCATCGATGAGGATGCTGTGTTCGGAGACCGAATGTTCGATCAGCGGCGCATAAGCACGGGCAATCGTGGCATGGCGCGTGGCTGCGGAATTATACCAGTAGCGGCCGAGGAAAGGCGCGATCTTCGGCAAAGCAAAAAGGTGGTAACGGGCATCGATGCTGTTGTTCAGGGAATAGCGCAGCAGCCGGCTGACCTCCTGCGGAAAGGCGTAAGGGACGACACCCTCCCTCTGGATCAGCCCGGCATTGCCGAAGGAGGTTTCCTCACCCGGGCCCCGCCGGTCCACCAGTACGACCGATTTACCCCTGCGGGCCAGTTGCAAAGCGACGGAGACCCCGATGATCCCCGCCCCCAAAACGATCACATCCGCTGCCATGGCATTCAATCCGTTTGCGTATCTCGTCCCCGCAACATGGGTCGGCATTTTGCGCAAAGCAACAGAAAAATCATCGCCTTAATAGAAACAGCGATACGCCTACTGGCTCACCGCTTTTGTCTCAACGGCCTCTATATTGAAGGCTGCCGCCAGGAGAGCCCTGGTATATTCCTGTTGCGGATCAGCGAATATCTCCGCCGCCGGGCCGCTCTCCACCACCTTGCCGTTGCGCATGACAATCACGTCGTTTGCAAGCGCCTTCACCACCTTCAGGTCGTGGCTGATGAAGAGATAGGCGAGCTCATGCTTGGCCTGAAGATCGCGCAACAGATCGACCACCTGCGCCTGCACGCTCATGTCGAGCGCCGATGTCGGCTCGTCCAGCATGACGAAACGGGGTTTCAATACCATCGCACGGGCAATGGCGATACGCTGGCGCTGGCCGCCGGAAAATTCATGCGGATACCGCCAGCGCGTTGCCGGGTCGAGGCCAACCTCGTCCAATGCCTGGGCGACACGGGTATCCCGCTCATCGGCGGAAAGCGATCGTTCATGCACCTTCAGGCCCTCGGCGACGATTTCGCCCACCGACATGCGCGGGCTGAGCGAGCCGTAAGGATCCTGAAACACCACCTGAAGCCGGTTTCTGAGCGGCTTCATCATCTCATAGGAATAGCTGTCGATTGACTGGCCGATGAAGCTGATACGTCCCTCAGAGGCGATCAGCCGCGAGAGGGCGAGACCGAGCGTCGTCTTGCCGGAGCCGGATTCGCCCACCACGCCAACCGTCTGTCCGGCGCGCAGTGTGATATCGATACCGTCGACCGCCTTCACATGGTCCACCACCCTGCGCATCAGCCCCGCCTTGATCGGGAACCAGACCTTTATGTCGTCGCCCTGCATGACCACGGGTTTGCTGGTGTCGGAAAGCGGCGGCTCGCCCTTGGGTTCGGCTGCCAGAAGATGGCGCGTATAGGCGTGTTGCGGATCGGTAAACACCTGTTCCACTGTGCCTGTTTCGACGATCTTGCCCTTGGTCATGACGCAGACACGATCGGCAAACTTGCGCACGATGCCGAGGTCGTGGGTGATGAACAGCATGGACATGCCGTGACGGGTCTTGAGATCACTCAACAGCTCGAGGATCTGCGCCTGAACGGTCACATCCAGCGCGGTCGTCGGTTCGTCGGCGATCAGCAGTTTTGGCCGGTTGGCGAGCGCCATGGCGATCATCACGCGCTGCCGCTGGCCGCCGGACAATTCATGCGGATAGGCCTTCAGGCGCTTTTCCGGCTCGCGGATACCCACCTGCAGCAACAGCTCCAAAGTGCGCGCCCGCGCCTCCGCGCCGGTGATCGCCTGATGCAGTTCGAGGATTTCGCCGATCTGCCGCTCAATGGTGTGGAGCGGGTTGAGCGACGTCATCGGCTCCTGGAAAATCATGGTGATGTCGTTACCGCGCACGGCGCGCAGAGCGCGTTCCGGAAGCGTCAACATGTCCTTGCCGTCGAACAGGATTTTGCCCGAAGGATGGCTCGCCGCCGGATAGGGCAGCAATTTGAGGATGGAGTTCGCCGTCACCGATTTGCCGGAGCCGGATTCCCCGACAAGGGCGACGACCTCGCCCGGCATCAGATCGAAGGAGACCTGATCGACGGCGACGCTGGTCGCGCCGCCCTGATGGAAGGCGACGGAGAGATCCCGGACGGAGAGAAGCGGCTGGGTCTTGGTTTCCATCATGGCGATCACCGGAACGTCTTGCGTGGGTCGAAGGCGTCTCGCACCGCCTCGCCGACGAAGATCAGCAAAGACAGCATGATGGACATGGTGAAGAAGGCCGTGAGGCCAAGCCAGGGCGCCTGAAGGTTGTTTTTGCCCTGCGCGATCATCTCGCCCAGCGACGGCGATCCCGGTGGCATGCCGAAGCCGAGGAAATCGAGCGAGGTCAAGGTGGTGATCGAACCGGAAAGGATGAACGGAAGGAAAGTCAGCGTTGCCACCATGGCGTTGGGCAGAAGATGCCGGAACATGATCGTCCAGTTGCCGACGCCCAAGGCACGGGCGGCGCGGACATACTCGAAGTTTCTGGCGCGCAGGAATTCCGCCCGCACGATGCCGACGAAGCCGACCCATGAGAACAGCAGCATGATGCCGAGCAGAACGAAGAAGCCCGGTGGCAGAATAGCTGCGATGATGAGCAGGATGTAAAGCACCGGCATGGACGACCAGATTTCGATAAAACGCTGCAACAGAAGGTCTGTCCAGCCGCCGAAATAGCCCTGGATTGCGCCCGCAGTCACCCCGACGAGAGCCGACGCGATCGTCAGCGTCAGGCCGAACAGAACGGAGATACGGAAACCATAGATCATCCGCGCCGTGACATCGCGCGCCTGATTGTCGGTTCCGAGCCAGTTGAGATTGCCGAGCGTGCAGCCGGGATCGGCATTGCCCTGCGGGTAGGCGGAGCAGCGGTCTTTTTCATCCATCAGCCAGAAAGGCGCAGTCGGCGCGGAATGCGGAATATTGGAATTGACCGTCTGGTAGGAATAACGGATCGGCGGCCAGATCATCCAGCCATTGGCGTTGATCTCGTCCTGAATGAAGGAGGATTTGTAGTCGGTCTGGGCAAGAAAGCCGCCGAATTTTTCCTCTGGATAATCGACCATGACCGGCACCAGAAATTCGCCCTTGTAGGAAGCGAAAATGGGTTTGTCATTGGCGATGAATTCCGCAATCAGGCTCAGGAAAAACAGGATCAGGAACAGCCAGAACGACCAGTAACCGCGCCGGTTTGCCTTGAAATTCTGCCAGCGGCGCTTGGTGGTCGGCGAAAACCATGGGCGCTTCGGCTTTACCATTGTTTCCGTTACGGCGGTATGGGCGAGCGTCATCACACGTCCCTCCGCTCGAAATCGATGCGCGGATCGATCCATGTGTAGATGAGGTCGGATAGGAGGCTGACCACGAGGCCCATCAGCGAGAAGATGAAGAGCGTGCCGAATACGATCGGATAGTCACGATTGACAACCGAGAGGTAACCGAGGCGGCCCAGTCCATCCAGCGAGAAGATATTCTCGATCAGCAGCGACCCGGTGAAGAAGGCCGAGATGAAGGCGCCCGGGAAACCGGCGATCACGATAAGCATCGCGTTGCGGAAGACATGGCCATACAGCACCTTGCGCTCAGTAAGACCCTTGGCGCGGGCAGTGATGACATATTGCTTCTTGATCTCGTCGATGAAGGAATTCTTCGTCAAAAGCGTCGTCGTTGCGAAAGCCGAAAGCGAGAGCGCGATGAGCGGCAGGGTCAGGTGCCAGAAATAGTCGATGATCTTCTGCCACCAGTTCAGATCGGCAAAATTGTCGGACACAAGACCGCGCAGCGGGAACCAGTCGAAGAACGATCCGCCAGCGAAGAGAACGATGAGAAGAATGCCGAACAGGAAGCTCGGCACGGCATAACCGATGATGATGATGCCGGATGTCCAGATATCAAAGGTCGAGCCGTCGGAAACGGCTTTCTTGATGCCGAGCGGAATGGAGATGATGTAGGAAATGATCAAAATCCAGAAACCGAGCGACGCCGAAACCGGCAGCTTGTCGATGATGAGATCGATCACCGAGGAATTGCGGAAGAAGCTGTCGCCGAAATCAAAGCGGATATAATTCCACATCATTTCGAGAAAGCGGGTCAAAGGCGGCTTGTCGAAACCAAACTGTTTCTCAAGCTTGGCGATCAGCTCAGGATCGAGACCCTGAGCGCCACGATATTTCGAGCCGCTTTCATCGAAACCACCCGACTGTCCCATAAGATCGCCGCCGCCAGAGAGCCGGTCGGACGCACTGTCGCCTTGCCCTGTCAGCTGGGCCACGACCTGTTCCACCGGCCCGCCCGGCGCGAACTGGATGACGAGAAACGAAATGCCCATGATGCCGATAATGGTCGGGATCATCAGCGCCAGACGTCTGAGGATATAGGCGCCCATCAGCCCTTGCTCCCGGCCGATACGTCAGCGGTCTTCGTTTCTGTCAAACCCGGTCCTTTCCTGAAAGCGCTTGCCTGCGCGCTTTGAGCGATTCGTCTCGCCCTATGTGAATCAAGCCTTCGGCGCGAAAGCAAGGGTGGCGTCAGTTCGCCGCCTGGCTGGACCACCATGCTTCCGGAAAACCGACACCATATTGCGGCAGGTTTTCCGGACGGATGAGCGTGTTCCAGTAAGCGATGAACATCTCGCCGCGGTAAAATTGCGGTATGACATAGCTGTTTGCCAGAAGCACCCGGTCGAGCGCCCGCGCGGCGGCCACCTGCTCATCCCGGTTGGGCGCAAATATGACCTTTCTGACCAGAGCATCGACGGCGGGGTTCTTGATGCCGGCGAGATTGTTGGACCCCTGCCGGTCGGCTGCCGCCGAACCCCAGAAATCCGCCTGCTCGTTTCCGGGATTGGCCGAGGTCGCCCAGAGCTTGACGATTACGTCATAATCGAAGCTGCGGGTGCGGTTGGTATATTGCGAGGCATCGACCGTGCGGATGGTCGCGTTGATGCCGATCTTCTTCAGGTTCTGGACATAGGGCAGGATGGTTCTTTCCATGCCGGCGGAATCGATCAGAAACTCCATATCAAGCGGTTGCCCGCTCGCCGCATTGACCATGCGGTTGCCGCGCAGCTCGTAACCGGCCTCCTTCATGAGCTTGACCGCCTCGCGCAGATTGTCACGCTGCTTGGCGGGTTCACCCGCGACCGGGTTGCGGTACTCGGTGGTGAAGACCTCTGGCGGAACCTGGTCCTTCAGCTCCTGAAGCAGTTCCAGCTCGCGACCGGTCGGCAGGCCGGAAGAGGCCAGCTCGCTACCCATGAAAAAGCTGTTGATGCGCTGAAACTGGCCGTAAGCCAGCGTCCGGTTCAACTCCTCGAAATCGAAGGCGTAGTTGAGCGCCTTGCGCAGTTTCGGGCTCTGAAACTTTTCCCGCCGCATGTTCGGCACGAAGGCCTGCATGATGCCGACGGAGCGATAGATGTTCGGCAATTCCTCTTTCTTGACACGGCCTTCCTTGACGGCCGGGAAATCGTAACCCGTTACCCAGCGGCTGGAAGAGGCTTCCTGCCGGAAATCGACGGTGCCGGACTTGAAGGCCTGGAATTCAACATCCTGATCGGAGAAGAAGGTGTAGGCGATGGTTTTGAAGTTATTGAGCCCGACATTCACATTGACGTCCTTGCCCCAATAATCGTCGCGGCGCTCATAGGTCATCGTCGAGCCGGCAGACAGGGATGCGATTTTATAAGGGCCTGAACCCATCACCGGCTCCAGCGTGCCGCGTGAAATGTCGCGCGGCTTGCCATCCGGACCGGCGGCTTCCCACCAGTGCTTGGGAACGATCAGCAATTGCCCGACAATCTGCGGCAATTCGCGATTGTTCTTTTCATCGAAAGTGAAGGTGATGTCCCTTTCACCCGTCACCTCCGCCTTGGTGACATGGGTGTAATAGGTCGCAAGCTGCGGGCTGAGATCCTTGGCCTTTTCGAAGCTGAAGACGACATCCTCCGGCGTCACCGGCTTTCCGTCTGCCCATTTTGCCTCCGCCCGCAGCCGGAACGTCGCTTTGGAAATGTCATCCGGATAGCTTACGCCCTCGGCGAGAAGACCGTAGGAGGCAGAGAGTTCCTCTTCGGTGGATTTCATCAGAGTATCGAAAACCAAGGAAAGACCCGTGGCAGCCTCACCCTTGGCGAGAAGCGGATTGAGCGTATCGAAGGTTCCAGTCGTCGACAGGCGCAGCGTTCCGCCCTTCGGCGCCCTGGTGTTCACATAGTCGAAATGATCAAAGCCATCGGGATGCTTCAATTCCCCGACCGTCGAAATCCCCTTTCGCCAGACATCTGCAGACTGGGCGGATGCCACCACCGGTATCAGCACGGCAGATGCCGCAAGAGCGATGAGGAGGCGGGATTTCAATGGTGCCAATATCATTCGGGAAGTTCCCTGTTTTCGTGTTTGTTGGAGAGAGCATAAAACAAAGATTGTCAAAAAACAGATGTTCCGCCTCACAAGCTCTTTATCGGCGTCCTTATCCGCATGCTTTGGCGTCAGTAGGTGAAACATGGTTTCAACAAAATCCCGTTCCAGTTTATCTTAAGGGGAAGAGAATCATCTGATCGGACGGGCACGACGATATGACGGCGGGATCATCCAGAGTTTTCAAGGCGGCCATGCTGGCGATTTCAGTCGTTTCTGCGGTGCAATTGCAGGCGGAAACCGCCTCGGCCGAAGACAGGCCCGCGAAAGAAGTGTTTGGCCACATGGCTCTGCCTTCCGCCGCAACCTCGCAGCCGATCGGCTCCTATGCCAAGGGCTGCCAGTCCGGCGCGATCGCCATGCCGACCGACGGTCCCGGCTGGCAGGCCATGCGGCTTTCGCGCAACCGGCGCTGGGGCCAGCCGCAGCTGATCTCCTTCCTGGAACAATTTTCGCAGGACGCCCAGAAAATCGGCTGGCCAGGATTGCTGCTCGGCGATATTTCCCAGCCGCGCGGCGGGCCGATGCTGACCGGCCATGCCTCGCACCAGATCGGTCTCGATGTGGATGTCTGGTGGCGGCCAATGCCTAACCCCCGGCTGAGCGTGGAGCAACGCGAAACGGTGCCGTTCATCTCCATGCTGGACAAGAGCAAATTTTTGACGGTCGATGATCGCAAATGGTCGCCGCTCAATGCCCGGCTGGTGATGATGGCGGCGAGCTATCCGCAGGTGGAACGCGTCTTCGTCAACCCAGCCATCAAGCAGAAGCTTTGCCAGACATGGACCGGCGACCGCACCTTCATGGGCAAGATCAGGCCGATCTATGGGCATGACGAACATTTCCACATTCGCCTCGAATGCCCGCCCGGCGCGCCGAACTGCAAACCGCAGGCGGCCGTGGGCAAGGGCGATGGCTGCGACAAGTCGCTCGCCTGGTGGTTTACGAAAGAACCATGGGCGCCGCCGAAAAAGGACCCCAATGCCAAACCGGTGAAACCCCGCCCCGTCATGGTTTCCGACCTGCCATCCGCCTGCGCCGCCGTGGCTGCTGCCCCTTCCGCCAACCCTGAGGGTATTGCTGCGCAGGCCTATTCTCCCGCGCCGGTTCAGGCCGTGCGCCAGCAAAGCGTCGAACAGGTCATTCAGAACGCTCCGACCCTACAGCCGCCTTCGGATATTCCGCTTCCGACCCAGCGTCCGACATTGAACTGATACAGAAATGCGGCATTCAACAGCTTCCCTTTTCAAATGGCGGCAAGCTGTTATAGAAGGCTTCAAATCGATTTAATTCTTTACCGGGACAGGCTGGGGACATGGCAGGACAACGCTGTATCGCGCTCATCGCTCACGACGAGAAAAAAGACGATATGGCGGATTTCGCGCGTCACCATCAAAAGGCGCTATCCGGATTCAAGATCGTCGCCACCGGCACGACCGGCGGACGTGTTCAGGAAGCCTGTCCGGGGCTTGATGTCATTCGCCTCAAGAGCGGCCCGCTTGGCGGTGACCAGCAGATCGGCGCGATGATCGCGACCGGCGAAGTGGATATGCTGATCTTCTTCACCGACCCGCTGACGGCAATGCCGCATGATGTGGATGTGAAGGCCCTGACCCGGCTTGCCACGGTTTACGATATTCCCATGGCGCTCAACCGCGCCACCGCAGAAAACCTGATCGACTTCAACCTCGCCGAATGACGCGCCAACATGGAACAGGTAATGCCGAAGACGTCCGATACCGAATATCTTTCCTTTCCGATCCTTCTTGGCGACATCGGCGGCACCAATGCCCGCTTTTCCATTCTGATCGATTCCTTTGCGGAACCGGTGCACCTCACCACCGTGAAAACAGCGGAATATCCGACAATTGACGACGCCATCCAGCAGGCGGTTCTGGACAAGACCTCGCTTCAGCCGGTCTCGACCATCCTTGCGATCGCCGGCCCCATCGAAGGCGACGAAATTCCGCTGACCAACTGCCATTGGGTCGTCAAACCGAAGGATATGCTGGCCAAACTCGGCCTGAAGGATGTCATCGTCATCAACGACTTCGAGGCGCAGGCCTTGGCAATCGCCGCGCTTGACGACGACAATCGCGAGCCTATAGGCGCCGGCAAAAAAGACATGCTGGCATCGCGCGTGGTTCTCGGACCAGGCACCGGCCTTGGCGTCGCCGGTCTGGTTTACGCCCGCCATATGTGGTTCCCCGTTCCGGGTGAAGGCGGCCATGTCGATATCGGCCCCAGAAGCGCGCGCGACTATGCGGTCTTTCCGCATATCGAAACCATTGAGGGCCGCGTCGCCGGCGAGCAGATCCTGTGCGGGCGCGGACTGGTCAATCTTTATCGGGCTATCTGTGCTGCCGATGGTATAGAGCCGATCTTTTCCGATCCGGCGGACATCACCTCGCAGGGGCTTTCCGGCCAGAATGCACAGGCGAAAGAAACGCTTTCGCTTTTCAGCACCTATCTCGGCCGTCTGGCCGGTGATCTTGCCCTGATCTTCATGGCCAAGGGCGGCGTCTATCTGGCCGGCGGCATTTCGCAGAAAATCGTTCCGGCGCTGAAAAGCCCTGAATTCCGGGCCGCGTTCGAGGACAAGGCGCCGCACAGCGCGCTGATGCGGACCATCCCCACCTTCGTCGTCACCCATCCGCAGGCGGCCCTTTCCGGGCTCGCAACTTATTCGAGAACGCCTTCCGATTTCGGTCTCTCGCTTGACGGACGGCGCTGGAGGGCGTGATCGTTCTCCTGCGATCGACATGTTCCATGTGATGCTTGCGCAGCAGGCAGGCGGGCTTTAACGTCGCCGCTGCAAAGGTTAGTCGTCCGATACCGGCGGGTTTCGATCCGCCCGATATAAAAAAGTGAGTGAAAGCATGAGCAGCAGCGGCATGAAACTGGTGGTGGTCGGCGCGGCCGGGCGCATGGGACAGGCGCTGATCCGCCTCATTCATCAGACGCCGGGTGTCACGCTGCATGCCGCCGTCGCGCGTGAAGGCTCAGCCTTCGTCGGCCGCGATGCCGGCGAGATCGCAGGGCTCGGGCCGATCGGCGTCGAAATCACCAGCGATCCGTTGCAGGCCTTCCTGCATGCGGAAGGGGTGATCGACTTCACCTCCCCCGCAACCAGCGTCACTTTCGCGGGGTTGGCCGCGCAAGCCCGCATCGTGCATGTCATCGGCACCACGGGTTGCTCACTGGGCGACGAGGAAAAATTCAAGGCGGCGTCACGCCATGCCCGCATCGTCAAGTCGGGCAATATGAGCCTCGGCATCAATCTGCTCAGCGTCCTGACGCAGCAGGCCGCCCAGGCTCTCGATGCGCAGAACTGGGATATCGAAATCCTTGAAATGCACCACAAACACAAGGTGGATGCACCGTCAGGAACAGCGCTTTTGCTTGGCGAAGCGGCAGCAGCGGGTCGCAAGGTCGATCTCGCCACCTCTTCCGTTCGCGTGCGTGACGGGCATACGGGGGCGCGCGAGGCGGGCACAATCGGTTTTGCCACGCTGCGCGGCGGTTCGGTGATCGGTGAACATTCGGTGATCTTCGCCGGAGAGGGCGAGCGCGTCGAGCTTTCCCACTATGCCGGCGACCGCTCCATCTTCGCACGCGGCGCGATCGCGGCGGCTGTCTGGGCGCTCGACAAGAAGCCGGGCTTCTATTCGATGCTGGATGTGCTCGGACTTTCGCAGACGGAATAAAGTTTCCGGCTACGCTTGCGCGTTAATTCTCCACCGTGAACTCAACCGTATCGGCCGAGAACCGGCTGATGGCGTATTGCACCGGGATGCCATCCATATCAGCGTTCAGCGCCTGGGTGACGAGCAGGATTGCGCCGGGCGACAATTCGAGATCGGACAGATCCTGCGTATCCGCATGGCTTGCGGAAATGACGGTGGAGATGCGCACATAATCCGCCACGCCCAGCATTTCGAAGGCAGCGGTGATCGACCCGCTTTTTTGGTAGGCCTCGCCGATCCCATCGAAACGATCCGCCGGGAACCATGTGGTGGAACGGGAAACCGGCCGGTTGTCGGCCTTGCGCAGGGTTTCCAGACGCACGAGCGGCGCACCGGGCTGCACTTTGAGCCGCGCTGCGAGATCCGCATTTGCCGGCTCGATCATATGGGAAAGAAGCAGCGCCTCCATTTCCTTCACCTGATCGCCGATGCCCGCCGTGAACCGCGTGCGCCGTGAAATCGGAAAGCTCAGGCGTTCCTTGCGGGCAATCATTGTGCCGCGCCCCTGCATCGGCTCAAGAATGCCTTCGCTTGCAAGGGCGGCTATGGCGCTTCTGACGGTATGACGGTTGACGCCGAATTTTTCGGCCAGCGCCATTTCCGGCGGCAACATGCCGGTTTCGTCGTGATCGCCCGCTGCGATCTCGCCTCTGATCCGGTCGGCGATCTGCCGCCAGAGCGCCACGCCGTTCTTTCTTTTCATTGCTGCCGAAGGGCTCATGTCACACGCTTGTCATTCATCGACGTTAATTGTAGCTTATATTGTATAGTTGTCTATATCAATAGACATTAGAGGTCAAGCGATGAATAACGAAGCTGCGAATTTACATACGGAAAGGAAACGGGTGGCAGCACTTCTTGCCCGCGCCACCGTTCAGGAACTTGAGGCGGTCTGGAACCGGCAGGATGCCAGCCCGCAGACGGAAAACGTGCGGGGGCCTGAAACCGGCCTCGTCATGGTCAAGGGCCGTATCGGCGGCGGCGGTGCGCCCTTCAATCTCGGGGAAACGACCGTGACAAGGGCAACCGTCAAGCTTGCCTCCGGAACAGTCGGCCATGCGCATGTGCTCGGCACCGGCCGCAAAAAGGCCTGGTATGCGGCGGTTTTCGACGCGCTCTGGCAGGAAAGTCCGACGCGCGGCTTCATCGAAACCGAGCTTCTTTCACCCGTTGAAAAAAGGCTGACCGAGGAGACGGACCGGAAAACGAAAGAAACCGCCGCAACGAGGGTCGATTTCTTCACCATGGTGCGAGGAGAAGATTGATGGGTGTCAAGGCTGAAGCATTGACGGGCGGCTTTTCAGACGCCGTTTTCGATTCACAACGGGTTTTCAAGAAACTCATGGATGGCATGGCCCGGCCAGGCACGCCGCAGGCCATCGAAACGGCGGTTGCCCCGCCCCTGCCGCTTTGCGCGGCAACCGGCGCCGTTCTTCTTGCGCTCTGCGACCACGACACGCCGGTCTGGCTGAGCAGCGCGCTGCGGAAAACGACGGTGCCGGGCTGGATCGGATTTCATACCGGAGCGGTTGCCACAGAGGAGAAGGGCGAGGCGCATTTCGCCGTCATCGAGGCGGGAAGTGCAATTGCGACCTTCGGTCTTTTCGCGCAGGGAAGCCAGGAATATCCCGACCGTTCGACGACACTTATCATCGAATTGCCGGATCTCGACGGCGGGCGCGAGCTGCTGCTTTCCGGTCCCGGCATCCGTCACGTCAACATCATCAGCCCCTCAGGCCTGCCGGATATATTCCCGATGTTATGGGCAGAGAACAACGCCATTTTCCCGCGCGGCGTCGACGTCATTCTGACGGCTGGTGACAAATTCGTGTGCCTGCCACGCACCACCCGCATTCAACAGATGGAGGCGTAAGATGTATGTTGCCGTGAAAGGCGGGGAAACCGCCATTGCCAACGCCCACCGGCTTCTGGCCGACAAGCGGCGCGGAGACCGCGACCTGCCCGCCATGTCGGTGGCGCAGATCGTCTCGCAGCTTTCGCTTGCCGTCGACCGGGTGATGGCGGAGGCTTCGCTTTACGATCAGTCGCTTGCGGCCCTTGCCGTCAAACAGTCCCGCGGCGACATGATCGAAGCCATATTCCTGCTGCGTGCCTACCGCACAACCCTGCCCCGTTTCGGTTATTCGCTGCCGGTGGATACCGCAAAGATGACGGTGCAGCGCCGCGTTTCCGCAACCTACAAGGACTTGCCGGGCGGGCAATTGCTGGGGCCAACCTTCGATTACACCCACCGCCTGCTCGATCCCTCGCTTCTGGAAGACGAGACTGTCGAGACCGCTGCCCGACGTGAAGGAGAGCCGGAATATGTCATGCGCGTCTCCGACATTCTGGCCGAAGAGGGGCTCATCGAAAGCGACGGCGACATGCCGGATGATCACATTGCCGGCGATCTGACACGGGAACCGATGGAATTTCCGATGCCGCGTGATCTGCGCCTGCAATCGCTGGCGCGCGGTGACGAGGGCTTCCTTCTGGCGCTCGCCTATTCGACGCAGCGCGGTTACGGCCGCACGCATCCCTTTGTCGGCGAAATCCGCATCGGCGAGGTGGAAGTCGAACTTGACGTTCCCGAACTTGGTTTTGCTGTCTCGCTTGGCGATATTCAGGTGACCGAATGCCAGATGGTCAACCAGTTCAAGGGCTCGGCAAAGGCACCACCGCAATTCACCCGCGGCTACGGTCTGGTATTCGGCCAGAGCGAGCGCAAGGCAATGGCCATGTCTCTGGTGGACCGCGCACTGCGTGCGGGCGAGTTCGGCGAGGATGTGGTTGCCCCTGCTCAGGACGAGGAATTCGTTATCTCACACGCCGACAACGTGCAAGCGACTGGCTTCGTCGAACATCTGAAATTACCGCACTACGTGGATTTTCAGGCCGAACTCGGTCTGGTCAGAAAAATGCGCACCGATTTCGACGCGATCAATTCCAACGGCGCGGAATGGATGGGCGATGCGGCCGAATAGCTCAGCGGCTGTGCTCGCCAAACCAATAGGCGCAAAAGACGGTCGATGCTGCGAATACAGCAAAGAACACGGCTGCAAGAATTCCAATCTCCATGAGCTTGTACTCCTTTTTTCGCAAGGTTAACGCGCAATGCTTAAAGAAGTTTCATTCGACGACGGGCTGGCTGCCTACAACTTCGCCTATCTGGACGAACAGACCAAGCGGATGATCCGCCGGGCGATCCTGAAGGCCATCGCCATTCCCGGTTATCAGGTTCCCTTCGCGTCCCGCGAAATGCCCATGCCCTATGGCTGGGGCACCGGCGGCGTGCAGGTGACGGCATCCATCCTCGGTCCCGACGATGTGCTGAAGGTTATCGACCAGGGTGCCGACGACACCACCAACGCCGTATCCATCCGCGCCTTCTTCCAGAAGGTGGCGAATGTGGCCGTGACCACCCGCACCAAGGATGCCACCATCATCCAGACGCGGCACCGCATTCCCGAAGAGGAGCTGCATTCGGGCCAGGTTCTCGTCTATCAGGTTCCGATCCCCGAGCCTTTGCGTTTCCTCGAGCCGCGCGAGACCGAGACCCGTGTCATGCATGCGCTGGAGGAATATGGCCTGATGCACGTCAAGCTTTATGAGGACATCGCCCGCAACGGCCGGATTTCCACCACCTATGCCTATCCGGTGAAGGTTGCCGGTCGTTACGTGATGGACCCCTCTCCGACACCGAAATTCGACAACCCGAAAATGCACCTGTCGGACGCCCTGCAATTGTTCGGGGCCGGGCGTGAAAAGCGCATCTATGCCGTGCCGCCCTATACGGATGTCGTCAGCCTCGATTTCGAGGACCATCCGTTCGAGATCCAGCGCTTTGACAAGCCCTGCGCGCTGTGTGGCGGCGAGAATGTCTATCTGGACGAGGTGGTACTGGACGACAAGGGCGGGCGGATGTTCGTCTGCTCCGATACCGACCATTGCGAGGACCGCCGCGCCCATGGCCACAAGGGCCATCTGCTTGCGGATGTGAAGGAGGCCGCAGAATGAGCGACGCACCGCTTTTGAAAGTCAGGGACGTTTCCAAATATTACGGTGACCGCGCCGGTTGCCGTAACGTCTCCTTCGAACTCTTTCCCGGCGAGGTTCTGGCAATCGTCGGTGAATCCGGCTCCGGCAAGACCACGCTTCTCAACTGCATTTCCACCCGGCTCGTGCCGACGGCCGGCAGCGTGGAATATCGCATGCGCGACGGCTCGGTGCGCGACCTCTACCATATGGGCGAGGCCGAACGGCGTTTCCTGATGCGGACCGACTGGGGTTTCGTGCACCAGAACCCGGCGGATGGCCTGCGCATGGCGGTTTCGGCCGGCGCCAATGTCGGCGAGCGGCTTATGGCCGTTGGTAACCGGCATTACGGCAACATCCGGCAATCCGCCAGCGAATGGCTGGAGCGGGTGGAAATCGGCACCGACCGTATCGATGACCAGCCGCGCGCCTTTTCAGGCGGCATGCGCCAGCGTCTGCAGATCGCCCGTAACCTGGTGACCTCACCGCGTCTCGTATTCATGGACGAACCGACCGGCGGCCTTGATGTCTCCGTGCAGGCACGTCTGCTCGATCTCGTGCGCGGCCTCGTCAACGATCTCGGCCTTGCCGTCATCGTCGTTACCCATGATCTCGCGGTAGCACGGCTGCTTTCCCATCGCATGATGGTGATGAAGGGCGGCGACGTCATCGAACACGGTCTGACGGACCGCGTGCTGGACGATCCGCGCGAACCCTATACGCAATTGCTTGTTTCCTCCATCTTGCAGGTTTGACGCCATGCCGACGCCTCTTATCGTTTCGGAAGTCTTCAAAAGCTTCACCATGCATCTTCGCGACGGCATCGAACTGCCTGTTGTCCGCGATGTCAGTTTTTCCGTTTCCGGTGGCGAATGTGTCGTGCTTGGCGGCCCGTCCGGCATCGGCAAAAGCTCGATCCTGAAAATGCTCTATGGCAACTATGCCATCGACAGTGGACAGATTCTCATCCGCCACGAGGACCAGGTCATCGACATCGGCAACGCCTCGCCGCGCACGATCCTTGAAATCCGGCACCGCACCATTGGCTATGTCAGTCAGTTCCTGCGCACCGTGCCGCGTGTTCCCGCCATCGATGTCGTCGCCGAGCCGCTTTTCGCCCGCAAGGTTGCCGCGGAAGAGGCTCGCGAGCAGGCAGCCATGCTGCTTTCGAAACTCAACCTGCCGCGGGAATTGTGGTCGCTTCCGCCGGCAACGTTTTCGGGCGGGGAGCAGCAGCGTGTCAACATCGCGCGCGGCTTCATCACCGATCATGCGATCCTGCTCCTCGACGAACCGACCGCCTCGCTGGACGCTGTCAACCGCCGCGTGGTCGTTGACATGATCCTCGAGAAAAAGGCGAAGGGCACGGCGCTGCTCGGCATTTTCCATGATGAGGAAGTGCGCGAAGCCGTGGCCGACCGCATTCTGGACGTCGCGCAATTTTCACCGCGCAAGGTGGCGGCATGAGCGTCAAGGTCGGTCTCGAACCCGTCATTCATGAAAGCGCCCGCGTCACCAATTCATCGATCGGCCGCTACACCGAAATTTCGGAACGCTGCCGCATCGAGGAAGTCGAGATGGGCGACTATTCCTACGTCATGCAGGACGGCGCGATCTGGTGCGCAAGCATCGGCAAATTCGTCAACATTGCTGCCTCCGTCCGTATCAACGCCACCAATCATCCGATGTCGCGGGCAACGCTGCATCATTTCACCTATCGCGCCCGCAGCTACTGGGACGATGCGGAGGATGAAACGGACTTTTTCGCCGCCCGGCGCGCCAAGCGCGTGGTGATCGGAAACGATGTGTGGATCGGCCATGGCGCAACCATCCTGCCCGGCGTCACCGTCGGAAACGGTGCGGTGATCGGGGCCGGTGCGGTCGTCTCGAAAGATGTGGCGCCCTATACCATCGTCGGCGGCGTACCTGCCCGGCTGATCCGGGAACGTTTCCCGGAGGAACTCGGAAGCCGCATGGACGCTCTGAAATGGTGGGACTGGGATCACGCAACGCTACGCATCGCATTGGACGATTTCCGGAACCTCGCCGCAGAAGATTTCGTGACAAAATACGCCGGCTAAACTCCACCTGAATTGCGGAACCCGGCATCATATCCCGGGATCCGCGCTACTGGAATGGTAAGGAAAAAAGCTGTCGGGCCGGGGTTTCAACCCCTTGTAATGCCAGACAGAAGGTTTGTCGGCGAATACGCGGACGCGCTATCTGCGAATTCTGTAATATTTTATTCATCAAACTGACATCCACACTTCACGGACCGCTGCTAGGTCGAACCCCGTAACAAGAAGATTGGACGGGGAAATGAGCTTTCACCTGAAGCAAGTCACGCGCCGTTTCGGCAACCACACTGCGGTTGATTCCGTGAATGTCGAGATACCGCAGGGCCAGATGGTTGGCGTGATCGGGCGTTCGGGCGCTGGAAAATCGACGCTGCTGCGCATGATCAACCGCCTCGTCGACCCTTCCTCGGGTTCCATCCATTTCAACGATACGGAAGTCTCGGCGCTGAAGGGTGCGGCGCTGCGCAACTGGCAGCGTGACTGCGCCATGATCTTCCAGCAATTCAATCTGGTGCCGCGCCTCGACGTGCTCACCAACGTCATGCTCGGCCGCCTCAATCACCGTTCGACGGTGCTCAGCCTCTTTAACATCTTCACGGATGAAGAGCGTCTGATGGCGATCGCCGCTCTCGAGCGGCTCGGCATCGAACATGTGGCCATGCAGGCGGCGGGTACGCTTTCCGGCGGCCAGCAGCAGCGCGTCGCCATCGCCCGGGCGCTGATGCAGTCTCCCAAGATGGTTCTGGCCGACGAGCCGATCGCCTCGCTCGACCCGCTGAACGCCAAGATCGTGATGGACGCGCTGCGCGACATCAACGAACGTGAAGGCATCACCGTCATGACAAACCTGCACACGCTGGATACGGCACGCAATTATTGCGAACGCATCATCGGCATGTCGCAGGGCCGCGTCGTCTTCGACGGAACGCCCGCTGAACTGACGGCGGCGGCGGTCACGGAAATCTACGGCACGGATTCGCACGGCGCCGGCATCGACGAGACGATGACCTCAACCAGCATCAATATTCCCGGCGCGCAGCTTGCTTCGCGGCCGGTTCAGCAATCTGCCGGTTCCGAACCGCTGGCTCTCGCCGGGCTCTGAAGGACCGCCCAGTATCGTTTGTGCCCGCGTCAAGGGCCGATACTTCACAACAAACTCCGGCTCGCCGGGAAACAGGAGAAAGTCCATGTTGAAGAAAGTCCTTCTTTCGGCAGTCGCCCTTGGCGTTCTGGCCGGTTCCGCCATGGCTCAGGACGTCAAGGTCCTGCGCATCGGTCTCGACGGTTCCGAGAACGAAGCCGACATGATCCGCAGCACGAAATGCGTTGCCGATGGCCTGAAGGCCGCGACCGGCGTTTCCGAAGTTCAGGTTTTCCCGTCGCCGGACTATAACGGCGTCATCCAGGGCCTGCTCGGCGGCACCATCGACATCGCCTCCATGGGCGCTTCCTCCTACGCCAAGATCGCGCTCGCAGACCCCAAGGCCGTCGATCCGATCCTGACCTATACGGGTTCTGACGGTTCCAGCGGTTATTACACCATCATGGTTGCCCGCAAGGACAGCGGCATCAAGAAGCTGGCAGACGCCAAGGGCAAGAAGATCGGTTTCGCCGACCCTGACTCCACCTCCGGCTTCCTCGTTCCGAACGTCGCCATTCCGAAGGAAACCGGTACGCCGATCAAGGAATTTTTCGCTGAAACCGGCTTCGGCGGCGGCCATGAGAACCTCGTTCTCGCCGTTCTCGACAAGAAGTTCGACGTTGGCACCACCTTCGGTTCGGGCGTTGGCAAGTGGGAAGAGGGCTATTCCGGCGGCAACCTTCACCAGATGGTGAAGAAGGGCAACCTCGACATGGACGATATCGTCGAAGTCTGGAAGTCGCCGCTGATCCCGAACGGCCCGCTCATGGTCGCCAACAAGCTCGGCGACAGCATGAAGCAGAAAGTCGAGAACTTCTTCATGGAACTGCCCAAGAAGGACCTCGCCTGCTTCCAGGGTTACACCCAGGGCAAGAACACTGCCTATATCAAGGTTGACCCGTCCTTCTACCAGACGATCGTCGACGCCCGTAAGTCCGTTATCGGCGGCTGATCCTGACATCATGTTCCGGAAGCGGCGGTGCCTTGCGGCATCGCCGCTTTTGCCAATAAAGGAAGAGCGGCATGGCGACCACACTGCAACCTGGTACCCTCACGCCCGAGGGATTGAGCGCATCGTCCCGAACGGTCATGCGTCACTATCAACAGCAGCTTGCGACACGGCGGATCTATACCGTCATCTCGCTCGTGGTCTTTCTGATCATTCTCGCAGCGTCGCTGAATTTCGCCAACGAGGCGAATTCGGGCAAGTTCTTCGAGCGGCTGCCGTATTTCTTCGACTTCCTGAAGACATTCGTGCCGGATAGTCCGCTGGAAATCTTCCGGGCGATGTTCGACCTGCCGTCTCCCTATGACAACGGGTCGATGAAATACAACTATGTCGCGGATCGCGTTTACGTCACCGACAGCTTCTACATACCGCATTTCATCTACCAGCTGATCATCACCCTCAATATCGCACTGGTTTCGACGATCATCGGCACGAGCTTTGCCTTCGTGCTCTGCTTCTTCGCCTCCACCAATCTTGTCGGTTCAGGCGTTGTGCGCTGGATCGTGCGTCGCGTGATGGAAGTGCTGCGTGCTTTTCCCGAAATCGTCGTCGCCGGCTTGCTCACGGCCATTCTCTCGATTGGGCCGATTGCGGCGATCATCGCGATTTCCATTCATACGATCGGGGCTCTCGGCAAACTGTTCTTCGAAGTGGTGGAGAATGCCGACATGAAGCCGGATGAAGGCCTTCGCGCATCCGGCGCAAACTGGCTGGAGCGGGTGCGCTTCGCCATCGTGCCGCAGGTTCTGCCCAATTTCGTTTCCTACGCGCTGCTGCGCGCCGAAATCAACGTGCGCGCCTCGACCATCATCGGCGCCGTCGGCGGCGGCGGCATCGGCGAGGTCTTCCGGCTCTCGATCGGTAACGACCATGCCTCCAAGACCTATGCCATCATCATTCTGCTGCTGATCACCATCATTGCCGTCGACCAGTTTTCCAGCTGGCTGCGCCGCAGGCTGATCGGCCATCAATCCTTTGAATTCGGACGGGGAGCGGCCTGATGTCGTCCAGCTTCATTCTCAACACCGCCGACCGCGAGAGGCTGACGGCCGCGCATCCCGCCATTTTCAATCGCGGTTTCATGCAGCGATACGGCCTGTTGACGGGCATTGCCGCCGTCCTCGTCTATCTTACTGCCTGCTTCTTCTTCTTCAATGTCGGGCCGACCTTCATGCAGGGCCGGTGGGATCGCGCGTCGAGCTATATTCAGGACTGGTATTCCTGGCGCGCGCAGCCCCGTCTGCGTTTTGAAGACGGCAAGGTCGATCCGCAATGGTCGAGCCGTGGACAGTACCCCACCGATGCAAAGATCGACTGGTTGCAGCCCCTGCCAGATGGCGGCTACAGCGTCATTTATGCGGGTACGGAAAATCGCCTCGATGTGACCCCGACCCGGGTGGACGTCTATGTCGAAGGCAAGAACTATCCCGTCATCATCAATGGCGACGCCGCTCTTGCGCCTGAGGTTCTTCCGGAAGAAATCCGGCAGGACGGCAACAAGGTTCTCGTGCATTACGGTTTCGCCGGTCAGGCGGAAATCCGCACCAGCCAGGTCTATGTCCAGCGGCGATTCCTCGGATGGGCCAACTTCCTGTTTGATACCAAGTCGGAATTCTGGGGCAAGGGTTACGGCGAACTGGCCGCTCTGGCATTGTGGGGGGAGAGGCTCGATCCGGAGCGCTCCAATATCAGCAATATGGCCGGTGATTTCCTCGACAACAGCGTCTGGCAGCATGCCGATATTTTCTCCAAGCTGATGCAGACGCTGGTCATGGCCTTTGTGGGCACGCTGTTCGGTACGCTCGTTGCCCTGCCGCTCGCCTTCATCGCTGCACGCAATATCACCGCCAACAAGGCAGCCAACTGGGGCATGAAGCGACTGTTCGACTTCCTGCGCTCGATCGACATGCTGATCTGGGCACTGTTCTTCACCCGCAGCTTCGGCCCCGGACCGATCCCCGGCATTGCCGCGATCTTTTTCACCGATACCGGCGCGCTCGGCAAGGTCTATGCCGAGGCTCTGGAGAATGTGGACGACAAGCAGCGCGAGGGCGTCAAGTCGGTCGGCGCGTCTCCGATTGCGGTCAATCGTTTCGGCGTGTTGCCGCAGGTCCTGCCGGTCTTCATTTCCCAGTCGCTTTATTTCTGGGAAAGCAACACCCGCTCCGCCACGATCATCGGTGCGGTCGGCGCCGGCGGTATCGGCCTGAAACTCCTGGAAGCGATGGGCACCAATGCCGACTGGGACAAGGTTGCCTATATGGTCCTGCTCATCCTGTTCGTCGTCTTCCTGTTCGACCACATCTCGAACTCGCTGCGCTCGCGCCTGATCGGAAAAACTCAACATTAAGTCAAAAAACCGGGGGTGGCTTTGACCCCAAAGCCGCTCCCGGTTCGCTGTCCTGCTCGGGGCGCAGCGTAAAACCGGATTTACTGCAAAGCCTGCCGCCGCCATCCAATGTGCCAGCATCCGTTTTCGGCACATTCCAGACGAGCGCAGCATTTCACCGCGCTTTTTTCCACGGGCATCATCATTCTGTCACGGAAAGCCATTACCTCGCACTCCTGACCTTGCGGGAAGCGGGCGAGTCACGCCAAATAGCGTTTCATCCCTGGTTTCCCTTGACACTGAAGAGTGCTTGCCGTGCGCTACGCCATCTATTTTTCTCCGGCTAAAGATCATCCGCTAACCGAAGCGGCGTCGCGCTGGCTCGGGCGCAATGCATTTTCCGGCACGCAGCATGATGACCACGACGCCTATGCTGAAATGACCGCGGAACCTCGCCGTTACGGTTTTCATGCGACCCTGAAGGCACCCTTCGAGCTTGCCGAAAAATACAGCGAAGCAGAGCTTGTCGCAGCCGTCGAAGACTTTGCCGCCAGCCAGTCCGCCTTCGAGATTCCGCCTATCGTCGTCGGCGCGCTTGGTCCGTTTTTCGCGCTCGTGCCGGATCGCACCTATCAGCCGCTGCAGGATTTTGCCGCCGAGATCGTTGACCATTTCGACCGGTTCCGCGCGCCCCTGTCGGAGACCGATATTGCCCGGCGCCGGCCGCAAAACCTGACGGAAAGCCAGCGGCAAAATCTGTCGCTTTGGGGTTATCCGCATGTCATGGATGATTTCCGCTTTCATATGACGCTGACGGGCCGCATCGACGAAAGTGACGCGCCCGCCATGCAGGACGTGCTTTCGGCGCGGTTTTCCGAGTTCGTCGACAAGCCTCTCACCATTTCCGGCCTCGCTTTGTTCATTGAAGAAACGCGCGGCGCACCCTTTACCGTTCATCGCTGGCACCCGCTTGGCCAGCAGCCAAAGAAAGATGCCGACCCATGACCGAGCACGCCCTTTCCAATGCCCGCATCGTTTTAGAAGACGATATTATTCTGGGATCCGTTCTGATCCGTGACGGCAAGATCGCCGATATCAGCGAAGGCGCTTCAAAGACCGGAGAGGATCTCGAAGGCGATTTTCTCATTCCCGGTCTCGTAGAGCTGCATACCGACCATCTGGAGCAGCATTATTCGCCGCGCCCGGGCGTACTCTGGGACAAGATCGCGGCCATCCAGGCCCATGACGCGCAGGTCGCATCCTCAGGCATTACCACTGTCTTCGACTGCCTGCGTCTCGGCTCCGACGAAGATGGCGGCTTCAAGAAGGGCGAAATGCGGGAAATGGCAGATGCCATCGAAGCTGCGGCCGATCAGAACCGTCTGCGGGCAGACCACATGCTGCATCTGCGCTGTGAAGTGGCGTCATCAGATGTTCTGGAGCATTTCGAAGACTTCGAAACCGATCCCCGCGTGCGGCTGATTTCGATGATGGATCACTCCCCGGGGCAGCGCCAGTTCCAGTCGATGGAGCAGTATATCTTCTATTATCAGAAGAAGCGCGGACTGAGCGACGAGGCCTTCGCGGAGTTCGTCAGACGGCGGCAAACCGCATCGGCAGAATTTTCCGCCAAGCACCGGGATTATCTTGCCGCTCGCTGCGCCGAGCGTGGCATCACCGTTGCAAGCCATGACGACGCGACCGAAGCGCATGTGGGCGAAGCGATCGGACATGGTGTGAAGCTGGCGGAGTTTCCGACCAGCGTCGAAGCCGCAAAAGCCTCGCACAGCGCCGGCATGAGCGTGTTGATGGGCGCGCCGAACATCGTCCGCGGCAAGTCCCACTCCGGCAATATCGCCGCCCGCGATCTTGCCGAGCTGGGTGTGCTGGACGTTCTTTCTTCCGACTACGTGCCGTTCAGCCTGCTTTACGCGCCGTTCCTGCTCGCCGACCAGGTGGAGGCCATCACCCTGCCGGAAGCACTGCGCATGGTCAGCGCCACGCCGGCACGAACGGTGGGTCTTCTTGATCGCGGTCGCATCGCAGCGGGACTACGGGCCGACCTCGTCAGGGTTCACCGCGAAGATGGCGTGCCCGTTGCGCGTGCCGTCTGGCGTCAGGGCAAACGTGTCGCATGACAAATGGCGGGCGGGATAATTCGGGTGAGAGCGTATCACCCGGAACCATGATCGTGATTGTCGGCCCGAGCGGGGCCGGCAAGGATACGCTCATGGAGTACGCGGCAACGCAATTGTCCGGACGACCGGGCTTCTACTTTACCCGCCGGGTCATTACCCGCAGCGGTGATGCTGGCGGCGAAAATCATGATGCCGTCTCCATGGCCGAGTTCAACCGGCTGCAGGATGAGGGCGCTTTCGCTGTCTCCTGGCAGGCGCACGGGCTGAAATATGGTATCCCTGCCGCAGTCCACCGCCATCTCGATGCGGGAGACGTGGTCATCGCCAACGGTTCCCGCTCGGCCCTGCCCCATTTCGGCACCGCCTTTTCGCGCCTCAAGGTCGTGAATATCGTCGCGCGGCCGGAGGTGCTGGCGCGGCGGCTGGAGCAGCGTGGGCGGGAAAGCCGGGAGGATATCCTCCGGCGGCTGGAGCGTAGCTCGCTTGCGGTGACCGGAGATTTCGACGTGACGACGGTGGATAATAGCGGCGCCATCGAGGATGCGGGCCAAACCATCATGCAGGTGCTGGAACAGAGCGCCTGCCTCGGCCGCGTCTAAAATCCCCCAGCCGGACCGCTCGACAAAAGGTCTTGCAAGGCTTACCATCAGGCGACAATTTCCAAACATGGTACGCCAAGGCGAGGGATGCCCGACAAGAGGCTCAGCGACGAGATAACTGTGGTAGCCGGTCTGGCCGCCGGCGTCGGCAATTATGCGAGGTCGCGGGGCATCGATATCGCCCCCATCTGCAAGGCTCTCGACATCGATCCCGCCACATTTGACAGCCTGACGGAGCGTATCAGCCTCGACAGATTATGCCGCCTGCTCGAAACCTGCGCGCTGATTTCCGGGGACGACACCTTCGGCCTGCAATGCGCTTCCACCTTTCCAGCCGGCGCTTCCGGCGCATTCGGATACGGCCTGATGAGCGCGCCGACGGTGCGGGCTTTCCTGCGGTTTCTTCAGGACCACGTTTATTACGCGACCAATAACAGCAATTTCACCATGGTGGCTGATGACGCGCAGGTGACGCTTTCATGGTCCTTTGCACCGGTGATCGCCAAACGTGATCAATATGTGGATCTATCGCTCGCGGTTCTGATTCAGCGCCTTCGCGATATTCTCGGGGAACGGATCAACCAGATAGAGATTGGTCTGGAGCGGCAGAAACCTTATAATATTCAG
This sequence comes from Agrobacterium sp. BT-220-3, assembly GCF_025910175.1. Lineage (NCBI taxonomy): Bacteria > Pseudomonadati > Pseudomonadota > Alphaproteobacteria > Hyphomicrobiales > Rhizobiaceae > Agrobacterium > Agrobacterium sp. BT-220-3. Next base: position 40,608 of record NZ_JAPAIX010000009.1, read on the forward strand.
CTATTTAAGGAAAGAATGAGCAAGCGCGTCAGTTTTTCCCAGCCCATCCATACGATGCGTCTGCCGGCATCGCTTCTCGATGTGGTCAATCCGAATGCGGATGAGCGGCTGTTTGAATTGATGAATTTGCAGTGCCGGATGCTGCGACCGGAAACATCGGCGGATGCGACACATTTCATCGATCAGGTGAAACGCTACATGCAGGTACGGCTCTCGGATGCGGAACTTTCGCTCAGTGAAATCGCCCCCTATTTCAACCTCTCGGAACGCAGTTTTCAACGACGGCTCGCCGAGCTTGGAACAAATCTCAACGAGATAAAGGACGCCATTCGCAAGAATGCAGGCTTCAAGCTACTGGTGGAGAGCGATCTCCCCGTCTCCGACATCAGTTACAGGCTCGGCTATTCGACACCGGGCGCGTTTTCGCGCTCCGTTTCCCGCTGGTTCGGGGCAACGCCCACCGATATTCGCAGGAAACATGCGCATCATTCCGCCGGATAAGGCGCATTTCCGGCATCAATATTTCGCAATTACAAAATAAATTTGTAAAATATATCAGCGCTAATGCATTTCTGTGTCAAAACATAACAATAAAGACGCAGAACTTGGCGCGAGATGTTATTCTCCTGATACGGGATATCGCCTAATAGAGCGCCGCGTGTCCCTTCGGGTATGACGACAAACATTCCAAAGCTTTGAATTTTCGCATCGTTCTCTACAGAAACCAATTCCGGTTCCTGCAGATGATGATGCAGCAATTCTTCCATTGCCGAGGATGACGTCCATGTCGGGACCGGCTGGCTGCGAAAGCGGCCGTTTATTGCAGAATTCCTGATGCCTGACGAAACCTCTTGGCCGAGATTGGCGTTCCTGCTCACAAGCAAACGCAGCGGTTTGCGAGCCGGTTTAAGGGATCAAAATTTATAATGGACCCTGATCGCGCTCCGGGAAGGTCGATCTCTTTTGAGGCTAAAAGAACATGTCTTCAAAAATGCCGCATGAACATCACCAAACCCGTGAAATCGTCCTTTCGGATCGTGAACGGCACTATCTGGGGCTTGTGGCGCGGGGCAAACACCCCTCGCATGTCGCCTTGATGACCGGCGCGGATGAAGCCGACGTGAAGGATACGCTGGAGCGGGTGCGCCACAGGCTGGGCGCGGCCAATCTGCTGAATGCCGTCAGCATCGCCCTGTTGCGCGGCCTTATTGAACAGGATGTCTGATCGAAACCCGTAACAATTCGTTCCCCCCGGGCAGCTTCGAATGCGAAACCAAGAAAGGCTTTTGCTGACGCTGCTCCAGAAGCTTACGCGAAATCGTCCCCCTTCCCGTAAGCCAAAACCGAATGAGCGGCTTTCTGCGTCAGAATCCTTCCCTTTCGATGGAAGGATGGCGGACCAAAAGCGGATCGGAAATGATTTTCGATCCGTATCGACGCAGGTTTAAAGCAGCCATGAACGGTTTGCCCGGCGGATCATCCGATCCGCCGGGTTTTTATTTTTCAATTCGTCAAAGTGACTGAATTTCGGCGAGAATATCGCTCTCGACGACAATGCCGCTTTCCAGCGCCTGCCGGCGGACACCCTGGCTGCGTCGGCCGGGCAAACGCACATTTTCCTGCTTCTCTATCTCGCCGGCGATGAGCGCCAGCCGCTCGACAAAGCCGGCGCCGCCCGACGACACCGGATCTATGGCGATGATCGTGTGGCCCAGCGAGGGCGGAGCACCCTTGTCATCCAGAAGGGAGGAGGCTTCAAATGCGAAGTTTCCGCCGGTCAGCGCGGCTGCCATGATCTCCACCATCAGCGCCAGCGCAGCACCCTTGGCTTCGCCCGCAGGTACCATCGTTCCCTCAATGGCTTCTTCGGGATCGGTCGTCGGCCGGCCGTTTCTATCGAGCGCCCAGTCACCCGGAATGGTTTCACCCTTCTGGCGTGCTGCCATGATCTTTCCACGCGCCACCTTGGACAGAGCCAGATCGATCACCAGCGGATCGGCGCCGCCAACCGGGGTGGCGAATGCAATCGGATTGGTGCCATAGAGCGGTTTGCTGCCGCCCCAAGGCGCCATGGATGCCGGCGCATTGGCGAACATCAGCGCCACAAGACCCATGTCCGCAAGACGTTCGACGGTGAGCGCCATGACGCCGGCATGATGGGAGCGATGGATCGCAGCGAGCGCGATGCCCTGCTGCCGAACCATATCAGGCAGTTCCTGCAGGGCGCAGTCGATCGCCGGATAGGCGTAGCCGTGATTGGCATCGATCGACAGGACACCCGGCTTGACGCGCGTCACGACCGGCCGGGCATTGCCATTGACCTTTCCGACCCGCGCCTGGCGGACATAAACGGGGATGCGGCGAAAACCGTGGCCGCTCTGGCCTGCGGCCTCGGATGCGACGAGCGCTTTTGCCACGGAGCGGGCATTTTGCGGCAGAACGCCGTTGCGCTCAAAGATAGAGGATACGAGATCCTCCGCCTCTGCGATTGAGAATTTCATTCCGGAATGCCTCTGCGTGTTAAGTCGACAAGACCTACACCATCGAAAACATTCGCGAAATGCAATTCAGACCCATCTTCTCGAGAAGATCGGCCAAGCATGCACACTCTCGTCAGGAATGCGGCATTTAAGGCCGGAGCTGATTCCAGCAAAACCGCGACTTGGTTTTGCTGGAATCGATCTAGCGGATGCTGATCGGCAAGGTGATTGTCTTGTTTGCGTCCGGCGGCGGCGCGGGCACCGGTGATGCGCTCTGGATCCAGGCCGCGATCTGCTGGTCGATCGAGGAATCACCCGTGGACTGCACCACACTGACCCCGCTTATGGCGCCTGCATCGTTAACCCGGAACCTGACGGTCGCTGTCATCGCGTCGCTGCGAAGCGAACGGGGTTTACGCCGCTGGATATGCGAGCGGACCTTCGATCCCCACTTTGCAGGCGAGGCGGAAGACGACGAGAAGAAACCGGCATTGTTGCGCGATGCCGCGGTTCGGTCGGATTGCTGTGTCTCGGCCTTGGCCGTTTCGCGCAGTTCCGATGCCTGTTGCGGTTTGGGGCGCTGGCGCTCGACCTTCTTCTTGTCTTCCGGTTCTTTCTTTTCCACCTTCTTTTCGACCGGCGGCGGCGGTGGCCGGATGACGGGCAAGGGAACCTCGACATTTTCGAGTTCCGCCATCATCTGCTCCTGCACGGGATCGATCGGCTCCACCGGTTCAGGAATTTCCTGCGGTTCGACGACCTCCTCGACCGGAGGTTCCGGCGGCTGCACGGGTTCCGGCGGCGGCGTTTCCACAACCGGCTCAGGTGGCGGCGGCTCCTCCGGGGTGACTTCCTCCACCGGCTGGCTGTTGTCGCTCTTTACCTCTTCGGCGTCTTCAACATCCTGCGCCGGCGTGGTTTCCTCGGTGTTCACCGCTTCCGGTATCGCCGCCATTTCGATCATGATCGCGGCAGGCGGCGGCCCGCCGGCATCCAGCTCCTCGGGTTCCTGCATCAGGTAATAGGCAAACCCGGCATGAACGCCCAGCATGAGCAGCGCCGCGGCGGACCACAGCGTCACTTCCCCCAGACGGGAATGTCGGGACTGCGGGTAGCCGTTTTCAGTCATGGCGCCGTTCCCGGCGCTGCAGGCTGGCTTACGGGTTGGCCAAGGGGCTGCACCGAACCGGCAGGCTGCGATGTCGCAGCCGCATTTTCCAGACCCACCAGGGCGATCTTCAGATATCCGGCGTCCCTGAGCAGGTTCATGATTTCCATGAAGTGGCCATAGTCGACGGCCTTGTCGGCGCGCAGGAAGATACGCGTATCCTTCTTGCCGCCCGTCTGCCTGTCGATCGAGGCTGCAAGCGCCTCCCGGGAAACCGTATCATTGCCGAGATTGAGAGACAGATCGTCCTTCACCGTCAGATAAAGCGGCTCTTCCGGGCGCTCCGCCGGCTTGGCCGTGGATGCGGGAAGATCGACATTCACATCCACCGTCGCCAATGGCGCGGCGACCATGAAGATGATGAGCAGAACCAGCATCACGTCGATAAAAGGTGTGACGTTGATCTCGTGGTTTTCGGAGAGATCGTCTCCGCTATTTTCGCGAATACCGCCAGCCATGACCGATCACCGTCCGACGAGTGACACTGCGGGCTTGCTGGTGCTGCCCGGCGGAATGCGGCGGAAATCGAGATCGCGGCTGACGAGGCGTTCCACGCCTGCGGCTGCGTCCGCCAGCAGATGGCGGTAGCCGGTAATGGAGCGGGCAAAGACGTTGTAGATCACCACCGCCGGAATAGCGGCAACGAGACCGATGGCGGTGGCAAGCAGCGCTTCGGCAATGCCGGGAGCCACGACGGCGAGGTTGGTGGTCTGCGATTCCGAAATGCTGATAAAGGAGTTCATGATGCCCCAGACGGTACCAAACAGGCCGACGAAGGGAGCGGTGGAACCGATGGTCGCCAGAACACCCGTTCCGCGCGACATGCGGCGACCGGCATGGGTCTCGATGCGCGACAGGGCCGAAGACACACGCTCCTTGATGCCGCCGCCGTCCGTGTGTTCGATCACCGCATCGGAAAGCTGCATTTCGTGGGTTGCCATACGCAGCATCAAGGCTGCCGGTCCGCCCTTTTTCTCGACAGCCTCGGTCGCCTCGTTCAGGGTTTTTGCCCGGCGGATGACCTTGAGCGTCGCACCGGCGCGCACGCGCGCACCGGCAAGTTCGATCGATTTCGCAACCCACACTGTCCAGGTGACGAGTGATGCGAAGGCGAGACCGATCATCACACCCTTCACGACCCAGTCTGCCGCCATGAACATGCCCCAGGGGGACAGGTTGTGCGGAATGTCCGCACGATGTTCGGCACTAGCAGGCTCGGTGCTTACCGGTTCAATCGGGGTGGAGACTTCGTTCGGCGCGGCCGTAGCGTTCGTTGGTGCGGGCTGTTCAGCCTGTGTCGGCTGCGGCACAACACCTTCAGCCGCCGGCGCGGGGTTACCTGCGGCAGGCGCAGACTGTGCCGGTGCGGGCTGCGCGGCGGCCGGTTGTTCCGGTGCGGCAGCGGAAGGTGGTGCCGGCTGGATCGCCGGGGCGCTCGGCGTCGCCGGGGCTTCCGCCGGCTGCTGCGCGGGCTGAACCGTTTCCGTTGCGGGGGCTGACTGGGTGTCAGATGCCGACTGAGCAAAAACCGCTCCGGCACTCAAGCCGGCCAGCAAGGCGGCCGTCATGGCAAGTGAGATATGCCGTGTTTTGTTTGCCTTGGTGAAGGACGCGGAAGAAGTTGAGGTCACAGCTGACATAATTTTTATCCCGGATTTCCGTCGATGAACTCATCCGCTGATTGACCGGTTTTACGAAAACCGGGGCCCTAACGGATACCGTCGTGAAAGCTTGACGTTCCGATAATAAACCTGAGTTCTTTTGACAACTATTATATTGTCAAAAGACGACCCGTAAACTCTTCTTTACAAAAAATTGACCGGCCTAAGGCCTTCAACTGGTCTGCGAAGGCGAAAATTGCGCCACGAGGGCGTGGCGGTCGCCGGGATAGGTCACGCGGACACGGGTGACATAGTCCGTTCCATGCCAGGTGCGGCGGTCAATGACCAGACACGCCGCACCTGAAGTTATCCCCAGCGCCGCCGCATTTTTGCGGTCGGCGGAAACGGCGCTGATGCGATGTTCGGCGGCACTCCAGGGCACCATTTTCAGCAGCCAAGTTCCCGGCCCGATCTGCGAAAAATCCGCAAATTCCGCATCGCGAACGGCGGTGACATTAATGATGCGTTCCTCAAGGCAAAAAGGAACACCGCCGGCAAAATGCGTGCAGGTAAGTTCCAGAACCCGGGCACCGGCGGCAAGCGCCATGGCCGCGCCGTCTTTTTCACCCGCAGGGCGCAGGCGTCGCTTGTCGAGACGGTAGCTGTAAACCAGGCCGAGCGCCTGCACTTCCCGTTCGATGTCGTGGATTTCCAGCACGGCCGATTGCGCATGGGGCTGGCGAACGAAGGTGCCGAGACGGCGGCGTCGTTCAATCAGGCCACGCTGCACCAATTCGCTGAGAGCCTTGTTCACCGTCATGCGCGAGCAGGCATATTGCCGGGTCATCTCGTGTTCGAAGGGAATACGATACCCCGGCGGCCACTCACCCGACATGATGTGGCGCTCGACATCATTGCGGATGCGTTCGTGCAACGATTTTTCCTGAAGATCGGCGCCTGTGCTCCTCATCCCGATGCTTCCATCCTCCCGTTTCGCTGGATCAACTATCCATGGGCAGCGGCGGCTATCGCCTCGCTGCGGATTTCCTCCGTCAGCTTGGCGCGCAGCTCAGAAAATTCCGGGCTGGCCTTGACCGTGTAGTGGCGCGGATGCGGCAGGTCGACCGGTGTGATCGACTTGATACGCCCCGGCCTTGCGGACATGGTCACCACACGCGACGCCATGAACACCGCCTCCTCGATGTCATGGGTGACGAAAATGACCGTCTTCTGCTCCCGCTCCCATATTCCCAGCAGCAATTCCTGCATCAGCCCGCGCGTCTGGTTGTCGAGAGCGCCGAAAGGCTCGTCGAGCAGCAGGATTTTCGGGCCGTTCGCCAGGGCGCGGGCAATCGCCGTTCTCTGCTGCATGCCGCCTGACAGTTGTTTCGGCCAATGGTTCTCGAAGCCGCGCAGGCCGACCTTGTCGATATAGCTATCGACGATCTCCCACTTCTCCTTCTCGGCCACGCCGCGTTCACGCAGGCCGAAGGCGACGTTTTCGCGGATCGTCAGCCAGGGAAACAGCGTGTAGGATTGGAACACCATGCCACGATCCGCACCCGGTCCCGTAACCGCCCTGCCGGATAGCAGGACTTCACCTGTCGTCGGGCGGTCAAGACCGGCGATAATGCGCAGCAGGGTCGATTTTCCACATCCCGAAGGGCCGAGAATGGTCACGAAATCATTGCGGGGGATATCCAGATCAGTCGGCTGCAAGGCCAGTGTCGGCTGCCCGCCCTGTACACCCGGAAAGGTGCGGCTGACGCCCTTGATAACGAGTTCGCTCATCAGGCAAGCCTCCAGGCGAAAAGCTTCCGGTTCAGCGATTTGAACGCGAAGTCAGAAATAAGTCCGATAACACCGATGACGATGATGCCGAAGATGATCTGCCCGGTCGCCATCAGCGCCTGGCTGTTGATGATCATATAGCCAATGCCTGAGGAAGCGCCGATCAGCTCCGCAACGATGACGTAGGTCCAGGCCCAGCCGAGGACGAGACGGAGGATTTCAGCAATATCGGGCGCATTGGCGGGAATGAGAACGCGGCGCACCACGCCCCGGTCCTTCGCGCCCAGCGTATAGGCCGCCTCCACCAGATCGCGTCTTGTCCCAGCAACCGCCACGGCCACCATCAGAATGATCTGGAAAACCGCGCCAATGAAGATCACCAGCAATTTCTGCATCTCGCCAATGCCGGCCCAGAGAATGAGCAGCGGCACGAAGGCGGAAGCCGGAAGATAGCGCGCAAAAGATACGAAGGGCTCAAGCAGCGCCTCGACAGGCTTGTAAGCCCCCATGGCGATGCCGACCGGCACGGCAACGAGCGATGCCAGCACGAAGCCGCCCACCACGCGCCAGATCGTCATGCCTATATCGCCGGCAAATCCCTGATCGGTCAGCAGATAGATGCCGTCCTTGAGCATGGTGATGGGGTCGGCCAGAAAGGTTGGCGATACGAAACCGCCCAGCGTGGCAAAACCCCAGGCGGAGAAAAAAAGCACGAAGAACAGAATGCCGAGAAAAATCCTCGTGCTGTTCTTTATGGGTTGAAGAGGTTGCATCCTGTCGCCTGTCTGGAGAACCGGCGCGGCACTTCTGACGCCGCGCCATCAAAGCGCCGTGCGTCGTCCATGACGCACAAGACGCTGTAACGCTTCTGAACAGCCGCAATGTCCCCGAAGGAAAATGCAGCCGCCTGCTTCTGCTACTTGATGAAGGAGGTGTCCGCGAGTGTCGAAAGATCGGGCTTCGCCTTTATCACGCCGATTTCCAGAAGCAGATCAGCCGATTTTTCGGAGAATGTCTTGAATTCGCCCTCGAAGAATTTCTGGTTGGCGGCCTTGTCCTGCCATTCCAGGAATTTTGCCGAGGCTGCGAATGCCTCTCCTGCCTGCTTCACGTCCGCTCCCATCGTCTCATAGGACTTTTCGGGGTCGGACTTGATGAGGTCGAGAGCCTGGAAATAGCTGTCCGCCAAGGCTTTCGCCGCCTGCGGATTGTCCTTCAGGAAATCCGGTGTGCAGCCGAACGTATCCATGACGGCGGGATAATCCAGCGTCGTGGCGAGGATTTTTCCCTTGTCTGGCGCGGCGCGCACGGTGGACAGATAGGGCTCATAGGTCATGGCCGCATCGTTCTGGCCAGCCACAAATGCCTGCGCGGCCGGTCCCGGCTCAAGGTTGACGACCTTGACATCCTTCAGGGTGAGGCCGTTTTCCTTGAGTATCCAGGCAAGGAAGAAATAGGGGGACGTGCCCGGTGCGGAAGCGGCAACCGTCTTGCCCTTGAGGTCCGCGACCTTCGAAACGTCACTGCGCACCGCAATGCCATCGGCACCGTGCGACTTGTCCATCTGGAAAATCTGGGTGGATTTCACACCATTGGCATTCCACGCGATCCAGGTTTCGACCGTGGTGGCGGCACACTGGATATCACCGGAAGCAAGCGCCAGATGCCGGCTTGCCTGCGGAATTTTCTTGATATCGACCTTCAGGCCATTTTTTTCGAAAATGCCCGCCTGCTTGGCAAGTGTCAGCGGCGCAAAGCCGGTCCAGCCGGACATGCCGATGGTTACAGATGTTTCTGCATAGGCGGAAGCGGATGAAACAAGCGCTGCGATTGTGGCGAGAACCCACGTTTTTTTCATGATCGGAACCCCTTTTGATTTATTTTTGTGCGACATTTTTTATCGCTTTATTTGAGGCATCGTAGGCAGGGATTTTCTATTTGTCTAGACAAAATGGAATGGCTGGTAACGCATCGGGAAAGATTGCAAACGGGCCTTCCGGCATTCTAGACATAGGATAGCACGGCCCGGCGCATCGGCCGCTGTTTTTCATATCGAGCTTTTCATGACCAGACAAAGACGTCGAAACATCATCAGGGCAAGGCGCACCGGAACCGGCATTGCGCTCGTCGCCGCCATTTCCTTCATTGCCGGGATGACGGATGCGGTGGGTCTTTATATTTCCGGAGATTTCGTATCCTTCATGACCGGCAACACCACGCGCGCCGCCGTCTCGATGGAAGCGGGCATCTATTCCCATGCGGTAAAACTGCTTTTCGCAATCGTTGCCTTCGTGGCGGGCAATGCCGGGGGCATTGTGGTCGCACACAAATTCGACCGGCGCATCTTTGCCGTTCTCACGGGCGTGGGGGCGCTGATGGCAATTGCAGCGCTGTTGCGCAATGAGGCCGCCCTCGCGCAGTTTTATCTCGTCGTTTTCGCCATGGGCATGGTCAATGCCGCGGTCGAGCATATTGAGGGGCTACCGATCGGCCTTACCTATGTGACCGGTGCTCTTTCCCGCTTCGGCCGCGGCATCGGCCGTTTTCTCCTGGGCGAGCGGAGCCTCGATTGGGGTATTCAGATCGTGCCGTGGCTCGGCATGATATGCGGGGCGATCTGCGGCGCGGTGCTGGGTGCAACACTTCAATCGGATGCCCTTTGGGTGGTCGCGGCAACGGTTTTCGCCGTCGCCATTGCCACCCTCGTCATTCCGCGTTCGCTACGCCATCGCTACAATCAAAGAGTCAAAATAAGACGTATCGTGCCGTGACCGCCCTTGCCGTCACAGGCTGCGCCGTTACTTGCGCGAAATGGTGACGAACTTCGTGCCGCGCACCCTGACCGTCATCAGGCAGGGTTCCTTGTCGGTGCGCTCGCAATAACGCGGGTGCATCTTCAGTACGAAGACCATGTTGCCGAAACGCTTGATGAAATCGTAGCCATATATCCGGGCCGTCGCGATCATCAGATATCCGCCCTCTTTCACCTGGACGTAAAAATTATAAGGGCAGCCTTCCTCATCGCAGCTGCGGCCCTTTTCGCCGTCGCAATCCAGAACACCATGATTGACGACAGCATCCATCAGGCCGTCATTGTTGATATCCAGCCTGGTGACGAAATCATCGCCGAAGGCCGCTACCTTGCACTCGTTGCGGAAATGATCCTTTTCATAGATCTCGGGATCGTTCACCAGCTGCTGCTGTGCTGACAGCGCCGCCGGAAACATCAAGAGGACCAGCGCCTGAAGAGCGACAACGAGAGCGATTCGCACGGCATTTTCCTTTGCATCCGTTTCGGTTATGGATGTTGCGATCATCCGGGCGGCCAGCCTAGAGTTTAGTGCTTGCGCGACACTGACGCGCCTGCATTCAGTTTTCCGGGGGGAACCTTTTCATGACACTGCTGGGTTTTCTCGACTATGCCGGCGTCGCCGTCTTTGCCGCGACCGGCGCACTGGCAGCTTCACGCAAGCAGCTTGATTTGATCGGCTTCCTTTTTTTCGCGGCAGCGACCGGCATCGGTGGCGGCACGGTGCGCGATCTTGTGCTGGGCAGAGCGCCGGTGTTCTGGGTGGTGAACCCCACTTATATTCTCGTCTGCGTATCGGTCGCGGTTCTGCTCTTCTTCACCGCACATCTTTTCGAATCCCGCTATCGGGTTCTGATCTGGCTCGATGCCATTGGCCTTTCCGCCTATTGCGTCATGGGAGCGGCAAAGGGCCTCGCCGCCAGCGGCTCCGCAACCGTCGCCATCGTCACCGGCGTTCTCACGGCGACGTTCGGCGGTGTACTGCGCGATATTCTCGCCGGCGAACCATCCGTGCTGCTGCGCCCTGAAGTCTATATCACCTGCGCCCTTTTGGGCTCTTCCATCTTCATCGGAACCTATTTCCTCGGTGCGCCGCTTTATGTCGCATCAGGTATTGGCGTGCTGACAGCTTTTGGCGTCCGCTCGGGCGCACTGATCTTCGGATGGACTTTTCCACCCTACAAGGCCAAGCCCGGCAGACGGCCGGAAGATATATTGAAGTGATGTGTCGATAGATGAGCGCAAGGGCGCCTGAAAACAGAAATGGCGCCTACAGGCGCCATTTTCATATCCAGTATCAGACGAAAGCGTCAGCCGCGTTTGCGGCGAAGGCGGATGACAACGTCCACATGGGCGATTTCCATGCCCTCGGGCGCCTCGGGCAAATTGCCGATCTGGAGATTGTTGACGGGAATATCGAGAACCTCGTTCTCTCCCTCAACGAAGAAGTGATGGTGATCGGACACATTGGTGTCGAAATAGGTGCGGGCACCCTCCACGGCGAGAACGCGGATGAGACCGGCCTCGGTGAACTGATGCAGCGTATTGTAAACCGTTGCCAGAGAAACCGGCACGCCAGCGGTAACCGCCTCATCATGCAGCTCTTCAACCGTCAGGTGGCGATCGCCCTTTGCGAAGAGGAGATCGCCCAGCGCCACGCGCTGGCGCGTGGGGCGCAGCCCCGAGCGCCGCAGCCTCGTTCCGATATCCAGTGTGGCGTCAAATGCCATGCAATCCCATTCCAAGTACAGGGGTGAAACTTGCCAATTGCATTAGCATATATCTTTTGCAGCGAATGCTTTCAATAGTTTCAGCGCTGTCCAGTGCTGCAAATGGCCGCAAACCGGCCATTCCTGCAAATTTCCTCTGGTTCCTGCCGGATGGTTCCTGTATGCGGACGGCATATTGAGGTAATGACTTCTGCAAAGAAGGTTCGAAGACAAAGATATGGGGGCTGAGCGGCCTCTGCCCTTGCAGCGCTTCATTTTGAACCTAACTTGCTCTAGTGAAGTCAATCAACACCAGTAATTGGGGAAGTGAAAGCGGTATGGCAACGAGGCAATCAAGTTACAATTATGAGGAGATCCTTTCCTGCGGTCGCGGCGAATTGTTCGGCCCGGGAAATGCCCAGCTTCCATTGCCCCCAATGCTCATGGTTCACCGCATCACCGAAATTTCCGAAACCGGCGGCGCGTTCGACAAGGGTTTCATCCGCGCCGAATATGATGTGAGCCCCGACGACTGGTATTTTCCCTGCCACTTCCAGGGCAACCCGATCATGCCGGGCTGCCTCGGCCTTGACGGCATGTGGCAGCTGACCGGCTTCTTCCTCGGCTGGCTGGGTGAAGAAGGCCGCGGCATGGCGCTGTCGACCGGCGAAGTCAAATTCAAGGGCATGGTCCGCCCGAATACCAAGCTCCTCCAGTACGGCATTGACTTCAAGCGCGTGATGCGCGGTCGTCTCGTGCTTGGAACCGCCGACGGATGGCTGAAGGCGGATGGAGAAACCATTTATCAGGCGACTGACCTTCGTGTCGGGCTATCGAAGGAAAAGGCCGCCTGAAGCAGACGGAATAAGTCCTGGCAAAAGCCGGGCGGCTTCGGTCGTCCAGCCGAAATCTTAAGAAAAGGTCCCTTTCATGAGACGAGTTGTTGTCACCGGCCTCGGTATTGTTTCTTCCATCGGCGGTGATGCCGCTGAAGTCACCGCATCGCTGCGCGATGCCAAATCCGGCATTTCATTTTCGCCGGATTTCGCCGAACACGGTTTCAAATGCCAGGTCTGGGGCAAACCGTCTCTCGACCCGACGGAACTGGTCGACCGCCGCGCCATGCGCTTCCTCTCGCAGGGCGGCGCCTGGAACCATGTCGCGATGAAGCAGGCGATCGCCGATTCCGGTCTGGAAGAAAGCGACATCAGCGGCAATGAGCGCACCGGCATCATCATGGGCTCCGGTGGTCCCTCCACCCGCACCATCGTTGAAGCCGCCGATATCACGCTGAAGAACAACAGCCCGAAGCGCATCGGACCCTTCGCCGTACCAAAGGCCATGTCCTCGACCGCCTCGGCCACGCTTGCGACCTGGTTCAAGATCCACGGCGTCAACTATTCCATCTCGTCGGCCTGCTCGACCTCGGCGCATTGCATCGGCAACGCCGCCGAAATGATTCAGTGGGGCAAGCAGGACGTGATGTTCGCAGGCGGCCATGAGGATCTGGACTGGTCTATGTCCAACCTCTTCGACGCCATGGGCGCGATGTCGTCCAAATACAACGAAACACCCGGCGTTGCCTCGCGCGCCTATGACGTCAACCGCGACGGTTTCGTGATCGCCGGCGGTGCGGGCGTTCTGGTTCTCGAGGAACTGGAACATGCAAAGGCGCGCGGCGCGAAAATCTACGCCGAGATCGTCGGTTATGGCGCAACCTCAGACGGTTACGACATGGTGGCCCCTTCCGGCGAGGGCGCGATCCGCTGCATGCGTCAGGCCCTTTCCACCGTCAAGGGCGATATCGACTACATCAATACCCACGGCACCTCGACGCCGGTTGGCGACAGCAAGGAAATCGGCGCGATCCGGGAAGTCTTCGGCGACAAGATCCCGCATATCCAGTCGACCAAATCGCTCACCGGCCATTCGCTCGGTGCTGCCGGCGTTCAGGAATCGATCTACGGCCTGCTGATGATGCAGGAACGCTTCATCGGCGAAAGCGCGCATATTTCCGAGCTTGACCCGGAATTTGCAGGCGTTCCGATCGTTCGCAACCGCATCGACAACGCCAAGATCGACACCATCCTTTCCAATTCCTTCGGCTTCGGCGGCACCAACGCCACGCTCGTCTTCCAGCGTCATAACGGATAATTGCCCATGAACGGCATCATGCAGGGTAAACGCGGCCTCATCATGGGCGTCGCAAACAATCACTCGATCGCCTGGGGTATCTCCAAGGCGCTCGCAGCACAGGGCGCGGAACTCGCCTTCACCTATCAGGGAGAGGCACTTGGCAAGCGCGTGAAACCGCTCGCCGCGGAACTCGGGTCCGACTTCATCGTGCCTTGCGATGTCGAGGATATCGCGTCGGTCGACGCGCTGTTTGCGACGATCCGGGAAAAGTGGGGCTCGCTCGATTTCGTTGTTCACGCCATCGGCTTTTCCGACAAGAACGAGTTGAAAGGTTTCTACGCCGATACCACCCGCGAGAATTTCAGCCGCACCATGGTCATCTCCTGTTTCTCGTTCACGGAAATCGCTAAGCGCGCCGCTGAACTGATGACAAATGGCGGATCCATGCTGACGCTGACCTATAATGGTTCGCAGCGGGTCATTCCGAACTACAACGTCATGGGTGTCGCCAAGGCTGCACTTGAGGCGTCCGTTCGCTATCTCGCCGCTGACTACGGTCCGCGCGACATCCGCGTCAACGCCATCTCGGCCGGCCCGGTCCGCACACTGGCAGGTGCAGGCATCTCGGATGCGCGTGCGATCTACGCCTGGAACCAGAAAAATGCGCCGCTACGGCGGACGGCAGATATCGACGATATCGGCGGATCGGCGCTTTACCTGCTGTCGGGCATGTCACGCGGCGTTACGGGCGAATGCCATTATGTGGATTGCGGCTACAACATCACCTCGACACCCACCCTTGAGGTTCTGTCGAAAGCGGACGCTGAATAAGCGGTCATTTATCCCTGTTCAATGAAGGCCCGGCAATATGTCTGGCCTTTTGCATTTATAGACTGTGCCACTTTTGTGAATCACTAAAGTATAAAATATCGAGGTAACTGAATGTAAATACCGGCTGGTTATGGTCCGCAACAAATTCAACGGTTGCGCCTGGCGCATATTCTAGAGGTCGAAACCACCACATGCGACTGGCCAGACTGAAGCCATTGCTGGAAAAATTCGGCGTCTCGCGAGACGGGACAGCGGCCATCGAATTCGCGATCCTCGCGATTCCCTATTTCCTCGTCGTTTTTGCGATCATCGAGACCTTCCTCGCCATGATGGCGGAACAGGTCGTCGCCAATGCCACGGAGAATATGGCGCGGCGTCTGCGCACCGGGCAGATCAGCAGTTCGATCTCAAAAGAGGATTTTCGCAAGAGTTTCTGCAATGAAGTTTCGGTGATGATCACCTGCTCGGCAGATGAGATCAAACAGGAACAGAAGCTCTATATCGACCTTCGCTCCTTTACCGCCTTCAAGGATATTCCAACGACGATACCCTTGAGACCTGCCGGCGAATATTACGTTCTCGACACATCACAATTTGGTTTCAAGCCGGGCGGCCCGGAGACGATCAACATGCTGCGTGTCTATTATCGCTGGCGCGTTACTGCCGATATCATCCGGCCGTATCTCACCAAAGTACGTCCGGCTGACGGATCGATGCCCTCGCATTTCCTCATTGTCGCGACCGATGCTTTCATGAACGAGAAATACACCACAAGCGGGGGCTCATAATGGCAGGGTTGTTGGTCGCCGTCATGAACGGCAAACTGCGTCTCATCGCGCTCATTGCACGCTTCGCAAAAGATCGCCGCGGCGTTGGCGCGGTAGAATTCGCAATCCTTTTCCCGATATTGCTCGCGCTTTATGTGACGTCCTTCGAACTTACGATCGGCTACAATACTTTTAAGCGATCAACGAGCGCCGCCGCCACGATCAACGACCTGATCTCGAAAACGGGCTCCGTCGACAAGGCCTATCTCAAAAACATGCAGAACGTCGCGGCAGCTGTCTTTGCGCCTTACAGCACGAAAGGTCTGCAACTGACAATCAGCGGTATCACGATCGACAAGCAGAAACAGGCTAAAATCGCCTGGTCATGGAATGAGAAAGATCAGAGGCCTTATGCCGTTGGATCGTCAGTGGCGGTTCCGACACGCTTGCTGGTAGCGGAAAGTTTTCTCATTCATGTCGAGCTTTCCATCCCGCATGAATTGCTGATGTTCATGACGGACCTCTCCTCCACTGGTGTTAAGTCGATCACGATCGGGCGCGACTATTTCTTCAAGCAACGCGACGCGGAAACCACCTGCTCCAATTGCTGAGCTTTCTGGAGCAGGGCAGTCCTGTGCTATCGGTAATCTCTAATAAACATCGCGCAGATAGCGCTTTTCGCGCTTCAGCCGGTTTACATAATCGCTTGCCGCTTCCGCCGAGATGCCGGCCTCGTCAATAACGATCCGGTGCAAGCTGTCATCGACATCCTTCGCCATGCGCGTCGCGTCACCGCAGACGTAGAAATAGCCGCCCTCTTCAAGCCATTGATAGAGAGCCTTGCCGTTCTGTTGCATGCGGGTCTGGACGTAGATCTTTTCCGCCTGATCGCGTGAAAAGGCGAGATCGAGACGGGTCAGCACGCCATCGCGGCTCATGTCGCCAAGTTCATCTTCATAGATGAAATCCGACCGCCGGTGCTGATCGCCAAAAAACAGCCAGTTCCTGCCCTTTGCGCCGCGCGCCTGCCGTTCCTGCAAAAATGCCCGGAACGGCGCGATACCCGTGCCCGGTCCCACCATGATCATAGGCGCATCATTATCCTGCGGCACACGAAACGCCTTGTTGGGCGAGACGAAAATCCCGGCATTCTCACCCGCTTCCACCCGGTCCGCGAGATAGGTGGAGCACACGCCACCACGATCGCGGCCTTCGGCGCGATACCGCACGCTGGCGATCGTCAGATGCACGCTGTTTTCCGCAACCAGAGGGCTGGAAGAGATGGAATAGGCGCGATGCTGCAATGGCTTCAGGAACGTCACGAATTCGGCAAGGTCGAATACGGACTTTCCGCCGAGATCAAGCAGGTCGAGAATATCCTTGCTCCAGAGAAAGGCGGAAAGCTGTTCCCTGTCTCCATTCGCAAGGATGTGGCTGAGTTCTTCATGTCCTGCACGCTTGCCAATTTCGGCGACCAGCTCTCGTGAGGGCGTCGAAATCTCGAACATGTTCAGAAGCGCATCGCCGATCGGCCGGTCCAGCCCGGCGACTTCGCTGTCTGTACCAGCTCCGAAGCGTTCGAGCAGCGCACCCACCAACTTTGGGTCGTTGAGGGGAACGACGCCAAGAGCATCGCCCGCCTCGTAATCGAGGCCACTTTCGCCGAGATCAAACTCGTAGTGGCGAATTTCCTTCGACGATGCAGGTCCGGAAAGAAGGCGATTGATGCTTACCTCAGCCGAATAGGGGTTCTTGCGGCTCCATCCCTGTTTTGCCCGTGCCGGCGGCTCGGCGACGACAGACATGGCCGCCGCCGCGCTGCCGCCATCGATGGCGCGTGCAAGCGGCAGGGTCTCACCGATCCATGCTGCGGCCGCATCCTCGAAGTCGATATCGCAGTCGATACGCGTCTTCATGCGCTTGCCGCCGAGTTGTTCGAACCGCGTGTCGATGAGCTTGCCCGCCTGGCAGAAGCCGTCATAACCGGTATCGCCCAGCGCAAGCACGGCGAAATTCATCTCGTCCAGACGCGGCGCGTTTTCAGCGGCGAGCGCCTCCCAGAAAAGCTGGGCATTGTCAGGCATTTCGCCTTCGCCATAGGTGGAGGTTACGACGATGACCCGCTTCATGCCGCTGAGACCAGCCATCGAGACATCATCCAGCGCCGTCACTACGGGCTGCATGCCCTGTGCACGGGCCGCGGCAGCGATATCCATCGCCAGCGCTTCGGCATTGCCGGTCTGGGTGCCAACGAGGACATTCAGCACGCTGGCCGCTGCCCGCGGGGCCGCAGCGGCAACCGATGTTTCCATGCCGATGGCGGTGCGGGAGTGAAGACCGGCTAGAAAACCGGAAAGCCAGGCACGCTGGTCACCGTTAAAGGGTGCGTCCTGCGGAATATAAGGTATCTTCATCATGCTGCCTTGTTGTGGCTGGATGCGGTGGCAAGATCTGGAATGGCGCGTGCCGCGAAAAGCTCTTCGAAGCCCGGCAGACGGCCGATCTTCTCGATGTTTTTCCGGTTCTGCTGAATGATCCAGCCATAGGTGCCGGGGCTGTCCACCGACCATATGTTGCGGCGCGCCAGCGCCTGCTTGTAGTCATCGAGGCGCTTGGCGGCGATCATCACCGCAAGCTGTTCGTCACTATGGTCGGAAAGCGCCTCGCGTGCATATTTCAGCAGCCGCTGCATCAGCGCATAATCTTCCGTGAGGACGAGATTGCGCACGGCTTTTTCGATGGCGGGATCGGAGGGGCCGGATGCCAGCGGCAGCCGTTGCAGGGCGATTGCCTGCGCCATGCTCAACACCGTGTAGTTGTTGATGAGCGCATACATGTCTTCCGTATCCGTCTCACTATGACCCGGCACAGTTCCGTTCAAAACGGCTTTGCGGTCGCGATAGGCGAGTTTGAACTTCCGCACCTGATGGGCGGCTAGCGCAGACGCCAGTTCTTCCAGCAGCTCCTTGCGGGGCTTAGCCTTCAGAATTTCGTCGCTGTCCTGATAAAGCAGCAGGGCGCGCGGCATGCCGTAGACGAAATTGTGCTGTTCGCTCTCCCAGTTTTCCAGAAGCCACGCTGCCTTGGCCGAGCCGGTTTCCGACACATGCCAGGTCAAAAGCTGGTGAACGGCCTGATTGTGGATTGCGGCCTGTTCGTCCTCACCGGTGATCGAGCCGAGCAGGATCGAATCGTGGCTGACCTTCTTCGGCAGATCGCCATAGGGATCATACTGATAGACGAAACCGCCACTCATGCCGTTGCCGAAACCCTTGCCGAAACTGCCGAGGTTGAGGACCGCACCGTTGGTCATATATTCACAGGCGAAATCGCCCACGCCTTCGACCACGGCGGTGGCACCGGAGTTGCGCACCGCGAAACGGTCACCGGCTTGCCCTTCCACAAAAGTGCGGCCGCCGGTGGCGCCGAACAGCGCGAAATTGCCGACCAGCACGTTGCCACCCGCCTCTTCCGAACCGCCGCCCGGGGAGCGCACGACAATGGTGCCGCCGCATGCGCTTTTGCCGACGCCGTCATTGCACGTGCCGGTATGGACCATGACCATGCCGTCATTGCAGAAAGCGCCGAAAGACTGCCCGGCGGAACCGTACGTATCGATACGCACCGAACCCGCCTCCAGAAAACGACGCCCACGACTGTCACGCTTCACAGCAGGAAGCGCATCCATTTGCTCGTCGGAAAGCTCGTGGTTCAGCATGCGCTCGATATCGACGGCGAGCTGGCCGCCGACGCTCTTGTTGCAATTGTTGAGGAAACGATTGCCGCCAAGCTCGATGTTCTCGCGCCTGCTGTCGACCAGGGCCGAGCGCACGAGTTCGATGAAGGCATCGTCGAGTGCGAAGTCCTTTTCCATATAAACGGGGCTGTCGATCTTCACCTCTTCGACCACGGCAAGCATTGCCCGGAGGTCAAGCTGGCCGACGCTTGCCGGATGATCGAGGAGATGAAGAAGGTCGGAACGACCACGGGCTTCCCGTAGCGAGGCGACCCCAAGGCCTGCCAGAATCTCACGCGTTTCATGGGCGATGTTCATGAGATATTGCGCCAGCGCTCGCGGATCGCCGTTGAAGGCTTCCTGATTGGTGGTGAGACCGGCCGGGCACTTGATGTTGCAGTTCTTGGCCATGACACATTTCAGCATCATCAGCGCCGTCGTGCCGAACTCGAAACTGTCGCCACCGAGAAGCGCTGATTTCACCACGTCGCTCGCCGTCTGGTGCGCGCCGGAGCAACGCAGCAGTACCTTGGCGCGAAGTCCGGTGGCGCAGAGCGCCTGATGCACCTCGGCGATGCCGATTTCCGCCGCACGGCCGGTATATTTGAGGCTGGTGACGGCGGCTGCACCCGTGCCGCCGGTATTGCCGGCGACATTGATGACATCCGCACCCGCCTTGGCGACGCCGACCGCAATCGTGCCGATGCCTTCCGACGAGACCAGCTTGACGATGACGCGCACGCGCGCTGCCTTGGCGTCATGGATGAGCTGGGCCAGATCCTCGATCGAATAGGTATCGTGATGCGGCGGCGGCGAGACGAGTTCGACACCCGGCGTGCCGCCACGCGCGGCGGCGATTTCCACCGTTACCTTGGGAGACGGCAACTGCCCGCCCTCGCCGGGCTTTGCGCCCTGGCCGATCTTGATCTCTATTTCCTCCAGCATCGGATCGGCAAGATAGCCGGCCCAGACGCCGAAGCGGCCGGAAGCGAACTGCTTGATGCGCGAGGCGCGAATGGTGCCGTAACGGGAAATATGCTCGCCGCCCTCGCCCGAGTTGGACATGCCGCCGACCATGTTGGTACCGTGGGCAACCGCCTCATGGGCGGCGGCCACCAGCGCACCATGGCTCATGGCGCCCGATGCGAGGGTCTTGGTGATCTCGCTCGCCTTCTGAACGGCATCGAGCGGGATGCTTTCCGGCGCGGTGCGGATAAGCGAGAGATAAGCGGAGGCTTCGCCCTTCGCCTGAACCATGAGCGCGCTACCTTCCAGCCAGTGGCCGGGAATATCCGCACCGAAACGGTCGAGCAGCGACTGGCCGAGCGCAGCAAGCCGGGCAAGCTCATGACCGTGCGGGCCGGTCAGCTGCAGCCGGAAAGCGCCGTCTCCCGCCTCTTCGCAGCGCAATCCGCGCACCATGAAGCTGTTATTGCCCTGCCGGGAAAAGCGGCCCATTTCCCGGCGGAATTCTTCTGCGGAACCGGCGAAGGTCACATCGGCCGGCAATTCCAGAACATCGCGCAAAGCGGCGGGGCGGCGCGCCCTTTCCTCCGCCATCATGCGGGCGAAGGCGCGGTAACCGGGCGTTACCTCGAATTTGTCGATGGCGTCAGGGGTCAGCCGGTCGAAGCTGTTGTGATAATAGGCCGCATCGTTGAGACCGAAAGCATCCTCCAGCCGGTTGAGCGGCAAAAGACGCAGCATCTCCTCGTTTTCGGTTCCCTTGTCGAAACCGATCTTTTCTTCCGTCATGTCCACGAAACCGCGCACCGCCGTCGTGCCATAGGAATGGCCGGCGCCTTCCGCGCGTTCCTTGAAGAGGCCGAGCAGCGGAATGTCGTTTTCGCCCTTCACCGATAGCGCCTTGCGATGCCAGTCGGCCACCGCCTGCGCGATAACGGCGAAGGTGACGCCACCGACCGGGGTCTTCACATTCGGGAAATAGCGCTTCAGCACCGGATCGCTGGTATCGAGGAAATTCGGTTCGAAGAACTCGCCGCCGATATAACTTTCCGCCGTGCACAGCCCGACCTTGCCCATGGTCTTCATCAGCGACTTTTCAGCAGCCTTGGCAAAACGCTTGAACGCCTTGTCGGCATCGGCGGCGAATTTTTCCTCCGCACGGAACTGCACGCCGAGCGGATAGACCGTCGAAGCACCAAAACCGAGGCCTGCTGCGATGTGATGCGAGGAAGAAAATTGTCCGCTTTCAACGATCAGGGACACGCGCAGCCGCAGACCTTCCTCGATCAGCCGCTGATTGATGGCGGAAACGACCATGATCATCGGCAGAGCGGCGCGGCCAGCCGAGACATGCCGGTCGGTGATGACGGCGATGCCGCCTTCCTCAGCCGCGAAAGCCACAACCTCATCGCAGAGGCCATCAATTGCCTGCCGCAGGGCCGTTTCATTGGCCTCCGTAACATCGAAGACCGGCGAATAGAGCATTTCGAAACGGCGAACGGGCGTTTCCGACTGTTCGCGAATACGCAGCATATCGAGATGGGTCAGGATCGGAGAGCGCACGACGATCTGGCGGGCCTTCTTCGCGCCGCTGTTCGGCTTTGCGCCCAGCGCCACACGCAACGTCATGCCATCGGCCTCGCGAATGCTGTCGAGCGGCGGATTGGTAACCTGCGCGAAGCGTTGCGAGAAATACTTCGCCACCCCGCCTTCCTGATCGGAGAGCGCGTTGATGGCATTGCCATAACCCATGGCCGAGATTTTTTCCGCGCCTGATGCCAACATCGGGTCCATCAGGAACTTGAAGCTTTCCTGATTATGCGAATAGGCGACGTAGCGCTGATGCCGTTCCAGATCGCCATTGTAACGAAGGGGCGAGCCCTGCTTTTCCGCCGGCACTTCCGGCAGGTCCTCAAGCATCACGCGTGCTTCAGACAATAGCGACGGATAGTCCCGGCGCGAGGCCAGAAGCTCCAGCGCCTCGACCGTGGAAAAAGCACGACGCTCGGCGTGATCGTAATAAAGCATGCCGCCCGCCTCGACGCGGCCGCGACGGATGACGCTTTCCGCCGGAAACGCGATCTGCCCGGCCTCCGACATGACGCAGAGATAGTCTTCCGTCTCGACGGTGCGCAGCGGGCGCAGGCCGAGGCGATCGAGCCGCGCACCGATGATGGTGCCATCGCCGAAGATCAGCGCGGCCGGGCCGTCATTCTTCTCCTCATAAAGCGAGAAATATTCCAGCATCGCCTTCACGCCCGGTGACAGGGTATCGTCATTTTCCCAGGCTGGCGGCATCATCGAGACGACGGCAGTGACGAGGTCGAGACCGTCTTCCATTACCCGTGCCTGCAGGGTCTGATCCAGACGGCAGCTATCCGACTGGCCCTTCGGCCGGATGATGCTGGCATTCTTCGCCAGCGCCACAGCCGCTTCAGACAGCCGGTTCTTCTTGTCGGTATTGAGTTCGCCATTATGCGCCATCAGGCGGAAGGGCTGCGCCATGGAGGGATGCGGATCGGTATTGGTGGAAAACCGCGTGTGGAAATACATCGTATGTACTTCATGGCGCGGATCGGTGAGGTCACAGAAATAGGGCATGACCTCATGCGAGTTCAGGCGACCCTTCAGAACCTGCGTGCGGGCGCTGAGCGACAGCGGATAAAAGCCGGCGAGTTCCGGCACGGTATAGGCAAGCGCCTCAATGGCCAGCAGCGCCTTGTGGATGCGCCAGTCGAATTCGGCGAGGGTTGCGCATTCGGCAGGAGCCGAAAAGACCCATTGCCGGATCGGCAACTGGTAAGGGATGGCGGCAGGGCGGATAGCCGCGTCATTGACCGGTACATCGCGGGCAAGCAGGACCGAAAACCCCTGCTCCTTGAGGGCGTTTGCGATGATACCGACCGCCTCACCGTGGAAAGCGGAATTCTGCGGCAGGAAAAAATTGCCGACGCCGAAGCGACCGGCCTGCAAGGCATCATTACCCGTCAGCTTCTGGAAAAATGACAACGACAGGTCGAGCGACACGCCGGCACCATCGCCGACACCTTCCGCCGACATGCCGCCGCGATGCGGCACGGCACAGAGCGCCTCGTGGCCGCGCTTCAGCACATCATGCGTCTGCACGCCGTCCTTGCGGGTGATGAAACCGACGCCACAGCTGCTTTTTTCAAAAGCCGCATCGTAAAGGCCGAATTTTTGCTCCGTCACGCTCAAGGCACTCTCCTCTCGTTGCGCATTTCGCGCGGCATCGCCCTCTTTCCCGAAACCCGGCGCGTCAGCCGGCACTCTGCGGGCGGAGCCGCAGGCGACCTGGCTGCTCCTCATTCTGCTGCTTATCGGCGTTTAATGGCGCGAACGGTCGTTTTGCGGCCGTCAAACGGCGTGGCGGCAATGGCCGCTTTCTCGCAAATAATGATCGTCATCGTTCGCATGGCGTTCCCTGATGGCCGGCAATTCCGACAATGAGACACACTGAATTATGTCAGTATTGCTTACATAATATTTTATGAAAGCGTGAGTCAAGATTAAAATCGTCCTGACGCAATAAAAAAACAAAAACGCCGCGAAATCCGACAGGATTCCGCGGCGCAATGGCTGCAGAGGTTGTTAAATTGCCCTGTTCACTCCGACGGCATGTCCAGCGTTCGACTGAACCAGAGGGCTACCAGCGTGCAGACCGCACCTGACATGAGGTAAATTCCGACCGCAAACAGTCCGAATTTGGACGAAAATCCAAGTGCGACAAGCGGGGCGAAACCGGCACCGATCAGCCAGGAAATATCCGAGGTGATGGAGGCACCGGTATAGCGGTATTCACGGCTGAAGCGGGAAGCTAGCGCACCGCCCGCCTGACCGAAGGACAGACCAAGCAGCGCAAAGCCGATCAAGACGAAAAGATAGCGACCGATATCGCCCGAACTCAGAAGCAGCGGTGCCACAAGGCTGAAAAGACCGATCAGCACTGCGGCGAAAGCCAGAAGCTTCCGTCGGCCGATCCTGTCGGCGAGAACACCAGACACCACGATCATGCCGCCGGCGATGATGGCGCTGACAAACTGCACAAACAGGAAGTCCGAAACGCGCTGGGTGGTGTTGAGGGAAACCCAGCTCAGCGGGAAAACCGTGACCAGATGGAAGAGCGCGAAGCTTGCCAGCGGCACGAACGCACCCGTGACCACAACTGGAAACTGCGAGCGCAGCATTTTGAACATGGGGCGCGGCTCCAGCTCGTGCTGTTCAAGCATGGCCTGGAATTCCGGCGTCACGATCATGCGCAGGCGGGCAAAGAGCGCGAGCACATTGAGCGCCAGCGCCACAAAGAACGGGAAACGCCAGCCCCAGGCGAGAAATTCCGCATTGGAAAGCTGTGTGACGAAGACGATGAAGAACGCGCTGGCGAGACCGAAACCCATCGCCGCGCCGATCTGCGGCATCATAGCGTACCAGCCGCGCTGCTTCGGCGGTGCATTCATGGCGAGCAATGAGACGAGACCATCCCATGCGCCGCCAAGGCCGAGACCCTGACCGATGCGGAATACCGCGAGAAGACAGGGAGCGAGCATGCCGGCTTCCGCATAGGACGGAAGAAAGCTGATCGCCATCGTTGAACCACAGAGCGTGAACAGCGCCGCCATCAGCTTGACGGCACGGCCGAACTTTCGGTCGATCTGGAGGAAGATCAGCGAGCCGATCGGCCTTGCGATAAAGGCCAGAGAGAAGACCGCAAAGGAATAAAGGGTTGCCGTCAGCGGATCGACGAAGGAGAAGAAAACATGCGGAAAAACGAGCGCGGAGGCAATGGCGTAGATAAAGAAGTCGAAAAACTCCGTCATTCTCGCAAGAATGACCGCAATTGTGATGCGATCCGGATCGACCTTGACCGGATCGGTTCCATGACCGTTGGCTTCCGGCGCCTGCCCAAAAGATGGAGCAGCATTGCTATAACTCATAATATCCCTCCTGCGTCATGGACGAACCATTTCCTGTAACGCGCCGGCTCCTCTTCCGTTGCGTTACGATGCGACGGATTGTCACACGCACCTTCCGTAAGGTCAAATGAAGTTTGATAAGAAGGCTTGCCCAGGAAGCTCGCTATGCGATAATGCAGCCGCTCCGTCTTCAAACGCAGCTCTGCCCGCACATGGTGCATCGCGAAGGTTTCGCTGCACCGCGACAATATACCTCATTTCAAAAATGATGTTCGGCAATTAATCGCGGCATAATCCAAACTGTACGAGTCCAAAGAACGTGCGCATGATCAAAAAACTCCCGTCCGCCCTTCTGGCAATCCCGGCACTGCTGTTGCTCAGCGGCTGCAACCTCGTGGTGATGAACCCTTCGGGTGACGTCGCCATCCAGCAGCGCGACCTCATCATCACGTCCACGGTTCTGATGCTGCTTATCATCGTTCCGGTCATCGTGCTTACGCTGTTCTTCGCGTGGAAGTATCGCGAATCGGCGAAAGCGGAGGATTACGATCCCGAGTGGCACCACTCGACACGCCTTGAAATGGTGATCTGGTCGGCCCCGGTCGCCATCATCCTGATGCTCGGCACGGTCACCTGGATTTCCACCCACCGTCTTGACCCCTACCGCCCTCTGGAGCGTATCGACGAAAACCGTCAGGTGACCGCCGAGACCAAGCCGATCACGGTCGAAGTGGTGGCGATGGACTGGAAGTGGCTGTTCTTCTATCCCGAACTCGGTATCGGCAGCGTCAATGAATTTGCCGCTCCTGTTGATGTTCCGATCAACTTCAAGATCACCGGCACGACCGCGATGAACTCCTTCTTCGTTCCCGCACTTGCCGGTCAGATTTACGCCATGGGCGGCATGCAGACCAAGCTGCACGCCGTCATCAACAAGGAAGGCGTCTATGACGGCTTCTCGGCCAACTTCTCCGGCCCCGGCTTCTCCCATATGCGCTTCAAGTTCCATGGCATGAGCCAGCAGGGCTTCGACCAGTGGGTGGCAAAGGCGAAGGAAGGCGGCAAGGGCTTCGGCCGTCAGGAATATCTCGAATTCGCCAAGCCGTCGGAGCGTGAGCCGGTTCAGTATTTCGCTTCCGTCGATCCGGAACTCTACAGCGCCATCCTCAACCGCTGCGTCGAGCCGAACAAGCTCTGCATGCGCGACATGATGCATATCGACGCCAAGGGCGGCGGCGGCAAGGAAGGCATCGACATCGCCAAGGCGCTGAACTCCGTCGTCTGCACGCCGCTTGCGCCTTATGGCGTCGCCAGCGGTCCTCAATCCACTCCGGCTGCCATCGAAGGTCAGACTTTCGAGCCTGCGGCGCTGCCGGAAACGAAACAAGTCGCTGGCTGACGGATACGTCCCGGCATTATGCGGCGCGGCCAATGGCTGCGCCGATCTTATGTCTTAGAATCGCAAGAGGCTAAAAATGATCGTCAATTCCGATCAAACGTCGTTCCTGTTCGGGAAGCTGACATGGGAGTCCATCCCGCTTCACGAGCCCATTCTCGTCGCGACCTTCGCGGCGGTGGCTCTGGGCGGTATCGCCGTCGTCGGCGCGCTTACCTATTTCCGCCTCTGGGGCTATCTCTGGAATGAATGGTTCACGAGCATCGATCACAAGAAGATCGGTATCATGTACATCATCCTGGCGCTGGTCATGCTGCTGCGCGGTTTCGCCGATGCCATCATGATGCGCGTCCAGCAGGCGATCGCTTCCGGCGGATCGGAAGGTTACCTTCCGCCGCACCACTACGACCAGATATTCACGGCCCATGGCGTCATCATGATCTTCTTCATGGCCATGCCGATGATCACCGGTCTCATGAACTTCGTCGTGCCGCTGCAGATCGGCGCACGCGACGTTTCGTTCCCCTTCCTCAACAACTTCTCCTTCTGGATGACCACGGCCGGCGCCGTCATCACCATGATCTCGCTGTTCATCGGTGAATATGCGCAGACCGGCTGGCTTGCCTATCCGCCGCTTTCCGGCATTGACGGCAGTCCGGGTGTGGGCGTGGATTATTACATCTGGGGCCTACAGATCGCCGGTGTGGGAACGACGCTCTCAGGTATCAACCTGATCGTCACGATCATCAAGATGCGCGCACCTGGCATGACCATGATGCGCCTGCCGATCTTCGTCTGGACGTCGCTGTGTTCGAACATCCTGATCGTGGCCTCGTTCCCGATCCTGACCGGCACGCTCGCGCTTCTCACCCTCGACCGCTACGTTGGCACGAACTTCTTCACCAACGATCTCGGCGGCAATCCGATGATGTATGTCAACCTCATCTGGATCTGGGGCCATCCCGAAGTTTACATTCTGGTCCTGCCGGCATTCGGCGTCTTCTCGGAAATCGTCTCGACCTTCTCCAACAAGCGCCTTTTCGGTTATGCCTCGATGGTCTACGCCACGGGCGTCATCACCATCCTCGCTTATGTCGTGTGGCTGCACCACTTCTTCACCATGGGTTCCGGCGCAAGCGTGAACGCCTTCTTCGGCATCACCACGATGATCATCTCGATCCCGACGGGTGCGAAGATCTTCAACTGGCTCTTCACCATGTATAAGGGCCGCATCAAGTTCGATGTCCCGATGCTGTGGACGATCGGCTTCATGATCACCTTCGTCATCGGCGGCATGACCGGCGTTCTTCTTGCCGTTCCGCCGGCGGACTTCGTGCTGCACAACTCGCTGTTCCTCATCGCCCACTTCCACAACACCATCATCGGCGGCGTTGTGTTCGGTGTGCTCGCGGGTATCGTCTACTGGTTCCCGAAGGCCTTCGGTTACCGCCTCGATCCTTTCTGGGGCAAGCTGTCCTTCTGGTTCTGGTTCATCGGTTTCTATTTCGCCTTCATGCCGCTCTACATTCTCGGCCTGATGGGCGTGACCCGCCGTATCAGCCAGTTCGAGGACAATTCGCTGCAGATCTGGTTCGTGATCGCGGCCTTCGGCGCCTTCCTGATCGCGCTCGGCATCGCCTCCTTCGTCATCCAGCTCATCGTCAGCTTCCTCAAGCGCGATCAGCTGCGTGACGTTACCGGCGATCCCTATCATGGGCGTACGCTGGAGTGGTCGACCTCGTCGCCGCCGCCGGCCTACAACTTCGCCTTCACGCCGGTCGTCCATGACGTCGACGCCTGGGCGGATATGAAGAAGCGCGGTTATGTTCGTCCGCTTGAAGGTTACATCCCGATCCATATGCCGAAGAATACCGGCGCAGGCGTCATCATCAGCGCCATCAGCGTGGTGCTCGGCTTTGCGTTGGTGTGGCACATCTGGTGGCTGGCGGCTCTGTCCATGCTCGCCATCATCGCGGTCTCGATCGCCCATACCTTCAACTACAACCGCGATTACTACATTCCGGCTTCCGATGTTTCGACAGTCGAGGCGGAACGTACGAAGCTGCTTGCTGAACAGGCGTAACGAATATGGCTCATGCACCTGCACAAAGCGTCGACGGCGCTGAACCACCGGTCTTCTACCTGAAGGAAGACCATCACCCGGAGAACGGCACCTCGCTGGGCTTCTGGCTCTACCTGATGAGCGACTGCCTCATCTTCGCGACCCTGTTTGCCACCTATGCCGTTGTCGGCCGCAACTATGCGGCCGGTCCTTCGGGCGCCGACCTGTTCGATCTGAAGCTCGTGGCGATCAATACCGGCTTCCTGCTCTTCTCCTCCATCACCTATGGCTTTGCCATGCTGGAAATGGAAAAGAAGAAGGTGAAGTCGACACTGGTGTGGCTTGGCGTGACCGGCCTCTTCGGCCTCGCCTTCCTTGCCGTGGAACTTTACGAGTTCCATCACCTGATCGCGGAAGGCGCAGGCCCGCAGCGTTCGGCCTTCCTCTCCGCCTTCTTCGCGCTGGTCGGCACGCACGGTCTGCACGTTACCTTCGGCATTATCTGGCTCGTCACGCTGATGTTCCAGGTCTCCAAGCACGGTCTGATCGCAGCCAACAAGCGCCGTCTGATGTGCCTGTCGATGTTCTGGCACTTCCTTGACGTCATCTGGATCGGCGTCTTCTCCTTCGTCTATCTCATGGGAGTTCTGTGATGAGTTCCGAAGCACACGCACACCACGACGCGCATGGCGACGACCATCACCATGATGGCGCCAGCCACGGCACGTTCAAAAGCTACATGATCGGCTTTGTCCTGTCGGTTATCCTGACAGCGATCCCCTTCTGGCTGGTCATGGGCGACGTTCTTGAAAACAAGACCCTGCTCGTCATCGCGATCATGGGTCTCGGCGTCATCCAGATCTTCGTGCACATGATCTACTTCCTGCACATGGACACCAGGTCCGAAGGCGGCTGGACCTTCATGGCGCTGATCTTCACCGTCGTGGTGCTCCTGATCACGCTCTCCGGCTCGCTCTGGGTCATGTACAACATGAACAAGAACATGATGCCGCTGCACATCGAAGATGTGAAGAACCTGCCCTGAGCAGCATAGATCAACGGCCTGCCGGTTTTCCGGCGGGCCGGCTAACGCACCAACACATAACCCCATGAATCGTGGTGCGATTTATGGGGTTATTTGCTGGAAGACCGGATGCCTGCGGCCAAAAGCGCTGCCGTGGCAAGCCGCATGGCCTTGCAAGGACTGTGAAACCATGACCGATCCATCGACAACCACCCCGCAGAAGCGCCGTATCCGCCCCGCGGCAATCGTCGTCCTGTTTCTAACCATTGTCCTGACGGGCTCTCTGCTTGCGCTCGGGACATGGCAGGTCAAACGTCTTTCCTGGAAGCTCGACCTGATCGCGCGTATCGAAGCCCGCGCCCATGCCGCCCCCGTCGAAGCCCCTGCTGCTGCCGAATGGCCGGCCCTAACCGATCCCGCTGGCTATGAATATCGCCGTGTAAAACTGTCCGGCACCTTCCTTAATGACAAACAAGTTCAGGTCTATACGGTCAGCGATCTCGGCCCCGGCTACTGGGTGATGACGCCGCTCAGGCGCGAAGACGGTTCAAGCGTCATCGTCAATCGCGGCTTCGTGCCTTCCGACAAACGGGACCCGTCCTCGAGGCGGGAAGGCGAACCCGCCGGAAATGTCGAGATCGTCGGATTGATGCGTGCGCCGGAAACCGGCGGGCTTTTCCTGCGAACCAACGATCCGGCAAATGGGCGCTGGTACTCCCGCAACATCCCGCAGATATCGCAGGCATCCGGCCTTTCCGATGTCGCGCCGTTCTATGTCGATGCTGATGCGACACCCAATCCGGGCGGCTTTCCGGTCGGCGGCAAGACCATGCTCATCTTCCCCAACAACCATCTGTCCTACGCCGTGACCTGGTATATTCTGGCGGCAATGGTGGTTGCGGCCGGCTGGTACGTCCTGCGCAATCTCAACGCGCCGAAATCGAAACGGGACGAGGATTGAGCATCTGGTTTTACCAGATGGTTCATAAAATCACTTCCTTCTTCACGTTTTGCTGATCTATAACGACAGTTCGGCCTGACATTGCCCGTCGGCGCAATTTGTTTCGGTGAGTTATGGCAAGAGCATTTCTTCTCGTTCTGGATTCCTTCGGCGTCGGCGGCGCGCCTGACGCGGAGCGTTATGGCGACCTTGGCGCCAATACGCTCGGCCACATCGCCGAATTCTGCGCGGCGGGTGCAGCAGACAAAGCGGGGCTTCGGTCAGGTCCGCTGAAACTGCCGAACATGTGCTCGCTTGGCCTGCTCGAGATTGCCAGCCAGTCAAGCGGCGACATTCCCGCCGGCATGGAGCGACCGGAGCGTATTTTCGGTCTGCATGGCTCCGCCAGTGAAATCTCCAAGGGTAAGGATACGCCCTCCGGACATTGGGAAATCGCGGGCACGCCCGTCACTTTCGACTGGGGATACTTTCCGACCGAGGGGGACGCCTTTTCTCCGGAACTGGTGGAAGCCATCTGCAAAGAGGCCGATATTCCCGGCATCCTCGGCAATTGCCACGCTTCCGGCACCGAGATCATCGCCAAGTTTGGCGAAGAGCACATCAGGACCGGCAAGCCGATCTGCTACACCTCTTCCGATTCCGTGTTCCAGATCGCTGCACATGAGACCCATTTCGGGCTGCAGCGGCTTATCGCGCTCTGCGAGACAGTGCGCAAACTGCTCGATCCGCTGAATATCGGCCGTGTCATTGCCCGCCCCTTCATCGGCGAGACCGTCGCCACTTTTGAGCGCACCGGTAACCGCCGCGATTTCTCCGTTCCGCCGCCCGAACCGACGTTGCTCGACCGCCTTGTCGAAGCTGGCCGGAAAGTGCACGCGATCGGCAAGATCGGCGATATCTATGCCCATCAGGGTGTTTCGCGCGTCATCAAGGCAAACGGCAACGCCGCCCTGATGGATGCGACGCTGCACGCCATCGACGAGGCCGAAAACGGCGATCTTGTCTTCACCAATTTCGTCGATTTCGACATGCTTTATGGCCACCGCCGCGACGTTGCCGGTTATGCCGCCGCCCTTGAGGCTTTCGACGCCCGTATTCCCGAAATCCATCGCAAGATGAAACCGGGAGATATCGCCCTTCTCACCGCCGACCACGGTTGCGACCCCACATGGCGGGGCACGGACCATACACGCGAACGGGTGCCGATCATGGCATTCGGACCGGGCATTCGCTCGCGTGACGTCGGCATCCGTTCAAGCTACGCCGATATCGGCGAAAGCATCGCCCACCATCTTGGCATCGAGGCCGGTTCTCACGGCAGGAGCTTCATTTGACATCACATTTGCTGAAAGCGGAAATTCACTGCCACATCGAAGGTGCGGCACCGCCTGCCCTCGTTGCGAAACAGGCGGAGAAATACGGCATAGACACCAGCGGCTTCCTGCGTGACGGCCAATATGTCTGGTCGGATTTTGCCGAATTCATCCAGTGTTATGACGCGGTGGCGCAGGTGTTCAAGACGGATGAGGATTATGCGGTCCTGACGGAAACCTATCTGACCGAGCTTGCGCAGGCCAACACCATCTATAGCGAAATTATCATCTCGCCAGACCATGGTGACCGCATCGGGCTCGGCGCAGACGCCTATCTTGCCGGTATCGCCGAAGGCATCCGGGTTGCGAAAGAAAAAACCGGCATCGAAACCCGCATCATCGTAACCGGCGAGCGGCATTTCGGTCCTGAACGGGTGATCGCGGCGGCGGAATATGCGGCCCGCGCCCGGCATCCGCTGGTGACCGGCTTCAATATGGCCGGCGAAGAGCGCATGGGCCGGGTTGCAGACTACGCCCGCGCCTTCGATATTGCCCGCGATGCGGGCCTTGGGCTGACCATCCATGCGGGTGAGGTCTGCGGCCCGGAAAGCGTTGCCGATGCGCTCGATCTCGTCAAGCCGGCGCGGATCGGCCACGGCGTGCGCGCCATCGAAGATGCCGATCTCGTTGCCCGGCTGGTTGAGACGGGAACGGTTCTGGAGGTTTGCCCGGGGTCGAACATCGCTCTTGGCGTCTATCCCGATTTCACCAGCCACCCTTTGAAAAATCTCAGCGATTTAGGGGTACGCCTCTGCATCAATTCCGACGATCCGCCGTTCTTCTTCACCTCGCTTGCCCGCGAATATGCGCTGGCCACGGACGCATTCGGCTTCAGCGATGCCGAGATCAACCGTATGACACGGACCGCACTGGAATGCGCCTTCGTGGACAAGGAAACACGCGCGCGACTGCTTGCGAAACTCGATGGCGCCTGACGCTGCGGTTCGCATGGGTAAAACCGCGAAGAAGGCTTGCGAAAAGCGCTCTTTCGGTGAATGACAAGGGCACAAGATAAAAAGGAAGGCCAGTTTCATGGACGGCGTCACAGTCATCGAACATCCGCTGGTGCGGCACAAACTTACCATCATGCGTAAGAAGGAAACCTCGACGGCCGGCTTCCGCCGCCTGCTCAGGGAAATTTCAACGCTGCTCTGCTATGAAGTGACGCGCGACCTTGAAATGACGATGGAAACCATCGATACGCCGCTCGAAACCATCGAGGCTCCGGTGCTTGAGGGCAAGAAGCTGGTTTTCGCCTCCATCCTGCGCGCCGGAAACGGCCTGCTGGAAGGCATGCTCGAACTCGTGCCTTCTGCGCGTGTCGCCCATATCGGTGTCTATCGCGACCACGATACGCTGGAGGCCGTCGAATATTACTTCAAGGCTCCCGAAAGCCTCGATGCGCGCCTCATCATCGTCGTCGATCCCATGCTGGCGACCGGCAATTCCTCCATCGCTGCAGTTGAAAAACTGAAGGAGCGGGGCGCGAAGAACATCCGCTTCCTGTGTCTGCTGGCCGCACCCGAGGGCATCAAGAATTTCCGTGAAGCACATCCCGATGTGCCGATCTACACCGCCGCGATCGACAAGCAGCTGAACGAAAAGGGCTATATCGTTCCCGGTCTCGGCGATGCGGGCGACCGTATGTACGGCACGAAATAAGACCGTTCATCATCGTTTAACCGTTTGCGCCATTCGCCGCCCCGACAAGCGGCGAATGGCTTTTTCTTTTAAGATTTCAGCATGTTTTACGTCTATCCTGCCCAAGAATAACCCTGCCCTTTCAGGAGCGACGATTTGCTGACGCGCACAATTTTTCTGCTTATTGGCCTTTCGGTCAGCGCCACGCAAATTCCGGCGCTGGTGGAAAAGTTTCAGCCGCGTCCGGCAGCTGAAGCTGAAAAAGCTGAAGTGAAATCCGAAGCCGCGAAGCCCGAAACCGTTTCGCTGGGCGGCGGCGTCAATTTGAAGGCGGATGCTCGCGGCCATTTCAACGCCGCCTTCCGCATCAACGGCAAATCTTTCGACGGGCTTGTCGATACCGGCGCCTCCATGGTCGCCATCAACGAGACAATTGCCCGGCGACTGGGTTACGGCGTCAACAGCCTCGATTACAAATATGCGATCTCGACCGCCAACGGCCAGACCATGGCAGCCTATGTAAAGCTCGACCGGGTGGAAATCGGCGCGGTCCGCGTTCAGAATGTTGACGCCATGGTGCTGAAGGACAATGCGCTGAGCAACATGCTGATTGGCATGAGCTTCCTGAAACAATTATCGTCTTTCAAGGTATCGGGCGGCGAAATGCGGCTGGTCAGGTAATTCGCTCGATAATGGGCGCGCCGATCTCTGGGGCTCTGTCAGCAATCCCGTAGCAGGCCGTAATCCTTTTGACGGCAAGTTCGGCTTCGTCCCTGGACGCCGCATGGACGCTGGCGATTGGTTCGCCTTTTTCCACTTTTGTGCCGAGCGGCAGGATATCGGAGATCCCGACCGAAGGATCGATCTTGTCTGACGGCATTCTTCTGCCGCCGCCAAGCTCGACAACGACCATGCCGAGATCGCGCGTCGCACAGGATGCCAGCCAGCCGCTGCGCTCAGCCGAAACCGGGAGAATGACCGGCGCCGATGGCAGGTAACGCGATGGATGATCGACAAAGTCCGCAGGCCCGCCAAGTGCTGCGACCATTCTCGCAAAGACTTCCATGGCACGCCCGGAGGAAAGGGCGGCCTCAGCCAGCGCCTCGCCTTCATCCAGAGTGGCCGCGCTGCCGGCTTGCACCAGCATTTCCGCAGCAAAGGCAAGAACCACCTTTTCGAGACGTGTTCCCGCCTTGCGGCCAGCCAGAAAGTCCAGGCAATTGACGATTTCGACCGCATTGCCTGCGGCATCGCCAAGCGGCTGGTTCATGTCGGTTATCAGGGCGGTTGTCGGCAGGCCTGCGCCATTCGCCACATCGACCAGTGCGCGGGCCAGATTACGGGCATCCTCCACACTCTGCATGAAGGCGCCGTTGCCCGCCTTCACATCCAGAACCAGTGTCTGCAGCCCGGCCGCAAGCTTCTTCGACAGGATGGAAGCGGTGATCAGCGGAATGGAATCGACCGTCGCGGTCACGTCGCGAATGGCATAAAGGCGCTTGTCTGCGGGTGCGAGATCGCCCGTCTGGCCGATGATGGCGCAGCCGACCGTCTTCACCGTCCGGCGAAACAGCGTCTCGTCCGGCATGACATTGTAACCGGGGATCGCTTCCAGCTTGTCGAGCGTGCCACCGGTATGGCCAAGGCCCCTGCCGGAAATCATCGGCACGGCGAGACCGCAGGCGGCAACGATCGGAGCGAGCATCAGGGAGACATTATCGCCAACACCGCCGGTCGAGTGCTTGTCCGCCACCGGCCTGCCAATATCGCTCCAGGACAGGACGTCGCCGCTGTCACGCATCGCGAGCGTCAGCGCCACCATCTCGTCACGGCTCATGCCACGAAAAAACACCGCCATGGCAAAGGCGGCGGCCTGGCCTTCCGATATGCCATCCTTAGAGAGGGCCTCTATGAAAGCGGCAATCTCCTGTGGCTCAAGGGACAGGCCATCGCGTTTGCGGCGGATGATTTCCTGCGGGATCAAGCTCAATACCCGCTGGCGGCCTTGGCCGGCTCGCCACCGGCCAGCACGTTCAAGACGTCGTCGAGAACACCCGAAGCGCCGAAACGGAAGGTAGACGGCATGGCCCAGTTGGGCGCCATGATGGTTTCCGCCAGCCGCAGATAAAGCGTTGCATCTTCCACCGTGCCGATGCCGCCGGCGGGCTTGAAACCCACCTTCTGCCTGCTGTCGCGGATCGCCTGCAACATGATGTCGGCGGCTTCCAGCGTGGCGTTGACGGCGACCTTGCCGGTCGAGGTCTTGATGAAATCCGCCCCTTCGGCAATGGCGAGTTCGGAGGCACGGCGAATGAGAGCCTTGTCCTTCAGCTCGCCGGTTTCGAGAATGACCTTGAGAAGCACCGGCGCGACGCAGACCTTGCGCACGGCGGCCACCATCTCGGAAACGGCCGATTCATCGCCTGCTATGAATTTACGATAGGGAATGACCAGATCGATTTCATCGGCACCGTCGCGGATCGCCGCTTCGGTTTCCGCAACCACGGTCGCAACACCCAGATCGCCCGATGGGAAATTAACGACCGTGGCGATACGGATCGCATGGTCTTTTCCGAAAGCGGCGCGTGCCTGCGCGACGAAACGCGGCCAGATGCAGATCGCGGCGGTATTGCCATATTCGGTGTGCGCCCTCTGGCACAAAGCAGCAATCTGCTCGGGCGTGCAATCTTCCTTGAGGTTGGTCAGGTCCAGCAAGGACAATGTGAGGGCAGCCGCTTCGCGCGGACGCTGGAGTTCCATGGTCACGCTCCTCCTGCGATCATTTCCTTTAAGATAGCGGCAAGCCTCTTGCCACCCACGGGAGCCATATCCTTGGTTTCTTCATGGCTCAGCTCCGCGCCGGTCATGCCGGCACCGTAATTGGTAATAACCGATGCGGCGGCAACGCGCATCCCGAAAAAGCGCGCAAGGATGACTTCCGGCACGGTGGACATGCCAACGGCATCGGCACCCAACAGCCGCGCCATGCGGATTTCCGCTGGTGTTTCGAAGCTCGGGCCGGAAAACCACATATAAACGCCACCGAACAGAGGCACCGTCGCGCGGATGGCGGCATTGCGCATGGCGAGCATCAAATCCGGATCGTAAGCCGTGGTCATGCCGACAAAGCGGCGGTCGCTTTCTTCGCCGATCAGCGGGTTCATGCCGGAATAATTGATGTGATCGGTGATCTGCATGACCGAGCCGGGCGGCATATCCTGCCTGACCGAACCTGCCGAATTGGTGAGGATGAGCGACTGCACGCCGAGCCCGGCCAGCGCCTCGATGACCGGACGCATGGCGGCCGGATCGCCCTTTTCGTAGAAATGCACCCGGCCGGAGAGCATCATGACAGGCTCGCCGCCGAGATAACCCGCAACCAGTTCGCCCGCATGACCGGAAACGCCACCGGCGGGAAAGCCAGGGAGATCGGCGTAGGGCACACGGATCGGATCGCTGACGTCCTCCACCAGCGATCCCAGGCCAGAACCAAGGACAATGGCGACACGCGGCATCAGGCCGTTCAGGCGTTCCACCAGAATATCGATCAAACCATCCGTCATCAGGGCAGCTCGGTCTTGAAGACGGATGGCAAAAGCTCTTCCATGGTCATGACCTTCTGGACGCCGGTTTCATCGCAGAGATAGATCCTCGTCTCCGGAGAGGCAAATTCGGCGATCTTCTGGCGGCAGCCGCCACAGGGCGTGCAGAGCGGCAGCTTTTCGGCGATGACGGCGACTTCGCTGATCTTCTTTGCCCCGCCCATGATCATGGCGCTGATGGCTGATGGTTCCGCGCACCAGCCCTGCGGGAAGGAGATGTTTTCGATATTCGCGCCCTTGTAGATTTTACCGTCATCAGCACGGATCGCCGCGCCGACCGGAAATTTCGAATAGGGCGCGTAGGCAAAGGCCATCGCCTCCACCGCCGCCTCGAACAGGGCATGGGATTCAGGGTGGGCGGATTTGGGGTCGGAGGACATAAGCTTAACGCTCCTTCGCATAGGCAACGCCACCGGCCTTGGGGGGCTTGGCAACGCCGATGAAACCGGCAAGCAGGATGCAGGTCAGAATATAGGGCATGGCCTGGAAGATCTGCACCGGCACTTCACCGATGCCGGGCACGGATTTGCCCTGCATGAAATTGGCGAAAGCATCCAGAAAACCGAAGAGCAGGCAGGCGAACATGACCGGCACCGGCTTCCATTTCGCAAAGATCAATGCCGCCAGCGCGATATAACCCTTGCCGGCCGACATGTTGGCGATGAAGGCCGCCGATTGCGCCACCGCGAGATAGGCGCCCGAGAAACCGCAGAGGAAACCGGCAACGATGACCGCGCGGAAACGCATCCATGTGACCGAAATGCCTGCCGTATCGACCGCGCCCGGGTTTTCACCCACCGCGCGCAGGCGAAGGCCGAAGCGGGTGCGATAAAGCACCCACCAGGACAGCGGAACCGCCAGAAAGGCGAGATAGGTAAGGATGTTGTTGCCGGAAATGACATTGGCGTAGAGTGGGCCGATGAAAGGCACTTCGCGCATCGCATCCGCACCGGGCAGGATGATCGGCGCAAAGCGGCCCTCGGAGGGCAATTGCGGCGTGCGGCCGCCCTGCCCGAACCATGCCTGCCCCAGAACCACCGTCAGACCGGCGGCGATGAAGTTGAGCGCCACGCCCGACACGATCTGGTTACCGCGATTGGTGATGACGGCAAAACCATGGATCAGCGAGAAGAGGATGGAGACGGTGATTCCCGCCAGCAGACCGGCCCATGGATCTGCCGTGAGATAGGCGACGCACGCGGATGCGAAGGCCGCCGCCAGCATCTTGCCTTCAAGACCAATATCGAACACGCCCGCGCGTTCGGAAAAAAGCCCGGCAAGAGCCGTGAACAGAAGCGGGATGGTCAGGCGGACGGTCGAGCCGAGGATGCTGACCAGCATATCGAAAAAATCCATATCAGCTCACCCCTTTGCCAAACGCTGGTAGATGCGGACGACCGCCGGCCGATACATATATTCGAGAGCGCCGGCGAACAGGATCACCAGACCCTGGATCACCACGATCATCTCGCGGGTAATGTTCGGCATCTCAAAGGAAAGGTCAGCGCCGCCCTGATAAAGAATGCCGAACAGCAACGCCGAGAAGATGATGCCGAGCGGGTGGCTTCGCCCCATCAGCGACACGGCGATGCCGACGAAGCCAGCACCGCCGACGAATTCCACCTGCAGGCGGGCGGAAGCGCCCATGACCGGGTTCAACGCCATCATGCCCGCCAGACCGCCGGAAATGAGCATGGCGATGATGACGGTGCGCGCATAGGGAATGCCGGCATAAACGGCTGCCGATGGGCTGACGCCGAGCGTGCGCATCTCGTAACCGAGCTTGGTGCGCCAGATCAGCACCCAGACGAGAAAACACATGACCAGCGCGATGAGGAAGGACACGTTGAACGGCGCCGGCCCGAGCTTGAGGCCGAACAGCGCCATCAGCCAGTCCAGCTTCGGCAATTGCCCGCCGGCCAGGAAGGTGCGCGTTTCCGGCGCCATCTTGCCGGGCACGATCAATACATTCACCAGCAGATAGACCATCAAGGCCGCTGCAATGAAGTTGAACATGATGGTGGTGATGACGACGTGGCTGCCGCGTTTTGCCTGCAGCCAGGCTGGAATGAAGGCCCAGGCCGCACCGAAAAGTGCAGCACCGATGACGGCGAAGGGCATCGTTACATACCAGGGCACATAACGGTCGAGCGTGAGCGCCACCAGCGCGGCACCAAGCCCGCCAATATAGGCCTGACCTTCGGAGCCGATATTGAACAGACCGGCATGAAAGGCGACTGCGACGGAAAGGCCGGTGAAGATGAAGCTCGTCGTGTAAAACAGCGTGAAGCCGATGGCGTCACCACGGCCGAGCGCGCCTTCAATGAGCAGACGAAGTGCTGCCAGCGGGTTTTCACCGATGGACCAGACGACGAGGCCGGAAATCAGAAAGGCGGTGACGACGTTCAGCAACGGCAACAGGCCGTAGCTGATCCAGTTTGGTAGGGGTACGGAAGCGGTACTCATTCATGCCTCATGCGGCGATGCCGGCCATCATCAGGCCCAGCGTCTGTTCTTCGGCTTCCGCCGTTTTCTCTCCAACGACACGCCCGGCGAACATGACCATGATCCGGTCCGAAAGGGAACGGATTTCATCGAGCTCGACCGAGACCAGCAAAATCGCCTTACCGGCATCGCGCATTTCAATGATGCGGCGATGGATGAATTCGATGGCGCCGATATCCACGCCGCGGGTCGGCTGGCCGATGATCAGCATCTTGGGGTCGCGTTCGATTTCGCGGGCCACGACGATCTTCTGCTGGTTGCCGCCGGAAAAATTGGCGGTCTTCAGCTGCGGGTTCGGCGGACGGATATCGTATTTCTCGATTTTTTCGACCGCATCCTTGCGGATCGCCTCGGGGTTCAGGAAAGGCCCTTTGCCGTAACGCTCGTCATGGTGATAGCCGAGGATGGAGTTTTCATATTCTTCGAATTTCAGCACCAAACCCATATGGTGCCGGTCTTCGGGTATATGCGCGAGACCGAGCTCGCGCAGAATGGCCGGATCGGGACGGTCGACCTTCTGCCCGGCCACCCATATCTCTCCCGAATAGGGCTTGCGGATGCCCGCGATCGCCTCCAGAAGCTCCGACTGACCATTACCCGCCACACCGGCGATGCCGACGATTTCACCGGCGCGGACATCGAGAGAGACATCATCCACCATGGTGACGCCGCGGCTGTCCTTGACGGTGAGATTGCGGATGGAGAGGAGAACCTCACCCGGCGTCGTTTCGCCCTTTTCCACCCTGAGCAGCACGCGACGGCCGACCATCAGTTCGGCCAGTTCCTCGACGCTGGTTTCGGAGGTCTTGCGGGTAGCCACCATTTCGCCGCGGCGCATGACGGAGACGGAATCCGTGATCGCCATGATCTCGCGCAGCTTGTGGGTGATGAGGATGACGGTCTTGCCCTGGTCGCGCAGGACGCCGAGGATCTTGAAAAGGTGATCGGCCTCCGCGGGTGTGAGAACACCGGTCGGCTCATCGAGGATAAGAATTTCCGCGCCACGATACATGGCTTTGAGGATTTCGACGCGCTGCTGCAGACCGACCGGCAATTCCTCGATCACCGCATCGGGATCGACTTCCAGCCCGTAATCGTCCTCGAGACGCTTCAGTTCCTTGCGCGCCGCCGCCCGGCCCTTGGCGAGCGATGCACCACCTTCCGCGCCCAGCATGACGTTTTCCAGCACGGTGAAATTTTCCACCAGCATGAAATGCTGATGCACCATGCCGATGCCCGCATTGATTGCCGCCTGGCTGTCACGGATGACGATCGGCGCGCCATTCACCCGGATTTCGCCGGCGTCGGCCTGGTAAAAACCGTAGAGGATCGACATCAGCGTCGATTTTCCGGCGCCGTTTTCCCCGATGATGCCGTGGATCGTGCCCTTGGCGACGGTCAGATTGATATTCTTGTTGGCGTGAACGGCACCGAATTTCTTGTCGATGCCCACCAGTTCGATTGCAGGATCCATACTCAAACCGAAACCTTTCCGAAGGCTGGATATGAAAAGGGCGCAAGATGAAAAACATCATGCGCCCCCGTTACATATCATATCATTTCGGGCAGGAATTATCCGCCATATAGTCATGAACCTTGACGGCGCCGGAGATGATATCGGCCTTCGCCTTGTCCACGGCGGCGGTCATTTCCGGCGTGATCAGGGCCTTGTTGTTGTCGTCGAGGGCGTAGGCGACGCCATCTTCCTTGACGCCGAGCGCAACGATGCCGGGGGTGAACTTGTCTTCCTTGGCATCCTTGTAGGCGTTGTAGACGGCCAGATCGACGCGCTTGACCATGGAGGTCAGAACCGAGCCCGGATGCAGGTGGTTCTGGTTGGAATCGACGCCGATCGAGAACTTCTTGTTGTCGGCCGCGGTCTGCAGCACGCCGATACCGGTCGCACCGGCTGCCGCGTAGATCACGTCAGCGCCCTGGTCGATCTGGTTCTTGGTGAGTTCACCACCGCGCACCGGATCGTTCCAGGCAGCACCCGTGGTGCCGGTCATGTTCTGGAAGACTTCGATCTTGTCGTTGGCAGCCTTCGCGCCCTGGGCATAACCACAGGCGAATTTGCGGATCAGCGGAATATCCATGCCGCCGATGAAGCCGACCTTGCCGGTCTTGGAGGCCATGCCGGCCAGAAGACCGACGAGATAGGAGCCTTCGTGCTCCTTGTAGACGACGGAGCGGACATTCGGCAGCTCGACGACGGAATCGACGATGACGAACTTGGTATCGGGGAATTCGGCTGCGACCTTTTCCATGGCCGAGGTCCAGGCGAAAGACACGGCGACGACCGGATTGAAGCCCTTGCTGGCGAAGTTGCGGATGGCCTGTTCGCCCTGCGTGTCGCTGGTCGGCTCAAAATCGCGGAACTCGATGCCCGTTTCCGCCTTGAACTTTTCAGCGCCGGCCGCAGCGGCTTCGTTGAACGACTTGTCGAACTTGCCGCCCGTGCCATAGACCAGCGCCGGCTTGATATCCGCCGCGAGCGCGGAAGCCGACATTGCGGCAAGCGCAAAAAGTGTCAGAAGGGATTTTTTCATTGTGCAGCCCTGTTGTTGCAATTGATATTTTAAGGGTCCTCCCGCAAACCCGTTGACCGGGAATGTCTGCGGAACCGCCAGCCGTTTCCCCGGCTGTGCTTGGCTCATATCCTTGCATGGCTCAATGAAAAATTCATCCGGTTTTTTTGACCCGGTGGAAAAACTTTAATCTGGCGTTTTTTTAGTCTTTCCACCGGTGCGACGTGCAAAAAATCTAGTCGATATTGCAGCTTACGCCCGTTCCCCTGAGGCCGCAGTAGCCACCCGGGTTCTTGGCAAGATATTGCTGATGATAGTCTTCCGCGTAATAAAATGTTTCAAGCGGTCCGATCTCGGTGGTGATGGCGCTGCCATGACCCGCCGCCTCCAGAGCCTCCTGAAAAGTATCACGCGCCTTCTGCGCCTGCTGCAGCTGGCCTTCCGTGTTGGCATAAATGGCGGAACGATAGGTCGTGCCGACATCGTTGCCCTGTCGCATCCCTTGTGTCGGATCGTGCTCCTCGAAGAATATCTTGAGCAGACCTGACAGCGAGATTACGGCCGGATCGTAGACGACCTTGACCACTTCAGCATGGCCCGTCTGGCCGGTCGTCGTCTCCTGATAGGTGGGATTGGGAGTAAAACCGCCGGCATAACCGACCGCCGTTACCCATACGCCCGGCGTTTTCCAGAACAGCCGCTCGGCACCCCAGAAGCAACCCATGCCGAGATAGATGGTTTCAAAACCATCGGGATAAGGTCCCTTCAGAGGTCGACCATTGACGAAATGGGCTTCCGGCACCGCAAGCGCCTCTTCGCGGCCGGGCAAAGCCGTCTCTTCGGTCGGCATCGTCGTCTTTTTTGAAAGCGTATCGAACAGGAACATTCGGTCCTCCGTGCGGCAAGCTCCGCCGCGTCTCGTGGTTCACATCCGCGGGCGCCAACCCTCCAGGCCTCCAGAGGCAGGCCGACAAAGTCAGGCCGGCAAACGCCTCATCGCCTTGTATCTCCTGTAACCGGCCATCCAGCAAAGCAGGGACAACGCGAGGAAAAAAGCGAATGCGGGCAATGCCGACAGGGCATTTTCAATGAAGCGCCACGCTTCAGGGTGAATATAGTGCGCCAGGGCCGCTTCCACCATGGTGCGTGAGGCAGGAAGAAGATAGTCCCAGACGGACAGGATGCCGGTAATGTTGACCGAGGATGTGGAAACCGAGCGGATCGAATCCAGTACACCCATGAAAACCGCCGCAACGAGGAAAAGAAAGCTCAAAAACCGCAAAAAAGCTTTCATCAGGGACACCTCGGTTACGGCCCGTCGTTTCGACAGCCACATTTTGACAGATATATTGCATCGATAAAGGCCGGAAAACCGGTTTGCAATCGCATCCGAACGCAGGAAATTGCCGACAATTCAAAAAACTGTCAGATTCGTGTTGATCCCTGCGAATTCATCGGTATATATCGCGCCGTTCCAGTGATTTGCATTCTTCCAAACATGCAGATTTCAAAAAGGACAGGTGGCCGAGTGGTTTAAGGCGCACGCCTGGAACGCGTGTGTGCGTGAAAGCGTACCGTGGGTTCGAATCCCACCCTGTCCGCCATCCTCATTGCCAAGGCATTGATTTCCCATCTTATTCACCTTTCGTTTGTCCAACTTTTTTCTTGGGTTGGACAGAATTTGTTCTCGTTTTTGTCCCCGCAATGGCCTTCAAACCCTTTTCAGCAAGTGCCGCCTGATTTGCTGCGGCGGTGTAAACGGAGACTTGCTTGAGGTCCGTGTGGCCGGTAACGGCCTTGATAACGTCACCGCTCATGTTGCCTTCTGCCATGCGACGGGCAGCGGCTTTGCGAAGTCCATGCGCTGTGCAATGAGTGAGACCTGCCTCATTGCAACGGTCGCGAAACCAGTTACCGAAGCCAGCAGGCGTGAACGGCTTGCCCTGCTCGGTGGTAAGAAATGTTTTCTTGTCCCTTGGAAGCGACCGGATTGCGTCTGTCAGGGCAGG
This sequence comes from Agrobacterium sp. BT-220-3, assembly GCF_025910175.1. Classification (NCBI taxonomy): domain Bacteria; kingdom Pseudomonadati; phylum Pseudomonadota; class Alphaproteobacteria; order Hyphomicrobiales; family Rhizobiaceae; genus Agrobacterium; species Agrobacterium sp. BT-220-3. Next base: position 84,634 of record NZ_JAPAIX010000009.1, read on the forward strand.
CAGCATGAACAAATCGAGCTCAGCATCTGTCTTCACCTGCTTGACCTGAATGTGCTTGCCTTTGATCTGCTCCCATCCCATCAAAACCACATCGCTGCGGCGCTGCGCTGTGTAGAGCAGCAAAATAAGCGCTAAGCGCGCTTTCGTTCCTTCCGAGTGTCGAGCTTCGTAGGCCGCTATTTCGGCTTCTGTCCAAGTGTGGAAACCCTTCGTCTTTTTCTTAAAGCCTTCCACAGCCTCGGTCGGGTTATGAGCGATCCATCCTTGCGCAACCGCATGTCGAAGCATGATTTTCAAGATAGATAGCAGGCGATTGGCTGCTTGTGGGGTTTCGGACATCGCTCCGATAATGGCGCTGATATGCTCAAATCGAAGATCGCGAACCATGCGGTGTCCGTGCTTTTCGCGGAAGCGCTCAATGATAAGACGATAGGTTTTTTTGGTGCTGTCACGTAATCCGGTGAACTTCGGATCACGATAATAGGAGACCGCCAGCGCATCGAAAGAACCGGACTTCGTGCGGCTCGCGCCAATATTAGCGCGCCATTCAGGAATGCCCGCAAGCGCCGCCGCATAGGCTTTATCAAACTCCGCCCCCAAGGGCGGATACGGCAGGTAAGTGTCCACGCCTTTGGCCCGAAAGCGAATACGACGCTTTTTGTGGCGATCAAAGACCAACGTACAATATTGGGGCATGCCGTTACGGCTCTTGCGCTTCATTTCAGCACATCATCCCAACTGTTGGACGCATCGGTACGGGCGCGCAGCGGGTTTTCATAGCCAACGCCTTCGATGCGGCCATCAGGGTGCACGATGATTTTCACCTCCGGGAAACCGGCCTCGCGACCAGCTTTGAAGATGCGCTTTGCGTCAGCCTGTTTGATTGCAGCTTTTGTGTTTGCCATGGCTAAGCCCGATCAGAGGGTAGGCCCCGGCCTCTATGGAGGCCGGGAATGTGAGTTTTAGTTCTTGATACGGATTTCGGCGGTCACGGCGTCGGCGGCTGCGGGCCGTGCCGCATGACCGATCAGCGTGTTGCCGTTTGCGGTGGCCGTCACCTTCTTGTCAGCGGCGATCCAGTAGACCTTCTGACCTTCGGTGAGGCTTGCGCCCGTCGCCTTCGGAAGGCTGAATACACCTTCCAGCGAGACGGCGACCTTTGCCCCTTCGGCGGCTGCGGCAGCAGCAACGCCGAACAGATCGCCGAACATGTGAGCCTGCCCGGAGGCAAGCCCGCCAGCGGGTGCGGTGAGGTTGAGGATATCCCCTTCCTGAATATAGTTCTTCATCGACGGTAGCCTTTCACGCCTTGAATGTTGGTGATGCGATTGCCGCCAGAAGCGGCGGCAATCCTGCGTTCGAGATCGGCGATGGCGGCGGCAAGTTCGGTATCGGAACGGAACTCGATTTCGTCATCCCCGAAGCGGCTCTTGCGCACCCCGTCCGCACGAAGCGAACGGAGTTTCGCAAGCTGGTCCTGCATTTCGGAAACAGTGGTCATCCGCCGCCTCAAGCGTGGTCGAGGCGGGACCAGCTACGCCATTCCACCCAACCAAGACCGAAATCCTGACGGATTTTGAAATCGATATTGTCCGTATCGAAGTTCTGGCGGCTGTCGGTGAAGGGCGCTTCGTGACCGCGAAGGAAGACGCGGGTCGCGCCGTCCATCTTGGCCGGCTCAACCGCCAGCCAGCTTTTAGCCGGATTGGAAAGGCGGGGTTCGACCACGATCTTGAGTTTGCCCGCCAACGGGTTCACATCGGCGATGGAACTGGCCGTGACAGTGGCGAGAACGCGGACCGCCATTTCCTCATAGTCAGAATGAATGAGCCAATGCGTCGGATATTCTCCGATCATCACATCGCCCTTGCCCTTGCGTTTCGCCATGTCAGAGCGAAACTTCATGACCTGCAAAATGTACGTGCCAGCTTCTTGAGTGTAGGCTTCAATGTTCGCGCGATCCGCATGGAACACCGGCTTGCCATCGGCCATCTGCGGACCGGCAAATGCGCCCTGCTCAAGGAAGGCAACCTGCCGGTCGGCGATATCGGCAGCGAGGCGCTTGCCGTATTTCAAGCCCATGTTGCCGAGACGCGCACCGGCGTTGATGGAAAGTTCGCGGCTGATGGAGGTGACACCGCCGATGGTATGGACGAAGACGGTTTCGCCGCTCTCATCCACATACGAGGCGCGGTACTTGCCGTTTTCCAGCTTGTCGCCAATCTCAAGCGTGGTCCAGTCCACAATGCCCACGGTTTCCTTGTTGAAGCTGGAAACGGTGGCGCGACCGAACAGGGCCGAAACCGGCGAGGACTGCGCTTCGTATTCGCGGCGCATGGAGAGGTTGAAGGTCGCCCCGGCGATCATGGCATAATCGGAAGTCGCCGCCGCATTGCGCTTCACCACATCGTCAGACAGGCCGACGATGTTTTCACCGGCATTGCGCAGAAGACGGCGGGCGAAAGCTGCCTCGCCATCGGCAAACACTGCAACCGCATTCCCGGTCGGGGCCTCGCCGCGATTGACGGCATCGAAGGCTTCGACCGCTGCACGGCGGAGAACCTGCGGATTGTCCAAGGTTTCATCGTTGTGGCTGGATGCGGTGCGCACGGTGGGCTTGGCGTTCAACGTTGCCAGCATGGTCTGCATCTTCTGTTCGGTGGTGGCGTCGGTGACAAGCACGGCGTCAATCACCTGATCGGCAACGCCTGCGGCCTTTGCAAGGCTGCGAAGCTGGATATCAGTCGTTTCGGGAACGTCGTCGTTTTCGCCCGGAACGGGGTTTGCCTGCGGCATGGTGGAATTCCTTATGATGGAGAGAGGGTCTGCCGGATCAACAACAAGCGAGCCTTCAACCAGCCGTCCGGCAACGGCGGTGCGCATCTTTTTGCCCGTTACCGGGTCTTTTCCGTCGCGCCACTTCGAAACCGCAAACGCGATGGAAAACGCCGTCTGCACACCGTCCTTGATGTTGGCGGCAATGGCTTCGTTATCGGCGCGGCTGGAAAGAGTGGCGTCGGCCAGAACGGCACGGGTGCCATCTGCCAAGGCTTCGAAACGGAAATTCGCCAGACGCCCGATGGTGTTGCGGACGCTGTTGGAATGGTCCGTCTGGAGCGGCAGGCTTTGCGGCAGGCCAGCCGCGAAGAAGCTATCGACATCGATAACTTCGGTATGGGAACCACGGTCAACCTTGCCACCCGTCAGGGCAACAACGGTGAAAGTGCGGGTTTCGGGATTGAAGCTGTTCGGGCGCGCCGTCGCCTGATATCGAAGAATGGCGTTTGTCATGATACCTCGCTTGTAGGGAGCGGCAATCGCTTCCGGTTTGTCGTCGATCCAGATATCCGGGTTCCACAGCGCGACGGTCTGGCAAAACAGGCGTTTCGCGGCCCCGTCACAGTAGATGACGGGGATACCGCTCACCTGATCGTCAATGTTGTTCGTGCGCGCCCTCGCGGTGACGATACGAACTTCGTGTCCGCGATCCGTGGCGGCGGTGACGAAAGACCGCCAGAGGCCGGGATCGCCCGTAAAGGTGTTGTCGTAGTCGAGCGCGATCCTCATGACGCTTTACCAGTTTCGGTCGGGCGGAAATCATCGGCCTCGATTTCGGCATTGACGGCGGAGAAGTCGCGCCCGCGCCCTTCGATGACTTCTTTGCGGGACTTCAAACCGGCCTTCACCAGCGAGATATCCGCATCGGCTTCCTTCTGGCGGTCGATTTCCGGCCAAGTCGGTTCGATCCATTTGGCCGAACCGGAAGGAAGGCGACGGCCTTTCAGGCGTTCGATGGCGCGCCAGCGCTCAAATACCGGCACAAGCAAACCGTCGATCAGGAGAACCTTGCGGCGGGTTTCGGCCTTGCGGCGGGCAGTCAGAGCGCCAGCGCGGTATGAGCTGTAGTTGACGCCGGAAAGATCGCCGGTCAGGTCCTCATAGGTCACGCCGATGGCGGCGGCGCACTGGTGATAGATCAGCTTGAGGAAAGAAGGCAGATCGCCCGCATCGCCGCCCTGCGCGCTGTGAATTTCTTCGCCGGGATTGAGGCGAACCAGCGCCCCCGGTTCAAGACTTGGGTTCTTGTCGCCAAACAACTCGCTACCATCCGGCGACGTGAGAAACGCCGTGAACAGGGCCGCAACCTGCAACTTCTTCAAACCCGCGTCGGTGGCGATGGATGCGGTGTTGACCGAAGGCAGGATCGGCGTCAGCGGAGAAATGCCGCGCACCTGCCCCGGAAACTCGCGTTCGAAGATATGGATGACATCGCCAGCGTCAAAGCGCTGCGATTGCGTGACGCGCATGAAAGGGTCGTCGGGAGCCTGCGGCAGAAGCCAGTAGGCAACGGCGCGGTCATAAGCATCCAGTTCCACGCCGCTGATGATGCGGCGGCCCTCGCCCAAATCCTCATTCTTGGAACGGTCCAGTTGCTCCGGGTTCAGGAGGTGGACCGCAAGGTCACCGTCCACGACGACGAGAAGGGCAATCGCCTCACCGGCAATCACCCAGGAACGAATAGCGGTCTGCTGCATGGCCGTCAGCGACTGTTTGCGGGAGGGATCGAGGCGCAGGCCATTAAATTCTTCGTCAACAGTCTCGTCGGGCGTATTCAGGCGGGTGCCGATCCCGACGATCAGGCTCACCAGCATGTCAACGCCGGAAGCAACAATCGGATCGTTCTTCGCGAGACCGGCGACACGCTGGCCGACGATCTGCGCGCTTGCCAGAATGTCCCGGTTCGGGGTCGGCATGCGCGGATCGTCCGGCCACAGCGCCGCAGCGTTCATGCTACGGACATGTTTTGCTTCCTGTTTGTTCGAACGGAAGATGAGTTTCGGGAGAGAAAACACCATGCCTAGTTCCCGCCCTGATGATCGAAGAGACCTTCAAGCTGCTCACTCAGATGGACGGCGAGTTCGTGAGTGTCGATGACAACGAAGCCCGGAACCCGCAGGCGGGTGATATCGTCCAGCTTGTGAACGACCTCGAATTGCAGGCGTTCACCCTCGCGAATGGCAAAGAAGACGATCAGGGGAAGCTTGCCGACACGTTTTTTGAACCAAGCGTCAGTGGAAATAGCAGCATAAATGAAAGGCACCGCCTGCCCTGCAACTTGGAAAGCATCACTCAGGTCGGAAACGATGCGCCATTTGGTCAGCAAGTTGACGGCGGCGAGTTGCGCCACATCGCCAACCGAATATGCCCAACGGCCATTTTCCTGCTGCGTTCCAGCCGTCAAAATCTTGCGGCGGCGCCAGTCGCGCAAGATATCGACACCAAGGCCGGTACGCTTTTCTACTTCGGAGGGTCCAACAAGTCGGTTCATATCGATCAAATTCCGTGTGATTTTCCCACACATTAAACCGTGTGATGATCCCATGTCAATGTTCAAGTCCAGCGCCTCCGTTGCAAGGGGCCGTGATTATAGCGGCCCCCGGTTACGGGTGGAAAATCAACCGGCAAACGAGCGCAGCAGGTACAATGCGTGATCCGAGGCAACGTTGCTAAGATGGTCGTTGTCCTGAAACAGATTGGCTTTGCGGCGCACGTCCTCAATCGAGTTACAGGGAAAGCCCGCCAATTCGATCAACGCCTGACGCTCCGCCAGTTCTTCCGGCGTCCCATCCGGAATGTTGCCATCCGTTTCGGTGGCCACCCATGCGGCATGCGCCGTCATCCACGTTGCAATCGCGGTTTCGAGGCCGGACGATTTGGGGGCCGAAACAGAAGCCCCACTGCGCATTTCGCGAACGACATCCATCAACCGGTCGGAGAGCTCGGTTGCGCGTTCGTCGGCCTCGCGGGCGCGCCTGACCGCATCAACAACTTGATAGTCAATGCGTCGGCGCTCGGCTTCTCCGATGTAATAGAAAAGCTCGGCCCATTCTTCCTTGACGATTTCAGTTGCTTTCGTGCCGCTCAACACGCCTTGAAAAGCGTCACAGGCAATCTCGGCGGCAGTGTGCACGTCTTGCGTATCGCCGGTCAGCATGTCGAAATCATGCGCGAGGGCAGACAGACGTTCGATAGCGCTTGCGCTATATGCGGATTTCGTATTATGTTTCATTTGCTTAATGCACCTTTCCATGAGGTTGTGGAAAAGCCCCGGCAGTTTTATCAGGACTGGGCCGGGGCTTTTTCGTTTTCACGCTTCATTTTTTCACGCAGTGCCAAGACGATTTCTGCCGTCTGTGAGCGCAGGTTTCTGTGTGCTTGCTCGGCAAGCCAATCCTTCACATCTGGTGGAATGTTGATTTTGAATTGCTTGTGTGGCGTTGCCATAAAGTCACCTCATTTGGACATTTAATGTCCTTTTGGTACATTTAATGTCCCATTGCGTCAAGGACATTTTTCGTCCATTTATCCGACATGAGCGATCCTGAAAGAATTCAGTATAAGTTGATGGTTCCAGCGGACCTTAAAGAGCAGCTTGAAGAAGCTGCTCACGGCAATCGTCGGAGCCTGTCTGCTGAGATTATTGAGCGTCTAACTTTTTCGGTTGAACACCCGCCGGAACACTGGGAGAAGCTATCACGCGCGGTGCAAACGCTAGAAAGCGAGCTTGATCAGGCAGCGGCGAAGTATGACGCGCTGGCGCGACACGCCGAGGTGATGAACGCCGTTTCGGATCAGGAATTCGATTATCAACTGAGGCTAATGTATCACGTACTCAATTACGTAGATGATATACCGATCGATCTTGCAGTGTGGGCATTTGACATGATCGCGACCATAGAGCGAAGTGAGTTCATGTCGTACTTCTATAAAAACCCTGAATTGAGCGAGGCCGAAATCAGAGAAATGATCAAGGCAAGACGAGAAAACCGGCGTCAGGAAGCTATGGAGGCAATTAAAGCTCATCTGGCAACGGAATAGCTGCGCGCCTTTGTAGGCACCAACTCACCAAGGAAATCCGATGAACGACATCACAGTAGGCCAGCTTATGGACCTCTTGAAAGAATATCCTCGCGACAAGCCTATTAATTTTGGAGCCAACGTTTTCGCGGTTCCTCTGCGGTTCAATCGGGTCAAAGATCGCGGGACGCAGCTTCAAATTGACCTGTATGAGGATTTCACGGTTCAGGGAACATATACGGTCGAGTTCGATGGCGCTCTTGCTATCGACGGCCCGAACTTAGACTTCTCTAAATGACATGCAGGCTATTCACTCGTCTTAGCGAAGAGGATGTAGAAGAGATAAAAGAACAATATCCAAATGCGACTATCGATTTAATCAATTCAATCGACAAAACGTATTTGGTGATTTCTGATGACGTAGTTTGTTGCACGTATCTTTTTTTGCGTTTCGGATCGGGCAGTGAACCTTTTTTCGACTGGCGAACGTGAAAACAAGGCCCGCCAGTCGAGTTTTAGCGCATCCACTTGCTTTTCGTGACCTGCTGCGGCTTTGCTGCTTCGACCGGCACCAGTGACCGCAGATCGTCCGCCCGCTGCTCCCAATTGATATTGATGATCTGCCGCGCCGCGAAGGCATAGACGACGCAATCCAGCGCTTCGGCGCGTCGGCCGGGAATACGTTCAAACCGGCGCGAGGGCTGGCCGCGCGTATAGCGCACCACGGCGCGCTCGCTGGCAAGCTGTTCAAACCAGACGCGGGGCAGCTTGTCGGAAAAGCGGATTGAGTTGCTACGGGTCAGCCGCGCCGCCAGATGCGATTTCAGGCTATCAACGCCGACGATCCACAACCAGCCGCCCTTGACGCGGCTTTTCGATTTTTCAATCCATGGCCGGTTTCCGGTCACACCCTTGATCGCCAACACCTTGCGCGATGCGCGAGGGAAGCAAAAGGCGTACACATTTTCCATCGTCACGCCGTCCGAACTGTCCACGGCCACGGCATCCAGCCCCAGTTTTCCGCCCAACGAATGATCGAAGCGCATTTTCAAGAGCGCGTCCAGTTCGGTCCACGTCGCATCATCGTCCGGCAAGCCCCAAACAACCCTATGATCCAGCACCAAGGCTTCGCCCGATTGCGTCCAGCCGATGAAGGTGATTTCCAGCCGGTCGCGCTGCACGTCCACGCCCGCCGTCAACGACAGGACACATTCCGGCAACAGATCGAGCGATATACCTTCGGCGCGGCTGGCAAGGTCATTATCATCCAGTTCATCGCCACCGTCGCGCCAGCCTTGCCCCAAGACCAGATTGATGAAGGTTTGCAGCAGGCCGGGATCGTCTTTTGCCGCGAGGAATTCCGCCGCCAGCTTGCCCCATGCAGCATTCGTCAACGGCGAGACAAGGGCGTTGATGCGAAAGCCCGCATGGCCGGTGACATCAGGCGCGGTGATGCGCCAGCGTCCACCGGCGACCATAGTATTTTTCTGCCGCTCTTCAACAACCGAACCGCAGCCAGGGCAACACCAGTAGGCTTGTTCGGGCTTGCCCTCCGGCCACTGGATATCCTTCCACATCACCTCATGGAACTCGCCGCATTCCGGGCAAGGCACCTCGAAAATCCGCTTGTCGGAACGCTCATAGGCCGAAAGCACATGGCTGGTTTCCTCATAGATCGGCGTCGAGCCGATGACGATCTTGCGATCAGGGAAAGACACGGTGCGCTGTTCGGCAATGCGGATCGGGCTTCCTTCCTTCGTCATTTCCATGCCGTCCGCTTCATCGATAATCAGGATGCGGGTATTGTGGGCGCGAAGGTTGCGCGGAGCCTTGGCCGCAACGACCTTGAGGCTTCCGCCGGGAAAGCGCCGCGACAGGATCGTGTTGCGGTTCTCGCCCCCCTGTTCGCCCGCCAGCGCCCCGGCCAATACCGGCGAGGCTTCGAAGGTGGGTTCGACATTGGACACGACGAAGTTGCGGCAGTCGTCTTCGGTCGGCAACACGAACAGAACGGGCGCAGGCTCATTCGTCACATGGGAACCGAGGAGGCCGACAAGAAGCGTGGTGTAACCGATACGGGCCGACTTGACGACCGTGACGCGCTCAATCTTCGGATCGCTCATGGCGTCGGCCATGCCCTTCTGAAACGGGTAGAGCCGGATTGCGCCGGGAAGCGCCGACACATCGGACGGAAGCCGGATTTCCTTTTCGATCCACTGGGAGAGCGAAAGCCGCTGCGGCGGCAACCATGCCTGAAGCACGTTGCGGCGGATTTCGCGAAGGGTTTCATTTCGCATGGGCCAGTTCCTCCAAAACCTTGCGCAACTCGGCGTCGATCAGGTCAATGTCGTGGGCGGAAAGCGTCGGGATGATCTGACGAAGCCGGGGCGGAACGGCGAGGATACCGGCGCGGGCCTGCCGGATGATGCCGGACCATTCCTTTTCGACTTCGGTTGCCGGGACCATATCGCGGCGCAGGATCGCATTTTTGAGCGCAACGTTGTCGGCCTGTTCGCGGGCCAGCCGCGCACGTTCTGCGGCGGCGTCCGTCCGCGCCGCGAAGGGCATTTCCATCTGGTCGCATTCCTTCGATTGCGCGGCGGAGCGGCTGGCGCTGACGTTTTCCTTGATCCAGAGTTTTCCACGAGCAACATCAATGCGCCCGTCATGCTCAACCGGCATCCCTTCGCCGATCATCTGCGACACCCTTGCGGGGGAAACACCAACAAGGGCAGCGAAAGACGACTTCCGCATGGAACGTGGTTCTATCCCCCTGTTTTCGCTATGCTTGCTCTGCATAACTCACCTATCTTACTGTTTTCACTTTAGGATTTAATTTTTATTGCATAGCCCGAAATTCCGGGATCGCGCGCCCCCGCTAAGGCGCTACCCCCGGAAGGACCCATCAGACCGCCCCAAGCTGCAAGACCAACCGACCCGTGTTGCGATCATCGACCGAAGCGACTGCAAACAACGGCTGTCCGGGTCGGACCATCGCCCTCACACGGTCATCCTTGCGCACCACAAGGTCGGGATACTTCGCACGGTCGATGTGCAGTTCTCCGCCAGCGACAATGAAGCGGCTCTTGAAGTCCACGCCACCGCCATTGAGCGACATGGACGAACCGGCGTTGACGCGAAGGATGGCGTCAATCTCCCACTGCGGGCGGGCTGGATCGGTTGTCCCGTTCTTCATGAACGACAGGCGCACAGTCTCGGCGAACATGCCGTCCACCAGTTCAATCGTGCGCTGACGAAGATCGTGAATACGAGGGTGTTTCATGCGTGATCCCTTTCGGAAGCGTTAGCCAATCGGCGAAGGGCGGCAACGACCTCGCTCTTGTTTTCGTGGAAGCGTTCGGGGTGACGGTGGGATGGCGTGAGGCGCTGCACCTGCCTTGCCAGTTCCAGCAGGCGGGCCGTCATCGCAGGCGAAAGCGGCGTCTGGTCAGGCATGGGCTTGCATCCTGTCCATCTGCATCGCCGCGACGATGTAGGCGAAGCCGCCGCCCTTGCGCTGCAATTCGGCTTGGGTCGCCGCTTCCTGCCGGTCCCACGTCATCCAGTCCAGCACGTCAGCTTCGGCACGTTCGCCCAGCCCGTGCACCTGCGAATACCAGCGGCGCTCCGCCGCAGACCTCGCCGCTTCGGCATGACTGACGTTCCTGCCGCCATTGATCGGCAAGAGCATGGATCGCTGTGCAACCGGCTTGTTCCCTTTCCAAAGCCCATCTGACGGTTTCTGCGGAGGTGCCGGAGGCGGCTTTGCGCCCTGCGTTTCCACTTGCTCCGTTTCGATAGGTTTATTCGAAGGGTTCTTTCGAAGGGTTTGGGTCGCATCCTTGCGACCTTTAACGTCGCATCCCTGCGACCTTGAACGTCGCACGCCTGCGACGTTTGCCGCATCTTCCGCCGCCTCCGCCTTGGCCGGTGCATCGCCGTTTTTCATGCGCGCATCCCAATCCGCAACGATGGCCTGAAAACGCTCCCAGTTTGGGCGGTAGCTGGCACGGTGCATCTTTCCGCCATGACTGGCCTTTTCGATCAAGCCAAGCTCATCAAGCATTTCCGTGGCGCGAATGACGGTTGCACGGTTGATACCGAGCATCGTGGAAAGACGATCAATGCCCGGATCGCATTGACCAGTGCATTTGTTGAAATGATCGATAATCGCCCCTGCAACGCGCTTGGTGGCGTCCGTGAGGCCAGACATGAGCGTCAGCGCCTTGTGAGCGAAAAGAATATCGTTTTCTTTCAGGAGCGCCATGTCACGCCCCCGGATAGGCCAGCGCGTGGGCCTGCTTCGTTGCCTCAATCGCTTCGAGGTTACGAAGGCCGAAGCGCTCTTTCAGAATGGGAATGGCGGAGCCGGTGAATTCGCCACGGTGCTGGTGAAGCCAGAGCGCAGCCATCGCGACACGGTTGGCCGTTGCGACAAATTCGCCTGATTTTTCAATGGCTAAATCTGTGGAGTTAGACGAAGCAACGGATTGTTTTTCAAGGTGTATGTTATAACCACCCTGTCCGCCATTTCACGCCAGCCGCGAGAGAATGGACCGAACCCTCGTCACGCCAGAGGCGTGCCGCCCCTCCTCATTGACGATATAAGATCATGCCGGCGTGGTGCAGAACGTCGCCGATGAAATCGCCATCCGCGGTGAAGCCGGTGTCGTCCCAATATTCGATGTGCGTGCCAGTGACTTCGTAGCGTCCTTCATAGGCGCGCTCGCGTGTCCCACGCGCTTCGACGTAGCGGCCATTAGGGAGAAGCTCGTGTCGGATACGGTTGTCCTCAGTGACCCAGAGGCCGACATAGGGGTGGTTGGCCTGCAATTCTTTTTCCTCGGCTATCGCGGGTTGGGCCAGAAGCGTTGCGGCGATAAGGGCTGCAAAGCTGCGCATGGTCGAACTCCTCGTTTCATATGTTGGTGGTGACAGTTAAGAGGACGACCGCCGTTACGGCCGTCCTCGGTGGGCCATGACGGCTTAGGGCTGGCGCGGCTCGTTGTTGTCGACGACCTGCTGATAGGCGACCAGGTCCAGGAAGGCCTCGGCCTCGACGACCGAGCCGCCCTCCATCCGAAATATCCAGACAAACTGGTTGCGATAGGGTGCTCCCGACGTCGTGGTGGCCGAGGCGTCGAAACGGATGATGACCCTGTCCCCGACGGCCCAGATATGATGCACTTGCGGTGTCAGCGGGCCTGCTAGACGGCTGACAAGGGGGACGGAGCCCCGTTGCAGGAAATCCTCTACTCCGTTGTAGGTGTCGGCGACCGGGCCGGAACCATGGATCGTCCAGCGGACGTTGGGTGCCAACAGGTCGAAGACATTGCCGCGTCCGGCCGCCCATCCATCAAAGGCGTCGCGAACGGCGGCTTCGTTCCGGGTTTGGGTTTCCGCGGCTGGTGCCGTGGTGGTGCTGGCCTGTGCCGGTACAGTGATAACCGTCAGGGCAAGGGCAATCATCAGACTGCGCGCATCGGTTATGGTGTTTTGGGCAAGTGACACAAAACTCATGGGATGACTCCGTTCTGTTAAGGTTGCTGCGGATCGGCTTCTCGGCCGGGCATCAATTGCCCGATGCGCTCGGCCGGGTGGTGATTTCGTGGTGTCCACTTTCAGCGGCGCGTCGGTGGCGCAGTGGACCGCCCCTCGTCGGCACAACCGGCAGCGTTTCGATGGGGGCGCCGGCGACGATGATCTTTCATGCCGTTTTTCCTGCAAAGAAGATGGACGATTACCGACGGTTCCGGTAGCTATCGACTGCTTTACTGGATGGTTAGCCAGGCTGGACAATGAAGATCGACCTCAATCTCCTGCCGCTTTTCCTCGCTGTCGCGGAGGAGCACAATTTCCGCGCTGCCGCTGATCGTCTCGGTGTGACGCGGTCGGCCGTCAGCCAGGGGATGCGACGGCTTGAGGATGCTTTGGGAACGGCATTGGTGATGCGCACCACGCGTTCCGTGCGCTTGACGGAAGCGGGCGAGCAGCTTTTTGAAGCCGTATCGCGACCGCTCTGCGATCTCGGCACGGCGCTTGAGGATATAGCGACGGAAAACGCACCACGTGGTCTCCTCAGGATTGCAGCAACCTCAATCGCAGAGACGTTTTTGTCAGGTCCGTTCATCGCTTCGTTCGCAGCGGCCTATCCCGGCGTGACCATCGACGTCACTGTCACGGACGAAGAGTTCGACATCGTTGCCGCCGGTTACGACGCAGGCATCAGGCTGGGCGAGGTGATCGAGCAGGACATGATCGCGATCCCCCTCACTCGCGAACAAAGGGAGATGGTCGTCGCGTCCCCCGCATATCTCGCTGCCCACGGCGCACCGGCGCATCCACGCGATCTGGTCCATCATCGGTGCATCGGCTGGCGCCCGGCACCGAACGTCGCGCCCTACCGCTGGGAGTTCGAGGAGAACGGCGTGCCCTTCGACGTTGCTGTCGAGCCACAGATTACCACCAATGATCTGCGTCTGATGCTGCGCGCCGCACTTGCCGGGGGCGGGATCACCTTTGCGTTAGAGGAAACCTTTCTGCCATTTGTGGAAAACGGGAAACTCGTCCCCCTGCTCGAAGACTTCCTGCCGCCCTTTCCCGGCTTTTTCGTGTACTTTCCCCAGCGTCGCAACATGGCGCCAAAGATGCGAGCACTGATCAAGCATGTACAAGATTCGCGGTAGCGCGCTGGTCCAGTGAAAACGATTTTAGAGGATTATGGGGTGGACGTCGTTGCCCGTCCGCCATTTCACGCCATCTCCATCAGCGCCAGAACCAAGATTCGCCAGCGCCCAACCCGGCCGCACCGAACGACGGCGCGGCGTACCGCCAAAGTCGCGTTTTGCCGCTTCCGCAAGCGTTGATGGCTATGCTTCTGCAAAGAAAGGGATTCATCCGCTTTTTTGCTGCGGTTCGCCCGCTCTTGCGCCTTGCAGCAGGAAAAATCGCTCCTTATATACGCCGCATAACTGCAGCGAATACTGCAAATCCAAGTCAAGGAGCTGTCCATGGAATGCCTCACGGGGTTCCGACAGCTCGCTTCAAGGAGAGAAGAGCATGGCAAAAGTAATCGGTATCGACCTTGGCACGACCAATTCCTGCGTCGCAGTGATGGACGGCAAGGACACGAAAGTCATTGAAAACGCGGAAGGCGCGCGCACCACGCCGTCCATGGTGGCATTTTCCGACGATGGCGAACGCCTTGTCGGCCAGCCGGCCAAGCGCCAGGCGGTCACCAACCCGACCAACACCCTGTTTGCGGTCAAGCGCCTCATCGGCCGCCGTTACGAAGACCCGACCGTTGAAAAGGACAAGGCCCTCGTCCCCTTTGAAATCGTCAAGGGCGACAATGGCGACGCATGGGTGAAGGCGCAGGACAAGAATTATTCCCCTTCGCAGATTTCCGCGATGATCCTTCAGAAGATGAAGGAAACGGCTGAATCCTATCTCGGCGAAAAGGTCGAGAAGGCCGTCATCACCGTTCCGGCCTACTTCAACGACGCCCAGCGCCAGGCAACCAAGGATGCCGGCCGCATTGCCGGTCTGGATGTTCTGCGCATCATCAACGAGCCGACCGCGGCAGCCCTCGCTTACGGCCTCGACAAGAAGGACGGCAAGACCATCGCCGTTTACGACCTTGGCGGCGGTACCTTCGATATTTCCGTTCTGGAAATCGGCGACGGCGTCTTCGAAGTGAAGTCCACCAACGGCGATACCTTCCTTGGTGGTGAAGACTTCGATATGCGTCTGGTCGAATATCTGGCCGGCGAGTTCAAGAAGGATCAGGGCATCGACCTGAAGAACGACAAGCTCGCTCTGCAGCGCCTCAAGGAAGCTGCCGAAAAGGCGAAGATCGAACTTTCGTCCTCGCAGCAGACCGAAATCAACCTGCCGTTCATCACGGCGGACGCTTCCGGTCCGAAGCACCTGACGCTGAAGCTGACCCGCGCCAAGTTCGAAAGCCTGGTGGACGATCTGGTGCAGCGCACCGTCGCTCCCTGCAAGGCAGCCCTCAAGGATGCCGGCGTTACCGCTGCCGAGATCGATGAAGTTGTTCTCGTCGGTGGCATGAGCCGCATGCCGAAGGTACAGGAGGTCGTCAAGCAGCTGTTCGGCAAGGAGCCGCACAAGGGCGTGAACCCTGACGAAGTGGTTGCCATGGGCGCCGCCATCCAGGCTGGCGTTCTGCAGGGCGACGTCAAGGACGTTCTGCTGCTCGACGTGACCCCGCTGTCGCTCGGCATCGAAACGCTCGGTGGCGTCTTCACCCGTCTGATCGATCGCAACACGACGATCCCGACAAAGAAGAGCCAGACCTTCTCGACCGCCGAAGACAACCAGTCGGCCGTGACCATCCGCGTTTCGCAGGGCGAGCGCGAAATGGCGCAGGACAACAAGCTGCTCGGCCAGTTCGACCTCGTCGGCCTGCCGCCGTCGCCCCGCGGCGTTCCGCAGATCGAAGTGACCTTCGATATCGATGCCAACGGCATCGTGCAGGTTTCGGCCAAGGACAAGGGCACCGGCAAGGAGCAGCAGATCCGCATCCAGGCCTCCGGTGGTCTTTCCGATGCCGACATCGAAAAGATGGTCAAGGACGCCGAAGCCAATGCCGAGGCCGACAAGAAGCGTCGCGCCGGTGTCGAGGCGAAGAACCAGGCCGAAAGCCTCATTCACTCCACCGAGAAGTCGGTGAAGGAATATGGCGATAAGGTTTCCGAGACGGACCGCAAGGCCATCGAAGACGCCATTGCCAGCCTGAAGACCGCCGTTGAAGCTTCCGAACCGGATGCAGACGACATTCAGGCGAAGACCCAGACCCTCATGGAAGTTTCCATGAAGCTCGGTCAGGCCATCTACGAAGCGCAGCAGGCCGAGGCCGGCGACGCTTCCGCAGAAGGCGGCAAGGACGACGTCGTTGACGCCGACTATGAGGAAATCAAGGACGACAAGAAGTCCGCGTAATCGCGTGACTTCCGGTCTCTTCTTTATATATGCAAGACATCCGGCTGCCGACGTGCAGCCGGAAATCCATTTGCGGGGCTTGTTATCTTAATGGCGAAAGCAGACTTTTACGAAACACTTGGCGTCAGCAAGACCGCGGACGAAAAAGAGCTGAAAAGCGCCTTCCGCAAACTCGCGATGAAATACCATCCGGACAAAAACCCTGATGATGCCGATTCCGAACGGAAATTCAAAGAAATCAACGAAGCCTATGAAACGCTGAAGGACCCGCAGAAGCGCGCGGCCTATGACCGTTTCGGCCACGCCGCGTTTGAAAACGGTGGCATGGGCGGCGGTGGCGGTGGCTTTGGCGGCGGCGGTTTCGCCAATGGCGGCTTCTCCGATATCTTCGAGGATATCTTCGGCGAGATGATGGGCGGCGGGCGGGCGCGCCGCTCTTCCGGCGGGCGTGAACGCGGTGCCGACCTTCGCTACAATATGGAAATCACGCTGGAAGAGGCCTTCACCGGCAAGACAGCGCAGATCAGGGTTCCGACCTCGATCACCTGCGACGTCTGTTCCGGCTCGGGCGCCAAGCCCGGCACGCAACCCAAGACCTGCGCCACCTGTCAGGGTTCCGGCCGCGTGCGCGCCGCGCAGGGTTTCTTCTCGGTGGAGCGCACCTGCCCGACCTGCCATGGTCGCGGACAGACGATTTCCGATCCCTGCGGCAAGTGCCACGGTCAGGGTCGTGTGACGGAAGAGCGTTCGCTCTCCGTCAACATTCCCTCGGGCATCGAGGACGGCACCCGCATTCGCCTGCAGGGCGAAGGCGAAGCCGGCATGCGCGGTGGCCCGGCGGGCGATCTTTACATCTTCCTGTCCGTGCGTCCGCATGAGTTCTTCCAGCGTGACGGTGCTGATCTTTATTGCACCGTGCCGATCTCCATGACGACGGCGGCACTCGGCGGCACCTTCGATGTCACGACGCTCGACGGCACGAAGTCGCGCGTCACGGTTCCAGAAGGTACCCAGCCGGGCAAGCAGTTCCGCCTGAAGGGCAAGGGCATGCCGGTGCTGCGTTCGGCGCAGACGGGCGACCTTTATATCCAGATTCAGATCGAAACGCCGCAGAAGCTCAGCAAGCGTCAACGTGAGCTGTTGCAGGAGTTCGAGCAGCTCTCCTCCAAGGAGAACAATCCGGAATCGACCGGCTTCTTTGCCCGGATGAAGGAATTCTTCGACGGCTGATCGCCGCCGTTGTTATGAATGATAAACGCCGCCGTCTTTTAGGACAGGCGGCGTTTTTGTTTGGAGATCAGCCGGAAAAACCGCCCTCTTCAAGATATTGCCGTTCCTCCGGCGTCGTTTCCCGCAGCAATATGTCGTTGCGATGGGGAAAACGGCCGAAGCGCTTGACGATATCGCGGTGCTCTTCGGCATGGTGGAGATAAAGCCCGCCAAGCGGCTGGTTGAGGGTGCAGGCACGCTCTTGATCCCTGAGGTCTTCCGCATGCGAAAAGGGCAGATAGAAGAAAACGCGCAAATCCTCACCCACCGCCTGATCATGGCCACGGCGGATCGCCTCATCGGCGAAGAGCCGTGCCAGCGGATCGGTCGCATACATATGCGCTGTATCGCGAAAGCAGTTGCGCGGGAACTGATCCAGCAGAAGCATCAGCGCGAGGCTGCTTTCCGCGCTCTCCAGCCAGTCATCCAGTTCGCGCCTTGCGGCAGCAAAATGGGCATCGCGGAAGCGGTCATGGAAGTGGCTATCGAAGGCAGCGTCCTTGTCGAACCATTTGTCCGGTCCGGCCTTCTTCCAGAAATCCACGATTTCGGTGGAAAGTGCATCTGTGTCTTTTTTCATCGGGTCTTCCCTGTCAGTAATGCGGCGGCCTGGTGATGGATGGCGCTTCCAGCGATTGCTCCTCAAGGCTCAAGAACCTTTCCGTCAGGCGGTCGAGCTTGGCGCGGGTCTGTTCCACCACCTTCCACTGTTCCGCCAGCTGATCGGACAGTTCCTCAATGGCCTTCGCCTGATGCGCGATCGTTTCCTCAAGCGCGATGATCCGTTTTTCGGTTTCCGACGTCATATCGATCTCTCTTTCCCGCCCTTCCTTGGCCCTAAAAGCTCCCAAGTCAACCATACGCCGCTTTCGTGAAGCGGATTCGTCACGATGATCCATTCAACGAAAAACGCCGGCGACGTTTCCATCACCGGCGTCTGAATTTTTCTTGATTTTTCTCAGTCCTCTTCGACGAAGACCTCTTCGCGTTTCTTCTTCACGCTTGGCAGGAAGACGACGATCAGTACGGCCAGAGCAATGAAGAGCAGCGTGGCGCTGATCGGTCGGGTGACGAAAGTCATTGGATCGCCACGCGACAGGATCATGGCGCGCCGCAGGTTTTCCTCCAGCAGCGGACCGAGAACAAAGCCCAGCAACAGAGGCGCCGGCTCGCAGCGCAATTTGACCAGCACGTATCCGATGAAGCCGAAGAAGGCGACGGCATAGAGATCATAGACGTTGGAATTGACGCTGTAGACCCCGATGGCACAGAAGGCCATGATGATGGGGAAAAGCACGTAATAGGGCACCGTCAGGAGCTTCACCCACAGACCGATCAGCGGCAGGTTGAGGATGACGAGCATCAGATTGCCGATCCACATGGAGGCGATGATGCCCCAGAACAGCGCCGGCTGTTCGGTTGCAACGTTCGGACCCGGCACGATGCCCTGAATGATCATCGCACCGATCATCAGCGCCATGACCGGGTTGGCCGGAATGCCGAGCGTCAGAAGCGGGATGAAGGAGGTCTGTGCACCCGCATTGTTGGCGGATTCCGGACCGGCAACACCGGCAACCGCGCCGTGCCCGAATTCTTCCGGGTTCTTGGAGACGCGTTTTTCCACCGTGTAGGATGCGAAGGCAGCAAGGATTGCCCCGCCGCCGGGCAGGATGCCCAGCGCCGAACCAATGGCCGTGCCGCGCAGTACCGGCCCGATCATCGCCTTGAAATCCTCTTTCGTCGGCATCAGGCCGCTGACCTTGGCGATCAGCACCGAGCGCGTGCGCTCATTTTCGAGATTACGCAGGATTTCGGCGATGCCGAATACGCCGACGGCCACCGCCACGAAGTTCAGGCCATCGGCATATTCACGGATGCCGAGGGTGAAGCGGGGTGTGCCGCTATAGATATCCGTGCCGACCAGGCCGAGCAGCAGGCCGAGCACCACCATGGCAAGCGCCTTGACGATGGAGCCGTGGGCAAGCGCGATGGAGGAGACGAGGCCGACGACCATCAGCGAGAAATATTCCGCCGCGCCGAATTCAAGCGCAATCGCCGTCAAAGGCGGCGCAAAGATCGCCACGAGGAAGGTGGAAACCGTACCGGCGAAAAACGAGCCGATGGCCGCAATCGCAAGTGCTGCCCCTGCCTTGCCCTTGCGGGCCATCTGGTAACCGTCGATGGCGGTGACGGCGGAGGAGGATTCACCCGGCATGTTGATCAGGATCGCCGTGGTGGAGCCGCCATATTGCGCGCCGTAATAAATGCCGGCGAGCATGATGAGCGACGAGACGGGCTCAAGCTGAAAGGTGATCGGCAAGAGCATGGCGATGGTCGCCGTTGCGCCGATGCCCGGCAGCACGCCAATCAATGTCCCGAGCAGCACGCCGATCAGGCAGAAGAACAGGTTTTCCAGGGACGATGCCGTGGCAAAACCGAGTGCGAGATTATTGAACAAATCCATCGCAAGACCTCAAAATTTAAGCCAGGGACCGAACTGCTGGAAGGGCAGACCGAGACCATATTCGAAAACCGCCACTGAAAAGACCGTGATGGCTGCGGAGAGCAGGACCGCCATGACCGGGCTCATCTTGTGCGAGGCGAAGGCCGCGATAAGCGCGCTGAAAAACAGCGCCGGAACGAAACCGAGCCCGCGAACCGTGAAGCCGAAAAAGATCGGTGCGGGCAGGATGAAAAAGATCCCCCGCCAGGCGATGCCACCGATGGCGTCGCCCTGAACGCGCGTGGATCGCAGGAAGATGACGCCGCCAAGCAGGATCAGCACGATTGCCAGAACAAGCGGAAAATAACCCGGCCCCATGCGAAAGGCGGTCCCGATCTCCAGCCCGTAAGACTGCAGGGCGAAAAAAACGCCGAGACCGATGAAAATTGCCCCGCAGGCTGCTTCGGCAGGGTCAATGAAAAACGACTTCATGAAAGATGCCCCTCCACTGCGGCCGGTGACACACCGATCCGCGCTTTAAATCGATGGCAAAAAGCCGGCGGCAGAGTGCCGCCGGCCATTCCTTGACCATCAGTCGGCATATTGGCCGGCGGACTCGATAACCGGCTTCCAGCGCGCGATTTCGCTTTCAAGCTTGGCTTTCAGAGCGGCGGGCGTCGCATCGCTTTCAGAGGAAGGCGTGGTGCCAAGTTCGGCAAAGCGGGCCGCGACGTTCTTGTCCTTCAGCGCGATCTGCAGCGACTTGGAGAGCTTTTCATTGATTTCGGCAGGTGTGCCCTTCGGCGTGTAGATACCGTGCCAGATACCCACTTCGAGCTTTGGCAGGCCCTCTTCGGCGACCGTGGGTACGTTCGGCAACACATCGAGCCGCTTGGCCGAAGTGACGGCGTAAGCTTTCACGGTTCCGCCCTGGATCTGCTTGGTCGTGTTGGTGGTCTGGTCGCACATGATATCGACCTGGCCGCCGAGCAGATCCGTCATGGCCGGACCGGTGCCCTTATAGGGAACGGTGACGAGCGGTGTCTCAATGGCGCTCATGAACAGCATGCCGCAAAGGTGCGAGGCGGCGCCGATGCCGGCATTGGCGACGGTGACCTTGTCCTTGTTTGCCTTGGCATATTCAATCAGACCCTTGAGATCCTTGGTCTCGAGGTTCTTGCGCGACAGGATGGTCATCGGCACTTCCGTGACGAGACCGACATATTCGAATGCGTTCAGCGTGTCATAGGCGAGCTTGCGATAGAGCGTGGCGCTCGTCGCCATGCCGATATGGTGCAGGAGAACGGTGTAGCCGTCCGGATCCGCCGCCGCCACGCGGCCGGCGCCCAGCGTGCCGCCAGCGCCGCCGACATTTTCAACGATGATCTGCTGACCGAGATCCTTCGACATGGATTCAGCGACAAGACGCGCAACCGTATCCGTCGGGCCACCGGCGGCAAAGGGCACGACCATGGTGATGTTGCGCTCGGGATAGTTCTGAGCGGATGCGGACAGCGCAAAAAGGGAAACGGCAGCGGCGGCAGCAAGGCCGGTAACTGTCTTCAGTATTTTCATCGATTCCTCCCGGATGAAAATGTTCGCCACTTCAGCCGCGCATACTCCTCTATGGCGGCCGGGGTGAGCTATTTGCGATCCGGGATCAGCGTTCAGCAATGGCGCTCTTGCACTGAGGCCCTGTTTTATCGCTATCACTGATGGCAATGGGTGGATTTCCACCCATGAGGCCTCATACATGGGTGGATTTCCACCCATTACACCTCGGTCATATGCCGGTGCAGTTCGTATTTCTGCATTTTTTCGTAGAGCGTTTTGCGCGAGATACCGAGGCTTTCATAGACGGATTTCAGATTGCCGCCATGGACGGCGATCGCGCGCGCAATCAGGCTCTTTTCATACGCGGCGACCTTTGCGGCAAGTGCTGCCCTGCCATCGTCAGAAAACGGCAGCGACGTTTCGGAAACATCGCTTTCCAGACCGAGCACGAAGCGGTCCGCGGCATTGCGCAATTCCCGCACATTGCCCGGCCACTCACGCAGGGAAATCACCGAAAGCAGATGTTGCGGAACCTCCATGTCTTCCCGCCCGTAGCGGGCGGCGGCCTCCCGCACCAGATGCAGGAAGAGCAGTGGTATGTCGGCGCTGCGCTGCGACAGGGACGGCACGAGAAGCGTCGCCACGTTCAGGCGGTAGAGAAGGTCTGCACGGAACCGGCCGGCCGCGACCTCCTGCTCCAGATCCACCTTGCTGGTGGCGATGAAGCGGACATCGAGTTCGACGGTTTCATTGGAGCCAAGACGGGTAATAACCCTTTCCTGCAACACACGCAGGAACCGGCCCTGTAATTCGAAGGGCATGGAGCCGATCTCGTCCAGCAGGATGGTGCCGCCACGGGCATGCTCGAACTTGCCGTAGCGTGGGCGCAGCGCACCCGGAAAAGCGCCCGCTTCGTGGCCGAACAGCTCGCTTTCGATCAGCGTTTGCGGCAGTGCGGCGCAATTGATCGCCACGAAGGGCCGGTTGGCTCTGGCGCTGATATCGTGAAGCGCCCGCGCCACCACCTCCTTGCCGGCGCCGGTATCGCCGACGATGAGGGTATCGGCATCCGTCGCACCGATGGCGCGGATGCGGTAACGCAGATCGACCATGATCTGGGTTCGGCCGGGCAGGCGCGTCTCTAGATCGTCATGCTTGCCCGCCACCGCCTTCAGGCGGCGGTTTTCCAGCACCAGCGCCCGCCGGTCATTGGCCCTTTTGATGATGCCGGCGAGATATTGCGGGGTGAAGGGCTTTTCGATGAAGTCATAGGCGCCGTTGCGCATGGCGTTGACAGCCAGCTGCACATCGCCATGACCCGTCATCAGGATGACAGGTATTTCCGGATCAAGCTCCCGCACCTTCTGCAGCAGCGTCATGCCATCCATGCCGGGCATCCTGATATCGCTGACCACGACGCCATCGAAGCTATAGCCGATGAGTTCGAGCGCATGTTCGGCACTCGCCAGCATGGTGACGGCAAAACCGGAAAGCTCCAGCGCCTGCGCGGTGGAGAAGCGCAGTTCCTCCTCGTCATCGATCAACAGAACGCGCGACATGGTCATTCCGCCGCCGCCTCCATACGATAGGCGGCTGCCGGCAATTCGATCTCGAATTCCGCCCCGCCGTCTTCATGGTTTCTGACACGCAGCTGGCCGCCAAAATCCTTGATGATGTTATAGGTGATGGAAAGGCCGAGACCGAGGCCGCGCCCCACGCCTTTTGTGGTGAAGAAGGGATCGAAGATGCGTTCCGAAATTGCCGGTGGAACGCCGGGACCACGGTCGCGGATGAAAATCGACACCGTCTGACCGTTCAGCACGGCTTTCAAAGTGATGCGGCGGTCCTCGCGCCCTTCCACCGCATCGGCGGCATTGGAGATGATGTTGACCAGCACCTGCTGCAGCCGCACCGGCCCGGCTTTCACCGCAAGCGGCACCGGACCGAGATCAACATCCAGCACCGCATCGGCGGCCTTCAGCCGCGCGCCGACGATCTCGAGCGTATCGCGAACGACCGTGTCCAAGCTCACAGAAGCCATTTTTTCATTGGGTTTGCGGGCGAAATTCCTCAGGTGTTTGCTGATGGACGCCATGCGGTCGATGAGGCCCGAGATACGCCTGAGGTTCTCCGTTACCTCCTCCAGACGCCCCCGCTCCACCAGTAGCGAAGCGTTTTCGGCATAGTTCTTGGCGGCGGCAAGCGGCTGGTTGAACTCATGTGACAGCGCCGCCGACATCTGGCCAAGTGCCGCAAGCTTGCCCGCCTGCACCAGATCGTTCTGCATCCTGCGCAATTGTTTCTCCGTCTGACGGCGCTCGGCGATTTCGTGCTCGATCTCCTGGTTCACCCGCGCCAGATCGGCGGTGCGCTCCTCCACCCGACGTTCCAGTTCCGCCTGCGCCTCCGCCTGGTGGGTCAGTCGCTCACGCAGACGCCGCCGTCTTTGCAGCATGGCCGCGATCAAGGCGGCGGCAAGACACAGGCACAGGATGATCGCAATCATCGCCGTCTTGACCTGTGTTCTGAGCGAGCCCGTATCCATCAGCACGCTGACGGTCCAGCCCGCATCCGGCATCGGCTGCGACAGGACGAGATATTCCCTCTCACCGTCATCCTGGGTGATCGTCATCAACTGATGGGAACCGAAACTGCCGTTTTTCAGCGGCAGTTCCTTCAACCTGGCATTCGCGTAGCGGCGGGATGCCTCCGTGCGCGCCAGCCTTTCGGGCGTCAGCGGCATCAGGCCGGAATAAAGCCATTGCGGCGTTCCGGTCATGAAGATGATGCCTTCCGGATCGGAGACGAGGATGCGGTTCTCGCCATCACCGAAGGATGCCTCTATGCCTTCAATATCGACCTTGAAGACGATGACGCCCTTGATCTCCTCGTTGAAAAGGATGGGGGCGGAGAAATAATAGCCACGTTTGTGAGAGGTTGTGCCAAGCGCGAAGAAACGTGACTTGAAGCCCTTTGCGGCATCCTGAAAATAGGGTCGGTAGCTGAAATTCTCGCCGACGAAGCTCGTCGGTCCATCGTAATTGCTGGCGGCGATCGTCTCTCCGTCCAGCGTGATGATGTAAATATCGGAGGATTCCAAGAGGGTGTTGATGGATTTGAGATAGACATTGGCGCGCTGACGCAGCGCCTCATCCTTCGGATGCGCGACAAGCTCCTCTATGTCGTCGTGATCGGCAATCAGAGCCGGCAGCGGTTCGTAACGGCTCAAAAGCCCGCCGAGGGCAGAGACGGCCAGCCTGAGGGTGGTGCGGCCCTGATCGGATACTTCGCCGAAATAGCTTTCCGCGATGATGCTGCCACCCTTCGTCACGGCGCCGTAGCCGAGACCGAGGCTGAGAAGCATCAACAAAATCCAGCGATATTTCACCGAAGCTCCCCTCCTGCCGCAGGCGCCAGACCTGCTCTCCCGGACAGAGTGTAGAGCATCGGACCGAAAAGTGTACCGCGGTTTTCGGGTAATCCGATGCTCAAACAAAAACCTGGAGTGACCGGATTTTCCAAGTGATCGCAAAAAGCCATCAAACGGTCCTGAAAACAAAAAACCGGCCACGAGGGCCGGTTTTTTGCACATACAATGTCGGAAAAGCTTATGCGCTTTCCTTCGGCGTCAGAACCTGACGGCCGCGATACATACCGGTCTTCAGATCGATATGGTGCGGACGGCGCAGTTCGCCGGAGTTCTTGTCTTCAACATAGGTTGCAGACTTGAGACCGTCAGCCGAGCGGCGCATGCCACGCTTGGACGGGCTTGTTTTTCTTTTTGGTACAGCCATTTTTGTTACTCCACTTTAGCGGCGAAACAACGGAACCGGCCAGAACCAAAGGCCGAATGTCGGGTGTCTCGATATCGGAAATTTGGCGCGCTTATACATGCCCAAACGGGCTTTGACCAGCCCTGACGCGCATTTTTTCCGATTCAGCGGAACAGGGACGACGAGCAGGCTGCAGGTGTGCGCAAATCAGGCCTCACTTCTATCAAAAACGATGAGTTCCTTGAAGTGGTTCATGTCCATGAATTCACAGAAAGCAGGCGGGCGCATCTCGATGACCGGCGCTGCTGCGCGCAGTTTTTCCAGCTCCTCGTCCAGCATCGCCTGCCATCGCGGCAGGCTCTCGGGATCAAACCAGCGCGTGATGTAGGACAGCGTGATATGAAACTCATAGCTTTCATGATCAGGATGGCGGTAACCGAAGGCCTCGGCAAAACTATCCCGCCACAGAGCGACGATTCGGTCGTCTTCCGCAGTTGCTCCCTTCATGACGAGCCCCGTGGGGCGCAGACCGGTCACCTGCATGTCAAAACCGGGGAGCGCCGGAAAGGCCGAAAGGCGGTCGCGGTAATAGTCCGTCATCGTGTCGATCGGCGTATCGAGCGGCATGTCCTCGGGCCAGTAGGGCGCCATGCGCCGGAACTCGATGATGCCCTGAAACACCGTCATGTGCAGGCTGGAAACCGGCGTGAAGGCGAGCAGCGATGCCTCGGGCATGTCCAGAAAGCGCTGGCGTGTCCTGATGATCGCGCTCTCGGTCTGCGAGCCTTCAACGAGGTGGCAGACGACCGTGTTACCCGGCTCGGGCAGAAATTCGCGCTCGGCGTTAAAACGGCTGCCGAGATGGCGCGGCGGGTGATCGTGGTTGGCAGCGGAAATATATTCAAGGTCTTTCGAGACGAGCGGGGCGTGCATGGGGAAACTCCTTTTGAGAGGTTTCCCCTAATCCCGATACGCAACAGATCAATGACATCGACCGGTCGATTTCACGGGTCGCACGGCCTTGTCAGTGCGCCTCATCCCAGTTGTCGGCGGCGCGCGCATCCACCTGCAACGGCACCTTCATGGATATCGCCGGCATCGCCGCATTTTCCATCACGGAGACGACAACGGGCAAGGTCTTTTCGATTTCGGCTTCCTCGACCTCGAAGATGAGTTCGTCGTGAACCTGCAGCAGCATGCGGGCGGAAAGCTTCTCCGCCTCCAGCGCCGGCTCGATACGGACCATGGCCCGGCGGATGATATCGGCAGCGGAGCCCTGGATCGGCGCGTTGATGGCCGCGCGTTCGTTGAAGGCCTTCACGGAAGGGTTGGACGAGCGGATCTCCGGATAATGGGCGCGGCGGCCGAAAATCGTTTCGACATAACCGTTCTCGCGGGCGAAAGCCTTGGTCGCTTCCATGTAGTCGCGAATGCCGGGAAAGCGCTCGAAATATTTCTTGATATATTCCCCCGCTTCAGAGCGGGCAATGCTGAGCTGGTTGGCCAGCCCGAAAGCGGAAATACCGTAGATGATGCCGAAGTTGATGGCCTTGGCGCGGCGGCGCACCTCCGACGGCATGCCTTCCACCGGCACACCGAACATTTCCGATGCGGTCATCGCATGAATGTCGATGCCATTTTCAAAAGCGTTGCGAAGTTGGGGAATATCCGCGACATGGGCAAGCACGCGCAATTCGATCTGGCTGTAATCGGCGGAAAGAAGCTTGTGACCGGGCGTGGAGATGAAAGCCGTGCGGATCTTGCGGCCTTCTGCTGTGCGCACCGGAATGTTCTGGAGGTTCGGCTCTGAAGACGACAGGCGCCCCGTCGTGGTGGAGGCAAGCGCGTAGGACGTATGCACCCGCTTCGTCTCCGGGTGAATATAGCCGGGTAGCGCATCCGTATAGGTCGATTTCAGCTTGGTCAGCTGACGCCAGTCGACGATCTTGCGCGGCAGTTCGGCACCTTCCGCGGCCAGATCTTCCAGCACCTGCGCCGATGTCGACCACTGGCCGGTCTTGGTTTTCGAGCCGCCCGGCAGGCCCATCCGGCCGAACAGGATATCGCCGAGCTGCTTTGGCGATCCGATATTGAAACGCTCGCCCGCCAGCTGATAAACTTCCTCTTCGAAGGCAGCCGCCTTCTGGGCCAGCTCGCCGGAGAGACGCGACAGGATCTGCCGGTCCACGGTGATGCCGCGCTCCTCCATATGCGCCAGAACCGGCACGAGGGGGCGTTCCAGCCGCTCATAGACCTTGGTCAAGCGCTCGGCGGCAAGCCGGGGCTTCAGCACCATCCACAGCCGCAGGGTGACATCCGCATCTTCCGCCGCGTAAGCCGTCGCCTTGTCGATATCGACGAAATCGAAGGTGACGCTCGACCTGCCCGACCCCGTCACGTCCTTGTAGGCGATCGGCTTGTGACCGAGCCAGCGTTCGGACAGCGAATCCATGCCATGCGTGGCCTTGCCGGCCTCCAGAACATAGGAAATCAGCATGGTATCGTCGAAACTCTGCATGACGACGCCGTGGCGTTTCATCAGCAGGTAATCATATTTGAGGTTCTGGGCGATTTTCAGAACGGCCGGGTCCTCAAGAAGGCTCTTCAGACGCTCCAGCGCCTCACTAAACGGCACCTGCCCTTCGGCGAGCTTGATGCCATCGCTGAAAAGATCGCCACCCGAGCCGGTCTTGTGCGTCAAGGGAACATAGGCGGCGCGGATATCGGTGCCCGAGGCATCCTTGCCATTATCGGCAATCGCCAGCGAAAAACCGACGAGCTCGGCCTGCATGGGGTCGAGCGAGGTCGTTTCCGTATCGAAGGCGACGACGCCCGTTTCGCGGGCCGCCGCAACCCAGCGGTCCAGCTCTGCCAGATTCCTGATCGTCACATAGGCGGCCGTGTCGATCTTGGCGGCGGCGAAAACCGTCTGCCGTGCCGTGGCAAGATCGGCAGGCGCGCTGCCCTCCCCTGTCACCTGCCTTGCAGGCGCTGCCGGTGAAGCCTGTGCACTCGCATCAGCGGCTGTTTCACCAGACGTTATGATGGCGGCCGGCGCATCGAGATCGGGACCATGTGCATCGGCACCCCATTGCACCGGCACATTGGCGGGGTCGATGGCAGAAGCGTCGGTTTCGGTCGCTTCGGCAACCCGGCGCGTCAGCGTCGTAAACTCCATCGCCTTCAGGAAGGCAATGAGTTTCGGGCCGTTCTGCGGTTCGAGCACCAGCGCCTCAAGGGACTGATCCAAAGGTACATCGGTTCTGAGCGCCACGAGCTGCCTGGAAAGGCGGGCAAGTTCCGCATTGGCGATGATGTTTTCCCGGCGTTTCTGCTGCTTGATTTCATCTGCGCGCGCCAGAAGAGTATCAAGATCGCCGTATTCCTCCAGCAATTGCGCGGCCGTTTTCGGGCCGATGCCGGGAATGCCCGGAACATTATCGGTGGAATCGCCGGTCATCGCCTGAAGGTCGATCATCTTTTCGGGGCCGACACCCCACTTCTCGACGACATCGGGAACGCCGATCTGCTTGTCCTTCATGGCGTCGTACATATGCACATTGGCCGTGACGAGCTGCATCAGATCCTTGTCGGAAGAAATGATGGTGACGTCGGCGCCGATCGCCTCCGCCTGTCGGGCGTAGGTGGCGATGATATCGTCCGCCTCGAAGCCTTCCGTCTCGATGCAGGGAAGATTGAAGGCGCGTGTTGCCTCACGGATCAGGCCGAATTGCGGAACCAGATCTTCCGGTGGCGCGGTGCGGTTGGCCTTGTAGAGATCATAAAGTTCATTGCGGAAGGTTTTCGACGAATAGTCGAAAATCACGGCGAAATGCGTGGGCGTGACGCCGACATCGGTATTGCGCGCATCCCTCAACAGCTTCCACAACATGTTGCAGAAGCCGGAAACGGCGTTGACCGGCAGCCCGTCCGACTTGCGGTTCAGCGGCGGAATGGCATGGAACGCCCGGAAAATGAAACCGGAACCGTCAACGAGGAAGAGATGATCGCCTTTTTTCATGGCGATATGGATAGCGCGGGGCTGTTTTGACGTCCATAGAAACTTCGCACAACGCACCGCAAAGCGCTTGAAGCGAAGCGTCTGGAAAGGCCCGTTAAATTCACCTGAACGTTACCGATTTGTAATGGATTTTCCCTTGAAAAGCCGCATTTGCAGACACATTTCATAGAGGACGGCGCCTGATCACGCCGTAGTCTGATTGTAGGCTCGTCCCCCGCCGCATCAGACCGGACAAAGGCCTTTCCCCCTCTCCGGGCCTTTGTCCTCCAATACGACCGCCATGGCCGACCCCTCCCGGCCATGGCGGTTTTATTTTGTGCCGTGTTTCGGACTGGCCTAAACATATCATGCGATATATATCGCACTATCGAAATCGCGCGGAATGCGCCGGCTACGAAGTTTACGGACGGACGAATGGGTTTTTCCCGGGACGAATCGGCGATCTATCTCGCCGCGAGAATGGCAAGGGAATTCACCATGGCGCTCCAGAAGCGAGCCGCCGCGCTGGGTTTCTCTCCCGGGCAATTCCCCATTCTCATCGAACTCTGGCATGAGGAAGGCCTGACGCAGCGGCAATTGCTCGATAGAATCGACATCGAACAGGCAACCCTTGCCAACACGCTTGCGCGCATGGAGCGTGACGGGCTGATCCTGCGCAAATCCCATCCAAGCGACCGCCGCGCGCAGATCATCGAATTGACGCAGCGTGGCAGGGATCTGGAGGCGAATGCGATTGCCGCTTCCGAGGCCACCGAGGACACGCTGCTCAAGGATTTCCGGCGTTTCGAAAGGCAGCTCCTGCTGGAATATATGCGCCGGGCAATCGAGAGCGCAAAAAAGGCCAAATAGCTTTTGCCTTTCTAAACCGGTCTGTCTTCGCCATGGCGCCTTTCATTGCCGAAAGCGTCTCAAGTTTTTGTTTCTGCGCGGTTTCGGATGGAAAACCGCTTCGCAGTTTTCCTGAACTGCTCTATCGTTCGCGCGGCTGCGCGGTTGCCGATTCAACGACACGTCAGCCCCTTGTTCCCACGCGATGCGCGATGCCCGGATATTTCGTCCCATCGCCGGGTCACGACAGACATGACAGGATCAGCGATGACAGACGTTTCCCCCATTCTTTCCACGGCCGACGACAACCTTACCTCCAGCCTCGAGCGGCTGTTCGAACTTGTTCGCATCCCCTCTATTTCCACGGACCCCGCCTACAAGGCGGAGTGCCGCAAGGCGGCGGAATGGCTGGTCAGGACACTTTCCTCACTGGGCTTTGAAGCCTCCGTTCGCGACACGGCCGGCCATCCGATGGTGGTGGCGCATCACGATGCAGCCACGAAAGACGCACCGCATGTGCTTTTTTATGGCCACTACGATGTGCAGCCGGTCGATCCGCTCAACCTTTGGGAAAACGATCCGTTTGAGCCTGCGGTAAAAGATATCGGCGCAGGCAGGCAGGTGATCACCGGGCGTGGAACGGCTGATGACAAGGGCCAGCTGATGACCTTCGTGGAAGCCTGCCGGGCCTACAAGGCGGTCAATGGCGGCCTGCCGGTGCGCGTTACCATTCTTTTCGAAGGCGAAGAAGAATCCGGCTCGCCGTCGCTGAAGCCGTTCCTCGAAGCCAATGCCGATGAGCTGAAGGCCGATTATGCGCTGGTATGCGACACGGGCATGTGGGACCGCGATACGCCCGCCATCGCTGCTGCCCTCCGTGGCCTGGTCGGCGAGGAGATCGTCATCACCGCAGCCGACCGCGATCTGCATTCCGGCCTTTTCGGTGGTGCTGCCGCAAATCCCATTCACATCCTGACCGATATTCTCGCCGGTCTGCATGACGAGACCGGCCGCGTGACACTTGCCGGCTTCTACGACGGCGTCGAGGAAACCCCTGCCAATATCAAGGCTTCATGGGAAACGCTGGGCCGCAGTGCGGAGGCCTTCCTTGGTGAGGTCGGGCTTTCTGTTCCCTCGGGCGAAAAGGGCCGCTCCGTGCTGGAGCAGACCTGGGCGCGTCCGACGGCGGAGGTAAACGGTATTATCGGCGGCTATACCGGCGACGGATTCAAGACCGTGATCGCCGCCAAGGCGTCTGCCAAGGTTTCCTTCCGCCTTGTTGGAGAACAGAACCCGGCAGCCATCCGCGAGAGCTTCAGGGCCTATGTGCGTTCGAAAATCCCGGCGGATTGCTCGGTGGAATTTCATGAGCACGGCGCATCGCCGGCCATCCAGCTTTCCTATGATTCACCTGTCCTGACGAAGGCCAAGAATGCGCTTTCGGAAGAGTGGCCCAAGCCCGCCGTTGTGATCGGCATGGGTGGCTCGATCCCGATCGTCGGCGATTTCCAGAAGATGCTGGGCATGGATTCGCTGCTCGTCGGCTTCGGCTTGACCGATGACCGCATTCATTCGCCGAATGAAAAATACGACCTGCAGTCCTTCCACAAGGGCATCCGCTCGTGGGTGCGTATTCTCGACGCGCTCGCAACGAAGTAATCAAAAGAAAGGAGGCGCCGGTTGCCCGACGCCTCTCTTCTTTTCGGTTTTTGATCGCCAAAAACAAAAAGGCCGGGCAAGCCCGACCTTTCCATCCGTTTTTTCGTCAGTGCCAGTACATCCGTGGTCAAAGCGTTCAAACGGTCTGATGTTCCTGAGCGCGTCGATGATGTCGACGCTGCTTTCACCATCAGGATCGGCTGCTTCGGTTAATCTTTGGTTAACGCAACAACAGCGGCACTTTTAAACATGCAAGCCTGACGGTTCCTGTCCGGAGCACCGTTGAACCCTATATTGGTATGCGATCCGCGTTTTTCAAGACCGGCCGGTCGATGGACCTCGCGCCAAAAGAAAAGGCCGGAAAAAATCCGGCCTTTTCATTTGGTATCAATGACCCGTAGGCCAGATCGCTTAATCAGGCAGCGACGAGGTTGCCTGCGGACATCTTGCCCGAGCGGCGATCCTGCATCAGCTCGTAGGAGAGCTTCTGACCGTCGTTGAGGGCGGTCAGACCGGCGCGCTCAACTGCAGAGATGTGCACGAATACGTCCTGCG
Source organism: Agrobacterium sp. BT-220-3 (assembly GCF_025910175.1). NCBI lineage: Bacteria > Pseudomonadati > Pseudomonadota > Alphaproteobacteria > Hyphomicrobiales > Rhizobiaceae > Agrobacterium > Agrobacterium sp. BT-220-3. The sequence continues at coordinate 116,558 of NZ_JAPAIX010000009.1, forward strand.
AACCGTCGTCAGGCTGAATGAAGCCGTAGCCCTTGGTTGCGTTGAACCACTTTACTGTACCAGTCGCCATAACGATTTCCTTCCGTTGGCAATTGTATTTGCACTGCGCGCAGTGCGGTCTTGGGTCGAATTTGAAGGAAAGATCGTCGTGCGCACCTCAAAAAGGTACCGAAGCTCTGGTCGTCAAACAAATATCGATGGGCGAACACCTAGGTTGGCAGGGGCGAAAAGTCAAGTTTCTTTGAAAAAGACGGGCGATCTTTGTGAACCGCCGGGAAACAAAAGCTGCAGGAAACAAGGCCTTAAACAGCAAAAACCCGGCGCGGGAGGAGGTGCGCCGGGTTCTTGAAACTGACTGACAATTGGGAGGAGGAGTATTGTCAGTCCAATCGGGCGACGCTGGGAGGAGGAGTGCGTCGCTTCGATGTTTTGAACATACAGGATACCAGCTTAAAAAACAGACGCTTCATCGCAGCGCAGCATTGCACAAAATGCATAGCTATCTGGTGGCATCTTGAAGCCTCTCCACTTACCGCCTAATAAATACGCATGACCATAGAATCCGTCAGAGCCTTTTTCACCGAGAATTCGCCCGAAGTGGCCGTAATCGAAACCGAAGCGAGTTCGGCGACGGTTGCATTGGCTGCGGAAGCACACGGTGTCGATCCCGACCAGATCGCCAAGACGATCTGCCTGAAAGCGGGTGACACCATTCTTCTCGTTGTCGCCGCCGGCACGAAACGGCTCGATAACCGCAAATTCCGCGATCATTTCGGGGCCAAGCCGCGCATGCTGGGACCGGAAGAGGTGGTTGTCGTGACCAGCCATCCCATCGGCGGCGTTTGCCCCTTCGGACTGCCCGCGCCGCTTCCCGTATTTTGCGACATATCTCTTAAAAACTATGACGAGGTAGTTCCGGCAGCGGGCGCCACCAATGCGGCGGTGCGGATTTCGCCTGATATGATGGTGCAACTGACGGGAGCGGAATGGGTCGACGTCTGCCAATGACGCCGATTTGATCCATCCAGGACTTAACCCCGCCTTAAATTGCCGCATTTAAACTCTTCATCCTGGATTAAGGATCGCGCAGGCATAGAAGCCTCAAATCCATGGTGGGATGCGCGCGGTTTCGCGAATAAGGAGCGATTTCGGCTGGATGGCAGGCAAGGGCAAATCACGCGAACGGGTAGAACCTTCCTTCGGGGATTTCCACGAGTCCGGCGATGACCTGCGCCTCGATGCCAGCGAGCGCATCAGCGGAACAGCAAAGCAGCCCGCCAAGAAATCAAAGCCAGCCAGCGGTCGCGCCAAATCGCAAAAAAGGGAAAAGCGCAGCCGCAGTTCCGGCCGTGGCCCGACGGGCATGATCCGTTCCCTGGTTTATTGGTGCATCGTGCTTGGTATATGGGGTGGGATCGGCATTGCCGGTCTGGTCTTTTATTATGGCGCGCGCATGCCGAGCGCCAGCAGCTGGTCGATTCCTGAACGTCCGCCGAATGTGAAGATCGTGTCGGTGAACGGTAGCGTGCTCGCCAATCGCGGCACCACGGGTGGCGAGGCCCTCGCGCTCGAAGACATGTCGCCTTACATTCCGCAAGCGGTGATGGCGATCGAGGACCGCCGGTTTTATTCGCATTTCGGGGTCGATCCCCTTGGTCTGGGGCGCGCTATCGTCACCAATGTGCTGACGGGGCGAACCGTGCAGGGCGGCTCAACGCTGACGCAGCAGCTGGCGAAGAACCTTTTCCTTTCGCCGGACCGGACGCTGGAGCGCAAGGTCCAGGAGGTGCTGTTGTCCTTCTGGCTGGAGCACAAATACACCAAGGACCAGATCCTCGCGATGTATCTCAATCGCGTCTATTTCGGATCCAACGCCTATGGTGTTGAAGCCGCCTCCCGGCGCTACTTCAACAAATCCGCACGCGACGTTAATCTTGGCGAGGCCGCGACACTTGCCGGGCTTCTTAAAGCACCCTCTCGCCTTTCACCGGCGCGCGACCCGCAGGCGGCCGAGCAGCGGGCGCAGGTCGTGCTGCAATCCATGCGCGATGTCGGCTTCATCACCGACGACGAGATCAAGACCGCGATGTCGCAGCCGCCGACCAAGGCCAAACGCTTCTGGTCCGGCGCCGAACATTACGCCGCCGATATGGTGCTGGAGGAGGTGCGCGGCCTGATCGGCGACGTCAAGCAGGATATCGTCGTCGACACGACCATCGACCCCAATCTCGAACGTGACGCGGAAAAAGCGCTGAGCCATGTTCTGCAGGGAGACGGCAAGAAGCAGGGCGCCTCGCAGGCAGCTCTGGTTTCCATCGATGGTACGGGCGCGATCCGGGCCGTGGTGGGCGGGGCGGATTATGCCGAAAGCCAGTTCAACCGCGCCGCCAAGGCGAAACGACAACCCGGTTCGGCATTCAAGCCTTTCGTTTACGTCGCCGCGCTCGAATCGGGGCTTACCCCTTACACCATTCGCAATGACGGCCCGGTCCGTATCGGAAACTGGACACCGGAAAACTACGAGAAGAAATATCGTGGCGAAGTCACGCTTGCGACTGCGCTCGCCAATTCGCTGAATACGATCGCCGCGCAGCTGGTGATGGAAGTCGGCCCTGACCGGGTGACGCAGGTGGCGCATCGCATGGGTATCGAATCGGAGTTGCAGAACAATGCTTCCATCGCGCTCGGCACCTCGGAAGTGTCGCTGATGGAGCTGACGGCCTCCTACGCTCCCTTTATGAATGGCGGCTACAAGGCAACCCCGCATATCGTCAAACGCATCACCGATGCCGATGGCAAGGTGCTTTACGAAAACAAATACGACAATCCGCCGCGCGTGCTGAGCGAAGAGATCGCTGCCACCATGAACGGCATGTTGTCGCGCGTCATCACCGAAGGAACCGGAAAGGCCGCGCGGCTGCAGGGCTGGCAGGCGGCCGGGAAATCCGGCACGACACAATCCTTCCGCGACGCGCTTTTTGTCGGCTACACAAGCAATCTGACTACGGGCGTCTGGTTCGGCAATGACGACGGCACGTCGATGAAAAAGGTCACAGGCGGCGGGCTGCCCGCAAGAGCCTGGAAGGATTTCATGACCGCCGCCCATTCCGGGCTCTCGCCATCACCGCTCTTCGGGCTTGGCGCAGGCAACGTGCCACCGCTTGGGGAAATGCAGCAGCCGGCGCCTGAAAACGCGCCCTCCTCTATAGGCGACATCATTTCCAATGCACTCGGCGGCGGCTCGACAAATAGCCGCGCCTATCCCGAGGCGCCAGTTTCGCCGAACCCTGGCCAGCCGGGTGTGCCCATGCCGCCGGCAAATATTCCGTCTCGTGACATGGAACCCGGCTATTCAGCCGGAAACGGACCTGTTCCTCCGGCCGATATCGGCGGTCAGGCGCCTGCCGCATCGGGCCCGAAACAGACAACGCTTCTTGATATCCTGATGGGAAATTAATCGCTTTTGGGGCGATCCGCTGGCCGATTTCATGGCCGGCGGCGTGGCATCGGCGACGTTATCACCTGCCCGCCAATCATTGTTTCCAAAGGCTTGACGACGTGCGATCCGCAGCCACGAGCGGAGGCATCGCCCAACTCACAACATATGCGTGCAAGCGCATTAACCGTAGATTGCCATATGCGCAAAGACGGTTACATTTCTGATGACTTTTTACGGTAAATGAATTATTAATCGTTCATATAAATTAATTTTCTTGTTTCAAAATAACTTTTCAGGGTTCGATATTATGCTGGGTACTAAAGGCTCATCGCATGCCGTTTTTTACGGTGCTCCCTATTCCACGGCGGTCACTTTTGAAGCTTCGGAAACGCAACCTGCCGTTTCCGAAAGAAGCACATCCGCGTTGCTGCGTAGCCAGTTCGCTCTCAAAAGGACAATCGACATTGCAGGGGCGTCCATCGCCCTTGTTGCACTCGCCCCCGTCCTGCTGACGGTTGCGGCACTGGTCAAATTCGACAGCAAGGGGCCGGTCCTGTTCTCGCAGGTCCGGTGGGGCATGAACGGACGGAAAATCCGCGTTTATAAATTTCGCTCGATGAGGACTGAACTGGGTGATGCCACCGGGGTGGCGCAAACGGTGAAGAACGATCCGAGGATAACCCGCATCGGCGCCGTTCTTCGCCGCACCAATATCGATGAGCTGCCGCAGCTGATCAACGTGCTGAAAGGCGACATGTCGCTGGTCGGTCCGCGCTGCCACGCCATCGGCATGCTGGCCGCCGGCCGTCTTTATGAGGAACTCGTTCCCCATTACCATATGCGGCACCGGGTGCGACCGGGAATTACCGGACTTGCCCAGATGCGGGGATTGCGCGGTCCGACCGACCGCAGCGACAAGGCGCGCGCCCGGATCGTGTCCGATCTTTATTACGTCGAGAATTTTTCGGTCTGGCTGGATATCAAGATCATGGTCGGAACGGTGATTTCCGAATTGCGCGGCGGCAAGGGCTTCTGATCTTTCAAAGACCGGACACCGACAGAATCAGAAAAGCCCGGCAGCGATGCCGGGCTTTTCTTATGAAACCATCATTTGCGTCAGTTTGTCGGCGCGGGCGCGGGAGCAGCAGCCGGATCCGGCAGCGGCGCCGGGTTTGCCGACAGCGTGCGCAGATAAGCGATGAGATCGGCGCGTTCCGTCTCCTTCTTCACACCCGCAAAGCCCATGGCCGTGCCGGGAACGTGTTTCTTGGGAGCTTCGAGGAAGAAGCTGAGATGATCGTAATCCCAATGCACGGAACCGCCCTTGGAGAAATCCTTCATCCCTGCGGAATAGCTGAAACCTTCGTGGCTGGCGATCGGCCGGTTGACGATATCGAAGAGATTGGGGCCGACCTTGTTTGCACCACCACTCTCTCCGGTATGACAGCTCGTACACTTCTTGAAGACCGTCTCGCCCTTGGCGGCATCGGCGTTCGCAAGCAATTGCGCGATCGGCGTCGCCGCAGCAGCGGCTTCTCCGCCACCTGCTTCGCCGCCGCTCTCTGCCGCAGCAATGGCGTAACCTTCCTTTTCGGGCGCAGGCGCATGGAAAATGCCCTCAGACGCAATCGACACCGACATCAGGACGAAAACCGTGCCAAGCAAAGCCCCAACGCCCATATTTACATAAGAATTCATCTATATGCGCTCCCTCGCATCCGCTTGATATAACGGGCATCTTGAAATTGCTCGAAAGCTATGGCTTTTGCACAGCCTGCGCAACTTGAATAATGCTCCCCACACCGTGACGTTTTGACACTTTTCGGGCGGGATTTGAAGGGTGTCGGATGAAGAATCGGGATTTCGAGAAAGCTGTCGTCCTCATACCGGCGCGGATGGCATCCACGCGGCTGCCGGGCAAGCCGCTTGCGGATATTGGCGGCAAGCCGATGATCGTGCAGGTGGCGCTCAGGGCGCGTGAGGCGGGAGCGGAGCGAATCGTCGTTGCAGTCGATGACGAACAGGTGTTTTCAGCCGTGAAAAATGCCGGTTTCGACGTGATGATGACACGGGACGACCACCAATCCGGTTCGGACCGCATTTTCGAAGCGTTGCAAAAGGCCGACCCCTATGGCAAGGCCGAATATGTCATCAACGTACAGGGCGATCTTCCCACCATCGAGGCGGAAACGATCCGCGCCTCTCTGCGCCCGCTGGAAAATGCCACCGTCGACATTGCAACACTGACGGTCGAGATCACCGACGAAGACGAAAAAACCAATCCGAACGTCGTAAAAGTGGTTGGCAGCCCGCTTTCCGAGACGCGATTGCGTGCACTTTATTTTACCCGCACAACCGCACCTTACGGCGACGGACCGCTCTATCATCATATCGGGCTTTACACATACCGCCGGGCAGCGCTTGAAAGATTCGTAAGCCTTCCGCCATCGCCGCTTGAGAAACGCGAACGGCTGGAGCAATTGCGCGCGCTGGAAGCGGGCATGCGCATCGATGCTGAAATCGTCCGCTCCGTGCCACTCGGTGTCGATACGCCGCACGATCTTGAAAAAGCCCGCACCATTCTCGCAGGCAGAACCCTTTAACGGACATATCCATGACCTTGAGCACAAAACGCATTGCCTTTCAGGGCGAATTCGGCGCGAATTCCGACATGGCCTGCCGCGACATGTTCCCGGACATGGAGCCTTTGCCCTGCCCGACCTTCGAGGACGCCTTCAACGCCATCGAAAACGGCGAAGCCGATCTTGGCATGATCCCGATCGAGAACACGCTGGCCGGCCGTGTTGCCGATATTCATCATCTGCTGCCGGAATCGCGCCTTCACATCATCGGTGAATATTTCATGCCGATCCGCTTCCAGCTGATGGTGATGCCGGGCGTGAAAAAAGAAGAGATTCGCACCGTCCACAGCCACATTCACGCGCTTGGCCAGTGCCGCAAGATCATCCGCTCCAACGGCTGGAAGCCGGTTATTGCCGGCGATACCGCGGGCGCTGCCAAGCAGGTTTCCGAAAAGGGCGACCGCAGCATGGCGGCACTCGCGCCGCGTCTTGCCGCCGATCTCTACGGTCTCGATATTCTGGCTGAAAATGTCGAGGATTCGGAAAACAACGTCACCCGCTTCGTCGTGCTTTCCCGCGATGAAAACTGGGCCAAGCGCCAGCCCCGCGGCGATTCTCCCGACGAAATCATCGTCACGACTTTCGTGTTCAACGTCCGCAACATTCCGGCCGCGCTCTACAAGGCCATGGGCGGCTTTGCGACAAACGGCATCAACATGACCAAGCTGGAAAGCTATCAGCTGGGCGGAAAATTCGTGGCGACGCAGTTTTACGCCGATATTGAAGGCCACCCGGATGACGAACCGGTACGGCATGCGCTGGACGAGCTGCGCTTCTTTTCCGAGAAGGTCCGCATTCTCGGCGTCTACAAGGGCCATGCGATGCGCGGCAAGCTCAACCAGAGCTGAGCCTGCCGAACGCGATTATTTCGTCCATTCCACCCAATCGCGCATCAGCCGGTGCGCGATTGCGCCACCGGGAGGCGCGGAAAAGCCCTCACCTGTTGCCGTCTCCAGCATCTTGGCGACTTCCGCCCGTGTGAACCAGCGGCAATCCTCCAGTTCGATCTCATCTCGGGCAATATCGAAGGACAGTGCCTCGGCATAACAGCCGATCATCAGCGTATGCGGCATCGGCCAGGGCTGGGAGGCGTGATAACGCACGCGGCCGACTTCAACACCGGATTCCTCGTGCGTCTCGCGGCGAACGGCCTGCTCTATCGTTTCACCCGGTTCCACGAAACCGGCAAGGCAGGAATACATGCCCGGTGCAAAATGCGCGCCCCGGCCAAGCAGGCACAGATCGCGCTCGATATCAATCGTCATCATGATGACAACGGGGTCGGTGCGGGGAAAAATCGTGTGATTGCAGGCGGCGCAGATGCGCTTGTAGCCGCCGATGCGCAATTCCATTGTCCCGCCACACCGTCCACAGAAACGGTTGTCGCCGTTCCAATGCGTTAGGCTGACGGCCTGGGCAACCTCGCTCAGCAATTCCTCATCGAGAAGATGATCGCGATAAAGGGTGCGCGCGTCGGCAAGCTTGTAATGGCTGGCCAGCTGGTCCTCGGCAACAGCAACCGGCACCGCAATTCTGGGCTCGCCGGTTTCGCGATATCCGAGCAGAACGGCATTGTCGAAATCCGGCTGCAACTCCGCCAGTTCATAGGCGGAAAACAGGGGATCGATGACCTGTTCGTCGTGCTTCAGGACAAGCCGGTTTCCGGAAAAAGCGAAGATGTGGGTGCCGTCGACTTTCAGCGCATCGGCAACGCAATCTTCCGTCCGCTTTTCGGCAAAACGGTCGAGGGCGTTCTTGGAAAAGGCTGTCAGCAGGCTTGCTTCGGGATGGGGGGCAGTGGTTTCAAAAATAGTCATGGAGATCATCAGAGCGCGCCGGAGATTTTTTTCATCAGAGTTTCCTTTTCACCCGCAGCATAGGGCACCGCCGTTCCGTGACCCCAGACAGGGCCGGGCCAGCAGGTGTCACCTTCATTGCGAGCAATAATATGGACGTGCAGTTGCCGGACGATGTTGCCGAGCGCGCCGACATTGATCTTGGTTGCCCCAGTGACTTGTTTCAGCGCGGTGGCGACGAGATTGGTCTCGAAGGTCAGCACGGCCTGATCGAGCGGGGTAAGATCGAACAATTCGCTGGCACCGTCTCTCTGTGGCACCAGCACCAGCCAGGGCCAGCGGCTGTCATTCTGCAAACGCAGTTCACATAGTCCCAAACGCGTCACAAGTATGCTGTCGCGCGCCAGCCTGTCGTCCAGCCGGAATGTCTCCAAGGCGTCCTCCATGTTTGTTTTCACCGTGATAGCAGTTTTTTGAATGCTTGGCTTGCATTTGCTGTCGATATTGCCGATATGTGGCCCCGGGAGGTTGGTGGTGGACGAGCCACTCGCCAACCGGGTCAGGTCCGGAAGGAAGCAGCCCTAACGAGCCAGGCACGGGTCGCCGTGCCAGCCTCCCACCCTTTTTTTAAAAGACGTGCTCAGCTTTCGCCGGGCCAGTTCAGCGCCCCTAGAAAAACTGGCAAAACAAACTGGCGAGGCGATGAGCGACACCGTACCCACCACAACAAGCGAATCCCAGGGCGGGACCGGCTACCGGGTACTGGCACGCAAATACCGCCCCAAGGATTTTTCCGATCTGATGGTCGGCCAGGAGCCGATGGTTCGCACGCTGACCAATGCGTTCGAGACCGGGCGCATCGCGCAAGCCTATATGCTGACCGGCGTTCGCGGCGTGGGCAAGACGACCACGGCGCGCATTCTCGCCCGGGCGCTGAACTACAAGACCGACACCATCGACAAGCCGACCATCGACCTGCGCATTCCCGGTGAACATTGCCAGGCGATCATGGAAGGCCGCCACGTCGATGTGATCGAGATGGACGCCGCCTCCCATACCGGTATTGACGACATTCGCGAGATCATCGAGCAGGTTCGTTACCGCCCGGTCTCGGCGCGATACAAGGTCTATATCATCGACGAAGTGCACATGCTTTCAACGCAGGCTTTCAACGGTCTTCTGAAGACGCTGGAAGAGCCGCCGGAGCATGTGAAATTCATCTTCGCAACCACTGAAATCCGCAAGGTTCCGATTACCGTCCTGTCGCGGTGCCAGCGCTTCGACCTGCGCCGCATCAGCGCCGCCGATCTTGTCGGCCTTTTCACGGCCATTGCCGGCAAGGAAGGCTTCGAGGCCGAACCGCAGGCGCTTTCGATGATCGCCCGCGCAGCCGAAGGCTCTGCCCGCGACGGCCTTTCCCTGCTCGATCAGGCGATTGCCCACGGCGGCGGGCGCGTGGAGGCAGAAGCCGTGCGCGGCATGCTCGGCCTTGCCGACCGGGCGCGCATCGTTGATCTCTTCCAGCACGTCGTCAAAGGTGATGTTGCGGCGGCACTTTCGGAGTTCAACGGGCAATATGAGGCGGGTGCGAACCCCGTCGTGGTGCTGAACGACCTTGCCGATTTCACCCACCTCGTCACCCGCATGAAATATGTGCCTGACGCGGCGGAAGACCCCTCGCTTTCAGAAATAGAACGCGTGCGCGGTGCGGAATTTGCCGAGACGATTGCGGTGACCGCGCTTTCGCGTATCTGGCAGATGCTGCTGAAAGGCATTCCGGAAACGGAAAATGCCTCGCGTCCCGCAGGTGCGGCCGAAATGGTGTTGATCCGCCTTTCGCATGCCGCCAATCTTCCGGCACCGGAAGATGCGGCTCGGCGCCTGCTCGAACTCTCCAACGGCGATGGCGGCTATTCGAATGGCGCGCCTTCGGGCGGCGGCAATGGCGGCGGTGCGCGTGCCTATTCGTCAGGACAGACGGTGGCCGCAGGAAGACCTGTGGAGCTTCCCGCCCAGAGGTCGGCGAGCTCGCAGCCTTCGACCATGCTGCGCGCCGTGCCTGACAGCCGCCCGCAGGAGATGCAGGTAGCGGCACCGAAAACCGAAGAGCGGCCGGAGCCGAAAGTCCCTGTTAATTCCGTGCAGGATATCGCCGATCTGTGCCAGAAAAATCGCGATCCCGTCATGCGGGCAAAGGTTCGCAACTTCGTGCGGCTGGTGCGACTGGAGCCGGGCCGGCTCGACATGCGCCTCGGCGATGGCGCACCCGGATCGCTCCCCGGCGAGCTCGGCGTCAAGCTGAAGGAGTGGACCGGTATCCACTGGATCGTCAGCCTCAGCAAGGAACAGGGTCAGCCGACGCTGGTTGAAGCCGAGGGCAGCGCGCGCGACGCCCGCCTCGTCGATGCGAGGCAGGATCCGGATGTGGCAGCCATTCTTCAGCAGTTTCCAGGTGCAAAAATCACTGACGTGCGCATTCGCGTCACCCAGCAGGACGAGCCCGACGAAATCGCCCCGGCCCCTTCGGTTGCCGAATCGAGCGAAGGCGACATCCTTCCCGGCGACGACATCGAATTTTAATACATAACAAAAACAGGAGTCTGGCACATGCGCGACATCATGGGCATGATGGGCAAGGTCAAGGAAATGCAGGCCAAGATGGAAAAGCTGCAGGCGGATATCGCCGCGCTTGAAGTCGAAGGCAAGTCCGGCGGCGGTCTCGTCACCGTGAAGCTGAACGGCAAGGGCAGCATGCTCGGCCTGAAGATCGATCCGTCGCTCTTCAAGGAAGACGACGTCGAAATCCTCGAAGATCTGATCGTTGCCGCCCATAATGACGCCAAGGAACGCGCCGAGGCCATAACTGCTGAAAAAACCAAGGAAATCACCGCCGGCCTGCCGATCCCGCCCGGCATGAAGCTACCGTTCTGATAGTCTCTCGAAATCAGACTTCCAGCATGGCGCGGAAGCGGCTTGCAAGCGGCGTGTCGAGATAGGCAGCGCGTTCGTCCTCGGTGAGTTGCATGGGGCGGAAGCGCTGCAGAATAACCGGTATGGGCAGTTTCGTTCCCTGATAGGGTTCAAACACAACGTCCTCACCAGCCATGAGCATTCCGCCTTTCAGGACCCGGCAGTAAAAGCCCGGATGGCCCGCCTTGCGGAAGCGCGGGGCGAAATCGGGCTCGCCGATCCGGGCTGACAGGGTTGCGCAGGGAATTCGGGCGGCCGTCACCTCTAGCACCACTTCCTTGGCCAGGAACCTGTCGCCCACATGCAGCTTTGCGCTGTCGATGCCCTCCAGGACCAGATTTTCCCCGAAAAAACCGGGCTCGATGCTGAGACCAAGCGTGTCGGACCAGAAATCGAGATCCACGGAGCCCATGGCGTAAATCGCCTGATCCGGCCCGCCGTGATGTTTGCGATTGCAGACGGCGTCGCTGACAATGCCTTCAGCATCCACAATCACTGGGCCTTGCACGGCATGTTTGAAAATGCCCGTCTTTGCCGTCTTTCCCGGCAGGGTCGTCGCCTCGCCCCGGCATACCGCCCTTATTTTCATGGACTGCCCTTTGCGCTTCATGATTCCCGTTTCCCGATTTATGCAGTAGAAAGCGCTCATGGCAAAACGAGTCACCGGCCCCGAAATCGAAAAACTGATCCAGCTGCTTGCAAAAGTGCCGGGGCTTGGGCCCCGCTCGGCGCGGCGGGCGGCGCTGCATCTCATCAAGAAGAAGGAACAGCTTCTTGGGCCTCTCGGCCATGCCATGGGTGAGGCCTATGACAAGGTGAAGATCTGCTCCTGCTGCGGCAATGTGGATACCATCGACCCCTGTACCGTCTGCACCGACGAGCGGCGTGACCAGGCGGTCATCATCGTGGTGGAAGACGTTTCGGATCTGTGGGCGCTGGAGCGGGCGGGCGCCATGAACACCGCCTATCACGTGCTGGGCGGTACGCTGTCGCCGCTTGATGGCGTCGGGCCCGAAGATCTGAACATCAAGGGATTGATCGATCGCGTCAGCGTCGGCGGTATCCGCGAACTCATCATCGCGGTCAATGCGACGGTGGAAGGACAGGCGACCGCCCATTACATCACCGACCGTCTGGCCGATTTCGGCGTCAAGATCACCCGGCTCGCGCATGGCGTGCCGGTGGGCGGCGAACTGGACTATCTCGACGAAGGCACATTGACGGCCGCGCTTCGGGCGCGCACGACGATCTGACGCCTTCCCTCCCCGTCATCCAAAGAGGAGACCGAATGCGAAACCGATTTGATTCCTTGTCTTGGCGCATTTCCGGACGGAAAAGCTTTAAGGCACTGGCCGCCATTCTTTCCGTCTTTTCAGCAACGACGGCTTTTGCGCAGTCGGCACCGACAGGCGCAGCCGCAGCCCGATACGACGCCGAATTTAACGTCTGGCTGAAAAAGGAAATCTGGCCGGAAGCCCGCAAGGCCGGCATATCGCAGAAAACACTTGAGGCCACGCTCAGCGGTCTTTCCATCAGCTGGAACCTGCCTGATCTCGTTATCCCCGGCCAGAAACCGCCGAAGGAACAGAGCCAGAGTCAGGCGGAATTCTCCTCCCCGGGAGCCTATTTTTCCGAAAAACGGCTGCAGGGATTGGCCGGCACCGGCCGCTCGCTTGCCGCCACGCATGCGGCGACGCTGCGCAGGATCGAGGCGAAATACGGCGTGCCCGGCAATATCGTCATCGCGATCTGGGGCCGCGAATCCGGTTTCGGCCGGGCGAAACTGCCGCATTCCGTGGTCGATGTGCTGGCCACGAAAGCCTATATGTCCACCCGCAAGGAGATGTTCCGCACCGAGCTGATCGACGCGCTGAAAATCGTCGAGAGCGGCGATATTGCGGCCTCGCGCATGATGGGCTCCTGGGCCGGCGCGCTCGGCCAGCCACAATTCATGCCGTCGAGCTATCTCAAATATGCCGTGGATTTCGATGGCGACGGCCATCGCGATATCTGGAATTCCGTGCCGGACGCGCTGGCATCCATAGCGAACTATCTTTCCCAGCGCGGCTGGCAGCGCAATCGCGACTGGGGCTTCGAGGTCTCGATACCGGCCAAGGTCTCCTGCGCACAGGAAGGTCCGGACCTTGCCCGCCCTGTCGCCGACTGGGCGAAGATGGGCATTACCCGCATTTCCGGAAAAGCCTTTCCGTCCAATGACCTATCCGCTGATGGCATGATGCTGGTTCCGGCCGGACGTCACGGGCCGGAATTCGTGGTGACGCCGAATTTCTACGTCATCAAGGAATATAATAATTCCGATCTCTACGCGCTGTTCATCGGCAATCTCGCCGACCGCATCACCCATGGGGCGGGCCCGTTCAAGGGTGAATGGGGCAATGTCGGATCGATGCTGCGCTCGGATGTTCTCGCCATGCAGAAGGCGCTGGTGGCCAAGGGTTACGATGTCGGCAAGGCAGATGGGCTGGCCGGTTTCAAGACGCGGCGGTCGCTGGGCGACTGGCAGGCCAAGAACGGGCTCTCACCGACGTGTTTTCCAGATGCAAGCCTGAAGGCTAAGCTGAAATAGCACGTTACCGGCGACGTCGGAAAACCTCTTCGTCGTCATGCTCGGGCTTGTCCCGAGCATCTGCAACCGATTGATTTAACGATACGTGGTTGGATCCTCGGGACAAGCCCGAGGATGACGTCGAGGTTATGACAACGGCCCTCAATAACCTTTTTACCTGTCCCGTTTCTGCCTCTCCCAGCCTCTCAGTGCTGGTCGGTATGGGGTTTGTGGAAGATATCGTCGGTCGGCGGAATGGTCTGCCGCTCGATCATCCGGTGCACGCGCGGCCGGGTCTTGCCGCGATGAAGCTCAAGCAGCCGGTCCCACGCCTCCGCATCCGCCTGGGTGCGGCGGTGGTTGTGGCGGACATATTCCACCCATGTCGGCACATGGTAGCTTTCCGTCCAGATGTCAGGATTTTCCAGGTCGCGCATCAGGTTCCAGTTGCGTGCGCCATCGCGCAGACGGATGCGACGGCGCTCCGCCATCAGCGGCAGGAACTCGCCGAGATCCTCGTCGTGGATTTCATAGTCGATGAGGATGGCGATCGGCCCGCTGCGCGGCTTGATATCGAGCCGTAGCGGCGGCTCCACGAAGCGATTGAGCGGATCGAGATTGAGCGAGGCGAAGGCGGGCATGGCGAGCTTGAAGCCGACCACCACGCCAAGCAGCATCAGCACGCAGGAACAGAGAAGCGAGTAGGAAATGCCGTAATCTTCCGCGAGTTCACCCCACAGCCAGCTACCCACCGCGATGCCGCCGAAGGTTAGCGTCTGGTAAAGCGACAGCGCCCGGCCGACCACCCAGCGCGGGGTGGAAAGCTGGACGATGGTATTGAACAGGGAAAGCGCCAGAACCCAGCAGGCGCCGGCCACCGTCAGGACAAGCGAGGTGATGATCGCACTCGTGCTGATTGCCGTCACGCCGGAACTGAAAGCGAAGCCTAAAAAGGCGACGCGCACGATCCATTCGCTGGACATGACTTCCCTCAGCCGGGCGCTGATGAGCGCACCGCCGATGGCGCCGACACCAAATGCACCCAGCATGACACCGTACGTCAGCGGCCCGCCTTCGACCAGATCGCGGGCAACGATCGGCATCAGGGCCAGGATGGCGCTGGCGGAGAGGCCAAAGAGAAAGCCGCGCACCAGCACCTTGCCGATATTGGGCGACATGGCCACATAACGCATCCCGGCCGATATGGCGGCGAGAAGCTGCTCGCGCGGCAATGTCGAGGCATATTTCGGCGGCTGCCAGCGCAACAAGGCGTAGATCAGTGCGAAGTAGCTGAGCGCATTCACGAAAAACGCGGCGGCAGCACCTGCGGCCGCGACGATGATGCCGCCGATGGCCGGGCCGACGCTGCGGGTGATGTTGAAGCCGACGCTGTTCAGCGTCACGGCGGCAGGCAGATCCTCGCGCGGCACCATTTCACCGACGGAAGCCTGCCAGGACGGATTGTTGAGCGCTGTGCCGCAGCCGATCATGAAGGTGAAGAAAAGCAGCAGCCAGGGCGTGAGCCAGCCGGACCAGGCAAAAACCGTGAGCAGAACGGAGGCCGTCAGCATCAGGAACTGCGCGGAAATCATGATGCGGCGACGGTCGAAACTATCAGCCAGCGCGCCTGAAATGAGTGAGAACATCATGATCGGCAGCGAGGTCGAGGCCTGCACCAGCGCGATCATGTTTTCCGAACTCGACAGCGATGTCATCATCCATGCGGCACCAACCGCCTGGATCAGTCCACCGAAATTCGAGGCAAGGCTGGCGACCCAGATTCGTCTGTAAGTCAAATGCCTTAAAGGCGTGAGTGGCGATTTACGGTCAGGCACGATCAGTCCACTTAATGCAACTGCGATCTATCAAACGGCAACTATAGACAGTGCCGACAATCATGCCAGCCTTTCCGACACGGTAAGGGTGAAAATATGGCCGGGGCCGTCACCGAAGTGGGGCTGCCTGCGAAAACCTTGCAATCCTGCCCCGATGGGTCTATATGACCACTGAAATTCTTGATCGCTTGATGAAGAGTGGGGCCGCAAGGCTCCGCTCTTTTTCGTTAGGCGAACCGGAAACCACGGGCTTCAGGGCCCGGCGAAAAAATCAACGACCGGAAGGCCAGATGGCAGACACCACATATGAACCGCGACTGATAACCGAAACGGGCATCGATCAGCGCATCGCCGAGATCATCGAGCCTGTTTTGACGGGCATGGAATATCTTCTGGTGCGCGTGCGGCTCTCCAACCAGAACGGCATGACGCTTCAGGTCATGGCTGAGCGCGAAGACGGAACAATGACCGTCCAGGACTGCGAAGCCATTTCGATGGCGATTTCACCTGTTCTTGATGTGGAAGATCCGGTCGATAAAGCGTATCATCTCGAAGTTTCCTCGCCCGGCATCGACCGGCCGATGGTTCGCAAATCGGATTTCACCCGCTGGCAGGGTCATCTGGTGAAGGTCGAAACCTCCATTCTGGTCGAGAACCGCAAGCGGTTTCGCGGCAAGATCGTAGAGGTCGATGCGGATGGCTTCAAGCTGGAACGCGACCAGATCGCCTATGGCGAGGAGCCGACAGTCATCATTCCGTTCAGCGCGCTTTCGGATGCGAAGCTCATTCTGACGGATGACCTTATTCGTGATGCGCTGCGGGCAGACAAGGCGGCAAAGGCCGCCGCCGCAAACCAGAACGACGAAAACGAAGCAGACGAAGACTAATTCCAACGTAAAGCCCGAAAACGGGCGACCAACGCAATTATGCGACTTACGGAGACAGAAAAATGGCAGTGAGTGCTAACCGGCTTGAGCTTCTGCAGATCGCCGATGCTGTGGCGCGCGAAAAGGTCATCGACCGCGAAATCGTGCTTGCCGCAATGGCCGACGCTATCCAGAAAGCCGCCCGCTCGCGCTATGGTTCGGAAACCAACATTCGCGCCGACATCAACTCCAAGACCGGCGAAATCCGCCTGCAGCGTCTTCTGGAAGTTGTCGAGGCGGCCGAAGATTATTCGACCCAGATCCCGCTCGAACTGGCCCGCGACCGCAACCCGGACGCCAAGCTCGGCGACTTCATTGCCGATCCGCTGCCGCCGATGGATTTCGGCCGTATCGCCGCCCAGTCCGCCAAACAGGTGATCGTTCAGAAGGTGCGCGAAGCCGAGCGCGACCGTCAGTATGACGAGTTCAAGGATCGCATCGGCGAAATCGTCAACGGCACCGTCAAGCGGGTCGAATACGGCAACGTCATCGTCGATCTCGGCCGTGGCGAAGGCATCATCCGTCGTGACGAGATGATCCCGCGGGAAAACATGCGCTACGGCGACCGCGTGCGCGCTTACGTCTACGACGTTCGCCGCGAGCAGCGTGGCCCGCAGATTTTCCTGTCGCGTACCCATCCGCAGTTCATGGTGAAGCTCTTCACCATGGAAGTTCCGGAAATCTACGACGGCATCATCCAGATCAAGTCGGTTGCCCGTGACCCCGGTTCGCGCGCCAAAATCGCCGTCATCTCGAACGACTCGTCGATCGATCCGGTCGGCGCCTGCGTCGGTATGCGCGGTTCGCGCGTTCAGGCCGTCGTCGGCGAATTGCAGGGCGAAAAGATCGACATCATTCCGTGGAGCCAGGAGCCGGCCTCCTTCATCGTCAACGCCCTGCAGCCGGCAGAAGTCGCCAAGGTCGTTCTGGACGAAGAATCCGAGCGCATCGAAGTGGTCGTTCCCGACGAGCAGCTTTCGCTCGCCATCGGCCGCCGCGGCCAGAACGTACGTCTGGCATCGCAGCTGACCGGCTGGGATATCGACATCATGACCGAGCAGGAAGAATCCGAGCGCCGTCAGAAGGAATTCAACGAGCGTACGGCACTCTTCATGGACGCCCTCGACGTCGATGAGATGGTCGGCCAGGTTCTGGCTTCCGAAGGCTTCGCGCAGGTCGAAGAACTCGCTTATGTCGATCTCGACGAAATTTCTTCCATCGACGGTTTCGATGAGGATACCGCCGATGAAATCCAGACCCGCGCCCGCGAATATCTGGAACGCCTGGAAGCCGAAATGGACGCCAAGCGCAAGGAACTCGGCGTTACCGACGAGCTTCGCCAGATCGATGGCCTGACCTCGCAGATGATGGTTGCGCTGGGTGAAGACGGCATCAAGACCATCGAGGACTTTGCCGGTTGCGCTGCGGACGATCTGGTCGGCTGGAGCGAACGCAAGGACGGCGAGACGAAGAAGTTCGAAGGCATCTTCTCCAAGCTCGACGTATCGCGCGTCGAGGCTGAGAACATGGTTGTGCAGGCCCGTCTTCTGGCTGGCTGGATCACGGCCGAGGAGCTCGCTTCCGAAGAGGAAGCCGATCTCGAAGCTGCCGAGGAGGCGGATACCGCCGAACAGGAATGACATCGCAGGCGCATGAGCTGGACGAGCTGCCCGAAACCGATGAGGACGGGCGGCTTGCTGGCAACGTCAATGGACGTATGTGCATTGTGACACGGCAGAGCGGATCGCCAGACGAGCTGATCCGCTTCGTCGCAGGGCCGGATGGCAACGTCGTTCCGGATCTGAAACGCCAATTGCCGGGGCGCGGCTGCTGGGTAACACCCGAGCGCGTCCTGATCGAGAAAGCCATTGCGAAGAAGCTCTTCGCACGGGCTCTCAAACGCGACGTCAAGGCCGGGCCGGAGCTTCTCGCTCTTCTCGACCGGCTGATGGCGCAGCAGCTTGCCGGAATGATGAACATGGCGCGCAAGGCGGGCCAGTTCATCAGCGGCGCAACGAAGGTCGATGCCGCCGTCCGGTCCGGGAACGCGATTGCCGTATTCCACGCGAACGATGCTGCGGCAGACGGCGTGAGAAAACTGGACCAGGCCCGCAAGGCCTGGGCGCTCGGCAGCGATGCCGGCAATGAAATTCCGTCCTTCCGGCTCTTCAGTGGAGCCGAAATGGACGAGTTGATGGGCCAGAATGCTTTTATCCATGCTTGCGCGCTTGCGGGGCAGGCGGGTGAGGGTGTAGTGAAGCGCGCAAAGATGCTTGAGCAGTACCGCCTTGGCGGTCAGCCTGAGGCGGAACGCGACGCTGCCCGGACAGAACAATGACGCGGTTACCGAACATGAACGGTCGCCGCGTTCCGATGCAGCAATTGAACGACGAGGCCTGATGGACGTCATCCGGTTTTCGTCCGAAGGAACGGGAACGGAATGACCGACAACAACGACGACAAGACACTCAATGCGCCGGCCAAGAAGACTCTTACCCTGAAACCGGGCGGGATGAATCAGGGCACCGTGCGGCAGGACATGGGTCGAGGTCGCACAAACGCGGTTGTCGTGGAAACACGCAAGCGCCGCCCCCTGCGTCCCGAAGACGAGAAGCCGGTTCAGCCTGTTGCAGCAGCACCGAAGCCGGTTGTAGCAGCAGCCCCGGCGCCTTCGGCGCCGCGTCCGCAGGCT
This sequence comes from Agrobacterium sp. BT-220-3, assembly GCF_025910175.1. Lineage (NCBI taxonomy): Bacteria > Pseudomonadati > Pseudomonadota > Alphaproteobacteria > Hyphomicrobiales > Rhizobiaceae > Agrobacterium > Agrobacterium sp. BT-220-3. The sequence continues at coordinate 135,424 of NZ_JAPAIX010000009.1, forward strand.
CCCCAGCCGCGTATTCACCAGCCAGGTGGCCAGCAGCAGCGCCCGGGTTCTTCCCAGTCGCAGCAGCGTCCAGGCTCGTCCGCACCCCAGCAGCGCCAGCCTGACCGGCCGCGCGGCAATGTTCTGCACGACCTTTCAGCAGGCGAGATGGAAGCCCGTCGCCGCGCGCTGATGGAAGCGCAAGCCCGCGATGTCGTGGAAGCCAAGCAGCGCGCCGAAGACGAAGCGCGTCGCAAGGTCGAGGAAGAACGCCGCCTCGCCGCCGAAAAGGAAGAGGCAGCACGCCGCGCCATCGAGGAAGCTGCAGCCGCAAAGGTGGCGGCAAGCCAGCCTGCCGTTGAAGCAAAAGCCGAACCGGCCGATGAAAAGCCGGCACAGGCCGCAGCACCGGCGCTACGCGCCGATGCCCGTCCCCAGCCTGCAGCCGCCGCTCCCCGCTCCGCTCCTGGCACGCCTGAAACCGTCGCTCCGCGCGGACGTCGCGCTGGTGGTGATGACGAGGACGATCGCGGTGCGCGTCGCGGCAGCAGCCTTCCGGCCCGCGGCAAGGTCGCAGCTCCGGTTCCGGCCAAGCCCGCCGCCCGCCTGAAGACGGAAGAAGAACGCCGTCGTGGCAAACTCACCGTCACCTCGTCCAATCTGGATGAAGACGGCACGCCGCGTGGCCGCTCCATGGCGTCCATGCGCCGCCGTCAGGAGAAATTCCGCCGCAGCCAGATGCAGGAAACCCGCGAAAAGGTCATGCGCGAAGTCATCCTGCCTGAGACCATCACAATTCAGGAACTGTCGCAGCGCATGTCCGAACGGGCCGTCGACGTCATCAAGTTCCTGATGAAGGAAGGCCAGATGATGAAGCCGGGCGACGTGATCGACGCCGATCTGGCGGAACTGATCGCCGTCGAATTCGGCCACACCGTCAAGCGCGTGTCTGAATCCGACGTTGAAGAAGGCATCTTCAACCAGGCTGACGACGCAGGCGAGATGGTTTCCCGTCCGCCGGTGGTCACCATCATGGGTCACGTCGACCACGGCAAGACCTCGCTGCTCGACGCCATCCGTCAGGCAAATGTTGTTGCTGGCGAAGCCGGTGGCATCACCCAGCATATCGGTGCCTATCAGGTCGAAAAGAACGGCCAGAAGATCACCTTCATCGACACCCCCGGCCACGCCGCCTTTACGGCAATGCGTGCCCGTGGTGCGCAGGCGACTGACATTGCCGTGCTGGTTGTTGCCGCAGACGACAGCGTGATGCCGCAGACGATCGAATCCATCAATCACGCCAAGGCTGCCGGTGTTCCGATCGTCGTTGCGATCAACAAGATCGACAAGCACGAGGCAAACCCTGAAAAGGTTCGCCAGCAGCTGCTGCAGCACGAAGTTTTCGTGGAATCGATGGGTGGTGAAGTTCTTGACGTCGAAGTGTCGGCCAAGAACAAGCTCAATCTCGACAAGCTGCTCGAAGCGATCCTGCTTCAGGCGGAAATCCTCGATCTCAAGGCAGATCCAAGCCGCACCGCAGAAGGCACGGTCATCGAAGCCGAGCTGGACCGTGGACGCGGCGCCGTCGCCACCGTTCTCGTGCAGAAGGGTACGCTGAAGCCCGGCCAGATCATCGTTGCCGGTGACCAGTGGGGCCGTGTGCGCGCGCTCGTCAACGACAAGGGCGAACACGTCAAGGAAGCCGGTCCGGCCATGCCGGTCGAAATCCTCGGCCTTTCCGGCACGCCGTCGGCCGGTGACCGTTTTGCGGTTGTCGAAAACGAAAGCCGCGCCCGCGAGATTTCCGAATACCGCCAGCGTCTGGCACGCGACAAGGCTGTCGCCCGCCAGACCGGTCAGCGCGGCTCGCTGGAACAGATGATGAGCCAGTTGCAGACTTCGGGATTGAAGGAATTCCCGCTGGTCATCAAGGCGGACGTGCAGGGTTCGGTCGAAGCCATTATCGCTTCGCTCGACAAGCTCGGCACAGACGAAGTCCGCGCTCGTGTCGTTCACTCTGGTGCTGGTGCCATCACGGAATCGGATATCTCGCTTGCCGAGGCATCCAACGCCGCGATCATCGGCTTCAACGTTCGCGCCAACGCACAGGCACGTACGGCGTCCGAACGCGCCGGTATCGAAATCCGCTACTACAACATCATCTACGATCTGGTGGATGACGTGAAGGCGGCGATGTCGGGTCTGCTTTCGCCGGAACGTCGCGAGACCTTCCTCGGCAATGCCGAAATTCTCGAGGTGTTCAACATCACCAAGGTCGGCAAGGTCGCGGGTTGCCGCGTCGTCGAGGGCAAGGTGGAACGTGGTGCGGGTGTGCGTCTGGTGCGCGACAACGTCGTTATCCACGAAGGCAAGCTCAAGACCCTCAAGCGCTTCAAGGACGAAGTCAACGAAGTGCCTGTTGGTCAGGAGTGCGGTATGGCATTCGAAAACTACGAAGATATCCGCGCCGGCGACACCATCGAGTGCTTCCGCGTCGAGCACATCACGAGAACGCTCTAAGCGTCTCGCCGCAAAACAGGATTTTTCTGTCGGGCGCCGGCTTAACCGGCGCTCGCTCCGTTTGAGGCATTACCAATGGCAAAAGCAACATCATCGGCCCCTTCGCAACGCATGCTGCGTGTCGGCGAACAGGTGCGCGCCGCACTGACCCAGATTCTCCAGCGCGGTGAAGTCCGTGACGACCTGATCGAAAGCACCGTCATTTCCATCTCGGAAGTGCGCATGTCGCCCGATCTCAAGATCGCGACCGCTTACGTGACGCCGCTTGGCGTTGCGGATCACACCGACATCATCAGCGCCCTCAACCGCCACGCCAAATTCATGCGCGGACGTCTGGGCCCCCAGCTGCGGCAAATGAAATACATGCCGGAACTGCGTTTCCGCGACGATACGAGTTTCGACAATTACCAGAAGATCGACGCACTCCTGCGGTCACCGGAGGTGCAGCGCGATCTTGGACCTTCAAACGAAAAAGACGACGAACAGAACTGAAGCATGTCCAAACCACATAAACAGCAGCACCGCAAACCCAAGGGCCGCCCGATTTCGGGCTGGCTCATTCTCGACAAGCCGCTCGATTTCGGCTCCACCGAAGCCGTTTCCAAGATCAAGTGGCTGTTCAACGCCCAGAAGGCCGGCCATGCCGGTACGCTCGATCCGCTGGCTTCCGGCATGTTGCCGATTGCGCTGGGTGATGCCACCAAGACCGTTCCCTACGTCATGGACGGCCGGAAAATCTACGAGTTTACCGTGACCTGGGGCGAGGAGCGCACGACCGACGATCTGGAGGGCGAGGCCGTCAATTCCTCCGACCAGCGCCCGGACGAACAGGCGATCCGCGATATTCTGCCCAATTACACCGGCGTTATCATGCAGACGCCGCCACAGTTTTCCGCCATCAAGATCGCCGGCGAGCGTGCCTATGATCTGGCGCGCGACGGCGAGACCGTGGAAATCCCGGCACGCGAAGTGGAAATTCACCGCCTGACACTGCTCGCCTGCCCCGATGCCAACACCGCCCATTTCGAGGTGGAATGCGGCAAGGGAACCTATGTGCGTGCACTCGCACGCGACATGGGCCGCGATCTCGGTTGCTACGGCCATATCTCGCAATTGCGGCGTACCATGGTTGCGCCGTTCGGCGAGGACATGATGGTGCCGCTCGAGACCTTGACGGCGCTGGAAGCGATCGAAGATCGCGACGAGCGGCTTGAAGCACTGGACGCGTTTCTGATCGATACGGCAGAGGCGCTTTCCGCCCTTCCCCGCCTCATCATCAACGACGACCAGGCGCACCGGCTGAAAATGGGCAACCCTATCCTGCTGCGCGGGCGCGATGCGCCGGCCAATCACCCGGAAGCCTATGCCACCGCACATGGCAAGCTCATCGCCATCGGCGAGATCGGCGAAGGAGAATTCAGGCCGAAGCGGGTTTTCGGCTGAAACGGCTCCATCTATTCGCCTATGCGTTCCCCAACTGAAAACCGCTTCACACCTTTCCTGGAAACGCTCTGGGAGGCGCAGTCAATCGCCTCTTTCAATTGTACCCGGAATAGTTTATAGGCAGCGCCAGCTTGGGCTTTGCCTTTGCTGCCGAATGGCCTGAGCTGGACGACATCCCGGCTCCAGGCGTCCCATTTTTCCTTAAATAGAAAGGATCGTCCGATGTCGATTACTGCAGAGCGCAAAGCCGCCCTCATCAAGGAATATGCAACGAAGGAAGGCGACACCGGTTCCCCGGAAGTTCAGGTCGCTATCCTGACCGAGCGGATCAACAACCTCACCGGTCACTTCAAGGACCACAAGAAGGACAACCACTCCCGTCGTGGCCTTCTGACGCTGGTTTCGAGCCGTCGTTCGCTTCTCGACTATCTGAAGAAGAAGGACGAAGCCCGTTACAGCAAGCTGATCGGTGCTCTCGGCATTCGCCGCTAAAGCCTTATCCGGCGGGTCTCGCAAAGATACCCGCCGGTTTTTATATCCGGCCTTTTGAAGGTCATCGTGAATTTCCGGGCGTTTGCCACATCTATGGCCCCCGAACGATAAGGTAGCCCCGGATGGGCCGGTGTCGCCTTTTCAACCGCAGACCTGTCATGGGGCAGGATTGCCGGATGCTTGCACGTTGAAAGCCTCCGGCTGTCTTGCCCGTGATTGCGTCGTTCTTTGCCCCCAAAAGGCGGGCAAGTACAAACAAGGACAAGATATGTTCAATCAACACTCCGTGGAAATCGAATGGGCAGGCCGCCCGCTGAAGCTCGAGACCGGCAAGGTTGCCCGTCAGGCTGACGGCGCCGTCATCGCAACCTACGGCGAGACGATGGTTCTCGCGACCGTAGTTTCCGCAAAGTCCCCGAAGCCCGGCCAGGACTTCTTCCCCCTGACCGTCAACTACCAGGAAAAGACCTACGCGGCCGGCAAGATCCCCGGTGGTTACTTCAAGCGCGAAGGCCGTCCGAGCGAAAACGAAACGCTGGTTTCGCGCCTGATCGACCGTCCGATCCGCCCGCTCTTCCCGGAAGGCTACAAGAACGACACGCAGGTTGTCGTCACCGTCATCCAGCACGATCTGGAAAATAACCCGGACGTTCTGTCTATGGTTGCCACCTCCGCAGCACTGACGCTTTCCGGCATCCCGTTCATGGGCCCGATCGGCGGCGCGCGCGTTGGCTACATCAACGGCGAATATGTTCTGAACCCGCATCTCGACGAGATGGAAGAATCCACTCTCGATCTGGTTGTCGCCGGCACCTCCGACGCTGTTCTGATGGTTGAATCGGAAGCCAAGGAACTGAACGAAGACATCATGCTCGGCGCCGTCATGTTCGGCCACAAGGGCTTCCAGCCGGTCATCGACGCGATCATCAAGCTCGCCGAAGTTGCCGCCAAGGAACCGCGCGAATTCGAACCGGAAGACTTCTCCGCGCTCGAAAACGAAATGCTGGCGCTCGCCGAAGCCGAATTGCGCGACGCTTACAAGATCACCGAAAAGGCTGCCCGTTACGCTGCCGTCGACGCTGTCAAGGCGAAGGTGAAGGCGCACTTCCTGCCGGAAGAAGGCGAAGCCAAGTATACGCCGGAAGAAATCGGCGCTGTCTTCAAGCACCTTCAGGCCAAGATCGTTCGCTGGAACGTTCTCGACACCAAGAGCCGTATCGATGGCCGCGACCTGTCGACCGTTCGTCCGATCATCTCGGAAGTCGGCCTTCTGCCGCGCACGCACGGTTCGGCACTGTTCACCCGCGGTGAAACCCAGGCGATCGTTGTTGCGACGCTCGGCACCGGCGAAGACGAGCAGTATGTCGACAGCCTCACCGGCATGTACAAGGAACGTTTCCTGCTGCATTACAACTTCCCGCCCTACTCGGTCGGTGAAACAGGCCGCATGGGCTCCCCGGGCCGTCGCGAAATCGGTCACGGCAAGCTCGCATGGCGCGCTATCCGCCCGATGCTGCCGACTGCAGAACAGTTCCCCTACACGCTGCGCGTCGTTTCCGAAATCACCGAGTCCAACGGCTCCTCGTCGATGGCAACGGTTTGCGGCACCTCGCTTGCACTGATGGACGCCGGCGTTCCGCTGGCAAAGCCGGTTGCCGGTATCGCCATGGGCCTTATCCTTGAAGGCGAGCGCTTTGCGGTTCTCTCCGACATCCTCGGTGATGAAGATCACCTCGGCGACATGGACTTCAAGGTCGCCGGTACTGCCGACGGCATCACCTCGCTGCAGATGGACATCAAGATCGCCGGCATCACCGAAGAGATCATGAAGATCGCTCTGGAGCAGGCACAGGGTGGCCGCAAGCACATCCTCGGCGAAATGGCCAACGCCATCACCGAGAGCCGTGGCCAGCTCGGCGAATTCGCACCGCGCATCGAAGTGATGAACATTCCGGTCGACAAGATCCGTGAAGTCATCGGTTCCGGCGGCAAGGTCATTCGCGAAATCGTCGAAAAGACCGGCGCGAAGATCAACATCGAGGATGACGGCACCGTCAAGATCGCTTCCTCTTCCGGCAAGGAAATCGAAGCGGCCCGCAAGTGGATCCACTCGATCGTTGCAGAACCGGAAGTCGGCCAGATCTACGAAGGCACGGTCGTCAAGACCGCTGACTTCGGCGCTTTCGTCAACTTCTTCGGCGCCCGCGACGGCCTCGTCCACATCTCGCAGCTCGCTTCCGAGCGTGTTGCCAAGACCTCTGACGTCGTCAAGGAAGGCGACAAGGTATGGGTCAAGCTGATGGGCTTCGACGAGCGTGGCAAGGTTCGCCTGTCCATGAAGGTTGTCGACCAGGCCACCGGCCAGGAAGTCGCTGCCGACAAGAAGAAGGAAGACGGCGAAGCCGCTGCCGAATAAGGCCGCGCCGCCAGACCCTATCGAGGCGCGGGTTTTGCCCGCGCCTTTTTTCTATTAGAGCGTTTCCGCCTTTCTCCGAAACGCGAAAGCGCTCTACTTATTTGTTTTTACGCATTTTCCGGGCGTAAAACCGCGACGCAATTTTACTGGAAATGCTCGATCTTAAGGACGCTCCAATGAGCCGTGACGCAGTCAAAACCCTTTTCCATCCCTTTGCCGCAGAAATGCTCGACATGCCGAAAGAGGGCGAGCGCGTTCTGTTTCTGGGAGCAGAGGCCGGCCCACGGCTGGACGGTTTTGATGCGGAGATTGTTGCGGTCCAGCATCTGAGGCCGCTCTACCGGCCCCTGCAGGCGCAGGGTGCGCAGGTAACACCCGATGTTTCGGGCGAGGACTACGATGCCGCGCTTCTGCTGTGCGGCAAACACCGTGGCGAAAACGAAAACCGTGTTGCCGAAGCACTTTCGCGCGTGAAAGCCGGTGGCCTCATCGTTGCTGCCGGATCGAAGGAAGACGGCATTCTGACCCTGCGCAAGACGCTTGCAAAGCTTGGCATCGAAGCGGAATCAACGCCGAAATATCACGGCGTCGCCGTCTGGTTCAGGCGGCCGGACGATGTTTCGCTTGTCGTGTCGAAGCTCGCCCAGCATTCCGTTACGGTCGCTGGCCGTTTCACCGCCATGCCCGGTATGTTCTCGCATGATCGCGTGGATGACGGTTCGGAGCTCCTCGCATCGCGCCTGCCGACCAACTTTGACGGCAATGCTGCCGATTTTGGCGCAGGATGGGGTTATCTCTCGATCATGCTTGCGGAAAAATCACCGCGCACGGCCCGCATCGATCTTTTTGAAGCGGACTGGAATGCGCTCGAATTCGCCAAGACCAATCTTCTTGAAAATAATCCGCGGCTGACGGCGCGCTTCTTCTGGCAGGATCTGGCAAACGAGCCGCCCAAGGAAAAATACGACCTCATCATCATGAACCCGCCTTTCCACGCGGCGGGACAGGCAGCGGAACCCGCACTCGGTCAGGCCTTCATCAAGGCTGCGGCCGGCGCGCTTCGCAGCGGCGGAAAGCTGCTGATGGTTGCCAATCGCGGCATGCCCTATGAGCCGGTGCTCGCGGCCGAATTCCGCACCAGCGCCGAGGTATGCCGCAACGCGCGCTTCAAAATCCTGAGCGCCCAGAAGTAATCAAGTCCGCAGAATAATCAGCTCAACAGCCATGCCCACAGCGACACGGAAAGAACACCGGTCGCCGTGGAAATGCTGATGGTGGAGGCCGCAACGCTGTGGCCGATACCGAAGCGATTGGCGATCAGCCAAGCGTTCACCCCCGTCGGCACGGAAGAGGTGAGCACCAGCGCGGCTGTCCATTCCCGGCTGAGGCCGAGCGCGTGGCCCATGGCCCACACACAGGCGGGCAGAAGCAGTAGTTTGAAAACCGTCATGGTGACGGCGATGCCGAGATTGCCGCGAATGGTGTATTTCGTCAGCGCCATGCCGAGCGAGATAAGTGCCGCCGGTCCCGCCATGGAAGCGATCTGGTCAACCACGGTCTTGAGGATAGGCGTCAGCGTCACACCGGAAACATTGGTCGAAAGCCCGATGAAAAGGCCGATCACCAGCGGATTGGTGACGAGGTTGCGGCCCACCTGCTTGAAGACCGCAGCCGTGCTGCGCTTTTCGCCGCCAACCGCCTTGTGCGTGGCGTTCTCCATCAGGATCGTGCCGGCGATCATCATAACCGGCAGGTGGATGGCCAGCAGAATGGACAGGGCGACCAGCCCCTCATCCCCCACGGACCGCCCGACGAGCGGCAGACCGATGAAGATATTGTTGGCAAAGGCCGAGGAAATGCCGGCTATGACGGCGATGCGGACATCCTGCTTGAAGACATAACGCGTGACGATATGACCGACCGTCCAGGTCACGGCGACACCCGCGAAGTATGTGAGCCATAGGCGAAAAGGCGATGCGCCGTGAAAATTCGCTTCCGCGAGCGTGCGGAAAATCAGGGTCGGCACGGCGATCTTGAACACGAAATCGCTGAGAATCTCGCCGGCATCAGCCCTGAACAGACCGGCCTTGACGGTGAGCCAGCCGATCAGGATGAGAATGAAGATGGGAGCGACGTTCGCGGCAACGGCAGACATGGAGGGAAAGCTTTCGCGGCTTTGCGGGAGATACTCCGCTTTAGAGCGTTTTCCGAGGGAATGGAATCGCGAAAACGCTATGCCGCCCTGTTTTCATGGAATGCGGACGAACCTTCATGCTACCGGAGCCGAACGGCAAGGCGCATGTGCCGAAGCTTCTCCCCGCTCAGTCCATGGCGCGCGGAGGCAATGAGCCAAAAGAAAAAGCGGGGTTTCCCCCGCCTTTTGTCATATCCGTTATATGCCGCCAGTACATCCGTGACGGAGATAACGGTGGAGCCAGAAAACCTCATGTCTTCCATTCAGGTCCGTATTCACACACCTTTTGCTCTGACCGGAGTGATAGCTTAACCATATTACAGCCAAATGACGCGTCTCGCTCTCTCGTGGAGAACGGCATATTTCCCTCATGGGCTTTTCTTGAAGCCAGAAATGTTTAAGACCATTCGGAAAATACCCACCGCCAACCGGATAGGCCCATGACGAAATTCGACGTACTGACTGTCGGCAATGCCATCGTCGACATCATTTCCCGCTGCGATGATCAGTTCCTGAACGACAATGCCATTACCAAGGGTGCGATGAACCTCATCGACGCGGAGCGGGCCGAGTTGCTTTATTCGCTGATGGGACCAGCTCTGGAGGCATCCGGCGGAAGTGCGGGTAACACCGCCGCAGGCGTGGCGAATTTCGGCGGCAAGGCCGCTTATTTTGGCAAGGTGGCCGAAGATCAGCTCGGAGAAATCTTCCAACACGACATCCGCGCGCAGGGCGTCTATTTCGAAACCAAACCGGAAGGCACGTTTCCGCCGACCGCCCGTTCGATGATCTTCGTCACCGAGGATGGCGAACGCTCAATGAACACCTATCTCGGCGCCTGCGTGGATCTCGGTCCGGAAGACGTCGAAGAGAATGTGGTGGCGGATACGAAAGTCACCTATTTCGAAGGTTATCTGTGGGACCCGCCGCGCGCCAAGGACGCCATTCGCGAATGCGCCCGCATCGCGCATGAGAACGGCCGTGAAGTCTCCATGACGCTTTCCGATAGTTTCTGCGTCGGCCGCTACCGCGAAGAGTTTCTCGACCTGATGCGTTCCGGCACGGTGGACATCGTTTTCGCCAACAAGCAGGAAGCGCTTTCGCTTTACGAAACCGATGATTTCGAGCTGGCTCTGACGAAAATCGCAGCCGATTGCAAGATCGCAGCCGTGACGATGAGCGAAGAAGGCGCCGTTATCCTGCGCGGTACGGAACGCGTGAAGGTAGACGCCTATCCAGTGCATGATGTGGTCGACACGACGGGTGCCGGCGATCTTTTCGCCGCCGGATTCCTGTTCGGCTACACGCAGGACCGGTCTCTGGAAGATTGCGGCAAACTCGGCTGCCTCGCCGCCGCCGCCGTCATTCAACAGGTCGGGCCGCGGCCAATGTCATCCCTGAAGGTCCTTGGCGTGAAACACGGCCTTATTTAAAGGCCTCGCCGGGGTAAGCACCCCAGATTTCGCCCTGCGACACCCAGCCCGAGGCCTGACCGGCCTCTGCGCGGCACCAGTCACCGTTGCATTCACCGATCCTGAAGACGACGCCAGGTTCCAGCCGGGCGATGACGGCAGCGCCTGACTGTGCATCGCGGCGCATGTTCACGTAGACTTCCTTGCCCTTGCCGCGCATCCAGGGGGCGGCAACCGCCGTGCGTTCACCCGAAAGCAGCGCCTGATTGACCCAGCCTTCCGTGCCGTCGGCATCACGGATGCGCCGCCAGTTTTCATATTCCTGGATGATTTCCACCGGCATTCCCGATTTCAGATACATCCAGGAGACGGCATAATCCGTGCTGGGGCCGATGCGCATGTTGACGCGCTTTGATTTCAGGCTGACGAACCGCGGCAGAGGCAGGCCGCTTGCGCCCTTGGCAGCGCCCTGCGCCATGGCTTCGGTCGCCGCGCCAAGGAGGCCCAAAGACAATGCAATGCAAACGATAGAAACCACACTGCGCATGCCCATTTCCGTTTCCCGCCTTCTGCAAACCGGATGATATTCGAGGAGGCTCGTTTCCACATGCCTCAAGCTTCAGCGAGATTTGTTTGTCTTCGCCGGTGGGTCTGGTAGAAACGCCCTGATTGAAAGAAATTATCGCTCTTTCTGGTTAATGACTTCTGAACAAGGCAGCGGCAAACGATGACCCACAAGAAGAGACCGACAGTCTATATCACCCGCAAATTGCCTGACGTCGTCGAAACCAGAATGCGGGAACTCTTCGATGCCGAACTGAACATCGATGATACGCAGCGCAGCGAGGAAGAGCTTGTGGCCGCCATGCAGCGGGTCGATGTTCTGGTGCCGACCGTGACCGACCGCATTACCGCCGCCATGATCGACAAGGCCGGGCCACAGCTGAAGCTGATTGCAAGCTTTTCCAACGGCATAGACCATGTAGATGTGGACGCCGCCGCCCGAAAGGGCATCACCGTCACCAACACCCCTAACGTGCTGACCGAAGACACTGCCGATATCACCATGGCGCTGGCGCTGGCCGTGCCGCGCCGCATGATCGAAGGCACACGCGTTCTCGCCAACGGCGCGGATGAATGGCTGGGCTGGTCGCCGACCTGGATGCTCGGGCGGCGCATTTCCGGCAAGCGCATCGGCATTGTCGGCATGGGCCGCATCGGCACGGCGGTTGCGCGGCGTGCCAAGGCCTTCGGGCTTTCCATTCATTATCACAACCGCAAACGCGTCAATCCGGCCACCGAGACGGAGCTTGAGGCCACCTATTGGGATAGCCTCGACCAGATGCTGGCGCGGGTGGACATCGTTTCCGTCAATTGCCCCTCGACGCCGGCAACCTATCACCTGATCTCGGCGCGGCGGCTCGCGCTGATGCAGCCGACCAGCTACATCGTCAACACGGCGCGCGGCGACATCATCGATGAGGCGGCGATGATCCAGTGCCTTCGCGAAGGAAAGATCGCCGGCGCCGGGCTCGATGTCTACGAGAACGAGCCTGCGGTAAACCCAAAGCTCATCAAGCTCGCCAAGGAAGGCAAGGTCGTGCTGCTTCCGCATATGGGTTCGGCGACGATCGAAGGCCGCATCGAAATGGGCGACAAGGTCATTATCAACATCCGCACGCTGTTCGACGGCCATCGCCCGCCCAACAGGGTGCTGCCGGGGCGAAACTGAACCGGTTCAGGCAAGCCGTGTCTGATCGTCACATCGGAGGGGAGTTCAATGGCAATCCAGGCGAAGTTTCTGCTGCTCATATCGGTCCTCATCGTTCTAATTAGCGGTCCGGCCCGCGCTGCCCCGCCCTCACCCGAGGAAACCGCGGAACTCTATTATCGCGCCTGGCTGAATTTTGATCGCGCCAGCATGGTTCGCCTCAGCAAGGAATGGGGATCGTCGGGTAGCGGGCAGCGCTACACCGACATGGATCTGGTTTCCAACCCCGTTGCATGGCAGCGCAAATACAAGGGCATGCACGCTCCCAAGGGAACCACGAACGAGCAGTCCGACCAGTTCGCACGGCTCTGGGTCGCCAGCACGGAACGGGTGCGCTGCCATGCCGAACCTGCGCGTATCGGCTCGCAATCGCCCACGGGTCTCTCTGTGGCGCGGGTAAAGATGAACTGCTCCCTGCCGGATGTCGGGCCTGCATTCCAGCGGCTGAAGGCAGCCGCAAATGCGGAGGATATTGGCGATAAAACCCGCATGCCTTCCGCGAAACTCATGAAGCAGATGGTCGACGCCACGAAGTCGGCTCCGCTCACCCACAAGGTCGCTACGGAAATTCAGCTCGTCAGAGGTCCGGATAAAGGCGTCTGGCGGGTCGGATCGGCTGAAGTGCAGTCACAGACGGGACTTGACCGTGTCTCTTCCGTCTTTCTCTCCCAAATGCTTCAGTCCGGTCTTTTGCGATAGACTTTGCCGGGCGGAACGGAACGGCATCAGCCGAGAAATTTCGTCATTTCAATCGAAGTCGTGCGGTCGTAACCGGGATGGGCATTTTCAGCGGTCTTGACGAAACCCCAGGCGGCGAATTTGGCATGATTGGCGATAAGCTCGATACGAGTTTCCAGCCGCAGCGCCGGTAACGCCAATTCGCGGGCCAGCGCTTCGGCCTGTTCCAGAAGCATGCTGCCGATGCCCTTTCCCTGGGCTTTCGGGGAAACACAGAGTTTGCCGACATAAAGACAGACCGGCGGCTCCGGCCGGCAAAACAGGCAGCCCACAATCTCATCGCCATCAAGCGCCACGAAGGCTATCTCCACTCTCGCCTTCTCCGCCAGATTTTCAAGCGTCAGGCGATGGGCTGAGGATGGCGGGTCGATGACGCCATCCATATAGGCGAAGGAGGACATGATGAGCGTCAGCAATTCCTGCCAGCGACTGAATTCTTCCCCGATCTTGGCGATCTCGATCATGGTTTCTTTCCAGTTGACCGCCGCCTGTAACGAACGGTTTCGAAACGGGCTGACAGGGCGTCGTAGAGGAGCAGACGGCCGATCAACGGCTCACCGGCACCGGTGATTACCTTGATCGCCTCCATGGCCATGATGGTGCCGATGACCCCGGTCAGCGCCCCGACAATGCCCGTTTCGGCGCAATTCGGAATAAGGCCCTGTGGCGGCGGCTCGGGAAACAGATCGCGGTAACCCGGCAAAAGATTGCCATCGGCACTCGCCTCATAGGGTTTGAGCACCGTCACGGAACCATCGAAACGACCGACGGCACCCGTGACCAGCGGCCGTTTTGCGGCTTCTGCGGCGTCGGCTGCGGCATAACGCGTATCAAAGTTATCCGAGCCATCAATAAGGAGATCGAAGGATGGCAGATGGTCATGCGCCCAGACCTCAGAAAACCGCTCCTCATACACAAGGGTGCGGACATGCGGGTTGAGCCGGGCGATGGCTGCACGGGCACTTGCGGTTTTCAATTCGCCGATTGTGCCGCTATCGTGGATCACCTGCCGCTGGAGATTGGAGAGGGACACCACGTCGTCATCAATGAGGCCGAGCGTGCCGACACCGGCAGCGGCCAGATAATGAAGGACAGGGGCGCCGAGACCGCCGGCACCAATCACCAGCACGCGCGCCGCTTTCAGCCGCTGCTGCCCGGCACCGCCGATTTCCGGCAACAGAATGTGGCGCTTGTAGCGTTCGATTTCCTCCGGGCTCAGCGGGTCCATGTCGCACTCCATCTCTCTGCCGTCATGCCGTGACGCTCCCGTGGGAAACATTGAAGAATTGCGCCCGCTCGCCAAGGGCGGAGAACATCGCCGCATCCGTTCCGGTCATGAAACTCTGGCCGCCGAGTGCGTGGATGAGATCGAACAGAGCGGCACGCCTTCCCTCGTCCAGATGGGCGGCGATCTCGTCCAGCAGTAGAACCGGCGCGTGGCCGGTCATATTGGCGGTAAGCTGCGCATGGGCAAGCACCAGCCCCACCAGCAGCGCCTTCTGCTCCCCTGTTGAACAGCGTTCGGCTTCCATGTTCTTTTCCGCATGGCGCACGAAGAGATCGACGCGGTGCGGACCATCGAGCGTGCGGCCGGCTGCGGCGTCACGATACCGGCCCTCACGCAACATCAGGCCATATTCGTCTTCGAGATCAACGGCCGGCCGGTTCAGCATCTCGTCCATGAAACCGGAAAGCGAAAGCGCCGCCGATGGGAAGGCCGCGTCGCCCGCTCTGCCTTCGATGAGGTTCTTCAAAAGGCCAAGCATTTCATAACGGGCGACAGCCATGGAGATGCCGAGTTCCGCCATCTGCTTTTCTATCCCGTCCAGCCAGACCGGATCGAAACGGCCTTCAGAAAGCAGGCGGTTGCGGCCGCGCATGGCCTTTTCGAAATCGCTCGCCCGCCGCCCATGGGCAGGATCGAGCGACAGCACCAGCCGGTCGAGAAAACGCCGGCGATCCGAGGACGAGCCGGTAAAGAGACCGTCCATGGCGGGCGTCAGCCACAGCACACGCAGATGATCCGTCAATTCATCGACGGATTTCACCGATGTTCCGTTCAGCCTCAGGCGACGCGATACCACCTCACCGTCGCCTTCGATCCCGGTCCCAATGGCAACTTCGCCATCCATGCCATCCACATCCGCAAAAATCGAAAAACCGACGGCTTCCGCACCGACGCGAGTGACATCGGACAGGGTGGCGCGGCGCAGGCCCCTTCCCGGTGAAAGAAAGGACACCGCCTCGAGGAGATTTGTCTTGCCGGAACCGTTGTCGCCCGTCAGCACCACATGGCGGTCATCAAGCGTGAGCGACGCTGCCGCGTAGTTGCGGAAGTCCGTGAGTTTCAGCCGTAAAAGCGACACCTTATTCGTCATCTGTACGGCCTAAAACGAACATCGCCGGATAGCAAGGTGGGGAACGTCCCTCCCATATCGAAGACCCTGCCCAACAACGCAATCCATTCTCCAGTAGCAACTTTTTTAGCGCCCGGTTATTTATGAGCCGGTCCTCATCACCGGTAACCCCATTCATGCGCCTGATCTTATCGCTCCTTCTCGCTCTCGGCCTTCTTTCATCCTGCGCAGGCAGGCCGGGGGCGGATGTGCTGCAGGCCATAAATACCAAGACCGGCGACGCGAAAATCGTGACCGCCTATGTGGCGAGCACGCGGGAAAGAAACAAGGAAGCCAAAAAGGGCTTCACCGCGGAGCGCGCGGCCGAGCCCAACTATGCACGCTTCGACATTTCCATTCCGCCCGACCATAAAAGCGGAAATATAGAATGGTCCAAAGGCAAGCCTGACCCGAAAAAGGATTTTGTCGTCACCAAGGCCGACACACTGACGAAAGCACGCTTCAACGAAGATCTTGGAGATGTCACGCGGTCTGGCAAACAGATCGCCCTTTTTGTCCATGGCTATAATTACAGCTATCAGGAGGCCCTGTTCCGCGCGGCACAAATGGCCGCCGACGCCAATATGGATGGCGTGCCGCTGGTCTTTTCCTGGCCGTCGCAGGCGAGCGTCACCGGTTATGTGGCCGACAAGGAATCAGCGACCTATTCGCGCGACGCGCTGGCCATGGTGCTGACCGACCTTACCCGGCAGACACCGCGAAAAAGCATTGTCGTGTTCGGTCACAGCATGGGCGGCTGGCTGGTCATGGAAGCGCTGCGGCAATTGCGCTTCGAAGGCAGGAACGATGTGCTCTCCAAACTACAGGTCGTGCTGGCCGCGCCGGATATCGACGCCGATGTGTTCCGCAAGCAGATCGAGGTGGTGGGACGGCTCAATCCGCCGCTCACCGTTCTCGTCTCCAAGGACGATCGAGCCCTGAAGGCCTCCTCTATCCTCGGGGCCGACGTCACCCGTATCGGCGCGCTGGATGTGACCGATCCGCAGGTGCAGGAGGCAGCCCTGAAAGAGGGCGTGCAATTCGTGGATATTTCCAATCTGAAGGCGTCGGACCCGCTCAACCATGACCGCTATGCGGCACTGGCATCGCTGGTGCCACAACTGGAGGCGAGCCGGAACGGCAACGGCGAAAACGGCATAGGCCGCGCGGGTGCCTTTGTGTTCGATGCAATCGGGGCAACCGTCTCCAGCCCCTTCCGGCTTGCGAGCCAGGTGGTGAACCCGCAATAGCTTTTGCGGGTCCTTTCGACATAGCGGTTTCAGAAATCCCAGTCTTCGTCTTCGGTCGCGACCGCCTTGCCGATGACATAGGATGAGCCGGAACCCGAGAAGAAGTCGTGATTTTCGTCGGCATTAGGCGAGAGCGCCGACAGGATCGCCGGATTGACCCGGCAGGCCTCGGCGGGAAACAGCGCCTCGTAACCCAGATTCATCAGCGCCTTGTTAGCGTTGTAATGCAGGAACTGCTTGACGTCTTCGGTCAGCCCGACGCCGTCATAGAGGTCTTCGGTGTATTTCGCTTCATTGTCATAAAGCTCGAGCAAGAGATCGAAGGCGAAATCCTTGATCTCCTGTTTTTCGCTTTCGCCCAGACGCTCCAGCGCCCGCTGGAACTTGTAGCCTATGTAATAGCCGTGCACGGCCTCGTCGCGGATGATGAGACGGATCAGATCTGCGGTGTTGGTCAGCTTCGCCCGGCTTGACCAGAACATCGGCAGATAGAAGCCGGAATAGAACAGAAAGCTCTCCAGAAACACGCTGGCGACCTTCATTTTCAACGGATTGCCGCTGTCATATTCGCGCATGATGAGTGCGGATTTACGCTGCAGGAACTCGTTTTCCTCCGACCAGCGATAGGCGTCATCGACGTCAGGCGTGGAGCAGAGCGTCGAGAAGATCGAGGAATAGGAGCGTGCGTGCACGGCCTCCATGAAGGAGATGTTGGACAGTACCGCCTCCTCATGCGGCGTGGCCGAATCCGCCATCAGGCGCACGGCGCCGACACCGTTCTGGATGGTGTCGAGCAAAGTCAGTCCGGTGAAGACGCGGATCGTCAGTTTCTGCTCTTCCGGCTTCAGCGTTCCCCAGGAGGGGATATCATTGGAGAGCGGCACTTTTTCCGGCAGCCAGAAATTCGATGTTAGGCGGTTCCAGACTTCGAGATCCTTGTCGTCCTCGATACGGTTCCAGTTGACCGCGCGAATGCGGGACACGGGTTTTACGGCAATGTTCATTCTCTTGTCCCTCAATTCAGAGCGTGCAGGAAACGCAGCCCTGAACCTGCGTGCCTTCCAGCGCCATCTGGCGCAAACGGATGTAGTAGATCGTCTTGATGCCCTTCTTCCAGGCGTAGATCTGCGCGCGGTTGATATCGCGCGTCGTCGCCGTATCGCGGAAGAACAAAGTCAGCGACAGGCCCTGATCGACATGCTGGGTTGCCGCCGCATAGGTATCGATGATCTTTTCCGGACCGATCTCATAGGCATCCTGATAATATTCGAGATTATCGTTGGAGAGATAGGAAGCCGGGTAATAAACGCGGCCGATCTTGCCCTCTTTGCGGATTTCGATCTTGGAGACGATCGGATGAATGGAAGAGGTGGAGTGGTTGATATAGGAGATCGAACCGGTTGGCGGTACGGCCTGGAGGTTCTGATTATAGAGGCCGGAAGCCATGACGGCCTCCTTCAAGGTTTTCCAGTCCTCCTGTGTCGGAATGGAAATGCCGGCTTTTTCGAAGAGGTCGCGGACCTTTTCCGTCGCAGGCAGCCACTCCCGGTCGGTGTATTTATCGAAATACTCGCCCGAGGCATATTTGGAGTTTTCAAAGCCCTTGAAGCTCTGGCCCCTTTCCACGGCAAGGCGATTGCTGGCGCGGATGGCGTGGTAGGTCACCGTATAGAAATAGATATTGGTGAAATCGACGCCTTCTTCGGAACCATAGAAGATGCGCTCCCGCGCCAGATAACCGTGCAGGTTCATCTGGCCGAGCCCGATGGCGTGGCTGGCATCATTGCCCTTTTCCACCGAGGGTACGGAAGAGATGTGGCTCATGTCCGACACTGCCGTCAGCGCCCGAATGGAGGTCTCGATCGTCTTGCCGAAATCGGCCGAATCCATTGCTGATGCAATGTTGAGCGAGCCGAGATTGCAGGAAATATCCTTGCCCATATGGCTATAGGACAGATCGGCGTTGAACTCGCTCGCTTCGCTGACCTGAAGAATCTCCGAGCAGAGATTGCTCATGCTGATACGACCGGCGATCGGATTGGCGCGGTTCACCGTATCCTCGAACATGATGTAGGGATAACCGCTTTCAAACTGGATTTCGGCGATGACCTGGAAGAACTCACGCGCCTTGATCTTCTTCTTGCGGATGCGGCTGTCGGCGACCATTTCATGATATTTTTCGGTGACCGAAATCTCGGTCAGCGGCACGCCATAGACCCGCTCCACATCATAGGGCGAGAACAGATACATATCCTCATTGTTGCGGGCGAGTTCGAAGGTAATGTCGGGGATCACCACGCCGAGCGACAGGGTCTTGATGCGGATTTTTTCGTCGGCGTTTTCGCGTTTCGTATCGAGAAAACGCATGATATCCGGATGGTGGGCATGCAGATAGACCGCGCCGGCACCCTGTCGCGCGCCAAGCTGGTTGGCATAGGAAAAACTATCCTCCAGCAGCTTCATGACAGGAATGACGCCGGAAGACTGGTTTTCGATCTGCTTGATCGGCGCTCCGAATTCGCGAATATTGGTCAAGGACAGCGCCACGCCGCCGCCGCGCTTGGAAAGCTGCAGCGCCGAATTGATGGAGCGGCCTATGCTCTCCATATTGTCTTCTACACGCAGCAGAAAACACGAGACCAGCTCACCACGGCTTTTCTTGCCGGCGTTGAGAAAGGTCGGCGTTGCCGGCTGGAAGCGGCCCGAAATAATCTCGTCGACCAGATCGCGGGCAAGCTGCTCATCGCCGCGCGCCAGAGCCAGCGCCACCATGCAGACGCGATCCTCGTAACGCTCCAGATAGCGTTTTCCGTCGAAGGTCTTCAGCGTATAGGAGGTGTAATATTTGAAGGCGCCGAGAAAGGTCGGAAAGCGGAATTTCCGGGCATAGGCTTCATCGTAGAGGTCACGAACGAAATTGAAGGAATACTGGTCCAGCACCTCCTGCTCGTAATATCCTTCGGTCACCAGATAATCGAGCTTTTCCCTGAGGTTATGGAAAAAGACGGTATTCTGGTTGACGTGCTGGAGGAAATATTGCCTCGCCGCAAGGCGGTCCTTGTCGAGCTGGATTTTTCCATCCGCGTCATAGAGGTTCAGCATCGCGTTCAGCGCGTGGTAGTCCAGCCCAGTATCGACCGGTTTCTGGCTTGCGGCTACCGGCTGTTTGGCGTCCTTGCGCAGCGCGCTCGAGGTCAGCGTGTCCAAAATCGTTCCAATCCATGTTTGACATTGGCGACATCTTCCTCCGTGCCGAGAAGCTCGAAGCGATAGAGAAACGGCACCGCGCATTTGCGCGAGACGATATCTCCGGCGGATGCGAAAGCTGCGCCAAAATTCGTGTTTCCCGCCGCGATGACGCCGCGAATGAGGTTTCGGTTGGAGGGCTCGTTCAAGAACCGGATCACCGGTTTCGGCACGGCCCCTTTCGTGCCGCCGCCCCCATAGGTGGGGGTGACGAGCACATAGGATTCCGACACATGCGGCACCTCCTCCTCGGCACCCAGCGGCAGGCGAAACAATCGTCGTCCCAGTTTCTGAAGGAAGCGATGCGTGTTTTCAGACCGGCTGGAATAATAGACGATCAGCCCCATCGCCCGCCGCCTCAGCTGATCGAGCCGATCATATCTGGACGGAAACCCGCCCAGTGGCGCTCGCCGGCGACGACCACCGGAACCTGCATGTAACCAAGGCCGCGAACGTGATCGAGCGCATCCGCATCTTCGGAAATATCGACGATCTCGTAGCTCACGCCAATGCGGTCGAGTGCGCGATAGGTGGCGGTGCATTGGACGCAGGCGGGCTTGCTGTAAACGGTGACGGTCATGATTTCCTCTTTCGAAGCCGCTTTTGCACACGGCTCAACATTGCCGATTGCGATCGCAATCGGTTGGCGATGGTTCTGTCATTCAGGTGGCGGGCACGGCCTTTAGCCGTGGAAAATCATTCTCTACGCCGACGAGCGCAGGAACTCAAAAAAATGCACTGGCATGACTTCACCCCGAAGCTTGTTCTGGAGGGGGCAGAAAAGGGCGCACGCAAATCATTTGCGTCAACACCTTCCTCCGGACACCCCGCCCGTGGACGTTTGCGCTCAAGGCAGGTCTCCTGACTTGCGGGTCACAACATCTATTCCGGCCTTCCCGGAGCTTTCGGCTCCAGTGACCCAAATCGGAACGATGCTCACCGCTTACAGTTGCGGGGGCAGTTTCGGTCTTGCTCCGCCATTAATGGCGTTACGCACCGAATTCCCGTCTTAGCTCCCGACGCTTGCGAATCGGAAGAACCTCGAACACCACATATAGTATATGAGGAAATTTTCTCGTCAATAAATAGACATGGAAAAGCCCCACCCTGTGGATCAAAAAGATTCAACACAGAGTCAACAAAGGCTTAACGATAAATGGAGTTGCCGCTCAAGACGGGAAAAGCGTTAATCTATTCCCAGATATCGATGCGAATATCGGCGGGGCGGGCGTTCTCGAGTACCCTTTTTCCGTTGGGAAGATCGTTTTCAAAAAGTTTGGCGTGGATCGCAGCCGCATCGAGACCGTAACCCTGCCATCTGTTCCGCAGCCTCTCTTCAAGCACCGCGACGGACGGGCCAACGAAGATGGTGAGGTCAAAGCTGTCGGAAAGCGTGGTCCAGGGCGCTTCATTCAGCAGGAGATAATTGCCTTCGGCAAGGACAAAGCGTGTCTCTGGCGGGACAGCACGGGCGGAGGCGATGGCAATTTCGCGGGAACGGTCAAAAACCGGAACAAGCACCTCCTGTCCGCCCTTGCGAACGGCGGAGACGATATCGAGGAAACCACGCACATCGAAGGTTTCGGGAGCGCCCTTTCGCGGCAGCAGCCCCCGCTCTTCGAGAATGCCATTGTCCATATGAAAGCCATCCATCGGCAGGACGGCAGCCGTTTCGCTCCGCGCCAGCAGAGCGTCGCAGAGCGCATCCGCCAGCGTGGATTTGCCGGCCCCAGGGGGACCGGCAATGGCGATGATGAAACGGGATTGGCCCTCTGCCCGCCGAAGAACGTCTTCGACGATCGTCTCAAGCTTCAGCGTCATGCGGCAAGCGTTTCCTTTGGCGCTTCCTTGGCGCCGGTCATGAAGGCAACGGCGTCGGACATGGTGTAATCCTTCGGATTGATGACGCACAGGCGCTTGCCCAGCCGGTGAATATGGATGCGATCCGCAACCTCGAAAACATGCGGCATGTTGTGCGAGATGAGAACGATCGGCAACCCGCGCGAGCGCACATCCAGAATAAGCTCCAGAACGCGGCGGCTTTCCTTGACGCCGAGCGCTGCGGTCGGCTCGTCGAGGATGACGACCTTGGAACCAAAGGCGGCCGCGCGCGCCACCGCCACACCCTGACGCTGACCGCCGGAGAGGGTTTCCACTGCCTGATTGATGTTCTGGATCGTCATCAGGCCGAGTTCCGACAGTTTCTCGCGGGCGAATTTTTCCATGGCCGGGCGGTCAAGGGCGCGGAAGAGGCTGCCCTGAATGCCGGGTTTACGGATTTCCCGACCGAGAAACATATTGTCGGCTATGGAAAGCGCCGGCGACAGCGCGAGGTTCTGATAAACCGTCTCGATGCCGGCCTTGCGCGCCTCTATCGGCGAGCGGAACTGGACGGGCTGGCCTTCCAGCCGGATTTCCCCTTCATCGGGTGTCACCGCGCCGGAAATCGCCTTGATGAGAGAGGATTTGCCGGCGCCATTGTCGCCAATCACGGCCAGGATTTCACCCGGATAGAGATCGAAATCGGCATGGTCGAGAGCGGTCACGCGACCATAACGCTTGACGAGATTGCGTGCTGTGAGAATGGGTTCTTTTGCCATCAGCCTGCTACCTTTCTGATCCACTGGTCGATTGCGACAGCCATGATGATGAGGACGCCGATCAACAGATAGGTCCATTGCGGGTCTGTTCCGATAAGCCGGAGGCCGAGCGAGAAGACGCCGACGATCAGGGCGCCGAAAATCATGCCCATGATGGAGCCGCGCCCACCGAACAACGACAGGCCGCCGATAACCACCGCAGTGATGGATTCGATATTGGCAAATTGACCGGCCGTCGGCGAAACCGAGCCGATACGGCCGATCAAGGCCCAACCGGCGAAGGCGCAGATGAGACCAGAGAGCGTGTAAACCGTCGTCAGCATGCGCTTGACGTTGACGCCGGCAAGTTCGGCGGCATCCGGATCGTCACCCACCGCATAAAGATGACGGCCCCAGGCGGTTCGGTTGAGCACATACCAGAGCAAGGCGACGAGCAGAACCATGGCTATGACGCCATAGGTGAAGACCGCGTTGCCAAAACGGATATTGGCGCCGAAGAATTGCAGGATCGGCGCCTGCTGGGCGATGTCCTGGGCGCGGATCGTCTCATTCGCGGAATAGAGGAAGTTGGTCGCCAGGACGATCTGCCACATGCCGAGTGTGACGATGAAAGGCGGCAGCCGCATGCGCGAAACCAGGATGCCGTTGATGAAACCGCAGAATGCGCCAACGGCAAGGCCACAGAGAATGGCAAGCTCCGCCGGCAAACCGTAGCGGAAGGTGAACTGCCCCATGACGACGGAGGACAGAACCATGATCGCACCGACCGAGAGATCGATACCCGCCGTCAGGATGACCAGCGACTGCGCCGCGCCGACGATGCCGACGATCGCCACCTGCTGCAGGATGAGGGTCAGCGAAAAGGCCGAAAAGAACTTGCCGCCGAGGAGCAGGCCGAAAACAGTCAGCGACAGCACCAGAACGATAAGCGGCACGGCGGCCGGGCTGGAATGGAGAAAATGCTGGAATTTTTCCAGCGTATTCTTGTCGTGCGTGTCGAAAGCGGCGACCTGCGTCGAACTTTCCGAGAGCACTTTTTCAAATTCATTATGCGGCTGAGACCGCACCGGCTGATCGCTCATGGATTTTCCTCCCGATCGCTCCATCGCATCGGCCCCGAAACGGGAAACCGTCTCCAAAGAGAATGATGCGTAGATTCAAAGTGTTGTGAGGCAGCCTCTGTCATCCCTTCAGGATGCGGCACACCCGTTTGTTCCTTTGTCCGATCCCCCGGATCGTGCCTGAAATCATTATGGGTCCAAGGGCGGGGGCAAAGATTGCCCCCGCGGGTTTCAACGGCGAGGCATCAGCCCCAGCACTTGTTGAGACCTTCCTTCGTGTCGATGGAATCGAGGCCCTTGACCGGCTTGTCGGTCACCAGCGTCACGCCGGTATCGACGAAGTTCTTGCCTTCGGTCGGCTTCGGCTTTTCACCCGTGTCAGCGAACTTCTTGACGGCTTCCACGCCGAGCGCTGCCATCAGCAGCGGATATTGCTGCGAGGTCGCGCCGATCACGCCTTCAGCAACGTTCTTGACACCCGGGCAACCGCCATCGACGGACACGATCAGCACGTCCTTCTCACGACCGACCGCTTTCAGCGCCTCGTAAGCACCGGCAGCTGCAGGCTCATTGATGGTGTGAACGACGTTGATGGTCGGATCCTTCTGCAGCAGATTTTCCATCGCCGCGCGGCCGCCTTCCTCGTTACCATTGGTGACATCATGGCCGACAATGCGCGGATCGTTTTCATCGCCGATCTTGTTGATGTCCTTCACGTCGATGCCAAAGCCCTTCATGAAGCCCTGGTTGCGCAGCACATCCACGGTCGGCTGGGAGGGGGTAAGGTTGAGGAAGGCGATTTTCGCATCCTTGGCCTTGTCGCCGAGGGTGCCGGCCGCCCATTTGCCGATCAGTTCACCGGCCAGAAGATTGTCGGTGGCGAAAGTGGAATCGGCGGCATCTACGGGCTCCAGAGGTGTATCGAGAGCGATGACCAGAAGACCGGCGTCACGCGCCTTCTGCACGGCCGGAACGATGCCCTTCGTGTCGGATGCGGTGATCAGGATACCCTTGGCGCCATCGGCGATGCAGGTCTCGATGGCGGCAACCTGGCTTTCGGAATCACCGTCGATCTTGCCGGCATAGGATTTCAGCGTCACGCCGAGTTCTTTAGCCTTGGCGGTCGCACCTTCCTTCATCTTGACGAAAAAGGGATTGGTATCTGTTTTGGTGATGAGGCACACCGACGTATCGGCGGCGGACGCGACGGAAGCGAAAGAAACGCCAAGCGCAAGCGCGCCCAGAAGAGCGGAAACAGTGGTCTTCATTTGTGATCCTCCCAATGGATATTTAAGCACCGTGACGGTTACTCGACGATCCGTCTCCTCCGAGAACAGTGACCGTTGGCACAGATGGAACCACCAAAGGAAACGGCTGTCAATAAATAAATCCGATTGAATTATTAATTCGATATGGCATTCTAATATACGGCAGGGAGGAATATCGCCGCGTCGTTTAACGTTGCGATAGCAAGATTGCCATAAAGCCTGCGAGTATCGGTCATGTACGGATATGCGGGCGGGAGGATGACATTATGAGACAATCTGTCGAGACGGCGCCGCCAACGCCGCCCACCACCATGGATATGAGCGGCGGCGCCAACCAGATCGGGGTGCGCGCCTATAATGAGCGGCTCGTGCTTTCCCTCGTTCGCCGTCATGGCGGATTGTCGAAGGCTGAAATCTCCAGGCTCTGTGGTCTCTCGGCACAGACCGTCTCCGTCATCATGCGCTCACTCGAAAAGGATGGTCTTCTTATTCGTGGTGAAAGGCTGCGCGGCAAGGTGGGGCAGCCATCGACACCGATGCGCCTCAACCCCGACGCCGTGTTCTCTTTCGGCGTGAAGATCGGCCGGCGCAGCGTCGATCTCGTGCTTATGGATTTTGTCGGCCGCATCAGGCTCAAGCTGCGCAGAACCTATCCCTACCCCATGCCGGAATGGATATTGCCCTTTGTGACAGAGGGCATAACGGAACTCGAAACGAAGCTGTCTCCCGCCGAACGCCAGAAAATTGCGGGCGTCGGCATCGCCGCGCCATTTGAGTTGTGGAACTGGGCACAGGAGGTGGGTGCACCGCAAATTGAAATGGAACGGTGGCGGGGCGTCGATATCCGCTCGGAAATTGCCGAAAATGTCAGCTATCCGGTTTTCCTGCAGAATGATGCCACCAGCGCCTGTGGCGCCGAACTGGTTTTTGGCGCGGGCCAGAACTATGCGGACTTTCTCTATATCTTTATCGGCTCCTTCATCGGCGGTGGCGTTGTTTTGAATTCGGCGCTGTTTTCCGGAAAGACGGGAACGGCCGGCGCGATCGGCCCCCTGCCGGTGCAGGGGCAGGATGGTAATACGGTTCAGCTTCTGAAGATCGCGTCGATCTTCGTTCTGGAAAACATGCTGCGCGAAAAGGACATCGATCCGCGCCCCCTCTGGTTTTCACCCGACGAATGGATCGATTTTGGTGAGCCGCTGGAAAGCTGGATCACCAAAACCGCCGCCGCACTAGCTCAGGCCGTCATTGCCGCCGCCTCCATCATCGATTTTTCCAGCGTGATCATCGATGGCGGTTTTCCCGGCTGGGTCAGAACCAGAATAGTTGCCGCCACCCGGCTCGCCCTCAAGCACCACGATCTTCAGGGCGTCACATTGCCGGAGATCATCGAAGGCGTGGTTGGCAGCCAGGCCCGGGCGATCGGGGGAGCAAGCCTGCCGCTGTTTTCCCGATATCTCATCGATCAGAACGTGCTGTTCAAGGATACGACAGGCTGAGGCTTGCGGCTTCGGTGATATTTCACGCAACTCTTTGCCGGATTCAAGCGTTCAATCGCTGGCGGCATGTTCCACGATAGCCGCCAGAAAAGCCGGACCGTATCGTTCGAGCTTGGTGTCTCCCACTCCTGGTATCTGCGCCATTTCGCGCGCCGAGGCCGGTCTTGCGGCTGCAAGCTCGATAAGCGTCTTATCGTGGAAAATCACATAGGGAGGAACGTTCTGCGCGCGCGCAATTTCCATGCGCTTCGCACGCAGTGCCTCGAAGAGACTGCGATCGGCCTCCGGCAAAACCGCAGAGGCGGGCTTGCGGGTTGCCTGTTGTCGCGTTGATCGGGGGGCGGATGGTATCCTCAGCATCAGGGAAGGTTTTTCCCGCAGGAACCGCCTTCCTTCCTCGGAAATAGACAATCCACCGTGACCGGACAGATCGACCTCAATCAGGCGCAGCGCAACCATCTGGCGCAGAATGGCTCGCCAGGTGCGGTTGTCATGCTCCTTGCCGATCCCGTAAGTCGTGATGCGGTCATGCCCGAAACTGGAGATCCGCTCATCCTCCACTCCCAGCAATACGCGGATGACATAGGCCTGACCGAAACGCTCGCCGGTGCGATAAATACAGGAAAGCAGCTTCTGCGCGGCGATGGCCCCATCAAACAGGTCCGGCGGCTCCGCGCAGGTGTCGCAATTGCCGCATGGCTCGCAGCGATCGCCGAAATAGGACAGCAGCACCTGACGGCGGCAACCGGCGGTTTCCGCAAGACCGAGCAGCGCATCGAGCTTCTGGCGCTCCATATATTTACGCTGATCCGCAGCGTCCGACTCCTCGATAAAGCGGTTACGCAGGGCAATGTCCTCATAACCGTAGAGCATGAGTACCTCTGACGGCAGGCCATCACGGCCGGCGCGGCCGGTTTCCTGATAATAGGCTTCGATGCTGCCGGGCAAATCGATGTGGACGACGAAACGTACATCCGGCTTGTCGATGCCCATGCCGAAGGCAACGGTTGCAACGATGATGACCGCCTCGCCGTGCTGGAAACGGGTCTGGTTCGACTCGCGGGCAGATTTATCCATGCCGGCGTGATAGGGCAGCGCATCGCGACCTTCCTCGCGCAGCCACGCCGCCGTCTCGTCGACCTTGCGTTTGGAAAGGCAATAAACGATACCGCTTTCCTCTTCGCGACCTCTCAGAAAGCGCTTCAGCTGCGCGCGGGGATTATCCTTTTCCATGATCGCGTAGCGGATATTGGGGCGATCAAAGCCCGCGATAAAGGCGTCGCTTCCTTCGATCCCTAGATGCCCTAAAATTTCCGCGCGGGTTGGCTCGTCCGCAGTCGCCGTCAGCGCCATGCGTGGCGTATCCGGAAAGCGTTCGATCAGCGCGTCGAGCTGGCGGTATGGCGGGCGGAAATCATGCCCCCATTGCGACAGGCAATGAGCCTCGTCGACCGCAATCAGCGACAGGGTAATGGGTTGAAGCGCATCCAGAACATCGGGCTTGAGAAGCGTCTCCGGCGCCGCGTAAAGAATGTCGACTTTACCCGCACGCATATCCTGCCAAAGCGCCCGTCGCTCGTCCGGCAAAAGATCGGAATTGAGAGCTTCAGCCCGCACGCCCGCCTGACGCAGGGCGGCTACCTGATCGACCATCAACGCGATCAGGGGCGAAACGATCAACCCCATGCCGTTACGGGCGAGCGCCGGGATCTGGTAACAAAGCGACTTCCCGCCCCCGGTCGGCATCAACACGAAAGCATTGTTGCCCGCCATCACATGCCGAATGATTTCAGCCTGCTGCCCACGAAACGTATCGTAGCCATAGACGGCCTTGAGGATTTGCATAGGATCGGCGTTCACGGTGGCTTTCTTCTGAGCTGGACGGTTGGCGCATCATGGCCAAATCCGGGTCTATCGCAATGCCGAAAGGCTGAACCAGCCGCATAAAACGAGTGGGAATTGCAGGTTGATGCTCAGCCTGTTTCAACAGCTTGAGGTCCGGGCTGTTCAAACACCAAAAGGGCTCCGAGTTTCCCCGGAGCCCTTTGATTGATGCTTGTATTTTTGGTTGCGGGGGCAGGATTTGAACCTGCGGCCTTCAGGTTATGAGCCTGACGAGCTACCGGGCTGCTCCACCCCGCGTTACCGGCGTAAATCCCTATTGGATTTATCGCGAC
>NZ_JAPAIX010000010.1:0-149858 GCF_025910175.1 Agrobacterium sp. BT-220-3
CGTCACCGTTGAAGTCGAGCTGATCGTTCCGATCGCGATGGAAGAAAAGCTGCGCTTCGCTATCCGCGAAGGCGGCCGTACCGTCGGCGCCGGCATCGTCGCTTCGATCGTCGAGTAATTTCGCCTTTTGAAATTCAGGCCCGGCGGCGGTGTCACAAACACCGCCGCCGGACTTTTGATAAAAAGCCTGGCGGCGTTGCATTTTTAGTGCTTGAAAAATTCGGTGAAAGCGCGTAAACGCGCACTCACACTCACCGCTGGATTCGCAAGCAATTGCGGAACGCGGTGTTTTAGCAATACAGACAACTGAAATGATTGGGGTGCAGGGGCATCCCTCTCGATTTTTGAAAATCTGCGGCGCCACGATCAATAGAAGTTCATGTGTTTCCGCGTGCGGAAACGAATAACAAAGAACAAGGACAAGACGAATGACCGGCCAGAATATCCGTATCCGCCTCAAGGCGTTCGATCACCGGATCCTCGATGCCTCTACCCGTGAAATCGTGTCGACCGCAAAGCGCACCGGCGCCAGCGTTCGCGGCCCGGTTCCGCTCCCCACCCGCATCGAAAAGTTTACCGTCAACCGCTCTCCTCACGTTGATAAGAAGAGCCGTGAACAGTTCGAAATGCGGACGCACAAGCGTCTTCTCGATATCGTTGACCCCACCCCGCAGACTGTCGATGCTTTGATGAAGCTCGACCTCGCTGCTGGCGTTGACGTGGAAATCAAGCTCTAAGACCCGGCCCGACCCATCCAAAGGTGAGGGCTGAAATAACAAGGAAGGTACGTGGAGACATCCAACGACTTCCAAACCGGAGACCGGAAACATCGTGAGGTGTCGAAGGGTACTCCTTAACAAAGGCCAGAGAGGGTTTTCCCTTCAAGGCTCGCAAGAGGATGAACCAATGCGTTCAGGTGTGATTGCACAGAAAGTGGGTATGACACGCGTCTACAACGACGCAGGTGAACATATCCCTGTAACAGTATTGCGACTGGATAACGTACAAGTCGTTGCCCAGCGCACGGAAGACAAGAATGGCTACACCGCAGTTCAGCTCGGTGCCGGCCAGTCCAAGGTCAAGAACACGACGAAGGCTCTTCGCGGTCATTTTGCCGCTGCCAATGTCGAACCGAAAGCTAAGCTCGTCGAGTTCCGGGTTTCCCCCGAGAACCTGATCGACATCGGTGCAACACTGACCGCAACTCATTTTCAGGCCGGCCAGCTGGTCGACGTGACAGGAACCACGATCGGTAAGGGTTTTGCCGGTGCTATGAAGCGTCACAACTTCGGTGGTGGCCGCGCTTCGCACGGTAACTCCGTATCGCACCGCGCACACGGCTCGACTGGTAACAACCAGGATCCGGGCCGCGTGTGGAAGGGCAAGCGCATGGCTGGTCATATGGGCCAGACGCGCGTTACGACCCAGAACCTCGAAGTCGTTTCGACCGATGAAGACCGTGGCCTGATCCTCGTGAAGGGTGCCGTTCCCGGTTCGAAGGGTTCCTGGATTGTTGTCCGCGACGCCGTCAAGTCGGCTGCGAAGTAAGGGAGCCTTATCATGGAATTGAACGTCAAGACCCTCGAGGGAAAAGACGCCGGCAAGGTTTCTCTGTCGGACGAAATTTTCGGCCTCGATCCCCGCCAGGACATCCTGGCCCGCATGGTTCGCTGGCAGCTTGCCAAGAAGCAGCAGGGAACTCACAAGTCCAAGAACCGGTCGGAAGTTTCCCGTACCGGTGCTAAGATGTACAAGCAGAAGGGTACGGGCCGCGCTCGTCACCATTCGGCTCGCGCACCGCAGTTCCGCGGCGGCGGCAAGGCCCACGGCCCGGTCGTTCGCAGCCACGCACACGATCTTCCGAAGAAGGTTCGTGCGCTTGCGCTTCGTCACGCGCTGTCTGCAAAGCTGAAGGCTGAAGAACTGATCATCGTTGATCAGCTCGTTGCATCTGAAGCAAAGACCAAGGCTCTGCTGGGCAGCTTCGCTTCGCTTGGCCTGACCAACGCCCTCGTTATCGGTGGCGCCGAACTTGATGGCAACTTCAAGCTCGCAGCCCAGAACATTCCGAATGTGGACGTTCTGCCGGTACAGGGCATCAATGTTTACGACATCCTGCGCCGTGGCAAGCTGGTGCTTTCCAAGGCTGCTGTAGAGGCTCTGGAGGAGCGGTTCAAATGACGGATCTTCGCCACTACGATGTGATCGTATCTCCTTCGATCACGGAAAAGTCGACGCTGGTATCCGAACAGAACCAGGTCGTATTCAACGTCGCCAAAAGCGCTTCCAAGCCTGAGATCAAGGCTGCCGTGGAAGCTCTCTTCGGCGTCAAAGTCACGGCTGTGAACACGCTTATCCGCAAGGGTAAGACCCGTCGTTTCCGTGGGTTCGCCGGTAAGCTGAAGGACGTCAAGAAAGCCGTCGTAACGCTCGCCGAAGGTCAATCCATCGACGTGTCCACCGGACTCTAAAGGTTAGGCCCAAGCGGGCAAAGACCCAAAAGGGAACAAGAATATGGCATTGAAAAGTTTCAATCCGACCACGCCGAGCCAGCGTCAGCTGGTTATCGTGGACCGCGCTTCGCTCTACAAGGGCAAGCCGGTAAAGGCTCTCACCCAGGGCCTCAGCTCCAAGGGTGGCCGTAACAACCAGGGCCGGATCACCGTCCGTTTCCAGGGTGGCGGTCACAAGCGGACCTACCGTCTGGTTGACTTCAAGCGTCGCAAGTTCGACGTTGAAGGCACCGTTGAGCGTCTGGAATACGACCCCAACCGCACCGCGTTCATCGCGCTGGTTACGTATACCGACGGCGAACAGGCTTACATTCTCGCGCCACAGCGTCTCGCTGCCGGTGACAAGGTGATCGCCTCCGACAAGGCAGTGGACGTGAAGCCCGGCAACACCATGCCGCTTCAGTACATCCCGGTCGGTTCGATCATCCACAACGTCGAGATGAAGCCGGGCAAGGGCGGTCAGATCGCTCGCTCCGCTGGTACGTATGTCCAGCTCGTCGGCCGCGATGCCGGTATGGCCATCCTGCGTCTCAACTCGGGCGAACAGCGTCTGGTGCACGGCTCGTGCCTGGCATCGATCGGCGCTGTTTCGAACTCGGATCACGGCAACATCAACGACGGCAAGGCCGGTCGTTCGCGTTGGCGTGGCAAGCGTCCGCACGTTCGCGGCGTCGTCATGAACCCGGTCGACCACCCGCACGGTGGTGGTGAAGGTCGCACGTCGGGTGGTCGCCACCCGGTTACTCCGTGGGGCAAGCCCACGAAGGGCAAGCGCACCCGTTCGAACAAGTCGACCGACAAGTTCATCATGCGTTCGCGCCATCAGCGCAAGAAGTAAGAGAGGAAGTCTCAAGTGGCTCGTTCAGTTTGGAAAGGTCCGTTTGTTGACGGCTATCTTCTCACTAAGGCTGAGAAGGTGCGCGAAAGCGGACGCAACGAAGTAATCAAGATCTGGAGCCGTCGCTCCACGATCCTGCCGCAGTTCGTCGGTCTGACCTTTGGCGTCTACAACGGCAGCAAGCATGTGCCCGTCTCTGTCAATGAAGACATGGTCGGACACAAGTTCGGTGAATTCTCTCCGACCCGTACCTATTACGGTCACGGCGCGGACAAGAAGGCAAAGAGGAAGTAATCATGGCGAAGGCTAAGACCGAACGCCGGCTGAAGGACAATGAGGCTCAGGCCATTGCCCGTACGCTCCGCGTCAGCCCCCAGAAACTCAACCTGGTTGCCGCTCTTATCCGTGGCAAGAAGGTAGATCGCGCTCTCGCCGAGCTCGAATTCTCCCGCAAGCGCATTGCAGGCACCGTCAAGAAGACGCTTGAATCTGCGATTGCCAATGCGGAAAACAACCATGACCTCGACGTCGACGCTCTCGTCGTCGCCGAGGCCTATGTTGGCAAGTCCATCACCATGAAGCGTTTCCACGCCCGTGGCCGTGGTCGTGCTTCCCGCATTGAAAAGCCGTTCTCTCACCTCACGATCGTTGTTCGTGAAGTTGAGGAAAAAGGGGAGGCCGCATAATGGGTCAGAAAATCAATCCGATCGGCTTCCGCCTCGGCATCAACCGTACCTGGGACAGCCGCTGGTACGCTGACACTGCTGAATACGGCAAGCTTCTGCATGAAGACCTGAAGATCCGGGCTTACCTGATCAAGGAACTCAAGCAGGCCGGTATCGCCAAGGTGGTCATCGAGCGTCCGCACAAGAAGTGCCGCGTTACGATCCACTCGGCTCGCCCGGGTCTGATCATCGGCAAGAAGGGCGCGGACATCGAGAAGCTTCGCAAGAAGCTTTCCGAGATGACCAACTCCGAAACGCACCTCAACATCGTTGAAGTGCGCAAGCCGGAAATCGACGCGACGCTGGTTGCCCAGTCGATCGCTCAGCAGCTCGAGCGCCGCGTGGCTTTCCGCCGTGCGATGAAGCGTGCTGTTCAGTCCGCAATGCGTCTTGGCGCCGAAGGCATCAAGATCACCTGCGGCGGCCGTCTCGGTGGCGCAGAAATCGCTCGTACCGAATGGTACCGCGAAGGCCGCGTTCCGCTGCACACTCTGCGTGCGGACATCGATTACGGCACGGCTGAAGCGGAAACCGCATTCGGTATCTGCGGCATCAAGGTCTGGATCTTCAAGGGCGAAATCCTTGAGCACGATCCGATGGCTTCTGAGCGTCGCGGTCTCGAAGGCGATGCGCAGGGCCCTGCAAGCCGCGAGCGTGGCGATCGTCCCGATCGTCGTCGCGAAAACGCTTGATTGACGCTGGCGAAAGATAAGCTCGGAGAAGTAAGAAAATGTTGCAGCCAAAGCGTACTAA
This sequence comes from Agrobacterium sp. BT-220-3, assembly GCF_025910175.1. NCBI lineage: Bacteria > Pseudomonadati > Pseudomonadota > Alphaproteobacteria > Hyphomicrobiales > Rhizobiaceae > Agrobacterium > Agrobacterium sp. BT-220-3. The sequence continues at coordinate 4,830 of NZ_JAPAIX010000010.1, forward strand.
GTACCGTAAGCAGTTCAAGGGACGCATCAAGGGCGTCGCCAAGGGCGGCTTTGACCTGGCATTCGGTGAATTCGGCTTGAAGTCGCAGGAACCGAACCGCGTGAACGCGCGCGAGATCGAAGCGGCCCGCCGCGCGATCACGCGTTACATGAAGCGCGCAGGTCGTGTGTGGATCCGCGTATTCCCCGACGTTCCGGTAACGGCAAAGCCGACCGAAGTTCGTATGGGTAAGGGCAAGGGTTCGGTCGATTACTGGGCATGCAAGGTCAAGCCCGGTCGTATGATGTTCGAGATCGACGGTGTGTCCGAGGAGATCGCCCGCGAGGCGCTTCGTCTCGGCGCTGCCAAGCTCTCGGTCAAGACGCGCTTCGTACAGCGCATCGCAGAGTAAGGAGCAAGGCACATGAAAGCCGATGAAGTTCGCGGCCTCAGCGCCGACCAGCTCAAGGACAAGCTCGCCGATCTGAAGAAGGAGCAGTTCAACCTGCGCTTCCAGAAGGCAACTGGCCAGCTGGAGAAGTCCTCGCGCATCAACGAAGTCCGCAAGGACATCGCCCGCGTTAAAACCATTGCCCGCCAGAAGGCGGCAGAAGCCAAGGCCTAAGGAAAAATAATATGCCGAAACGCATTCTGCAGGGCGTCGTAGTGTCCGACAAGAACGAGAAGACTGTCGTTGTCCGCGTTGAGCGTCGATTCGCTCACCCGCTGCTTCAGAAGACCGTTCGCCGTTCGAAGAAGTACAAGGCGCACGACGAAAATAATCAGTATAAGGTCGGCGATGTCGTTTCCATCGAGGAATGCGCACCGATCTCCAAGGACAAGCGCTGGACGGTCGTTTCCGCCCAGGCTTAATTTCAACAGAATCGCGCCAGGTCTCTTGTACTTGGCGCGAAATCCTGTATGAAGCACCGCAAGGACGCTCGTGAATCGAGCGTCTTTTGCTTTGATGCGCACGGAAGGTCCCTCGGGAAACCACCCTGTCACGACATTTCCGCGCAAGACGAAGATATATTCATAAGCTGGGGCAGGGGGCTCGCTCGGGAGAGTTTGCCCAACCGTTCCGGTAACAACAAGAAGGCGACCTGACATGATTCAGATGCAAACAAACCTCGACGTGGCGGATAATTCCGGCGCACGTCGTGTCATGTGCATCAAGGTGCTGGGCGGCTCGAAGCGCAAATATGCTTCTGTTGGCGACATCATTGTCGTTTCCATCAAGGAAGCTATTCCGCGCGGCCGCGTCAAGAAGGGCGACGTGATGAAGGCGGTTGTCGTTCGCACCGCCAAGGACATCCGCCGCGCTGACGGCAGCGTCATCCGTTTCGATAACAACGCAGCCGTTCTTATCGACAACAAGAAAGAGCCGATCGGCACCCGCATCTTCGGACCGGTTCCGCGCGAACTTCGCGCCAAGAACCACATGAAGATCATCTCGCTGGCTCCAGAAGTGCTGTAAGGAGCTATAGCGATGCAGAAAATTCGTAAAGGCGACAAGGTTGTCGTATTGACCGGTAAGGACAAGGGCCGTACCGGCGAAGTAATCCAGGTGATGCCGAAAGAAGACCGTGCCGTTGTGCGTGGCGTAAACATGGTGAAGCGTCACCAGCGCCAGACCCAGGCACAGGAAGCTGGCATCATCAACAAGGAAGCATCCTTGCACATCTCCAACATCGCCATCGTCGACAAGGATGGCAAGCCGACCCGCGTTGGCTTCTCTGTTGTGGATGGCAAGAAGGTCCGCGTGGCCAAGCGTTCGGGAGAAGTGATCGATGGCTGATAAGTACGAGCCGCGTCTCAAGACGGAATACGTTTCCCGTATCCGTGGCGCCATGCAGGAGAAGTTCTCCTACGCCAACGTGATGATGATCCCGAAGCTTGAAAAGATCGTGATCAACATGGGTGTTGGCGAAGCGACTGCCGATTCCAAGAAGCCCACGATTGCTGCCGGCGATCTGGCTGCAATTGCCGGCCAGAAGCCGGTCGTTACCCGCGCTCGCAACTCGATCGCTGGTTTCAAGGTTCGCGAAGGCATGCCGATCGGTGCGAAGGTTACCCTTCGTGGCGCACGCATGTACGAATTCCTTGATCGTCTGGTCAACATCGCGCTGCCGCGCGTTCGCGACTTCCGGGGTCTGAACCCCAAGAGCTTTGACGGCCGTGGCAACTTCGCCATGGGCATCAAGGAACACATTGTGTTCCCTGAGATCAACTACGATAAGGTTGATCAGATGTGGGGCATGGACATCATCGTTTGCACGACGGCGACGTCGGACGACGAAGCTCGGGCTCTGCTTACAGAGTTCAACTTCCCGTTCCGTCACTAACCGTAACGACGAGCGTAGAAAAGGAACTCCGATATGGCGAAAACAAGCGCAGTTGAAAAGAACAAGCGCCGCCGCAAGTCGGTCGCCCAGCAGGCCACCAAGCGCGCTGCACTGAAGGCGATCGTGATGAACCAGTCCCTTCCGATCGAAGACCGGTTCAAGGCCACTCTGAAGCTCGCTTCGCTGCCGCGTGACGGCTCGAAGACGCGTATCCGCAACCGCTGCGAAGTAACGGGCCGTCCGCGCGCGTTCTATCGCAAGCTCAAGATGTCGCGTATCGCGCTTCGTGAGCTGGGCAATTCCGGCAAGGTGCCGGGCATTGTCAAGTCGAGCTGGTAAGGAGACGGGCACATGACCATGACTGATCCTTTGGGTGATATGCTCACCCGCATCCGCAATGGTGCTGCTCGCCGCAAGTCGTCGGTAAGCACGCCTGCTTCCAGCCTGCGCGCACGCGTTCTCGACGTGCTTCAGTCTGAAGGCTACATTCGCGGTTATTCCAAGGTCGATTTCGAAAACGGCAAGTCCGAATTCACCATCGAACTGAAGTACTACGAAGGCGCATCCGTGATCCGTGAGATCGGCCGCGTTTCCAAGCCGGGCCGCCGAGTTTATGTCTCGGTTAAGTCCATTCCGCAGGTCGCGAACGGCCTCGGCATCACCATCCTTTCGACCCCGAAGGGCGTGATGGCCGATCACCAAGCTCGCGAACAGAACGTTGGTGGCGAGGTTCTTTGCTCGGTCTTCTAAGGCCAAAGCAGGATCTCCATAACGAACAGACAGGATTGAATAATGTCTCGTATCGGTAAAAAGCCCGTTCCGGTTCCAGCAGGTGTTACGGCCAATGTCGACGGCCAGAAGGTCACTGCTAAGGGCCCGAAGGGTGAACTGTTTTTCGTCGCTAATGACGACATTCAGCTGAAGCTCGAAGATAACGGCGTCTCCGTGACGCCGGCTAACGGCACCAAGGAAGCTCGCTCGAAGTGGGGCATGTCCCGCACGATGATCGAGAACATCTTCAAGGGTGTTAAGGACGGCTATGAGCGCAAGCTCGAAATCAACGGCGTTGGTTACCGTGCCGCCATGCAGGGCAAGAACCTGCAGCTGGCTCTCGGCTTCTCCCACGACGTTGTTTACGAGCCTCCGGTCGGCATCACCATTGCCGTTCCGAAGCCGACGGAAATCATCGTTTCCGGCATCAACAAGCAGCAGGTCGGTCAGGTAGCCGCGGAAATCCGCGAATACCGCGGTCCCGAGCCCTACAAGGGCAAGGGCGTGAAGTACGCTGAAGAGCGTATCGTCCGCAAAGAAGGCAAGAAGAAGTAAGGATCACGCGAAATGGCTAGCAGGAAAGAAGCACTTGCACGTCGCGCGAGCCGTGTGCGCCGCCAGATCAAGGCGGTTGCCAATGGCCGCCCGCGCCTGTCGGTTCATCGCTCGTCGAAGAACATCTACGCCCAGATCATCGATGATGTTGCTGGCAAGACGCTTGCGTCTGCCTCCACGCTCGAAGCAGATCTGCGCGGCTCGCTCAAGACCGGCGCCGACGTTGCAGCAGCAGCTGTCGTAGGCAAGCTCGTTGCCGAGCGCGCCGTCAAGGCTGGCGTCAAGGATGTCGTATTCGACCGTGGCGCGTTCATCTATCACGGCCGCATCAAGGCCGTGGCTGAAGCTGCCCGCGAAGGCGGCCTGAACTTCTGATTTTTTTCCGCCCGGACAACGATCCGGGCGGAATTTCACCGGGCCATGCGGGTCTCCTCAAAGAGGCCGGTGGTCTTTTCGTTTGCCGTTCCACCCGTAAAAGAAAAAGGACAAGGACAATGGCACAGGAAAAAAGAGGTTCTCGCGACGATCGCCAGAACCGTGAAGAGCGCGATAGCGAATTCGTCGACAAGCTGGTCGCGATCAACCGCGTTGCAAAGGTTGTTAAGGGTGGCCGTCGCTTCGGCTTCGCCGCTCTCGTCGTCGTCGGCGACCAGAAGGGCCGCGTTGGCTTCGGTCACGGCAAGGCTCGCGAAGTTCCGGAAGCCATCCGTAAGGCTACCGAGAGCGCCAAGCGCGATCTGATCTTCGTTCCGCTGCGCGATGGCCGCACGCTGCATCACGACGTCAATGGCCGTCACGGCGCAGGCAAGGTTCTGCTGCGTTCGGCCAAGGCCGGTACCGGTATCATCGCCGGTGGTCCGATGCGCGCCGTTTTCGAAACCCTGGGTGTTCACGACGTTGTTGCCAAGTCGACCGGTTCTTCGAACCCGTACAACATGGTTCGCGCAACGTTCGACGCTCTGAAGCATCAGGTTCATCCGAAGGACATCGCTGCACAGCGCGGTCTCAAGTATGCAACGCTTCAGGCTCGCCGTGCCGCCTCCGGCAACGCTTCTGAAGAATAAGGAGCTGGATCATGGCCAAGAAGACTACTGAAGCCAAGAAGACTGTTACGGTCGAACAGATCGGCAGCCCTATTCGCCGCCCGGCAATCCAGCGTCAGACGCTGGTCGGTCTGGGTCTCAACAAGATGCATCGTCAGCGCACCCTGGAAGATACTCCTGCGGTTCGCGGCATGATCCGTGCGGTCCAGCATCTCGTTCGCGTCGTTGACGAGAAGTGAGACGGAGTAACCTATCATGAAACTCAATGAAATCAGAGACAACGAAGGCGCCTCCAAGGATCGTATCCGCGTAGGTCGCGGTATCGGTTCCGGCAAGGGCAAGACCGGTGGTCGCGGTGTGAAGGGTCAGAAGGCTCGTTCGGGCGTCGCCATCAACGGTTTTGAAGGCGGTCAGATGCCAATCTACCGTCGTCTGCCAAAGCGCGGTTTCAACAACATCTTCGCTTCCGAATATGTTGTCGTATCGCTCGGTCGCATTCAGACCGCCATCGACGCCAAGAAGCTCGACGCTTCCGCAACGATCGATGCTGCTGCTCTCAAGGCTGCCGGCGTTATCCGTCGCGCCAAGGACGGCGTTCGCATTCTCGCGGACGGCGAACTGAAGGCCAAGGTCGCTTTCGAAGTTGCCGGTGCTTCCAAGCCCGCAATCGAAAAGATCGAAAAGGCTGGCGGCTCGATCAAGCTTCTCGCAGTTGCAGCAGAAGCCTCCGAGTAATATATAGACTTCAGACGCCCGAGGCTCGTCGCTCCGGGCGTTTGCGCTCCCTGGCCACTGGTGCTTTCGATCTAAATCGATTTATAGAGGCATCAAGGCAAACTCTTCGCGGTTCGGCTTTCAAGCGGCCCGCATGCGGCATAAAGTGCTGCAGGGAGAGCCTCACAGTTCTTGAACTTCCATAGGGGAGGGGATAGGACATAAAAAAACAGGGTGAGGCATGATGGCGGCGCAAAGCCGTGTTCGTCCGAAGCCCGGTTTTTGAACCGGTATCTTTTAGACCTTTCCGCATTGGCCGGTTTTCCTGGCCGGCAAGGGTCGTTCGGAGAAATTTATGGCTTCAGCAGCGGAACAACTGGCTTCGAACCTGAATTTTTCGACCTTCGCTAAGGCGGAGGATCTGAAAAAACGTCTCTGGTTTACTCTTGCCGCACTTCTCGTCTACCGTCTCGGCACCCATATTCCGCTTCCGGGCCTGAACCCTGAAGCCTATGCGCAGGCCTTCCAGGGTCAGGCCAACGGTATTCTCGGTCTTTTCAACATGTTTGCGGGTGGCGCCGTCGAGCGTATGGCGATCTTCGCGCTCGGCATCATGCCTTACATCTCCGCTTCGATCATCGTGCAGCTCATGACCTCGGTCGTGCCCTCGCTCGAAGCGTTGAAGAAGGAAGGCGAAGCCGGCCGCAAGATCATCAACCAGTACACGCGCTACGGCACGGTGCTGCTCGGCACGCTGCAGGCCTACGGTATTGCAGTTGGCCTCGAGAGCGGTGCTGGCCTTGTGGTCGATCCGGGCTGGTTCTTCCGCGTTTCCACCGTCATCACGCTGCTTGGCGGCACGATGTTCCTGATGTGGCTCGGTGAACAGATCACCTCGCGCGGTATCGGCAACGGTATTTCGCTGATCATCTTTGCGGGCATTGCCGCAGGTCTGCCCAAGGCGCTCGCCGGCACGCTCGAACTCGGCCGCACCGGCGCGCTGTCGACCACGCTCATCCTTATGGTCGTTGTCGTCGCCATCGGCGTCATCGCACTGATTGTTTTCGTGGAGCGCGCCCAGCGTCGCCTGCTGATACAATATCCGAAGCGACAGGTCGGCAACCGGATGTTCCAGGGCGATACGTCGCACCTGCCGCTGAAGCTCAACACGGCAGGCGTCATTCCCGCGATCTTCGCATCCTCGCTGCTTCTTCTGCCCGCGACGGCTGCCGGCTTCGCCGGAAACACCAATCTGCCGGGCTGGGCGACGTCCATCATCGCGTCGCTGCAGCATGGGCAGCCGCTGTTCATGGCGCTGTACGGCCTGCTGATCGCGTTCTTCGCGTTTTTCTACACGGCTATCGTCTTTAATCCGAAGGACACGGCCGATAATCTCAAGAAGCATGGCGGCTTCATTCCGGGCATTCGTCCGGGCGAGCGCACCGCGGAGTACATTGATTACGTCCTGACCCGCATCACGGTGGTCGGCGCGATTTATCTGGTCTTCGTGTGTATCCTTCCTGAGACACTTATCGCACGTACGGGCATTCCGTTAGCCCTTGGTGGTACTTCGCTTTTGATCGTTGTCAGTGTAACTCTTGATACGGTTGCGCAGATTCAGGGTCACCTGATCGCGCAGCAATATGAAGGGCTGATCAAGAAGTCGAAGTTGCGTGGAGGAAAGAGGGGACGATGAGACTGATATTTTTGGGTCCGCCGGGTGCGGGCAAGGGAACCCAGGCCAAGCGCCTGACTGACAAGTACGGGATCCCGCAGCTTTCCACCGGTGACATGCTACGCGCTGCGGTCAGCGCGGGCACCGAAATCGGCAAACGAGCCAAGGCGGTTATGGATGCCGGCGGGCTCGTGTCCGACGATATCGTCAATCAGATCGTTTCCGAGCGCATTGAAGCGCCTGACTGTGCCAAGGGCTTTATTCTCGACGGCTATCCGCGCACCGTTCCGCAGGCCAAGGCGCTTGCCGAGAACATGCGCAAGAAGAATCTTGCCCTTGATGCCGTGATTGAACTGAAGGTGGACGAAGAGGCGCTGATTCGCCGAATCGAAAACCGGGTCGCGGAAACCGTCGCCGCCGGCGGCACGGTTCGCTCCGACGACAATCCGGAAGCCTTCCGCAAGCGGCTGACGGAATATCGCGAAAAGACCGCGCCGCTGTCGAACTATTACAGCGAGCAGGGCGAGCTTGTGACGCTCGACGGCATGGCTGATGTCGATGCCGTTACTGAAGCCATCGAAGGCGTTCTGGAGAAGGCTTCGGCCTGATGGCCGGTGCGGGATGGTAAAAGCCTTGTCGGTTTTGCCCGATATCCCGCTCTCCGGATCGAGCAGATCCTTTGGATCGTAAAAGAATCTTGGCGGAGCCGGTTGCTTTTTTGCGCTGATTCCGTTAAACACCGCGCCAACTCGCGACATCCCAAGCGACTGGCGCGGATTTCCCTTAGGGAAGGGAGATCCGGGTTCGGTCGTTTTGACTTGTCACGGACATCAATTTTGAACTGGCGGTCGTGTCGGCCGCTCGAATGGAATCACCACTTGCCGGATGGCAACTGGAACCAAGGAGAAGAGACGTGGCACGTATCGCTGGCGTCAACATCCCGACCGCGAAGCGCGTTGTTATTGCGCTGACCTACATTCACGGGATCGGTCCGAAATTCGCGCAGGAAATCATGGAAAAGGTCGGTCTTCCGGCTGACAAGCGCGTCCATCAGCTGACGGATGCTGAAGTTCTTCAGATCCGCGAAGCCATCGACCGCGACTACCAGGTCGAAGGCGACCTGCGTCGCGACACGTCGATGAACATCAAGCGTCTGATGGACCTCGGCTGCTACCGCGGCCTGCGTCACCGTCGTGGCCTTCCGGTCCGCGGTCAGCGCACGCACACCAACGCCCGCACCCGCAAGGGTCCGGCGAAGGCTATCGCTGGTAAGAAGAAGTAATTTTCCGGTTCTCCGGAAAGGGGAGGCTGGTGCGGTCTGCGCCAGCCTTTCTGAGTTTGGCGTGAAGCCCGGATACGGGTCAATCGCCGGTGTAGCCGCTGGTGTTACGGCGGTGAAGAGATCAATGAAAGGTATAAAATGGCCAAGGAAGCCGCACGTGTTCGCCGTCGCGAACGTAAAAATATCACGTCGGGCGTCGCGCACGTCAACTCGACCTTCAACAACACGATGATCACCATCACCGACGCACAGGGCAATGCCATTGCCTGGTCGTCTGCTGGTGCCAAGGGCTTCAAGGGTTCGCGCAAGTCGACTCCGTTTGCTGCCCAGATCGCTGCTGAAGATTGCGCGAAGAAGGCTCAGGAACACGGCATGAAGTCGCTTGAAGTTGAAGTTTGCGGTCCGGGTTCCGGCCGTGAATCGGCACTTCGCGCTCTGCAGGCTGCCGGTTTCATGATCACTTCCATTCGCGACGTGACGCCGATCCCGCACAACGGTTGCCGTCCGCGCAAGAAGCGCCGCGTCTGACGCGACCGTGGTTCGGAAATTCCGCCTTGTCCTCAGGTCAGGCGGAATTTTCGTGTATCTGGCGTGTGCGCGTCGATTTCAATCGACGGACTTGCGCTCAAGAACCCACTGATGAACCACTGAATTAGGTTCCTCTCAGTGTTTTCATGCTCGGTCCGTCACGATTGGATGGTGGCGGCGAACGGAAGGTTTAAAGATGATTCAGAAGAACTGGCAGGAACTTATCAAGCCGAACAAGGTCGAGTTCACCTCGTCCAGCCGCACCAAGGCAACGCTGGTTGCCGAGCCGCTGGAGCGTGGTTTCGGTCTTACCCTCGGCAACGCGCTGCGTCGCGTTCTGTTGTCTTCTCTGCGCGGCGCCGCTGTGACGGCCGTGCAGATCGACGGTGTTCTGCACGAATTCTCCTCCATTCCCGGCGTTCGGGAAGATGTGACGGATATCGTGCTCAACATCAAGGAAATCGCCATCAAGATGGATGGTGACGATTCCAAGCGCATGGTCGTGCGCAAGCAGGGCCCGGGTGCCGTAACCGCTGGTGACATCCAGACGGTTGGCGACATCGAGATCCTGAACCCCGACCACGTGATCTGCACGCTGGACGATGGCGCTGAAATCCGCATGGAATTCACCGTCAACAACGGCAAGGGTTACGTACCGGCTGAGCGCAACCGCGCGGAAGATGCCCCGATCGGCCTCATTCCGGTGGACAGCCTCTATTCTCCGGTCAAGAAAGTGTCCTACAAGGTGGAAAACACCCGTGAAGGCCAGGTTCTCGACTATGACAAGCTGATCATGACGATCGAGACCAACGGTTCGGTTTCCGGCGAAGATGCCGTTGCCTTTGCCGCTCGCATTCTTCAGGACCAGCTGGGCGTCTTCGTCAACTTCGACGAGCCGCAGAAGGAAGCAGAAGAAGAATCGGTCACCGAACTTGCGTTCAACCCGGCGCTTCTCAAGAAGGTCGACGAGCTGGAGCTGTCGGTTCGTTCGGCAAACTGCCTGAAGAACGACAACATCGTTTACATCGGCGACCTGATCCAGAAGACCGAAGCCGAAATGCTTCGCACGCCGAACTTCGGTCGCAAGTCGCTGAATGAAATCAAGGAAGTTCTCGCTTCCATGGGCCTGCACCTCGGTATGGAAGTACCGGCATGGCCGCCTGAGAACATCGAAGATCTCGCCAAGCGTTACGAAGACCAGTACTAACAATCAAAAAGGCAGACCCTTTAAAGACTGCCTTTCCCCGTCAAACAGCAGGTAAGTCACCTGCATGTGCCAGGAAACGGCAGGCCTTAGAGAAGGAACCTGCGTAGAAGGAGAATAGCAATGCGCCACGGAAATTCAGGCCGCAAGCTCAATAGAACCGCCAGCCACCGTAAGGCAATGTTTGCCAACATGGCTGCTTCGCTCATCACCCATGAGCAGATCGTAACGACGCTTCCCAAGGCGAAGGAAATCCGCCCGATCGTCGAGCGTCTCGTTACCCTCGGCAAGCGCGGCGACCTGCACGCTCGTCGTCAGGCGATCTCGCAGATCAAGGATCAGGACGCTGTTCGCAAGCTGTTCGACGCGATCGCTTCGCGTTACGCAACCCGCAACGGCGGCTACCTGCGTATCATGAAGGCCGGCTTCCGCCAGGGCGACAACGCGGCTCTCGCCGTCGTTGAATTCGTCGAGCGCGACGTTGACGCCAAGGGCGCAGCCGACAAGGCTCGCGTTGCCGCTGAAGCTGCTGCAGCCGAAGCTGCATAAGGTCTGACGCCGTTCAGGCGTCGTGAGTTAAAAAGGCCGGGCGAGAGATCGCCCGGCTTTTTGCGTTCAGATCTTAACCGACACAATGATTAAGGTTTTGCAGTCGCGGCGAAAGGTTGGGGAGGGTATCGTTAAATCCATACCCCAGGGATGCTACTACTCGTATCCACCAACCATCATTAAACCCTCATCAGGCGCGATTAGGGTTATCGAGTTTGTTCGCTGGACTTGAAAATAGCCACTGCTGGCTGATGCTCGCTCAAAGAGTGTCTGCAGCTTCTGGTCTTGGATGCAATCCAAACTACTTGCAAAATCAGCGATCCATCGATCCATGGCGTAGGTCGCCCTCAGTACCGGCGCCTCAGCCCAGGGCGCGGATGTTGCTTTGTTTAGAGAAAGCAATCCGTTCCGACGGACCTCATCCATGAAAACGGAGTCGAGCTTGTAAATGGCTACAGCGCATTCAAACCATCTGGTATTGTAATAGATCGTCTCACCAGCGGGGACGCCGTCCGGGGATATCGCTGCGCAAACGATCAGGTGAATCTACACCACAACCGGCCAAAGCGATTATTAGGAATGCGAATATAGGGCCGCCAGTTTTCTTGTTGGATTTCAGGCCTACGCGCTCAGTTGTGAAACTTGCGAGACTTGAAGATGCCTTGGAGTAATTCATCTTTCTCAGTCCGGAATATGAATGCGGGCCTTGATATGCTTGAGATGTGCGACGATCGTGAAAGTCATGATGACCAGCAGCGACCATGAACTCCACTTGCCGATGTGGACGACGGACCAGGCGCCGATTTGATCGGGGTATTTCCAGATGCCGAAGAAGGTGGAGATGTTTTCTGCCAGCCAGACGAAAAAGCCGATCAGGATGAAGGCGAGGAGCAGCGGCATCTTTCGGTCCCGGTCATAGGGACGAAAGATCACCGTTGCGCGGGAATAGAGGCCGATGGCGCAGGCGGCGATGTACCAGCGGTAATCGCCGATGAAGTGATGGGTGAAGAAGTTGGCGTAGATGGCGATGCCGATCAAGGTTGCCATCCAGTAGGTGGGATAGTGGCGTATGCGCACATCCAGCAGGCGCCATGCCTGAATGATGTAGCTGCCGACAGCGGCATACATGAAGCCGGAAAACAGCGGTACGCCTAGCACTTTGGTGTAGGCGAAATCCGGATAAGACCATGACTGGATGGCGCTCGATGTCTTGAACACTTCCAGTGCGAAGCCGACGATATGGAACAGCAGGATGGCCTTGGCCTCGTCAAGCGTTTCGAGCCTGCTCCAGATCATGAAGAACTGGATGCCGAGCGCAATGATCAGCAGCACGTCATATCGGGGAATGCCAAGCACACCGCCATGCGGTACCACGAAGATGGAGACGAAGAACAAGCCCGCGAACATGCAGGCGCGGGCTTCCTTGATGCCGAAATACAGAAACTCGACGATAAAACGCCTGATGCCCTTGAGTTCGCCCCAGGGATAGGTATCGCAGAGCAGATTGTCCAAGACGGAGAGGCGGCTTGCGGCCGGGCTTGTTGCTGTGCTCATTTCCGTCCCCGATCTCAGTTCGTTACCTTTCATACGAAAACCCGAAGGAACCCGTATGGGCCTGCCGCGCGTATCCCCATCTTATTTCGCCCGCATCCGGCTTCTGGCGGGGGCTATGGTGGTGGTCGTCTGCGGCCTTTGCCTGCGCAGGTTCGGTTACGACGTGGGACTGCCGTTCGTGGCGGTAAAATATGGCGGATCCGTGCTCTGGGGAGCGATGGTGTATCTGCTGCTGGCGGCCGCCTTTCCCTCCCGCTGGCACGGCTATGAGGTTCATATCGCCATTCTTACCGTCGTTCTTGTAGAACTCGTCCGGCTTGTTCATTTCCCGGCGCTGGATGCGTTTCGCGCAACGACGGCCGGCGCTTTGCTGCTCGGCCGTGTTTTTTCGCTGTGGAATATAGTCTGTTATGTCGCGGGGATTGGGGCCGCCGCCATTATGGCCGCACGGGTCTGGCGCGTTTGGCCCTCTTCATCGACATGATCGAGGGCCGTACCAGCCGATAGCCGAGCAGGATAACCATCGTGCTGATATAAAACACAGGCTCCAGCGTGATCGATTTCCGCGCCAGCACGAAATGCAGCACGCCGACGATGAGCACGAGATAGACGAGTTTGTGCAGTGTGTTCCAGCGGCTGCTGAGCTTGCGGATGGACCAGCGGTTGGAGGTGAGCGCCAGCGGAATGAGCATGAGAAGCCCGGCCATGCCGAGCATGATATAGGGCCGCTTCAGAATATCACCGGCGATGGAGCTGATGATCAGGCCGCGATCCAGCACCAGATAGACGGTGAAATGGGCCAGCACATAATAGAAGGCGATCAGCCCCAGCGCGCGGCGATAGGCGATGAGATTGATGTTGAACAGGTCGCGCAGCGGCGTCACGAGCAAGCCCAGACACAGGAAGCGCAGCGCCCAGATGCCGAGCAGGTGCTCGAAATCCTTGACCGGATTGAAGCCGAGGCCGCCGGTTGCGGCGAGATAGAAATACCAGAGGCCAGGACAGAGGCCGATGACATAAAGCGACCAGATGGCCGCCGGCTGGTAACGCTTCGGCAGCGAGGGAAGTGGCAGGGCGAAGGCCATGGTCAGTAATTCGCTTTCAGATCCAGCCCGGTATAAAGGCTTGCCACCTCATCATAACCGTTGAACATCAGGGTCGGGCGGTTCTGCGTGCCGAAAAAGCCGCCTTCGCCGATGCGCTGTTCCGTTGCCTGGCTCCAGCGGGGATGGTCGACATGCGGATTGACGTTGGAATAGAAGCCATATTCACGGGCGTTGGAGTTTTTCCAGGTGGTTTCCGGCTGTTCCTCGACAAGCGAGATCCGCACGATGGATTTGATACCCTTGAAACCATATTTCCAGGGAACGACGAGGCGGATCGGCGCGCCATTCTGGTTCGGCAATGTCTCGCCATAAAGGCCAACGGCGAGGATGGTGAGAGGATGGCGCGCTTCATCGAGGCGCAGGCCCTCGACATAAGGCCAGGACAGAGGCTGGAAGAGGCCGCTCTGGCCCGGCATTTCCTCGGGCCGCACCACGGTTTCGAAGGACACATATTTCGCACTGCCGAGCGGCTCCACCTTGTCGAGAAGGGCGGCGAGTGGGAAGCCGATCCATGGAATGACCATCGACCAGCCCTCGACGCAGCGCATGCGATAGGTGCGCTCCTCCAGCGGATATTTCATGAGGTCTTCAATGCCGAATTCCTGCGGCTTGGAGACGAGGCCGTCCACCTTCACCGTCCAGGGATTGGGCTTGAATTTGCCGGAGTTTTCCTTGGGGTCGGATTTTCCAACGCCGAATTCGTAGAAATTATTGTAGCTGGTGACCGCATCGAGCGGGGTGAGCTTTTCATCCAGCTTGTACGCACCGGCTGTTGCCGACAGCGGTGCGGCAATCGCCTCGCGGCCAGCCAGCCCTACTGCCGCAAGCCCTGCCGCCGTGCAGAGGAAGCCGCGTCTGGAGAGGTAGACATTCTTTGGCGTGATTTCTCTTGCCGCGATTACGGGCGGACGATAGGCGGGCATTCAAACCTCCACAAAAGCCGGGTGCATCGGCGATAAATCGATTATGATAGCCAATACGGTCGCTGCACAGATATGTTTCAGCGCTCTGTGTAAAAACAACGATGGGACGGCGGAAATCGCGAATTTGTGATGAGATGCCGCCAGAATTACGGGCATAGATGAAGCGTACCGTACCGGACCGTACTGTTTTGCCCGAAGGTGACAGTGACAGGGCTTGCGGTTTGCGCTAGAAAAACCGCAAAATGGGGCAGGGGTCATTTGACCGCTTCGGCGGAAATGCGCCTTTCTGCCATGAGATCGAGGAAAACACCATGCCAGCCTATCGCTCCAGAACGACAACCCACGGCCGCAACATGGCGGGCGCGCGCGGCCTTTGGCGCGCCACCGGCATGAAAGACAGCGATTTCGGCAAGCCGATCATCGCGGTGGTCAATTCCTTCACGCAATTTGTGCCCGGTCACGTGCATCTGAAGGACCTTGGCCAGCTTGTTGCCCGCGAAATCGAGGCGGCAGGCGGCGTCGCCAAGGAGTTCAACACCATTGCGGTCGATGATGGTATCGCCATGGGCCATGACGGCATGCTGTATTCGCTGCCTTCGCGCGAAATCATCGCGGATTCGGTGGAATATATGGTCAATGCCCATTGCGCCGACGCGATGGTGTGCATTTCCAACTGCGACAAGATCACGCCCGGCATGCTGAATGCGGCGATGCGCCTCAACATTCCCGCCGTCTTCGTCTCCGGTGGTCCGATGGAAGCGGGCAAGGTCGTCCTGCACGGCAAGACTGTGGCGCTCGATCTGGTTGATGCCATGGTGGCTGCCGCCGATGACAAGATTTCCGATGAGGACGTCAAGATCATCGAGCGCTCCGCCTGCCCGACCTGCGGTTCCTGTTCCGGCATGTTCACCGCCAATTCCATGAACTGTCTGACCGAGGCGCTGGGCCTGTCCTTGCCCGGCAATGGCTCGACGCTCGCCACCCATTCGGATCGCAAGCGCCTTTTCGTCGAGGCCGGCCATCTGATCGTCGATCTGGCGCGCCGTTATTACGAGCAGGATGATGAAACCGTCCTGCCGCGCACCATTGCCAACAAGGCGGCATTCGAAAACGCCATGTCACTGGATATTGCCATGGGCGGCTCCACCAACACGGTGCTGCATATTCTGGCGGCCGCGCATGAGGGCGGCGTCGATTTCGGCATGGAAGACATCGACCGTCTTTCCCGCAAGGTTCCCTGCCTTTCCAAGGTCGCGCCCGCCAAGCAGGACGTGCACATGGAAGATGTTCACCGCGCCGGCGGTATCATGCGTATTCTCGGCGAGCTGGAGCGTGGCGGTCTTATCAATCGAGACACCTATACGGTGCACGAGGCGACGCTGGGCGACGCCATCGATCGCTGGGACATTACCCGCACCAACAGCGAAACGGTGCGGCAGTTCTTCAAGGCCGCGCCGGGCGGCGTGCCGACGCAGGTGGCCTTCAGCCAGTCCTCGCGCTGGGACGATCTGGACACGGATAGCGACAACGGCGTCATTCGTTCGGTCGAAAAGCCTTTCTCCAAGGATGGCGGTCTGGCCGTGCTTTACGGCAATATCGCGCTCGACGGCTGCATCGTGAAGACGGCGGGTGTCGACGAATCCATCCTGAAATTCACCGGCCCGGCCGTCGTTTACGAAAGCCAGGATGCGGCGGTGAAGGGCATTCTAGGCAATGAGGTCAAGGCGGGCGACGTCGTCGTCATCCGTTACGAAGGGCCGAAGGGCGGGCCGGGCATGCAGGAAATGCTCTATCCGACCAGCTACCTCAAGTCCAAGGGCCTCGGCAAAGCCTGCGCGCTGATCACTGATGGTCGTTTCTCCGGCGGTACTTCGGGCCTCTCCATCGGTCACGCCTCGCCGGAAGCGGCGCAGGGCGGTGCCATCGGCCTCGTACGCCAGGGCGATCTCATCGAGATCGACATTCCGAACCGTACGATCAACCTCAATGTGCCGGATGCGGAACTCGCGTCGCGTCGCGCCGAACAGGAAGAGCGTGGCTGGAAGCCGGAGGCGCCGCGCAAGCGTAACGTGACGACGGCGCTGAAGGCCTACGCCGCTTTTGCGTCCAGCGCGGACAAGGGTGCCGTTCGGATCTTGCCGGAGTAAGCGCCTTTTCGGCGGTTTCGGGCAAGGGCGAAGGTGCGCAACCTTCCTCCGTCATCCTCGCCCTTGAGGCGAGGATCCATAAGCCGTGAACGCCATGGATCCTCGGGACAAGCCCGAGGAAGACGTTGAATGTGAGGATAGATCTATCATCCTTGACCAGCCGCCCTTTCGGGGCGGCTTTTTATTGCGCTTTTGGCGAATGCTACTCGCGGTTCAGAAACAGATTCAATTGCCTCAGAGCTTGATTCTTAAAGCCGACGCAACCTGCTGTTTTACCGTTGTAAATTCGAAAATTCCCGGCCGGATGCCCGCTATCCCCGCGGTCACGTTGGAGTGATTTCGTCCAGCGGGGCTTTTCCACGGCGTGGTGATTGCTAACTTCAACAGCATGAAAAGACGAACCGCACTCGCCCTCATTGCGTCCCTGCCTGTTGCCCATCTTGCCCGCGCGCAAAGCGCCGGCAACGGCGTCCGTTTCGAACCATTGCTGCGGAATGCGGATGCGCTTTCGAGCCTCAAGGCCGTCATCGTCAGCGTCGATGGCGGGGAGGTGGCCAGCCGCGCCTATCATGGCGCCGGCCTCAACGGTTCCACCAACATCAAGTCGGCCTCGAAATCGGTCATTTCGGCGCTGGTCGGCATGGCGATCGATCGCAAGATACTTGATGGGGCCGACCAGCCGATCGCCACTATTCTACGCGGTGATTTTCCGCAGAACCCCGATCCGCGTCTGGAAAGGGTGACAATCGGCAACCTGCTTTCCATGCAATCGGGTCTGGAGCGCATGTCCGGGCCGAATTACGGTCGCTGGGTCGCCAGCCGCAACTGGGTGCGGATGGCTCTGGGGTCTGGGTTTGCCGGAGATCCGGGTGGCGGCATGCTTTATTCCACCGGCTCCACGCATCTGCTTTCGGCGATATTGACCAAGGCATCCGGCCGCTCGACGCTCTCTCTGGCGCGCGACTGGTTCCGGCCGCTGGAGGGTTTCGCCATCGGGGGCTGGGAGCGTGATCCACAGGGCATCTATCTCGGCGGCAACCAGATGGCGATGACGGCGCGCTCGCTGCTTGCGTTTGGCGAGCTTTACCGGCTGGGCGGTGTGACTCCCGGCGGCGAGCGGCTGATTTCGCAAGGCTGGATCAACCAATCCTGGCAACAGCGCACCAACTCCGTCTTCAACGGCGATGGTTACGGCTATTGCTGGTTCATCAAGGAGATGGCGGGTTCGACGGTCTATTATGCCTGGGGTTATGGCGGGCAGATGCTTTATATCGTACCCGCCAAACGACTTTCCGTTGTCATGACCTCACGCGAGGACGCGCCTTCGGCCAGAACCGGCTATCGCGACCAGCTGCACGAGCTGATGGAGAACATCATCCGCGTGGCGTGACAATCAAAGCGGTCTGTTGATGCTCTGGAACGCTTCGCCGAGCTTGTTCATACGTTCCTCGTAAGCGCCGGTGAGGCAGGCGACATCCGCCGCGCATTCCTGGCGCCTCTTCAGCCATTGGCTCTGTTCGTCACGCAACGTGTCGCGTGCGCCCATCGCCATCAGCTGGGTGAGGATGTCGAAGGTGGTGGCCATCTTCACATCCTGGTCGTTGAGGGCGCGGTTGTCGCAGATCGCCTTTTCGTCCGCTGCAAGATCGGGCTTCGTGCAATCGAAGCTTGCCGCGCTGGCCGGCGAAACAAGAGCGGAGAAGGCGAGGATGATGCTGGAGGCAAGAAGTGTGCGTTTCAGATGCATGGGGCGTCTCTTTTGAGGACAGTCTGGTGGGTGAAACCGAAAAACAGCGTGGTTGGTTCCAACTGCCGGCTCTTGTCCCCGCACCGAAATGGCCGGCCATCATCTTGCCGCTCTTTGCTTTACAGGCTTTGACGTTATAACTCCATCATACTGATGACCATGAGGAATCACATGCGAAGCGTGTTGAAGTATTTGTCCACCGGCTTTCTTGCCGCGCTCGTTCTCCTGCCCATGGGCGCGCAGGCGCAGGACAACAGGGCCGTGCCGTCGAGCCACACGGAAATGCAGCTGTCCTTTGCGCCGCTGGTCAAGCGTACCGCAGGGGCTGTGGTGAACGTCTATGCCGAACGTGTCGTGCAGCGGCGTCTTTCCCCCTTTGCTGGCGATCCTTTCTTCGAGCAGTTCTTCGGACAGCAGATGCCGAACCGCACGGAAAAGCAGTCGTCGCTCGGTTCGGGCGTGATCGTGACCGCCGGTGGCCTTGTCGTGACCAACAATCACGTCATCGATGGTGCCGACGACATCAAGGTGGCGCTGGCGGATGGGCGCGAATTTTCCTCCAAGGTGCTGTTGAAGGACGACCGCATCGACCTCGCCATTCTGCAGATCGATGCAAAGGAACAGTTTCCGGTGCTGTCGCTCGGTAATTCGGATGCGCTTGAGGTCGGCGATCTCGTTCTTGCCATCGGCAACCCCTTCGGTGTCGGCCAGACGGTGACGAGCGGCATCGTTTCCGGCCTTGCGCGCAACCAGGTGACGCAGGGCGATTTCGGCTTCTTCATCCAGACAGATGCTTCCATCAACCCTGGCAATTCCGGTGGTGCGCTGATGAACATGGCGGGTGAGCTGATCGGCATCAACACTGCCATCTTTTCCAAGGGCGGTGGGTCGAACGGCATCGGTTTTGCCATTCCCGCCAATCTGGTCCGGGTGTTCGTCGCTGCCGCCGAGCGGGGAGATGCGAGTTTCCAGCGGCCCTATATCGGCGCAACCTTCGATCCCGTGACCTCCGATGTCGCCGAGGCGCTCGGCCTGCACCGCGCCCGCGGCGCGCTCGTCGTCAGCGTCGTCAAAGGCGGCCCGGCCGAAAAGGCGGGCATTGAGCCTGGGCAGGTCGTCACCGCCGTCAATGGTTTCGAGGTCGAGCATCCGGATGCACTCGGTTATCGCCTGACGACCGCCGGCATCGGCAAATCCGCCGAACTGACTGTCATGGACAAGGGTAAAGAGAAAAAGGTGACCATCGCGCTTGATACGGCGCCGGAAACCGCGCCGCGCGACGAGCGGCTGCTCGAGGGCCGCAACCCCTTTGCCGGTGCCACTGTCGCCAATCTCTCGCCGAAGCTTGCCGATGAGCTGCGCATGCCTTCGCAGGTGACCGGCGTTGTCATCACCGACGTGAAGCGCGGTTCACCGGCCTATCGCGTCGGCTTCCAGCCGAAAGACGTCATCCTGTCGCTGAACGGTGCGGATATCGGCTCCACGGCTGCGGTCGAGAGGGCGCTGGATGACAATCCCGGTTTCTGGCGGGTGGAAATCCTGCGCGACGGCCAACGTATCCGGCAGTTCCTGCGATGAGCGACGACCTCTTTGCCCCACAAGTGCCCGTGGAGGTCGCCAACCGGCGGCCTCTTGCCGATCGCCTGCGTCCGAAGACGCTGGCGGAGGTGAGCGGGCAGCCGCATCTGACGGGCGAAGAGGGCGTGCTGCGCCGCATGATCGATAGCGGCTCGCTTGGATCGATGATTTTCTGGGGGCCGCCCGGAACCGGTAAAACGACGGTTGCCCGCCTGCTTTCCGGCGAGGCTGGTCTGGCTTTCGAGCAGATATCGGCGATCTTTTCCGGTGTCGCCGATCTCAAGAAGGTTTTCGAAGCTGCGCGCACGCGGCGGATGAATGGCCGGCAGACGCTGCTTTTCGTCGACGAGATTCATCGCTTCAATCGAGCCCAGCAGGACAGCTTTCTGCCGGTGATGGAGGATGGCACCATCATTCTGGTGGGCGCCACCACCGAGAACCCGTCCTTTGAACTCAATGCCGCTCTTTTGTCGCGCGCGCGTGTCCTGACCTTCGGCTCGCATGACGAGGAGAGCCTCAGCGAACTTCTGAAGCGCGCCGAGGAGGCGGAGGGCAAGCCTCTGCCGCTAACGGAGGAGGCACGTGCGAGCCTGATCCGCATGGCCGATGGCGACGGCCGCGCCGTGCTGACGCTTGCCGAAGAGGTTTGGCGTGCCGCGCGCAAGGATGAGACTTTCGATACCGAAGGGCTGACGCGCATCGTGCAGCGCCGCGCCCCGGTTTACGACAAGAGCCAGGACGGCCACTACAATCTCATTTCCGCGCTGCATAAATCGGTGCGTGGTTCGGACCCTGACGCGGCACTTTATTACCTCGCCCGCATGTTCGATGCCGGCGAAGACCCGCTCTATCTAGGGCGCCGGCTGGTGCGTATGGCGGTGGAGGATATCGGCCTTGCCGATCCGCAGGCGCTTGCCGTCTGCAATGCCGCCAAGGACGCTTATGACTATCTGGGCTCACCGGAAGGCGAGCTGGCGCTGGCACAGGCCTGCGTTTATCTCGCCACTGCGCCGAAATCGAATGCCGTTTATACCGCCTTCAAATCGGCTATGCGGGCGGCCAAGGAAAACGGTTCGCTGGTGCCGCCGAAGCATATATTGAACGCGCCGACCAAGCTGATGAAGGGTGAGGGCTACGGCGACGGCTATCGCTATGACCACGATGAGCCGGATGCCTTTTCAGGGCAGGATTATTTCCCGGAAAAAATGGGGCGCACGACCTTCTACGATCCGCCCGACAGGGGTTTCGAGCGGGAAATCCGCAAGCGTCTCGACTGGTGGGCGAAGCTGCGCCGCGAGCGCGGTTCGCGTTAAGCGTCATCTTCACAAAAAGAATCAGGCGCTTGCCAAAATGAGTCGCAAAGCCGTAGCATCCATTTGTTTTTAAACAGAAATCAGGACGCTTTGCGGTGCTGCATGGCCTGCGACGGCGCTGGCAACATCTTGACCGAGGATTCTGCCAGACCACTATGCCCTTCGGCATCGATCACCAGATGCCAGTGCAAGGTCTCGGGAATGCTGATGCGGATCGGCGATTTTTTCGCGACGCCGCCGAGATATTTGAAATCGAGCAATTCGGTGAAACGCTGGAAATTCGCGCCTGTCATCAGCCGTACATTGTTGACGGCCGACAGGGAGATTTCAATGGTCGTCCCAGCCCGCAATTCCTTCAGGTCATAATGCGTAAAGCGGAAATTCGGCCGTGCCATCGCGCGCCTCCCAATACCGTATATTTTGGCAGATGAGGATAGGACCTCAGGGTTAACGAGCCCTTTAAAGCCGCAGGACAGTTGTCGGATTTCGGGCTGCCGTGGCGTTCTTGACCGACTGCGAAGAGTATTGGCGGGGCTCAGAAAGCCGTTATGGGATAGTACTAACGTATAACATGCGTATTTAATGATAATAAATTTTTCAACCTTAACATCGTCTGGTCGAAGTGCCGTCAGCGGCGTTGGGGGGAATATGAAAAACGTTACGATATCTATGCGCCTTTATGCGCTCGTTGCATTGTTTCTGGCAATATTGACCGCAGCGCTGACATTCAGCCTCTTCGAAACCTTCCATGAAATGGAGCGCGAGCGCAAAGCGGGGCTTGCATCCATGAACGAAACAGCTGTCGCCATTCTCGAACAATATTATCGTCTGGAGCAGAGCGGCGCCTTGACGCGGGAGGCAGCGCAGCAGCAGGCCAAGACCACGATCGCGGCGATGCGTTATGGCAATGGCAGCGGCTATTTCTGGATCAACGACATGCATCCCAAGATGGTGATGCATCCGATCAAGCCCGAGATGAACGGCACCGATCTAACCGCCAACAAGGATCCGAACGGCAAGGCGCTCTTCGTTGAATTCGTCAATACGGTGAAGGCGGGCGGTCAGGGTTTTGTCGACTATTACTGGCCGAAGCCCGGCGCGCCGGATCCCGTCGAGAAGTTCTCCCATGTCGCCGGGTTCGCGCCCTGGGGATGGATCGTCGGCACCGGGGTTTATGTCGATGATCTCGAGGCGGTTTTCTGGAACGATGCCTATTTCAACATCGGGCTGTGTGTTTTGTCGGCCTTGCTGGTGATTGGCGTGGCCGCCGCCGTCGTGCGCAGCGTGACGCGGCCGATCGATCTCATCCGCCAGAGCATGAAGCGTATCGCTGACGGGGACGGTGCGGCTGAAATCCAGTTCGCAGACCGTCGCAACGAAATCGGTGCGATTGCGAAAACACTGCTGGTGCTGCGAGACAGCGTCAATGAACGCAGCGCCCTGCAGGCCCGCGAAGTGGAGCAGCAACGGGCGCTGGAGGAGGCGCGTCACGGCAATGAGATGGTCCTGCGTTCCGCATCCGAACGTCAGGCCCATGCCATGAATGCGCTCGGCAACTCGCTGGAAGCGCTCGCCAATGGTGATCTGACCGTCGAGCTTGCCGATATCGGCGCCGAATATGAAAAGCTGCGCATGGACTTCAACCGGGCCGTCGGCGCGCTGCATGGCGCCATCGAGGCGATTGCCAGAACCGGCGATGTCGTCAATGACAGTGCTGCCGATATCAGCGGCGCAACCGGCAATCTCTCGCGCCGGACAGAACAGCAGGCGGCGGCGCTGGAGGAGACGGCAGCGGCTCTCGACGAGATCACCGCCACGGTACGCACCGCTTCCGAGCGGGCCAATGAGGCGCGGCAGATGGTGCAGGACACGAAAACGAGCGCCGGTCGCTCTGGCGAGATCGTGCGCAATGCCGTCGACGCCATGGGCCGTATCGAGGACTCGTCCAAACGTATCGGTCAGATCATTTCCGTCATCGACGAAATCGCTTTCCAGACCAACCTTCTGGCGCTGAATGCCGGCGTGGAGGCCGCTCGCGCTGGTGAAGCGGGGCGCGGTTTCGCCGTGGTGGCGCAGGAGGTGCGTGAACTCGCGCAGCGCTCGGCCAATGCCGCCAAGGAAATCAAGACCCTTATCAATCGCTCCGCGGAAGAGGTTGGCGGCGGTGTCGCGCTGGTGCGCTCCACGGGCGATGCGCTGGACGAGATCGTGGAACTGGTCAACCGCGTCGAAGGCCACGTCAACTCCATCGCCACGGCGGCGCGGGAACAGGCGACGGGCCTGCAGGAGATCAATACCTCCGTCAACCACATGGATCAGATGACGCAGCAGAATGCCGCCATGGTGGAAGAAACGACGGCAGCCAGCCAGACGCTTGCCGAGGAGAGCCACCAGCTGCGCTCATTGCTTTCCCGTTTCGAACTCGGAAACGGGGCAGGACGCGGGGTCTCGCTGGCGGCGTGATTTTTGTCATACGGGGCTGATCGGGGCATTTCCTACCGTCATTCCGGCCTTGAGCCGGAATCCAGTCCACGCGTCTGCGTGGCTAAACGACTCTTTTCAGCCCAAGGACTTGGGCTGGCTGGATGCCGGCTCAAGGCCGGCATGACGGAGGATGAGAGCGTCGCTTAAATAAGCTAGGCCGTGCAGATGAATGCCGAGGCCGATAGGGCGCAGCCTGACTGCGCCCTTTCTTTTTTGAATGCCATAGTCGACCATTCGTTATTTCCCGCAACCAATAAGGTTTCGTTTACCTCATTTCTTTAAAATTTATCCTGTATTGCCGCGAGTAGCGGCCGCTGAAGGTACAGGTTCTCGTATGGCGTATGTTTCCCTTCCGCGTCGTCTTGTGACGTTGCTGATGATTTCCACGGTCATGGTGTCGTGTTCGGCGGAGGGCCTCGTGCCGCCGGCCGAGGTGGATGGCACCACGCGTGTCAGCGCCATCCGGTCGTCGCGGCAGCAGGGCTACAGCGCGCCATCAGGAGCCGTCTATCAGGCCGAGCGGGTCGGGCAGTCCTCCGATTATCCCGCGGCCGTGTCGCAGCCGATGCCGGAACCTTACGCCTCGCAGGATCCCCTGCTGCAATCGCCACAGGGCGGGCAGGGATATTCCACACTCGACGGCCAGCATCAGGCGCGCATGGCCGCAAGCGGCCAGAGCATGACCTCTCCCAGCATGCCCAACCAGCAGGTTACCTCCAGCCAGATCGCCGAAGGCGAGGGCGGAGTGAACATGGATTCCATGCTGGGCGTGGAGCCGGTGCGTGGGCTCGCGGAAGAGCAGGATGCCGATATTGCCGAAGGTGTCTCGGAGCAGCCGGTGGTGGATGGCATAGGCACAGATAATCCGGTCGCCGTCGCTCCGCCGCGCCGGCAGCAGAGTGCCGGGCAATCGCGGTTGATACCGCCGCCACCCGTTGGCTCGTCTTCCCGCCGCCAGCCGGTGGAGGAGGTCGCCATGCTGATGCCAAATGATCCCATGGCGCGCGGCGGCTTGCAAAGCAACCGGTCAACCATGCCGCCCGGCGTCATGCCGTCCTCTGAAGTCGCCTGCCGCTCCGAACTGCGTCGCCTCGGCGTCGCTTTCCGAGACGTCGCCCGCATTGCCGATGGTCCGACCTGCGGCATCGACTATCCTATCGAACTTAGCGGGCTCGCCAGCGGCGTTGCCATCCGCCCGGCGGTGAAGCTCAATTGCCAGGTCACGCTTGCCTTCGCCAAATGGGTGAAGTTCGAACTCGTGCCATCCTCGCGCTTCCGTTATCTCTCGGGCGTTGGCCGCATCACGCCGATGGGCGGTTATTCCTGCCGCAAGATGAATTCGCGCTCCAGCAACCCGTGGTCCGAACATGCGCGCGGCAATGCCATCGATATCGGCACCATCACGCTGAAAAACGGCAAGGAGATCGATGTTCGCAGCAAAAGCTTCTTCGCCTTCCGCGAGAAAGCGCTGCTGAAGGCGGTGAGGTCCGATAGCTGTAAATATTTCTCGACCGTTCTCGGGCCGGGCAGCGATCCCAATCACTGGAACCATTTTCACTTCGACCTGCGCACCCGCAAGTCAGGTTACAGGCATTGCGATTAAATCGAACTGCCGGGGTAGATTTGAAGGTTGTCGAGGTTCGTGGCAAAGTTTGAAAATCTCTCCTGCGTCATGCTCGGGCTTGTCCCGAGCATCTGCGACCGATTGATTTTAATCGACGTGATTAGATCCTCGGCGCAGGGCCGAGGATGACGCCGGGAGAATGGTGACCCTTCGCCTCCGTCGCCGATTTCAAAGGGAATGCGGGTTGTCCGGAATTTAAACCAGACAGTAAATAGTGGACTTGTCCTGAGCATGTGGCGCAAAAAAAGACCGGCCCGAAGGCCGGTGAAGAAGACTGCCTTATCGGGGGGATATCGGCGTCTTTGCAAGGGCATGCAATGGGACATGGTCCCAAGAAGCGGTCTATCCGGCGCGGGATAGGCGGCAAAAGACATCGCGCCGTACTGACCTGCGGCCAACATGGCTTGCCGCCCGTCTCTGATACGCTATGAGGGTCACATGTTTGTGACAACGGACCCCGGGAGCCCACCTTCATGCCCCCTGTTTCAGAGATAATGGTCTTTGCCGCGGCGCTTGCGGCGGCTGGCGTGATCGCCGGTCTTCTGGCGGGGCTGTTCGGCATCGGCGGCGGCGCGGTTCTGGTGCCCGTCTTCTACCATGTCTTTGGCCTTCTGGAGGTGCCGGAGGCGGTGCGCATGCATCTGTCGCTCGGCACGTCGCTTGCCATCATCGTGCCGACTTCCATCCGCTCGTTTCTGACGCATCGCCAGAAAGGCGCCGTCGATATCGATCTGCTGAAGGGCTGGATCGTCGCCGTGCCGCTCGGCACCATCCTCGCATCTGTCGTGGCCGCCCATGCCTCCAGCGTCGCGCTCCGGCTGATCTTCGCCTTCATTGCGCTCGCGCTCGCCTTCCGGATGATCTTCAACCGGGCGAGCTGGCATCTTGGTTCAGACCTGCCGAATAATCCGGGCCGGTTTCTGGTGGGCACGGGCATCGGGCTTTTTTCCGGCCTGATGGGCGTTGGCGGCGGGGTGATGAACAATACCTTCATGACGCTCTACGGACGCACCATCCATCAGGCGGTTGCCACGTCTTCCGGTGTCGGTGTGCTGATTTCGCTGCCGGGTCTCCTGGGCTATATCTGGGCCGGCTGGGGCGATGCGGGCCTGCCGCCATTTTCCACCGGCTTCATCAACTGGATCGCCGTGGTGCTCCTGATCCCCATCACGCTTGTCGTTGCGCCCTATGGCGCGCGGCTGGCGCATGCGCTCAGCAAGAAGCAGCTGGAACGGGCCTTCGGTGTGTTTCTGGTCTTCGTCGCAGCGCAGTTTTTCTATAGCGTCTACGGCTGATTTTCCTTCCCTGCCGAACGCAGTGTTCAGGCCCCTGGACTGGCATTGGACTGGCATTTGCGCGTTCCACGGCCTATATGGCGTGCATCTTACTCGGTTTTTCGAAAGATTCGCGATGAATGCCATTGTTTCGATACGGAATCTGACCAAATCCTACGCAAATGGCTTTCAGGCGTTAAAGGGTGTCAGCCTCGATATCAGAGAGGGCGAAATCCTTGCCCTTCTCGGGCCGAATGGCGCCGGAAAGACCACGCTGATCTCCATCGTCTGTGGTCTCGTCAATCCGGGCGAGGGGTCGGTGTTTGTCGGCGGGCATGACGTGGTGAAGGATTTTCGCCAGACCCGCGCCCTGATCGGCCTCGTGCCGCAGGAGCTGACGACCGACCAGTTCGAGACCGTTTGGAACACCGTCAGCTTCTCGCGCGGCCTGCACGGGCAGAAGAAGAACCCGGAGCTGATTGAGCGCATCCTGAAATCCCTGTCGCTCTGGAGCAAGAAGGACAATATGCTGCGGGAGCTTTCCGGCGGCATGAAACGGCGCGTGCTGATCGCCAAGGCGCTGGCGCACGAGCCGAAGGTTCTGTTCCTTGACGAACCCACCGCCGGCGTTGATGTGGCCTTGCGCCGCGACATGTGGAATGTGGTTTCAGAACTGCGCGCCAAGGGCGTCACCATCATCCTGACAACGCACTATATCGAGGAGGCAGAAGAGATCGCCGACCGTGTGGGCGTGATCAATGGCGGCGAATTACTGCTGGTGGAAGAAAAGACGGCGCTGATGAAGAAGCTCGGCCGCAAGCAGCTTTTCCTCGAGCTTTCGCATCCCGTCGAGAAATTGCCGGATAATCTTTCGGCTTTCGGCCTGACGCTTTCGGACGACCGCTGCACCGTCACCTATGAAATCGAGGATAATGGCGAGCAGGGACGAATCGCCGATCTTCTCAGCGCTCTTTCCGCCGCCAACATCCATTTCAAGGATATTTCAACGCGGCAGAGTTCGCTTGAGGATATCTTTGTTTCGCTGGTGGGAGGCCAGAAATGAACTTCGAAGCCATCAAGTCCATCTACCTGTTCGAAATGGCGCGTACCCGCCGCACCCTGTTGCAGAGCGTGGTATCGCCGGTCATCTCCACCTCGCTTTATTTCATCGTCTTCGGAACCGCGATCGGTTCGCGGATTCAGGAGGTTGGCGGGGTTTCCTACGGCGCGTTCATAACGCCGGGCCTCATCATGCTGACGCTTCTGACGCAATGCATCAGCAACGGCTCCTTCGGCATCTATTTTCCGAAATTCACCGGCACGGTCTACGAGATTTTGTCAGCGCCCGTATCGATGACGGAAATTGTCGCCGGCTATGTGGGGGCGGCGGCGACCAAGGGCCTGATGATCGGCACGATCATCCTGATAACGGCATCCTTCTTCGTGGATATCACCATCGCCCATCCGTTCATGATGATCCTGTTCTTTGTGCTGACGGCGGTGAGCTTCAGCCTGTTCGGTTTCATCATCGGCATCTGGGCGACGAATTTCGAGCAGCTGAACCTCATCCCCATGCTGGTGGTGCCGCCTCTGACCTTCCTCGGTGGCAGCTTCTATTCCATCGACATGCTGCCGCCCTTCTGGCAGACGGTCAGCCATTTCAATCCGGTGCTGTATCTCATCAGCGGTTTCCGCTGGAGCTTCTACGAGATCGCCGACGTCAATCCCGTCATCAGCCTTGCGATGATCACGCTGTTTCTCGCGATCTGCCTTGGCGTCGTCAGCTGGATGTTCAAGACGGGTTACAGGCTGCGCAACTGAGGTTTCAGCGCGGCACGGATCGCTGAGTGCTCCTCACACACAACGTTATCCTCGGGCTTGACCCGAGGATCCATCGTTACGCCGGGTTGTGGATCCTCGGGTCAAACCCGAGGATGACGGAGCTGAGAGGTTTCAGCGCTTCAGTTACCCATTTCACGCCCGGCTTGCGCCGGGCGTTTTCGTATTCGGAAAAGCGCAGATCAGGCGACCTGCTTCTGCGCCACGTCTTCCACAACCTCGCCCGTCAGATAGGAGACGAGGTCCTTGATCGTGACGATGAGCAGGCCGTGGCGTTCCGCGAAGACCTTGAGCTGCGGCAGGCGGGCCATGGTGCCGTCGTCATTGGCGATTTCGCAAATGGTGCCGCAGGGGTATTTACCGGCAAGGCGGCACAGATCGACGGCCGCTTCGGTGTGGCCGGTGCGGCCGAGAACGCCATTAGGGTTGGCGCGTAACGGGAAGATATGGCCGGGACGCGCGAAGTCTTCCGGACGCGAACCTTCCGACACCAGTGCACGCACGGTATTGGCCCGGTCCGCTGCCGATATGCCCGTGGTCGTGCCGGGAATATAGTCCACGGAAACAGTGAAGGCCGTCTTGAGGGATTCGGTATTGCGCGACACCATCAGCGGAATGTCGAGCGCATCGAGACGCTCGCCCGGCATGGCGACGCAGATGAGCCCGCGCGCATGGTTCATCATGAAGGCGATCTGCTGCGGGGTGATGCTGTCGGAAGCGGCGATGATATCGCCTTCATTTTCGCGATCCTCGTCGTCAACGACAATCACCATCTCGCCACGGGAAATGGCTTTGATCGCGTCTTCAATTCTAGCAATGGTCATTTTCTTTCAAGCCTTTCAAGGGTTATGCCGTTTTGCGGCATTTTCGCGCTTCGAGAAGCGCCAAATATCCCTTGGGCGAACAATGCAATGCGAAGCCCGCAGAGCGCGGGTGTCCTATGCCTTGTCCTCTTCCATCCGGACTATACCGTCGGCTCCGGCCTCTCACCGGATCTGCTGACCTTTCGGTTTTGGAGGCCGAAAGCGCTCGCGGGCTCCGGGAAAATCCCGATACCGCCGGTGGGGAATTGCGCCCCGCCCTGAGAACATTGCCAACATAATTTATCAATCAAGGGGGAATCAAGGGGCAATGCTGCGCTGCGACAGGTGATCGGCGAAAAGAATATCCGATTATTTCCTGACCGGGGAAATTCCTTTCAGAAGCAGGTAACCAGGTCGGAGCAATGTGAATGATCGCCCGGCGGCGAGCTTTTACCGATCCCGCAATCTCAGTTCGTCGGTCTGCATCTGCAGCGAGCCGAGGGTAGACAGGAAGCTCATGCCGAGCAGGCTCTGGCCCAATTGCCCGTCCTGCGCGACGAGAGCAGGGATGTTGCGCCGCATGATGGGGCCGATGCCGATTTCCGACAGGGTGACGGGGGCCGCCGCCGTTCGACCGTTCGCCGTCATGACAGGTACGGTGTAGCGCAGGCTCGTCGTATCGATGCCGATTGTCGCCGCATCCGCATTGGCGAGCACCACGGAGCTTGCACCGGTGTCGACGAGCATGTGGATGGTCTTGCCATTGACGCCGACATTCGCCTCGAAGTGACCGCTCATCGATTTGTGCAGTATTATCTCCTGTTCGCCGCCTGAGGTCGTTACCACCACGGCGCGGCCCGGCATCAGCCCGCCCAGCAGCCGGTCGCCGAAGGATTGCAGGTCGTAGCGATAGAGGTAGAGCGAGACCAGGCCGAGGATGATGACGAGCCAGACGGCAAGCTGACGGATGACGGTGCCGAAGCTGCCGCGCCTTCCCGCCAGAATGCCGACGGACAGGAGCCCGGCGATCGGCAGGAAATAGATCATCTGTCCGAACTTGTCGTTGTCGATGCCGAAGGTGCGGCCGCTGTCGTGATTGACGAGAAGCAGGCCGAGACCGACGGCCAGCAGGAGGAGAACGATAGTCAGCCTGTTCATGCGGTGGGCGTCTCCTTGGCGGCATCCTTGCCAGCTCTTGCCAGTCTTTCCGGAAGCGCCTGCATGATCCTGCGGCGCGTCTCGTCGCTATAGCTCGCCCAGCCGCCGATTTCCTCCAGCGTGCGGCCGCAACCGATACAGAGGCTGTCGGTCGCATCAAGAGAGCAGATGTGAATGCATGGCGTTTCCATGGTGATCTATATCAGGCCGTCACGCCGCAAGGGCAAGAGCGATGAGAATCACGATCTCCGTGATCTGCTGGCAGGCGCCGATGGTATCACCGGTGTGGCCATCGATCTTGCTGACGCAGAGCCTGCCGAATAGCGCCGTCGCGAGCCAAGCCGCCGCCAGAACGACAACGATCGATACAAAGGGCAGGGCGTGCAGGGTGAAGAGCGCGAACAGCAGCAGGCCGGTCACCAGCGCGATGTTTCGCTCGCTTGTCCCCGGCTGCCCGGCGGCGGCGGCGATGCCGGTGGTTTTTGCGGCCGGCAACGCCTGCCAGTGCCACACCATCAGGGCGCGGCTCATCACCAGTGCGGCGATCAGGCAGGCGGCGGCGGTCCTGGCGGGCAGGGTCTCGATCAGCGATGCAAGTGCCGTTGCGCGAAGCGCGAAGGACAGGATGATGGCGATCGTGCCATAGCTGCCGATGCGACTGTCCTTCATGATGTCAAGCGTTCGGGCCCGGTCCTTGCCGCTGCCGAAACCGTCGGCCATATCGGCCAGCCCGTCTTCATGCAGCGCGCCGGTGATGAGGGCGGTGACGGCGATGGCGAGCCAGCCGATAAGCTGGGGTGAGGCGTCGAAGGCGGCGAGAAGGACCACAAGGAAAGCCGCGGGCAAGGCGATCAACAGACCGGCGGCGGGAAAGGCGCGGGCGGTGCGGCGCATCGAGATGTCTTCACGATCACTGAAAAAGCGCGAAGGAACCGGCAGGCGGCTGAGAAAGGCAACGGAATGCATGACATCTGTTATAAAATCCCCGGCCTTCATGCTCTCTCCGCTGCAGTACTTGCATTTCCGGTTGTTCCGCGGCGCATCCGCGATTATGAGAGGCGCAACAAAGACCGATTTGCCGGAAAACACAAGTTTCCGGACGCATGAGCCGATGCGAAAGCCAACCCGGCTACGAAAGAGACTGATACCATGAGCATGAGCGGATTGCCCTTCGATGATTTCCGCGCGCTGCTGCGCGAGCTTCCCGGCCCGGACACGCATGCGCTTGTGGCGGCCAAGGAGCGCAATGCGCAATTGACCAAGCCTGCGGGCTCGCTCGGCCGTCTGGAAGAAATCGCCATGTGGCTCGCCGCATGGTCCGGCCGTTCGCCCGCCGTCACCCGTCCGCTGGTGGCGATCTTTGCCGGCAATCATGGCGTCACGCGTCACGGCATCACGCCCTATCCGACGTCGGTAACGCAGCAGATGGTGGAGAATTTCGCGGCAGGCGGTGCTGCGATCAACCAGATCTGCGTCTCCAACGATCTCGGTCTCAAGATATTCGATCTGGCGCTCGACTATCCGACCGGAGACATCACCTGCGAGCCGGCCCTTTCGGAGCGCGATTGCGCCGCGACCATGGCCTTCGGCATGGAGGCGATTGCTGGCGGCACCGATCTTCTCTGCGTCGGTGAAATGGGTATCGGCAACACGACCATCGCGGCGGCGATCAATCTGGCGCTTTACGGCGGCACGGCGGAAGAGTGGACCGGTCCCGGCACCGGCTCGGAAGGCGATGTCATGGCGCGCAAGATTGCGGCGGTGAAGGCTGCCGTGGAATTCCATAAAGATCACCTGTCCGACCCGCTGGAAATCATGCGCCGTCTTGGCGGACGTGAGATTGCGGCGATTGCCGGCGCCATCCTTGCGGCGCGCGTGCAGCGCATTCCCGTGTTGATCGACGGTTATGTAGCCACGGCCGCCGCCGCATTGTTGAAAGCGGCCAATCCTTCCGCGCTCGACCATTGCCTGATCGGCCATGTCTCGGGTGAACCCGGCCATCTCGCTGCCGTCGAAAAACTTGACAAGACGCCGCTTCTGGCGCTTGGCATGCGGCTTGGCGAGGGAACGGGTGCTGCTCTGGCCGCCGGTATCGTCAAGGCCGCCGCCGCCTGCCATTCCGGCATGGCGACCTTTGAAGCAGCGGGTGTGGACACCCGCATCAGCCATTGAGGTCGAAGATGGACGCGACGCCGCAAAAGAAGCAAGCTGAGCCCGCCTTCCGCAAGGAAAAGGGTTGGCGGCATCTTTTTGCCGCCGCACGTTATTCCGTGCAGGGGCTGGGAAGGCTATGGCAGGAGGCGGCGTTCCGTCATGAGGTTCTCGCCTTCGGCGTCGGACTTGCCCTGCTTCTGGTGGCCGGCGCGCCCTTTGCGCATCTTCTCGTTTTTACGGTGCTGATGCTGCTTCTGTTTGCGGTTGAGGCGCTCAATACCGCAATTGAGGAACTGGTGGATCGTATTTCGCCGGAAATCTCCTCGGTCGGGCGGCATGCCAAGGATCTCGGCTCCTTCGCCGTCTTCTGCCTTCTGATGGCAAACGGATTTTTCGTGCTTTATTCGCTGGTGACGACGCTGTTCTTCTGAGGTGTCTCAGGCGAAGGATCGCCGGCGCGGCTGGATGGCGTGGGTTTCCTCCACGGCGGGCAGGCTTTGCAGCACGCGCTTTGCCGGCAGGATGGCGATGCCTTCGGTGCCCTCGCGCAATTTCGACTTCAGGATGAACTGGCCGTCATGTTTGGCGAGGATCGCCTGAACAATGGGCAGGCCTAGCCCCGTTCCCTGTTCAGCGCTCTTGATCGCGATAGATCCCTGACCGAAGGCCGAAAGGACGATGGGGATTTCGTCTTCGGGAATGCCGGGGCCGTTATCCCTGATCGAGACATATTGCCCGCCGCCCGCCGTCCAGCCTGCCTTTACGAGAATTTCGCCACCCTGCGGCGTGAATTTCACCGCATTGGAGAGAAGGTTCAGGATCACCTGGCGGATGGATTTTTCATCGGCCCATACCTGCGGCAGGCTGCTTTCGAATTGCTGCGAAATCCTGATCGTCTTGGCGCGGGCGCGAAGCTGGATCATGCCGATGCAATCCTCGGCGATTTCCAGCATCGAGATCGATTCCTCGTTGAGGTCGTAGCGGCCGGCTTCGATGCGCGACAGGTCGAGGATTTCGTTGATCAGATCGAGCAGATGCTGGCCTGAGCGGTGGATATCACCGGAATATTCCTTGTAGAGCGGATTATTGAGCGGACCGAGCACTTCCGAGGCCATGACTTCGGAGAAGCCGAGAATGGCGTTGAGCGGGGTCCTGAGCTCATGCGACATGGAGGCGAGAAAGCGTGATTTTGCCAGATTCGCCTCTTCCGCGCGCCGCCGCGCCTCATCCGAGACCGAGTTGGCGACTTCGAGTTCGGCGATCAGATCGTCCTTTTCAGTCTGCGACGAAAGCAGCTTGACGCTGGTCTGATAAAGCCGGCTGGTGATGCGATGACAGAAAAGGATCGCCATGCCGAACATCAGGGCAAGGCCGACATCGAAGGGATCGCGCGATATGGCCGAGGTGACGCAGAGAGCGGCCAGCACCGGCAGGAAGGTCATGAATGTCGCCCGCCGCAGCATGAAATTGGCCATGGCAGTGAGCGAAAGGGCGATCAGCAGTGTCGCGCCCTTGAAGAAGAGGACGAGTGTCGGATCATTGCGCGCCGGTTCGGCGAGCGCAAACATCGCCCAGGCGCAGCCGATGAGGATCTGCATGCCAAGGAAGAGATTACGCCAATGCTGCAGATTTTCCGCTGTAATTTCCTGTTTTGCCGCCCTTTTGGCCAGCATCAGCGACATGGCGTGGAAACTAAGGGCGATAAGCGACCAGATGATCAGCCCTATGTCACGGGTGATGTACAAACCGATGATGGAGGCGAGTACGATGAAGAGCGGCATGATCATCGCGCCCTGAAGGGCTTCGGCGATATGCATCGTCAGCATTTCACGTTCATAAGCGTCACTTCCGCCAGCGCCCTGCTGCAGGCGTTCGCGTGTCGTCTTCACCGTGTCGAAAACCGCCTTGTTGCGGTGTTTTTTCGACCGGTCGACGATGATCTTGTCGGTGGACGTGCTGACGCTTTTACTCATTGTTACAACGTGGGGTGACATGAACCCTTGCAGGCTACGCGCAAAATCTTAAGAAGATGCTGCCGTGAAAGGATTTGTTTGCCATTTCTGACAAGGGTTTGTTGTTACATGGGACGAAATGGAGGCAGACGCAGGCGTTTTTCGGCCTTTCGCGACGGCGGGCTTTTTCTGGCGACGGTTTTTCTCGGCATTCTGATTGCCGCCAAGCTGGACCTCGTCAATAGCGAGACCCATAGCGGCCGTTTCTTCGTGATCGATGGCGACACGCTCGCAAAGGGCGGGGAGCGGTTCCGGCTGCTCGGCATCGACGCGCCCGAGCTATCGCAGACATGCGTGCGCGGCGGCGAGAGCTGGCCCTGCGGCGAGGAGGCGCGCCGCTTTCTGCGAAGGTTGATGGACGGCGCCCAAGTCTCCTGTTCCGGCAGTTCCAGAGATCGTTACGGGCGGTTGCTGGTTTATTGTTCGGCGGATGAGAAGGATGTTTCGTCGGAAATGGTGGCGGCGGGTTTTGCCGTTGCCTCCGGTTATTTCCAGTTTTCCGGCGAGCAGGCGACAGCGCGTCGCGAGGCACGCGGTATCTGGGCTGGAGAATTCGAAAAACCGTCGGAATGGCGGCGCGAACACCGTGCGGCCGACATCGAGACGCCAGCGGCTGGGTTTTTGACCATCGTCCGTCATCTTCTGGGGTGGAAAAATGGCTGAGACAGATCGGGCTCCATCGATACCTGATGACGGGCTGGATGGCCTGCGTGCCGAGATCGCCCGCTGTCGCCTCTGTCGTGATACCCCGCTCAAAGGTGCTTCCGATCGTCTGCCGCACGAACCACGGCCGGTGGTGGTGATATCTAGGAAGGCGCGCATCCTGATTGCCGGGCAGGCACCTGGGCTTCGTGTGCATGAAACGGGTCTGCCCTTCAACGATGCTTCCGGTGACAGGCTTCGCCAGTGGCTGAATGTGGACCGGGCGACGTTTTACGATCCGGACCGTTTCGCCATCGTGCCGATGGGGTTCTGTTTTCCCGGTTATGACGACAAGGGCAGCGATCTGCCGCCGCGATGCGAATGTGCGCCCAAATGGCGGGAGCGGGTGATGGCGGCCATGCCGCAGGTGGAACTCACCCTTGCCATTGGCCAATATGCGCAGGCCTTCCATCTGGGTGAAAGGCGGCGAAAAACCATGACCGAGACAGTGCGCGACTGGCGCAGTTATTTTCACTCGAATTCGGGGCCGGCCATCTTTGCGCTACCGCATCCGAGCTGGCGCAACACCGGCTGGCTGAAAAAGAACCCGTGGTTTACGGAGGAGTTGCTTCCGGTTCTTCGCCGACATGTGGAAATGCGGCTTTAGTGAAACAATTTTCTGTTTTTCTCTAAAAATTAGTGTATTGAAAGGAAATTAATTCAGGAGGGTAGACGCATTGGATCGCCTAGACCGTAAGATTTTGCGCATTCTGCAAGAAGATTCCACCTTGGCTGTCGCTGATCTGGCGAAGAAGGTCGGCCTTTCCACGACGCCCTGTTGGCGGCGTATCCAGAAGATGGAGGAGGACGGTGTCATCCGTCGGCGCGTGGCGCTGCTGGATCCGGTCAAGGTCAACACCAAGGTCACCGTTTTTGTCTCCATCCGCACCGCTTCCCATTCCATCGAATGGCTGAAGCGGTTTTCCGAGGTGGTGTCCGAATTTCCTGAAGTCGTCGAGTTTTACCGCATGAGCGGCGATGTCGATTATCTGCTGCGCGTCGTCGTGCCTGACATCGCGGCCTATGACGCCTTCTACAAGCGGATGATCGCCAAGATCGAGATTCGCGACGTGTCGTCGGCCTTTGCCATGGAACAGATCAAATATACGACGGAACTGCCGCTCGATTACATGCTTCTCGACAATCCGAAATCCGGCGAGGAGTGATCCCCGCTTGATCAGGCTTAGATCAATGCCCTTTCCGGCTGCCGGGAAGGGCATTTTCCGTTTGTGGTCTGGTCGGTCCGCAACTGCGCAAGCGGGTTGACTCACAGTCGCGCAAGGAGGTGTGCCAAAGGGCGCTTCCCTGCGGCGCGACAATCTTATTCCGCCCGTAACGGCAAATTCGCACATTCAATTCTCTTCGTGCTGCCGCCGCGCAAAGCGTTATTTTGATAAATTCGCTCGAATATCTACGCTTTTATTATTGAAGGATGGCAACAGCGAAGGATATCCACATGCTCACAAGACGCGGAACATTGGGACTGATTGCGGGTGCGACGGGGGCGGTGTTCCTGCCGCATGTCCGGCGGGCTGGTGCCGCAACCACCACATTGCGGATCGGCTGGCAGAAAAATGGCGTGATTGCGCTGGCGAAAAGCCAGGGTGCGCTCGAAGCGCTTGGTGCGGGCGCGCTGGATATCGGGCCGACGGGCGACGTGCCGCCACTCTTCGCGCAGGCCGCCGGTGGCAATCTGCGTTATGTGGGCACCTATAAGGGCGCGGCCGGTGGCTCGGCAATCCTCGTGCAGAAGGATTCGCCGCTGAAGACGCTGGCGGATCTGAAGGGCAGGAAGGTTGCCTTCAAGCGCGGCTCCAGCGCCCACAATGTCACCGTGAAAGCATTGCGGAAGGCGGGGCTGACGCTGAATGATATAACCCCCGTGGATCTCGCCCCGCCGGATGCGGCCGCCGCCTTCCGCAGCGGCAGCATCGATGCCTGGTCGATCTGGGATCCTTATTTCGCGGTGGCCGAAAAAGAACCGACGACACGGGTTCTCGCGACGGCCGAGGGGATTGTCGATCCCTGGAGTTACTTCCTCGCCAATGGCGATTTCGTCGAAAGCAATCCCGATCTCGTGCCGCTGATCCTCAAGGAGCTGGCGAATGTCGGCGCAAGGGCGCAGGCCAATATTGACGCGACGGCGAAGTCGCTGGCGGCGATCACCGGCGTTCCGGAGGATGTCACCAAGGTTTCGCTGACGCGCCCGGGTGCGGATCTCGGACGGGTCTCGCTGGTTCCTGATAAGGCTGTCAGCTATCAGCAGGCGCTTGCCGACGAGTTCTACGATCTGAAAATCGTGCCGAAGAAGCTCAAGGTCGCCGATATCGTCTGGCGGCCGAAGGCGAGCTGAGGCGGGCGGGAAAGTCGAGTCTCTTCAACCGTCTGGCTGTTATTGCTGAGAGATTGATTCAGGTAAGTGCCGTGTTCGTCGCATGCAGGACGAGTGCGTGCCGCTTGTTTCTTCTCCCCGCCGGGGAGAAGGTCGCCGCAGCGGGATTAGGGGGCGACGGCAGGGATATGCGGAGAGCTTACCCTCTCATCTGACCCTTCGGGCCATCTTCTCCCCGGCGGGGAGAAGAAACCTGTGGCAACGTTGAGGTGCAAGAAGTCGAAGCTGCATCAGCCCTTGAGCTTCGCAACCACCAGATGACCCGGTGTCGGGTTGCCGTCCTGCATGCGTACGTTGATATCGGTGACTTCGAGAACCTCGAAACCGGTCGCCGCCAGTCTTTCGCGCACATAGGTTTCCGCATGGGCGAAACGCTGGTGCGGGCCGACGATATAGGGGCGTCCGGCCATGGTCGCTTCCGGTAGAGTTTCCGAGGAGAAGATCAGCAGCCCACCGGGGACGAGGTTTTCGGCGGCGCCGAAAAACAGCGGTTCCAGCGCGCCGAGATAGGGCAGCACATCGGTTGCGGTGATGATGTCGAAGGGCTCGTCGTCATTGTCCTCGAGAAAATCCTCGGCTTCGGCGACATAAAGTGTCTCGTAGAGGTCTTTCTCATGGGCGATCTCGACCATGTTTTCGGAAATGTCGATGCCGGTGATGTCGTCGGCCATGTCGCGCAGCGCCTCGCCGGTCAGGCCGGTGCCGCAGCCGAGATCGAGCAGGCGCTTGAAGGGGCCGAGCTTCAGCGTCTGCAGGCGCTGGCGCACCATCATCGGCACGGCATAACCGAGTTGTTCGACGAGAATATCTTCGAAGGCTTCGGCATGCTGGTCGAACAGGGTCTCGACATAGGCGTCAGGCGCTTTCGACGGTGGCTCTCCGCGGCCCATGGCGGCGATGCGGACGGCCGCGCCGCCGTGATCTTCCGGATCGATGGCCAGAACCTCTTCATAGGCCTTTACCGCGGCATCCACATCGCCTGCTTTTTCAAGCGCCAGCGCGCGGTTATAGGCTTCGGCAAGCGCCTCTTCGTCAATTTTCTGATTCTTCGTCATCGTGCGGTATCCGTCAGCGTCTTCAGTTGAAGTCTGCTGTAAGCCGCAACGGGCATGGGCGCAATGTTTATATGGCGCGATAGATCAGTGGAGGATGAACTCTCCTTTCAGCGCGCGCCATTCCTGCGCCGAGATTACCTGCCGGTGCACATAGCGGACGGAGTGCAACGGTCCGTCGAGCTTTTCCTGCCAGAATTTGAGGAAACCGTGCATTTCGGGGAAGTCCGGGGCGAGATCATAGTCCTGCCAGACATAGGTCTGAAGAACCAGCGGATGGTCCGGCATGCGATAGAAAATCTGGGCGGTGGTGAGGCCGTAGCCCCTCAGCATCATTTCCATGTCCTTGTTCATGACGGCGGTTCCCGTTTTCATGATTGCCGATAACAGCATTGCCGCTGTATCTGATATGGGAACACGGGATGGTTAATCCAAGCTTGCCAAAGGCACGGACTGTCACAAAATAGTTATATTTTTCAAAATGTTGGCAGCCTTGCTTAGTGAGTGCTGCCAACTCTGCGCGATCGCGCGCTAGCGCTTGAGATGGCGCGTCAGGCGGGCTTCCAGCCATGCCCAGACGTGTCTGAGCGTCTCGACAATCGTCAGGTAGAAGATCGCGGCCCAGAGATAGGCCTGATAATCAAAGGTGCGGGAGAAGGCGTAACGCGTCTGTCCCATCAGGTCGAAGACCGTGACGATGGAGACTACCGCCGAGCCCTTGATCATCAGAATGATCTCGTTGCCATAGGGACGCAGCGCCACGATGAGCGCCTGCGGCAGGATGACCTTGCGCATGGTGATGAATTTCGAGAGGCCGAGCGAGGCGGCGCCTTCGTGCTGGCCTTGCGGCACGCTGCGGATCGCGCCACGCAGGATTTCGGCCTGATAGGCGGCGGTGTTGAGGGTGAGCGACAGGAGGCCGCAATACCACGCCTCACGGAAGAACCACCACAGGCCGACGGTTTCCAGCCCCTGGCGGAAGCTGCCGAGGCCGTAATAGATCAGAAAGAGCTGCGCGAGCAGCGGCGTGCTGCGAAACACGTAGACATAGGCATAGGCCAGCGCGCCGAGGACGCGGTTTTCCGACATGCGGGCAAAGGCGATCGGTACCGAGAGAATGGCGCCGAGGATGATCGAACTGCCGACCAATGTGATGGTGGTGATGAGGCCGTCAATGTAACGCGGCCCGTAACGCTCGAATTTCGCCCAGTCCCAGCCTTCGATCATGGCAAAGAGCAGCCCGGCAGCGAGCAGCAGCCAGAGCGTGATGACGGCAATACCGGCGATGCGCGAGATATTGAGCGGTTTGTCGACGGCAACCGGGGCAGGGCGCGGTGGAATGAGTTCCTGAACGTGGCTCATCGGCTCGCCTCCGATTTGCGTGACCAGCGATCGATGAAGCCGATCCCGATGGAGGAGAGAAGTGCGAGGATAAGATAGAGCAGACAGGCGATACCGTAAAAGAAGAAGGCTTCCTTGCTGACACGGGCGGCGATGCCGGTCTGGCGCACGATATCGGCAAGGCCGATGATCGAGACATAGGAGGTGTCTTTCAGCAGGATGACCCAGAGATTGGTCATGCCGGGCAGGGCGATCCTGACCAGCTGCGGAATGATGATGAGCACCATGGTGCGGCCACGCGAAAGGCCGAGTGCGTGGCCTGCCTCATATTGCCCCTTTGGGATGGCCTTGAAGGCGGATAGCAGCACTTCGGAGGCATAGGACGAAAACACCACGGAAAGCGCGATCATGCCCGCCACGAAGGCGTTGATCTCGACGGGGCCGGTGATGCCGACATAACCCGCGACCGATTGCAGCAATATCTGGATGCCGTAATAGACGATGAAGAGCGTCAGGAGTTCCGGCAGGCCGCGAAAGATGGTGGTGTAGATACCGGCCGCGAGCCTCAGCGATTTTTCCTCGGATTGCGCTGCGAGCGCGATGAGGAAACCGATCAGCAGCCCGACGGGCAGCGTGGCAAGCGCCAGGGTTATGGTGACCTTGACGCCGAAGGCGATTTCGTCGCCCCAGCCGGCATCGCCGCAGGCGACGAGGGTGCCGTTTCCGAAAAGCGAGAAGAGACCGACCGGTCCGCAGAAGGGATCGAGAAGTGTCGAGACATAGGTCCAGAACGCACCTATGGCGGAAAATGCTCCGCTCATGCCAGTTTTCCCCCGCGGTCTTAAGCCGCCGTGATTGTTATGGTTACGTTTTCAAACAAAAATGGCGGAAGGGCAAGCCTTCCGCCACGAGATTTCAACAAGCACTGTGCCTGTTACTGGCCGTAAACGTCGAAATCGAAGTATTTTTTGTTGATTTCCTGATATTTGCCGTTGGCGCGGATGCCGGCGATGGCGGCGGTAAACTTGTCGGCAAGCGCCGTGTCACCCTTGCGCACGGCAACGCCCGCGCCATTGCCGTTGATCTCGACATCCACCGGAAGCGGCGTCAGGATCTTGCAGCAGGCGCCGGCATCCGTCTTCAGCCATTCCGAAAGGACGACGATATCGTCGATGACGGCGTCGATGCGGCCGTTGGCGATATCGAGCTTATATTCGTCCGCGGTCGGATACATTTTCAGGTCGGAACCCGGAAAATGCTTTTCGGCATAGTTGGAGTGGGTGGTGGAGCCCTGGGCGCCGAGCGACTTGCCCTTGAGATCATCGACGGACTTGATCGGCGAATCCTTCGGCACGGCGATTGCCGGCGGGGTGTTGTAATATTTCTTGGAGAAGTCGACCTTCTCGAGACGCTCGGGTGTGATCGACATCGACGCGATGATGGCATCGAACTTCTTGGCCTGCAGGGCCGGAATGATGCCGTCCCAGTCATTGGTGACGAAGGTGCACTCGGCCTTCATCTCGACGCAGAGCGCCTTGGCGATGTCGATGTCGAAGCCGGTCAGCGTGCCGTCGGCCTCAAGATTGTTGAAAGGCGGGTAGGCGCCTTCGGTGCCGATGACGATCTTGTCCTGCGCGAGGGCAGCACCTGAAAACAGCGAGATGGCGGCAATCGATACGGCTGCAAGCAGACGGGTGGAAATAGGCATTTCGATCCTCTCTTTTGGTCGTTCATCCGCAGTCTGTTGTTTTTTTCAGTGCGGACGCCTTGAGCGCCAGGCGCAACAGAATGGCTTTCACCCTTCGTGGCCTTCGGCGTGGCTCAGATTATTCATCCGGTTGGTCAAAAAATGCAACTGCAATATTAGCCAGCGCGATTTGGCCGCGGCGCCATCACGAAAACGCCTTGATCTGTTCATTTCCAGTACAGAAGGCTTTGGTCATCATGGGAACCGAAGCCTGTGCAAGGCGTTGACCAGCGCCTGCACGCGCAGCCGGATTAAAACATGTCGCGACATAAGCGATGTATAACGATTGGCAGATGAGGAAGCACCGATGCTGAAGAAGAACACATTGCTGACGGGGGTGGTTTTCCCCCTCATGTCGCTGGCGATCGCGGTGGAACCGGCCGCCGCCGGTTTTGCCGGGGCCGCGCGGGCGCAGGCGCAGATGCCGCAATCGCAGACTCACGAGTCTGCGGCTCCGATGATATTGGCTCAGGCGCAACCGGAGGAACAGAACCCGGAAGAGGAGCTGCGAAAGAAGCGCCAGCAGGCCGAAGAGGCGCAGCCGCAGGCCGAACCTCCAAAGCAGGAACAGGCGCCGGAAGCACCACGCGAACGGCCGCCCGAGCCCAAGCAGGAGGCAGCCCCCGCCGAGCCGCGTCCTGAACCTCAACGGGAACCGCAGCGCGAAGCTCAGCCGGAACCCCAGCGCGAGCCTCAGCAGCAGCGCGAGGCCCGCCCCGAGCCTGCGCCTGCCGAGCAGCCGCAGGAGCGCCCACGCCGTCCCGAACGTGCGCAGGAGCCCCAGGGTGGAGGCGAGCAGCAGCCGGCACGCCAGCGTGAAGCCGCACCTGAAGCAGCACCGGCCGAACAGCAGCCAAAGGAACGTCCGCGCAAACCCGAACGGGCAGAGCAGCCTGCGGGCGAGGGCGAACAGCGTCCGCGCAAGGAACGCGCGAAGGAGCCGGCTGCCGAACAGCCCGCCGCACGTCCGGAAAATGCCGAACAGCCGGCCAAGCCCCGCGAGCCGGCAGCCGAGAAAAAGCCGCAGGTAGAGGAAAAGGCCCCGGAACAGAAATCGGAACCGGCTGAAAAGGCTGTTCCGGAGAAAAAGCCGGCCGCGCCGGAACCCGCTGCGAAGGAAGCGCCTGTACCCACCGAAGCGCCCACGCCTGCGCGACCGCCGGCTCCCGAGGCGCAGCCCAATCCTGCTCCCGGTCAGCAGCCTTCCGAAAAACCGCCGGTAGAAGGCCAGGGTAAAACCGAGCCCGCAGCACCGTTGCCAGGCACGTCGACACCTCCGCCGCCAAGTGGCGCCACAACCGGACAGGCGCCTGCCGGCGAACCCGTTCCCAATCAGGTCGCCATTCCGCAGACGGAAGCGCCTGCGTCGACCAAGGAGGAACTGGACAAGGCCAAGGCGATCGCCAAGGATCCGTCCAAGACCGCCGACACGGTCATCCTGCCCGTCGACAAGGGTGCAGCGGTCCTTGATAGCGACAAGGAAGTGGAACGGTCCGGCAACCGTCAGACCCGTGAGGAACGCCGTCGTGAACGCGAACAGGCCGGTGATGTGAAAGTGCCGACCTCCGACGCCGAAGCGCAGCGCGCCGGTGCCGGCGAAGGCAAGGCCCCGCCGCCGCCCGTGAAGATGGAAGCGATCACCTCCCAGCAGGGCGAGCGCATCGACCGCCGTCCGCAATATGAGCGGCCGGAAGGCGTGCGCGAATGGCAGCCGCGTGAAGGCCGTCCACGTGACCGGGATCGCGACGCGCCGATCATCCTGCAATTCGGCGACCGCGTCGTTGTACGCGGCGACGATAACCAGCGCTTCATCCGCGATGGCGGCGAGCCTTATTATGAGCGTCTGCCGGGCGGCCGTGTCCGCGAGACGGTGGAGCGCCGGGATGGCACGCAGGTCGTAACGATCCGCAACCGTTATGGCGACGTCATTCAGCGTTCGCGCATCGACGACCGGGGCCGGGAATACGTGCTGTTCTATGCGCCCGATCTGATGGATGATCCCGACCGCGACTACGTCTATCGCGATCCGGGCCTCGACCTGCCGCCGATGCGCCTGCGCATCCCCGTGCGTGACTACATCATCGACACGTCGAGCGATCCTGACCGCGACTATTACCGCTTCCTGGAACAGCCGCCGGTCGAGCCGGTGGAGCGTGTCTACTCGCTGGACGAAGTGCGCTACTCGGCCCGTATCCGCGACAAGGTGCGCCGTATCGACCTCGATACGATTACCTTCGCCACGGGCAGCGCCGAAATTCCGATGGCGCAGGCACGTTCGCTGCGCAAGGTGGCGGATGCGATCAACAAGGCGCTGGAGAAAAACCCGGGCGAAACCTTCCTCATCGAAGGCCATACCGATGCCGTCGGTTCGGATGAAAGC
Organism: Agrobacterium sp. BT-220-3; assembly: GCF_025910175.1. Classification (NCBI taxonomy): domain Bacteria; kingdom Pseudomonadati; phylum Pseudomonadota; class Alphaproteobacteria; order Hyphomicrobiales; family Rhizobiaceae; genus Agrobacterium; species Agrobacterium sp. BT-220-3. Next base: position 48,805 of record NZ_JAPAIX010000010.1, read on the forward strand.
AACCTCGTGCTTTCCGACGAACGCGCCGCATCCGTCGCCAATGTGCTGACCGATGTCTACGGCATTCCGCCGGAAAACCTGGCGACGCAGGGTTATGGCGAGCGTTACCTGAAGGTTCAGACGCTCGGCCCGGAACAGCAGAACCGCCGCGTCACCATCCGCCGCGTGACACCGCTGGTGAAGCCGGTCGCCCAGAACTGATCGGGTTCAGGTGAAAAACAAAAGCCCGGAAAGCGCAAGCTCTCCGGGCCTTTTTGTTGTTTTTGACGAGCCTTTCCAGCAACTCGGCGTCATCCTCGGGCTTGACCCGAGGATGACTGAGAAGACTCAGTTCAGCGCCACCGCGATCTCTGCCGCAAGCTGCGCATTGTTGCGCACCAGCGCAATATTGGTCTCGAGGCTGCGGCCATCCGTCAGGCGGAAGATATCGCCGAGCAGATAGGGCGTGACCGCCTTGCCGGTGACCTCGTCGCGCTCGGCGTGGGAGATGGCGCGGTTGATGTAGATTTCCATTTCCTCGCGCGGAATTTCGTCTTCTTCCGGCACGGGATTGGCCACCAGCATGCCGCCATCGATGCCCAGCTGCTCGCGGGTCACCTGGAAATTGGCGATAGCCGCCGGGCTGTTGAGCGAGAGCGGGCTCGGCAGGCCGGAGGAGCGCGACCAGAAAGCCGGGAATTCTTCCGAACCGAAGGTGACGACCGGTACGCCGTTGGTTTCGAGAACTTCCAGTGTCTTCGGAATATCCAGAATGGCCTTGGCGCCGGCGCAGACGACGATTACGCCGGTTTTGGCAAGTTCGGTCAGATCGGCGGAAATATCGAAGGTCTCTTCCGCGCCCTTGTGCACACCGCCGATGCCGCCGGTGGCGAAAACGCGGATGCCGGCACGGGCGGCGGCGATCATGGTGGCGGCCACCGTGGTCGCGCCGGTGCGGCGCTCGGCAATCGCGAAGGCGATATCGGCGCGCGAGACCTTCATGGCGTCGGTGGTCTTTGCGAGCGCCTCAAGCTGGTCCTTCTCGAGGCCGATATGCAGGGTGCCGTGAATGACGGCGATTGTTGCCGGAACGGCGCCCTGATCGCGGATGATCTGCTCGACGCTTTCAGCCATCTCGATGTTGCCGGGATAGGGCATGCCATGGGTGATGATGGTCGATTCAAGGGCGACGATCGGCGCGCCGCGCTGCTTGGCGGCGGCAACCTCTTGCGAATAGACGATGGGCAGGAGCGGGGAGATGGGGCGGGTCATTCTGTCTGTTCCAGGTTCTTAAAACGGGTTCATGCCAGCATTTCGGCCTCGGGGACAAGCCCCAACATGGCCTCGACACTGTCTTTTGATAGGTCTTGGGCGGTGGCGAAGGGTGATTGCACCGTGATGGCGGCTGCCGCGGCACCCAGCCGCAATGCTTGTGCGATGGTTTTGCCCTCGGCGATTGCCGCGAGATAACCGGAGGCCATGGCGTCTCCCGCACCCGTCACGTCCTTTACCTCGCGGATGAGCGGCGGGTGGAGAATTGCTGTTTCCGTCGCATTGAAGGCCACGACTTCGCTTGCACCACGGGTGACGACGCCACCGACAAGCCCGGCCTTGCGCAGGATTTCCGGCCAGTCGCGCACATTTGCTGTCGTTTGCCCGGTCAGGGCGCGGGCCTCCGCCTCATTCATGAAGAGCATGTCGATATCGGCGAGCGCGCCTTTCAGCTTCACTGCCTTGGCGGGCGAAATTGCGATGGCCGCAAGCGGCTTTTCGCAGGCGCGGGCAACGAGACCGAGCGCCGTCAGCGTATCTTCGGGCAGATTGGCGTCGCAGAGGAGAAGATCGCTCGCGGTAATCGCTTCACGCACCGCGCGAACTTTAAGGCGGCGCGGGGAAAACAGCCGGTAAAGATCCATATCGGCAAGCGCGATGACGAGATTGCCGTCGCGTTCCATAATGGCGGTGTAGCTCGGCGTGCGACGGTCGAGGAAGGTGAAGGGCGTATCTTCCACGCCCGCCTGTCTTGCGGCTTCCGCCACGGCTTCACCGGTGACGTCGCCGCCGCGCGGCGCGATGATGCGGACCTGAAAACCGAGCCGGGCGAGATTGCGCGCCGCGTTGAAACCGCCGCCGCCGGCCTCTTCCATCCAGGAGCCGGGATTGCTGGCGCCGGGCGCCGTTTCCGCCTCGATCATGCCACGCCGGTCTATGTGCGCGCCGCCCAGAACGAGTATTTTCTTCACGCTTGCGTTTCCCTCTCTGGCGGATGGAAAGACCGGACGATTCGGCCTAAAATGGTGTCTTCCTGACCTCGCATCCCGTTTGCGGCGATGGGCCGCGCACGGAAAAACGAAAGCAGAACAAACGATTTATCCCTATTTGTTTTCAATATGCTGGCTCAGCCTTGCGGAATGAGAACAAATAGAGTACATACCATTTCCATACTGCTTCATTGCCTGTGCGGCTTCAATAACCTAAAGGTGGTTCGGATGGCACAAAATTCTTTGCGTCTCGTAGAGGATAAATCGGTGGATAAAAGCAAGGCACTGGAAGCGGCGCTCTCCCAGATCGAACGGTCGTTCGGCAAGGGATCGATCATGAAGCTCGGTTCCAATGAAAACGTGGTTGAGGTGGAGACCGTTTCGACGGGTTCGCTCAGCCTGGATATTGCGCTCGGTATCGGCGGCCTGCCGAAGGGGCGTATCGTTGAGATTTACGGTCCTGAAAGCTCCGGTAAAACCACGCTGGCGTTGCAGACGATTGCGGAAGCCCAGAAGAAGGGCGGTATCTGCGCCTTCGTGGATGCCGAGCATGCGCTCGACCCGGTCTATGCCCGCAAGCTTGGTGTGGATTTGCAGAACCTCCTGATCTCGCAGCCGGATACAGGCGAGCAGGCCCTCGAAATCACCGATACGCTGGTGCGTTCCGGTGCCGTCGATATTCTGGTCGTGGACTCGGTTGCGGCGCTGACGCCGCGGGCCGAAATCGAAGGTGAGATGGGCGACAGCCTGCCGGGTCTTCAAGCGCGTTTGATGAGCCAGGCGCTGCGCAAGCTGACGGCCTCGATCTCCAAGTCGAAGTGCATGGTGATCTTCATCAACCAGATCCGCATGAAGATCGGCGTCATGTTCGGTTCGCCGGAAACGACGACGGGCGGCAACGCGCTGAAGTTTTACGCTTCCGTGCGCCTCGACATTCGCCGCATCGGCGCCGTCAAGGAGCGCGAAGAGGTTGTCGGCAACCAGACCCGCGTCAAGGTCGTCAAGAACAAGATGGCGCCGCCCTTCAAGCAGGTGGAATTCGACATCATGTATGGCGAAGGCGTATCGAAGACCGGTGAGCTGGTCGATCTCGGCGTGAAGGCCGGTATCGTCGAGAAATCCGGTGCCTGGTTCTCCTATAACAGCCAGCGTCTGGGGCAGGGGCGTGAAAACGCCAAGACCTTCCTGCGCGACAATCCGGAAACGGCAAATGAGATCGAACTGGCGCTGCGCCAGAATGCCGGTCTGATCGCCGACCGCTTCCTGCAGAATGGTGGCCCGGACGCCGGCGAAGGCGACGACGGCAGCGACGAAGGCTGATGCATTTCGTGAAGGTCCGGGCATCTCCGCCCGGAGACTTCGCCTGAACTTGTATAGATCAAAAGGGGCCGTGCGATTTTTCTTCGCGTGGCCCTTTTTCTTTGCCTATATGTCTTGCTTCGCCTCCATGGCTGGACAGGGCAGGATGCGAACGATAAAAGCCAGTGATTTTGCAATAGAGCCATCGTTTCCGATGGCGGTGATGGACTCCAGCTGTGAGCGGTGTGTGGGCATGAGCGGTGTGAATGAAATTCGGTCGACCTTTCTCGACTACTTCAAGAAAAACGGACACGAGGTCGTGCCCTCCAGCCCGCTGGTGCCGCGCAACGATCCGACACTGATGTTCACCAATGCCGGCATGGTGCAGTTCAAGAACGTCTTCACCGGTCTTGAAAGCCGTCCCTATTCCACGGCTGCCTCGGCGCAGAAATGCGTGCGCGCCGGCGGCAAGCATAACGACCTGGACAATGTCGGTTATACGGCACGCCACCATACCTTCTTCGAAATGCTCGGCAATTTCTCCTTCGGCGATTATTTCAAGGAAGAGGCGATCACCCACGCCTGGAACCTGATCACCAAGGAGTTCGGCATCGATCGCAACCGTCTGCTGGTCACGGTCTATCACACTGACGACGAGGCCTTTGATCTCTGGAAGAAGATCGCCGGCTTTTCCGACGACCGCATCATCCGCATTCCGACCAGTGACAATTTCTGGGCCATGGGCGATACCGGTCCCTGCGGTCCCTGCTCGGAAATCTTCTACGACCACGGCGACCATATCTGGGGCGGCCCGCCCGGTTCGCCGGACGAGGATGGCGACCGGTTCATCGAAATCTGGAACCTCGTCTTCATGCAATATGAGCAGCTGACGAAGGAAGAACGCATCGACCTGCCGCGCCCGTCGATTGACACCGGCATGGGTCTCGAGCGTATTTCCGCGCTGCTGCAGGGCAAGCACGACAATTACGACACCGATCTGTTCCGCGCGCTGATTTCGGCCTCCGTTGAAGCGACGGGCGTTCCGGCCGAAGGCGAAAAGCGCGCCAGCCATCGCGTCATTGCTGATCACCTACGCTCGTCTGCTTTCCTCATCGCCGATGGCGTTCTGCCGTCCAATGAAGGCCGTGGTTATGTCCTGCGCCGCATCATGCGCCGCGCCATGCGCCATGCCGAGCTTCTGGGCTCGCGCGAGCCGCTGATCTACAAGCTTTTGCCGGCGCTGGTGCAGCAGATGGGCCGCGCCTATCCGGAACTGGTGCGCGCCGAGGCGCTGATTTCCGAGACGCTGAAGCTCGAGGAAACCCGTTTCCGCAAGACGCTGGAGCGTGGCCTGTCGCTTCTGTCCGACGCGACCTCGACCCTGCACAAGGGCGACATGCTGGACGGCGAGACCGCCTTCAAGCTCTACGACACCTATGGTTTCCCGCTCGATCTGACGCAGGACGCGCTGCGCGCCCGCGAAATCGGCGTCGATATTTCTGGCTTTACGGATGCCATGGAGCGCCAGAAGGCGGAAGCGCGCTCGCACTGGGCCGGTTCCGGCGACAAGGCGACGGAAACCGTCTGGTTCGAGCTGAAGGAAAAATTCGGCGCGAGTGAATTCCTCGGATATGACACGGAAACCGCCGAAGGCGTCATTCAGGCGATCGTCAAGGATGGCAAGTCGGTTGACAGCGCCGCCGATGGCGAAACGGTGCAGATCGTCGTCAACCAGACGCCGTTTTATGGTGAGTCCGGTGGCCAGATGGGCGATACCGGCGTGATCTCCTCGGACAATGGCGCCTTTACCGTTTCCGACACCCAGAAGAAGGGCGAGGGTCTCTTCGTGCATACGGGCACCGTTTCCAAGGGTGGCTTCAAACTCGGCGAAGCCGTGCAGCTGACGGTCGATCATGACCGTCGTTCGCGTCTGCGCGCCAACCACTCCGCCACCCACCTGCTGCATGAGGCGCTGCGCGAAGTGCTGGGCACCCATGTGGCCCAGAAGGGTTCGCTGGTCGCGCCCGAGCGCCTGCGCTTCGACGTTTCGCATCCGAAGCCGATGTCGGCCGAAGAGCTGAAGGTTGTCGAGGAAATGGCAAACGAGATCGTGTTGCAGAATTCGCCGGTCGTCACGCGTCTGATGAGCGTTGACGACGCCATTGCCGAGGGCGCCATGGCGCTGTTCGGTGAAAAATACGGCGATGAGGTTCGCGTGGTGTCCATGGGCACCGGCGTGCAGGGGGCGAAAGCCAACCGGCCCTATTCCGTCGAGCTTTGCGGTGGCACCCATGTTGCCGCAACCGGCCAGATCGGCCTTATCCGCATTCTCGGCGAAAGCGCCGTCGGTGCGGGCGTGCGTCGTCTTGAAGCCGTGACGGGGCAGGGCGCGCTTGCCTATCTCGCCGAGCAGGATGAGCGGGTAAAGGCGCTGGCCTCTTCGCTGAAGGTGCAGCCGGGCGATGTGCTGTCGCGTGTCGAGGGCCTTCTCGACGAGCGCAAGAAGCTGGAGCGCGAACTTGCCGATGCCCGCAGGAAACTCGCCATGGGTGGCGGTTCTTCGGATGCCGGCGCCAATGACGTCCAGCAGGTTGCAGGCGTCAATTTCCTCGCCAAATCCCTGTCCGGCATCGATGCCAAGGACCTCAAGGGTCTTGCCGATGAAGCCAAGGCCAATCTCGGTTCCGGCGTCGTGCTGCTGATTGCCGTTTCCGAAGATGGCAAGGCAAGCGCTGTCGCCGCCGTGACCGAAGATCTGACGGCCCGTTTCAGCGCCGTCGATATCGTCCGCACGGCCTCTGCCGCTCTTGGCGGCAAGGGTGGCGGTGGACGCCCCGATATGGCGCAGGCCGGTGGCCCGGATGGCGCCAAGGCGCAGGAGGCCATCGAAGCGGTGGCTGCGGCGCTCGCTGCATGATCTGGAAGAATTGAAGAGGCGGGGTTTTACCCCGCCTTTTTATTCTGGATGGTCCGGAAGGAATGCGATGCGCTTTGTAAATCCGATCCCTTTCGTGCGCGATATCAATCGCTCCAAGGAATTTTATCGTGACAGGCTCGGCCTCACCATAGTGGAGGATTTCGGGAATTTCGTCCTCTTCGAAACCGGCTTTGCAATTCATGACGGGCGGTCGCTTGAAGAGACGGTCTGGCGGACGTCGCGGGGTGCGGAAGAGCCCTATGGCAGACGAAACATGCTGCTTTATTTCGAACATGCGGATGTGGAAGCGGCTTTTCAAAGCATCGCGCCGCATGTGGAGCTTATTCATCCTCTTGAGCGGCAGGCCTGGGGCCAAAGGGTGTTTCGTTTTTACGATCCGGATGGGCATGCAATAGAGGTCGGAGAGCCGCTCGGCCAATCCGGGGAGTAACCCGTCGCGAAGATCGAGCCCGACAGACGGCGTCCGCACGGACCACGGTTGATTTGTTGCAAAAGGGGCGGGCTGCTTATCCCGTTGCCTGCAAATCCTTCGCCGCTTCCTCATCCAGCTGGGCGGCCCGCTTGAAGGCCGGGCGGTCGGTCAGATGCGACATGTAATCGATGAAGGCGGGACGTTTTTCGATCGTGCCGAAGTGCAGTCCCCAGCCGACATGGGCGCCGACATAGACATCCGCCGCGGTGAAAAGATCGCCGGCGACATAGCGGTTTTCACTGACGGCGCGTTCAAGGGTGTTCATCACATCCGCATAGCTGCCGCAGCCCGCCATGCGCAGCTTTTCCTTCGGCACTTCAAACCCATCGCCTTCATGCTGGCCGCCATTTCCAGCGGTCCGGCGGCGAAGAACATCCAGCGGTAATAAAGTCCGCGCGCTTTCGGCGTCGGTGCGAGATTGGCACCCGGAAAGGCATCGGCGAGATAAGCGCAGATCGCCGCCGCCTCGGTGACGATGGTATCGCCGTGTTTGATGGCGGGCACCTTGGCCATCGGGTTTATCAGCCGGTAGGCGGGCGATTTCATCGAGGTTTCGAAGCCCAGTATCTCCGTTTTATACGGAACGCCGACTTCTTCGAGCATCCAGCGCGCGATGCGACCGCGCGACATGGGATTTGTGTAGAAGATCAACTCACTCATGGCTTTGCCTCCCCAAGCAAAATCGCCTAAGCATCATGAGAAAACCGGTGCGGATTTCTTGCTGTCACGGTGCGTTTTTATGGTCCGCAGCATCATTCGCGCGTCTTTCAGGTTTGCGCCGACGCTGCGTTGAAATTTTGACTGTGCCGAGCAAGTGATGTGTGAGTAAATGCTGTTTCAGCTTTGTCTTATTGTTGTGTTGGCCGCGGCACGGTGCGGAATGGAAGTTTGCGCCTAGTGCAACGTCTAATCAAGATACTGTGAACAAAAAAAGAAACCCGGCGTTGCGGCCGGGTTTTTGTTTCCTGGATATTTCATGCCGCCTGTCAGGACGTGATCACGTCTTTCCTCGAAGGGTCGGCGGATGTGCAGCGAGTGTGGTGCGGGTTAAGCGGCCATGCGTCTTTTGCCATGTCTTGTGGCAGCCAGCAGCGCCACAAAAAAGGCGATGGTGGTGAGCACGGTGCGGACGAGGTTGGAAAGCGCCCATCGGTCACGCAGTTCCTGCCAGTCGCTCGGTATTTCGGTCGAAACCGTCTTGAAGAACTCGTTGATGGGCACATTGACCATGCGGGTCTGGATCACGACAACCGCGTAGATGACCAGGGCCATGACCCATAGCAGCCGGCTGTCGCGGTCGATGAGTGCTGCGCCGAGAAGGGCGGCGAGCGGAACGAAGAAGGCCGCAAAGAAAATGCCGTTGCGGACGCTGATATTGATGCCGTTGAACGCCTGAATGAAAATATCCGCCTCCAGTTGCTGGAAGGCCATCATGACGGGATTGCTGAAGGCGAAGAAAAAACCGGCCATGATGCCAAGACTAAGCGGTGCGAACAGGCGCAGGGCAAGGCACGCCGGTTCTCTTGTCATTTCCAGTGCGGGAAAGTGCTTTGTTTTTATGTCATGCAGAAATGAGCTGGACATGAAAATCTCCATAGAATATCCGTACGCTATCGTACGGATATTCCGTACGTATCTGTACGGTTTTTGTCAAGGGAGTGCTGATGCGAAGCGAGAGCAAGGAATTACGCCGGCGTGAAATTGTCGAGCACGCCTTCGCCATGCTTGCGCAGGACGGTTATGCCGCGTTTTCCATGCAGGCCCTGGCGAAGGTGAGCAAGTCTTCCAAGGAGACGCTCTACGGCTGGTTCGGGGGAAAGGCCGGTCTTTACGAAGCCATGGTCGCCGAGAATGCCGCAACGCTGGTATTGCCATCGGCGGAGGCGGCGGATGGTGTTGGCGAGCTCTCGCGTTTCGGGGCCGATCTCCTGACGGTGCTTTTGGGAGAACGGGCGGTGCTGCTCAACAGGGTGGCGGCGGCGGAGGCAGGCAGCGAAACCACGCTCGGCGAATTTCTCTCGGCTAAAGGCCGTAGCCATGTCATGCCGAAGCTTGCCATCTATTTTGCGGCTTTGGCGCAGCAGGGCGCCATATGTGCCGAGGCTTCGGAAGAGCCTGCGGAAATCTGGTTGTCGCTTCTGGTTGGGGATTTGCAGGTCAGACGCGCCACGGGTGCGATCGGCCTTCCGACGGAAGAGGACATAAGGGCGCTGTCGGCGCGCGCCGCGATGCTGATATTCCGGCTCTATGGCACGAATGAAAAAACCCGGCGCTGAGGCCGGGTTTTAAAGCTGCGGAGCAAAAAGGCTTAAGCCGCCATCGCCGTCTTGAGGTTCTCGTCGATCTTGTCGAGGAAGGCGGTGGTGGAGAGCCACGGCTGGTCCGGTCCGATGAGGAGCGCCAGATCCTTGGTCATGAAGCCGCTTTCGACAGTGTCGACGCAGACGGTTTCGAGCGTCGTCGCGAACTTCGCCAGCTCGGCATTGTCATCCAGCTTGGCGCGGTGGGCAAGGCCACGGGTCCAGGCGAAGATCGACGCGATCGAGTTGGTCGAGGTTTCCTGACCCTTCTGGTGCTGGCGGTAGTGGCGCGTCACCGTGCCGTGTGCCGCTTCGGCTTCGACCGTGCGGCCGTCCGGCGACAGAAGAACGGAGGTCATCAGGCCGAGCGAACCGAAGCCCTGGGCAACCGTATCGGACTGCACGTCGCCATCGTAGTTCTTGCAGGCCCAGACGTAACCGCCGGACCACTTCAGAGCGGAGGCGACCATGTCGTCGATCAGGCGATGCTCGTAGGTGATGCCGATTTCGTCGAACTTCGCCTTGAACTCGTTCTGGTAGACTTCTTCGAAGATGTCCTTGAAGCGACCGTCGTAAGCCTTCAAGATGGTGTTCTTGGTGGACAGGTAGACCGGCCACTTGCGCATCAGGCCGTACATCATGGATGCGCGGGCGAATTCGCGGATGGATTCGTCAAGGTTGTACATGGCGAGTGCAACGCCGGCGCTCGGGGCGTCGAAGACGTCCTTTTCAATGACCGTGCCGTCTTCACCGACGAACTTGATCGTCAGCTTGCCCTTGCCGGGGAACTTGAAATCGGTTGCCTTGTACTGGTCGCCGAAGGCGTGACGGCCGACGACGATCGGCTTCGTCCAGCCGGGAACGAGGCGCGGAACGTTCTTGCAGATGATCGGCTCGCGGAAGATGACGCCGCCCAGAATGTTGCGGATGGTGCCGTTAGGGCTCTTCCACATCTGCTTCAGGCCGAATTCCTCGACGCGCTGCTCATCCGGCGTGATCGTCGCGCACTTGATGCCGACGCCGTGTTTCTTGATGGCGTGTGCCGCATCGATGGTGACCTGGTCGTTGGTGGCGTCGCGGTTTTCAACCGAGAGGTCGTAATATTCGATGTCGAGATCGAGGTACGGCAGGATCAGCTTGTCCTTGATGAGCTGCCAGATGATACGGGTCATTTCGTCGCCGTCGAGATCGACGACCGGATTGGCTACCTTGATCTTTGCCATGAATTCCTCACCTTCGAAGCTGTGGCGCCTGATAACGCCAATAGTCGGAAAAATATCCGGTGCGGCTATAGCATCGCACGCGCCTGAGGCAAAGCCATGGGGGGCGCTTTTTTGGCGCAGCGCAATAACGCTTTGCGCATTGCCAAACCACAATGCCGGAATACAGTCAGGCGAATCGCTTCGCCCGCCATCGGGCCTATCCCGGGATCACATCATGCGGAATATTCTGCTTCTGACTGCCGCCGTCCTCTTTTCCCATAGCGCCCTTGCGGCGGGGCCTGCCGATCCCGTCCAGAAGGTGATGGACATCACCGTCAAGAACTGGTCCGGCGATGCCGAGAACTGGAAATACATCTTCGACGAGGACATGCTGGTGAGCCTGTTCAGCAAGGACTTCGTTGCGCAATATCGCGAAGCATCCAAGAAGCCTGCCTATGAGGCCGAGAGTGGCGAGAAGGGCGACCCCTTCGGTTACGACGTCGTCACCAATTCGCAGGATGGTTGCCCGCTGGAGGATGTGTCGGTGACCGCGGGTGCAATAAAGGACGGCGTGACGGATGTGACGGCGAAGTTCAAGCTCTGGGCCTGCATGGACGAGGCGGAAATGAAGGCAACGGTCGACGAGGTGCATTTCGATGTCATCGAGGAAGATGGCCGGCCGGTCATCAGCGACATTCACCGGGTTGGCGACGAGGGCAGGGATTCGCTACGCGAAGAGATGGCGACGATCATCAAGGGGGAGTGAGGGCGGTTGCATCCCTCCGCCTTTGATTTTAGCGCCGATCTGTGCCAGTGAAGCGCGCTTTAGCGCATCGGCTCGAAAACCGATGCGACGCTTCAACACACGGACAAACGACGATGGCAGGCACAAACAGCGAGCTTGAACTTGTGGCGGAAGGCCCGGCGATCATTCTGGTCGAACCGCAGCTCGGCGAAAATATCGGCATGGTGGCGCGGGCGATGGCCAATTTCGGCCTTGCCGAATTGCGTCTGGTCAATCCGCGTGACGGCTGGCCGAGCGAGAAGGCGCGGGCTGCCGCTTCCAAGGCTGATCATGTCATCGATGCGACGAAGGTGTTCGAGACGCTTGAAGAGGCGATCAGGGATCTCAACTTTGTTTACGCCACGACCGCACGCGAACGTTACGGTTTCAAGCCGGTGCGTGCGCCCGTCACCGCCGCCGAAACGCTGCGGGCAAAGTTCAAGACGGGGGAAAGAACCGGCATCCTGTTCGGACGTGAGCGCTGGGGCCTGACCAATGAGGAAGTGGCGCTGGCCGACGAGATCGTGACATTTCCGGTCAACCCCGCCTTCGCCTCGCTCAACATCGCGCAGGCCGTGCTTTTGATGTCCTATGAGTGGATGAAGTCCGGCATGGACGATCTGGGTGAAACGCTTTTCCAGTCCGTTGAGCAGCGGCCCTCGACCAAGGAACAGGTGTTCGGCCTGTTCGAGCACATAGAGGAAGCACTCGATGCGCGCGGTTATTTTCATCCGCCCGAAAAAAAGCCGAAAATGGTCGACAATCTGCGCGCGGTGCTGTCGAGACGCGGCTTTTCCGAGCAGGAAATCAGTGTTGTCCGTGGCGTGATCAATTCGCTCGACCGTTTTCCACGGCAGTGGCCGAAGCAGACGGGAAGAGCAGCGGGGCCATCGGCCGAAAGGGCAGGGGAGAATGCTGAAGACGAGTGAGGCCGCGGCCGATGTGCTTAAACCTGTGCTGGTGTTCGATTCCGGCATTGGCGGGCTGACGGTTCTGCGCGAAGCGCGGGTGTTGATGCCCGAGCGCGGCTTCATCTATGTAGCCGACGATGCGGGTTTCCCGTATGGCGGCTGGGAAGAGGAGGCGCTGAAGGCGCGCATTCTCTCACTCTTCGAAAAGCTGCTTGAAGATTACAGTCCCGAAGTCTGCATCATCGCCTGCAACACCGCCTTCACGCTGGCGGGGGCAGATCTGCGGGCGCGCTTTCCGGACATGACCTTCGTGGGCACCGTTCCCGCCATCAAGCCCGCCGCAGAACGCACCCGCTCCGGTCTCGTTTCCGTGCTGGCGACGCCGGGCACCGTCAAACGCGCCTATACGCGCGATCTCATTCAGTCCTTCGCCACGCAATGCCATGTCCGCCTCGTGGGGTCGGAAAATCTGGCACGCATGGCAGAAGGCTGGATCAGGGGCGAGGCTATATCCGACGAAGCCGTGCTTGCCGAAATCGAGCCCTGCTTCATCGACAGCGACGGCAAGCGCACCGATATCGTCGTGCTTGCCTGCACCCACTATCCCTTCATGGCCAATGTGTTTCGCAGGCTGGCGCCCTGGCCGGTCGACTGGCTCGATCCGGCGGAAGCGATTGCCAGGCGCGCGCGTCATCTGGTGCCGCTGCCGCAGGATGCGGAACATCCCGATGGTTTCGACTTCGCCGTCTTCACCTCCGGCAAGCCGGATTTCGCGACGCGGCGGCTGATGCAGGGTTTCGGGCTCAGTGTCTCGTTGAGCTGAGTGCGTGTTGCATTTTTGCATCTTCTCCATCTGAGTTTTGCAATTCGAGATTGCGGCCTCTTGTCGCGTCCGGCATCTTGTGTAAGATGCATCTCGTCTGTAACCGCTATAAAAGGAGGCGTGGAATGACTGATTACATGAATATGCGCCTTAACGGCATGTCTGGCATTTCCGGCATGGTCATCGGTGGTTACATGTCCCGAGGCATCGACCTCCGATAAGGCTTATGGCCTGATTTCCCTGCCGTTTGGCATTCTCACTTCGTCCGACATCTGATTGTGCGTCCGCGTGGCCGACAGGCTGCCCCACGCGCTCCCGGCATGTCGTTTTCCATCGATAAAGGACCTGGCCGCTTTGCCGCGCCGGGATGGATTCCCCATGCAGAAAAATCAACCAATGGTAGTATATGCGCTGCCGGATGCGGTCGATCGTTTGTTCGTCACATTCGGCGTCTGGAAGACCCTGCGGGCGGTCATCGTCGCCGCCCTCGTGCCGCGCGCGCCACCGACCGATCTTACCGATCTGCCGGAACGCCTGCTGGACGATATCGGCGTCGAGCCATCCGAGCGGAAGGTGCGTCGGGACTGGGCACCGCCTTACTGGGCGCCGCGGTTTTGATCCGTGGCGGCCTCCTCAGTAAAAGGTGTCGCGGAGGCTCCGTCGCTAGTTTGGATGGCTAATGACAGCCAAAATGCGTTCTCCGTCATGCCGGACTTGATCCGGCATCCAGCCACGGCGCGTCCGCGCCGTGAGAAGAGCCTCTTGCGATCAAAGACTTGATCGCACTGGACCCCGGATCTAGTCCGGGGTGACGGAGCTTGGGGCTGTCATGTCGCCCAAAAGTACCTGTCTCGCGGGATTTCGATCAACAGCTGCCGTCGTCGAATGATGCGTGATACTTTGATTATCATTGAAGGGAGTGGTTCGAATGATGAAATTTCCGGTTCACCCTGGTGAATTGCTACGGGAGGAGGTCATTGCCGCACTTCAGCTTTCCGTGACAGAAGCTGCGGAAAGGCTCGGCCTGTCGCGCGTAGCGCTTTCTCGTGTGCTAAACGGGCGGGCAGGGATCAGTCCCGACCTTGCCTTGCGGCTGGAGCGGGCCGGCGTCAGCACGGCGCGGGCATGGCTTGTCATGCAGTCGAATTACGATCTCGCACAAGCGATGAAACGGGAGCAGCCACCCGTTCGGCCGCTAGATGACAAAGGCGGCATGATCTCCGAAAATTTGGCTTGATGCCGGGCGCTTTTGGTGGCTTGCTCCCAAAAGCGCGCAAGGGAGATTTCATCATGCCGCTTGAGAACTGGCTGGCCTTCGTGGCCGCATCCGCCATCATGCTCGCCATTCCGGGACCGACGATCCTGCTGGTTATTTCCTATGCGCTGGGCCACGGCCGCAAGGCGAGCACTGCGACGGTAACGGGTGTGGCGCTTGGTGACTTCACCGCGATGACGGCCTCGATGCTCGGCCTCGGCGCGCTGCTTGCCACCTCGGCGGCACTTTTCACCGGCCTCAAATGGATCGGCGCCGCCTACCTCATTTATCTCGGCATCAAGCTGTGGCGCTCTCCGGTCGGTGGCGAAGGTGCGGAAGGCACGGGCGTGACGGGCCGTGAAAGACCGCTCAAAATCTTCCTGCATGCCTATATCGTGACGGCGCTGAACCCCAAGAGCATCGTGTTCTTCGTGGCCTTCCTGCCGCAGTTTCTGGTGCCGACGCTGCCATTCTGGCCGCAGGTGTTGATTTTCGAAGCGATATTCCTTGTGCTTGCAACGGTGAACGCGGCGCTTTATGGGCTTCTGGCAAGCGCCGCCCGCAATACGATCCGCAAACCGAAGGTTCAGCGCATCGTCAATCGCACGGGTGGCGGTCTCCTGATCGGCGCCGGTCTTGTTGCCTTCGGCTGGAAGAGGGCGGTTTCGGCGTAAAACGCCCGTCGATCGCCTGAAATTCGGACATAACAAAATGGCATTGCCGCATATTCTTCTCGCCCTGATCACCGTGTTTTTGTGGGGCTTCAACTTCGTCGTCATCAAGGTGGGCGTCGCCGACATGCCGCCTTTGTTTCTGACGGGCGTGCGTTATCTCTTTGCGGCCGTGCCCCTGATATTCTTCCTGCCGAAACCCAATGTGCCGTGGCGGCATATGATAGTTTACGGCATGGCGATGGGTTTCGTGCAGTTCGGCCTGCTTTACCCGGCCATCAAACTCGGCCTGCCTGCGGGGCTTGCTTCGCTCGTCATGCAGTCGCAGGCCTTCTTCACGCTGGCGCTGGCCGTGGTGTTTCTCGGCGAGCGGCCGTTGCCGTCACAGATCATCGGCGCGATCGTTGCTTTTGGCGGGCTGGCGGTCATTGGCGTGGAGCGCATGACGGCCGCAGCGCTGATACCGCTCCTGATGGGCGTCGGCTCGGCCATTGCCTGGGCCTGCGGCAACATCGTCAATCGCCGCATCGGCCAGGTGAACGCGGTCTCCTTTGTCGCATGGACGAGCCTTGTACCCGTTCTGCCGTTGATCCTGCTTTCGCTGGTGGTGGAAGGACCTGATGCGATTGCGGAAGGGTTGCTCAACGCAACGCCGACGATGGCTTTCGTGGTGATCTACATGGCCTATGGTGCGACCATCGTCGGCGCGGGCATCTGGAGTTACCTGCTTCTGCGTTATCCGGCCGGAACGGTGGCGCCGTTTTCGCTGCTGGTGCCGATTGTCGGTTTCATCAGCGCCTATCTCGCTTTTGCGGAGCATATTACCGTCTTCGAAGTGGTCGGTGCTGCATTGGTCATCGTCGGGCTGATGCTGAATGTGTTCGGCAGGCGGCTTTCATTTTTGCGGGTCTCATCCGGAGCCGCATAGATGGGGCGTAATTGCCTGTGCATTACCGGCACGGGGCAGACGCAACCGGCGATTTTTTGGTAAAGAGCATGTTCGGCCGCCGTCAAGGGAATCGGCCGGATGACATGCAGCACGAGGAACGGAACATTGCAGGTCGGCATCGACATGGGAACCCTATCGGGCGGGCAGCAGGCCAAGCTCGATATCGAGGAATTGCTTGCGACACGTTTGCTGGTGCAGGGCAATTCCGGGTCCGGCAAGTCGCACCTTCTGCGCCGGCTTCTGGAGCAATCGGCGCAATGGGTGCAGCAGGTCATCATCGATCCCGAGGGCGATTTCGTCACGCTTTCCGATAAGTTCGGCCACGTGGTGGTGGATGGCGAGCGCACCGAGGCGGAACTTGCCGGCATTGCCAACCGCATTCGCCAGCACCGCGTTTCCTGCGTGCTGACGCTGGAAGGCCTTGATATCGAGCAGCAGATGCGGGCCGCCGCCGCCTTCCTCAACGGCATGTTCGATGCGGATCGTGAATTCTGGTATCCGGTGCTTGTCGTGGTGGATGAGGCGCAGATGTTTGCGCCCTCCGCCGGCGGCGAGGTGACGGAAGATGCCCGCAAGGCGTCTCTCGGCGCCATGACCAATCTGATGTGCCGTGGCCGTAAACGCGGGCTTGCCGGCGTCATCGCCACGCAGCGTCTTGCCAAGCTTGCCAAGAACGTGGCGGCGGAAGCCTCCAACTTCCTGATGGGCCGCACCTTTCTCGATATCGACATGGCGCGCGCGGCCGATCTGCTCGGCATGGACCGGCGACAGGCGGAAATGTTCCGCGATCTGCAGCGCGGCAATTTCGTGGCGCTTGGGCCTGCGCTGTCGCGCCGCCCGTTGCCGATTGTCATCGGTGCCGTGGAAACCTCGGCGCGCTCCTCGTCACCGAAGCTGATGCCGCTGCCGGATGCGCCCCAGGATGTGGAAGACCTGATCTTCACGCCGGACCCGGAAGAGTTCACGCGCGCCGTGGTGCGCCGTACGCCGCCCGCGCCGCGCCCGACAACCGATATTCTGGCCGAACTCTCCCGTTCCACCCCTGCGGTCGGCGGTCCCTCACCGGAGCAGTCTCCGCGTGCTGGCCAGCCGGAGCTGACGCCGGAGGAGCGCGAGGAGAAGATCGCCGCTGTGCTGGTCGAAATTCTCGACGATCCGCAATCGGCCTATCGCACCGACGCCGTGCTGTACCAGGATTTTCTGGTGCGCGCCCGCATGCGCCGTATTCCCGGCACGCCCATGACGCTTGCGGATTTCCGCCGGCAGGTGGCGATTGCACGCTCAGGCGTGGATGCGACGATGGCGGCAAGCGAAGGCTGGCAGAAGGCGCTGGAGCTGTCGATGTCGGTTTCCGACGATCTGCAGGGGGTTTTCCTGCTTCTGGTGAAGGCGGCGCTGGGTGAAGAACCCTGCCCGTCGGATGCCCGTATTGCCCGCGCTTATGGCACCCATTCCGCCCGCCGCGCGCGCCGTCTTCTCGGTTATTTCGAGGAGAAGGAGCTTGTGGTGGTACATGCCGATTTCTCCGGCAAGCGCATTGTGGCTTTCCCTGATCTCGATGCAAAAACCGCACCCGGCGATGCGGATGCGGCGGAGGATGACGCGAGGCTGGCGGCGGAGTGAAGTTACGGCAGGTTTGTCGGCGTCGATATACTTACCCGTCATGCCGGACTTGATCCGGCATCCAGCCACGGCGCGTCTGCGCCGTGAGACGAGTCTGTTGCGATCAAGGACCTGATCGCGCTGGACCCCGGATCAGGTCCGGGGTGACGGCGTGTATATTATGTGGCGGTGGCAACCTCATTCGTCAGCGGAAATTCTGAAAGAGGCTGAGGAGGCGTTTCCGCCTCCTCGATGAAGACCTTATTCTACGGCCTTTGCTTCCTTGCGCGTCGCAATCAGCGAACCGATGATGCCGGTTGCGAGGATGGCGACGGTGACACCGAGCGAGACTGCCGGCGGGATCTTGGCGATGCCGAGCATGTCGGCCACGAAGATTTTCGAACCGACGAAGACCAGAACCGCAGCCAGCGCATATTTCAGATAAGCGAAGCGGTGGATCAGGGCGGCGAGCGCAAAATAGAGGGCGCGCAGGCCAAGGATCGCGAAGATGTTCGAGGTGTAGACGATAAAGGGATCGGTGGTGATCGCGAAGATCGCCGGGATCGAATCGACCGCGAAGATAAGGTCGGCGATTTCGACCATTATGAGAGCCAGGAAGAGCGGCGTCACGAAGGTCTTGAGTTTGCCGGTGGTCGTATCCGTCTCCTTGACGAAGAATTTCTCGCCATGCAGCTTTTCCGTTACCGGAAGGCGGCTGCGCAGGAATTTCAGGATGCGGTTATTGCCGATATCGGCCTCGTCATGGTCGGACGAAAACAGCATCTTGAGGCCGGTGAAGACGAGGAAGGCCGCGAAGAGATAAAGCACCCAGTGGAAGTTTTCGACAATGGCGGCGCCACCGGCAATCATGATGCCGCGCAGGATGATGACGCCGAGAATGCCCCAGAGCAGCACGCGGTGCTGATATTGGCGGGGAATGGCGAAATAGGAGAAGATCATGGCGATGATGAAGATATTGTCCATCGCCAGGCTTTTTTCGACCACGAAGCCGGTGACATATTCCATCGCCGACTGCTGGCCGGACTGATACCAGATCCAGCCGCCGAAGGCCAAACCGATGGCGATGTAAAAGCCTGACATCAGCAGGCTTTCACGGATGCCTATTTCCTTGGAGTTCTTGTGCAATACGCCAAGATCGAGCGCCAGGAGGCCAAGGACGAGAGAAATGAAGACCGCCCACATCCATGTGGGGGTACCGAGAAAATCGTTGAGGAGGAACTCCATCAGTCAACCTTTAGCCGGACGAGGTTGGCTTTGCGGATGGGGAACGTGTGTCAAGAATATACGTGGGCCCCAACCTAAAGAAACTCGACATCACGTGTTGTCCGGTAACACGCCAGAGGGGCCCGAGTTCTGATCACGAGGGAGAGATAGGAGAGCCTTCAGGCTTTTCAAGGGCCGGTTCGAGAAAAAAGCGGCAGGCTTTGTTTGACAAATTTGTAAAACATGTTTAGAAGCCGCCCCAACGCCGGGCAGTGATGTCCGGTGTGTTTTGTTGACTGCCCTGCAGTTTAATAACTGACGTTCGGCGGTCAATATCACCGACATGTCCCGTGGTTTCTCCATTTGCATGTGAGAAGCCTGTCAGAGGCCCTGAAACGGGCTTCAGAGGAGGGCGTGTTTCCTTAAACCGGTTTGGTAACAGACCGGCATAACCTTTTGAGAAGGAAATACGATGAGCAAGCGCGAATCGGCTAAGTATAAAATTGACCGCCGCATGGGCGAAAACATCTGGGGCCGTCCGAAGTCTCCGGTAAACCGCCGCGAATACGGCCCGGGCCAGCACGGCCAGCGCCGCAAGGGCAAGATGAGCGACTTCGGCACGCAGCTGCGCGCCAAGCAGAAGCTCAAGGGCTACTACGGCGAACTGCGCGAAAAGCAGTTCCGCGCCACCTACGACGAAGCAAACCGTCGCAAGGGCGATACCTCCGAGAACCTGATCGGCCTGCTCGAGTCGCGTCTGGACGCTATCGTCTACCGCGCCAAGTTCGTTCCGACCGTTTTCGCATCGCGTCAGTTCATCAACCATGGCCACGTCACGGTTAACGGCGTTCGCGTCAACATCGGTTCTTACCGTTGCAAGCCGGGCGACGTTGTTGAAGTTCGCCAGAAGTCCAAGCAGCTGGTGACGGTTCTCGAAGCCGTTCAGCTCGCAGAACGCGACGTTCCTGATTACATCGAAGTCGATCACAACAAGATGGTTGCGACCTATGCTCGCATCCCGGCTCTGTCTGACGTTCCGTACCCGGTCGTCATGGAACCGCATCTGGTCGTCGAATTCTACTCGCGTTAATCGACGCGTTTCAGTATTGAGAAAGCCGCCCCTCGGGGCGGCTTTTTTGTTTGCTGGGGAAGGCTTTGCATGCAGGACATTCAGGCGATCGTCGATTCCATTTACGACAGCATGGTGCCGCGGCTGGGCGAGGGCAAAGTTGCGGACTATATTCCCGAGCTCGCCAAGGTCGATCCGAACCAGTTCGGCATCGCCATCACCACTGTCGATGGAACCACCTACACGGCCGGCAATGCGCTCACGCCGTTTTCGATCCAGAGCATCTCCAAGGTCTTCATGCTGACGCTGGCGCTCGGCAAGGCGGGGGAAACTGTATGGAACCGCGTCGGGCGCGAACCGTCAGGGTCTTCCTTCAACTCCATCGTCCAGCTGGAGCATGAGCACGGCATTCCGCGCAATCCCTTCGTGAATGCCGGCGCCATCGTGGTGACGGATATCGTTCTTTCCGGCCACCAGCCGCGAGAGGCGATCGGCGAACTCTTGCGCTTCGTGCGTTATCTCGCTGACGATGACACGATCAGCATTGACGACACGGTGGCGAAATCCGAGCAGGCGACGGGTTTCCGCAATTTCGCGCTTGCCAATTTCATGCGGTCCTTCGGCAATCTGCACCACCCCGTCGAATATACGCTGGGCGTTTATTTTCACCAATGTGCGCTGTCCATGACCTGCGCGCAGCTCTCTCGCGCCGGGCTGTTCCTTGCCAATCGCGGCCGCAATCCGCTGAGCGGCCATACGGTCGTGTCAGACCGGCGGGCGCGGCGCATCAACGCGCTGATGCTGACCTGCGGCCATTATGACGGATCGGGCGATTTCGCCTATCATGTCGGCCTGCCCGGCAAGAGCGGTGTGGGTGGCGGCATCATGGCGGTTGCGCCGGGCAAGGCGTCCATTGCCGTCTGGTCGCCGGGTCTCAACAAGGTGGGCAATTCGGCGCTTGGGTCACATGCGCTGGAAATGCTGGCGACGAAAACCGGCTGGTCGGTATTCGGGGCTTGATATTGCAGGCAGATGCGGGCATTTGCCTGCATTGAGAACGGCAGTCGTGCCGGAGCGAGCTAATGATGAACATTCTCACCAGGATCGATGACATCGCCGATAAGGTCGAGGCAGATCAGGACGCGCCCGAGGAAAACGGCAGCTCGCATCCTCTGTTCGACAATGCACCGCGTTCGGTCTCGTTCAACAAGCTGCGCAAGCGTCTGCTGCGCAATGTGCGTCAGGCCTTTACCGATTTCGGCATGCTGAACGGCCAGAAACGCTGGCTGGTGGGCCTTTCCGGTGGCAAGGACAGCTATGGGCTGTTGGCGCTGCTGCTCGATCTGAAGTGGCGCGGCCTTTTGCCTGTCGAACTCATCGCCTGCAATCTGGATCAGGGTCAGCCGAATTTTCCCAAGCACGTGCTGCCGGAATATCTGGCGAAGATCGGCGTTGCCCATCGTATCGAATATCGCGATACCTATTCCGTGGTGAAGGAGAAGGTGCCGTCCGGCGGTACCTATTGTTCGCTCTGTTCGCGGCTGCGGCGCGGCAATCTTTACCGTATCGCGCGGGAAGAGGGCTGCGACGCGTTGCTGCTCGGCCACCACCGCGAGGATATTCTCGAGACCTTCTTCATGAATTTCTTCCATGGTGGCCGGCTCGCCGGCATGCCGGCGAAGCTGCTGAACGACGAGGGCGACCTGATGGTGCTGCGCCCGCTTGCCTACTGCGCCGAAGAGGATATGGCGAAATTCGCGGCGGCGATGGAGTTCCCGATCATTCCCTGCGACCTCTGCGGCTCGCAGGACGGGCTTCAGCGCAATGCCATGAAGGAGATGCTGGCCGACATTGAAAGGCGCATGCCGGGCCGCAAGGACGTGATGCTGAGGGCGCTTGCCCACGTCAATGCGTCGCATCTGCTCGATCCGAAGCTTTTTGATTTTTCGGCGCTCGCTGTCACCGGGGCGTCACCTGAAGAGCGTACGGAGGCCCGCCCTCCCTTATGAAGAAGTGCCCCGCGCGATGACCCTTTCCGATAAAGATATCGACTTTCTGATTTCCACCGTTGCCGCTGCCGGCCGCCAGGAAATAATGCCCCGCTTCCGCAATCTCGACGCAGGCGCGATCTCCGAAAAGACGTCCGCCGTCGATCTCGTCACCGAGGCGGATATTCTTACGGAAAAGGCGATAACCGCCGCTCTTCTGCAACGGTTTCCGAAGGCCCATATCGTTGGCGAAGAGGCCTATGATGCGGATCAATCCGTCATTCCAGCTCTTGCCGATGCGCCTTTCGCCTTCGTGATCGATCCAATCGACGGCACTTTCAACTATGCTTCGGGCTTTCCCGCTTTCGGCACGCTGCTCGCCGTCACCGTCAAGGGTGAGGCGGTCGCGGGCATCATCCACGATCCCGTCATGGGCGATACCATCGTCGCGCTGAAAGGTGAGGGCGCGTTTCTCAACCGCAGGGACGGCTCCCAGGCAAAGCTCAAGGTCGCCGATCCCGTGCCATTGTCCGAAATGGTCGGCATCTTTTCCTGGGGCCACAGCCATGAAGATCGCCGCCCGGTGATCGCCGCCAATATGGCCAAGATCAAGATGGCGCTTTCAATCAATTGCTCGGCTCATGAATACTGGCTTGCCTCGACTGGCAAGCTGCACTTCATCGGCCATGAAAAGCTGATGCCCTGGGATCATCTTGCCGGAGTTCTTATTCATCAGGAAGCGGGCGGCTACACCGCTCGTTTCGACAATACGCCCTACCGGCCGGGACAGACGACGGGTGGCATCCTGTCGGCCCCCGACAAGGAGAGCTGGAAGATGCTGCGCCGGGAAATCGTGGTTTTATAAGTTTTACGCCTAGACAGAAGGATATCGCCCATGGCTATCGAACTCGACATCGCCTCTCTTGCCAATGCGCTTCAGGAGGCGGCGGCAGTGGAAATCCTGCCGCGGTTCCGCAATCTGGGCGAAGGCGATGTGCGGATCAAGAGCGAGGCGATCGATCTCGTCACCGAGGCTGACGAGGCCGCCGAGCGGCTGATCCGCGCCCGCGTGCAGGAAATCATGCCGCAGGCGCTGTTCATCGGCGAAGAGGCGGTAGCGGCGGATGCCTCGCTGCTTGGCAAGCTTGCCGACGCCGATCTAGCCGTGGTGGTCGATCCGATCGACGGCACCTATAATTTCGCTTCCGGCCTGCCGCTCTTCGGCGTGATGATGAGTGTCATCTCCAAGGGTGAGACCGTCGCCGGCCTGATCTTCGACCCGATGGGCAATGATTGGGCGATTGCCGAAAAGGGCTCCGGTGCGTGGCTTTGCAGCGCCGATGGCGCGCAGACGCAGATGTCCGTGGTGCCGGCGCCTGAATTGTCGCAGATGGTTGGCATCGCCAATACCGGCTATTTCGATGTGGAGACCCGCCGCAAGATTCTGACGAACCTCGCCGATGTGCGGCTCTTCACCAGCTATCGCTGTGCGGCGCATGAATACCGCCTGTTTTGCGGCGGCCACATGCATTTCCTGATGTATAACAAGCTGATGCCCTGGGACCATCTGGCCGGCACGCTGCTTTCGCAGGAAGCGGGCGCCTATGCAGCCCGTCTCGACGGCTCACCCTATCTGCCGCGCCATGTGGATGGTGGACTGCTGCTAGCGCCGGACCAGGAGACCTGGGAATTGCTGCGCGAGAAGATTTTCACGGTTTGAGGCGGTGTTGTGTAAGGGGCAGGGCGGAAAGGTTTTTGCCCGTCATGCCGGACTTGATCCGGCATCCAGTAGCCGCGCGTCTGCGTGGCGGAAGACTCTTCTCAGCCCAAAGACTTGGGCTGGCTGGACCCCGGATCAAGTCCGGGGTGACGGAATGCGTATGACGTGAACCGTCAATCAATAAAAAGGGCGCGGAACAAAATTCCGCGCCCTTTTATTTTTCTAACCGCCCTTACCGTGTCGGCTTGTTGTGTGCCTGAAACAGCATGCCCTTTTCGCCGATCAGCACGAAGATCAGGCCGATGATGGAGACGACGAAAAAGCCTGCTACCATTGGCAGCGCCGTGCCATCGAAGGCCTGGCCGATGGCGGCGCCGATGAGCGAGCCGCCGACCGTACCCATGAAGCCGATGACGGAGGAGGCGGTGCCGGCGACATGGCCGAGCGGCTCCATGGCGAGCGAGTTGAAGTTCGACCCGATCCAGCCGAACTGGAACATGGCGAGCGCGAAGAACACGATGAAGATCGCGAAAGGCATCGGTTCCGGTCCCAGCACCTGCACCACCAGCCAGACGAAGGTGATGGCGATGAAACCGAGCAGCGATCCGTGCGACAGCTTGCGCATGCCAAACCTGCCGACCAGCCTTGCATTGATGAAGGACGAGAAGGCCATGAACAGGGCGACGCCGGCGAAGGCCGCGGCAAACCATGCGCCGAGGCCATAAATGCCCTTATAGACCTGTTCAGCCGAGTTGATGAAGCCGAACAGTGCACCGAAGATGAAGGTGCTGGAGAGCGTGTAGCAGAGTGCGATACGGTTGGTGAGCACGATCTTGAAGCCGCCAAGCACCGAACGGGCGGTGAAAGGGCGGACATCGTCCGGATGCAGCGTTTCCGGTAGGCGGAAATACATCCAGGCCGTCACCACGGCGGCAATTGCCGCCATGAAGGCGAAGATCAGGTGCCAGTTGCCGAAAAACAGCACGATCTGGCCGGTGCCGGGCGCGATGACCGGAACGACCATGAAGACCATCATGATCAGCGACATGACTTCCGCCATCTGGCGGCCGCCATAGATGTCGCGCACGATCGAGATGGTGATGACGCGTGTCGCCGCCGAGCCGATGCCCTGAATGAAACGCAGGACCAGCAGGCCGGAGAATGACGGTACGAAGACCACCGCAATGGCGGAGATGATGTAGATTGCCAGACCGACGAGCATCGGCTTGCGGCGTCCGAAACGGTCCGAGATCGGGCCGTACAGAAGCTGTGCGATGCCGAAGCCCAGAAGATAGGTGGAAATGACATATTGGCGGTGGTTTTCATTGACCACGCCCAGCGATGCACCGATTTCCTGAAGGCCGGGCAGCATGATGTCGATGGCGAGCGCGTTCAGCGCCATCAGCATTGCGGCCAGCGCAATGAATTCCGTGCGCCCCATCGAGCCTGCGCGCGAAGCGGTGGATTGTGAAAGTTCTGTCACAGGATTGCCCCAAAAAGAACGGCAAAGGCGTTGCATGAAGCAACGCCTGGCATAAATTTCTGACAATCAGGGTGGGCCGGATGAACCGGCCGAAATCAGGCCGCGCCGCGGACGCTGATACCCTGTTCTTGGAAGTGGTTTTGAAGTTCGCCGGACTGGAACATCTCTCTTACGATGTCACAGCCGCCGACGAATTCGCCCTTGACGTAGAGCTGCGGGATGGTCGGCCAGTTGGAATAGTCCTTGATGCCCTGGCGGATATCTGCATCGGCAAGCACGTTGATGCCCTTGTAGTCGACGCCGAGATAATCGAGGATCTGTACCACCTGGCCGGAAAAACCGCACTGCGGAAATTGCGGGGTGCCCTTCATGAAAAGAACGATATCGTTGCTCTTCACTTCGCTGTCGATCATGTCGTGAATGCCGCTCATAGGCCTATTCCTTTCACATGCGGTTCAAGGCCGCTGCTTTCGTTTGTTCCTAAATAACATGTCGCGGCGCGATTTCCACCCGGAAAGCGCAAAAAATGCGCGGGTGTGGCATCGATGAGCGCCGGTCGAAACTCCGGCTACCAGCGCGTCGTTCTCTTCGGGTAAGAAAAGTCGAGAACTATTTTTCCTATCTGCTTCCACCGTCTGAAGACTGATTGCGTCAATACACCTGTTTCGCCTTCCCGAATATCGAATTCGCGAGTGTTATCGAACGTTATGGCTCGCCTGCCGCTCGGTAACGAGCAGTCGTCCTCACAGTCAATCTCCATTTCGCTATAGAAACTGTTCACTTCAATATCGAGAATTAACTTTGGACTTTTCTGGTCCACCAGGCGGCAGGTGTTGCCGGTTTTGCAGAAAGCTGTGCCGGATATCCGATGAGCACCATCAAGCTCCACGACGAAGCCGATCTTGATCTCTTTGCTGCTCTTAACCTCTGCGGCACCTTGTAGCGGCGCCGAAATCGCCAGTAGTAAAAAGGCGGGAATTAGGGGGAGGCGATGCATCATCGATATCGTTGCCTGCTGCGGGCAGCGGCCGTGCGTCTTTTGCTCACCTGCTTCTTGGCTGGCTTGGGTTTGACGGCGGCGTTGAGTGCGGCTTCGAGGACGGATCCGACGATGCCGCCGGCAAGCGAGCCGGTAATTTTCGTCCGGCGCGCCCGGCGCGTTTTGCGGATGCCGGTCTTGGTGAGGATTTCAGACAGCGCGCCCTTGACGACGCCGTTGAGCACTTGATCGACGATGCCAGACAAATTTCCCTCGCCAATAAATAAATCACATTTCCGTCGCGTTTTTTACTATACGTGCATCGCCCACTGTATCAAGCGATCCTTTCGGGTGTCTCTAGCCTGAAGGTTTATGCATGCCGACCGTCAAGTCACGACTTGTTCTTTATTTCCCCGGCTTCGATCCGCTGGATGCGGCGGCCCATCATCTGCGTTACCAGCGGGCGGCGGCGCTTGCCGGCAAGACATGGGGTGTGGACTATACGGTGGGAGCGCTTGAGACTACGCCGGCGGGCGAAACATTCACGGTGGAGGCCTCGGCCGGTGACTGGCGGACGCGTTCCACCATCTTCGTCTATGATCATAATGCGGTGATATCGCGCCTGCGGGATATGCCCGTCTGGCGGCAGGTCGGGCTGGGCTTTGCGGCTGCGGGCGGTATCGTCGCAGAAGGCGGGGCAGGGCGCTATCTTCGTCATGCCTGGCGTTTCGGTCTTTTCTTCATTTTTCCGTTCCTGCTGATGCTGGTGGGCGGCGCGCTTGCGGCGGGCATTGCCCTGTCGCCGCTGCTGTTTGGTTTCCCCCTCTGGCTCTTCGTGATCAGTCTTCCCGCTGCGGCCCTGTTCTTCGTGAAGGCGTTTCTGCCCTTCGCCGAGCGGTTTCATACGTTGCATCTTTACGCCGACTGGCGCTTCGCGCTGGCCGTCGGCCGCGATGAGCCGATTTCCCGCGATTGGATCGAAGAGAAGGCGGCCCTTGTCCTCAAGGCGTTGGAGCAGCCTTCTGAGGAGGTTCTGGTCGTGTCGCACAGCATGGGGGCGAGCCTCGCGCTCGCCGTGATCGGCCGTGTGCTGGAACTCGAACCCGATGCGCTGGATGGCCGGAAATTGTCCTTTGCCACGCTCGGTGGTGCTGCCCTGCAATGCGCGCTGCTGTCGAGTGCGGACAGGCTGCGACAGAGCGTCGGCACGATCGCGCATCATCCGGAGGTGATATGGTTCGATATCCAGTGTCTGACCGATCCGATCCACCTCTACCGCTGCAACACGGTTGCGCTGACCGGCCACAAGGATGCGCCGCAGCCGAAGATCGTGCCGATCCGTTTCAAGCACTCGCTTTCGCCGGAGCGTTATAAAAAGAACAAGCGCAACTTCCTGCGCATGCATCGGCAATATGTTTTGGGGCCGGATCGCAAATCCGGTTACGATTTTACCCTGCTGACGGCGGGGCCTTTGCCTGCCGCCTCCTTCGCCGATCTGGATTCGCAGACGCCGCCAGTCCTGTAAGCGGCGCTGATCGACTCGGACGGACATGAAAAGGCCCGCGTGAGAGTATCACGCGGGCCTTTCATTATTCCGCAGGTTTCACGCTGTCCCCTAGGCGGGACAGAGACGTGCCGTTGCCCGAACCGCTCTCACGGCCGCGATCATTCGGGAGCCGAGGTCTGCAGGGCAAGGGCGTGCAGAACGCCGCCCATATTGCCCTTCAGCGCGTCATAGACCA
The DNA here is from genome assembly GCF_025910175.1 of Agrobacterium sp. BT-220-3. Classification (NCBI taxonomy): domain Bacteria; kingdom Pseudomonadati; phylum Pseudomonadota; class Alphaproteobacteria; order Hyphomicrobiales; family Rhizobiaceae; genus Agrobacterium; species Agrobacterium sp. BT-220-3. Next base: position 76,456 of record NZ_JAPAIX010000010.1, read on the forward strand.
TCTGGTGCTGCTGCACGCGGGTCTTGCCCTTGAATGCTTCCGCGACGACTTCCGCCGCGTAATGGTCGCCATCACCGGCCAGATCGCGGATCGTGACCTTTGCCCCGGGAATTCCCGCCTTAATCATGTCTTCAATGTCGCCGGGTTTCATGGGCATGGTGTTTCTCCTTAATTCATTCTGCGGCGATCAAAGTTTCGCCGTCCATGAATTGAGGGAACCACGATTCATGGGCCAAGTGCAATTCTTTAATCTCGACAGCCCGCGCCGTGCCCAGCTTTACGCTTGCACCGCCGGTGACGCCGATTGCCGGGCAGGAAACGCCTGCCGCCTTGGCAGCCGCCTGCACCTTGTCGAGATCGGCCTTCTTCACCGTCAGAACGTAACGGCCCTGATCTTCGCCATAGAAGGTGAGGACCGGATTGTGGCCTTCGACCGCATCGATCGTCGCGCCAATGCCCGAGGAAATTGCCATTTCCGCAACAGCAAGTGCGAGGCCGCCCGAAGAGCAATCGTGAACGGCTGTCGTAAGACCGTCGGTGATGAGCGTACGGACGAAATCGCCGTTGTTCTTTTCGGCGGCCAGATCGACATGCGGTGCGGGGCCATCGGTGCGGCCATGGATGTCGCGCATGTAAACGGACTGGGCGATGTGGGTGCCGAGACCGGCAGGCGCGCCGATGAGTAGTACCACTTCGTCAGCGGCGGCGAAACGGATGCGCGCCATACGGCCCCAGTCCTTCAGCAGGCCAACGCCGCCGATGGTGGGGGTGGGCAGGATCGCCTGGCCATTGGTTTCGTTATAGAGCGAGACGTTGCCGGAAACGATGGGGAATTCCAGCACACGGCAGGCTTCGCCGATGCCCTTGATGGCATGGACTAGCTGGCTCATGATTTCAGGCTTTTCGGGGTTGCCGAAATTGAGGTTGTCGGTGGCCGCCAGCGGCAAAGCGCCGGTTGCGGTGATGTTGCGCCAGCATTCGGCGACGGCCTGCTTGCCGCCTTCGAACGGGTCAGCCTCGACATAACGCGGCGTCACGTCGGAGGAGAAGGCCAGCGCCTTCTTGTCATGGCCTTCGACGCGAACCACGCCCGCATCCCCACCCGGCAGCTGCAGGGAGTTGCCCTGGATCAGCGTATCGTACTGTTCGTATACCCAGCGGCGCGAGGAGTTGTTGGCCGAACCGACCAGCGATACCAGCGCGTCGGCAATGTCTGCGTCTGGAACGTCGTTCTCCGAAAGCGGCGCCTGAACCTTGGCGGGCGTCCACGGACGGTCATATTCCGGGGCCTGATCGCCGAGATCCTTGATCGGCAGGTTGGCGACTTCCTCGCCATTGTGCAGCACGCGGAAGCGCAGGTCGTCGGTGGTCTTGCCGACAATCGCGAAGTCCAGACCCCATTTGACGAAGATCGCCTTGGCGACTTCTTCCTTGGAGGGCTCGAGAACCATGAGCATGCGCTCCTGGCTTTCCGACAGCATCATTTCGTAAGCCGTCATGCGCTCTTCGCGCACCGGTACGGCGTTCAAGTCGAGTTCGATGCCGAGATCGCCCTTGGCGCCCATTTCAACGGCCGAGCAGGTGAGGCCGGCTGCACCCATGTCCTGAATGGCGATGACCGCGCCGGTCTTCATCAGTTCGAGGCAGGCTTCCAGCAGGCACTTTTCGGTGAAGGGGTCGCCAACCTGAACGGTCGGGCGCTTTTCCTCGATGGATTCGTCGAATTCGGCGGATGCCATGGTCGCGCCGCCGACGCCGTCGCGGCCGGTCTTTGCACCGAGATAGACCACCGGCAGGCCGACGCCCTTGGCTTCCGACAGGAAGATCGCATTGGACTTGGCAAGGCCGGCGGCAAAGGCGTTAACGAGGATGTTGCCGTTGTAGCGCGGGTCGAACTCCACTTCGCCGCCGACGGTCGGCACGCCGAAGGAGTTGCCGTAACCGCCAACACCGGCGACGACGCCAGCCACGAGGTGGCGGGTTTTCGGATGATCGGGTGCGCCGAAACGCAGGGCGTTCATGGCCGCGATCGGGCGTGCGCCCATGGTGAAGACGTCACGCAGGATGCCGCCGACGCCGGTCGCCGCACCCTGATAGGGTTCGATGTAGGATGGGTGGTTGTGGCTCTCCATCTTGAAGACGACGCAGTCGCCATCATCGATATCCACCACGCCGGCATTTTCACCGGGGCCCTGAATGACGCGTGGGCCCTTGGTCGGCAGGGTCTTCAGCCACTTCTTGGAGGACTTGTAGGAGCAGTGCTCGTTCCACATGGCCGAGAAGATGCCAAGCTCGGTAAAGCTTGGCTCCCGTCCGATCAGGTCGAGGATACGCTGGTATTCGTCGGGCTTCAGCCCGTGGGATGCAACGAGTTCCGGGGTGATCTTGATGGAATTTGAGATAGACATAGGTCTCACGCGGTTCGAGCCGAGGAAAGTTTCCGGTTCTTTACCGCAAGAGGCTTGATCGTGCGACAGGAAAATGCGCCGTTTTGCCGGCAAAACGCTGCTTTGTTGGCTTATTCAGAACTTGTAGCCGACCATAAGTCCGACACGCGTCAGCCCGTCATTGGGGCCGTCGCACAGATTGGCGTGGGAGGCATGTTCGATCTGGGTCGAGATATTCCAGTTGCTGTTGAAGCGATATCCGATGGCGGCATATTCATGAAAAAGCACGCGGCAGCCGAATTCCGCGCCGGTTTCGCCCGGGCCGTTTCTCAGCCTGCCGTCATGCCACAGGCCGCCAAAGCCGAGGTCGACGAAAATTTTCGGATTGAGGTCGAAGGTCCAGTTGACGCCGCCGTAAATGGTATTTGCTTCGCCCTCGGTGCCGATTTCCGCACCCAGATGCAGGCGTGGGCGGGCAAGCTTTTCGCCAAGGGTGACGGCCGAGGCGCTCGCGAAGGGATCGAAATACGCGGTAAAGGCCGGGAATACGCCGTCTTCGCCACCGCCACCGCGATCGGCGAGCGAGGTCGTGACCCCGAAACGCAATTCATCGAACACCGTGCCGTCTGCGGCGGCGGCCGGCGTCATGTCACTCAACACACATGCTGCGAAAACCATCGCGAGAGCAACAAATGCCCTGGCGGATATGGAACCGAATGCTGCCATCGAATCATTCCCCGCTCCGAAGTAGGGAAAGGATGGCAGATTCGCCGGTTTGGTAAATAATGAGTTACTGAATTAGAGGTCGTGTTGCAGGAAAGACTCGTTCCCGCTCACGCCTCGCTTTCATAACCGGCCGAACCATTATCGAGCAGATGCCGCAAGGTGCCGAAGGCATGGGTTAGATCCTCGCGTTTGGGAGGCCCGGAGAAGCTGATGCGGACACGGTGGAAAACCTTCTCCGTGCGCCCAGCCTTGAACTCGTCCTCGTCGTCGATCAGCACGCCTTCCTTCATGGCGGCATTGCGGAATGTGCCGGAAAGCCAGGGCTCGGGCAGCCGCAGCCACAGGAAGGCGATATCCGGCAGGGAGTTGAATTCCAGCCCGGTAAAAACGCGTCTGGCGATCGCCTCGCGCTGGTTGATCTCGGCAATGCAATCCTTGCGGATGTCATCGGCGTCGCCGCTGTTGACGAGCCGCGCATTCAGTTCTGCCAGCATGAAGGGCAGGCCGCCGGTTATCATCGAATGCGAAATGCGTATCCGCGATGAGAATTGTGCCGGGCAGGCGACCCAGCCGCCGCGGACGCCGGCTGAAACGGATTTGGACAGGCCGCCGACAACGAAGGTTATATCGGGCGCAAATTCGGCAATCAGGGGAATGGCCTCGCGGGTCATGGCGCCATAGAGATTGTCCTCGACGATCCATACGCCGTATCTGCGGGCGATATCGGCGATTGCCCGCCGCCGCTCCTCGGGCAGGGTGGCGCAGGTCGGGTTCTGGCCGGCCGACATCAGGAAGATCATCTTGGGGTGCTGCTGGGCGCAGATGCGCTCGAAATCATCAGGGACAATGCCCTTCTCATCCGCTTCCACCAGCGTTACCCGCCGTCCGGCGAGCGCGGCGCTGCGGCTGATGTGGGAATAGGTGAGGGGTTCGAAAACGATCCGGTCGCCCGGCGCCGTCATCGCCGTCACCACGCTCATCACCGCCGCATGGGCGCCGAGCGTCGAAACGATGTTTTCCGGTTTCGGCGACCAGCCGTGCTGGGAAAGCCAGCGGACGCCTGCCATACACCAACTGTCTGGAAGCGTGCGGGTGTAGTTGGCGACTTCGAAAGGATGGTCCCGGGTGACGGCCTCGATATGCCGGGTGATCAGCGCGCTCTGGCCGACATCGGGTGCTGCGGTGGTGTTCAGCCGAAACTCCGCGCTGGTTTCGATCGGGTGGCGTGTGCCGCCGAATGCAGACGCTGCCGGTTCGATACGCGACGACGGGGCAGGGGTCTTGCTCTCGTTGACATAAGTACCGCGCCCGACTTCGCCGCTGACGAGACCACGCTCGTGGATGAGCGCATAGGCCCGGCTGATTGTGCCGATTGTTACGCCGAGATCATAAGCGAGATTGCGTTGCGGCGGCAATTTCGAGCCCGCCTTCAGAATGCCGTCCGAAATCGCGCCTTCGATACTGTCTGCAAGGCGCAGGTAAATGGGCCCATTGCCCTCGGTAATGTCGGGAAGCCAATTTGTCATGGTGACAATTTATGCATTGTATCTGTATCCAAGTCAATTGTATTTATTGGATGCATTAAGTGAGGCTAAACGCACGGAGACAATAGGTGCAATATGCGCAAGATGGATCAATACCTTTCGACAACGGATACAATTTATCCTGACGGTTACGAACGGGAACGCGTGTTCCGCGATGCCGGCGACATGGTCGCACCGGCGCCGTATCCGGCTGAGATCGCTCGCACGCTTATTGGTCGCCTGATTACGGGCTTGTTCAAGTGGCACGACAAACGACAGGGACGGCTCGCTTTGCGTGAACTGTCGGACGATCTTCTGCAGGATATCGGCGTCACGCGCGACGAGGCCTTGAAGGAGGCCGCAAAGTCGCAGCTTTTCTCGTGGCCAACGCGGCCGCTTTAATTTTCTGCCGGAGAGCGGCGCCATCTTTCCCCGGTGCCTGAATTGCCATTCGGCAGGCCCGCCACGCCAGTCCCAACCGGCGTTGGCGGGTCTTTTTGTATTGGATTTTCCACCCTTTGTCGTCCTCAGGCTTGACCCGAGGACCCATCTCACGCGGCTGTGGATCCTCGGGTCAAGCCCGAGGATGACGTCGCGTGCTTGGTGGCCTTGTCGTCAAATTTTTAACTGAGCACGTCAGGGTCGCTAGATCAGCAGCCCTTGCCGCCATTCGCCCAGCGTTTGACATCGGTTGCGATGCGGCCTGAAACGGTCTCGTTCATCATGGGGCCGAAAGCATCGAGCTTTGCCGGGTTACCCTCGGCCTGTACGACCAGCATGGGGCGCGATTCCGGGCTGTTGCGCGGCACGAGCAGAATGCGCGGCCGACCGGAGAAGGAGTTCAACTCCGGCGCCAGACGGTAGGCCTTGAAAGCTGCATCCCCCGACTTGAACCAGCAGGCATTGGCACCTAGCGCGATCCGTTCCATCGTCGGCAGGGCGGCGCGGGAAACGGAGGCCGCCGGCTGCGGTTTCGGCTGGCAGGCGGCGAGTGCGACGGCAGCAAGGATCAGTCCGGTAGCTTTGTAGGCATTCAGTCGAAAAGCAAGAGACATCAGGTCATCCAGAAGAGAGGCCGAAGCGGCAGCCGCAAGCGGGCATTAAAAAGGCGGGCTTGAAGCCCGCCCGGTCTGTCAGGCTGCGATGACGCCGAGCGCCGAGGCAAAGAGGCCGCGGCCGTCATTGCCGCCATGGGCGGCCTCGATCAGGTTTTCAGGATGCGGCATCATGCCGAGAACGTTGCCCTGTGCGTTGATGACGCCGGCAATGTCGTTCAGCGAGCCGTTGGGGTTGGTGCCGTCAGCATAACGGAACACGACCTGACCCTTGTCTTCAACGGACTTGAGCTCATCCGTATCGAGGAAGTAGTTGCCGTCGTGATGGGCGACGGGGCAACGCAGGACCTGGCCCTTGTCATAGGCGCGGGTGAATTCGGTGTCGTTGTTGACGACTTCGAGTTTCACTTCACGGCAGACGAATTTCAGGGAGGCGTTGCGCATCAGAGCGCCCGGCAGCATGCCGGCTTCGACCAATATCTGGAAGCCGTTGCAGACGCCGAGAACCTTGACGCCCTTTTCGGCCTTTTCGCGGATGGCCTGCATGACCGGCATGCGGGCGGCGATGGCGCCGCAACGCAGATAGTCGCCATAGGAGAAGCCGCCGGGAATGACGATCAGGTCCACATCCGGAAGTGTCGTTTCCGTCTGCCAGATGGTGACGGGCGCCGTGCCGGAGATTTTCGTGAGCGCCGCGATCATGTCGCGGTCGCGGTTCAGGCCGGGAAGTTGGACGACAGCGGATTTCATGGTCGGCGGCTCCTGCGGCTTTTAGAGAATGGCGATAGAGTAGTTTTCGATAACCGTATTGGCCAGAAGCTTTTCGCACATCGCCTTCAGGTCGGTCTCGGCCTTGGCCTTGTCGGCGCCTTCGAGCTCCAGGTCGAAGACCTTGCCCTGACGGACATGGCCGACGCCACCGAAACCGAGGCTGCCGAGCGCGCCTTCGATTGCCTTGCCCTGCGGATCGAGAACGCCGTTCTTCAGCGTAACAGTCACCCGTGCCTTGATCACCTGATCTTCTCCTGATTTTACCTTGCTAGGCCAATATTACTTCACGAGGCCGATATTACTTTACCAGGACTGGGCCGGTGCCGCGGATCGGTTCGTTTTCATTGATGATGCCGAGACGGCGCGCAACTTCGGAATAGGCTTCGAGAAGCCCGCCCATGTCGCGGCGGAACAGGTCCTTATCCATCTTTTTCTGGGTCTCGATGTCCCACAGGCGGCAGCTGTCTGGCGAAATCTCGTCGGCGAGGATGATGCGCATCATGTCGCCTTCGAAAAGGCGGCCGCATTCGATCTTGAAATCAACGAGCTGGATGCCGACGCCGAGGAAGAGGCCGGACAGGAAGTCGTTGACGCGGATGGCAAGCGCCATGATGTCGTCAAGCTCGGCGGGGTTGGCCCAGCCGAAAGCCGTGATGTGCTCTTCGGAGACCATCGGGTCTTCCAGCTCATCCGACTTGTAATAGAATTCGATGATGGAGCGCGGCAGCACCACGCCTTCCTCGATGCCGAGGCGCTTGGACAGAGAGCCGGCGGCGACATTGCGCACGACGATCTCGAGCGGGATCATCTCCACTTCCTTGATCAGCTGCTCACGCATGTTGAGGCGGCGGATGAAGTGGGTGGGAATGCCGATCTTGTTCAGATGCGTGAAGACATATTCGCAGATACGGTTGTTCAGCACACCCTTGCCGTCGATGACTTCGTGTTTCTTCTTGTTGAAGGCGGTCGCATCGTCCTTGAAGAACTGGATAAGCGTGCCTGGCTCCGGACCTTCGTAAAGGATCTTGGCCTTGCCTTCGTAAATACGGCGGCGACGGTTCATAATGGCAGGTCTCTTGGTTGACGCCGATTCTGGTGGCGTTACGTTTCTGTCTTTGAGCGGTCCCATAAAGGAAAAGAGTGCATTCTACAATGCAGCGCGCATATCTTCCCTTCAATTCTTATGTCGGGCCGACAATGTCTCATGGCTGAAAATCGGCCGGCGCGAGCGGCAAGGGGCGGGACGGGTCTCGCCCTTCGTCCCTCTCAGGGCTCGTTTGCCTTCAGGCGGCTCAGGAACTGGGCGAACACCATGCCGCCTTCGGGCCATGGGCCATGGCCGGACTCGGCGTTGATATGGCCGGACATGCCGGCATCGATCAGCAGCGAACCCCAGGCGGCGGCAATATCGTCGGCATGTTCATAGGAGCCGAAGGGATCGTTGCGGCTGGCGATGGTGATGGCCGGAAATGGCAGCGGATCGCGCGGATAGGGGCCGAAGGTCATCAGATGTTTCGGCCGGATATCCGGATTGGCGACATCCGGCGGTGCGACGAGAAGCGCGCCTGCAACTTTCCTGCCGATTTCCGGAATGGCGTGGATGACGGTCGGAACACCCAGCGAATGGGCGACGAGAACGACGGGCTTGGTCGAGGCGTTGACCTCTTCCACGAGCCGCGCCACCCAATCGTGCCTCACCGGTTTTGTCCACTCGGCCTGCTCGACACGGCGCGCGGTGGAAAGTTTGCGCTCCCAGCGGGTCTGCCAGTGGTCTGGGCCGGAATTGGTGTAACCCGGTACGATGAGGATATCTGCTTCTGAAACTTTCATGCGCCCATATCTGTGTCGTGATGCCGCCGCGATCAAGGCCGCGACGGCATTAACTTCAGGGTGTTTGCTCAGGCGTTGCCGAAGACGCGCTTGAAGATCGTGTCGACATGCTTGGTGTGGTAGCCGAGATCGAACTTCTCGCGGATGGCATCTTCGGGAAGGGCGGCGCGCACTTCCTCATCGCCCAGCAGTTCCTCCAGGAAATCCGCACCCTGTTCCCAGACCTTCATGGCGTTGCGCTGCACCAGGCGATAGGCGTCCTCGCGGGAAACGCCGGCCTGCGTCAGCGCCAAGAGAACGCGCTGCGAATGCACGAGGCCACGGAACTTGTTCATGTTCTTCAACATGTTGTCCGGGTAGATCACCAGCTTTTCGATGACGCCGGCAAGGCGGTTCAGTGCGAAGTCGAGGGTAACGGTGGTGTCGGGGCCGATGGCGCGCTCCACGGAGGAGTGGCTGATATCGCGCTCATGCCAGAGCGCCACGTTTTCCATGGCCGGAACGACCGACATGCGCACCAGACGGGCAAGGCCTGTCAGGTTTTCGGTGAGCACCGGGTTGCGCTTGTGCGGCATGGCGGAGGAACCCTTCTGGCCGGGAGAGAAGAACTCTTCCGCTTCCAGAACCTCGGTGCGCTGCATGTGGCGGATTTCGATGGCGACGTTTTCGATCGACGAGGCGATGACGCCGAGGACGGCGAAGAACATGGCGTGACGGTCACGCGGGATGACCTGCGTGGAGACCGGCTCCGGGATGAGGCCGAGCTTGGCGCAGACATGCTCTTCGACGCGCGGATCGATATTGGCGAAGGTGCCGACGGCGCCGGAGATCGCGCCCGTGGCGATTTCCGCACGCGCATTGACGAGGCGCTCGCGGTTGCGGTGCATCTCGGCATAAAAGCGGGCGAAGGTCAGGCCCATGGTGGTCGGCTCGGCATGGATGCCGTGGCTGCGGCCGATGCGCACCGTGTTCTTGTGTTCGAAGGCGCGGGTCTTCAGTGCGGCGAGCACACGGTCCATATCGGCGAGCAGAAGATCGGCGGCGCGGACGAGCTGGATGTTGAGCGTGGTGTCCAGCACGTCCGACGAGGTCATGCCCTGGTGGACGAAACGGCTGTCGGGGCCGACAAATTCGGCAAGGTGCGTCAGGAAAGCGATGACGTCGTGCTTGGTGACGGCCTCGATCTCGTCGATGCGGGCCACGTCGAAAGTGGCGCTGCCGCCCTTTTCCCAGATCGTCTGTGCTGCCGATTTCGGAATGACGCCGAGTTCGGCCAGCGCGTCACAGGCATGCGCCTCGATCTCGAACCAGATGCGGAACTTCGTTTCCGGCGACCAGATGGCGACCATTTCCGGTCGGGAGTAACGAGGGATCATGGCAATGACTTTCTTAGTGGAGGAATTCTTGGTGGAGGAATTTGCTGCCCGTTTAGCAAAGTGTTCCGATAATCTCAATCAACTATAGAGCCAGCGCACCGGCTCGATGCGCCTATTACAAATGTCAAAGCGTCCTTTGGACGTCCGGGCGGTCATGGGTCCGTCGGCAGAGGATTGCGCCCGCCAGCGCCAGCGGAACAGCGGCAAACGGAAAATAGAGGCGAAGGCCCAGAATGCAGAACTGGTAGATGGCGCCGAGGGAGGTGAAGAGCTGCTGGAAAAACCAGATGCGGGAAAATGCCGGTGCATGCCATTGCGCATAAAAGATGCGGTACTGGAAAGCGAAAAGCGCCGCCGCGACCGCTATGGTGAAGAATGCGATGGCAAGGCAGCTTGCCGCAAAGCGCAGCGGCAGGCCGGCGGATGCGGGGAGGAAGCGCAAGGCAACCATGGCCAGTGGCCAGCCGAGGAGGCCGCCGCAGAAGAACAGTATGGCGATATCAGCGGCATGGTCGGTTTCGAACCGGTTTCTTGAATAAAGACCAAGGCCGGCGCTGGTCGCTGAAGAGGCGGCCCAGACGAGCGGGGCGAGAAGTGGAAACAGCCATGCCGATAATGTGTTGCCGGAGTCCTGCCTGTCGCTGTCCATCAAAGCCCCCACCCAAACGCCCTGTCGTCCCGCTTGCGGCGTCTCCGCGTTTGGCGGCGGGTCAGGACTGCCCGGCTTCAGCCGCCGTGCGCAGCAGCGAGACCGTTTTGCGATAATCTTCGACGCCGTCGCCCTTGAAGACGGCGGAGCCGGCCACCAGCGCATTGGCGCCGGCGGCAATGATTGCGCCGGCGGTCTGCGCCGTTACGCCGCCATCCACTTCAAGCTCGATCGGCCGGTCGCCGATCATCGCTTTTGCCGCGCGGATCTTGTCGAGCATGGCGGGAATGAATTTCTGGCCGCCGAAACCGGGGTTGACGCTCATGATCAGAATGAGATCGACATCATCAAGCACGTTTTCGATGACGGAAAGTGGTGTGGCGGGATTGAGCGTCACGCCGGCCTTCAGCCCGAGTGTGCGGATGGTCTGGAGCGAGCGATGCAGATGCGGCCCGGCCTCCGCATGGACGGTGATGCCGTCACAGCCCGCCTTGGCGAAGGCTTCGAGATAGGGATCGACGGGGGCAATCATCAGATGGCAGTCGAAAAAGGCATTGCTGTGCGGGCGGAGCGCCTTGATGACGTCAGGACCGAACGAGATGTTGGGCACGAAATGGCCGTCCATGACATCGAGGTGGATCCAGTCCGCGCCTGCTTCCGTGACATCGGCGACTTCCTGTCCCAGCTTGGCGAAATTGGCAGCCAGGATGGACGGTGCTATGCGGATGGGCAGGGACATGGGGCAAACTCCTCTCGACGCGTTAAGCTGCCTTTAGCATCATGTTTCGGGGTTTGAAACGGCCTCGGCCGCGACTTGTTGAATTTCCGGCACGACCGGCTTCGCTTACTGTCTTTCGGCCTTGTCCGCGGGTTCGAAGCGCTGGCCATTCCAGCGCTGCAGGCGATAGGGGTTTTCGGAAACCTCATGCGACGGATTGAAAACGATATCGCCGATGATCGTTTTGAACGGGGTGCCGCTTGCCAGTATTTCGGGTGCAGGTTTTCCCTGCGATTGCGCCGCCTCCGCGAGTGCTGCGGTCAATTCCGTCGCCGCATAGGCGGGCAGGGTGTAACCTTCCGGTTCAATGTTGGCGGCGCGCAATTCACCGGCGACGGCCTGTGCCGAGGGCAGCGTGTCATAGGCGGGGCGCGTGATCGCCAGCACGTTCTGAGCAAGTGCGACGGGATTGTTCGCCGCATTCATGGCATCGCCGCCCATGATGGTGAGGGGAATGTTTTCGGAAGCAGCATCCCTGGCGATGATGGCGACATCGTTGCGCTCGGCGCCGATGAAGACATGGGTAATGCCGGTTCGTGCCAGCCGGCGCACGAGTGCCACCTGCTGTTCCTGGCCCGGACGTATCGTATCGGCAAAGGTGGGTTTCAGCCCGTTTTGCTCCAGCGTCGAACGGATGCGGTCCACCAAGTCGCGGCTGAAGATCGTGCCGTCATCCACAAGCCCGATGGAATGTCCTTTCCAGTCGCGCAGGATGATTTCCGCGGCCCTGTCCGACTCGGCCTTGTCCGATGGGGCAAGGCGGAAAAGCGGCCAGCCGTATTTAAGGGCGTCTTCCATCAGGATCGGGGCACGGCTGGAAAGCGTGATCGCCGGAATGGCGGCCGCCTTGAGAGGCGGCAAAACGCCCTGCAGCGTCTCGGTGCACAAAAATCCGATTGCGGCGCTGACCTTGGCGGCCACCAGGCCGTCGGCAATCGCACCGCCGCTGCCGTCTTCGCAGCTTTCATGGATTTCGACGATATCCAGCCCGAGCTTGGCAGCTGCTGCCTTTGCTCCCTGCCGCACCTGCTGCCCCAGAAGCTCATAGGGACCGTTCTGCGGAGCAACGATGCCAATCGATGCCGCACTTGCTGAGCCCGCAAAGGCAAAACCGGCGATAATCGTTAGCAGGCGAAGTGAAAGCATGACGTGATCGAAATCCTGTTGTCCCGGCTTGATGTTTATCGGCAACAATCGGTTTTCCAAAGGAAAAATCACCGATACCCCAGCAGAATCGCACATCGCCGGCCCTGACACGGTGGTTCAGGCCAGAACTTACATGATTTGAAAGATCGGAAGACGACAACACGTCCTGGTTGTTGGGCTTTGATGCAATTATGTGCGATCTGCCGATTATATCTGCTCTGAAGCTAAAGGAATTTCCGTCGAGTGCCAAAAGAAGTATCGACTGCGCTCAGTGAGAGGCTCTTTACTTTATAATGCTGTAACATGCCGCGGTTATAAGCGGATTTTGTGCAGAATAATAGCATAATCTGCACTTTTAAAGTGCAGCGCGATAGGCTGCACATTTTATTTTCATTTCTTTAATGCATTGATATACAAAGCTAATATTCGGCTTTTTTTGTTCGTCATTTGCTTCTTGCCGTGTTTTTTTCGCATTTGCGAGAAGATTTGCTTGACGGAAAGTAAATGTTTAGCTTAGATATACGTGTTTCAGGGGACGACTGAAATTGGCTGTAAAAAGCCTCGGAAGTGTTCCGATTATAAGCACTGCCAGACTATATTACATTCTTTATTGTATTTATTTCATCACGTATAAACCGCTTCAGGCAACTGAGGCGGTTTTTTAAATGGTGCTAAATTAAGCAATTTAAAATTGTATTTGCGCGGCTTTGCGCAAAGGCATTCTCTTATAATTATATTTACCGAAAAGAAATCGCGCGCAGAGTTGGTTTATACCGGGTGTGAGAGCATGTCTGCTCCCCGGCAGATATTCCCCTGAGGACGAAAAAACCCCGCCGTGCTCCGCTGAATCGGTGATGTCCGTTTGTTGCCCGGCTTTATTTCAGGGCGCTCAGCGCGTCTTTTGCAAAGGCGGAGATCGGTGCAGGAAGCGCATCGAGGTCGAACCAGCCGATATCGGAAAGCTTGTCCGGTTCGGTCAGCGCCGGCTCGCCCTGTGCATCGCGTGTCACGAAGATCAGCGAGACCCAGTGATGGCGGTCTTGCGGATTGATATATTCGCTGTGACAGAGAAATTCGACCGTGCCGATCGTGAGCCCGGTCTCTTCTTCGGCCTCTCGCCTTGCTGCGGCGAGGGCGGATTCCAGATGGTCAACCTTGCCGCCTGGAATATTCCAGTATCCGGCCTCCGGCGCTTTCAGGCGCTGGCATAAAAGCAGCCTGCCGTCACGTAAAATGGCAAGGCCAACGCCGACGCCCGGAAAATCTTGTCCTGGCTTGATGGTCGGCGTCATGCTGTCATTCCTGCGTCAGTCTTGTGGGCTCAGGCCTTGGCGTTGGCCACGATCAGCATGAATGCGGGAATGTCGTCGCCGAAACCAACGGGCGTCGGGCCATCATCATGGTCGCGATAATGGCGGCGGCGGTCGCGGTTGTCGTCATTGGCGTGCGGCTGGTTGCGGTTGTTGCGCTCTGAATTGCGCGGGGTCTTTTCCGGTCTGCGTTCTGCTTTCACCTTGTCGTCTCCATGAGCCGGGATGTCCGTTTCCACAGCGGATTGTGCAACCTGATTGATGTTTTCAACCGGCGATACGGGTGCATCGCGACGGTTCCTGTCGCGGCCCCTGCCGCCACGTTCCTTGCTGCCCCGGCGGCCGGCATTGCTTTCAAAGCTTTCCATGGGGGCGGGGAGTGAGGACAGATCACCATTCAGCCACTCGATCTTCTCGGCGATCAGCTTCTCGATCGCGTCCAGATATTTTGCGTCGCTTTTGGTGACGAGGGTAAAGGCCTTGCCCGAACGGCCCGCGCGACCGGTGCGGCCGATGCGGTGGACATAGTCTTCAGCATGAATGGGAACATCGAAGTTGAAGACGTGGCTGACATCGGGAATGTCCAGTCCGCGTGCGGCAACGTCGGAAGCGACCAGCAGCGTCAGGTTTCCATCGCGGAAATTCTGCAGCATGGTGGTGCGCGAACGCTGGTCCATGTCGCCATGCAGGGCGCCGACGGAAAAGCCGTGACGATCCAGCGAACGGAACAGGTCGGCGACATCCTTCTTGCGGTTGCAGAAGATGATGGCGTTCTTCAGTTCGGCCTCTTCGGCACGGACGAGATCGCGCAGGACAGCGCGCTTCTCATAGTCCTTGTTGTGCGCGGCGACGATGCGCTGCGTGACTGTCTTTGCCGTGGAGGAGGGCTTGGCAACCTCGATACGGGTCGGGTTCTGCAGGAAGCGATCGGCGAGCTTCTGGATTTCCGGCGGCATGGTGGCGGAAAAGAACAGCGTTTGCCGGGTAAAGGGGATCATCTTGGCGATACGCTCGATATCGGGAATGAAGCCCATGTCCAGCATGCGGTCGGCTTCGTCGATGACGAGGATTTCCACGCCGGTCATCAGGAGCTTGCCGCGTTCGCAATGGTCGAGAAGGCGGCCGGGCGTGCAGATGAGAACATCGGCGCCGCGCTCAAGCTTGCGGTCCTGATCTTCGAAGGAGACGCCACCGATCAGAAGGGCGACGTTCAGCTTGTGATTCTTGCCGTATTTCTCGAAGTTCTCAGCCACCTGCGCCGCGAGTTCGCGGGTCGGCTCGAGGATCAGCGTGCGCGGCATTCTGGCCCGCGCGCGGCCCTTCTCGAGCAGAGTGAGCATGGGCAGAACGAAGGAAGCGGTTTTCCCCGTGCCTGTCTGTGCGATACCGCAGATATCACGCTTTTCCAACGCGGGCGGAATTGCGCCGGCCTGAATGGGTGTCGGCGTCGTGTAGCCGGCATCTGCAATAGCGGAAAGAACTTTTTGGCTCAGGCCAAGATCAGAGAATGTTGTCAAAGGAAGAACTTTTTCCGTTCTGGTTCGGGAAGAACACCTGCGTGCCGCTGCGACACTTGCAAAGACTTGGCGCGGGGATATGCCCAAATTGCCGGAAAGTCAAGGAAACAACGGGAAATGCACGCGAAACGTCGCGGTTCGGGCGAGGCATTTTAGCCTTCGGCGCGGTTTTGCGCGATTTATCGTCAAAAGCGCAAAAAAAGCGTTAAAATCGGGCCACTATTTAAGATAGGTTTTAAGCTCCGCCCCGGCGATCAGGAACCGCATCGGATCAACGGGCGTATCGTTGCGGCGTACTTCGTAATGCACATGCGGACCGGTCGAGCGACCGGTGCTGCCGGCACGGCCGATGACGTCGCCGGCCTCCACCTTGTCGCCGGCCCTGACCAGAATGGCGGAGAGATGACCGAATCGCGTCGATACGCCGTGGCCGTGATCGATCTCGACCATATTGCCGTAGCCGCCGGAATTTTCCGCCACCGTGACCTTGCCAGCCCCCGTCGCTTTCACGTCGGCACCGGTTTCGGCGCGAAAATCGATGCCGGTGTGCAAGGCGGGCCGTCCGAGGAACGGATCCATCCGGTTGCCGAATCGACTGGTGATCGTTCTGCCGGGGGCCGGATTGCCGAAGGGCAGGGCGGTTGCGCTTTCCTTGACGATATCCAGACGGTTGAGCGCATTGTCGAGATTGGTGAGGGACAGATTGAAGGGATCGGTTTCGTTGCGCTGAGGATCGGCATAGGGACCGCCAACATCGTCCATGCCGCTTTCATCAATTTTCAGTCCCGCCTGACGGATGATGTCCTGCATCGCGCTCGCCTTGTCCTCGGCGTCGCTGGTCAGCCTGGCTATGCGCGATATCTGCTGACGCTCGATGTCCTTCAGCGAAAGCGTCACCTTGGAGAACACCCGGTCGGCCCGGTCGGAAGGTGTTTCGCCGGCTTCCGGAACGTAGGACGCCCGTTTGTCGGTTCCGGCATTTTCCGGCTGCAATTTCCGGGGCGCCATCAGCTTTTCGATGGCGGAAAGGCCGCCGGACATATCGGCGCGTTTTTCCGGTGCCATCGCATTCGAGAGAGAGGAAGGTGCGGCCGGCGAAGCGGCGATGCCGGAATTTTCCGCGCGTTCCAGCAATTCGCTCATGCGTCCGTGCCTGGAGGTGAGGGCGGCCTGCTGTTCCAGCAGTTTTTCCACTTTCTTTTCAACCACCTGCTGGTCGAGCAATTGCCGTGAAGTAACGCGGTCCACCTGCGCCCTCAGCGCTGCGATGCGGTCTTCGTAATCGTTCTGTATGCGCGTCTGGCGCGCCATGGTTGCGCCGATCAGGTCGTCGCGCAGGATGAGATAACCAGTAGCCCCGAGATAACCGAGCGAAAAAAGACCGATGGTGCAGCCGGCAAGTGCCGACATCCATGGCCGGATCGTCAGATGCCGGACCTTGTCACCGCGCGCCAGAATGAGGACGTGTGGCTCACGCTTTTTGCCGAATACCCGGTTTTCCGTTGTATCAGTCAAAATCTCTCTCCGGGCTGGCCGATTTTCGCAAAGCACGACGCGCAGATTCAACAGTTTGGAGCGTCATTTGCGCGTCCGAATGGACGCACCTCGCTCTAAAGGAAATCATAATTCGTTAAGGTTAACGAAGTTTTGCCGGAGAGGCCCTCAGGGCGGGAAAGCGGCGTCAGCTGTTGCTGACGGCGGTAAGCGAGCGATAAAAGGCTGGTGTCAGCCCGGCTTCGGCGCGGGCGAGATCGTTGAAGGGTGGCTTCAGCGGACCGCGGAAATTGGTGCGCACCAGCTGTTTGAAGGTGGCTGCCGGGTCCTTCTTTTCGCGCGCGCACAGAAACCGGAACCATTTGGCGCCGATGGCGACGTGGCCCTTTTCATCATTGTAGATGACATCGAGAACGGCGGCACTTTCCATATCTCCGGTTTCCCGCATCTTTGCCTGCAGGGAGGGCGTCACATCCAGCCCGCGGGCTTCAAGAATGAGAGGGACGACCGCGAGCCGCGCAGTCAGGTCGTTGCGGGTCGAATGGGCCGCCTGCCAGAGCCCGTCATGGGCCGGCAGATCACCATAATCCCCGCCCAGGCTTCGCAGCCGGTCACGCACCAGCCGGAAATGTTTCGCCTCCTCGAAGGCAACCTGCATCCACCCGTCGAAAAAGGAATGTGGCACCGGCTCGCTGGCATAACGGGCAACGATGTCGAGCGCGAGATCAACGGCGTTCAGCTCGATATGGGCGATGGCGTGAAGGAGCGCTATGCGGCCCTTGACGGTGTGAAGCGAGCGGCGCTCGACGGCGGTCGGCGGAACGAGTTCCGGCTTTTCCGGCCTGCCCGGACGTTCTGGCAAGGGCGGATCGAGCGGGGAGCGCAGCGACAGGCGACGTTCAAACCATCGCGTCGCCGTTTCCTGCGCCAATGCGGTCTTTCGGTCGAGATCGTCGCTGGCGATCGCCTCGGTGGCGCCGCCACGCAGCGAGATGATTTTGAAAGGGGGCGTCACGAGGCGCCGTCTCTCAGAGCTTGCCTGCTGCCTCAAGGACGGCCTGTGCGTGGCCCGGAACCTTCACCTTGTTCCAGATTTCCGCGATCTTGCCATCCGGTGCGACGAGGAAGGTGGTGCGTTCGACACCCATGTATTTTTTGCCATACATGCTTTTTTCCTTCCAGACGCCATAGGCCTCGAGAGCTTTCCTGTCCTCGTCGGAGGCAAGCATGACGCTGAGCGCGTGTTTTGCGGCAAACTTGTCGTGGCTTTTGACGCTATCAGGGGAAATGCCGATGACAACCGTGTTGGCGGCCTCGAATTCTCCACCAAGAGCGCTGAAGTCGATCGCTTCGGCGGTGCAGCCGGATGTATCGTCCTTCGGATAGAAATAGAGAACGACCGCCTTGCCTCGCAGGCCGGACAATGTCACCGTTCCTTCACCGTTACGGGGCAAAGTGAAATCCGGAGCCGGGCTGCCAATCGTCAAGTCTGTCATAATCCACCTTTCTTTCGCCGGGATGTTGAGTGAAAGTCGCCACATTCGATATATAGCGAAACGGCGCGTCGTCCAGTGTTGGGGCGAAACAAAAGCTATTCAGGGGCAAACACGGGCGTATGGCTGAAATACGGGGTGAAAAGGTTACGTTCGGCAAGCGTGATATCGTTGCGCTGCACGATCTCCCTTCGGCGCAGGCGGAAGATCCCATCATCGTGCATTGCCCGCCGCCGCGCTCCATGGCGCGCGCCTTCATCAAGATTTTCGCGGCGCTTTTCGTGCTCGCCTTTCTGTCGATCGGCGGCATCATCGTCTCCGTCGAGACCGGATCGATTGACAAGACCCTTTCCAGCCAGGCGCAGCAGGCGCTGGAAAGGGCGCTCGGCCCTCACTACAGCGCGCGGATAGG
Source organism: Agrobacterium sp. BT-220-3 (assembly GCF_025910175.1). Lineage (NCBI taxonomy): Bacteria > Pseudomonadati > Pseudomonadota > Alphaproteobacteria > Hyphomicrobiales > Rhizobiaceae > Agrobacterium > Agrobacterium sp. BT-220-3. The sequence continues at coordinate 94,923 of NZ_JAPAIX010000010.1, forward strand.
CTCGTCGGCTATCCGGTTCTCGACCGGGCTGCGGCTGGCGCTGGTGGCGCAGGATGTCGATATCGTCGAAAAGGAGTCCGGCCAGCATCTGAGCCGGGCGCGGGCGATCGGCATGGCGCTCGATCCGCTTGCGCTTCTGGCAGGTCGTGTCTCGGTGCAAAGCCTTGAAGCCGACGGCATGGAACTCGACACCGCGCTGCTACCCAAGGGTAACGGGTTTGATCTGTCCAGTGTCAAGCTCGATGCGGTGCCGCAGCAATTGCAGGAGGCCTTCGGGCAGCTTGACAAGCTCGCGCAGGCTTTCTTGAGCAGCGGGACCGAGGAAATCGACATTTCCAGCGTTTCGGTTCATCTGCCGCCCGGCGAACTGGGCAAACCGCGCACCATCGAGGTGCGGGAACTGTCGCTGACGCCCGACCAGCAGGGCGGATATTCGCTTGATGGCGAAACGTTGTTTAACGGGGAAATTGCCAGCGTGTCGCTGAAGACCTCCGGGGCTGGCGGTACGATCGATGGCTTTCAGGCCCGGATCGACGGTTTCGATATCGGTCCGTTTCTGGAGAAATATGATCCGCAGGGCAATCTTCATGAGGGGCTGAACGTCAAGACCGGTGTCAGCATCGTGGCCCGCCGCGCCATGGAAGGGCATGAGCCGCGGCTGGAAGTCTCGGTCGGCATGGGCAACGGAACGCTTCTCATCGGTGGCGAGGCCCAGCCCTTTACCGCCGGCACCGTCAATGCGCGCTACGATTTTCAAAAGAGCACGCTTTTGATCGAAAATTCACGGGTGGAGCTGGGGCGGACGGTTGTTCCGGTTGTTGGCGAGATCAGGGATACCGAGGAGGGCTTCGGTCTTTCGCTGCGGATCGACAATGCGGTGGCTTCCGCCGAAGCTTCGGGCGAGGAGCCCGTACCTTTCAGCCTGAAGGCGGACGGGCAGTTCACTGCGGCCACGAAGCAGCTTGAGGTTCCCTCGCTCTATGTCAGCGGCCCGCTTGGAGACATGGCGGGATCGTTGAAGATCCGGTTCGGCGAAGGATCGCCGGAAATCAGTTTCGCGGGGCAGATCCCCAAGATGGAAGCCACGGCTGTCAAGCAGCTCTGGCCGTTCTGGATGGCGCACAAACCGCGGGAATGGGTGGTTTCCAATCTCTATGGCGGCACGATCACGAACGGCTCGATCGCCGTCTTCATTCCGCAGGGGCGGATGTGCGGTCCCGGTTGCCCGCTGGTGCTCGGCGACAGCGAAATGCAGATCCGCTTCGATATTGACGATACGCGGCTTAACACCACCGGCGATATTCCGCCGCTGCGCGATGTCGATGCGCATTTCAATCTCGTCGGCGGCCAGATGGGTGTCGATATCAAGCGGGCGACATCCTATTTCCCGTCCAACCGCTCGCTGGCGCTGGAAAACAGCCGTTTCATCATCTCCGATGTTTATGACAAGCCGCTGCTCGGCAACCTCGAACTGAATGTTGCAGGCGCGGCCGATGCGGTTGCCGAACTTGCTACGCTGAAACCCATCAATGCCCTCAAGGATACGCAGTTCAAGCCGGATGACTTCACCGGTGACGTGAAGGCGAATGCGAAGCTGACCATCGGGCTGCTCTCCAGCCAAAACCCGCCGCCGCCGGTATGGACGGCCGATCTCGATCTCAAGAATCTGTCGCTCACAAAGCCGTTCGCCGGACACAAGGTGACCGCGCTCGACGGTTTCATGTCGTTGAACGACCACCAGCTCAGGCTTGAGGGCAAGGGCCGTGTGGACGACGTGCCGATGGATATCGCGATGACGGAGCCTGTTCGCAAGAACAGCGACGTTGCCCCGACACTGTCGCTGAAGGCAACCCTGAACGAGACGCATGTCGCCAAGCTCGCGCCGGAGCTGTCCACCGTTCTTGGCGGCACGACGGTGGTGGAAATCGAGGGTGCGGATCCGAAACGTCAGAACATCCGGCTTGATCTGGCCAAGGCGTCGATCATCCTGCCGGGGCTCGGCTGGAGCAAGGGCATCGGCATTCCGGCAAAAGCCGCCTTCACCCTGGAAGCCGCCGATGGCCGCACCACGATCAGCGATTTTTCCCTCGACGGTGACGGTTTCGGCGCTGCCGGTGACATTACTTTCAGCAAGAACGGGTTGATCTCGGCCGATCTCAGTCGCGTGCAACTGTCGCCTGCCGATAATTACGCCGTTTCGGTCGCCGCCTCGAAGAATGGCTATAATATCAATGCTTCGGGAAAATCCGCTGATCTCCGGCCCTTCATATCCAAGCTTCGCAGCCCTTCGAGCGGGGGCGACGGCGCATCACGCTCGCAGCCATCCCTTGCCGTCAAGGCGCAGTTCGACAAGGTCTACGGTTTCAACGATGAAATCCTCGCCAATGTCAGTGCCGATGTCAGCGTGCGGGACGGCAAGGTTCGGTCGGTCGATGTGCGCGGTGTCACCGGCAATGGCCAGGCCGTCGTCGCGCAGACCACCAATCGCGGCGCGACGGGGACTGTGACGCTGACCAGCAGCGATGCCGGATCTCTGGCCCGCTTCGCCAATATCTATAGCCGCATCCGCGGCGGTCTGCTCAATCTTGCGCTGACGACTGCCAATGGCAGCGACTGGAGCGGCTCGCTCGACCTGCGCAATTTTTCCGTCGTCAACGAAGCGAAGCTGCAGGACATCGTCGCCACGCCCGCCGGTGAGGATGGCAGGAGCCTCAACAATGCGGTGCGCCGCAATATCGATGTCAGCTCGGAAAAATTCCAGCGCGGTTTTGCCCGGCTTGTTTACGTCAATGGCTCGGTTGCGGTGGAAAACGGGGTGGTGCGTGGCGAACAGATCGGCGCAACCTTCCAGGGGCTGTTGAAAGACCAGAGCGGCCGCATGGACATGACCGGCACCTTCATGCCCGCCTATGGGCTGAACCGGCTGTTCGGCGAGTTGCCCTTCATCGGCATCTTCCTCGGCAACGGCCGCGACCGGGGGCTGCTCGGCATCACTTTCAAATTATCAGGCCAGACAGATCAGCCGAAGCTGACGATCAATCCCCTCTCGCTGATCGCGCCCGGTGTGTTCCGGCAGATTTTTGAGTTTCAGTGAGAAAGCCTCATATAGCGAGTGAGCCTCATACCCGACGTCATCCTCAGACTTGATCCGAGGATCCATGGTGCGTCGGATTGTGGATCCTCGGGTCAAGCCCGAGGATGACGGTGGAGGGATCGCTGCCTCTTATCGTCACTCCCGAGAGCCGTTTTCGCGGCCCCCGGAAGAACATCGTTGCGTTGCCTTAAACCGGGCGAACCAGAACGTGCTTCTTCTTGCCGACCGACAGCTTGATGACGCCGTCGCCGGTCACTTCACCGGTGCCGATCATCTGGCGCTCATCGGAGACGCCCTGATCGTTGATCTTCACCGCACCGCCCTGGACATGGCGGCGGGCCTCGCCGTTCGAGCCGGCAAGGCCGGCACGGACGATGAGCGAGAGGACACCGACACCGGCTTCGAGTTCTGAGGCGGGAACCTCGATGGAGGGCAGGTTTTCAGCAAGCGCGCCTTCCTCGAAAGTCTTGCGCGCGGTTTCGGCCGCTTCTTCCGCCGCCGCGCGGCCATGCAAGATCGCGGTCACTTCGGTCGCGAGAATCTTCTTCGCCTCGTTGATTTCCGATCCCCCAAGCGCGGCGATACGGGCGATCTCATCCATCGGCAGCGTGGTGAAGAGTTTCGCAAAGCGAACCACGTCCGCATCTTCCGTGTTGCGCCAGTATTGCCAGAAATCATAGACCGGCAGCAGGTCCTTGTTGAGCCATACGGCACCGGAAGCGGACTTGCCCATCTTGGCACCCGAGGAGGTGGTCAAAAGCGGCGAGGTCAGCGCGTAGAGTTGCGGTGTCCCCATGCGGTGACCAAGGTCGATGCCGTTGATGATGTTGCCCCACTGGTCGGAACCGCCCATCTGCAGGCGGCAGCCGGTGCGCTGGTTCAGCTCCACGAAGTCGTAGGCCTGCAGGATCATGTAGTTGAATTCGAGGAAGGACAGCGACTGCTCGCGGTCGAGGCGCGTCTTCACGCTGTCGAAGGACAGCATGCGGTTGACCGAGAAGTGGCGGCCGACATCGCGCAGGAACTCGAGATAGTTGAGGCCACGCAGCCAGTCGGCATTGTTGATCATCAGCGCCGGATTTTCCGCGCGATCGTAATCGAGGTAGTTGGCGAAGACGTGCTTGAGCGAGGTGATGTTGTCCTCGATCATGTCGATCGTCATCAGCTTGCGGGCCTCTTCCTTGAAGGATGGATCGCCGACCATGCCGGTGCCGCCGCCCATCAGCGAAATCGGCTGGTGGCCGGTCTTCTGCATCCAGTGCAGCATCATGATCTGGGTGAGGTGGCCGACATGCAGGCTGGAGGCCGTCGGGTCATAGCCGATATAGGCGGTCACGGTTTCCTTGGCGAACAGTTCGTCGAGACCCGACTCGTCGGAGATCTGGTGAATGAAGCCGCGCTCGTCGAGCGTGCGGAGGAAATCGGACTTGAACCTGGACATAACCTTTTTCTTTCTGGTTGGACCTTTGCCGTCATTGTCTGTCAATGAACGCGGGGGGCTTTACCATTGTTTTTTGAAAAGTGCACCCGTTTCGGCCATGAATAACGGCGATTCATCTCCGCATGATTCGATATTGAAAGGGAGCGGCGCGTGGGCGAGGTCAAAACGGCGATCGGGCTGATGAGCGGGACATCGATGGACGGCATCGATATCGCCCTGTTGCACACGGATGGCGAAAGCGTGGTCCGGCACGGGCCGAGTGGTTATTTTCCTTACGATCCGGGCCTGCGCGCCATCTGGCAGAAGGCGCTGGTTACCGCCAAAGCCATTCGCGAACGGCGTGAACGCCCCGGCGATCTGGCTGAGGCCGAGCGCAAATTGACGCTTGCCCATGCGGCGGCGGTGAAATCCTTTCTCCACCGTCACCGGCTTGAAGCCAGCGATGTCGACGTGATCGGTTTTCACGGCCAGACGGTACTGCACCGGCCGGATGAGGCGCTGACCGTGCAGATCGGCGACGGCGCACTGCTGGCCGAGGAAACCGGTATCGATGTGGTTTACGATATGCGCGCCAACGACATGGTGCATGGCGGGCAGGGTGCGCCGCTGATCCCGGCCTATCACATGGCTCTTTCCGCCAACCTGCCTGATGGGTTCGAAACGCCGGCCGTCTTCGTCAATATCGGCGGTATCTCCAATCTGACCTATATTGGCGAGGGCGGGCGGCTTGCGGCGTTCGACAGCGGGCCGGGCAATATGCTGATCGACCAGTGGATAGAGGCGCATACCGGCAAAGCTTTCGACAAGGGCGGCAGGACGGCGGCGGGCGGCACCGTCGTTGCCTCGCTTGTGAAGCGCTACATGGAAAGCCCGTTCTTCTCGGCCAATATCCGTCGGTCGCTGGACCGCAGCGATTTCGTGCCGCCGAAAAAAGGGGAAGTCTCGCTGGCGGATGGGGCGCGGACGCTGGCGCATCTGACGGGGGCGGCGATTCTGAAGTCGGCGAGCTATCTGCCCGAAGCGGCGAAGACCTATGTGGTCTGTGGCGGCGGGCGGCTTAATCCGGTGATCATGGTGGAGTTTGCGGGCCTTGCTGCAAAGTCCGGAGCGCGGGTGATCGCGGCGGAAGAGGCGGGTTTCGATGGCGGAGCGATGGAGGCGGAGGCCTGGGCCTATCTGGCCGTGCGCTCGCTGAAGGGTTTGCCCCTGACCTATCCGGGGACGACGGGGGTGAAGGAGCCGGTGACGGGTGGGGTTTTGGTGCGATCGGAATAACGATCAATAGTATAGGACGGCGGGCTTGGCTTACCCCCCTCTGCCCTGCCGGGCATCTCCCCCACAAGGAGGGAGATCGGCCAGGCGCCTGCTCCTCGTCTGAGTTGCCAGGTCAGTGAAGGCCGGGAGGTAACCACGATTCGATCTCCCCACCTATGGGGGAGATGCCCGGCAGGGCAGAGGGGGGTAAGCCGCACCCGCCGGGGATCATGGGTAGAAGATGCGCGGCAATCACCGAATCCGCTTCGCCGCCGGTTCCGGAACCAGTTCGCCGTTGAGGCGACGGTCGAGATAGTCCTCGCATTCGCCCATCAGCTCATCCACCTTGCCGTTGAAGAAGTGGTTGGCGCCGGGAAGCGTGCGGTGGGTGATGAGGATGCCCTTCTGGGTCTTCAGCTTTTCCACCAGACCGTTGACGTCCTTTTCAGGTGCAACCTTGTCGGCATCGCCATTGATGATGAGGCCGGAGGAGGGGCAGGGTGCGAGGAAGGAGAAATCGTAGGTGTTGGGCTGCGGCGCAATCGACATGAAGCCTTCGATTTCCGGACGGCGCATCAGAAGCTGCATGCCGATCCAGGCGCCGAAGGAATAACCGGCAACCCAGCAGCTTTTCGAATCGGGATGCAGGCTCTGCACCCAGTCGAGAGCGGAAGCGGCGTCTGAAAGCTCGCCAGCGCCGTGGTCGAACTCGCCCTGGCTGCGGCCGATGGAGCGGAAATTGAACCGGAGCGTCGTGAAACCGCGCTTCTGGAAAAGATAGAAGAGCTGATAGACGATCTGGTTGTTCATCGTGCCGCCGAACTGCGGGTGCGGATGAAGGATGATCGCTATCGGCGCGCTCTTTTCCTTGGAGGGTTGATAACGGCCTTCGAGGCGACCCGCAGGGCCGTTAAAGATGACTTCGGGCATTGGTACTCCGGTCGTGTTTTTTCATTCTCCAACCGCATTCTTCCGATGAGAAGACTTGACGAACTGTGTCATCTTTTCTAGAACGCAGTTTAGAATAATTCGAAACTTTGCGTGTGCTTAAGCACTCGGGTCGTGTCATAAGGCAAGCGCAACTGTAATTTCAAGAAAAATGCGTTTTGGCGCATTGAAGATTGGGCGAAGCCTCTCGTTATGACGGTTTTGACGCGCACATATATGGATTGGAACGCCACGGCGCCGCTTTTGCCCGCCGTGCGGGATGTTCTCGTCTCTGCGCTCGATCTTTCCGGCAACCCGTCTTCCGTTCATCGGGAAGGGCGTGCGGCGCGCGCTGCCGTCGAGGTCGCCCGCAGCGAGGTTGCGGCACTTGCCGGGGCTTCGGCGTCTCACGTCACCTTCACCAGCGGTGCGACTGAAGCCGCCAATCTGGTGCTTTCGCCGGATTTCAGGATGGGGCGCGCTCCCGTGCGCTATGGCCGTCTTTATGTGTCCGCTATAGAGCATCCCGCTTTTCGCGAAGGCGGCCGCTTCGCCAAGGCTGACGTTACGGAAATTCCCGTTACGTCAGCGGGCGTCATCGATCTTGCCGCACTTGAGGTGCTTCTGTCTTCGCATGATGCGTCCGTCGGCCTACCGATGGTTGCCTGCATGCTGGTCAATAACGAGACAGGCATTGTTCAGCCGGTAGCGGAAGCCGCACGGCTTGCGCATGCTGCGGGTGGGTTGATGGTCGTCGACGCCGTGCAGGCAGCAGGTCGTATCTCGCTCGATATCAATGCTCTTGATGCCGATTTTCTTGTCATCTCGTCCCACAAGCTCGGTGGCCCCAAGGGGGCTGGCGCGCTGGTTTCGCGCGGCGAGGTGATGATGCCGAAGCCGCTTATCCATGGCGGCGGGCAGGAGAAGGGGCATCGTTCGGGCACGGAAAATACTCTGTCGGTCATCGGCTTCGGTGCCGCTGCGGCTGTGGCTACCCGGAATATCGAGATTGAAGCGGCGCGTCTTACCGCTCTGCGCGCGCGGTTGGAAGACGGCATGCGGGCGAGTGCGCCGGATGTGATCATCCATGGCGAGGATGTCGCCCGCGTCGGCAATACCACGTTTTTCACCCTGCCGGGCCTTAAGGCGGAAACGGGCCAGATCGCCTTCGATATCGAAGGCATCGCGCTCTCTGCCGGCTCGGCCTGCTCATCGGGCAAAGTGGGGGAAAGCCACGTGCTGACGGCGATGGGGCGCGACCCCAAGCTTGGCGCACTCAGGATTTCCCTTGGCCACGCCACGACCGAGGCGGATATCGAGCGCACGCTCGCGGCGTTCATGAAAATTGCCGGGCGGCGCAAGCTGGCCGGTCAGGCCGCGTAAAATGCGGCAAAGAATTGCGGAATAGCAATTTTCCGCTTGCCGGGATGTGTGAAAAGCTCCATCCCGCACTTACATGGGTATAAGCTCCGCTCCGCTTAACGGCGCGGTGACATTGCCCGAAGATGGATAAGGCGGCTTTCCGCCTTGATACGTTGACAAGCCACCGGACCTTTGCTCCGGCGAGATTGGAGAACGACATGGCAGCGGTTCAGGAAACGATCGATCAGGTCCGCCAGATCGATGTGGACCAGTATAAATACGGCTTCGAAACCAATATCGAAGTCGACAAGGCCCCCAAGGGCCTTTCGGAAGAGGTGATCCGCTTCATCTCGGCCAAGAAGCAGGAGCCGGAATGGATGCTGGAATGGCGTCTTGAGGCTTATAAGCGCTGGCTGACGATGGAAGAGCCGACCTGGGCGCGCGTCAGCTATCCCAAGATCGACTTCAACGATCTCTATTATTATGCCGCACCGAAAAGCACGCCCGGCCCGAAGTCGCTTGAGGATGTCGATCCCGAGCTGCTGAAGGTTTACGAGAAGCTCGGCATTCCGCTGAAGGAACAGGAAATCCTCGCCGGCGTGGAAAACCGCCGCGTGGCCGTGGATGCCGTGTTCGACAGCGTCTCCGTCGTCACCACGTTCAAGGCGGAACTGGCGAAAGCCGGTGTGATCTTCATGTCGATTTCGGAAGCCGTTCGCGAATATCCGGATCTGGTGAAGAAATATCTCGGTTCGGTAGTTCCGACGACGGACAATTTCTATGCGACGCTGAACTCGGCCGTCTTCACCGACGGTTCCTTCGTGTTCGTGCCGAAGGGCGTGCGGTGCCCGATGGAGCTTTCCACCTATTTCCGCATCAACGAAAAGAACACCGGCCAGTTCGAGCGCACGCTGATCATCGCTGAAGAGGGCGCCTACGTTTCCTATCTGGAAGGCTGCACCGCACCGCAGCGCGACGAGAACCAGCTTCATGCCGCCGTGGTTGAACTCGTGGCGCTTGATGATGCCGAAATCAAATATTCCACCGTCCAGAACTGGTATCCGGGCGACAAGGAAGGCAAGGGCGGCATCTACAACTTCGTGACCAAGCGTGGCGATTGCCGTGGCGACCGTTCGAAGATTTCGTGGACGCAGGTGGAAACCGGCTCGGCCATCACCTGGAAATATCCGTCCTGTATTCTGCGCGGTGACGACAGCCGTGGCGAATTCTATTCGATCGCCGTTTCCAACGGTCACCAGCAGATCGATAGTGGCACAAAGATGATCCATCTCGGCAAGAACACGTCGAGCCGCATCATCGCCAAGGGTATCGCTGCCGGCTTTTCGGAAAACGTCTATCGCGGCCAGGTTTCGGCCCATCGCAAGGCGACCAACACGCGCAACTTCACGCAGTGCGACTCGCTCCTGATCGGCGACAAGTGCGGCGCGCATACCGTGCCCTATATCGAGGCGAAGAACTCCTCCGCTCATTTCGAGCACGAGGCGACGACGTCGAAGATTTCCGAAGACCAGCTGTTCTACTGCCTGCAGCGCGGCATTCCCGAGGAGTCGGCGATCGCACTGATCGTCAATGGCTTCGTGAAGGATGTCATCCAGCAGCTGCCGATGGAATTTGCGGTTGAAGCGCAGAAGCTGATCGGCATTTCGCTGGAAGGTTCGGTCGGCTGATTCTTGCTCGGCGTCATCCTCGGGCTTGACCCGAGGATCCACAGCCTTTTGCTTGAGCATAGATAACCGACCGACTGGATCCTCGGGACAAGCCCGAGGATGACGGATGTGAAAGTTGAGACGGCCCCTCAGGGGTCTACGAGGCGGTCCTTGAAACCGCACCATGAACAGGAACAAAACCATGCTTGAAATCATCGACCTGCACGCAAAGATCGCCGACACCGAAACCGAGATCATCAAGGGCCTCAACCTGAAGGTTGCTGCCGGTGAAGTTGCGGCCATCATGGGCCCGAACGGTTCCGGCAAGTCGACGCTGTCCTACATCCTGTCGGGCCGCGAAGACTATGAAGTCACCTCCGGTGACATTCTCTATAACGGCGAAAGCATTCTGGAGCTGGACGCCGCCGAGCGCGCCGCCAAGGGCATTTTCCTTGCCTTCCAGTACCCGGTCGAAATTCCCGGCGTTGCCACCATGCAGTTCCTGAAGGTCGCTATGAACGAGCAGCGCAAGGCGCGCGGCGAGTCCGAACTGACGACGCCGGATTTCATCCGCCGCGTCAAGGAAGCGGCTGGCGACCTGAAGATCGACATGGAAATGCTGAAGCGTCCGCTGAACGTCGGCTTCTCCGGCGGTGAAAAGAAGCGCGCCGAAATCCTGCAGATGGCGCTGCTCGAGCCGAAGCTCTGCGTTCTCGACGAAACCGATAGCGGCCTCGATATCGACGCCCTGAAGATCGTGGCTGACGGCGTCAATGCGCTGAAGTCGCCGGATCGCGCCACAGTCGTCATCACCCACTATCAGCGCCTGCTCGACTACATCGTGCCTGACAGCGTTCACGTTCTCTACAAGGGCAAGATCATCCGCTCGGGTGACAAGTCCCTGGCGCTGGAGCTGGAAAACAATGGTTACGCCGACATCATCGGTGAAGCGGCCTAAGTCGGGCCAGGAGGTGATGTCCATGAATATTCAAGCTACCAACCGGCTGACGCCAGCGGAAACCGCATTGGTCGACGCTTACACCGCCAAGTTCAGCGAATTGCCGGGCGACGGCGCTGTTGTTGCCGCGCGTGACGTGCTGTTCGACGATCTGAAGACCGGTGGTCTTCCGACCCGCCGCATCGAGGCGTGGCACTATACCGATCTGAAGAGCCTGCTGCGCGCCGTTCCGGAAGACCGGCCCGCGCCTGTTATCGAAAAGCAGACACCAACGGTTGCCGGTTCGCTGGTCGCCTATGTGCAGCATGGCACGGCCGATATCGGCAAGATCGAGGACGTCCGTGTTTCGCGTTTTGCCGAAAGCCTGCTCGATGGCTCCGCTGCTGCCGGTCTTGCCGAAGCCAGCAAGGATGACGCGATTGGCCGCATCAATGGCAGCTTCGTGCGCGATGGTCTGGTGCTCGAGATCCCGGCCGATGCCGAGATCGAGAAGCCGATCGAATTGCAGGCGGTCCATGGCGCAGGCCAGGTTCACAGCCGCTTCCCGGTCCGTTTCGGCAAGGGTTCCAAGGCGACCGTCATCGAGCGTCACCTTTCGGTGACTTCGGATGCAGCCTTCGTTTCCTCCGTCAGCGACATCGTCGTTGAAGACGGTGCGGAAGTGACCTGGATCATCCTGCAGCAACAGGGTGCGGCCGATATCCATCTTGGCCAGCTGCGCATGAAAATCGGCGCGGACGCCAAGATTCGCCTGTTCATCGTCAATGCCGGTGGCAAGCTGGTGCGTCAGGAACTGCGCATCGATGTGGAAGGCGAGGGCACGGACCTCATCGTTCGCGGCGTCAACCTTCTGGGTGGCGAAACCCATACCGACGTGACGATGGTTCTCGGCCACAACGTGCCGAACACGACCTCGACGGAAGTGTTCCGCAACGTGGTGTTCGACCGCGCCAAGGGCATTTTCCAGGGCATGATCCGGGTGGCGCCCGATGCCCAGAAGACCGACGCGAAGATGGCGTGCAATACGCTGCTGATGTCCGACGATGGCGAATTCTCCGCAAAGCCGGAACTGGAAATCTTCGCTGACGACGTTCAGTGCGGCCATGGTGCGACGGTTGCCGATATCAGCGACAATCATCTCTATTATCTGATGGCGCGCGGCGTGCCGCGGGCGAAGGCACGGGCGATGCTCGTCAACGCCTTCGTCGCCGAGATCGTCGAGGAACTGGAAGAAGAAAATCTGGTAGAGGCGCTGGAGACGATCATCTCCGGCTGGCTGGAACATCATGCCTGAGAGCGAACGCGCCGCATTGGCGGCCCCTTATGACATTGAAGCCGTGCGCAAGGATTTCCCGATCCTGTCGCGCGAGGTCTATGGCAAGCCGCTGGTCTATCTCGACAACGGCGCGTCCGCTCAAAAACCGCAGGTGGTGATCGACGCCGTTTCGCATGCTTATGCGAACGAATACGCCAATGTGCATCGCGGCCTGCATTTCCTCTCCAATGCCGCAACCGACGCCTATGAGGCGGCGCGCGAAAAGGTGCGCCGTTTCCTGAATGCCGGTTCGGTGGACGAAATCGTCTTCACCAAATCCTCAACGGAAGCGATCAACACGGTCGCTTACGGTTACGGCATGCCGAAGATCGGCGAGGGCGACGAGATCGTCATTTCGATCATGGAGCACCATTCCAACATCGTGCCGTGGCATTTTATCCGCGAGCGGCAGGGTGCAAAGCTCGTCTGGGTACCTGTTGATGATGACGGCGCGTTCCACATCGAGGCTTTCGAAAAGAGCCTGACGGAGCGCACGAAGCTTGTCGCCATCACCCATATGTCGAATGCGCTCGGCACCATCGTGCCAGTCAAGGAAATCTGCCGCATCGCCCATGAGCGCGGCATTCCGGTGTTGATCGATGGTTCGCAGGGCGCGGTTCACATGCCGGTCGATGTGCGCGATATCGATTGCGACTGGTATGTGATGACCGGCCACAAGCTCTATGGTCCCTCGGGCATCGGCGTACTCTATGGCAAGGCTGACCGCTTGCGCGAGATGCGGCCGTTCCAGGGTGGCGGGGAGATGATCCTCGACGTTACCGAAGACAATGTGACCTATAACGAGCCGCCGCACCGTTTCGAAGCCGGCACGCCGCCCATCGTGCAGGCCATCGGCCTTGGTTACGCGCTGGATTACATGGACAATCTCGGCCGCGCTGCGATTGCCGCGCATGAGGCCGATCTTGCCGCTTACGCTGCCGAGCGGTTGCGAGAGATCAATTCGCTGCGCATCATCGGCAATGCGCCGGACAAGGGCGGCATCTTCTCCTTCGAGCTTGAAGGCATTCACGCCCATGATGTTTCGATGGTGATCGACCGGCGCGGCGTTGCGGTACGTGCGGGCACCCATTGCGCCATGCCGCTCTTGAAACGCTTTGGCGTCACCTCCACATGCCGGGCATCGTTCGGCCTTTACAATACCCGCGCCGAAGTAGACTCTCTTGTCGAGGCGCTGGAATATGCGCGCAAATTTTTCGCCTGATATCGGGATTTGAGAGATCAGGATTGAGGTTTAAGACCATGACTGCCGAAGCCACTGCAAAGACCCAGGATACGACCGAAGACGCGGCAAAGCCGTCGTCTATCCCGCCTGACGAACTGGCGCGCCTCAGCGATGACGTGATCGCGGCGTTGAAGACCGTCTACGACCCGGAAATTCCGGCCGATATTTTCGAACTCGGTCTCGTCTACAAGATCGACATCGAGGATGACCGGATGGTCAAGATCGTCATGACGCTGACGGCGCCCGGTTGCCCGGTGGCCGGTGAAATGCCGGGCTGGGTGGAAAATGCGGTCGGCGCCGTCGAGGGTGTTTCCGGTGTCGTGGTCGAAATGACCTTCGATCCGCCGTGGACGCCGGACCGCATGTCGGAAGAAGCACAGGTCGCTGTCGGCTGGTACTGACGTGATTTGACTGATGTCATCCCTTGATGACACTCTCAGGCGCTACTAAATTGAAATCCATAAGCATCGAGCCTTGAACTCGATTGTCGAAGGAGAATGAGCCGATGGGCTTTGCGATCATGACCATGACAGGGGCTGCCGCCTCGCGCGTTAAAGCAATCGTCGAAAATTCCGGACCGGACGCCAAAGGCGTGCGCATCGGCATCAAGAAGGGCGGCTGCGCAGGCATGGAATATACCATCGACCTCGTGACCGAAGCGGATGCGAAGGACGATCTGGTCGAATTCGAAGGCGCAAAGGTCTGGGTTCAGCCCTCCGCCGTGCTTTATCTGCTCGGCACCCAGATGGATTTCGAAGTGACCAAGATGCGTTCCGGTTTCACCTTCAACAATCCGAACCAGACATCCGCCTGCGGCTGCGGTGAATCAGTGGAATTGAAGCCTGCCGATCTGGCGGCGCTGGCGAAGCAGCGTGAGGCAGAGGCCAACGTTTGATGTGATGCACTGTCGGGTTATTTGACGCAGCGTCTTCACACCCTCGACGTCATCCTCGGGCTTGACCCGAGGACCCACACTCGCAAAATTGAGGGAGGTCTGCGTGGATCCTCGGGTCAAGCCCGAGGATGACGGTGGAGAGTTCATACTCTCGTCTTGAGCGCATCGACTGCCGCTCCAAATCCCACCCCTTACTCGTGCCTCAGCGCCTCGATCGGGCTCAAACTTGCCGCCCGTCGCGCCGGGAAATAGCCGAAAATCACCCCGATGGCTGCCGAGAAGGCAAAGGCGAGGAAGATGATCGACGGGCTGGTGACGAAGGGCACGTTGAGGAAACTGACCACGCCGTAAGCCAGACCAAGGCCGGTCAGGATGCCGACGATGCCGCCGAAGGCGGAGAGCATCACAGCTTCCACCAGAAACTGCGTCAGGACCTGCTTCTCCAGCGCACCGATGGCGAGACGAATGCCGATCTCGCGGGTGCGTTCCGTCACCGAGACCAGCATGATGTTCATGATGCCGATGCCGCCAACCAGCAGGCTGACGGCTGCGACTGCGCCTAAAAGCCCGGTCAGCAGTGTCGTCGTGCCGGTCATGGCCGAGGCGATCTGTGTCATGTCGTTGACGGTGAAATCGTCCTCGCGGCCGATACCGATGCGGCGGCGCTCGCGCAGCAGGTTCTGCAGGTCGCTCTGCACCTTGGCAGTCGAAACGCCGTCCTGCGCCGAAACCATGATCGAGGAAATGGTGGTGGTGCCGCCGATGCGTCGCTGATGGATTTTCAGCGGCATGATGACCGTGTCGTCCTGATCGTCGCCGAGGCCGGACTGGCCTTTTCTGCCCAGCACACCGATGACGGGGCAGGAGATGTTGCTGACGCGGATCGTCTGCCCCACCGGGTTCTCTGCACCGAACAGTTCCTGCCGCACCGTTTCGCCGATGATGCAGCCGATCTGGCCGCCGCGATCTTCGGCCGGCTGGAAATCGCGCCCGAGCGCAATGGTCCAGTCCTGCGCGATCAGATAGTCGTTGGTGGTGCCGATAACGCTTGTCTGGTGGTTCTTGCCGCCGAAAATGACTGTGGCGGCCGAGCTGCGGTTCTGCGGCGCGACGGCACGCACGCCGCTGATCTGGTTGCGAATAGCCTCGACATCGCGATCATCGAAGCGCTTGGCCTCGGTGCTGGCACGGCCGGGCCCGAACTGTCCGGGGCGCACGAACAGCATGTTGGTGCCGAGCCGCGACAGTTCCGATTTTACCTGTTCCGTCGTGCCGTTGCCGATGGTGACCATGGCGATGACGGCGGCCACACCGATGACGACACCAAGCACGGTGAGAAAGGAGCGCAGCAGGTTGCGGCTGATGGCGCGCAGCGCAAGACGCGACGTTTCAAAGAACATCGGCGTTCTCCTTCTTGTCCGTTGCGCTGTCGGAGGCAAGATGGCCATCGACGAAACGCAGGAGACGCCCGGCATGGGCGGCGATATCCTCTTCATGGGTGACCATGACGACGGTGATGCCCCTGTCGCGGTTAAGGGAGGTGATAAGATCCATGATCTCGGCGCTGGTTTTCGTATCGAGATTGCCGGTCGGCTCGTCGGCGAGAAGCAGGGCAGGGCGGGTGACGATGGCGCGGGCAATGGCCACACGCTGCTGCTGGCCGCCGGAAAGCTCCTGCGTGGTGTGATCCTCGCGGCCTTTCAGACCCACCTGTGCCAGCGCCTCCATGGCGCGAGCGCGCCGCTCCGAGGCCTTCATGCCACGATAGACTAGCGGCAGCTCGACATTTTCCACCGCCGAGGTGCGTGACAGCAGATTGAAGCCCTGAAAGACGAAGCCGAGCATGTGCCGGCGCAGCAGCGTCAGATGTTCATTGTCGAAGCCGCTGGTTGGCACGCCCTGAAACAGATATTCGCCAGCTGTGGGCACATCCAGACAACCGATAATGTTCATCGACGTGGATTTGCCCGAGCCCGATGGTCCCATGATGGCGACGAATTCCTTTTCGCGGATCGAGAGGCTGACGCCGTCAAGCGCGCGGATCGTCGCTTCGCCGCGGCCATATTGCTTGACGACATTGCGGAATTCGATGAGCGGCGGCTGTTGCATGGGCTTGTCCTCCGTCAGCCCGCGTTGCGGGCCGTTGCGTCGGTAATCACCTGGTCATCGGCTTTCAACTCGCCCGATTTTACCACGGTATGCTGGCCGTCGGTGGAACCGGTTTCGATGGCGACGGAGACCGGATTGTTGTTGCGCAGCACCCAGACCGTTCTTTTGGCCGTTGCCGCCGGGCCGGCGTCGCCGCGGTTCTGCGAGCGGCCCATGCGCGGCGGGCGGAACAGGCTCATCAGCCCGCCGCCACGGGAGGCGGATTCGCGCGGCGGCGTATAACGAAGCGCGGAATTCGGCACCAGCAGGGCATCCTTGATTTCCTCGACGATGATATTGGCGGTCGCCGTCATGCCCGGGCGCAGCAGCAACTCCTCATTGTCGACGGTCAATATGCCCTTGTAGGTCACCACGTTGGATACGGTTTCGGAGGCAAAGCGCACGGTCTCGATCTCGGCCGGAAAACTGCGGTCGGGATAGGCATCCACGTTAAAATTGGCCTTCTGGCCGGTTTCGACCTTGCCGACATCCGCCTCATCCACCGAGACCTGCAATTCCATATGGCGCAGATCACCGGCAATGGTGAACAGCACCGGGGCGTTGAGCGACGAAGCGACGGTGGCGCCGGGATCGACGCTGCGGGTGAGGATGACGCCATCGATGGGCGAGACGATCTTGGCCTTGCCGAGATTGACCTCGGCAAGCCTCAGATCCGCTTCCGCCGAAAGCACGGTGGCCTCGTTGACTTCAAGCGTGGCCGCGGCAGCATCGTGGCTGAACTGCGCGGCGTCCAGATCCTGCTGGCTGGACACCCGGCTCTGCACGAGGGACCGCAGGCGCTCCATGGATGTCTTTGCCGAGCCGAGATCGGCGCGTGCTTTCAGCACATTGGCCTTGGCGGAGGCAAGCTTGGCGCGGGCGCTCTGCACGTCGGCTTCCAGCTTGTTGGTGTCGAGTTCGGCAAGGATATCGCCTGATTTGACCAGGCTATTATAGGTGACGTTGACCTTGCGCACCGTGCCGGACAATTCGCTCGATATATCGACCTGATCCGTCGGCTGAACGGAACCGGTTGAGGTGACGATGACGGAAAGGTCGCCCTGTTTCGCCGCTTCCGTGACGTAATTATAGGCGACGCCTGCGGCACGCGACTGGTAGTAATAGCCAAGGCCGCCGCCGATCAGCACGATGGCAGCTGCGACATAGAGATAGCGGCGCGACTTCTTCTTCCTGCCTGACCTGTTCGTACCCAGAATCTCCCGCAGATCGGGCTGGCTGTTTTCCGTGTCACGGCCATTGCTGTTGGCGTCATTCATTCTTGTCACCCGCAAAATTCAAAATACCACAGGGGATTGTCGCCAACCCTGTTTTCCGGTCCGTCTGTCGCTGTTTGTATTCCTCTGATTGTGGGAAGTGACATAGCTTGCCCAAAGGGGGAAGTGAAAACTTGGTAATATTTATGATAGCTCTGGTCTGGTAGAGATAAATCCGGAAATGCCGATGCCATTGATGTGGCACCGGTTTCAGCAGCGACATGCAGGACGATGATAGAATGAACGACAATGTGGTGAAGTTCCGCAAACCGGTGCCGCCGAAAAAACCGCGCGAACCGCTGGGGCCGAAAGCGAAAAAAGCCCTGACGATTGCCGCCGTGATCTTGTTCTTCGCGGCCGCGTGGGGGTACTTCACGTTGTTCGGGCAGGGGTAAGGCTTCGCAAAGCAAAGAACGCGGCCTGTGTTCTATTGGTTGAGATCGGACAAGGCGGCATGCCGCACAGATGTGAGAGAAATTTCCTTGCCCGAGTTTCCACACGGGGGCTGCCGCCCTGCCGGCCTTGCCGGCGCAAACCGAAAGCAGATCGTTGAAAGAATACCGCAAGACCCTCAGCGGGAAAAATAGCGTTGCTGATCTTATTGCCAGGCGGATCGATGATATGTCCGGTGCGGTGGCGCGCATCGGCCGCTATGTGTCACTCTATCCGGAACGAGTTATCAACCAGACGATCGTCGAGCTGGGGGAGGCGACAAACACCGGGCAGGCAACGATCATCCGGTTTTGTCGGCTTCTGGGTTTTCACGGCTTTCGCGATATAAAGCTTGCCCTCGTCGATGATATTGCAACGGAACGCAACTTCGTTTCTGGGCAAGCCAAGGCAAATGCCGACCTGGGGATCGAACGCCTGAATTCGTCTTTGCAATTGTCCATTCAAAAAACCGCCGAGCTTGTCGATGCCGCCGACATGGCGACTCTGGCTCGCGCCATTTCGGCGACGCCGCGGGCGGTGGTGTTTGGCGGCGGCGTTTCGCAGATATGTGCCTCGCTGCTGGAATACCGGCTGCTGCGATTGGGTGTTCCCGTCTTCTGTGTGACCGACAGTCGCCTGGCCTATATTGCGGCACAGAAACTGCCCGCGAACGGCATGGCTTTTGCCGTTTCGCTTTCGGGCATTACAGCCGATACGCTGGATTTTATGAAGGCGGCGCAGGAGGCGGGCGCGAAAACCGTGGCGATCACCGCGCGGGAAAAAGGACCACTTGCCGACATTGCCGACCACGTCCTGCCGTTTCATCTGCCCGGGCCCTGGCCCATGGAGGGATCGATCCGCTATATAGCGCCTTTCGTCGTCGTGGTCGAAGCGCTGGCCCAGGCGCTGGACGACGAGATGCTGGAACGACGAGGGATTTGAGTGGCCAGCCTCACGCTTCATGCTGCTGTCATGTCGATCGATTAGTTCTGCTGCATAGCTAAATTCGCTCCTCACGGGCGATATTTTTTTGCATGGTCATGAAGAAAATCTCCGTAGTTTCCATTTTTTAGAGTTTTTCACGCATTCATTCTTGGTGGAGAAATTTGTGGGACGGCAACTCACGATCAACGGCTTGGGAAAACGCTTCGGCAATGTCGAGATATTGCGCGACGTGAGCCTTGAGGTTGAGTCAGGGGAGTTTGTGACCCTGCTTGGGCCGTCCGGATGCGGCAAATCCACACTTCTGCGTCTCATCGCCGGGCTGGACACGCCGGATGCAGGTGAGATTCGTATCGGTTCGGTACCGCTGAACGGGCTTGCGCCGAAAATGCGTGATGTCGCCATGGTCTTCCAGTCCTACGCGCTTTATCCGCATATGAGCGTGCGGCAGAATATCGCCATTCCGCTGATGATGAGCCGGCTTTCCTTTTTGCAACGTCTGCCATTGATCGGCCGTTATATCGGCGGGGCGAGGGCGATCTGGAGCGGTATCGAGAAGGATGTGCAGGCCGTCGCCACGCAGCTGGAACTGGACACTTTTCTGGAGCGACGGCCATCACAACTTTCCGGCGGCCAGCGTCAAAGGGTGGCGGTTGGGCGGGCCATGGTACGCCAGCCCGCCGTTTTTCTGATGGATGAACCGCTCTCCAATCTGGATGCCCGGTTGCGGCTGCAGCTGCGGGACGAGATTTCCGAGCTGCACCGCCGCACCGGTATTACATTCATTTTCGTGACCCATGATCAGACGGAAGCAATGGCGCTCTCCGATCGTATTGCGATCATGGACGAGGGGAGAATCGTTCAGTTCGGTTCCCCGGACGATATTTACCGGCGTCCGGCGCGCCTGTCGGTTGCCCGTTTTATTGGTACGACACCGATCAACATCCTGCCGGTCGATGTGGAGGAGAGGGGCGATCTCGTTGCCGCAGGCGTACAGTTGGGTCTGCGCGCGCCGTCCGTCGGTAACGGAAGCTACCGTCTCGGTGTGCGCCCGGAATCGATCGAGCTTGTGTCGGCTGAGGGTGGCGGGGCGCATTTTGCACTTCCCGTCGTCAGGACGGAGCGTCTCGGCGCGGAAGTGATCCTGCGACTGGATGGAGCGCGGCTCGGTTCAGGTCCGGTGCGGGTGCAGCTTCGTGCCGAAACTTTCAACACACAGCCAAAATACAACAGGCCCGGTGAGATGGCATGGCTGCGCATCACGTGTGCGGATGCGCTGCTGTTCGACAGCCTGGGAGTGCGGATCGACGCCGGGATCGTGGATGCGGGCGTTGCGGCGGGAGGCTCACATGCTGCTTTCCGTTAGGGTCTCCGCCAGCGGACCGGGGTTTGCGGCCCTTGCCTATCTATTCGCGGGTCCGGCCTTCTTTCTTCTGACGGCGACGACGATTCTGCCGGTGCTGACGGTCTTTGCCCTGAGCTTCACCGACTACGAACTGGGAAGCGTTGCAGTGCGTTTCATCGGTCTCAGCCACTATGCGCAGCTGTTGCAGGATCCCTATTTCTGGCGGGCGCTCAACAACAGCGCCATCTACACCGCGATCGTCGTGCCCGGCTCGGTAGTGCTGGCACTCGTCCTCGCTTTGCTGGTTCATGGACGGACGACGACGCGCCGCTTTTACGAAATCATCTATTTTCTGCCCGTGACCGGTACGCTCACGGCAATGTCCATCGTGTGGAGTTTCCTTCTGAACGGGCGCATCGGCCCGCTCGCGCAACTGATGGCATCGGTCGGGTTGACGCCGATCGATTTCTTCGCGAATGCCGACTATGCTCTCTTCGGTCTGGCGATCATTGGTATCTGGCATCTCGTCGGCTTCAATCTGGTTCTCTTTCTCGCCGGTCTGGCGACCGTATCCAAGGAGTTACAGGAAGCCTCCCGGCTCGACGGCGTCGACGGCTTTTTCGACCGGCTGCGTTATGTCGTCTGGCCGCTGCTTTCACCGACCACCATTGTCGTTGTGGTGCTCAGTTCGATCCAGGCCTTCCAGGTGTTCGATACGGTTGCAGTGCTGACGCGCGGGGGACCGAACGGCGCGACCGACATGCTGCTCTATAAAGTCTACAGCGAGACCTTCGAGGCCCTGAAGATCGGTTATGGCAGCGCCCTGACGGTGGTTTTCCTCGCCCTGCTTGCCGCCTTTTCCATTGTGCAGGTTTTCCTGCTGGATAAGAGAGCGCACTACCGATGAAGCTCATGTCACGCTCCCTGTTCAATTCCGTGACAGCGCACATCGTCCTGCTGAGCGGCGCCTTCGTCATCGCCTTTCCCTTCCTGTGGATGGTGCAGGCGTCGTTGCGGTCAAGCGGCGAAATTTTTGGGGCGGTGGCTGATCCGATCACGCCCATTCAGGCGCTGTCCGACAATTATGGTCGCGCGCTGTTCGAGACGCCGTTGCTGCGCTTCATGGTCAATGGCATCATCGTCTGTGGCGGCATCCTGTTCTTTCAAATATTGACCACCGTTACCTGTGCCTTCGCGCTTGCGAAATATGAGTTTCGGGGAGCGCGGTTCATGTTCGCCCTGGTGCTTGTGACGCTGGCCGTGCCCGCTCAGGTGCCCGCCTTGCCGATCTTCCTGACGCTTGCCGAATTCGGGCTGCTGGACAGTTACTTTGCCATGATGCTGCCCTATCTCACCTCGGCTTTCGCAATCCTCCTGTTTCGCCAGTTCATCAAATCCTTTCCCGACGATATTCTCGCAGCAGCGCGACTTGACGGCATGACGGAAATCGAAATTGTCGCCCGCGTCGTCCTGCCAGCCATGCTGCCCGCCATTGCGGCCTTCGCGGTATTTTCCGTCAGCTTTCACTGGAACGATCTTTATTGGCCGATGATCGTCATCAGGTCGGCCGAGCTGGCTCCGCCGACGCTCGGCATATTGTTTTTCAAAGGTCAGGAGGGTGGCGACAATTTCGGCGCGCTCATGGCCAGCGCCACGCTTGTTACCGCCCCGCTCATACTGGTGTTTTTGGCATCGCAACGACGCTTCGTCCAGGGCGTAACCATGAGCGGAGTGAAATGAGAAACAGGCCTGCCGGGCGGCAACCCGACAGGCCTGATGCAGTCAACCGGTATCTCAAAGGATCAAAATACCATGAAGACCAAGACAATTTTCGCATTTGTCGCGGCGGCGATCGCCAGCGCCCTTGCCGTTCCGGCCAAGGCGCAATCGACCGATATCACCCTCAATTTCTTCCATGCCTATCCCAGCACGGCGGCGTTTCTCCAGCCTGTGGTCAAGGATTTCATGCGGGACAATCCCGGCATCGCCATCAACCTGCAGGTGCCGGCAGAAGATTATGCCAAGGCGCATCAGACGATCATGCGCGACGTGCTGACCAACAACCTGCCGGATATTTACCTGCCTGCATATTCGTGGCTGCGTCCGCTTGTCAAGACGCTTGAGGAGCGCGGTCTCGCCGTTAACCTCCAGCCGTTCATGGATAAGGAAACGGCCGGCTGGACCAAGGAGAATTATGCGGAATCCGTACTCAATCTTGGCCAGGTCGAGGGCAAGCAATTTGCGGTTCCATTCAATGCATCCACCCCCATCCTATACGTAAACGCCGATCTGGTGACAAAAGCCGGCGGCTCGATGGATAAATTTCCCGATGAATGGCAGGGCGTTATCGACCTCGCCAACAGGATCAAGGCTTCGAGCAGCGATGTTGCCGGTCTCAACTTCTCGGTCGGGGCGCTTGCCAGCGACTGGTACTGGCAACTCATGGTGCTTTCGCAAGGCGGCCGCATCGTCAATGCCGATGAGACCGGGATCGGTTTCGACAACGAAACCGGCCTGAAGGCGCTGCAATTGGCGCAGGACATTTCGCTGAAAACCGGCATGACCGTCGATACCAGCACCGACCCCGCCCACCAGCAGTTCTTCGCCGGCAAGCTCGGCATGGTCGTCGCTTCACCCTCCGGCGTCGCAAACTTCACCAAGGCTGTTGGCGGTCGTTTCGATATGCGCACGGTCCGTTATCCCATGCCCGACAGGAACAAGGGCGGTCTGCCCACCGGCGGCAACGCTGTCGTCATCCTGGCTCAGGAGCCCGCAAAGCAGGATGCGGCGTGGAAATTCGTCAAATATCTGACCAGCGCCAAGGTTCAGGCGCAAATTGCACAGACGACGGGTTACATGCCGACAAACCGGAATTCCGCTACCCTTCTGACGGAATTCTACGCCGCCAATCCGAATTTCCGAACTGTATTCACGCAGATGGACAATGCGGCCACCTGGTATGCCTATCCCAACAATATGGGCAGCACAGTCTGGAAAGCGCAGGCTGAGATTCTCGATCAGCTCCAGCGCGGCGCGCTGACGCCCAAGGATGCTCTCGCCAGAATGGCCGAGCGGGTTGCTGCAATCTTGAAAAAGGGATCCTGAAAAACACGACGCGCCGGAGCATTTTCCGGCGCGTCGTGGTCTCGATGAATATTGTCGAACGCCCTTGAGGCTTAGATCGGACAGTCGATTTTCCAACAGGTCCCTACGGCATCGCCGTCCAAATCAGAGGCCGGTCATCTTCAGGACCGCGTCTGGAAGCCTGTTGCCGACAACTTCAATCTTCGAAAGAACCGTGTTGATGTCCGCAAGATCGGTCGACGTCAGTTCAAGATCGACACTCCCAAGGTTTTCTTCAAGACGGTGCTGCCTGGTCGTGCCGGGGATCGGGACGATCCAGGGTTTCTGTGCCAGTAGCCAGGCGAGCGCTACCTGGGCAGGCGTCGATTGCTTGGTGTCTGCTATGACCTTGATGGCGTCGACCAGGGCGAGGTTGGCCTTGCGGGCCTCGGGGGAAAACCGGGGAACGGCATTGCGGAAATCGGTTGGGTCGAATTTGGTATTTTCGTCGATCTTGCCCGTCAGGAAGCCGGCACCGAGTGGGCTGAACGGTACAAAGCCGATCCCAAGTTCTTCAAGTGCGGGAAGGAGTTCTGCCTCAGGCCCGCGCCAGAACAGGGAATACTCACTCTGGACGGCGGTGACGGGCTGAACGGCATGAGCCTTGCGGATGGTGCCGACACCCGCTTCGGAGAGGCCGAAATGCTTGACCTTGCCTGCATCGATCAGATCTTTTACAGCGCCTGCGACATCCTCTATCGGCACAGCCGGATCGACGCGGTGCTGGTAGAACAGGTCGATGCGGTCGGTCCTGAGACGCCTGAGGCTCGCTTCTGCAACGGCTTTGATATGTTCCGGGCGGCTGTTGGTGCCGTGGCGACGTTCACCTGTTTCAAGGTCGATGTCGAAGCCGAACTTGGTGGCGATGACGACCCCGTCGCGGATGGGGGCGAGCGCCTCGCCGAGAAGTTCCTCGTTGACGAAGGGGCCATAAGCCTCGGCGGTATCGAACAGCGTGATGCCCTGCTCATGGGCGAAACGGATCAGCTTGATCATCTCCGCTTTATCGGCCGCTGGCCCATAGGCCGCGCTCATGCTCATGCAGCCGAGGCCGAGGGCGGAGACTTCGAGGCTTCCGATTTTGCGTTTCAGCATTTCTCTACTCCTTGATCGGGCCGCTTGAGGCCGCGTCTGATGGAAAAGATATTCCTTGCCGACATTTTCGAATAGGGGCAGTAATCAGCATGAAGCTATAAGGATGCCTAATGAATGCCGCAGGAGAACTTCAACGATCTGGCCGCCTTCGTCACGGTGGCGCGCGAGCAGAGCTTTACCCGGGCGGCCGTCAAGCTGGGTGTCTCGCAGTCCGCGTTGAGCCAGACGGTGCGCGGCCTTGAAGAGCGGCTGGGCCTGAGGTTGTTGACGAGAACGACGAGGCGTGTTTCACCCACGGCCGCCGGTGAGCGTCTGCTTCAGACAGCAGGTCCAAGGTTCGATGATATTCAGTCTGAGCTTTCGGCACTGAGCGACATGCGGGATAAGCCCGCGGGCACCGTGCGCATCACGGCGGGGGAACATGCCGCCATCTCCGTCCTTGCGCCAGCGCTGGACAAAATCCTCCCGAATTACCCTGATATCAATGTCGAGATTACCGTCGATTACGGGCTGACGGATATCGTTGCGGAGCGTTACGACGCCGGCGTGCGGCTCGGCGAGCAACTTGCCAAGGACATGATCGCGGTCAAGATCGCCCCCGAGATGCGCATGGCCGTGGTGGGTGCACCATCCTATTTCCGGCAGAACCCCTGGCCAGAGGTGCCCGAGGATCTGACGGCGCATAATTGCATCCAGATACGCATGCCGACCTACGGCAACATCCTTTTCTGGGAGTTCGAAAAGGATGGCCATGAACTCAAGGTGAGAGTGGAAGGGCAACTCGTCTTCAACAACATCGCCATGCGCCTCGATGCCGCGAAACGGGGTCTTGGCCTTGCCTATATGCCTGAGGACATCGTTGCGGAGGATATCGCAAAGGGAACGCTGATCCGGGTTCTCGAAGATTGGTGCGCGCCTTTTTCCGGCTACCATCTTTATTATCCAAATCGGCGTCACGCGTCTCCGGCTTTCGCACTCGTGGTGGACGCGCTGCGATATCGCGGATAACGCCCTAATGAACTAAAAGTGATTGATAAGCGGAGCTAATGGCTTCAATCGTAAATGGGTATCTAATCACCGGAATGCCGGTCGCGTAGCCTTCTTTCAACGTCATGTTGTGAGAGAGCCATGTCCCAGATTTTTACCAAAACCATTTCAGCCTTCGTATTTTCCGCCATCGCTGCGTCCTCGAGCGTCGCCTTTGCCCAGACAGCGGCAAAGGCCGAGCCGCTCGTCATCGAGCAGCAGGGCAGCTTCGCGGTTGGCGGCACGGTGTCGAGCAAGCCCGGCACCTATAATAACAACGCGCCAACGGCCGAAGGCCAGACACTGCATGGTGACCACGCCTATGTGTTCTATCAGGTTCCACAAAACCCGAAGCCGCTGCCGATCGTCATGCTGCATGGCGCATTTCAGTCGGGACGGAGCTGGGAGACGACGCCTGACGGTCGCGAGGGTTTTCAGAATATCTTCCTGCGCCGTGGCTACTCCACCTACCTCGTCGACCAGCCGCGCCGAGGCCGCGCGGGCAACAGCACGGTCGCAACGACGATCGAGCCGACGCCCTACGACCAGCTGTTCTTCGACCAGTTCCGCATCGGCAAGTGGCCGAACTATTTTGACAACGTGCAATTCTCCCGCGATCCGGCAGCGCTCGACCAGTTCCTGCGCTCGGTCACGCCGAACACCGGGCCATACGACGCCAAGGTGATTTCGGATGCCATGTCGGCGCTGTTTACCAAAACAGGACCCGGCATCCTGTTCACCCATTCGCAGGCAGGTGGTCCCGGCTGGCTGACAGCCATCAAGAACCCGAATGTGAAGGGCATCGTGGCGCTGGAGCCCGGCAGTGGTTTCATCTTCCCGGAAGGTGAGGTGCCTGCGGAAATGCCGAGTGCCGCCGGCACGCTGAAGGCTGAGGCCGTGCCTGTCGCCGACTTCGAGAAACTGACACGCCTGCCGATCGTCATTTATTACGGCGACAATTTCCCGACCGAACCGACCACGGAGCGTGGACAGGACAACTGGCGCGTAAGGCTGGCCATGGCGAAGCTGTGGGTGGAGACAGTCAATAAGCATGGCGGCGATGCAGCGCTTGTCCACCTGCCGGAGATCGGCATCAAGGGCGGCACGCATTTCCTGATGTCGGACCAGAACAATGTCGAGATTGCCGACCAGATCTCGAAGTTCCTCGCCGACAAGAAGCTGGACTGAAGCACCGATCCGTTCGCGTTAAACAGCCGTTGCGCGCATTCCCGATCAGACCACTTCCGATCAGACAAGGAGCCTGACGATGGCGAACGAAATCATCAACGGAAAGAGACGCGAGTTCCTCGGAGCGTCGGCTCTCTTCATCTCCGGTGCAATGTTAGGAGTGTCAACCATGACGACGACCCAAGCTGCCGCAGCCGACTACAGGCAGAACCCTTTCACGCTTGCCTATGATGGGGCGATCACCAAAAACGAACCCGGCAAGGTGAACATCCATCCGGTAACATACAGGCTGAACGGCCTCGACATCGTCGCCAACGTCTATACTCCGGCCAATTACGACCCCGGCAAGAGGTATCCCGCCATCGTGCTTGCGCATCCGAATGGCGGCGTGAAGGAGCAGACGACCGGTCTCTACGCCCAGCGTCTGGCCGAACGGGGCTTCATCACCATCTCGGCCGATGCCGCCTATCAGGGCGGCAGCGGCGGCACGCCACGCAGCGTCGACAAGCCTCAACATCGCATTGAGGACATCCACGGGATGGCGGACTTCATCAGCGGCTTCCCCGGCGTGGATACGGCGCGTCTGGGGCTGCTCGGCATCTGCGGCGGTGGCGGTTACTCGCTGGCGGCGGCCAAGACCGACAAGCGTTTCAAGGCGGTGGCGACGCTCAGCATGTTCAACTCCGGGCGCGTGCGCCGCAACGGCTTCAAGGACAGCCAGATGGATACGATCCAGAAGCGGCTGCAGCAGGCCTCTTTGGCCCGGGCGCAGGAAGCGGCCGGTGGCGACGTTCTTTATGCCGGCGACGCGAACCTCACGGATGCGCAGATAGAGGCTCTGCCCTTCGATCTCTATCGGCAGGGCTATCACTACTACTGGCGAACCAACGCGCATCCGGGCTCGACCTTCAAATATACGATGAGCAGCCTGATGGACCTGATGCGCTGGGATGCGACGGACGAACTCGAGCTCATCGACGTTCCGCTGTTGATGATTGCCGGTAGTGAAGCAGACACGCTTTACCTAACGGAAGATGCTTTCCCCAAGGCTACCGGCACGAAGGACAAGGAACTCTTCCTGATCAGGGGCGCAAAGCATATCGAGACCTATTGGGTGCCCGAATATGTGCAGGCGGCGCTTGACAAGCTCACCCCGTTCTTCGGCCGGACGCTGGCCTAAGACCGTCAACGACGGTTTATCCACCCTTCATCCAAATCCAGGTTTCGTGGCGGCAACGGGCATCTCGATGCCTGTCGTTGCGTGCGAGCCTGCGACACAAGCCATCCAAGGAGTTCCCTTTGAAACGACCTACCAAGAGCCTCTTTCTCGCAACGGGTATCACTCTCATTCTCGGTTCGATCACCATGACAAACGCCCAGACAGCAACGCCTTCGGCACAGCCGGAAAAGCAGCAGACGCGCGCCCAGCAATTGATGGGCGATACCGCACCGAAACTGGCCGAACTCACTGACGGGGTTCTCTACAGCGACATATGGGAACGCCCCGAAATATCCAAACGTGACCGAAGCCTCGTGACAATCACGGCGCTGATCGCGCTCAATCGTCCTGACCAGCTTCGCTCCCATATCCGTCTCGGCCTGCAGAACGGGCTGACGAAGGAGGAGATCGTCGAAACCATCACCCATATGGCTTTTTATTCGGGCTGGCCGAGCGGCGTTTCCGCAGTCGCGGTTGCCAAAGATGTGTTTGCGGAGAAATAAGCCATGAACACAAAATCGATGATCACCGCCGCCATGGCCCTTGGCGCCACGACTGCTTTTGCCGAACCGGACCGTGCCATAACGGTGACCCGTTTCAGCAATGAGGCGACGACTACGGGGTCGCCGGACTATTTTACCGGTTCCGTCAAGGTGCAGTCACGCTTCCAGACCCCACCGCCCGCTCGCGTCGGCGGGGGTCTCGTCTCTTTCGAACCCGCCGCCCGCACCGCGTGGCATACACATCCTCTGGGTCAGACACTGATCGTGACGGAGGGTGAGGGCCGCGTCCAGCACTGGGATGGCGACATTCAGGAAATCGGACCCGGAGACGTCGTCTGGATCCCTCCGGGCGTGAAACACTGGCACGGCGCATCACCGGAATACGGAATGTCGCATATCGCCGTGGCGGAAGCCCTTGATGGAAAGACCGTCGAGTGGATGGAACACGTGACCGACGAGCAATATGCCAAGACGGATGGAGGCATGGATTGAACAGGGTCATGCAGATGGCGGGCGCCGCCGCCTTCGTAACAAGTGCCGTATTCCTCGTCGGCATGCAGGTCCGCGCCGAGCCGACCCGTGCGACGATGCCTGACATCGACAAGCTCATACACTACACGACGGTGGAGCGGGGTGAGGTTACCGAACATATCATGACCACCCGCGAGGCGATCGAGGCCGTCAAGCGCGGCGATCCCATTCCCAACGGAACCCATGTGGCGCTCGTCGACTATCGCGGCGGCAAGGTCTTCCGTTATTTCATCATGGAGAAGGGCGAGGGCTGGGGACAGGACTACGACGAGAACCGCCGCACCGCCGACTGGCAGTTCCAATGGTTCAAGCCGGATGGCACGATCAACATGGAAGAGAACACCGCCCGCTGTCAGCGCTGCCACACCTCACGGTCCGACAGGGACTTTCTCTACACGTTCAACGACATGCGCCGGTTTGAACTGAAATGAACGGCGTCCTGCGGTTTCGTCTGGTGCTCGATCTCATCGCCGTTGGTCTGATTATTGCTTGCCTTGCCTATTGGTGGCTCGACAATCTCTCACATGAGCTGTTCGGAACGGCGCTTTTCACGCTGGTCATCGTCCACAACGTCTTCAATCGCCGCTGGTATGGCGGCGTGACGAAACGGAGGCTGGATGCCGTTCGCATTGTCAATCTGGTGACGATTGCAAGCCTTGCAATCGCGATGACGATCATGCTCGTGACCAGCCTGCTGATATCCCGCGACCTCTTGCCCTTCACTTCGATGGGCGGCGCTTTCGCCGTCCGGGAAATCCATATGTTCGCGGGATACTGGGTGCTGCTCATCATCGCCACCCATCTCGGGACGCGCTGGCAGGTGGTGATGAGCGTCGGTCGTGGACTGGTTGGCGTTTCAGGCGCGAATTCCTTTCGGACCGCCATTCTGCGGCTGACGTCGCTCGCAGTGGCGGTTTGGGGAATAAGAAGCTCTTTCGAGATGGCGTTCGGGCGGAAGTTGATGCTGAGCTATTCGCTGGACATGTGGGATTTCAACGAGTCGACGCTCGGATTTTTCGTGAATTATGCCTCGATAGTCAGCTTGTATGCCGCCATGACCCATTACGGCTTGAGGCTGGTTTCCATGCGCTCCGGAACGCCGGGAAGGTAACCGCATCGGAAACGATCGGCGCATTCTGCCCAGACATCCGAGCAGACTTTCTCATCAGTTTTTTCAAGGAAAGGTGGCGACCCCTGCAGGACTCGAACCTGCGACCTACTGCTTAGAAGGCAGTTGCTCTATCCAGTTGAGCTAAGGGGCCGTCATGCCGGGCAGGGATGCTCCGGTCTAAAGTCGTCTTGTTTCAGTGCGTCCAGGGCTGGGTGCGGTTGAAACGGAAATTGTCGGTATAGGAAACCACCTTGCGGGTAGCTTCCTTCGGCTGGATGACGCGGTATTCGATGCCCTTGCGCTGCGCATAGGCTTCGGCCTGTTCCTGCGTCTCGAATGTCAGCTTGACCTGCTGCTTCATGTCGGAGGTGGACGTGTATCCCATGATCGGATCGATCTTGCGCGGAACTTCGGCGTCGAATTCCAGAACCCAGACATTGGTTTTCGCCTTGCCGGATTGCATGGCGGTTTTTGCAGGGCGGTAAATCTTCGCAGACATGTCGAAACTGCTCCGGTTGGGCGGTGGGGCGCAACACCCCAGATTACTCTTCACGTACCTGAATAGAATAACCAAATCGTGTCAGGAACGCTGAAATTTGAAATGGACCGACTTCATGTGAGAGTCAAGACGATTATCCCTTGCCATCGCTTTGCTGCCCTGCGGCGCCAAGGCGCTTTTGGGCGATGGAGAGAATGGGCTGAACAAAGATGAATTTCCCTGTTGCGGAGTTTGGGTGAACCGTGTATTCCCCAGCCATCGCCTCGGCGGAGTGTAGCGCAGTCTGGTAGCGCATCTGGTTTGGGACCAGAGGGTCGGGAGTTCGAATCTCTCCACTCCGACCATTTAAAGCAAAATATCCGCTTGTCGGCGTAACCTCCTTAAAAGAAAAGCTTCCGTTCAGTCCGCTGATGGTCCGGCCAAAGTGCTCTCGGCTGTGCCGATCGTCATGACATTGCCGCGCCATGCGACCGCGCTGCCGATCCAGCTGCGCGCC
This sequence comes from Agrobacterium sp. BT-220-3, assembly GCF_025910175.1. Classification (NCBI taxonomy): domain Bacteria; kingdom Pseudomonadati; phylum Pseudomonadota; class Alphaproteobacteria; order Hyphomicrobiales; family Rhizobiaceae; genus Agrobacterium; species Agrobacterium sp. BT-220-3. The sequence continues at coordinate 126,011 of NZ_JAPAIX010000010.1, forward strand.
CAGACAAAGGGCATGATCACGTCGCGCGCGATCATGGCCGGCAGGGTATAAAGAGAGACCGGCCACCGGTTGAGTGCTATGAGCGCCAGTTCCGGGCCGTACATGATGGTGAGAACGGCGATGGCGGTGACGCTAAGATCGACGTCCGCGGCAAGGGCGGCGGCGATCGCGAAGAGGAGCGGGGGCAGCGCGCCGGTGAGGATTTCCGGGGCGAAATATTGCGGGAAGGTCACGCGCCGCAGCCGCGCCCAGCGGGTCTGCCGCGACCAGATCTCGCCGGCATGACGCTGGCCGAGCGGCTGTTCAAAGGGGGCGGAGACCAGGTGCACGCTGCGGCCGGCATTTCTGACCAGCTTCGTCGAGGCGGCGTCCTCGGCGATTTCAGCGGCAAGCGCGCGAATGCCGCCATGCTCTTCCAGGAACGGTTTGTTCCACAACATCGATTTGCCCTGCGCAAAACCCATGCCGATCGCTTCGGCCGCATATTGCCAGCGGCCCTGTGAGCCGTTGAGGAAAGCGCACTCGACATGGGCCCAGAAGCCCGTCGGGCGGGAGCCGAGCGGCGGCGAGCAGACAAGCCCGCTATCAGGCCGCCAGGCTGACATCATGGTCGCGATATAGGATGGCGGCATCAGCACGTTCGAATCGGCCAGAATGACCCATTCGTGGCGGGCGGCGCGCCAGCCTTTCACGCAATTGTTCAGTTTCGGATTGGCGCTGATGCGGTCATCACCGATGAGCAATTGCGCTGAAACCGCAGGCGAGGCGGCGCTGGCTTTGCGCACTTCCTCGATCACGGGATCGAGTTCGTCGGCAACGCAGAACAGCAGCTCGTAATCCGGCCAGTCGAGCTCAAAGGCGCGCGAGAGTGTCAACGGTGTGAAGTTTTCCACGCCACGCAGCGGCACTACCAGCGAGACCGGCGGTTTTTGCCGAACAAGTGCGTTTTCCGTGTCACGTCTTGTCAGGCGCCAGCCGGCGAGAACAATCCCGAGAAGATTGAAGGCGAGGAGCAGAATTGCGCAAAGGGCAAAAACAGTTTCCATGCTGGCCAGTTCCACTCCCAAGCTTTCGGCGATTTGCGCCAATCGATTCCATGGAATTCGTTCCTGCCGATTATAACGTTTGAGTGACAGTTACATGTCATCATCGGCAGGCGGGCAGGGTGCGCGGTGCGGGAAACGGCGCCGCTGCACCGGTCCGGCGGCAAAGAAAAGCCCTTCGTGAAGAAGGGCAAAGTCATCATCGCAGCTAACGAACCTTAGTGGATGTTCAGGATATGCGCGTGACTGCTTGCGACGAGAAACGATTCCCGCGCTTTTTCGATATCGCATTTTCCGGCGATCGCATCGAGGCAGTTCCTGCGCGCTTCCTCATATTCCGGGCCATGTTCCTCGGGCCAGCGGTACATCAGCATGTCCAGCGCCACCAGAGGGCTGTAAATCTCCACGGCCACGCAAAGCGGCAGATGGATCGCTACCGGCTTCATCCACGAGGCGTGGTGACACGGCTCCGTTCTATTTATCAGCATGTCATTCTCCTCCCTGTTTCATGTCCCTTTCAGGCTGTTCTCTCTCCCATGCGCGTCTCTCTCCCATGCGCGAAATGCCCGCCTCACGAAATGGTTCCCGATCACCTAAAATGTGATCGGTCAGGGGGTTCCAATTTTCCAAGATGAATGGAAGATGAACGAAATGATGAACCGGAGATGAACAAAACCGCTATTGGCGCGTTGTAATGTCCATAAGAAGGAGAACGCATATGTTCAATTTGTCAGGCATTCAGGAAAGCTTCTTCGGAGACCGCATGGCTGGCGTATGTCAGGCGATCACCTCTGCCCTGGCCTTCGAAACGGGACTTGAGAAGTCGCGTATTTCCGCAATCGTCGAAAATGACGTGATCTACCTGGAAGGCACGGCCGATTCGGTCGAGGCGATCGATATTGCCATCAACCTTGCCGCCTCCATCTCCAATTGCCGGATTTTGAGCCATATCGAGCCGGTATACTGATATTCTGCAAGCCGGGCGAAACGTCGTCCGGCTTTTTCAGACACCATAACGCGGCAATGTTATTTCCGGTTGCCGATCTGAGCACTGCGCACCATGTCGCCCGGCTTGATGCCATAACGCTTCGCAGTGCCGCCATTCAGTTCAAGCACAAATTTTACCACTCCGCGGGAGCTGATGATCGCTTCCGAATGGGGAACCGCGTTTTCGTGGATATGGGTGATTCGGCCGTCCCGGGCGATGAACAGCATATCGAGTGGAATAAGGGTATTCCTCATCCACATAGCCACGTCCCGCTCCTGGCCAAAATCGAACAGCATGCCGTTTTCAAGTGGCATTGATTTGCGAAACATCAGCCCCTGTTCGCGCTGGGCGTTGTTGAGGGCAAGTTCCGTAACGAAGTCATGGCTTTTCCCGGCGGCGCTTTCGATCGTCAGCGGCTCGGATGTGAAATTCTGCTGCTGAGCCTGGGCGACGCCTGCGAAGGTGAAAAAAAGAAGCGCCAGAACGGCGCTCTTCATCACTGTGCGAAACAAGGCGGTCATCAGTGGGACATCCCGATCGGGGCGGGGTTGTCGGGATGGATTTCCGCCGCCATCAAACCCTTGTCGCCATCGCCATAACGCACCAGCACCACCTGGCCGGGGCGCAGTTCCGTCAGGCCGAAACGACGCAGCGTTTCCATATGCACGAAAATATCTTCGGTTCCTTCGCCACGCGTCAGGAAGCCGAAACCCTTGGTGCGGTTGAACCACTTGACGATGGCGCGCTCAAGCCCGCTCGAGGGCGTGACCTGCACATGGGTGCGTACCGGCGGCAGCTGCGAGGGGTGAACGGCAGTCGACTGATCCATCGAAAGGATGCGGAAAGCCTGAAAGCCCCGGTCGCGCCGCTGGATGAGGGCGACGATGCGGGTTCCTTCGAGAATGGTCTGGTATCCGTCGCGGCGCAGGCAGGAGACATGCAGCAGCACGTCCTGAATGCCGTTATCGGGCACGATGAAGCCGAAGCCCTTGGCGACGTCGAACCATTTCACGACGCCGGTGATCTCGACCAGGTCCACGGCATCGCCCGAAAGGTCCTCGACATCGACTATCGTTTTCGATGACATCCTATCAGCCATATCCTGCCAACCCCTCGATTACGCGCCATACACCGGTCAACTGATTCCTGATTACCAGATTAACATCTTGGTAACGGTTCCACGCAAGCCCTAGTTTTTGATTTGCGTAGCTGCTTTTATGTCGCGGTCCTTGTCCGGGGCTTGCCATGATGCGTTTAACGGCACCGGACCCGTGTATTGGAGAGGAAGAAAATGCGGTATCTGCACACAATGGTTCGCGTCAAAGACCTTGGCGAATCAATGAAATTCTATTGCGACCTGCTTGGTCTCGAGGAAATACGCCGAATCGAAAACGAAAAAGGCCGATTCACTCTGGTGTTTCTTGCGGCGCGCGACGACATTGCTGCCGCACGAGAAAAAAAAGCGCCTTCGCTTGAACTCACCTACAATTGGGATACAGAGGATTACACCGGTGGCCGCAATTTCGGGCACCTGGCCTATGAGGTCGACAATATTTACGACTTCTGTGCGCGGCTTCAGCAAAATGGCGTCGTGATCAACCGGCCGCCGCGTGACGGTCACATGGCCTTTGTCCGTTCCCCCGATGGTATTTCCTTCGAAATTCTTCAGAAGGGCGAAAGCCTCGCACCAGCCGAACCGTGGATATCTATGCAGAATACCGGTTCCTGGTAGGGATTTTCCCGCCAACAGCAGCGGTTTCGGGCGCTCTTGCCTTGTCACAATCGGATGAGGCATAGTCCGCGAATCGAAACGGCCAATCCCGTTTTGGGGAAAGCAGACGATTCCGTTCCCGTGCTGCTGTTGTAAATGCAAGATACGGAGGCCACCCATGAAAGCTGCAGATGGCGCGAAAGGACGCGTTTCCTGTCAGCGTCTTGTCATTGCCGTTTCGCTGCTCGGGCTTTCCGGATGCGTTTCGGCCATGACTGACGACGAGATGGTCGCCAATAACAAGAAGCCGGAGATTGCCGCACAGCAGAAGCCGCAGACGGCCGCCGCCACTCCGGCGGCGGGCGCGCAGCAGGGGCATTATGTCGATCCTGCCGTGGCATCGGCGGCCGGCGCAGCAGGTCCGACCCAGCAGCAGGCTGCGGCCGGTCCGGCCCAGGGTTATGGTGCTGCTGCCGATATTGGCGGGCTTACAACGCAGCCGACTGCGATTTCCGCCGGGACATCCAGCATCTACTCCACAGCACCTGCCGTTGCGGCGGCGGGCGCATCCGGTACGGTTGGCACGCCCGGCGCGCCATCGCAGAAAATCATCCCCGCCGTCAGCAGCGTCTATTCGGCACCGGTGCAGGCGGCACAGCCCCAGCCCGTTGCAGCGCCGGTTCAGGTGCCGGCAGCGGCGCAGCTGCCAGCGGAACAGCACAGTGAAAACCGCCAGGCAGTTCCCGTGCCGCAGACGGCGTCTGAGCAGCTTGCTGCGGTGGCTGCCGCACAGCCGGCTGGCGAAAGTGGGCAGGAAGGCGAGGGCAAGGGCGTGACGCTTGCGGCGTTTTTCGCCGGCGCGGCCAAGAAGCGCCTGCCGAAAATGATTGAAAGCGGTTCCGCCGAGAACACGCAGGTTGCGGCGCTGCCCGGCGCTGCGGACAGGACGATGGGCATTGCGCTTTCGGGCCGCTCGATGATGTCCGATGAATTCGATGACGCGCATCTCGAAGACGAGGATGATCAACCGACCGGCCTGATGAAGCTTGCTTCGCTCTCCGGCCTCACCCGCGTTTCGCCGAACGGGCTTTTCCTGCAGACGGATCACGTTGAAGTCGGTTGTTTCAAGCCGGAGCTGGTCCGGATGATCAAGGATGTCGAGCGTCATTACAACAGCCCGGCCATTGTTACCTCGGGTTATCGCCCGCCAAAGGGCATAAGGCAGGGTTCCAAGCATTATACCTGCGATGCTGCCGACATTCAGATCAAGGGCGTCTCCAAATGGGAGCTTGCAACCTATCTGCGTTCCCTGCCGGAGCGCGGTGGCGTCGGCACCTATTGCCATACCGAATCGGTGCACATGGATACGGGTGAACCGAGAGACTGGAACTGGCTCTGCCGCCGCACCGCTGCGCGGAAATAATCTCCGGCGTGACTGCAAAATCCGGAGCGTTCGCGCCTGAAATCCATCCAGTCTGAGTGCGAATGGACGTGCGGCACGCCATGCTGTAGGAGACGGTTCCCTGTCTCCATGCGCATGGTGTCCTGTAAATGCTGCCGATCTCCACCTTTCCCGTCTATATCATCTCCATTGCCAGGGCGCGTGCACGGCTCGACAAGATGCTGGACGGCGCTTCCGGTCTCGGTCTTGATTTGCGGCCGGTCGAGGGTGTCGACGGCAAGACCATTCCTCCTGCCGAGTGGACGGACTTCAACCAACGCGGCTTCGAGCTGCGCAACGGCCGCCATGCCTTGCCTGGCGAATATGGCTGCTATGCCAGCCACATCAAGGCGCTGGAGATTTTTCTGGCGAGTGACGCGCCGGTTGCTGTGATCGTCGAGGACGACGTTGCCTTTACCCCGGACTTTTCCGAACGGGTCAAAGCCATGGCTGCGATCATGCCGGAAAACGCGATCGTGAAGCTGACCAACCACCGCCGCAGCGGCTTCAAGGGCAGGAAGACCAGCGCTCTCGGAGACACGTTCGGGCGCTGCATTTTCGGCCCGCAGGGATCCTCGGCCTGCTACATCATCTCACGCGGCGGCGCTGAACGTTTCCTGAAAGCTGCAAGGGTAATGACGCTGCCCTTCGACCGGGCGCTGGAATGCGGCTGGGGCTATGGCACGCGCGTTTATGTGACTGACAAGGATTTCCTGCCCTTTGGCGACCCGGACACGCTGGTCGGCACGCGTGCCGAATATCGCGGCAGCAAGTTTGCCCGGTTCAAGCGGGTGCCGGCTTATCTGGCGAGCTTTTATGACAATATTGCGCGGTATGTTTACGCCTATCTGTAACGGTAGGGCGTCACAAAAGGCTGTTCACCGCACGACATCCTCCCTTTGAACCGCCTTGCGGCCCGTGAGGCTTTCTCTTTGAATGCTGAAGAAAACTGGCTTTGCGGCTGCGGCGCCGGTTTCGTGCGGATGGATCGTCGAGCCTCCCGGCTCCCACCAGTTCGGGTGTTTCTGGATCAGAGACCAGGCATGAAGCCGTTCGCCATGCCACTGCTCGTTATCTCCAAGTTCCTGATACAGGCCGTGAAGAATGATGCTTGTCCACGAGCTGGTGCTTTTGACCTCATCGACCTGAAGGCAGACATGCGGGTTCAAGCGCATGCTCTCTATCTTTGCTCCCGTCATCGAAAAGCTGTAGATTCCGCCCTGGTGAGACACGAAATGGATCGGCACGACGTAGGGCCTGTCATGATCGATACAGGCAAGATGCCCGAAGCTCATGCGGGAAAGGAATGTGATGCATTCCTCCGATGTCATTTCTTCCAGATGGACACTTGAAGCCATGATGCTTGCTCCGCTCTGGACGGGAGAAAACGATCCTTTGATCGCTCCGCCTTCATTTTCCCATCTGTCAACGGCCGGGCCTGCGGATTTTTGAGCAGATGTCCGCATGTCGCCGGCTTCATGGTGAGACGCCGATGCCACCGGGAATGCCTTGCGTATCCGCGAACCGCCTTCAATGACCGCGATGACAAGCCGCCTGTAAGCGCCTAGCCTCGTGACGTCGCGTGAAGTTGCGGCACCTCTTTCAAGCATGCCGATCACTTTGGCGAGCAGTGCTGCACGATCCGAACCGACATTTTGTTTGCGATTGATGGAAGACATTTTGTCCTCCTTTGGTTGGGGCCAAGGCATGTGTACCTTTACACAACAGCGCCCGCTTCAATGCTGTCGTTGATTTACTCTGCGCTCAATGGGGGTGATGCGCAAGCACATTGCTTGTCTGGAAATCGTGCCGAATGGAAAGCCGCTGCCGCTTTACGGCCGGCATGCAGTGCGTCGGTTTTCAAATCGAATAGTCGCGGGGGAACGTTCTAGTCCGTTTGTTTCAGGACGAGTTTTGTCAAAAGGTCGATCTGTTGCTGCTGTTTGTCGACGAGGGCTTTCAACTCGGTGGAACGCATCTGATCGAACTTGTCGTGCAGCGCCATTATCTCGATTTCCGCCTTCAGGTTGACCTCATAGTCATGCGCGGCGTCTATCCGATCCTTGGCCGCATGGCGGTTCTGGCTCATCATGATCACCGGCGCCTGAACCGCTGCGAGCATGGACAGGATGAGATTGAGAAAAATGAACGGGTAGGGATCGAAGGCGTTCGAAGCCGCTACGATGTTCGAGCTCAGCCATATGGCAAGAACAGCTGCAAAAATAAGGATAAAGGTCCAGGAGCCGCCGAATTTGGCAACCACGTCGGCGAGGCGCTGGCCGGGCGTCAGCCTCTCGTCGAAAACCGCATTCGCGTCCGTCGATATGGTGCGTCTTGCCGCAAGATGACGAAATATCGCTTTTTCCCTGTCCGGCAGCAGTTCAAGCGGTTTGCCCAGGTAGCGGCTTGCTCCCTCCGCCAGATCCTGCGGTATGAGCATGTCACTGTCGTCTTCGATATGGGTTGCCATTGTTCTTTCTCCCTTGGCCCGCTGCAAACCGGCGACCGCCTGGATACTCAAAGGCCGCCCGCATCATGCCCCGACCGGTCCGCCATTCGGGCATATCCATCCTACCATGCTTTGGGCTCAGCAGCCTTATCGGCCGGTTCTGGAGCGAGGAGACGGCTTGTCGGGGAGGGTGGCGGTTTCAGGGAAAATAGCTGCGCGAACGCAACCACATGGCGCGCGGCAATAACAGGCTACCACCGCCGCCAAAATGTATAGAGGCGGATGGGTGTCTTAAGTGACTGATATGTTTGATGAAGGTGGTGAGAGCGCAGGGATTCGAACCCTGGACCTACTGATTAAAAGTCAGAAAAGTCTATATGTAAATGCCTGTATTTGCTTCATTATTTTGAACTGTGTTTTGAGTGTGCGTAGAAATGTGCGTGTGAGACTGCGTGTTTTGGTAAACTCGAAGAGTGCGGAAACACTCACATTGTCGTGAAGGGCGGACTAGCAATTAGATTTCTACGCAGCTTTAGGTGGTTGCCACCCGAGAACCGGTCCGACATGTATTGAGATACCGGATGCAAAGGAATCCTGACGATAGGGGGACCCACGGTACAGGATCACTTTACAGGTGTCCGCAAGCTGCCGGTAAATGGCATTCTCTGTGGCGCAACTATGCAATAAAGCAATACTGAAGCTCTCAACACGATCAGACGCGGTAACAGTCACATATAAAGCTTCGGTATCTGGTTCATTCACCACCACGCTCCATCCTGCTTGTCGTAACGGTCGGACTAAATCCTCCATGCACTCTTGTGAGAGGAGAGCTTTCCGAAGCAGAACGCCATTATCAGTTGGCATCTTCGGAACCAGCCGACCGTGTTTGTGATAGATTTTTTCTTCCATCGTGTTTTGCAGCATCTGCGCTTCGCCTCTGAAAAGAGCTTGCTGCCAAAGAAGCTTGCTATCGTCGTTCATTTCGGGGAGCCAAAACGGAACCCGATGGGTCTCATCGTACCATGACTCTATTGCTGCAAGTGTGGCGAGTGCCACTACGAGACGCTGGAAGTTTGTTGCCTTTTGCCAAGACGAGGCGGTTCCGTGTGCAAACATGTTTCGATTGAGCCACGTTACGCCTTGGTAGATTTCCGTTCGGCAAAAAAAATGGTTTTTTAGCCAGCGACGGAATGTCTCGAAAGCGAAGACACGTTCATCCTGAGCGAATAGATAAGTGGGTTCTTTGTACTCTGAAGGAACCCACATTCGATCGAAGTGCAATTCGGCGGCGGTGCGGATGGCACGGTTTATAGCGTGGTCGATCTTATCGTGTACGGAGCTATCTTGCGGCAGGTTTGACGCTATTCGAGTCAATGCTCCCTCGATGGCCGGTATAAGCGCGGCTATGCTTGAAGCCCGATAACCGGCGTATTGGCTAAGGTAGGCTTCGCGTGCCAGTGGCACGATTTCCTCTAAGCTGCGTGCCATCGGCATTATTTGAGCGATACAGATGGCTTGGAAGGGCAGAGTGTATAACGTGGATGTGTGGTAGTCGAAGAACTCAATCGCCCGTTGTCGAGAGCCGTGCTTAACGGATTGAAGAAGCTCGCCAACCTTTCCAAGTGGAATCCACAGCGGCAAAAACCACTCGACCTTATCCCAAAGTAAGGCTTCCTGTTCCCGTGCAACTCGTCTCGTTTCCCAAGCGCTGTCGCCGGTATGTGGTATGGTGGGAAAGCATGCTTTCCTACCATTGGCCTCCAAGACTATCGAAGGAGTTGTATTGAACGCTCCCACGTCCTCTGCCCTTGCGGAGATATTAGAAAGCCCTTTTTCGGAAGCCCATTTCTCAATAAGTTCAGGCGTGATGCTATCGGTCGATTTATTCTCGAATCTGCGCCAGATGCCTTGAAACCGGCTTTCTATCTCATCTTGGGTAAGACTTTCCGACATCTGAATAACTTAGATACCCTATTTAGTCAGGCGCTATTTCGCCAAATTCTTGGCCTTTGGCGAGAATGCGCAGAACCACGACGTTATCATCCTCCACGATAAACGCCACGCTGGCACTGCGTTCAAATCCGATGATACGTAGCCCGGAGCGCACTTCCTCGCGCACGGTCCCGCGCTCGGGAAAAACGTTCAACGAACTCAGAAATCCACTAATCCGGTCAATGTATCGGTCGGCGGTGATGGTTGAGCCAGATTTATCAACGATGCGGGCATGTATCCGCACGATGTCGGTCTGCGCCTCAGGCGACAGGCGCACAGCGTAATGCTTCATTTAATCGCGGCCTTCACCCTTGGCGATGCGGGCGCGGACGCTCGCCATGCCTTCATCAAGCGACACAGCACGGGTGGGGTCTGCCTTATGAGCGTCGTAGGCGGGGGCTACTTCATCCCTCAGCCAGCGTTCGACAGCGGCATCTCGTGCGGCGAGGGTACGGAGGCCGTCGCGGATGACTTCACTTTCCGTGGCATATTCCCCCGAGGCGACCTTCGCCTTGACCATTTCGGCCATATCAATGGGGAGTGTGATGCTGAGAGACTGTGTGGTGCGCATGATCGTCACTTTCGTTTCTAACCTTTTATACCACGCGACACGATTTAATCCTACACTTTCCTGACGGTGTTCGCTGACCTTTTGGCGCGCTGGAGAAGGTGGGTGCAATAGTGAAGCCCTCCTAATGGCCCTAGAAAAGTGAGAGTTGTCGGTTCTCTGCTTCGTGTTTTCGCCATGTCTTGGAATTGGCCGCAGCATCCAGTTCGGCGGCGACATAGGCGAGCGGCCCGCCTGCCTGCTCGATGAAAGCTGGGTCTGTGAAATGCGAACGGTAGCCGGTTTCCGTTACGGGCAGGGGGCAGCGCACGGGGGCGATGGTGGTAAGGGTAAGGTGGCAGGGGCTATAACCCTCGCAACGCAGCCAGTTACGCTCGTAAGTCACCTCGATGGTGATGCCGCGCCAGTTCAGGGTGTGTATCTCATAGCAATGTTTGTTCATGGTCTCTTCTTTGGATTGGGGTTGCAGTCATGCAACCTTGCCCATCGGCGAGATCGGGGTGTGCAAGTGGCAAGGAGAATCCGTCCGGTTGGTGCGGGCGCACAAGCGTAGCGCGGAGCCTCGGCCGGAAGGATTGTGCTTGCCGCGCGCCGAGGGGCAGGCCCCTAAGATCTAGAAACCACCGCCTCTAAACGGGTCTTTGAGCTCCTATTGACTCAGAATCATCACACGGGCAGGATGCACTTGGCCTGACGCACAGGCCGGTGTGCCCACCACGCGAAGCTTTGCAGTGCGTTTTATTGATCAAGACTGACACCGTTCCTTTGGACGGGTCCGGTCGGCAGTGGGCACCCGGTTGGATTCGTTACAACAAGGAATGGATCATCATGGCCATCGACATTCTCACTACGCTTAAAATCGTCGCCAAGAAGCTGGCACGAAAGCGTCGTATTCAACATTTCGCTGCTTTGGAAATCGTCGCGCGTGAAGTGGGTAAGCCTCACTGGCGCGGACTCGCTGAAGCCTACAAGCAGGGCTGGCAGCCAACCCCCGCACAAATGGAAAGCCTGCCGGATTTACTTTCGGAACCCGTGGGCGCTTCTTCGACGCAAATTGCCGGTCAAACCACTGATGTACTTGCGTTTGGCGATAAACTTGCCTTTAGTCGTTGGGTTCCTGATGACGTAAAACCCATGGAAGCCGATGAAATTTATGGCGAGCTTGATGGTCGTAAGTTCTATTTGGTCGGTGATGAGTTTAGCATTGCCTTCGGCTCGCAAGGCTGGGAAATCGGCCTTGATCAAGCACCTTCAGCCAAGCCCGAACTCAGGCGTTTGGGTGGTCGCGTTAAATCCGTGGAGGCACTCGACCTTGCGTTTATCGAGCGAGCCACCCAACTGCTGAAGATTCGCGCCCGCCGCATGCATGCCGACGTTTCGGCCAATTGGCCGCGCCGTTCGACTATGCCGGATCAGCAAGGTCGGGCGCTGCATCCCTTGGGCGGCGGCTTATCAGCGGAATGGCACTGCCTGCATTGCGACGGTGTGCATGATGGACATACGATGGCAAAAAACCTCTGGCATTGCATAGACTGTGGCGCGACGCCTATCGACATCTTCCCCACACCGTTCTGGAACGGAGTTGAGCAGTCCGCTTAACAAAAACCATGGAAAGGAAGGCATAGACAGCTACGCCTTCCTTTTTCGGTTTAGTATTCCTCTGCCAGCATAATGGTGAGTACCCGCTTGGTGACAGCGGGGTTTGCCGGATCATCGGAGCCGTACTCCATGGTTGGGTCGTAGTAATCGATTTTCCACAAGACCTTCTGCCCCTCGACGGTCACTGCCCCGAAATCGTGCTCCCCGCGCGGATCGTTGTCCGGCGTGAACGTGTCGAAACCTTGTACGGCCTCCACGATGTGGGATCGGGTGATGTCCGGCAGGTTCTGGATACCGGAGGTCATAAGCACGGTGCCCGTAAGCCAGGTCGTGCGGAATGCATCGTTCAATTCTCGGATACGGGTGGTGCGAGCGGTTGTCATGGTTTTGTCCCTTGTCTTGGTTTCCTTCGTAGGACAGGGAAACAGGTCCCGTCCTGCTTCCCGGAGCCGCGCGAGCGGTGGGGATGGAAGGGGACAACAGGGATTCGCGGGGAACCGGCTGCACGCAATGCAGCGTAGCGGAATGAAGGAAGCTGGGCGGAAGACCTGTTTGGGGAAGAGAAGGGGCGAAGCCACTCGGCACCCCATACTATCTCAAATAAACAAGCGTAAGACCAATCAAGCTTACCTCAATCGATGATTGTGATGGCGTATTTGTTCAAGCCATTGGACAGTGCAGAGGAAGTCGGCGTAAAATAGCACTATTGCAAAGAGTAAGCAGTTCTTGACGCGGGAAGAGATTACTATCTCACGAGTTGATAATGCGCTTCGCAAAATGAGACTTATAGGTGCTGCTTTTCATGTCCGACGATAAAGATGATTTCAAACACGTAGCACTAGGCCGAACCTTTCGGGAGCTTTCCAGCAGCGCAAGTGAAAGCGATGACTCTGATCTGTCGAAAGCATTTTATGAGTCCGGCGGCATTGGCTGGAGCAATCTACAACAGGAATACCGTGTCGTCATTCTGTCTGAAGCAGGTTCGGGTAAGACAGAAGAATTTCGGACAGTCACTCACCAGCTAAAGTCAGAGGGTAAAGCAGCGTTCTTTCTGCGATTGGAGAATATCCCAGCCCACTTCTCAACTGCATTCGATATTGGCACTGAACAGGAGTTTGCCGATTGGCTTGCATCGGGTGAGGACGGGTGGGTTTTCCTCGACTCTGTTGATGAAGCTCGCCTACGCCATCCCAAAGATTTTGAGTTGGCGCTACGGCTTCTCGGCGACAAGCTCAAACTGGCCCTTGACCGGACCCACATATTCTTGAGTGGCCGGATGTCAGCTTGGCGCCCGAAAACAGATCTGGATAGAGCTAAGGCTAGCCTACCTTTCGCGGGAACCACCAAGGTTGCTGACGAGCCAGTAGAACGCGAAGACGGCGACCTGTTTGACGAGAGTGAAAATGATGACGCCGAACATGGCGAGCATACCTTCGTTCCCAGAACTGTTAACGACAAGCCTAACTCGACAGCTCCATTCAGGATATTGGCCCTTGAAGGTTTGTCGCGCGATCAAGTTGAAATCTTTGCCGCAGCACGAGGTGTCAACGATGTGAAGGCTTTTGTTGGTGCAATTGAGAGAGCGGACGCATGGTCCTTTGCGGCGCTTCCGCAAGATCTGGAAGATTTGATTGCCTCGTGGCTTAAGCGCGGTGCGATTGGCACCCGAGGCACCATTATTAGAGATGGTATCGAGCGTCGCTTGAAGGAAAGGGACCAAGAGCGTGCGGACGCTGTCCCGTTAAGTGACGCTAAAGCTTGGAATGGCGCATTGCTGCTTGCTGCCGCAGCAACGCTTACCCGTAATCCATCGATCCAGGTACCTGATGGGAAAGATGGCCTCGATGGAATTCCAGTCGATAAGGTGTTGCCTGATTGGTTGCCTGAAGAAAGAAAGGCACTTCTTGAGCGCCCGATCTTCGATGCGGCGATATACGGCTCCGTGAGATTCCACCACCGCACAGTTCGCGAGTATTTGACAGGTGAGTGGCTCCGCCAAATGCTTCTACACCCGGCATCGCGACGGGCTATTGAGGATATGTTTTTCAAGGTTCAATACGGCGTCGAGGTTGTCGTCCCGGTCATGAGGCCGATTCTGCCCTGGGTGGCACTTTATGATGATCGCATCAGGGAACGGGTGCGTAAAATCGCGCCAGAAGTGCTTTTCGAGGCGGGCGATCCTTCCTCCCTTCCGCTTCCGACACGCCAGCAAGTCTTAGGCGAGATCACTCAGCAACTTACCGAAGGACGTTCACCGACAGCACCAACCCATTTCGCTGCGGTTCAGCGCTTTGCCCACCCGGACCTGAGCGACGATATCCGTAGGCTTTTAAGGGAACATGAAGCTAACGACGAAGCCGCTAGCTTCCTTTTACGCATGATTTGGATCGGTGAAATCAAGGATGCTTTACCGGAGGCTAAACAAGAAGCATTATCACCGACGTCGAGTAAGTATAGACGGATTGCGGCGATCCGCGCTGTTCAGGCTGTTGGTTCCGACGAAGATGTGCGCGCTATTCGCGAGGCAGTTGCTGCTGAACCTTCACCCCCCAATAGGGAATGGCTTAACGAGCTCTGCGAGACGCTCAAGGGAAGCGATGAGGAACTTGAATGGCTTCTCGGCATGCTTGCCCGAACGGAGGCAATCGAAAAATACTCGGTGGACCACCTCCAGGATGGTGCCACAAAGTTCGCCCAGCGAATCCCGATCAAGCAAATACCGCGCCTTCTGGACGGTTTTTATCAGCTTCTGTCTATCTCGCCTTATAAGGACGCCAGCTACTGCAAGATATCCAAGCGATATAGCTGGCTTCTCGCTCCTGCCACTTTAGGAGTGGAGCGACTTGTTAGGGCGAGAGATGACGCTGCCGTCGCGAAAACGACGCTGTCCGTGCTTGGGATGCTTACCATGTCCAGGCACTATGGGGCCGAGATGCGGGAGCTGAAAGCAGATTTCGCTGAATTGGTTCCTTCTTGGCCTGAACTGAACCGGGCGCTTTTCTGGTCGGAAGTCTCTAGGGCGCGAGCCGACAAGGCTGGTACGGGCTTACCCCGCGTAACGCAAACATGGCATGCGTATTCGTTTGGCGGATTATGGAAAATCGCTGGTGAAGACTTTAACTACTTCGTCGCAGAGATCAGCGCGCGCAACGATCAAGACGACAAGCTCGTTGCCTTGTCAGGTGCAATCGACGCTTACGTCCAATTGGGGAGAGGAGCAGCCAGACTCAAGCGGCTAAAGAACGCCGTTTCGGGTAACTCCGAACTCACCGGTCAACTTGAACTTTTCTTGCACCCTCCAAAGCGTGACGACGAATATTCGCGTCAGGAACGCAAATGGAAGCAACAAGCCAACGCCCGTGCTCGTCGCGAGAAAGACGACCTGAAAAAAGCGCGAGAGCATATTTCAAAACACTTGGAAACCGTACGCGACCCCGGTTTTTCTGACCCCAATGATGTCTCGAAAACGCAGTGGTACCTTCATCATCGAACAACAAATAGAGGTGAGCGAAACGGTAAGTGGACCACTGGCGACTGGCGTTCCCTCGTTCCTGACTTTGGGGAAGAAGTAGCTCGAGCCTACCGAGACGGTACGATTTTACATGCCCATCGGGCGATGCCGAGGCTCCGCTCTGAGGGTACAGAAGCGAATCAAACGTCAGCATCAGTAATTTTTGGGTTAAGCGGACTTGCTATCGAAGCCCGTGAGACAGCCAACTGGGTTGAAACTATCAGACCTCAAGAGTTGGAGCGCATCTGGCGTTTTGCTTCACATGAACTCAATGGTTTCCCCAATTGGTTTCCTCGGCTGTATGCTCAACATTCCAAAGTACTGACCGCTTCCATAATGAGGGAAGTGGAGTACGAGATATCAGCCGAGCCTGATGACGGAATGCACTATATTATTGATGATCTTGCTTGGTCAGGAAAATGGGCATGGGCTGAGTTAGGACCAGCCGTCTTCGATCTTCTTCGTGAGCGTGAGCCACGGAATGACCAAACATTGAATAAGCTGCTCAGTATCGTTCTTGGGTCCGGTGTGCCAGATGATCAGCTTGAGGCCTTGGCAAAGTCGCGGGTTGAGAATCCAGAAACGCGCCACCCTGTTCAATGGAACGCCCTGTGGACAGGTATCAACCCTGAAGAAGCAATTCCTGCCTTTGCCGCGTATCTCGACGGACTGCGGCAAGATAATCAGGCGCCCACCGATGCGATGAGCTACGCCAATCACCTTTTTGGCGACCGGTATAGTGATTTTCCAATCTCACGAACAGCTTTTAGGCAGCCCCGTTTTTTGGAGCAGCTCTATGTGCTGTTACACAGGCACATTCCCCGCTCAGATGATATCGATCGCGCTAATGGCGGGATTTACTCTCCAACAATACGTGACCGGGCTCAGGATTCACGAAACGCAATATTCAACCTTCTACAAGCGATTAGCGGGAAGGAAGCGTATCTGGCGATGAAAAATATTGCTGATAAAGAAACTGATGCCGAGGCTAGTCGATGGATTGCGCACAGGGCACATCAACGCGCCGAGCAAGACGCCGATATGAGCGAGTGGACACCTGAGCAAGTGCGGGAGTTCGAGGAGGAGCAAGAGCGTACTCCTCGAAATCATCGTGAGCTCTCCGAACTGGCGGTGAACCATCTGCTGGATTTGAAGAGCGATATGGAGGACGGAGACAGCAGTATTGCGGGTGTTCTCCTCAGTATTGAAAGCGAGGAAGTAATGCGTAACTTCCTTGGCCGTGAGCTTGAACGTATGTCTTCAGGCAGATATCAAATACCTCAAGAAGAGGAACTTGCTGACGAAAAGCGGCCGGATCTTCGCTTCCACGGCGTTGGGATATCTGGCCCGATTCCGACCGAGTTGAAAATCGCAGACAATTGGACTGGCCCACAGCTTTTTGAACGCCTTGAAAATCAGCTGTCTGGAGACTATCTCCGCGACCGCCGCTCCTCCCGAGGTATCTTCTTACTCGTCAATAGAGGCCAAAAACGCAAACGTTGGCAGCTTCCCGACGGCAATTTGGTTGATTTTGAAAGTGTTGTCGACGCGCTTCTCGCGCATTGGGAATTGCTCGCGCCAGCATATCCGGGTGTGGATGAAATCCGTGTTGTCGGCATCGATTTAAGCAAGCGACATCGGCATACGTCTGCCCGTACAGAAGAAAGCGAGGCCGCAGTTCGTGTTTCTGAATAAGTCTTTTGGGGGATTCGCGGGAATTGGCTGCACACAATGCAGCTGGGTGGAGACTATTTGGGGAGAGGGAACGAATCCAGTTGGCGCCGCAAAATAGGCAAACTAAATTAGGGTTCACTCCGCCAGCCCAGTTCGACTGCAATCTGCCGTCTATACGGAGTGTCTATCTGCCGGGGTGCACGCGTAATATATTCTTTAGCTTTAGCGCGAGTGTCACCAGTTAAAGAATCTAAATACTTGATTGCTTCAGATTGGGTTGGAGCGCTTTTAGCATCATTAAATTTGGGCGGGAGAGCCGTCCATACAACTCCTTTAACATCGCGAGCCGCCGCCCAATCGGGCAAAGATGGAATTGATTCTGGCGCTTCCTCTCCCACAGACCAGGTTGCAATATACCTTCTGCTTGTTCCCTCGCGTTCTACCAAAGCTCCATGTGCCTCAGCCACATTTTTCACGGTCATGACAGCCCAAAGGCAGGGGACTTCTGGAGAGTACGGTTCAATTACCAGCGTTAGACGGCCATCATTTGATTGACGTGCAAATTCAATGCGTAGATTGGGGCCGTCCTCAAACCACTCCTTTTCTACCGGAAGACTTCTGGGGTCCCAAATGAGTGAACCCCAGCCTAAACAGGCGATTTTCATTCTTATCTTCCCTATGTTTGCATTTGTGTCGATTGTTCACGGAAGACACGAAGCTGGCAAGTATTCAAGAAATTCGATTGTTTAGAGGAATCGTGTGCTCCGTTACACCAAAGTTACATGAACCCAGCATTGCTGCGCTAAATTCGCGTAAGTGTTTGGAAAATTTGGCGCGCCCGAAGAGATTCGAACTCCTGACCCTCAGATTCGTAGCGGCCACAGGGCGAATTTTTTACTTGATGAAAAATCATCAAGCGACTGTTATTTAATCATTTTATTAAAACTGTGTTTCGTCATTACTTCACTTTTCATGTAACATTTGGTACAAATCCGTTACATGGAAGTTACATGAAATGCCGAAGTTATTCTTAACTGATCCGTTCGTTTCCGGGGCGTCCTGTCCTGCCGGAAAGGATCAGGAAATTTATTGGGATTATCCCGTCGGAGGAGACGGTGTTATCCGCAGTGGCTCCGTGTCGGGGCTTGGCCTGCGTGTTACGGCCCTGGGGAACAAGACATTCGTACACGCCTATGTCTTTAACCAGAAACGCCACCGGAAAGCCCTAGGCTCGAGCATAGTCTTGAGTGTCTCATCTGCGCGAATGGCAGTTGTCGAACGTGAAAAACAGCTCGAAGCCGGTGAAAACCCCGACCTCGATGAAAATGATCCGCGCCGCGTCCATCTCATGACCGTTCGCGAAGCCATCGATCGTTACTGGGAGACACACGTTTCCGAATTGTCGGAAGGATACAAACATTCTTTCATCATGCTGATGGCAAAATGGCTCCGTCGCCCTCCCAAGGTTGTGACCAAGAGAGGCAAGAACATCCGTAGCTATGTCGATCTGGGTACGATGTTCGCGGACAGACCTCTGGCCTCGGTCAAGCCGCTGGATATTGAGCGATATCAAAAGCAGTTCGCGTCATCCTACGTCTACAATACCGCCCTTCGGCACGTTCTAGCCCTGTTTAACTGGGCCATTCGTATGCAACTGGTCGATATGCGCAATCCCGCCCATCCCCTGCGAAAGCGCAAGGTCATTCGCCAGCGACGGGACTATTCCATGGAGCAAATCCAGCAGATCGCCGCACATATCTTCTATCCAGTGTTCGAGGCGGTACCGGAGATCGAGAACCTGACCGGTTTAGCCAAACGCAATGAAGCGCTGGCCAAGGCCCACGCGCTGACCACCAACGATCAGATGGCCGAACTGTGCAACTATATGGGCATCCTGTTCCTGACCATGGCGCGGCCCAGCGATCTCGCCAAGGCCGAGTTCGGGCATTTCGATCTCGATAAACTCATCTGGAACAAGCACAACACCAAGGGCATCAAGCTGTCGCGTTCGCTCTATGAGTACGCCTACCGGACGGTGCCGATCCACAGCAAGGTTGCGGTGATGATCCGCGCCCAGCGGGACCGCTGGCCGGATAGCCGTCTCGTGTTTCCATCCCACACGGACCCGTCGCAGCCGCGCGACAACTTCCGCAAGGGTCTGGCGCGATTTAAGACATTGAAGGGAGTGCCTGACCATTTTCAGCTCTACGACCTCAAGCGCATCGCAATCTCGCTGATGCTGACGGGGCAGGGCGTCTCCCGCGAAGCGGTTTCCCACTACGTCGACCACAAGGGCAACCTTGAAACTACCATGATCTACGACCTCGGGCTGGTCGATCCGCTGCGGCCTGTGACCCAGCGGCTTGGCGAGCTGGTTGGCATCTAGGGCAGGGGTCATTTTTCCCATCATGGGCCTCGACCATAGCAGCCGTCTGTCCCACCGTATCCGCGACAAGGAAAGGGTCGCGTTTATGGAGCCGATGCAGGCGTTAGTACTGACCGGTAATCAATTGGACGAGATGTTGCGGGAGGCCGCACGACAGGGCGCTGCCCTAGCCGTGGCCGAACTGCGCAAGGAAATCCATCAGTCGCCGGATGATATCACCTTGCAGCGACTGCGGACGTATCTCCGAGACCCGGCGTCTGTTCCGAACCCGCACGACTGCTGGGCGCATAGCGGCGTTATCCGCCAGATCGAACCGACACCACGGGGCAAGCCGAAATCGTCGGCATGGTTCATGAAGCTCCAGCGGGAAACCGGTCTTGCTGGCTGCTACACCCGCCCAAGCCCCGCCTATGGCCGCCGCCGCGAATGGTCGTTTGCCGATATCAGGCTGGCATGGGATGCCTACTATCGCAGACGCTAGCCAAGAGTCTCCCTTTGCGCATCCCAAGCCAGTTTCAGGCCGTAGGCGGGGTCAAGATCGTTAGCCGAAGGGCTAATCTGGACACCGGTGCTGGGTTTGTTATCGAAAAGGGGGCTGTGAATATGAGCCCTTCCCGAATAGGCGTGATGGTTTGACCGTCCAAGTATTCCTATCCCACTCCCACCCAGAGAGCGACGAGAGCGGCAAACACTAGGAGAACCCAAGGGCATTCATTCAGAATGGCCACAAGGGTGCCGATGAGGATTGATGCCGCCATCAGACCCAAATAGAGGGTAAGCCCGGCTAACCCAAGTTGAAGCATGCTACGTCTCCTTCCTGAATCAAAAGCGCCCCGAAGGGGCGCGGTGCACAAAACGTGAGGCGATGCTGCTGGAGGCCGGAATCTCCTCCCGGCCGCCTGTGTCATTCGGCCGGAACCGTCTCTCCATTTGCCAGATACGAGCATTCCAGCTTCCCGCCCGCGACATAACAATCCTTTGTATTGGCCGGCAGTTTGACCGTCTTGGCGGGTTGTCCCGCCTCGGCAGGAGTGCAGACCGCGAACACGTCGAAGGGAGATTCATAGAGGTTGGCATAGTGCCGGATGCTGCCTGCGACACGCGGTTGCAGCGGCGAGGCGTCCGCTCCCTCTCCGGCCCGGATCACCACATCACGAACGGGGAAGCCGCATACATCGGCGTCGCCCTCGTTCGAGGACACGGCCGAATGCACCCGGGGTTCGTTCATCACGTCCTGAGAGTTCGGGTCGGTTGCCACCGCATCCTGTATGACCTTATCCCGATGGGCGGCTTCCTCCGGGCTGCCCGGCGCGAACGTGCGGCCGCAGATCACCACATTAGCGGGATGCCCGAAAGCGGACTGCGGCATGAACGTAATCACGTAGGGGCCGGTTTTGGGGAGCGGGCCGAACCAGTAGGCCCCGTCGCCGGTTGCATGCCCCGGTTCATCCAGAACCGGAATCCGCTGTTCTTCTGACGCGGGGACAGGTCGGCCCGAGGCATCGAGTGTCTGCATCGTCACGGTGACATAGGCCCCGCGCTTGAAGTGGCCGACAAACTCGGCCGCCGTGCCCCGGTACCCAAAGCATCCGCTTTCGGCATCGAGTTTGAACGACTGGCGCGCGGGCAGTGGCCGGACTTCCTGTTGGGCAATGGCAGGTGCCGCCCCCAAAACAAGGCAAAGGAGAATGGCTACGGCTTGCATATGTTGGCCTTGAACTCTTCGACCGCCTTATCCAGCGCCTGTTGATGATTACCCTTGACCTCTTTGAAAGTTCCAGCGGCGACGGGTCCGAGATGGGTCTGCCACTGCCCCGCTGCCGTAGTCGGGTCGAAGCTCGCGCACTGGCCGGGGCTTTCGACGCACTGGACCGATGCGCCCTCCAGCTTCACTTCACCCCCACTCACGAATGTCACCTTGGTCAGGTTCGACAGGTCAAAGCGGAATGTGCCGTTCGGCATGGGGTTCTGTGCGCCCTCGGCCGGAGTCATGCCGACCACGTAGCGGCAATCATCCTCCTTGGTGACAGACAGCGCCATGAGACTACGCGGCGCCATACCGCCATGTGCGACCTTGAACTGAAGGGTTAGCGGGTTGTCGCTCGACTTTTCAAAGACCACGGCGTCCAAGGTATCTTTGTCATGTACGCCAAAGACCATAAACATCACGGCTTCTTCGGGTGTCTGGGCGTTGGATTCGGCCGGGCATGCGGTGGCAAACATGGCGACGGCCGCAATCATGGCGATTATGGGTTTATACGGCATGGAAACTCCGGCCCCATGGAAACGAGTTGAAGGCGGAATCACTGTCGTCGGGGGCACGGCGATATCCGCCGCACGGCCTTACCGTTGGCTGAAAATGGATATCAAAAATCACGACTTTTGACGGCCGCGCATGCCTACGCCCGAACGGCACGGCGCGCGTAATCCTGCGCTGAAAATCCAAGTAGTTTCAGTATTGATAAAGTTTATAGGCAGTCATAAATTGTGAATCCGTCCTACTTGCAAAAGTCGTGATTTATGATGCTTAGAATAATTTGGTAACATATTAGCAATACACGGATTTGATGTTTGTTCTGCCATTGTCTTCCGTAAGCCCCAACGGGGTGCAGCCATGATCTACGGCTATGCGCGCGTATCGACTGAAGCTCAGGACCTCGCCTACCAGCTGGACAAACTGCGGCTGGCGGGCTGCGAGCACATCTTCCATGAAAAACGCAGCGGCAAGAACCGGACCGACAGGCCGGAACTTGCGCGGTTGCTTGCCGCTCTCCAACCCGGCGACGTCATGTTGGCTACCGCGACGGATCGCGTGGCGAGGGCTCCTCTCGATCTGGTGGCCATCCTTCATGCCGTGAAAGAAGCGGGCGCAGGCCTACGGTTACTCGATGAGCCGTTCATCGACACCACGTCCGAAATGGCGGATTTGATTGCTTTTCTGGTGGGATGGGCCGCCCGCTGGCAGCGGCGGCGCATCCTGGAGAATACCGCGCAAGGCAGGGAAGCAGCGCGGCAGCGCGGGGTGAAGTTCGGACGCCCGCGCAAGCTGG
This sequence comes from Agrobacterium sp. BT-220-3, assembly GCF_025910175.1. Lineage (NCBI taxonomy): Bacteria > Pseudomonadati > Pseudomonadota > Alphaproteobacteria > Hyphomicrobiales > Rhizobiaceae > Agrobacterium > Agrobacterium sp. BT-220-3. The sequence goes on from NZ_JAPAIX010000010.1 coordinate 148,423, forward strand.
GGCCACGGGAGCGGGAGACGATTGCGGAGCGGCGGGCGCAGGGGGAAACGTGCGGGCGAATTGCAGGCGACTTTTGTGTTAGCAAGAGCACCATTCGGCGGCTATGGAAGGGAGTATGATGCTGGCTGATGTGGCTGATGCGCTACGACAAATTATCTACAAACGATCTAAGCAAGTGAGATGCCCCATCGAGTGACATCGGGCTTATACCAAGAAAAACACCTGCGTCAGGTCCGCCGCGCACACGGATTCCAAAAGCTTTAGACTGAGCAATGGACTTGGCTTCTGCAATTGTCAGCTGCGAAGCGATGTTCGTATAGATGCCTTGTACGGTTCTAGAGCAGCGATCAAACAGCTCTATGACTGTTTCCTCGGGGTTCTGGATAACGAGTTCCACGAGAGGAAAGTTCGTGAGTTCTTGTTCGCGCCCCTGTGACTCGATGACAGCAAAAACAAAAAAGCCATCGGGTTTTGCAAAACCGAGCAGCATTTTATGATGGCCATACAGATTGTCACGCTCTCCCCGTACATATAACGCGCCTTCTAAGGCTTGAATTGACCATGAAACTGGAGTTTCCCCGCCAGTGACAACGTTAAGAGACTCAAGGTCAGTAAGGGGTAATATTTTAATTTCGCTATTTGGTGTCGTAGATGCAATCTCAAGGAACTCTGCATGTATACCCATGTCGAAAACATATCGGGCAATCTTAGCTGAAAGTATCTGAGAGCGTGCAATATGATCTGGCGATGGATTGCGAAACGAAAATTGATGCACTCCAAATCGTGCCCCTTCGCGGAAATAGCGCAATCGTCCTCCCAGAAAGACAAGGGTTGCAGCGCTCATGCAGTTTCCATCGTTTATTTTTCGCTTCTTCAGAAAACCACCATCGTAGTCTCCATCCAATACAGACTGCCCAATATGGGTTGAAAACCAGTGATCCCGAATAACACGCCCGATATTGATTGCTGCATCAACGTCACCACCCGGTGAATTAATGTATATATGAGTACGGGGTGGAATTTCTGAACTCTGTAAAAACTCGATAAACCTTTCGTCGTCTCCTACCGCAATAGAGCCAAATGCGTTGATGCAGTAGTATCCGCCCAAAGCCTGCTCTAGTTCCGTTTGCGGTGGCGTGTATTCAAACTGCACGTGTATGTCTCCCCATTTCCCAAAAATTGCGGAATTGTAGCGTCAATATGGGCCAATGCCCTATGATTAAGTTTGCTCACGTTCGACTCTGCGAGATTATTAATCACTGTGCTCTGGGGTGATTTTGTCTCTCGCATTGATGATTCAAAACTGGACAAGATGTTAGAGCTGGCTCGGGAAATTTGAACAGCGGGGATAAGTGGAATTTCTGCCTGACTTCGGCTTAGATGCCGTGAACAGGAGATACCATGACGAGACGACCGCGCCGGAACCACAGCCCGGC
>NZ_JAPAIX010000011.1:0-131483 GCF_025910175.1 Agrobacterium sp. BT-220-3
ATCAAATCCATCTCACCCATATAGTTTCCGCGCATAACAATCCCCTACCCAGATCAGCAAATTCAACATAAAATTCATATATTTACACGTAGTCGGCCCACAATCCGCAAATTGCAGGTCCGTAAAAGTCAATTCTGCTCCCGGACTTCCATCCGCTTTCAGTCAGGCATATATATTCATTGCAACGTATATTTTATATGTTTTTTGTGCTGGTTATTTTGTAAATATATGTTTGTGGGAACCGTCCAGGCCGCATCTGGCCTGCCCTGTTCATATCGGTCGATAAATCTGAACTCTCCTTCTGGTTGAGTAAATATTGTTTCTTGAGCTGCCAATTTCGAAGCTTTGCCCTGGCGTAAAGAAATCGCGCCAGCCTCTTCCTCATCAGGGCGGTATCTGCACGAGTAGCAAGGACGTACATCTCATAGAGACCCATTGAACACACCTTTCCTATCACGCGACGCAGTTGCGACCGTGTTGTGAGCTTCATCTATTTTTCCATCAGCCTTTCAGCTCGATGGGCATTGCAACGGGGCACTGAAAATTGCCGCCTGTGGAAAATAAAGACACTTGTCAGTGCCCCGCATCAGCGATTTATGCCTGTCAGAGTACATCCTTCAGCCAATGCGTTTCGGAGAAATAGAGAGGCCCACCACAAACCAGATTCTATCTCTCCTCCGGTAACGGCCAGAGGACTTCGCCTGTCAGACCCCGAAATATGAGAGTGACGTCTTTCTCTCACAGCCGGCGCTGGCTCCACTTCAAACCGGGATATTTCCCGGTTCATCGCGGAACAGGGTCAGTATATTTCAGGCAAACAGGGTGGGGATGAACGGGGAAATAAAAGTCCTTGTCGCAAGCCGAAACAACAAGCGAGACAAAAAATATACCCCGGCTGGACAAATAGGGAATTTCAGGGCCGCAAGATGCAGGTCGAAACCACCACAGCAAGCAAAAATGTTTCTACTTCGGCTTGCGGAAGCGTTGGTAGAGCCTGAACATCCTTATTGGAAACGACGCCTAATCCGCTCGTCGTTCACTCATCGTCACTGTCGTTTTCACGTCGCCGCGCCTCTTGATAGGCTTCGCGAACTTCATCACTGCTTGCCGCCTTGAGGATGGCTGTGATCTCTTTCTTCTGGGTGTCGAGGTACTCAAGAGCCCCCGTGTCATCTGAGTTGGCCAGATGCCATAGGAAATGACTTAGTGCCATGTCCGCCGTCGCGGGATCGATCGAGAAGCGCATCTTTTGGGCTACGGTGCCGAAATACTTTACGAATGCTATAGAGCCAGTCGCCGATACATTGGCGCTTCGCATCCCAGACACAATCTGAGCTCGAAGCGGAATGTACTGCGAGATTGGGATGGCGCCAAAAACGTGCCGCCAATTGGTCGCCAGCGGGGCTGGGTCGAAGTCTCCTGAAAGCACTGCCAGAGATACCCTTACCATTCCTTCAATGAAAGCAGGAGATCGGAGCTCAAATCTACCGGTATGTTCACGCATGCCGACCAAGAGTCGAACGTCATTGTGTCCCGCGGTGGTAAGCGCTTCAAGCCACTCATCCACATGAAGGCTAGCGAGGTGCTCTTGGATCAATTCCAGAATTTGCTTGGAGACCGCATTTTCGTCCAACTCAGCCAAGGCCTCAATCATGGAGGCAGGAACCTGCCTCGAGGCGCTGCCGCCGAATTCCTTTTTCACGCGTCCCTGATAATCGCTGAAGTGCCGGAGGAAGAACGCTGCACCATTCTTGTCGACTATCACCTTGATGCGATCAAAGTGCTTTGCAACCATTACCTGATCACGGAGCCACACCCACCGCAGCGCCGTTACCGCGCGGATCACTTCGCAGTAAAGACCTCCGTTCGTCTTGGAAATAACCGCCCATCCCAACCACGTGCTTACTGCATGGTTTGTCGCGGCATACGCCGCGATCTGCTGGGGAACGTCACCCAGATTGGCGGCGTCCTCAAGAAGGCTATTGTACCATTCCGCAGCGATTGCTTCTTTCGTGCCAATCGGCGCCTTCGCGAGCGCACCATCATAGACCGTTGCCAATACAAGCAACGCAACGGCCAAGTTGTCATCCTCACCGCTCTCGGCTGCCCACTTCGCGTAGTTCAACAAAGCGCCGCTCCGCACAGCAGCAAAGGCACTCAAAATCGCAGTAGCCTGTGATCCGGCAGCCATAAATTTGGCAATGGCATGAATCAGACGGATCGACTGATCGTCAGGTTCAGTGCTGTCGAGCCTCGTAGCGATCGCTTCAAAGTGCGATGCGAAATGTCTGGTCAGCCGTTGGCCAACGACCCCAATGGCGAAGTCGTAGCCCGTCGGATTGACCTCGGCCATCTTCAACAACTCTTTAGATAACGCGGCTTCGTCACAGCCAAATGTGATATTGGAAAACTTGAAACTGCTGGCAGGATCGTTTGCCGAGATAGCCCCGAGGTTGAAAATTGGCAAACTCGATGGAATTTGAGTTTCCCAGAACACTTGACCACGGTCGACACCAACACCCGACGATATCGCTTTCGCCAACGACTGCATCACCCGATACCAGCCCATACCCTTGCTGAAGAGGTCCTTGTCACCCTCTTCAAGCTCAGCGGCCTCAAACTTTTCCCGGATCCTTCCCCCAACAGCCTCAGGCTTATAACGTTTCTGCCGCCGCACAATCGTGTAAAGTCCGTCCAGACCCTCCTGCGTATAGTCGAGCTTCTCGATACCATCCACAGCGTCGCCGAAAATCTGCCAGATAACGTCTTCGCTCTCGGCCGGGAGCTCCATTTTGTCGACATGGTTCGCTGCGCGAGAAATTGATTCGGGGCTATCCTTCGACCACTCGACAAGGCGCTCCCGAAGAACGTCTTGGAAAATCTCGTAGAAGCCATCGCTCTTAGAGAGATCGACCAAGCTCTTTTCATCTGGACCGAGCAGCGCTGCGGTGATTGGAATGCCAAGACGGACTTGATTGGCCAATGCCGGATCAACATTGAAAGCTAAGGCGGCTAGGTGCTTGGCGTAGTCCGGGTCATCGACGATTCTGGCGAAACGAATATGGACAGGTTGTGACTTGTTGAGAATACCAGGGTCTCGGTCGAATACCGCCTTATGGAGCACGTAAAGGCCTACGGTCTCGATCGGTATGGAACTGTCGGCCCATTGTACCCACAACCCACCTATGTCGTTGACATATGCGATGATCCTCCGCGGTGTCGGGTACACGCCCTCGCGTTGAAGTTTGAACTGAAGCAGTCTGAACAGCTTCTCGGTATGGTCGGAGCCATGCACACCAGAAAATCCCGCTTCGGCGATCCTCGCCATCAAGAAGTGTTTCCAATCCGACGGCACAGGCGCGGATACCTTGACGATGCGGTCGAAAGTCTTCTCGAAAATGTCGGTTTCAAGCACTATTCCATTTTCGCGATCGATCACGTACTCGCCGTCATCACCTCCATCCCGCTGGACAAGCTTAGGCACTTTGACGGGAGGAAATTCGCGGCCGACGTGATCTTTGTCATACGGGACCACAGCCACGACAGAACCTAACTGTTTGCTCATGCCGCCGTTGCCGGCCACCAGAGAGCGCACCTCTGCCCAAGTCTTCGACAAATCGGCGGCTGGGATCCGATCTATGTTGTCGAGGACAAATATGATGTGTCGGTTTGCCTTCTGGAGAGCGACGAGTATCCCTTCGAATACCGTTCTGAACTCAACGGTGGTTGGGCTCTCGTCCCGAATCTTCTGCTCGACTTCGTTGTTGCTGTCCCGCTCGGATAGGGTCAGGAGCCGGGATGCTCCGCCTTGGAACCAAGCCATCTTTCCGTGGAAATTCTTCTTACCGGCGAAGGGAGTGCGATAGGCGGCAAGAATGAGAAAAATAGATGCGAGTAGGTAGGTCACTATCCCCAACATCCAGGGATTAACCAAGAAGGACAAAATAGCGTCCACCGGCGAGCTCTGCACGTTCTCCCGCGTGGTTTCTGCCGCTTTGACAGCACCTGTAGTGCCGATGATTAATCTCGTAAGTGCGGCGTATAATAACGGCATGAGAGGGAGAAAGATGATGAGAATGGCCGCGAAGAGTGACAACCGCCTGCTGGATGTGGTTGTGGTAACCGACTTCCGATTCTTTATTTCGTCGTGTTTACTATCAATGTCGAGGTCGACCTTCGGACGGGGGTCACCCTTTCCGTGGATATGTTTTCCATCCTTGTCCTTTGGATTGAACTCCTCCCGAACGAACATAATAAGCTGCTCAAGGAGAGATCGCCTGAAATCGTCCGACTGGTGCCGCCAAAGGTCGAACGTGAACATGCAGTACTCCGGACCAAGGTACTTCTGCTTGGCAATGTCAATGACGGTCGACTTGCCAGAACCCCATGCGCCTTCCAAGCCAATTGCTCCGCCTGCTCGTTGGCGTCCACTGGTCCTTTCCGCGATCTGACGGATGCCGTCAGCTAGCGCTCTGGCCGACCTTTCATGACCTCGCCCACCAAACTCGTCTTCGCCTTTGGGCTCGCCGAAAATAATCTTTGCTGGCCAAGTATTCCCTACCTGATTCCCGGTAGCATTGTTCTCGGCCTCAGCGGCGTTGCTTGCGTGCATTGTGAAAGAATCCCCCGAATCTGTCGAAAAACCGTCGGGCAGATTCGGAAATTAAGCAAGGACTTGTACTCAGTTGGCGCAACAAATAATCTTGGTAGGTTGCACAGAAGTGCTTAGGGGGTGCTTACTTTACGCGACGGTCGGGCTGCGTGGATGTTGTCGTCTGCTTTTTGCTTCCTTCACCCAACATCAAACCGCCGGGACTATTCGGAACGTCGGCTTTCGGAAACCGAAAAGTCGGCCTGAACGGCAGGAATGACGGCACAATCCGGCCAAGACGGCCATCGACCCAAATCGCCGAACCGCAGAGAAAGAGTTCCCCCTTGGGGACGGCTCATCTACAGTACGCCTTCCATTATCCAGCATCGCAATCATATTCTCGTTCGCCGTTACATAGGGAATGCCCCACGCATACGGCCCTCGGAACGCAATCCTAGAATCCCGATAGCGACAAACTCCAAACCAAACACCGAGCTTCATCTGCTGGACGGAGGGCACTGGCTTCTGGAGACAAACCTCGACGACGTTTCACGGCATGTCCGCGCAGGTCTGCGATGGCATCAATGTCATGCTCAAGGCGCGGCTGCGCATTGTGCAACGCACAAAATTCGGAGGAATAGGCATGAAATTCGGATTTTTAGATACATATCATCCGAAAAAATTCGTCTAAAACTCTCCCAACTCAAGGAGAGAAACCATGACGGACACGACATCAGAATTTGATGGGTCAACAATTGCCCTGGAGGCCGCCGAGGAACCCGCGTGGACCGCTGCGACCTGGTTCGCGGTTCTTTCAATGGCGGCCACCAGTTTTGCGCTGGTATCGGCCGAGTTTCTGCCAGCGGGATTGTTGACGCCCATGGCGCGCGATCTCGGCATTACCGAGGGTACGGCTGGGCAGGTTGTGACGGCGACAGCTTCCGTGGGCGCCGTGACGGCTTTGCTGAGCAATGTTCTCATCGGCAAACTGAACCGCAAGACCGTGCTTGTCGGTCTTAGCGCGCTGGCGATCGGCTCCAACATTCTCGCATCGGTTGCTGCCGATTTCTGGCTATTGTTGGTGGGCCGGGCGGGACTGGGGATCGCGCTCAGCGGTTTCTGGGCGCTTTCGGTTGCTGTTGTTGCGCGGCTCGTTGGTGCGAATTCGACCGGGCGCGGCATGGCTATCGTCACCCTCGGCGTTTCGCTTGCCACCATCGCTGCCCCTTCGATGGGCGCCTTGATCAGTGACTGGCTGGGATGGCGCATCGCCATGTCGATGACGGCGGGACTTGCCATAATTGCCATGCTGCTGCAGATACTCAGCCTGCCATCGCTGCCGGCAAGTACGAGCAACAGTCTTTCCGACGTTTTCCGGCTGACGCGGCGGCGCAGCGTTCAACTGGGGATGCTGGCAATCCTGTTGCTGATGACGGGGCATTTTGCCGGTTCGGTCTATGTGCGTCCCTTCCTCGAACAGGTGACGCTGCTTGACACCACGCCGATTGCCCTCGCCCTGCTCGGCTTTGGCGTCGCTTCCGTGATCGGCAATGTGCTGGGGGGCCGGATGGCTGACACCAGTATTCGCCTAGCACTCATCGTTACCGCCGCCCTGATGGCATTTGCGACCATCGCCCTCGTTGTCTGGGGTGTTCATACCGGTGCCGCATTTGCTCTCGTCGCCCTTTGGGGTCTTGCTTTCGGCATGGCGCCTGTGGTGCTGCCGACCAACCTTTCCCGCGGCGCACCAGACGCCCTGGAGGCGGCAGGCAGCCTGATGGTCGTTTCCTTTCAGGTCGCTATCAGTATCGGTGCGGTTTTTGGCGGCTATATCGTCGATTCCTACGGTGCTACTGCTCCGCTGGCGCTGACCGCGATACTGGCTGCATCCACGGTGGCTCTGGCTTTGCTGCAGCGTCCCGAGTGATCACGGCCCTGCCGCCTGCCATCATCTGGAGGCAAGGCGTCTGATCAAGCGCAATTGTGCTGGCGTTGCCTGCGCCAGCACACGGGTTTCCACGCTTGCCGTTACCGGCAGGCGGTTTCGTCGTGATCGCATTCGATGCGAGCAACCGTTATTAGTGCAGCCACTCGCAACGATAGGCGAGGACCGGTTCGGCAAAGCCTTTCAGCCTGTAACGATTGCCATGCACGAGGACATCGGCGCTGCCATATTCCTGCAGGGTCTTGTCCGATATCAGGATCTGATCGCTCTCGGCGGCGGCGCATAGCCTTGCGGCCAGTTGCACGGTCGTGCCGAAGAAATCATTGCTGTCTTCGATTGGCTCACCACAATCCAGCCCGATGCGGATATGGATGGGCTCGCCGCTATCGATGTTGTAGCGATGAAACTCGCGTTGGATATCAATGGCGCAATCCACCGCAAATGGGATGGAGGCGAACACGGCCATGATGCCATCTCCGGTGTGCTTGACCTCCCGTCCCGAGCGCCGCCCCAGACAGCCACGCACGAGGGCATCGTGCGCCCTGATGAGTTCCGCCGCCATACGATCGCCGAGGCGGGACGTCATTTCGGTTGAACCGACAATATCCGTGAACAGGATCGCACGGTGGCCGGCATCCATTTTCTTCGTGGCGGCCACGACCGCCACGGGATCCTGTATGCGCCCGAGAAATGCTTCTACGGCCGACAGGGCGACTTCCACCACTTCGCTGGCGATAAAGCCGTGCGCTTCCCGATGCACGCATTGCGCGGTTTCAGCATCCGGGGCGTCGATGAGGCAAAAGGCCGTGCCGCGCCTTTCATCAAACCAGTAGGTTAAAAACCTGACGCCGTACTGATCCTGGATGTTGAGATCTTTAAGGTGTGCCGCGGCGATATCCGCCGCTGAAACTCCGGCAAGCTCGTGCCGGTCCATGAAGATAGGCATTGGTTTCCTCCCAAGAGTATATCGTTGCCTGCTCTTCCAGCCAGTTTACGACTTCCCCAAACCATCGTCTATCGCCCGCGTGGGTGACCCTGACAGGGGCGCCTCACCGGAAAGGGCGATGGTCGTTCGCGTGACAATTTCGGGGCATTCGGCTATGTTACGTGGTCTACGAGCATTCACTGACGCAAGCAATTTGCGGTCAGCCTTTGCCCGCCAACGAAGCGAATTGGGGGGAATGCGATGACACAGCTCGACGAAACCAAACTACATTCTTTCATTGGCAAAATGCTGGGCGACCTCGGAGGCGCCTTCAGTGTTCCAACCGTCAGGATCGGCTTGAGGCTGGGCCTGTTCGATGCGCTGCATCGGGTGGGGCCGGTGACCTCCGCAGGACTGGCGGCGGCTTGTGGCGGCCTTTCCGAGCGATATGTGAGGGAGTGGGCGCTGGCACAGGCGGCGAACGGCTATATCGACTATGACAGCGGTTCCGAGATGTTCAGCCTCTCACCCGAGCAGGCGATGGTGTTCGTCAACAGGGACAGCCCCGTCTATCTGGAAGGCGCATTCGATCTGGTGGCCGCGATGATCGAGGGAGAGCCGAAGGTTGAGCGCAGCTTCCGCACCGGCGGCGGGGTGCGGTGGGGAGACACGGCAGGTTGCCTGTTCTGCGCGACGGGTGCGTTCTTCCGGCCGGGATATGTGAACAATATCGTACAATCGTGGCTGCCTGCCCTTCAGGGCGTGGAGGAGAAACTGGTGAAAGGCGCCAAGGTGGCCGATGTCGGCTGTGGCGTTGGCTTCTCGACGATTCTAATGGCCGAAGCCTATCGCAACGCCAGCTTCATCGGTTACGACTTCCATGAGCCATCCATAGAAGAGGCGAACAAACATGCCCGAAGCCATGGGGTGAGCGACCGGGTGACGTTCGTGGCGGCAACGGCCAAGGACATCAGGGATACGGATTTCGATCTCATCACCAGTTACGACTGTCTGCACGATATGGGTGATCCGCGTGGCTGTGCGGGGCACATGTCGCGCATTCTCAAGAAGGACGGCACCTGGATGATCGTCGAGCCCATTGCGGGCGACCGCCCGGCGGACAATATGAACCCCGTCGGCCGCCTCTATTACAATGCATCCACGATGATCTGCGTGCCGACATCGCTTGACCAGGAGGTGGGTGAAGGATTGGGGGCACAGGCCGGGGAAGCGAAGCTTTCCGAGGTCATCCGCTCGGGTGGCTTTACCCATGTCAGGCGGGCCTTTACCGGGCCTTTCAACATGGTGCTGGAGGCGCGCGTCTAGGAGGTTCTGCAGGGCCGAGCCCGGTGAAAATGGTTCCAGCTGGTGGTGCTCAGATGCGCCGGGCCTTGATCGTGTTCATGACGAAGCTGGTCTCGATGGTATCGACGCATTTGAGCTTGGCGATCTTCTCCTTGATGAAGCGCTCATAATCCTCCAGCCCGCCGCACATGACCTTCAGCATATAGTCCTTCGAACCGGTGACGAGGTGACATTCGAGAACCTCGTCCCAGTCCAGAACGGCTGCTTCGAACATCCGGATTTCGTCATCGTGCTGGCGGCTGAGGCGGATGGAGGCAAGGGCGGTCATCGTCCATCCCTCGATGGCCGGATCGACGACCGCTGAATAACCCTTGATCACCCCGATCTCTTCCAGCCGTCGCAGCCGGCGCAGGCAGGCGGATGCCGACAGGCCAACCCGCTCGGCCAGTTCATTGTTGGTGATCCTTGCATCGGCGGATAATTCTTTCAGAATCCGTCTATCGACCGCATCTGCAATTTTCTGCGACATAAATGGGAATTCTCCGCAATATATTGCTTTATCAGACATGGATGCGCTTCAGAATGCAAGGTATTTCGGCTGGATTGCATGTAAGCTGCGGAGAGTTCAAAGCCTGTCGAGGAGGATCTACCGGACATGACCGCACCACATCCGTCGAAAACCCATATCGGCAACCACGCCCTGCATCCCGAAACCCAGATGCTCAATTACGGCTATGATCCGGAATTGTCTGAAGGCGCCGTGAAGCCGCCGGTGTTCCTGACATCGACCTTCGTCTTCAAGTCGGCGGAGGACGGGCGCGACTTCTTCGATTATGTCTCCGGGCGCAAGGAGCCGCCGGCAGGCCGGGGCGCCGGCCTCGTTTATTCCCGCTTCAACCATCCCAATAGCGAGATCGTCGAGGATCGCCTCGCCGTCTACGAGCGTACGGAAAGCTGTGCGCTGTTCTCGTCCGGCATGTCCGCCATTTCAACGACGCTGTTCGCTTTCGTGCGGCCCGGCGATACCGTGCTCCATTCCCAGCCTCTCTATGGTGGCACGGAGACGCTGCTGGCAAAGACCTTCCATAATTTCGGCGTTTCGGCCGTGGGTTTCGCCGACGGCGTCAGCGAGGCCTCGGTGATATCAGCCGCGGAAGAGGCTATGGCGAAAGGCAGGGTGTCCGTCATCCTCATCGAGACCCCCGCCAACCCGACGAACAGCATTGTCGACATCCCGATGATCAGCCGTGTCGCCGACATGATCGGCCAGAAGCAGGGGCACAGGCCGATCATCGCCTGCGACAACACCCTTCTCGGTCCGGTCTTCCAGCGGCCGATCGAGCACGGCGCCGACATCTCGCTCTATTCACTGACAAAATATGTTGGCGGCCACTCCGACCTCATTGCCGGGGCAGCGCTTGGCCGCAAGGAGGTGATGAAGCAGGTAAAGGCGTTGCGCGGGGCAATCGGCACGCAGCTCGATCCGCATTCCTGCTGGATGCTGGGGCGCTCGCTTGAGACGCTGCAGATCCGGATGGAGCGGGCAAACAGCAATGCGGAGCTGGTGGCCGAATTCCTGAAGGCGCATCCCAAGGTGGAGAAAATCCATTACCTGCCGTTCAACGATCCGGCATCCCCGGTTGGCAAGGTCTTTGCAGATCAATGCACCGGCGCGGGATCGACCTTCTCCTTCGACATAACGGGAGGGCAGGCAGCGTCTTTCAAATTCCTCAATGCCCTCACCATATTCAAACTCGCGGTCAGCCTTGGCGGCACGGAATCCCTCGCCTCCCACCCGGCAACCATGACGCATTCGGGCGTTCCGGCCGATGTGCGCCAGCGCATTGGCGTGCTCGATTCCACCATCCGGCTGTCCATCGGCATCGAGCATCCCGACGATCTGATCGCCGACCTGACCGTTTCCCTGGATGCCGCCTGAGCATCCAAAGGGCAGAAAAAACCTTCCGAGGACCGTCAGTTCTCTATCGGAAAGGCGAAACCGGCTTTCACGCGATCCATCACAACCATGGTCTTGAACCCTTTGATATCGTGGTTCTCATAAAAAAACCTCCGCGTGAAAGCCTCGTAGTCTTCCATATCCTTTGCCGTAATCACCAGGATGAAGTCGGCATCTCCTGTCACATAGTAGCCGATCATGACTTCGCGCGTTGCCCGTATCGCCGCCTTGAATCGATCGACGATGTCAGCGCGCTCGCGTTCCAGCGATACGAGAACGATCATGGTGATGCCGCGCCCAACGGCTTTGGGCGAGATGATCGCGACATCCGCCTCTATCACCCCCTCCTCGCGCAGGCGTTTCAGGCGCCGTTGACATGCGGTCGGCGAGAGATTGACGATCTGCGCCAGTTCTTCCGAGGTCAGGCGGTTGTTTTTCTGGACGGCCTCAAGCAGCGCCCTGTCGGCTCGATCAATGCTGGTCATGCAGAATTCCTGCGCTGGTTGATCAAATTAAGCATTATTCCTGCGCTCAAGAGATTATAAACGCTGTCGATCAATCATGCCCCGCGGCTAAGCTCCTGACAAACAAAAAGGGAGCCTGCTCATGAAAGGTATCGCCAGCGCGGCGTTGAAAAATCTGCATCGACCCGATCTGGTCGAGCATCGTGCCTTTCTCGACGGGGCATGGGTGGCGCGCAACGAGATGCTGAGCGTCATCGATCCGGCGAGCGGCGACCACCTTGCCAGCGTAACATCCTGTACACTCGATGACGCCGATGATGCAATCGACGCTGCCAGCCGCGCCTTTCTGCATTGGCGGGAAAAGCTGCCCGTCGAACGTGGTGACATCCTGCGCGCATGGAGCAAGTTGATGCGCGAAAATGCCGGCGATCTCGCCACGATTGCCACCGCTGAACAGGGAAAGCCGCTGGCGGAGTCGCTGGGTGAGATTTCCTATGCGGCCAATTTTCTCGACTGGTTCGCGAGCGAAGGCGAACGATCCTATGGCGAGACGATTCCGAGCCATTTAAAGGGCGGCAGCCTCTCCGTCCGGATGCAGCCGATCGGCGTGACCGTTGCCATTACACCGTGGAACTTCCCCTCGGCGATGATAACCCGCAAGGCAGGAGCAGCTCTTGCCGCCGGCTGCACGATGATCGTCAAGCCGGCACCGGAAACACCGCTGTCGGCGCTGGCTCTGGCAAAACTTGCGGAAGAAGCGGGCATGCCGGCCGGCGTCCTGCAGGTGCTTCCCGGCGAAGCCGCGCCACTCGCACGTCGTCTTCTGGACCACACCGATGTCCGGGCTTTTTCCTTCACCGGCTCGACGGAAGTCGGACGAATTCTCCTGACGCAATCGGCAGCAACCATCAAGAAAGCATCGCTGGAGCTTGGTGGTCATGCGCCCTTCATCGTATTCCGGGACTCCGATCTCTCCCAAGCCGTAAAGGGCTGCCTCGGCGCCAAATTCGCCACCTCGGGACAGGACTGCCTCGCGGCAAACCGGATCTACGTTCAACGCGCGCTCTACGAACAATTCATCGATCGTTTTGCCGATGCAACCTCCAAACTCACCGTCGGCCACGGCCTTGAACCCGATATCGACATCGGACCTATGACGCGCCCGTCGGTTGCCGAGAAATGCCGCCAGCAGATTGCGCAGGCCGTCTCTGCCGGCGCGCGCCTCGTATGCGGCGGACAGGACAGCCCGTTGGGCGGCAATTTCGTCACGCCGACCGTACTGGCCGACGTGACCGACGACATGCTGATCGCCCGTGAAGAAACCTTCGGGCCGGTGGCCGCAATATTGCCCTTCGATGACGAGGAGGAAGTGATCCGCCGCGCCAATGCGACAGAGATGGGGCTGGCGGCCTATCTCTACACCAACGATCTGGGCCGTGCGATGCGCCTGACCGATCGGCTGGAATACGGCATGGTTGCTGTCAACACGCCAAAATTTACCGGCGCACCCATTCCATTCGGTGGCTGGAAGCAATCCGGGCTTGGCCGAGAAGGGTCGCGCCACGGCCTGCTTGAATATCTCGAACCCAAATATGTCTGCTTCGGCAATCTTGCAGCCTGAAAGGAAACCCCGTTATGACCATCGACATCAAACGTATCGCGGAAATGGATCGAAACGCGGTTCTGCATCCGTTTACGCAGCTGAAGGATTTCGCCAGCGGCAAGCTCGGCGATCCGACGATCGTTGAAACCGGCAAGGGCATCCGCATTCAGGATGCGCATGGCAGGCAATTGATCGATGGCTTCGCTGGTCTTTATTGCGTCAATGTCGGCTATGGCCGGACCGAAGTGGCCGAGGCCATTTCCCGTCAGGCCTATCGCCTTGCCTATTATCATTCCTATGCCGCGCATACGACGGACGAGCTGGCGATCCTTTCCGATCGGCTGGTGAGAATGGCGCCCGGCAAGATGAGCAAGGTGTTTTATGGAATGTCCGGTTCCGACGCCAACGAGACCCAGGCCAAGATCGTCTGGTATTACAACAACCTGCGCGGCAAACCGAAGAAGAAGAAGATCATCTCTCGCGAGCGTGGATATCACGGTTGCAGCGTCGTCTCTGGCTCCATGACCGGCATGAGTTTTTATCACGACCACATGGACCTGCCGCGCCCGGGAATCCTGCACACCGGCGCTCCGCATCACTACTGGGGCGCTGAAGCAGGTGAAACCGAACTCGAATTTTCAAGACGACGTGCCGACGAACTCGAAGCACTCATCCTTCGCGAGGATCCTGACACAATCGGTGCCTTCATTGCAGAACCTGTGCTCGGTACCGGTGGCATCACGCCTCCACCGGAAGGTTATTGGGAGGCCGTTCAGAATGTCCTCAGGAAATACGATATCCTGCTGATCGCCGATGAAGTGATCACCGGTTTCGGCCGCACCGGCTCCATGTTCGGCTCGCAGCATTATGGCATCGAGCCGGATCTGATTACCGTCGCCAAGGGGCTGACCTCGGCATATTTCCCGCTCTCGGGCGCAATTGTCGGCGAGAAAGTTTACAAGGTGATGGAGGAAGGCGCTGATCGCGTCGGCGCCTTTTCGCACGGCTACACCTATTCCGGTCATCCCATCGGGGCGGCAGCCGCAAACGCGGTGCTCGACATTGTCGAGAAGGAAGACCTGCCGGGCAATGCACAGGCCGTCGGCACCTATTTCCAGGAGCAGCTGAAGGCAAAGTTTGCACAGCTTCCAATCGTCGGGGAAGTGCGCGGCGTGGGCCTGATGGGCGCAATCGAATTTGTGGCGGATCGTGAAAAGAAGACGCGCTTTGCCCCCGGTCTTACGGTGGGTGCGCGTGTTTCCAAGGCGGCGCGCAATGGCGGACTCATTGCGCGTGCGATGCCGCATGGCGACATTCTTGGCTTTGCACCACCGCTCGTCACCACGAAGGCGGAAGTGGACGAGATCATCGCCATCGCCGAAAGTGCTGTTCGTAGCGTCATGGATGACCTGGTGCAGGCTGGCGAAAGTATCTGATACGCTTCCCAACCTGCACGTTTGGGCCGTACCACCACTGCCTGTTTGCGCGCCACCGGCACGACGACTGCGCTTATTCACAGTGCATTCGTCGTGCACGCTGCATAGAGCTTCATCTTTTTGGAGAACCGTGCATAATGTCATGAAATTACCTTCGCCAAAAACGAGACAATTTCATGCGTCGTCAAGCCAATCCGCTCAGCCTCGACCCGGTACCCGCGACGAAACCGGTGGCGTGGCGACCGAACCTGACCAAGCAAAAAGGCGAGACGAAACATTCCGTACTGACGGAACGCATCATTGCGGATATTGACGCCGGCGTCCTGAAGCCGATGGACCGCATGCCGACACATCGCGATCTGGCGCGCGAACTCGGCCTTTCCGTCCAGACGGTCAGCCTTTCCTACAAGGAAGCTGAACGGCTGGGTTATCTGAGCGGCGAAATCGGTCGTGGGACCTTCGTCAAGGCGCGGGTAACAGACCGGGCTGGCCGTATGATGCTTGATCACAGCCCGACAGAGGTGCTCGATCTTTCCATTATCCGCGGCGTCTATCTCGAGGATCACGAAACCGCCTCGCGCGCCATTCTTCGCGAATTGGCAGATGGCGACAATTCAGGCTTCATGCGTCCCTGCCGTCCGGTCGCGGGCCTGGACAACCACCGCGAGACTGCGCGCACATGGCTGCACATGCTGGGTGTCACAGCCGGTGCTGAACGCATCCTCGTTACCAACGGCGCGGCACACGGCATTTTCCTCGCCTTGAGCTGCATCGTTCGTTCGAGCGACGTTGTTCTATGCGAAAACCTTACCGACCACGGCATTATCGGACTTTCGAATATTCTGGGGTTCAGCCTCAAGGGGCTACCCACCGATGATGAGGGCATTCTGCCGGACGCGCTCGAAGCCGCCTGTGAAGCCGGAGGCGTGCGCGCACTTGTCCTCATACCGACCCTCAACAATCCCACCGGTCACGTCGCCGGCGTGCAGCGGCGGCGCGACATCGCCGCGATCGCGGAGCGATACGGTGTTTTCGTCATTGAAGACGAAGTCTATCGCCCGATGATCGAGGATGACCTGCCATCGATCAGCGAAATGCTGCCGGATCTCGGCTTTTTCGTTACCAGCTTCACGAAGACAGTCCTGACCGGGTTGCGCGTTGGTTATCTCGTTGTCCCACCCGCTTATTCCATACGCGCCGCCTCCATCCTGCGTGTATCGAGCTGGAGCGGCACATATCTGACCGCCGAAATCGCCACACGCTGGGTCGAAAACGGCACCGCACGCCGGTTGCTGGACGTCCAGCGTACGGAAGCCCGCGCGCGACAGAAAATCGCGGCGGAAATTCTCGGCGAGCATATCGCGTCCAGCCACCCCCTCTCCTTCTGCGCCTGGCTGAGAGTTCCGCCACACTGGACGGAGGACGGACTGGTCCGCTCCCTGACCAACCAGAACGTCGCGGTCACGCCGTCCGAGCCTTTCGTCGCCGGTCCGGGGCATGGCGGGGGCATCCGCATATGTCTCGGCGGACGCCTCAATCATCCGACCCTCGTCAAGGCGTTGACCACCGTGCGCCAGGCCTTCGAGCAATTGCCGCCCGTCTACGACATCGGCTCCATCGGTTGAGCCGCCGCCGGAAAATCATTGAATCATTACAATATAATAATTGACATGATTTTACTTCGCTCTCAACATGACAATCATGAAGAGCGCAAACCTGTCCCCATCTGCTAACAAAATCCTGCTCCCGGTCTCCTTGGCCGAGATCGAGCAGGCAGCGTTGCGTATTCACGGACACGTCGCGCGCACCCCACTTGTTCACTCCCCCGTCCTCTCTGAACGCGTTGGAAGCCCCGTCGGCCTCAAGCTGGAAACCCTTCAGCCGATTGGTGCTTTCAAACTGCGCGGAGCGATGAACGCCATCCTGTCGCTGGGTGACGGGGCGCGCAGCCGTGGTCTGGTCACTGCCTCGACGGGTAATCATGGTCGCGCCGTGGCCTATGCCGCGCGCGAACTTGGCATTGCGGCAACCATCTGCATGTCGTCGCTCGTACCGACAAACAAGGTCGATGCCATTCGCGCCCTTGGTGCTGAAATCCGCATCGTTGGCACATCACAGGACGATGCGCAGGAAGAGGTGGAGCGCTTGACGGAAAGCCGCGGCCTCACTGCAATTCCGCCCTTTGACGATCCGAACGTCGTTGCCGGTCAGGGAACGATCGGCGTTGAAGTTGTCGAGGATATGCCTGATCTGGAAACCGTGCTCGTGCCCCTGTCCGGCGGCGGCCTTGCCGGCGGCATCGCCGCTGCGGTCAAGACCTTGAAACCACAGGCAAGGGTAATCGGCATTTCCATGGAGCGGGGTGCGGCCATGCACGCATCGATCTCAGCCGGCAGGCCAGTCACAGTGCGCGAAGAGGAAACACTGGCGGATTCGCTGGGAGGCGGCATAGGGCTCGCAAACCGCGTAACGTTTGATCTTTGCCGTGCGCTTCTCGATGAGATCGTGCTGGTTTCCGAGGCCGAGATTGCGGCCGGAATTCGCCATGCGGCAAGCGTGGAAGGCGTGACGGTAGAGGGTGCGGGCGCCGTCGGGTTCGCTGCGATCCTGTCGGGCAAGGTCAAGATCACCGGCCCTGCCGTCATCATTGTATCCGGCGGCAACATAGATCCGAAAATTCACAGGCTGATCATCGACGGAGCTGACGCATGAGCCGCATCACTATCCTGACGGAAAGCGATCTTCGCGCTGTCATCAAGCTCGATCTGTCCTCTGTCGATTGTGTCGAGCGGGCCTTTGCAGCGCTCGCCACCGAAGCCGTCGCCATGCCGCCGATCCTGCGCCTCGACATTCCCGAATTTCGTGGTGAAGTGGATGTGAAGACGGCCTATGTGCCCGGATTTGAAGGTTTTGCCATCAAGGTCAGCCCGGGTTTCTTCGACAATCCGAAGCTTGGTCTGCCAAGTCTCAACGGCCTGATGATCCTCTTCAGCGCACGAACCGGAGTGGTGGAAGCGCTTCTTCTCGACAATGGTTATCTCACCGATGTTCGTACCGCCGCAGCCGGCGCCGTTGCTGCACGGCACCTGTCGCGCGAGGACGCTTGCGTTGCCGCGATACTTGGCGCCGGCATGCAGGCCCGTTTGCAGCTCGAAGCCCTGATGCTGGTGCGGTCGATAAGATCGGCCCGGATCTGGGCACGAAGCCATGAAAAAGCGCAGAAACTGGCGGGTGATTTCGCCGTTGAACATGGCATTGACGTCACCGCCGTCGCCGATCCGCGAGAAGCCGTGCAAGGCGCCGACATCGTCGTGACCACGACGCCATCGGAAAAGCCGATCCTCTTTGCGGACTGGCTGCAACCGGGCCAGCATCTGACCGCGATGGGATCGGACGCCGAACACAAGAACGAGATCGATCCTGCCGTTTTTGCCCGGGCGAGTTATGTCGCAGACCGGATCAGCCAGACCCGCATTCTGGGCGAGTTGCACCATGCCATCACCGCAGGGCGCGCGATGCCGGATCAGCAATTTGCCGAACTTGGAGCCATCATTGCCGGCAAGGCGCGGGGCCGCTTGCAACGGGAAGACATAACCTTCGCCGATCTCACCGGCACGGGCGTGCAGGACACCGCCATCGCCAATCTGGCCGTCGCACGCGCAAGAGATGCGAAAAGCGGAAAAACCATCGAAAACACTATCAAAATGGGAGATGCGGCGTGAGCGTGACGCTGAACTTTACGCGCGAGGAATATGCCGCGCGCCTGTCCAAAACCCGAAATGCCATGGAAAAGGCCGGCATCGATCTCCTTGTTGTCACCGACCCATCCAACATGCACTGGCTGACCGGTTATGACGGCTGGTCCTTCTATGTGCATCAATGCGTGCTCGTGCCGCCGGATGGCGAGCCGATCTGGTACGGCCGCAAGCAGGACGCCAACGGCGCAAAGCGCACGGCCTACCTCGCCCATGACAACATTATTGGCTATCCCGATCACTACGTTCAATCGACCGAGCGGCACCCGATGGATCTGTTATCGCAGATCATCGAAGACCGGGGCTGGTCCGGCCTGACGGTCGGCGTCGAGATGGATAACTACTATTTCTCTGCCGCCGCTTTTGCATCGCTGCAGAAACATCTGCCGAACGCCCGCTTCAAGGATGCGGCCGGTCTCGTGAACTGGCAGCGCGCGGTCAAGAGCCCGACCGAACTCGATTACATGCGCAAGGCGGGCAGAATCGTCGAGCTGATGCACAGGCGCATCGTGGATGTGGTTGAACCGGGCATGCGCAAATGTGATCTCGTTGCCGAGATTTACGATGCCGGCATTCGCGGCACCGCCGAATTTGGCGGCGATTATCCCGCCATCGTTCCCCTCCTGCCATCCGGAGCGGACGCTTCCGCGCCGCACCTGACCTGGGATGACAAACCGATGCGCTCAGGGGAAGGCACTTTTTTCGAGATCGCCGGCGCCTACAGGCGTTATCATTGCCCGCTGTCACGGACGGTTTTCCTCGGCAAGCCGACACAGGCGTTTCTCGACGCAGAGAAGGCGACGCTCGAAGGCATGGAGGCGGGGCTTTCGGCTGCCAGACCGGGCAATAGCTGCGAAGACATCGCCAACGCCTTTTTCGCCGTGCTCAAAAAATACGGGATCATCAAGGACAATCGTACCGGCTATCCGATCGGCCTGTCCTACCCGCCCGACTGGGGCGAGCGCACCATGAGCCTGCGACCCGGCGATCGCACAGAGCTTCAGCCCGGCATGACGTTTCATTTCATGACCGGTCTGTGGCTGGACGATATGGGGCTCGAAATCACCGAAAGCATCGCGATCACCGAAACCGGCGTCGAATGCCTGTCGAATGTGCCGCGGCAACTCTTCGTGAAGGGCTGAGACAATGTTGAGTACCGCGCTTCGCCCCTCGCCGATCATGCCCTCCGTCGATTTCGATGCGAAGGGCGTGCAGCATGGTCATCTGCGACTGCCCTACAGCCGCGATGACAGCGCCTGGGGCTCGGTGATGATACCGATCTGCGTTATCGCCAATGGCGAAGGGCCGACCGCACTTCTGACCGGCGCCAATCATGGCGACGAATATGAGGGGCCCGCCGCACTTTTCGAACTCGCCCACACGCTTGATCCGGCGGAGGTGAGCGGGCGCATCATTATAGTGCCGGCGCTGAACTATCCAGCATTTCGAGCCGGGACGCGCACATCGCCGATCGACCGGGGAAACCTCAACCGCAGCTTTCCCGGCCGCCCCGACGGAACGGTGACGGAGAAGATCGCCGACTACGTCACCCGCCACCTGATACCGCTGGCGGATATCGTTCTGGACTTTCATTCCGGCGGCAAGACGCTCGACTTCCTGCCCTATGCCGCCGCCCATGAATTGCCAGACAAGACACAGGAAGCCCGCTGCTTTGATGCGGTGGCGGCTTTTGCGGCACCCTATTCGATGAAGATGCTGGAAATCGATGCCGTGGGAATGCTCGACACGACCGTCGAGGAACTTGGCAAGGTCTTTGTCACGACAGAGCTCGGCGGGGCGGGAACGGCCAGTGCAAAATCGATCGACATCGCCCGAAAGGGCAGCCTCAACCTGCTGCGGCATGTCGGCATACTCGCCGGCGCGCCGGACCCGTTGGCAAGCCGCTGGCTGGACATGCCCTCAAGCGATTGCTTCACCTTTGCAGAAGACGACGGGCTCGTCGCCTTTGTCCGTGATCTGGGAGATATGGTCACGGCAGGTGAGACGATCGCGCGGGTCTATCCGGTTGGAAAAACCGGCCTTGCACCCGTCGAGTACCGCGCGGCCATTGATGGCGTGCTTGCGGCGCGCCACGTTCCCGGCCTGATCAAGGCCGGCGACTGCCTTTCCGTCATCGCCACGATAACGGAGAAACCCTAGTCAAATGAACCCACGTGAGATCCGAAAACGGACCACGCAACCCAACCAGAGGAGTAAGAACATGCGCATTACCAAACTCGCGGGGCTATCTGCCCTTGCCCTCACCATCGGCGTGACGTCGGCCAGCGCTCTGACCGTCGAGGAAGTGAAGAAACAGGGATACATCCGTGCCGCCACGGCCAACGAAGTACCCTATTCCTACATGCAGCCCGACGGCACCTCTGCCGGCATAGGGCCGGATGTGGCAAATGCCGTCTTGAAATCCATGGGGATCGAAGAGGTCAACTGGACCGTGACGCCGTTCGGCACGTTGATCCCCGGACTGAAGGCGCGCCGCTTCGATTTCGCCGCAGCGGAACAGAATATCTCGCCCGAACGCTGCAAGCAGGTCGCATTCACCGAGCCGAATTCGTCCTATGGCGAAGGCCTGCTGGTCAAGAAGGGCAATCCCAAAAAACTGACCACCTATGCCGATATCGCCAAGGATCCATCGTTGAAGGTGGCCGTGGTGTCCGGCGCCAATAATGTCGATTTCCTGCGGGCGGTTGGCGTCAAGGATGAGCAGATCGTCTTCATTCCAGCCAATGCAGATGCCATCCCCACCGTTCAGAGCCGTGCTGACGCCTATGCCGCCACGGAACTGACCGTTTCGGAACTCGCCAAGGGTCAGGCCAATGTCGAGCAGGTTACGCCGTTCGAGGATCCGGTCGTCAAGGGCGCGCCAGTCCGTAATTACGGCGGCTTTGCGTTTCGCCCGGAGGACAAGGAACTGCGCGATGCCTTCGATGCGGCTCTGGTCGAATTTCGCAAGACGGACGACTACAAGAAAATCCTGAGCAAATACGGCCTATCCGAACAGAGCATCGCGGCGGCAGCCGAAAAGAAGGTCGCCGATCTCTGCGCCGGCAAATAACATCAAATAGCGCCCGGCTCTCGCCGGGCGCCGCTCGTCAACAACTCGGGAAGACTTGAGATGGACATGACAGCCTACCTGCCGATGATGTGGCAAGGCGCCGTCGTCACCATGACGATCACGCTGGCTGCGCTCGTTGTCGGAACGGTGCTCGCCTTCTTCTTCGGTATTTTACGCGTTGAAGGCGGTCCAATCCTGTCGGCAATCGCGCTTTGTTATACCGAAGTGTTTCGCGGCACCTCGCTGCTGGTCCAGCTCTTCTGGTTCTATTATGCCCTGCCTCTGGTTGGCCTGAGCTTCGATCCGATCACCACCGGCGTTCTGGTGCTGGCGGCCCACGCCGGCGGCTACGGTGCGGAGATCGTGCGGGGTGCATTGTCCTCCGTTTCGGTGCAGCAGCTGGAAGCCGCCCGCGCGCTCAACTTTACGCGGCTGCAGACGCTGTTTCGCATTTCGCTGCCGCAGGCGGTCGTTGAGATGATGCCGGCTTTCGGCAATCTGGCCATCGAAACGCTGAAACTCTCCTCGCTTGTATCACTGATCTCGATCGCCGACCTGACCTTCGCGGCGCAGTCGATCCGCAACCTGACGCTGGATAGCGCCAGCATCTATTCGATCACGCTCCTCTGCTATTTCGCGATGTCACTCATCCTTATGGCAGTCATCCGGGTGATCGAGCATTTCGTAAGACGTGGCAACGTCTTCCCACGCACCCGCCATTCGTAAGGAAGTTCTTGTCATGATGTACGGTTACGAATGGGACACGACCACCTGGCTCACCTACACAACGTCGATCCTGCCCATCATCCTGATTGGCTTGACGGTGACCCTGAAGGCCGCCGCGGCCGGCTTCGCAATCGCGTTGGTGCTGGGGCTGGTCTTTGCGCTCCTGCGCAGGAGCCGCGTCAGGATGATTTCCTGGCCGACCGCTCTGATTGTCGAATTCCTGCGCGATACGCCGCTTCTGGTGCAGCTGTTTTTCCTTTATTACGTGCTTCCCGATTTCGGTATCGTGCTTCCCGCCTTCCTGACCGGTGCCCTGGCGCTCGGCCTGCAATATGCGGCCTATACGTCCGAGGTCTATCGCGGCGGCATCGAAGCAGTGCACCACGGCCAATGGGAAGCAGCCACTGCACTCAATCTGACGCAGATGCAGACCTATCGGGACATCATCATTCCCCAGGCAATCCCGCGTATCGTTCCGGCGATGGGCAACTACCTTGTCGCCATGATCAAGGAGACACCGGTCCTTTCCGTCGTCACCGTTCTCGAGATGATGGGGCTTGCCAACATGATCGGCGAGCGCACCTTCGAATATCTGGTGCCGCTGACGCTTGTCGGCCTCATCTTCCTACTTCTCACACTAATCTGCTCAGCAGGCCTCAACCGCCTGCAGAAGGCGCTCCCGAAAGCAGGAATACCGTTGCGATGACCAATATCATCAATCAGCCGCTTATCGAATTTTCCGACGTCACGAAGCGCTTCGGCATTCTGACGGTTCTCGACCATTTCAATTTCAGTGTCGCGAAGGGTGAAAAAGTCACGCTGATCGGCCCGTCCGGATCCGGCAAATCAACGGTCCTGCGCATTCTCATGACGCTGGAACCGTTTCAGGAGGGCAAGCTTACCCTGGCCGATATCTCCTATCACGAAAACGGAGGCAAAGGCCCTTTCAGGGCCTCGGAAAAGCACCTTCGCCAGATCCGCAATCACGTCGGCATGGTCTTCCAGAGCTTCAATCTCTTTCCGCATATGACTGTTCTGCGCAACGTCGTTGAAGCGCCGGTGCGCGTATTGGGCATCAGCCGTGGCGAAGCGGAAGCACGCGCCATCGAACTGCTCAAGATGGTGGGACTGGCGGACAAGAAAGATCACTATCCGGTGCAGCTTTCCGGCGGACAGCAGCAACGCGTCGCCATTGCCCGTTCGCTCGCCATGCGGCCCCGTGTCCTGCTTTTCGATGAGCCGACCTCGGCACTCGACCCGCAATTGGTGGGCGAAGTCCTTTCCGTCATTCGTGACCTCGCCCATGAGCACGACCTGACAATGTTGCTTGTCACGCACGAAATGCGGTTTGCCCGCGAAGTGTCGGACCGGGTCTGCTTCTTCGATAAAGGCCGCATCTGTGAGGAGGGTCTGCCGGAAGAGATATTCGGCTCGCCGAAACAGGAGCGGACGCGCGAATTCCTCTCTTCGGTACTCAGGTAAGTGACGCTTCACTCCGGTTGAAAAAGGAACATCCATCCGCGCGCGGCTGAGTGCGATACACCGGCTTAAACTCATCTCGTTTAAGGGTCTATGGCAGCAGGATTGCAGCCGGTTGAGCCGTCCTGCGCGCTTGTGTCCAGCAAGAGGCAACGTGGACGGCAGTTTATGGAGTACCGAGCTCCAGTCGCCGGTTGATATTGATGCCCTTCAGAAATGCCTCGTCATGGCTGACGACCAGCAATGCGCCATCATAGGCCCGCAGCCCTGCCTCTACGGCTGCAATGGAATCGATATCGAGATGGTTCGTCGGTTCATCGAGGATCAGCAATTGCGGAGGCTGCGGACCACCCAGAACACAGGCGAGACCGGCCCGCAGCATCTGCCCGCCCGAAAGCGTTTCGACCACCTGCAACGCGGCATCGGCGCGGAACATGAAGCGTGCGAGCGCTGCCCGGCAGGCATTTTCTCCCGCCTTCGGGTTAAGCTTTAGAAAATTGTCGCGGATTGACAGCGTCACATCCAGCAAGCTGACCTGCTGGTCCAGAAATGCGGATTTCACCGGAAGGTGCACTGTCCCGGCAAGCGGCAAAAGCTCACCCGTGATCACGGAAAGCAGCGTGGTTTTCCCCGACCCGTTCGGGCCGCTGAGAGCAACGCGCTGCGGGCCGGTGATCTCGAAGGAGAGATCGCGAAGGACGGGCTGCTCGGGAGAATATCCCGCGGTCAAGTTTTGCAGGCTCAGCACGGTTCTGGTCGTGTGCAATCCGCTGGATGGCAAGGTGACGGTGACGCCCTGCAGGACTTCGATACGCTCGCGTGCGGCCTTCAGATCTTCTGTCGCTTCTGCGCTCAAACGGTTGGCGAGATTGGCATTGTCGCCGCTGGTTTTTTCGGCTCGCCTTTTCATCCCGCCGACCACAATGCGAGGCATGTCTCCCTTCGCAGCTTTTGCAGCACCTCTGGCATCGCGGCGGGCTTTGCGCTCCGCCACCTCCTGCGACCTGCGTTTCACCTCGGCCAATCGCTTTTCGGCGCTTGCGAAATCCTGTTCGGCAGCGGCCAGTTCCAGCGCCTTTTGGGCACGGTAATGGCTCCAGTTACCGCCATAACGCGTGACGCCCAGCGTCGTCATCTCCACGATCGCATCAAGGGTTTCGAGAAGTTCCCGATCATGGCTGACGACGATCGCCCCGCCGCGCCAGGCCGCCAGAAAATCCGCGACAAAGGCACGTCCGGCCCGGTCGAGATTGTTGGTCGGCTCGTCGAGGATCAAGAAATCCGGCGCGGCGTTTATTTGTGCCGCAAGTGCGGCCCTTGTGCGCTGCCCGCCAGACAGGGCTGAAAGCGGCGTCGAGGGTGATGCATCAAGCCCGACCCGTGACAGCGCATCGGCAATTTTCTCCTCCAGCATCCAGTCGACGTCGTTGAGTTCGTCAAGCGTCGCCGTTCCTGCTTGGGCGCGGTCGAGAACCTGCAAGGCATCGCGCGCATCGAAGAGGTCCGCGACGGTTTTGTCGCAGCTGACCTGGACGCTTTGGCGCAGGACACCGATACGACCGGACACGGCGACAGTGCCAACGGAAGGCGACAATTCACCGGCGATCAGCTTCAACAATGTCGTCTTGCCGACACCGTTGCGCCCGACCAGACCTGTACGTTCGAGACCGAAGCAAAGATTGATATTGGAAAAAAGCGGATGACCGTCAGGCGTCGACCACGAGAGGTCCGAAAGAGTGATGGCGTGCGGCACGGATATTATTTCCCCGAATGACAAGGCTTTGTGGCTTTGCGGTCGGGTTAAAATCCATGGTTCACCATCCTGTTCGTGCTGCGGACGACAGTTCTTTATGCGTGAAAAATGGCATGGTCGTGGCAAAGAAGGCTGGGTTTAGTGAGTTGCAGGGTGCACGATATCTCGTCCACCCTGCCCCGTATTCACTGGATTACTTGCCTTGCGCCGGCCTTGCGAGACCCAGCAGATGGTAAAAGGCGATTGCGCCGATCGTTGCCGTGCCGATGCCATCCAGCGTGAAGCCGGCGACATTGAGCTTGAAGTTTCCGGCACCCAGTACCAGCGCGATACCCACCGTGATGAGGTTGCGGGGCTCGGAAAAATCGACCTTGTTTTCAACCCATATGCGCCCGGCGGTCGCCGCTATCAGGCCGAAGACGACGACCGACAGGCCGCCAATGACGGGTCCGGGTATCGTCTGGATGAGCGCGCCGAATTTCGGCGAGAAGCCGAGAATGATGGCGACGAGTGCGGCGACGATGAACACAAGCGTCGAAAAAATGCGCGTGATCGCCATGACACCCATGTTTTCCGCGTAAGTCGTCATTCCCGTTCCGCCGAAGGCGCCGGAGAAGATGGTTGCGATGCCGTCACCGATGAAGGCGCGGCCAAGATAGGGGTCGAGATTGCGGCCGGTCATCGCCCCTATCGCCTTGATATGCCCAAGATTTTCCGCCACCAGAATGACAACGACCGGCGCGATCAGGGCAATGGCCGGCGCGGAGAATTCCGGCGCGGTGAATGTCGGCAGTCCGAACCAGGATGCCGCCGCAACGCCTGTAAAATCGACGGGTTTGCCGAGGTCGAAGCCATTGGCCAGAACCAGATAGGCAATATAGGCAATCGCACCGCCGATGAGGATGGGCAACCGGCGCACCATACCCGGCGCATAGACCGCAATTGCACCGACGGATGCGACCGTCAAAATCGCAATCCAGCGCGATAGCTGGTCGCCATCGGGATTGCCCGGGCCCGTGCCGGAGGCGCTGGCTATGGCAATGGGCGCAAGTACGAGACCGATCGCGGCAACGATCGCGCCGGTCAGAACGGGCGGCATCAGCCGCTCGATCCAGTTATGGCCGACGATCATGACGATGACGCCGATCAGCGCATAAAGCACGCCGGCAGCAATGATGCCGCCCAGTGCAAGCGCGATGTTCGGGCTGGCCGCACCGGCGGCCGCGCCGGTCGCCACCAGCACGGGGCCGATAAATGCGAAAGACGAGCCGAGATAGCTCGGCACCCGGCCGCCCACGGCGATGAAGAAGATCAGCGTCGAGATGCCTGAAAACAGGATGGAAACATTCGGATCGAAGCCCATGATCAGTGGCGCAAGAACCGTGGAGCCGAACATCGCGACGACGTGCTGCAACCCGAGCACCGCGGTCTGCCCGGCGGGCAGCCGCTCATCCGGCATGATGCGCCCTTCGGTTTTCAATCGCCAACGCGGAAAATAGCCACCCGTATCGCTCATCATCGTCCCCCACGAACCGGCCGGCGCGCGCTGGACGGGCTTTTCCGTTTCAGTCCACAGCCGGGCAAAAAGATTTGTCTTTCCATGATATGCGCCCGTCGACCGAGATCGAATCGGTGGCCGGCACATCTTTTCTCCGGTAGCGCGATTGCCTGCCGCTGTCATCGGGTCGAATACGGTCGAAAGGCGCTTTGACGCGGGAGAGATCAACTCCCGCGCCGAAGACATGGAGCCCGGAATGCTGTCCCGATGCTTATTCTGCCCTGTCGAGCGCCGTCAAAATCTCATAGGCCGCAGAAACCCGCTCCTCATTGGGATAGTTTTTATTGGCCAGAATGACGATGCCCCGTTTCTGCTCAGGTATGAACGCGACATAAGCGCCGAAACCATTGGTGGAGCCGGTCTTGTTGATGAAGACATCCTGCCGGGGTTTCATCGGCGGTGAGATTTCGGAGACAGGCACTGTCTTGAGCAGGGCGCCGGAGTTCGCATCGGTGAGCGTCTTCAGGGCGGCCGGGTACGCATATTGCTCCCAGATCATATCCTGCGTCATGGCACCGACGCTGAAATATCCCGTGTGGGTGTTGATGATCGCCTGCTGGATTTTTCCGTCCAGCTTTTCCAGACCCATATTCGCGTTGACGAAACGGATCATGTCGTCGACTGTCGATCTGACGCCATAAGCCTCTGAAGAAAGAATGGCGGGTGTCATGCGGGCCGGCTCGCCGGTTCTCTTATAGCCCTGCGCATAATCGGCCATCTTCGCCTTGGGCACGGTCGTGAAGGTGTTCTTCAATCCCAGCGCGGGAAACAGCGTGTCCTGCATGGCGCTGTCAAAACCTTTACCCATGGCCTTTGCAGTGACATATCCAAGCATTCCAATGCTGGGATTGGCATAACTTCTATGGGTTCCGGCCTTGTATGAGGGCTTCCAGGCCTTGAGATAGGCCAACAGCTGCTGCTCCGTCTTGATATTCTCGGGCACCTGAATGGGGAAGCCGCCGGCCGTGTGAGTGCCAAGATGCATCAAGGCGACATCGCCGAAGGGCTTGCCCTTCAGGGACGGCAGATAGTCACCCACCCTGCCGGAGAGCGACAGCTGGCCATTCAACTCCGCATAGGTGCTGAGCGTGACGGTGAATGTCTTGCTGATGGAGCCAAGCTCGAAAAGCGTCTGCGGGGTGACGGGCTGGCCCGTGCTCTTGGACATGACGCCATAGGTGAAGATATGATTTTCGCCACCGACACTGATGGCGACGGCCAGACCCGGAATGCCGTTTTTCTCCATGACCGGCTTGATCGCGGCATCCGTTATCGCCTTCAGCCTGGCATCATCAGCAGCGAGTGCCTGCGTAAACAGGCTCGCCGAGAGCAAGGCGGTCAGTGCGACATGTCTGCGATTAAGTTTCATCTTTCGCTTTCTCCAAAACCTAAGGTGGATTTTCGGCACGTGCGCCGCCCCCAGCGAAAGAGGTTTAACCGCCCTACATTGCACGAACAAATCATGATATCTCGGAGGAGACATAATAAAATCTAGGTCTTGAATGGTTCGGCAATTTCTTCCCCTGAATGGCTTGAGGGCGTTTGAGGCCTCAGCCCGGCACCTCAGCTTCACCCGTGCGGCCATCGAACTGCGTGTGACGCAGGCGGCGGTGAGCCAGCAGGTGAAAGGGCTGGAAAAGCGGCTCGGGGTTTCGCTTTTCCAGCGGCTTCCAAGAGGTTTGAAAATCACCGCCGAGGGCGAGGCCCTGCTGCCGACGGTCA
This sequence comes from Agrobacterium sp. BT-220-3, assembly GCF_025910175.1. Taxonomy (NCBI): domain Bacteria; kingdom Pseudomonadati; phylum Pseudomonadota; class Alphaproteobacteria; order Hyphomicrobiales; family Rhizobiaceae; genus Agrobacterium; species Agrobacterium sp. BT-220-3. Next base: position 28,293 of record NZ_JAPAIX010000011.1, read on the forward strand.
CCAGTTCCTTCGACCAGATGGCGACCACACTTGACAGGATCGAGGCCGGACAGGTGCGCGAGCTGCTGTTTCTGGGAGTTGTGGGAACCTTTGCCGTGGGCTGGCTGCTGCCCCGCCTGAAGGCATTTCAAAAGCAGCATCCATTCATCGATGTCAGGGTTTCCACCAACAACAACCGGGTGGACATGGCCGCCGAAGGGCTGGATTTTGCCATTCGCTTCGGTCAGGGCTCCTGGCATGGCACGGATGCGTTCCGGCTTTTCGAGGCGCCCCTGTCGCCTCTGTGTACGCCGAAACTGGCGGAAACGCTGAAGTCTCCCGCCGATCTCGTGGAGGCGACGCTGCTGCGCAGCTACAGGTCTGACGAATGGGCGACGTGGTTTGCAACAGCTGGCGTGGCACCGGTGGCGCAGGTGAATGCCGGGATCGTTTTCGATACGTCGCTCGGCATGATGGAGGCCGCCTTGCAGGGGCTGGGGGTGGCGCTGGCTCCACCCTCGATGTTTTCGCGGCACCTGGCATCCGGGGCGATCGTGCAGCCCTTTCCCATCACCATATCACTCGGCAGCTACTGGCTGACGCGGTTGCAATCAAAACCGCAGACGGCGGCCATGCAGGCCTTTTCCGACTGGATGTTCGCCAATATTGGCCCTGCGCAGGACGGCCTATGAGAGGGCAAGCAGGACACCGCCAATGGCGGAGATGACCACAACGATCCATGGCGGCGTTTTCCACACCGTCAACAGGATGAAGCCGGTCAGCGCAAGCGCGAAATCCTTCTGGGTGAAGATGGCGCTTGTCCACACCGGATCGTAAAGTGCTGCGCCGAGAATGCCGACAACGGCGGCGTTTGCCCCGCGCATGGCCGCCTGCGCCAGAAGATGCCTACGAAACCCTTCCCAGAAGGGCAGCGCGCCGACGAGCAGCAGCATGCCCGGTAGGAAGATCGCGAGGAGAGCAATGGCCGCCCCAACAATACCGTTCGGCGGCGGCCCCACCACCGCGCCAAGATAGGCCGCGAAAGTGAAGAGCGGGCCGGGAACGGCCTGGGTTGCACCATAACCGGCAATAAATGCATCTTTCGTGACCCAGCCCGTTGCGACGACTTCCGATTGCAGCAAGGGCAACACCACATGGCCACCGCCGAAGACGAGCGCGCCGGCACGATAAAACGCATCGAACAGGGAGAGGCCCTGCGATCCGGCCATTGCCGCGAAGAGCGGCAGGAAGGCCAAGAGAAGCGCGAAAGTGGCGAGCGCGATATACCCGATGCTTTTCGGCACCCGGAATGCGAGATGGGCGGCCTGACGTGTGGCATTCGTGCGGCAGAAGGCGAGACCGGCAATGGCCCCGACGGCAAGTGCGAGGATCTGGCCGAAGGCACCGGCGAGAAACACGACGCAGATGACGCCTGCCAGCGCAATGCTGGCGCGTTCACGATCCGGGGCGAGGCTTTTCGCCATGCCCCAGACCGCCTGCGCCACGACGGCAACGGCAACGATCTTCAGGCCATGCAACAGGCCGGTGCCGACCGGCCCCTCAATGGAGGCGGCAACCATGGCGAAGAAAAAGAGGAGGATGGCGGATGGCAGGGTAAACGCCGTCCAGGCCGCCAGCGCGCCAAGCGGGCCTGCCCGCAGCAACCCCAGCGCAAAACCAACCTGGCTGGAGGCAGGACCGGGAAGAAACTGGCAGAGCGCCACGAGATCGGCATAACCCGCCTCATCGATCCATTTGCGCCTAACGACCAGCTCATCGCGGAAATAACCGAGATGGGCGATGGGACCTCCGAAGGAGGTGACCCCGAGTTTCAGGAAGGTTGCGAAAACCTCGCCGGGCGTGCCGTGCTTTTGGCTGTCCGCTTCGGTGCGCATGGCCTGTGTTGACGATTTCACGAAAGAACTCCCTGCGTGCAACGGCTGCTCGTCAACACACTGTCGGCTTCAAAATGATTTCGGTATCAGACACTATTACGACAGGGATATGAAGGGGCTGGCTGGGTCGACACCGGAAAGTCGCGCTCACTCTCCGGCGTCTTTGGCAATTATCCGGCGAAGGGCCTATCGCTCGGTCGGCAACAATGCGGCGAAGTGCGAAATCCAGCCATTTTCATCGGTACCGCCGGAGAAACCCGTGGCATCCCAGATGATGTGATGCCTGTTGCTGCCGCTGTGAATGGTCACCGCGGCGGCGATGGGGGTCGGGGATCGCCACGAAAAATTCCGGTTCGCCCCCGGTGCGAGGTGGCTGAGGGATTCAAGCTGAACATCGTCGAGGAACAGCACCGTGCTCATCTCGGTCTCATAGAGGTTCTCCCATCGCGCCTGCGCCAGCGCATTTGCCGCCTCAACGAGAAGATTGCTCTCACCCACGGGATCGGCCAGGGCCGCCCGGCGCCATGCGGCGAAGATACCAGCGATATCGTCCATATCGAGCCCAAGGCTTGAGAGGAACTCGATGGTCTGGTCATTGCCGAAGGCATCGTAGCCCGCTTCACCGAAGGGCCGGATATGCTTGACCACGAAACTGCTGAGAATTGGCATTTTTATCTCCTTTTTGAGCATGAGCCACCTGTTCCCGGACATTGATGTGCAGGGTCGGTTGGCGGGATTTGTGGGTTGATCTGGGTGCCGGGATATCTCCGGCGACAGATGGAAAGGTGGTCGGCTTGCCGCTTAGCCGAAGATGATGGCGACGCGGGCTGGCATTTCCAGGAATTCCCGCAGGCCGATGCGTGTTCTGGTGCCGCCCTGTCCGGCCGGCCATGGATCGAGGATATGAAGATCCAGATCCTTGCCATTCACGGTGTAGCCATAGACGAGGTAGTAATGGATATGCGTGCCGATGACGAAGACGCGGTTGTTATCGATTTCGCGTCTGGCGATATCGGCCGTCAGGCCGTCGACAAAGTGGCCGCCGGTCGTCGTGTGATCGAAGGCATTCCACTGGCTGGAAACCAGCTTGACGATATTGCTGTTCGGATTGGCGCCGCCCAGTTCATTGATGCTGGCGGACTGATCCAGAACCTGCGCCAGCTCCCAGCGCTCCTGAACCTGCGGATCGACGGTCGCGAGCGCTGCGGTATTGCGCCGCGCAATCTCGTATTGTGTGGCTGGGCCGAGCCCGTAATAGGCCCGTACCATCTGTTCGACAGCGGCAAAGCACCAGGCGGCGGTCGCCTGGGCGATCAAGGCGGGAGGGTTGTTGACTGTTGGCATGGTCTTCTCCTTCTTGAAAATGACGGGGCACGGATTGCGCTTCGATGGCGACCGGATACCCGCTTTGATGTTTCACAGGGTGGGTGTTGAGGTTTCGGTGAGGCTGGCCGTCCTGCCGGCATATGCGCCGGCAGGACACTGCCCGTGATCTTCCGGAGGGGACGAGTACCGCTTAAGACCACGGATACGCTTCCTGCCCGGCCGGGACAGGAAATGCAGTCGCGAACAGGATCAGCCGGTTTTGCTCAGATCCTGGCGATAGGCCTGCAGCGACGCGATTTTTGCGTCCGCCGCGGCCTCGCGTTCGGCGACGATGGCCGAGACCTTTTCCGAGGCTTCCGCCATATAGTTCGTGAGATCAGTGCCGGTGAGATATTTCCCCTGCAGCTTGTTGAGCTTCGACCATCCATCCGCAAAGCTGCGGTTGAACCTGTCGCTGACGGTCGCGACCGCATACCATTGGCCGGTCTGCCTGACGAAGAACTCGTTGACGGAGCGGACGAGCTGGGCGAGGCGGTTCTTGCGGATGACCTCCAGTTCGGCCACATTGTCGATCGCCTTGATCTGGTGCTCGGCATCGTCGGCCACGGCCTGCATGAAATCGGCGAAGCTTTTGAAGAAAAAGGCGATTTCTTCAATGATTTCCTTCATGCGTTTCAGCGCCGTAATGCTGACATTGAGGGATTGGACCGCAAGCTTGATCTTGTCGTCCTCGGCCTGTTTCCCCTTGAGCAGAGCGTTGATCTTTATGAGTTCGGCGGCCTGGGTGCGGCGTTCGTTCTCATAGGCTTCCGCCTTGTCGATCATCTTCATCTGCATGTCGCGCAGGCTTGCGGCCTGTTGCTGCTGCTCGTCGGTGAGCTTGCCGAGCCCCTTGTCGAGCGCGTCGAGTGAAGCCTGCAGGCTGGAAATCAGGGTCTGCTGACCTGCAATCTTTTCCTCCTGCGCTTTCAGTTCCGCAGCGCGGGCGGTCAGGCGTTTATCGAGTTCGGCAAGTTCCACGGCCTTGCTCGATTTCGGGTCAGCGCCATCGGCGTCTTTCGCCAGCGCCGACCTGCTGTCCTCCAGCGATTTGATGTCCGTCTTCAAGCTATCGCGTTTTTCCTCGCTCTTGCGCAGTTCTGCCTTCTGCTCGGAAAGCTTGCTCTGGGTGGCTGCCCCATCCGCCTTTCCGCCGCCGGTTGTCGGTGTGCGCGAGCCGCCGCCCTGCCCCTGCCCGTCGGCATCCTGGCCACCCCTGGACTGTCCTTGAAGCGCGCCGCCGACCGAAGAGGCCAGCATGGAGGCCGGGCCGCCCGCCACCATGGCGATTGCGGGGATGGCGCTTGAAATCATCTGTGCGCCGACCCGGACGATCGACATGATAAAAGCACGCTCCTCGGCCGTATTGGCCCGCTTTTCATATTCGCGGGCCTTCTTTTCGAACTCCGCAACCTGCGCCTTCAGATCATTCACAAGCGCTTCAAGCTGCTGACGACGCGCGTCGGCCTCGCGGATCTCCCGCTCCATCGTCGCCTTGTCTTCCAGACGCTTGCTCAACACCATTTCGCTGGCATCGGTGATCTGCGCCGTTGCCTTGATGATGTCGTCATAGGTGGAGGCGACCTTAAGGAGATCGTCCCGCACTTCCAACGCCTTGTCGCGGATGCTTTTCGCGAGCTTGATCAAATCGTTGGAGACGAAGGCCTTGATCTCGCTTTGGTCATTTCCCTCGCGGACGTCCAGCCACTCCGGGAAAAGATCGTCGACTGAAATGCGGACGCGATTGGCAATATCCATCGCATGTCTCATGGTGATTTCACTGTTCTGCTGCGCCCTTATCAGGCTGTCCATGATGGCGCTGATGCGGCCGCGGATTTTGCCTTCTTCCTGCGGCGTGGTGTTGTAGGCGATGTAGAGCAGGTCGATCGCATTGTCCGTGTCACGCTTGGCGCGATCGACATCATAGGTTCCCTGGATCTTGTCGACATAATACCGGACGAGCGCCGTATCCGCTTTGGGAAGGCTGAATTCCGGCTTCGACACGATCGCCTCGACATCGGCGTCGATCGCGCTGTTCAGTTTGGCTTCCCGGCTTTCGAGATTAACGACATTGTTCATTTTCATGCTCCTGTGGATGGGTGGTTATGGAGAGTCATGGGGTTGATCGTTTACGATCCGCACTGCTTCTTCGCGTCATCAGGCAGTCCGGCCTCGGTGGAGGAAATGAACTGCGGCACGTCGCTGGTCAGGCCGTCGATCTCGGCGGACAGCCGGTTGACCTGACGTATTTTCGCGTCGTCAGGATTGACCTCGCGCGCTTCCTTGAGAGCATTGGTGAAGTTGCCGACCTGAGTGTTAAAGTCCTGCACCTTGACATTGATGGTGGAAATCGCCGCTTTGAGCCGGGTGATCTGCTCTTCCAGAGTTTTCACCGCATTCTCGTTTTCCGCGTGGCTCTGTTTTGCCGCCGCAAGCTGGCGGCGATTGTTGTCGAGCTGGTTGCGCACGCCTTCAAGAGCCGACCGGGCATTGTCCAGCCGCGGCAGCGCGGTGCGGTATTCCCTCTCCGCGTCGTTCATCCAGCCAAACGCCTTCACCGCGGCGTCACCGGCCTGGCAAATGCCCGGCAGGAAGAAGAGGACCCCGCTGCATATTCTTACTCTCTTGGCCTGCTCGTCCCTTTCCCTTCGGGCTTTTTCGAAGGTGGCCTGACGCGCCCTGACGTTCTCGCTCTCGGATCGAACGAGATCCTCGTAGCCCTTCACGCTGCTTTCGGACTGCACCACCTGCCGTTCCAGCTCGATCTGCAGATACTTGGCCTGCCCCAGCGCCTTTTCGCGGTCGGCGCTGAGCTGCTGCTGCGCCGTCAGATGCTCCATCAGGCACACGGATCGACGGCCGAGCAGCTCCCGGCTTGCTTCCGCCTGCTCCAGTTTCGATTGAAAGACGGCCAGCTGCTCGGCAGACAGGGTGGCCGCATCGGCAGGTGCCACATAGCGCATCGCCGGCAAATCGAACTGCGCCGCGATTGCGACGAGGCCGGCAAAAATAACATGTCGAAGTTGCATCGCTTCATCCTCCTTGGAGAATTGGGGGGTGGATAAAAAGGCATTGCGAAGCCGGTGGCCGCTCGGCATCGCTGCCGACCGCGCCATGAACCCGGTAGAAACATCTGGATGTCAGCTGGCCCGGGATGCATCCTCTGCAACTTCGTCAAGCCCCAAAAAACAACCATCAAAGATTGTGTTTCCAGATACCCAACGAAAGATTTCGCATCCATGGACATATAAAAATAGGCAATAAAAACAGGCGATAACATTCTCGTTAGCGCGACTTTCATAAACCGTTTCAAAAGAACACATATTTTAACGCGCCCTTTAACATTCAATTTATGAGAGTATTTTTTAATACCGTTCAATGAGACGGCGGGGGAGTGCAACAAATTGCACATATCCCCATGACCGCAAATTCTGGGCTGTCCCGCCTTCAATGAATGGGCGTAGCCGGCGCATGAAACTCACGCCTTGGATTTCGCCATAAAGTAGTGACGACCTAGAAGCCTACGGGAGAAAGGCATCTCGAAGAGAGATTTCGCAAGTTTCAAAACCGCTCCCGCAGGGGAATTCCGTTCGGCCGCCGCCGGACATGCTTCTCGAGAGGTTGACCCCACTTGCGAACCGGATTCTGAACGACGAGGCTTTTGATGAGGCGGTCACCCACCTTTGCGCGCAGATATCGATCGTGTTTCAGCGGGAACGACGCCTTGTTCGTGCGATCGGCGATTTCGGCGCATTCGCCACCGTTGTGTGCGCTCTCGGGCTGGGGTCTATCCATGGCCGACAGTTCACACTGGCCGCGGTTCAGGCGATCGTCGTCCCGAGAGGGTGGGTCTCCAGCCGCAGGACACGGGCGTTGATCGACTGGCTTGAGCTTGAGGGCACGGCACAGCGGCATCCGCCGAGCCACGATAACCGCGAGCGCCCATGGTCGTTGAATGGCTGGCTGGTTCTCGCGGTGCAGACGCTGGCAACGGCCTATCTCGCGGCAGCCTCCCCCTGGGTCGAACATAGGGCGGAGACGCCCGGGATGATGTCGGCCGGAGCAAGCGCTCTTATCGAGGGAGTGAGCTGGCTTTTGAGGCAGACGGACGAACTGCATCCAGTCTCGGAGGAAACACGGATGTTTATGGGGCACGCGCCCGGATTTCCCATCCTGCTGGACCTTGTAGTTGCCACCAAAACCAGCGCATTTGATACAACGGGCTGCGAGTTTTCCCGCAAGGCGGCAGCACGCGCCTACGGTATCAGCCGCGCCCACGTCACGGCGCTGCTGGCGAGGGCAGAGCGACTGAATTTCCTGCGGAGAAACGGCTCCAGAATAGTTCTCGGCGATCAGACATTGCGAAATGTGCAACGCGATCTGGCCTATCAGCTCGCCTTCGTTGTTTTATGGTCGGCGAGTTCCAAACCGTGACGGTCTCCATGGCTCCCTGAGGAAGCAACCATTCTGTCCGGCTGGAATGTTTCCAGCAATCCGCGATAGGGCTTGAGGACCGGCGTGGCATAAGCGCCGCGTTTGGCCGTCGAAAGCCCCATGGCCACCAGCGCTTCCGCCTGCTTGACGGCGGCGGCGACGCCATCGATGACGGGCACGCCGAATTCGCTGCGCAATTCGGCGGTAAGGTCGGCCATGCCGGCACAGCCGAGCACGATCGCCTCCGCGCGGTCATTCTTCAGCGCCAGCGAAATCTCTTCGCGCAGCCTTTCGCGGGCATTCGAGCCGGGCTCTTCCAATGACAGGACCGGAATATCGGCGGCACGGACATTGCAGCGGGAAGACATGCCGTAACGATGGACGAGGTGTTCGAGCGGCAGTCGTGAGCGTTCCATCGTTGTCACGATGGTGAACCTTTGTGCGATGAAGGCGGTGGCGGAAACCGCCGCCTCGCAAATGCCGATGACCGGTATATCGGCAAGTGCACGGGCCGCATCGAGCCCCGTATCATCGAAACAGGCAATGATGGCGGCATCCGCACCGAGCGCCGGAGCCTTTGCAATCTCCAGGAGCAGGCCGGGTACGGCGAAAACCTCGTCATAATATCCCTCGATGGAGACAGGCCCCATGGATGAGGTGACGGCCAGGATTTCCGTTCCCGGATTGGATACACGCACCGCCGCATCGGCGATCGTCTCGGTCATGGATTGCGTCGTGTTCGGGTTGATGACGAGGATGCGCATGGTGTGTTTTTTCATCCACGCAAATGGCGGCGGTTCAGGGTGACGATCAGGCCGAGCGTGCCCGCAATCACCAGGAAGGAGAACAGGGTCGTGACGGCGCCAAGCGCATAAAGCACCGGCGTCGTGACATTGGTGGTCATGCCGTAAATTTCCAGCGGCAGGGTATTGTAGGTGCCCGATGTCATCAGCGTGCGGGCGAACTCGTCATAGGAGAGCGTGAAACCGAACAGGCCGACGCCGATCAGGCTCGGCGCGATCATCGGCAGCACCACATGGGCAAATGTTTGCCAGGAGGACGCGCCAAGGTCACGGGCTGCCTCCTCATAGGATGGCGAGAAGCGGTTGAACACGGCCAGCATGATGAGCACCCCAAATGGCAGCGTCCAGGTGAGATGGGCGCCGAAAGCTGATGTATACCATGAGGGCTCCAGCCCAAGCTGTTGGAAAAGAACGCCAATGCCAAGCGATATTATAATCGACGGCACCACGAGGCTGGCAACCGAAAGATAAAACAAAGGCGTCGCGCCGATGAATTTTCGCCGGAAGGCAAGGCCGGCCAGAAGCGAAACGATGACGGTGACGATCATGACCATCAGGCCAAGCCCGAAGGAGCGGCGGAACGAGCCGCCGAAATCACCGACCGCCTGCTGTTCGAAGAGATTGGCGAACCAGTGCAGCGAAACACCGTTCAGCGGAAAGGTCAGTCCGCCATTCGGTCCCTGAAAAGCGAGGATGAGGATGGCCGACAGCGGGCCGTAAAGGAACAGCACGAAGAGGGCGAAAAAGAAGGCGAGGATGTAAAATTCGCGGCCGCGTTTTTCCTGATGCATGGGATTAGAGCTCCTTGCGAATGTCAACGATGCGCAGGATGCCCGCGACCATCAGCAGAACGAGAATGAGCAGAATGACGGCGTTTGCGGCGGCCGCCGGATATTGCAGCAGCGACATCTGGTTCTTCATCATCAGCGCCACGGAAGCGCTTTGCCCGCCGGACATGACCTGAACCGTCGAAAAATCCGCCATCACCAGCGTCACGACAAAGATGCTGCCGATGGCCATGCCGGGTTTGGCAAGGGGAATGATGACGTTCCAGAGTGTCTGCCAGCCCGTTGCACCGGCGTCACGCGCCGCTTCAATCAGCGCTTTGTCGATGCGCATCAGCGTATTGAAGATCGGCGTGACCATGAACAGCGTATAAAGATGCACCATGGCCAGCACCACGGCGAAATCCGAATAAAGCAGCCACTCAATCGGCGCGGGCACGATGCCGGCGCTGACCAGCGTGCTGTTGACCAGCCCGTTGCGCCCTAGAACGGGTATCCACGAAATCATGCGGATGATGTTCGACGTCAGGAACGGCACGGTGCAGATGAGGAAGAGCACCATCTGCATGGTGGTTGTGCGGATGTGAAAAGCGAGAAAATAAGCGACCCAGAAACCGCAGAACAGCGTGATGGCCCAGACGATGGCGGCATATTTCAGCGTGTTGAGATAGGTCTGCCAGGTGACCCAGGAACCGAGCGTTTCCAGATAATTGAAGGTTACGAAATCGGGATACATCTGGGCAAAGTCATAGTCCCAGAAGCTGACGACGGCGATCATGACGATCGGCAGAAGCAGAAAGAAGCCGAGGATCAGGAAAAGCGGCGTGGCCTGAATATAGGACACGAGCTTTTGCGGCAGCACGAAGCTGCGGGACGGCCTGTCCTTTTTGTCGCTGACGCCGATGAGTCTGACCGTCACCATCATGAAGCCTTTCGCTGAATTTGGAGATGCACCGGCGGCGAAGGCCGCCAGCGAGCATGTTGACAAGTCCTCCGCACTCTCAGCGTCATCCTCGGGCTTGACCCGAGGATCTAACCACGTCCGATGTGGTGGTTCTTTAGATCCTCGGGTCAAGCCCGAGGATGACGGAGGAGAGGTTTGGGCGTCTGCCGCTTTCAGGACCGGTGACGACAAGCCGCCACCAGTCCCGTCTTTTACATCAGGCCGCGATGAATTCGTTCCAGCGGCGGACCATGTAGCGATCCTCGTCCATCACCGAGTTCCAGCAGGCGACCTTGCCCATGCGCTCCTCGAAGGATCCGCCGTCGCGCACGGCGCCCGCCTTTTCCATGACCTTGCCGTCCGGGGCGATGATGTCGCCCTGCGCCGGTTTGCCTTCGACCCAGTAACCCCACTCGTCGGCGGACATATGCTCTTTTGCCGTTTCCATGGCGGCAGAGTAATAGCCCTGACGGTTGAGATAAGCGCCGACCCAGCCGGACGTGTACCAGTTAATATATTCATAGGCCGCATCGAGTTTTGCGCCCGAAAGGTGCTTGGCAAGCCCAAGACCGCCGCCCCAGGAGCGATAACCTTCCTTCAGCGGCTGGTATTTGCAGGCGATACCCTTGGAGCGGACCGCGGCGACGGCCGGCGACCACATGGACTGGATGATGACTTCGCCTGATGACATGAGGTTCACGCTTTCATCGAAGCTCTTCCAGAAGGCGCGGAACTGGCCGTCCTTCTTCGCCTTGATGAGGAAGTCGATGGTCTTGTCGATCTCCTCCTTGGTCATGTTGCCCTTGTCGGCATATTTGATGTTGCCCATGGCCTCCATGATCATCGCCGCATCCATGATGCCGATGGAGGGAATGTTGAGGATGGAGGTCTTGCCCTTGAACTTGGGGTCCATGATATCGGCCCAGCTGGTGATGTCGCGGCCGACCAGATCGGGGCGAATGCCGAGCGTATCGGCATTGTAGATCGTTGGAACCATTGTGAAATAATCGGTCTCGCCCTTGGCGAACGTCTTGTCGCCGGGCTTTTCGACGAAACCGACGGTGTGCGGGGCGGTGCCCTGCGCCACGACACTATCCGGCTTCAGCTTGCCGTTTTTGAATAGCGGCACGATCTTGTCGTAATATTTCAGCTTCTTGATTTCCATGGGCTGGATGACGCCCGCCGGATAGACCTTCTTCAGGATCCAGTATTCGATATCGGCAATGTCGTAGGAATTCGGCTGGGTCACGGCGCGCTGGGCGGCGGCATCGGAATCCGTAGCCGTCATTTCGAGCGTGATGCCCAGATCGGCCTTGCACTTTTCGGCAATGGCATTGAGGTTCGAAACGCCGGTGCCGAACTGGCGGATGGTGATCGGGTTCTGCGCCCAGATGGTCGGGAAGCCGGTGATGAGGCCGGAGCCGATCGCCGCACCCGTGGCGGCAGCACCCGCCTTGAGAAGGCCACGGCGGGAAAGGCCGGTCTTGATCTTGGAGGTATCGGTCATTTCAAAGTTCTCCTCTGGTTATTATTGGGGTCACTTCTCTACCCGGCCGAGCACGATGGCATCGGCCGCATTCCATGAAAGCGGTATGGCGTCGCCGGTCCTGACCGGCTTTTCAAAAAAGGCGGCATCGCTGAGGATGACGTTGAAATCCTCGATACCCGCGCCGCTGACGGCGATCTTCACGCTCGCACCGCGATATTCGACATTCGAGACGATGCCGGTAAAACCGAAGCCCGGCTGATCCGCCTCCCCCACGCACACGCGGTCGGTGCGGATGGCGATATCGACCGCGCCATCATGAGGGGCGGTGCCGCTGGCCGTGAATGCGCCGCCGCCAGCCACCTCCAGCGTGACGAACTCGCCGGCCTTCTGTTTGAAACGCCCGGAAATGACATTGTGATCGCCCATGAAACGGGCGACGAAAGCGGTGGCCGGGCGCTCAAACACCTCGCGTGGCGTCGCCGCCTGCTCGATGCGGCCGTCATTCATGACGACGATGACATCTGCCAGCGCCATGGCCTCTTCCTGGCTGTGCGTCACGTGAACGAAGGTGATGCCAAGCGAGGTCTGCAGCTTCTTCAACTCGGCGCGCATGCGGATTTTGAGAAAAGGATCGAGCGCCGACAGCGGCTCGTCCAGCAACAATGCCTCGGGATCGGTGATCAAGGCGCGCGCCAGCGCCACACGCTGCTGCTGGCCGCCGGAAAGCTGGGCCGGGCGTCGGCTCGCATAGGGTTCGAGCTGCATCAGCCGCAGCATATCGAGCGCCTTTGCGCGACGCGTCTCCTTGTCCACCCCCTTCATCTTGAGGCTGAAGGCGACATTGTCGATGAGATCGAGATGCGGAAACAGCGCATAGGACTGGAACATCATCGCCGTACCGCGCCGGGCGGGCGGCAGATCGGTGACCACCACATTGCCCAGCCGGACATCGCCGCTGGAAATGCTTTCATGGCCGGCAATCATTCGCAGCGTCGAGGTCTTTCCGCAGCCGGAGGGGCCCAGCAGGCAGCAATAGCTTCCCGCCGGAATCTTGAGACTTATCGCATGCACGGCAGTGGTGTTGCCGTAGATCTTGGAAACGGAAGCGATGTCGATTGCTGCGGCTTTGCTCATGAACACTCTCCTGCGACAACCTTGTCATGCAGGAGACGTGCCAATCCGCTTTGCCATTGATCTAAAAGGCGATTTCAGAACGGCTTGCGGACCCGACCGCTCGGCTGCTCAAATTTGCAGCGATTGTTTTCGATTGACTGTAGAAATTGTATGCGATCTTGCCGGGAGATTTACGCGGCGAGGCTAATCGACATACGCCAAGCAGCAGCGGTCCTAACCGGCCTTGAACCGATCGAACGCCGTCAGATATTTGACCGTCGGATCGGCATCCCAGCGGTAGATTTCAGTCCGGAGGAAATGCAGCTCTTCTTCGAGCCTTTCCTCCGGCAGTTCCACCCACCAGGATTTAGGCCGGCCGTCGGAACCGTCCGACCAGCGGTAGCCGCGCTTTTTCAGGTGATCCTTCATGTCAAACGGGCTGTTTTCCGCGTAAATGCGGACCCGCGACAGCCGGCTTGCCTCATGGAGTTCCGAAAATGGCGTTCCTGTTTGTCCGGGCCGCTCCTGTTCCAGCACTTCCAGCAGCGCAAAACAATCGTCGACGGCGCGGTGGCCATCGTGGAAATAACCGGATTGTCCAATCAGATATCCAAGCTTGGTGCCTTCAAAGCCCCGCGCCCGCCAGTCTATCTCCTTTACGGAACAGGCCCAGGCCTTGTCGCGGAAGATCGGTGAGAAGGTTTCGCAAAAGGGACGGTCGAAGCCGGCATTGTGGGCAATGATCAGATCAGCATCTGTGACTAGGGAGGTCAGCCGGTCGATGTCTATTGCCTGTCCGGCAACCATGTCATCGGTAATACCTGTCAGGCGCGTGATCTCTTCGGGAATGGCAACGCCCGGCTGTCGCAGACCGCCATAGATGCCGGTGACATCGCCGATCATCCCCTGATCGTCGAATGAGAAGGCGATGACGCCGATTTCGATGATCTCACCGGTTCGATGATCAAGGCCGGTCGTCTCGGTATCGAGGATCACGCCTCGGCGGGGGAAACCCGGCCGCGGCCGCTCGATGACCGCGCGGGGCTGCAGCCTGCGCAGGATACGGTAGTTGCCGGTGGATTCGAGATATCCGGCCAGAGCCTCATCGTCAGGAACCGTCTTCTGTGTCGTTTCCCGTCCAGCCGCTTTTCGCTCTTTTTCGGCCTTTGGAAGCCGCGCGGCTGCGGGAGCGAAAAAATCCAACTGGGAGGTCATTATGGTCCTGTCCGCCTTGGCCGGAAATCGAGATTGAGTAGTCCAGCATATGCGCAGAGGCTTAACGTCACAACAGCGGTTACCGTCATCCACAGAAACCGGGTCACATCTGCTGGAAGGGCATGGCCAAAGCACGGTCAAGGGCGCAGCACCACGGCAATCAGCAAAACCATTTTAACATGATTATTCTAGTTAAGTATTGAAATGAGTCGCCGTGCGGGGTATCGCCTCAAACGCAATCCTCAGGTCGGTCATGACGCAACGCGACGACAAATTCCTTTCGGCATTCCTGAAAACGCAGTCGGACATCAAGCGATATCTGACGCGGATGACGGGTTCCCGGGAGGATGCCGAGGATCTTGCCCACGAAGCCTGGATCAAGCTGGCGAGGAACAGTTCGAATGCGTCCGAAGCCCCCGTGCCCTATCTCAAGCGGATTGCAAGGTCGCTTGCAATCGATCACGGGCGCGGCCGCAAGCACCGCGCAACGACCGAACAGATCGAGGATGCCCTTTCAATTCGCGACGAACGGCCGGGACCGGACCAGCAGGTGATCGATCGCGACCAGGTCCGGGAACTCATGCGCGTCATCGGCGAATTGCCGGATCGCCAGCGAAAAATGCTTGTCGCAGCCCGGCTGGAGTTTCGCCCCCATGCCGAGATAGCCGAGGAATTCCATGTCTCGACCCGCACGGTGGAAATGGAAATCAACCGGGCGATCAATTACTGCATGGAGAAAATGGGACATGAGCGGCGCAGATAATTTTCGGATTTCCGGTTGCCAATCGTTAGAGCTAATGAGGTTCATGTGAAATTCCTGCACCAAGGCGCGCTTTTGATAGGGGTTGAGTGTTGAACGACGGATCCGATGCGCTCAGAAGGAAGGCCACATCCTTTATCGTCAGGCTGCACTCCGGCGCGGCAACGGTCGAGGATACGGAGGCGCTCAGCCATTGGCGCAACCTCAGTGCCGACCACGAACGCGCCTTCATCGAGGCATCGGCGCTCTGGCGCAATCTCGGTCCGGCTCTGCAAGCCGAAACGCGCACGCGTGTAGCTGTCACCTCCAGACGGTCTTTCATGATTGGCGGCAGCCTGGCAGCCGGCCTTGCCGGTGTCGCCGTGGCACTGCCGGAACTTGGTTACATGCCGTCCATGGGCGCACTGCTTGCAGATTTTTCAACCGGGGTTGGCGAGCAGCAGAATGTGACCCTGCCGGACGGGTCGACCGCCTTTCTCGATGGTGGCACGGCCCTGTCTCTCGACGGTGAACGGCGGTTCGATCTGACGGCGGGCGCTGCGGTCTTCACCGTCAGGCAGGCATCCGACATGCCATTTGTCGTGAATGCCGGCGCCGGTTATGTCGAGGCCTCCGGCGGCTCGTTCAGCGTGACACACAACGCCAGCGGCGTAACGGTGGAATGCCTGTCCGGCCCGCTTACCGTGCACTGTCTCGGCAATGCGCAGCTCCTTCCCGGCGAGGCAATCGCCTATGCGAGTTCGGGTCTCAGGGAAAAATCCGCAATCGACCTTGAAACCGCCTCCGCCTGGCGGGACGGCCTGCTGGTCTTCAACAACCGCCCCCTCGAAGACATCGTCGCCAGCCTGAACCGGCATCGGCGCGGCAAGATCATCATCACACGTGAAAGCCTGCGGTCCCTGCATGTCTCGGGCGTTTTTCAGCTCGACCGGCCACAGGACATTATCGCCCATCTTGAAGAGACCCTGCATCTGCGGGCTATCGGTGCCGGCGGGATACTTCTTCTCGTCTGAAACCGGTTCAGAACCGCTTCGCTGCAAGAGATTTCGTAGGATCCAAAAAAATATTACCAAAAAACTCCAGAAATCTTTTCGGGTTTCTGCGCCTCGGTCGTCCTCCCTATCAGAGGCCGCATCGTCGCGGCGAAACTGAAGGGGTTACGGGGATGACTTTATTGGCGGCGGGACAAAAATCCGGTAGTCACGCAGCACGCTTGAGGCTGGCGGCATTCTGCGCATCGCTGGCATGCTCCGTCTCTTTTTACGCGCACACCCAGGCTCATGCGCAGGAGCTGCGCCAGTTTTCCATTCCCGCGGGCCCTCTCGACGTGGCCCTGACGCGATTTGGCGCGGCAAGCGGCATACAGATTCTCTACGATGCGTCTTTGACGAAGGGGCTGAAAACCTCCGGCGCGGCCGGTACCCTTCAGCCGCGCGATGCGCTCGGCAAGCTTCTGGACGGCACCGGCCTGAGCTTCCGCTTCACGGCACCCGATCGCGTGACGGTCTCCAACGCATCGCAGGCGCAGGAGGCGACCTCGGCGGACGGTTCGCTCGTGCTGGAAACAATCACCGTCACCGGCAAAAGCGGGCGATACGGCAGCCCCGACGCACCCTACGGAACCGACGCGCCGACGGCCTATATTTCGGGCGAGGACATCGACCGCTTTCGCGGTTCCAGCCCGGCCGACATGTTCCGCGGCACGGCGGGCGTCATGTCCGGTGAGGCGCGCAACGGCGCGGGCGCCATCGACGTCAATATTCGCGGCATGCAGGGAATGGGCCGCGTCGCCACGACGATAGACGGCGCCGAGAATTCCGTGACGGTCTATCAGGGCTATCAGGGCGTCTCGAACCGCACCTATGTCGATCCCGATTTCATCGCCGGCGTCGACATTACCAAGGGGGCAGACGCCGCTTCCTTCGGCAATGCCGGCTCGGTCGCGATGAGGACGGTCAGTGCCGATGACATCGTCAAGGACGGTGAAAAATGGGGCCTCAAGGTCAAAGGCGGTTTTGGCACCAATTCTTCAAGCCCGAAGGATGGCGCGCTGGGCGGCTACAGCTATCAGTCCGGCGTGGGCACCGCGACACCATCTGCCGACGGGATGGATCGCCCCGCCTTCCTCAAGCCGACGACCGGCTCAGGCAGTGTGATCGGTGCCTATAAGGGCGAGGACATCGATGTCGTTGCGGGTTATGCGCATCGTCGTCAGGGCAATTATCACGCCGGCAGCCACGGCCCCGTCGCCTCCCCGAAAAACATTGGCAACACGAAATATTGGGGCGGCATTCTTCCCAACACGATGATCAATGAAGGCCTGGTCAACTATCGCGGGGGTGAGGAAGTCCTCAACACCGAGCTGGAAACGCAATCTCTTCTGGCAAAAGCGACCGCGCGCCTTTCGGACGACCAGACATTCCAGATCGGTTATATGGGATATAGAAGCGAGGCCGGGGACCGGCTTGCCTCGCGGCTGACCTCGAATACCGGACAGGCGCAGCAACAGGAGCAGACGGTCAGCACTAGCCTCGACACGTTCACGGCGAGATACAACTGGAACCCCGAGGATAATGATCTCATCGACTTCAAGTCGAATTTCTACTTCAACCATCTCGAAGTCCGAAATCCCGTGCGCGGCGGGCGAGGACTGACGCCCGAAAAAATCGGCCTGCCATCCGGTTTCCGGGTCGGCACCGACACCAATATGTGGGGCGCGGAAATTACCAACCGCTCGCAATTCAGCTCGGATTACGGTGACCTCGATCTGAACTACGGCATTTCCTACCGGGCCGAGGACACCAATGGCAGCGAGCACGCCGCTGCTCTCGAGGGGTGGCTGACGCCGCGCGATGCCATTCGTCATGAAGGTGCCGCTTTCGCCAAGGCGGCCTATAAGCCCGTTGACTGGCTGACCCTCAATGGCGGCCTGCGATACTCGCATTATTGGCTCAAGGATCGATTTGACCCCTACGAAAAATATCAGGCCCAGGGCAAACCCATCGGCCTGACCGTGGATGACGGGGGTTTCAGCCCTTCTGCCGGCGTGACGGTGGAACCGTTCGACAATACGCAGTTCTACGCCAACTATTCGAATACGCTCAGATCGCCATCCATCATCGAATCCGTCTCCGCCTTCAACAGCGTGATCGCCAATGCCGGCGTCCAGCCGGAACGGTCCAGCAACTGGGAAATCGGCACCAACATCATTCGCGACGGCATTCTGTCCGACGACGATACCGCCATGATCAAGTTCGGTTACTTCAATTGGGACGTGAAGAATTACATCTCGCGCACCGTGGTGACCGAACCGGTGCTGACCCTCAATATCGGCAACATTCCCCGGGCGAAATTTTCAGGTCTCGAACTCTCCGGCCGTTATACCAATGGCGGCTTTTCGGCGGATCTTTCGGCCAATTATTTCCTGAATGTCGAATATTGCCGCACGACCCAGACCTGCGACAGCAAGTCCCTCTACGGCGACTATGCGACCAACCATGTTCAGCCGGAATATACGGTGGACCTGACACTCTCGCAGAAATTCCTCGAGGACCGGCTGACAGTCGGCGGCCGCATCTCCTATGTCGGGCCGCGCGCCATCGGACACGGCGATGTCACGGCGCAGGGCGCCTCCGAATTCATCGCTCTCGTGGACTGGGAACCCTATACGCTGGTCGACCTGTTTACCGAATACAAGATCAACGACAACATGACCGCGAGCCTGCGCGTGGAAAACCTGTTCGATCGTTTCTATGTCGATCCTCTCGGCCTTGTCACACAGCCGGGACCGGGCCGGACGATCTATGCCAGCCTTACGGCAACCATTGGCGGCGGTGAAGCCCTGCCCGGCCTTTCCCCCTTCAGCAGCCCGACGGACAGTTCCTTCGTTCGCGACTGGACCGGCTTTAATGTTGGTGCTCATGCGGGCGGCGATTTCCTGGATGTCACTGGAAATACGACCTCTCTGGATGGAACGTTCAGCGATGCAGCCGCGCGGGAATCTGCCGATTTCAACATGCGAGGCGGCGCATTCGGGCTGCATGCGGGTTATGACCGCCAGCTCGAAAACGGCTTCGTCGTCGGCGTCGAGGCCGATTACACCAAAACCTATCTTCGCGGCATCGAGAAGTTCGCCTCCACGGATGCCACACTGGCGAAAAACGGGCATGTGGACGCAACCACCAGCTACGACATCGACTGGACTGCCGGGTTGCGGGCAAAACTCGGATATGCCGTCAACGACAGGCTGCTGGTTTACTCCACCGCCGGTCTGGCGCTTGCCCGGGAAACCCAATGGCGCGACCAGTATGTCTCAGACAGTGCGAGCGCTACCAACCCCATGGGTTCCGAAACAACGGCGTTCTTCGTCGAGAAGGCCTCCGGCACGCGGACCGGCTTCACCATCGGGCTTGGCGCGGAATATGCCCTGAATGAAAACTGGTCGATCAGGGCGGATTACAGCTACAGCTATTTCCGCGCCAAATCCTTCAAGTTCAAGAATGCCCGCGCCGGCACCGGCAAGGACTACCAGACCAGCGAGCAGACCGGCACCGAGATGATCGACCCCGGTTTGGCCAATGATCCCAATATGGCCTGGCTTTGCGCTATTTACCCGGAAATCTGCGCTCCCTACGAATCGCCGGTTTACGAATATGTCGACCATGCCGGCACTTCGGGAATTGCAAACGGCCGCAATGCCTCGAATTCGATGAACATGCACGCCATCAAGGTCGGGCTGAACTATCGCTTCTGAGCCCCCTTGCAACCTCCTGAGCCGCGTTCCGCCCCCGGACGCGGTTCAGGAGGCCGGACGATTTAGAATATTTTCACAACTGGCGGGATTGCCGATGATCTCGCTCGTCTTGATGGTGGAGGCGGCGTCCGCAGTGATCTTGATGATGCAGTCACGGCGGTGCTCCTTGATCTTCATGCCCTCGGTTTCCGATATCTGCGCCTGGCCATTGACGGTTTTATATTCGCGCCTGTTGCTGAGGCCCGCATAGGTCTCGACATCGACCTTCAGCCAATAGGATTCGGTTGCGCCGTTTTCGATGATGACCTTGTTCGGACGGCCAAGTCTGGCGATGGCGGCATCGCGGGGCTGTCCCACAAAGCCTGCGACGGTGCGGGAAATCTCCGTCTGCCCGGTGGAGGAACAGGCGCTGACGATTGCCAGCGCAGCCGCAAGGCATCCGGTTTCAAGCCATCTCATTTTTAATGCTTCCCCTCGTAAAATGCCTGTGGTCGCACAAGACGCGACCATGGCCCGGGCGCAAATCTAGGGTCGATGGTTTGCCGCTGGAAGGAGGCGCAAACGAAATGCCGATCAACTTGTTATGATCGGCTTAAAATGACAGTCGCCTACCTGTTGCGAAACACGGTGCAGGGAACGCCGGCCTGCCGGATTGCACCGCAAAGCTTATTGGCTTCACCACGTGTTTCGCGGCCGATGCGGGCGGCATAACGCGGGCGCGAACCGAAATTCCCGCCGCGTTGGCGCACGATCAAGGCTCGTTCAGCGTTAAGAGGCTCCGCCAGCTGACCTATCGCGCGGGTGAAAAGCCGGTTTGCCACCGCCGGATTATAATGCGCTGCAAGCTGCACGCCCCAGGGAGCCCAGTCGGCCGAGGAGATCAGCACGGGATCGTTCATGGTGCGGGTATCGGCCAGCTTCAGGCAGGCATCGATGAAGGACCTGTTGTCATCCAGCGCCGGGGCCGCTTTTTCCGGCGGATTGTCCTTCCAGCTTTCCACGGGGTATCCGGTAATCGCAAACACGTAATCCCGGGTTTCCATCGGCAGGCGGCCGGTGGCGATGAATGTCCGCAATCCCGCCTCGCCCGCATTATAGGCCGCCGCCGCGAGACCAAAATTGCCGAATTGCGTCTTCAGCTCCGACAGATAGCGCGAGGATGCCTCAAGCGCGGCGATGATGTTGAAACTGTCTTCAAGGCCGCGCAGCCTGGCGGTTCCCGGCATGAACTGGGCGATGCCCTCGGCGCCCTTCGGGCTGACGGCATCGGCCCGGAACAGGCTTTCCCGCCAGATGAGCCGGGCGAAATAATCCGGCGGAACGGCATGGCGCCCGGCCAGAACCTCCATGGCATGACACAGGTCATTATTGTAGCTGCCGACGCGGATGCACAATTCCGGCGCAACGTCGTGGGCGTAAGCGCAGGACGCCTTTTTCTCTGCCGGCTCTTCCGCCCCGGCTACGCCAAAGGTAATGGCCAGCAGACAGAAGGCAAAAGCCAGGCGGCCTGTCGATATCCCTGCCAAGCGAACGTCCCCGAAAACTCCACACGCGATGTGCCGATTATCAGCCAATCGATACGATATGCCCAGAGCTTCGGCTGTTCTTCAACGGAAGTTTCGGTTTTTCGGTCTTTTCTCGGCCTTTCCTCATTCCTGTGCCTTCTCAAAAATGAGGAGGCCGGGACGTCGGTTCACGAATGTCACGGCCTCAAACTGGACCCACCTATACGCGAAGCGCTCTAAAAGTCCTGCCATTCCTCATGTTTGGCAGCGACTGCAGCCGAACCGCGCCCCGCAAGCGGACGGGAAACGGGACGTCGCGAGCCGATCGGCGCAGTTTGCTGCCCTAAGCTGATGCGCGAAGACGATGCCGATCGCGTCGCGTCATCGAAGCGGAATTGCCCGAGAAGCTCGAACAGGGTCGCCGCTTCCAGTGCAAGGCTATGGCTGGCGGCCGTCTGCTCCTCCACCATCGCGGCATTCTGCTGCGTTCCCTGATCGACAGTGTTGACCGCCTGGTTGATTTCGGCAAGAGCAGTGGACTGTTCACGCGCGGCTTCCACGATCGCCACGACGTTTGTGTTGATATCGCGTACCTGCGCCGCAATCTCCTGCAGGGCGGAGCCCGCTCTGGTGACGAGGCCGACACCGTTTTCCACCTGCGCGCCGGATGCGTTGATAAGGCTCTTGATTTCCTTCGCGGCCGTTGCGGAACGTTGCGCGAGTTCGCGCACCTCCTGCGCGACCACGGCAAACCCCTTGCCCGCCTCACCCGCGCGCGCAGCTTCCACACCTGCATTCAGGGCCAGCAGATTGGTCTGGAAAGCGATCTCGTCAATCACGCCGATGATATGGGAAATCTCGCGCGACGATTTTTCGATCTGGTCCATCGCCCCGATCGCATCCCGCACCACCGCGCCCGAATGTTCGGCATGGTCGCGGGCACGGGTGACGATCTTTCCCGCCTCTTCCGCCCGGCGGCTTGAATCATTGACGGCGGTGGTGATCTCTTCAAGCGCTGCGGCCGTTTCCTCGATCGAGGCGGCCTGTTGCTCCGTGCGTCTGGCAAGATCGTCGGCCGCCGAGCGTATTTCATTCGAGCCGGAAGAAATGGCGCCGGCATTTTCAGAAACCAGCGTCATGGCCTTTTTCAGCTTTTCCGAGGCCGCGTTGAAATCTGTCCGCAGCCTTTCAAGCGAAGGAATGAAGGGTTTGTCGATGCTCTGCGAGAGATCGCCTTCGGCAAGCTCGGTCAGGGACTGTGCGAGTGTCTCGACATTTTCCACGCGGCCGGTCACGTCGGTCGCAAATTTGACCACCTTGAACACCTTGCCGTTCAGATCGAAGATCGGATTATAGGAGGCCTGAATGAAAACCCTGCGGCCACCCTTGCCGAGCCGCATGAATTCATCCGCCACGAGATCACCCCCGGCGAGCCTTTTCCAGAATTGCGCATAGTCGGCAGATTGCGTGTAGGCGGGCTCGCAGAACATCCGATGATGCCTGCCCTGCACTTCCGCCAGCGAATAACCGAGGGCGGCCAGAAAATTCTCGTTGGCCGCCAGCACCTCGCCGCTCGGGGAGAATTCGATGATGGCCTGCGCCCGCGACAGGGCATTGATCTTGCCGGCATCTTCCGCCGCCTTCAGCTCGCGCGCGGTAATATCGGTGGCAATCTTGACCACTTTCACCGGCTTGCCGCGGCGAAACACCGGATTGTAGGAGGCCTCGATCCAGATTTCCCTGCCGCCCTTGCCGATGCGCTTATATTGCCTTTGATCGAACTCGCCTGCCGAAAGCTTTGCCCAGAAGGTCTTGTAGTCCTGCGAAGACACCTCAGCGGGCTCGACAAACATGCTGTGATGCCTGCCGACGATTTCCGAAAGCTCATAACCGAGCGCGCGACAGAAGTTCTCATTGGCGGTGAGAATCTTTCCGGACAGATCAAATTCTATGATGGCTTGAGATTTAGAGAGCGCGGCCATAACCGCGAAAGCATTGGCACCACGATCAAGAAAACTCACGTGCGATCCTCCGATGGCAGCTAAATGGTTTCCGCTGAAATAATTATCGAATACTACGTTTTCCTCATTAAATAATACTTAATGATAAGGTTTATGCTCTCTGTGCGGATTTAATTGCTACCGGCGATCTTCGGGTCGTCCGCTGTTCTTCAGAGGGAATCCTACACAGCCTTCAAGTCACGCGAGTGAAGTAATAATGATGGATATTTGTATCTATACTCCGGATATGAGCGAGTCGAAAAACGCTGTCCTTGACGTTGGGACGGTGGCGCTTGCCAATGTTTGGGGGAACCATGATTGACATCATAGCCGTGCTCGCAGTCTGGGCATATATCGCCGGGTTTCTGCTCTTGACGGCGCGACTGGCGAAACAGATGGGTGAGCCTGTCTGGCTTTTTGCAAAAGGCCGCGAAAGGCAGGCTATCCCTGCCATGCTCTTCCGTCTTGCCTTTCTTCTCGGCGCCATTCTGCCCCTCGGCAGTCTGTGGCTGGGGCCGCAGCAATCCGGCTTTCTTCTAAGCCGCTGCGATCTCGGTTTGGCAATCCGCATTGCCGGTATGGCGATGGTTCTGGCCGGAGGTCTGATCGCGCTTTATGCGCAGCATTACATGGGCAAGTCATGGCGCATCGGCGCGGCTGAAGGTCACCTTGGCGCGATCGTGGATACCGGCCCGTTCAGCCTTTCCAGAAACCCGGTCTTTGTCGGGCAGATCGCGCTGTTTGTTGGGCTGGTCTTGGTGTTCACGACGGTGCTGCAGCTTGCCATCGCCATTGCCCTCGTCATCGCCGTGAT
This sequence comes from Agrobacterium sp. BT-220-3, assembly GCF_025910175.1. Classification (NCBI taxonomy): domain Bacteria; kingdom Pseudomonadati; phylum Pseudomonadota; class Alphaproteobacteria; order Hyphomicrobiales; family Rhizobiaceae; genus Agrobacterium; species Agrobacterium sp. BT-220-3. The sequence continues at coordinate 52,146 of NZ_JAPAIX010000011.1, forward strand.
GCTGCAGGTAACGATTGAGGAACGGGTGCTGAGCAAGGAACTCGGCCCCTCCTATGACGCCTACCGCCAAAGGGTGAGGCGGTGGTTGTGACGGCGACATGCGGGGCGGCGTCGGCCTGACGCCGCGAGCTGCAGTTCCCTGAAAAATGGCGTTGTTGCCCAACCCCTGGGAACGTTCGCCCGGCAGCTGCATTCTATGCCGAATGGGGGAGCCGACACCGGCCGGTCAATGTCCTTGCCGCTGACAGGCAGGGCGAAAATCAGCTTTCAATTTGGAGGAACACGCCATGAAGAAGAATGTGATCTGTATCTGGTACGACAAGGATGCCGAGGCCGCCGCCAGATTTTATGCCGAGACCTTTCCCGACAGCGCCGTCACCCATGTGTACCGGGCGCCGAGCGACTATCCCTCCGGCAAGGAAGGCGACGTTTTGATGGTGCAGTTCACCGTTGCCGGCGTGCCCTGCATCGGCCTCAATGGCGGACCGACCTTCAAACATAGCGAGGCCTTCTCGTTTCAGATATCGACCGAAGACCAGGAAGAGACCGACCGCTACTGGAACGCCATCGTCGGCAATGGCGGTGAGGAAAGCGCCTGCGGCTGGTGCAAGGACAAGTGGGGCATTTCCTGGCAGATCACCCCGCGCGTGCTGATGGAGGCCATGGCAGCCGGTGGTGCGGAGGCTAAACGAGCCTTCACCGCGATGATGGATATGAAGAAAATCGATGTCGCCGCCATTGAGGCCGCACGCCGCGGTTGACTCCGAGAGACCATTCAGCAGCAAGTAGCGAAATGAACTGCAAGCCGGAATCCCCTGAAAAATAAGGGAAAATTCTCTTTAACGGCTTTTATCGCGCCTGTTTTGCCGCGCAGATATCTCTGCGCGGCCAGTCATCATAAAACGTTCAACAAAATGTAAGCGATCCGTCAAAGACGGCTGTTAGCAGAGCCCGTGGCTTCGTGCTGGGAACATGATGTTCTTGCCGATCATGCCATCCATCCATCAACGGGGCTCAACTCATGAAATCTTCCGCTCTGACCTCTTTTGTGGCCGGCGTCGCCATCGCGGCCGCCTTCGGCGCCACGGCCGCCCACGCAGAAAAGACCAAGTTCGAATTCTGGTACGGCCTTTCGGGCGATCTCGGCGACCGCGTGCAGGATACATGCAAGAAGTTCAACGAATCGCAGGCTGAATTTGAAATCGTCTGCACCTCGCAGAACGACTATGACGCCACGCTGCAGAACACCATCGCCGCCTACCGCGCCAAGAAGCAGCCCGCCATCACCCAGATCTACGACGCCGGCACGCTGGACATGATGCTGTCCAAGGCTTTCGTTCCGGCCAAGAAGCTGATGGCCGACAATGGCTACAAGATCGACTGGAACAACTATTTCCCGGGCATCGCCAATTATTATGCGACGGCCTCGGGTGAGCTGAACTCCTTCCCGTACAATTCCTCCACGGCGATGTTCTACTACAATGTCGACGCCTTCGAGAAAGCCGGCATCACCTTCAAGCCCGACACCTGGGAACAGGTCGAAGAAGCCGCCAGAAAGCTGAAGACCGCCGGTTTCGAATGCCCGCTGGCCTTCAACTTCGACACCTGGATGCTGATGGAGCAGTTCTCCGCCATCCACAACCAGCCGATCGCCACCAAGGGCAACGGCTATCAGGGCCTTGATGCCGAACTGACGATCAACAAGACGAAATTCGTGGATCACGTCAAGTTCTTCAAGAAGATGCAGGACGAGAAGCTGTTCGTCGTCAAGACGAAGCAGCTCGGCATGGACATCCTGCCCGCCTTCACCTCGCAGACCTGCCAGATGTTCATGACCTCCATCGCCAACCACGGCACCGTCGGCAAGACCATGCCGGAAGGCGCAAAGTGGGACGTCGCCATGCTGCCGGTCTGGAAGGGCACCGAACGTCACAATTCGCTCGTGGGCGGCGCTTCGCTCTGGGTCATGGCCGGTCGTCCGGATGCCGAATACAAGGGTGCAGCCGCATTCCTGAACTTCATCGCCCAGCCGGACATGGTTGAATGGTGGTCCACGGTCACGGGCTACATCCCGGTCACCAAGACCGGCTTCGACGCCATGAAGGCCAACGGCTTCTACGACAAGGCTCCCTATAAGGGCCGTGAAAAGGCGATCGAAAGCCTGACGTTTACGCCGCCGTCCGAATATACCCGCGGCATCCGCCTTGGCGGTTTCACGCAGATCCGCAAGGAAGTCGCCACCTCGCTCGAAGCCATCTTCATGCAGAATGCCGACATCCAGGCTGAACTCGACAAGGCTGTCGAGCGCTCAAATGCCGGCCTACGCCGCTTCGAAAAGACCTATGCCGGCGCCAAGCTGAACTAAGCTTCTGCCCGACTTCGAAGGACTTGCCCGTGATGCCTCGCTTCACGGGCAAGTCCGCCCATTTCTCCAGTAATGCCGGTTTTTTCATGGAAAAGCGCGCCGTCTTCAAAAGCACGTGGTTGCCCGTGCTGTTCGCCCTGCCGCAGCTTCTGCTGATCTTCCTGTTCTTCTACTGGCCCGTGGCAGCGGTCATCAACTGGGCGTTCACGCTCGAACCACCCTTCGGCGGCGCGGCAGAGTTCGTCGGTCTCGCCAATTTCGAGGAAACCTTTCTCGATCCGCTTTACTGGCATTCGGTGCTCGTCAGCATGGTCTTTGCCATTGCCGGGCCTGTCTTCACCATCCTGATCGGCCTCGTTCTGGCGCTTTGTGTCGATCGCGCGCTGCCCGGTTCCGGCTTTTTCAGGGTGCTATACATCCTCCCCTATGCCATTGCCGGACCCGCCGCGGGCATGGCCTTCCGCTTCATCCTGTCGCCGGAACGCGGTCTTGCCGCCTCGCTCAACGCCTGGTGGCCGGACATCTGGAACCCGGCCAAATACGGTGAACACGCGCTGATCCTCGTCATCGTCATCTTCATCTGGAAATGGGCGGGCTACACCTTCATCTTCGTGCTCGCCGGCCTACAATCGGTGCCGCGCTCACTGACGGAGGCGGCCGCCATGGACGGCTCCGGCCCCATTCGCCGCGCGATCGACATTCAGGTACCGCTGCTTGCCCCCACTTTGTTCTTCCTCACCGTCATCATGATGACCGAGGGTTTCGTCGGGGCCGATACGTTCGGCATCGTCGCCACCACCACCGAAGGCGGCCCCAACCGCGCCACCGAGGTGATGGTGTACCGCATCGTCAGTGAAGCCTTCGAGGGACTGAATTACTCCGGCGCCTCGGCGCAGAGCATCGTTCTCATCGGCCTCATCATGGTTTTCACCTTCATCCAGTTCCGCTTCGTCGAGCGGCAGGTTCATTACAAGTGAGGCCGCGATGATCCAGCGTACCCCCTTTGCCGACGCCCTGACCTATGTTCTCATGGTCGCCGGCTTCTTCCTGCTCATAGGCCCCTTCATCGTCGTCATTTCCGGCGCCAGCCAGTCGGTGCAGCAGGTCAACAGCGTGCCGTTCAGCTTCATGCCGCAGGGCGAACTTTTCACCAATGCCGCCACGGCCTGGCAACGCGCCAATCTCGGCAATGCCCTCCTGAACAGCATGATCATGGCCACGCTGGTCACGATCGGCAAGGTGGCCCTTTCGGCCTGCACCGCCTTTGCCATCGTGTTCTTTCGCTCGCCGCTGAAACACTTCTTCTTCTGGACGGTCTTCATCACCCTGATGCTGCCGCTCGAAGTGCGCGTGGTGCCGACCTATTCGGTGGCCGCCGATCTATTCCAGCCGTTCCGCTCCATTCTGGGCCTGTTCGGCATCGAGGTCTCGGTCGAGTGGAACCTTCTCAACTCCTATTCCGGCCTCACCTTGCCGCTGGTCGCTACGGCCACCGGCACGTTTCTCTACCGGCAGTTCTTCATGACGATCCCCGACGAACTGGCCGAAGCCGCCCGCATGGACGGCTCGGGCCCGGTGCGTTTCTTCGTGGAAATGCTGCTGCCGCTGTCGCGCACCAACATGGCGGCGCTCACCACCATCATGTTCGTTTATGCCTGGAACCAGTATCTGTGGCCGCTGCTGATGATCACCGATCCTTCCTACAAGACGGTGATGATGTCGCTGCGCGCTCTTCTGCCCGCCGAGGACGGCATACCGGACTGGAACGTCACGCTTGCCGGTTCCCTCATCATCATCCTGCCGCCGCTTCTCGTCGTGGCCTTCCTGCAACGCTGGTTCGTCCGCGGCCTCGTCTCGTCCGACAAGTGACGACGGGTCGCGTGGCTTTCAACAACAAGGTTCTCCTATCATGGCTCAGATCGATATTCGCCAGGTCCGCAAATCCTACGGCAAGACCCCGACCCTGCACGGCGTGGATCTTTCTTTCCAATCCGGCGAGTTCGTCGTCATCCTCGGCCCCTCGGGCTGCGGCAAATCCACTCTTTTGCGGATGATCGCCGGGCTGGAGGAGATCACGTCAGGTGAAATCGCCATTGGCGGCCGTGTCGTCAACACGCTGGAGCCGCGCGAGCGCGGTTGCGCCATGGTGTTCCAGAATTATGCGCTTTATCCGCATATGTCGGTGGCCGGCAATATCGGTTATGCGCTGAAGGTCGCAGGCGTGCCCAAAGCCGAGCGCCTGCGCCGCATCGAAGAGACGGCAAAGATCGTCGGCCTTTCCGATTATCTTGAGCGCAAGCCTGCCGCGCTTTCCGGCGGCCAGCGACAGCGCGTGGCCATGGCCCGCGCGATCATCCGCGAACCGCAGGTGTTCCTGTTCGACGAGCCGCTGTCCAACCTCGACGCCAAGCTGCGCGTGACCATGCGCGCCGAAATCCGCAAGCTGCACCAGCGCCTGTCCGCCACCTCCGTGTTCGTCACCCACGACCAGGTGGAAGCCATGACGCTGGCCGACCGGCTGGTGGTGATGAACAAGGGAAATGTCGAACAGGTCGGCCATCCGCTCGATATCTATCATCGCCCGGCCAGCACCTTCGTCGCCTCCTTCATCGGCTCACCTGCCATGAACCTCTTCACAACCCGGGTAGAGGTCGAATCTCCTGCCGTGATGCTGGCGGGCACGCCGGTGAAACTGTTTCCTGAAACCAGCCTCGAACTGCGCGGCCGTGATGTGATCGTGGGCATCCGCCCGGAACAATGCCTGGTCAGCACGGATGGCGCCGGCGTGCCGGCAACCGTCGATTTCGTCGAAGAACTGGGCTCCGGCCGCATCGTGCATGCCGATATCGCCGGCGAGACCTTCTCCGCTGCCATCGGCGAGAATCTCTCGGTAAAACCCGGCCAGCGCATCCACCTCGACCTGCCCGCCGCCCACCTCCACTTCTTCGACCCGGCCACCGGCAAACGGATCGAGACGGAAGGAGCGATCGAGACCACCCGCATCGGCACCGAGAAGCTGCTGGCGGTTTGAAAGCAGAGTGAGAGCGGGTCGGATATCGCCGGCCCGCTTCTGTTTTCGCTCTACGCTCCTACAACGGGAGCGACCTCATCAACCCACTGAATGAAGTTTCTCCGGGACGCCTCTGTCCACGCGCCCGCATTGCCGCGATGGGCATACCGCGCCATAAAATTTCCCCTCGAAAAGCCGCACCGACGCTACTTTTGACTGGCGGCTGGGAGGATATTCAGAAGGAAAATTTATATGACGGCTGCCCGTCACGCCGGATAGAAAATTACATTAACTAACTCAATTAAAATACTGAATTTATAAGATTTCATAAAAACCACAGCCTGCGGGATATCCAACACGATCCCTCTGGCGGTGGTCACCAGCTGTTCCACCGCGTAGATGACCGACTGATCGCGCCAATATCCGCTGTGCCAGCCATCACCGCTTGCATGACATTTTTCAAGCAAATGCTCTGCCCTCAGACGACAGGAAGTGAAGTTCCGCCCGTCGATTCCCGCGCTCACCGAGGTTGAACCAAACCTCGGCGACGGTGACGGGATCATCGCCAAACCAAAATTTTCAGGAAAAATCTTTCGGTTTGCAAATCATAATAGGAATAGTCTTTGCCGCGCCAATTCCTTGGTAGGGATATCGTCGCTGCGAGTATCGGGCCACCTTCGCGTCCCCTTGGAGGCAACAGGCAACACAAGCCGCCCGCATCAGAAACATCGACGAAAGAGTGATGCCCAATGGCAAATGATCGCAAACTGCATCTCGGCGCCTTCATGCGACCCGTCAGTCTTCACACGGGTGCCTGGCGGTATCCGGGATCCTTCCCGGACGCGAATTTCAATTTCGCCCATCTGACGCGCTTCGCGCAACAGCTTGAAGCCGCAAAATTCGATGCATTCTTCATGGCCGATCATCTGGCGGTGCTGAACATGCCAACGGAAGCCCTGCGCCGCAGCCATACCGTGACCTCTTTCGAGCCCTTCACCCTGCTTTCGGCGCTCGCCGCCGTCACGTCCCGCATCGGGTTGGTCGCCACCGCCTCCACCACATTCGATGAGCCCTATCATGTGGCCCGGCGTTTCGCCTCGCTCGATCACCTCAGCAATGGCCGGGCCGGATGGAACATCGTCACCACCTCAAACCCGGATGCGGCGCGAAATTTTGGCCGCGACGAACAGCCTGATCACGCCGAGCGTTATGGCCGGGCGCGGGAGTTCTACGATGTCGTCACCGGGCTCTGGGACTCCTTTTCCGATGATGCCTTTATACGGGATGTCGATAGCGGACTGTTCTTCGATCCTGAAAAAATGCACGTCCTCAACCACAAGGGACACGAGTTCTCCGTGCGCGGGCCGCTCAATATCGCGCGTCCGGTCCAGGGTTGGCCTGTCATCGTTCAGGCAGGAGCCTCGGAGCCGGGACGCCAGCTTGCCGCCGAAACCGCAGAGGTGGTTTTTGCGGCAACACCCACGCTTGCGGCGGGAAAAGCCTTCTATAAGGACGTCAAGGATAGGACCGTCGCGGCAGGCCGCTCCCGCGACAGCATTGTCATCCTGCCGGGCGCTTTCGTTCTGGTCGGCGATACGGTGGAAGAGGCGAAGGCCAAACGCGCCAAACTCGATAGCCTCGTCCATTATGACAGCGCGATCGCCTCGCTTTCGATTGCCATCGGCCACGATGTTTCCGGATTCGATCCCGATGGTCCCCTGCCTGATATCCCCGAGACGAATGCGAGTAAATCCAGCCGTGAAAGGGTGATCGAGCTTGCCCGAAGCGAGGGCCTGACGGTGCGCCAGCTTGCCCAGCGGCTGGGCGGTTATGCGGGTCTTGCCTTCGTCGGCACGCCAAAGACCATCGCCGACGAGATGGAGCGATGGCTCCATGAAGAGGGCTCGGACGGTTTCAACGTCACCTTCCCCTTCCTGCCTGCCGGCCTTGACGACTTCACGACGCTGGTCGTGCCGGAATTGCAACGGCGTGGGCTGTTCCGGAAGGACTATGAGGGGCCGACATTGCGCGACCATCTCGGTCTGCAACGGCCGGTCAACCGTTTTTTCCCTGAATAACGCGCCGTCGCGCCAATCCCGCCGACGGTAGCGAGATTTTCCACACCCGCCCGGAAGTTTGGCATAAGGTTCCAGCAGGGCCGATTGACCTCAAAAACACGCGCCCATACCCTTTAAGTACATAAAATACATAAATTAGGTGAATTAATATGAAGGCTGAACATTCCCGCCGCCAGATCCTGAAATTCGGCATTGCCGGCGCGCTCGCAGCACCGCTTGTCACGGGCAAAGCACTGGCCCAAAGCTCACCGGAGTTCCCCGCGGAGCTGAAGCTGGACTGGGGATTTTACTCGTCCCACACGTTGCTGATAAAGAACAAGGGCTGGCTTGAGGAAGCTTTCAAGGATGTCGGCACCAGGATCACCTGGGTGCAATCCCGGGGCAGCAACAATTCGCTCGAATTCCTCAAGGTCGGATCGACGGATTTTGCCGGTTCAGCGGCACTTTCGGCCTTTCTGGCCCGCGCCAACGGCGTGCCGCTGAAAGTCATCTATGTGGCGAGCTGGGGCGGCTCCTCCATCATCCAGGTGCGCCCGGATTCACCGGTCAAGACCGTTGCCGATCTCAAGGGCAAGACCATTGCGGTCACCAAGGGCACCGCGCCCTATTTCACCCTCATCCGCGCCCTTGACCAGAACAAGCTGTCGATCGACGATCTGAAGGTGGTGAACCTGCAGCATCCGGAAGGCTTCAACGCGCTTCAGCAGGGGCAGGTTGATGCCTGGGTCGGCATCGATCCGCACACCTCCCAGGCCGAACTTGCCGGCGACAGAGCGATTTTCGATGAGCGCAGCTGGCGCGATGGCAGCGTCTTCAGCGTTTCCGAGGAATTTCTGGCGAAGCGCCCGAAAGCGGTCGAGCGGCTCCTCGGCGTCTGGGTGCAGACGCAGAAGTGGATCCGCGAAAACAATGGCGAATTCATCGATTTCGTCACGCAGGTCACCGGCAACGACCCCAAGATCACCAAGCTGACGATCGAAAAGCGTGACTGGAAAGATCCCGTCCCAGGCGAGGAACTGCTGAACTCGATCCGCGTCGTCACCCCGCTGCTCGGCGACGATGTTCTGCGTCCGGGCGTCAATGTCGATAATGTCCTCTCGTCGCTCATCGATCCGGCACCCGCTAAAAAGGCGCTTGGCGCATGAATTCCCATCCGCGCGAATTTCAGCGCGTGAAGCAGACTGCGAAACAATTCCCTTCCCGATTGCCGTTCTTGCAGAGGGCGGGGATTTTCCTGGGGCGGTTCGACCTGCGCGGCGCGATCGTGCCGGTCGGCTCGTTGGTGCTGCTCGAGCTTTTCGTTCGCCTGGGCTGGGTCAGTCCTTACGTGCTGCCGCCGCCCTCCGAGCTTTACGAGACGTTTCTGCGCCTTGCTGAAGGTCCGCTATGGACAAATGTCGCGGCCAGTACGGCCCGTGTCTTCGTCGGTTTCGTTATCGGCTCTCTGCTTGCAATCGTCGTCGGTTCGCTGGTCGGTCTGGTGGTTGCCGCCGAACGTTATCTCGAGCCGACCTTTCAGGCGCTGAGGGCGGTCCCAAGCCTTGCATGGGTGCCGCTGCTGATGATCTGGTTTGGCATCGGCGAAACCTCGAAAATCGTGCTGATCGCCAAGAGCGCGTTTTTCCCTGTTTATCTCAACCTCTTTTCCGGCATCAGGAATGTTGACCGCAAGCTGGTGGAGGTGGGCGAAATGTATCGTCAACCGCTGCCCGTGCTGGTGTGGCGGATCTTCATTCCCGCCTCCTTGCCGCATCTCTTCACCGGGCTGCGTTATGGGCTGTCGCTGGCCTGGCTGAGTGTCGTCGCAGCCGAACTTCTGGCAGCGTCCGAGGGCATCGGCTACATGCTTTCCGACGGACGGGAGCTATCCCGGCCCGATCTGGTGATGATCGCCATCATCTGTCTTGCGGTGCTCGGCAAGATTTCCGACAGCCTCTTCAAGATCGTCGAGGAACGCTGCCTGCGCTGGCGTGACACCTATTCCCTCCACGAAGGAGGACGGGTGCGATGAGTTTGCTCGATGTCGATGTGCACGAAAAAGCTTTCGGCGACACGGTTATTCTTCAGGATATCCATCTGACGCTCAGGGATGGTGAAGCGGCGGTTCTTCTTGGCCCCAGTGGGTGCGGAAAGAGCACGTTGCTGCGCATCGCCGCCGGTCTCGACCGGCGTTTTTCAGGCGCGGTCAAAGTTCAGCAGGCAACGGAAGCTCAGGCATCGGACTCACCGCCCATTGCCTTCGTCTTTCAGGAACCCCGCCTGATGCCATGGCTGACGGTTGCCGAAAACATCGGTTATGCGGCTGGCAGGAAATATGATGTCGAGCGGGTCGAAGGCTTGATCAACGATGTGGGGTTGAGCGGCCATGGCAGCGCACTGCCAAAGGCTCTTTCAGGCGGCATGGCTCAGCGTGTCGCCATCGCAAGAGCGCTTTATACCCAGCCGCGCATCTTGCTGCTCGACGAACCTTTCAGTGCGGTCGATGCTTTCACGCGGATGAAGTTGCAGGACCTCGTGCTGAAACTCGTCGAACAGCACGGCATATCCTTCCTGCTCGTCACCCACGATATCGACGAAGCGCTTTACCTCGGTGACAGGATTTACATGATGGGGGCGCATGACGGCCGTATCCAGCAGCGGATAGAGGTGGACGAACCACGCCCACGCGACCGAAGGTCGCCACAGCTCGCCAGCCTCAAGAACGAGGTGCTGACCGCCCTGCACAACGCCCACGTCATCTGACGGTTACGGCCTCGCCCGACTAGTCGGCGCGACTGAGAAAGAATGCAAAAACGGGGCACCGCAGCGCGGTTTTGACGCCACGCAGCGGTGCCCCTTTCGTCGTCATCCGCGCTTGCGCAGGGTCCGCGTGCCGGTGTCGACGAGGTTTTGCGCCGCCTCGTCCACGCTGGCGCGGCCGAAGGCGAGCGAGTCGGCGATGGGGCGCATCACGCCACGGTCGAACTCATTGGCGCCAATCGGGGCAGGCTCCGGATAGGGATCGAGCTTGCCGGACAGGCTTTCAATGTAATCCACCGTCTTGCGTTCGGTCTCGTTGAGGCTCGGCAACACCGCTTCGCGCACCTTCTTTGCCGGTGGCACGCCGCGCTCGACGCCGAGAACCTTGCCGGCGTCCAGATCGTTGACGAAGAAGTTGATGAACTTCGCCGCCGCTTCCGGATTGGTGGAGGTGGACGAAATGCACCAGATGAGGCCCGGCCGGTAATAATGCCCGGTCGGTTTGCCCGCTCCCTCGCCCGGCAGCATGCCGATCGACAGCGTCTTCTTGTTGAGCGCCTGGTAACCCACGAGCTGGTTGGAATAGGCAAAACCAATTGCCGAATTGCCAAGGGTCAGCGCGTTGGATTCGATGGTATTATCATCACGCGTCTGGATATCGGCGGAGACGCAGAGCTTGTTCTCGCGCAGATCCTCCCAATAGGCGAACCATTCCTTGGCGTCTTCCTTGTTGAAGCCGATGGTGCCATCCTGGAACAGGAGCTTGCCGCGCTGGCGCAGCCAGACGTCGAAAACGTAATGATAACGCCCGCCATAGGGCACCGCCCAATAGTTTCGTTTCGCCGGAGCGTTCTTCTTGAAATCACGCGCCAGTTCCGCCAGCGCCTTCCAGGTGATCTGCTCCTTCGGCACGGAGACGCCGGCTTCCTTCAGCGTCTCGGCATCGTACATCATGCAGAAGGAATTCAGCCCGAGACCGACGCCGTAAAGCTTGCCGTCGATGCGGCAAAGATCGATCTCGCTTTTGCCGAAGCTGGAAAGATCAAGCGCGGAGCCGACGAACTGATCAAGCTCCATGCAGGCGCCACGGCCGGAATAATCGGCAATGGTGGAAGGCTCGAGTTGGAAGATATCGGCGACGTTACGCCCCGCCATGGATGTCGCAAGTTTGGTCCAGTAGTCGGAACCGGCGATCATCTCCCCACTGACCACCGTTTGTGGATCTGCCTTCTGATAAAGGGAGATCACCTCATTGGTACGTTTGTTGCGGTCAGCCGACCCCCACCATACGCAACGAAGCCGGGTTTCGGCCGCCATTGCGCGGAAACCGCCCGCCGCCGCGCCAAGACCGGCCAGTGCCGCCGTCACCAAAAATCCACGTCTATCGATAGTTTGCATCTGCTCCTCCCGCGTTTTGCAAATTTCTCACTTATCACTTAAATTCTTGCAAATTTTCCTTATTTGCAATATTTGCATCATAATAGAATTTTTTGCAAGCGCAGGAGACGACATGAACGATACGCCCGACATCAGCCGCCCGCGCCAGTCGGATATCGCCCAGCGCGCAGGGGTTTCCATCAGCACCGTCTCACGGGTTCTCGCCGGGGAAAAAGGCATCAGCGCATCGATACAGACCAAGGTTCTGGGCGTGGCGGCGGAACTTGGTTATCCACTGCGGCCGGTTACGAGCCAGGCGAGCGGCGTATCGCTGGAGGGCAAGAAAATTCTCGCCCTCATGTCGGCCGAGAGGGCGACCGGCGATATCGGCGCTTTTTATCACGATATTTTCGACATGCTGCGCAGCCTTTCCCAGACGGATGGTTTCGAGCTCGATATCCGGCTGCTGCACCAGAAGCAGATCGATGACGCCCTCACGCAGCGGGTCTGCGAGGTTGATGGCCTTCTCGCCATTGGCCTTGACCCAGAAGAGGAGATCATTCACCGCATCACGCAGGGGGTGCTGCAACCGGTTCTGGTCAATAGCGCCGATCCCTCGATGATGCTGGATTGCGTCTCGCCTTCCAATTTTTACGGCGGCGCTATGGCGGCGCGGCGGCTGCTGGAACTGGGCCACCGCAAGGTCGCCTATATCGGCCCGGAGCACCGCCACACCATCAGAGAACGCATGCGCGGCTTCCGGCATACGATCCTCGAGGACGAGGGAACCACCTATGAGGAATTTCTGCTTTCGACGGCGGATAGCGGCTTTGGGCAAGCCGGCGATGCGGTTCGTCAGCTTTTGGCCAAAAACCCCGATCTGACCGGAATTTTCTGCATGAATGACGCCATTGCGCTCGGCGCGCTTGGCGCGGCGCAGGAACTTGGTCTTGCCGTGCCGGACGATCTTTCGATCATCGGTTTTGACGACCTGCCCTTCGCTGAACTCTCCACCCCGCGGCTCAGCACCATCCGGGTCGACCGCCGCGAGATCGCCCGCGAGGCGGTAGAGCTGATGCGCCGCCGGCTGACGGAACCTTCGGCCAATGCCCGGCAGGTTCAGCTGGGTGTGCAGCTGGTGGAAGGACAGACGGCCGGTCAGGCGAAGAAGATGGAAAAGGCGATACGCAATGCATGATGCGGCAAATAACGATCCGATGACCCGTCTCAATCCACTATATGGCAATCCGCTCAAGACCCGCGCCGACGTGCGGCGGGCGCTGGACGACAGTTTCGCACCTCTGCTTCCCTATTTTTCCGAAAGCGGCGCAAGGGTGACGCTGAGCGGCACCGCCGCGCATTTCGACCGGGCGGCGGCCGATCTGGAAGGATTTGCACGGCCACTCTGGGGCATCGCACCGCTGGCGCTCAGCGGCGATACGTTCGCTCATTGGCCGCTTCTGGCCAAGGGCATCGCCAACGGCACCGATCCCGCCCATCCCGATTACTGGGGCGAAGTGCGCCAGAAGGACCAGCGTCTGGTGGAGCTCGCCGCCCTCGGCTTTGCGCTTCGGCTTGCCCCGCAACATTTGTGGGAACCCCTGTCCGACGCACAGAAAGACAATGTGCGCCGCTATCTGCTGACGGCCCGCGAACGTATCTATGCCGATAATAACTGGAAGTTTTTCCGGGTGATGGTCGACATGGCTCTTGATCATCTCGGCATCGAATTTGACCGCAGCCTGACGGAAACGTTCCAGACGGAGCTGGACGGGTTTTACATTGCCGACGGCTGGTATCGCGATGGAAACTACCGCCGCATTGACCATTACATCGCCTTCGCCATGCATTTTTACGGCCTGATCTATGCGAAGCTAAGCAAGCCGGGCGATGCCTTCGCCGAGCGCTACCGCGAACGCGCCCGGCTCTTTGCAAGAGATTTCGCCAGCTGGTTCGACGAGGATGGTGGCACACTGGCCTTCGGCCGCTCCATGACCTACCGTTTCGCCTGCGGCGGCTTCTGGGCCGGCCTTGCCTTTGCCGATGAGGAAGCGCTGCCCTGGGGCGAGATCAAGGGGCTGTATCTGCAACATCTGCGCTGGTGGGCGAACAAGCCGATCGCTGACCGCGATGGTGTGCTTTCCATCGGTTATGCCTATCCGCAGCTCACCATGTCGGAAAGTTATAATTCGGCGGGCTCACCCTATTGGGCCTTCAAGGCCTTCCTGCCGCTCGCTTTGCCTGAGAGCCATCCCTTCTGGCAGGCGGAAGAAAAGCTGCCCGAAACATCGCAAAAACCACGGCCGCTCGTTCATCCCGGCATGGTGATGATGCGCAGCAAAGGCAACGTCACGGCGCTTTCTAGCGGGCAGGAAAACCTGTCTATGCGCTGCGGGCCGGAGAAATATGCCAAATTCGCCTATTCCTCCCGCTACGGTTTTGGCGTGGAAGTGGATGAGCGTGGTTTCAAGACCAATGGTTTCGACAATATGCTGGCCTTCTCCGAAGGCGGCCTGCATTACCGCGTGCGTGAAACCAATGAAAAGGTTCTGCTGGCCGGCGAAAGCCTGCGGGCGACATGGAAACCATTCCCGGATGTGACGGTCGAAACGACGCTGGTTGCGGCTGGTGACTGGCATGTCAGGCTTCACCGCATCACCTCCGCCCGCGCTCTATCGGTCACCGAGGGCAGTTTTGCGATCAACCGCAACGATGGTGACCGCGATGCCGTGAGCGAAGCGCCCGGCCGGGCGACGGCCGATTGCGGCACCGACATATCCGCCATCGTCGATCTCGGCTCCGGCATAACCCGCCAGGGCGTGGCGCTGAAGGCGCTGCCCAATACCAGCCTTGTTTATGCCAAGACCACGGTGCCGCAATTGCGGGGCGACATTCCGGCGGGCGAAACCCTGCTCGCCTGCGCCGTCTTTGTCGGACTGGCCGGGCCCGAAGGCGAAAAAGCCGTGGCGGCAGTTCCTGCACTTCCGGACATGGCAGCGCTTGATCGCCTGTTTGTTGAGCGCGGCGTCCCCGTCAGCAGCATGGCGGCGGCGGGAGAACCCCAATGACGAGCCCGCTTCCGCGTCTCAGCCTTGCCATGGACCCGGAGCGGACGCAGCATGTGCTGACGCCACAGGCGCTCGAGAAACTGTCGCAGAGCGTCGATATCCTCGACATCCGATCGATCTGCGATTTTCACGATCCAGCTGTCAAAGACCGGCTGGAACAGACCGATATTCTTCTGACCGGCTGGGGCTGTCCCGAAATCGGCCTGCGGGAACTGGCCTTGATGCCGCGCCTCCGGTTGATTTCGCATGCTGCCGGGACGGTGAAATATTTCCTGTCCCAGGTGGTTTTCGAACGCGGTGTCACGGTGTGCAGCGCAGCCGAGGCGAATGCGCAGCCGGTCGCGGAGTTCACCCTGGCTATGATCCTGCTTTCCGGCAAGCGTACCTTCGGTTTCCGGCGCATCTACGGGGAGGATCGCGGGCGGGGAAACGTCGACCGCCTGCAATCGCAGGCCATCGGAAATCTCGGCCTGACGGTCGGCCTGGTCGGGGCTTCGCGCATCGGGCGTCGGGTCATCAATCTGCTGCAGCCCTTCGATCTCGATCTTATTCTTTTCGACCCGTTCTTAAGCGCGGCGGAGGCGGAGCAGCTCGGTGTGCGTCTTGTCTCGCTCGATGAGCTGATGGCGATGAGCGACGTGATTTCTTTGCATGCGCCATCCCTGCCGCAGACCCGGCATATGATCGGCGCGGATGCGCTTGCCCGGATGAAGGCCGGCGCAACCCTGATCAACACGGCGCGCGGCGCACTTGTTGATGAAGATGCCCTTCTCGCGCAACTGAAAAGCGGACGCATCGAAGCCGTCATCGACGTGACCGATCCGGAAGTGCCGCCGCAGAATTCACCCTTCTACAGCCTGCCGAATGTATTCCTGACACCGCATATCGCCGGCGCCGTCGGCCTTGAGCGCGCACGGCTCGGCGACATGGCGATTGCCGAGATCGAACGTTTCTGCCGGGCGGAACCATTGCAACAGCAGATACGGCCGGAACATCTGGAACTGATCGCATGAGAATTGTCGAGCCGGGCCTCTGCTCCGTCACCTTCCGCTCGCTGTCACCGCAGGCGGTTATCGAGCTTGCCGTCGCAAATGGTATCAAGGCAATCGAATGGGGCGGCGACATCCATGTTCCGCCCGGAGACCTCCATAATGCCAGGGATGTGGCGGCGCGCACTGCGAAAGCCGGCCTCACCGTTTCCTCCTATGGCTCCTACATCTTCGCGCCGGATTTTGCACTGGAGGATGTGACCGCCACTCTGGAAACCGCAAAGGCGCTCGGCACCGGCCATATCCGCATCTGGCCCGGCAGCCGCAAACGCCCATCTGCCGATTATTCCCCCGAAGAACGCCGCGCGGCGACTGATGCATTGGCGACACTCGCCCGCCGGGCAGACGACTATGGCATGACGATCGGGCTCGAATATCACCCCAATTCACTGACGGACACCCTGCCTTCGGCCCTGCAACTCATGCAGGACCTGCCGATGCCCAACCTGTATTTCTACTGGCAACCCGCCCCCGGCCTGCCGCTGGAGGACGCACTTACGGAGATATCGGCGCTCGGCTCGCGCATCTGCCACCTGCATGCCTTCGCCTGGCTCAGCGATGCCAGCCGCCTGCCGCTTCGCGAGCGTGCGGACTATTGGCGGGCCTGCGTCGATGCCCTGCCGGCAAGCGCCTGGACGAAACCTGCCTATGCGATGCTGGAATTCGTCAAAGGTGACAATGTCGGCCAGTTCTCGGAAGATGTGGCGGTGCTGAGCGAGATTCTCGCCGGCTCGTAGAACCGCTTTTCCCTTATCGAAAACGGACGCGGCGGACTAAAATTCGCTATCGTCACAACGCGTCCTGTTGCCCTCATCCCTGTGCTTGTCACAGGGATCCAGCCAGCCCAAGTCTTTGGGCTGAAAAGACTCTTTTCGCCGCGCGGACGCACGTCGGCTGGATTCCTGTGACAAGCACAGGAATGAGGGAGGCATGCTCCTCCCCCACCCGGTCATGTCCGCTATATCCGCCGCCCGTCCGATCCGAACAGATGCGTCTTCGCCAGATCAAACGCAAAGGGAATGGTCTCGCCGATGCGGATTTGGCGCTGGCCGTCGAGAACAACGGTGGCGGGCTGGCCGTCAGGTGTGCTGGTGTAAACCACCGTCGAGCCGCCGAGATGTTCGACGAGCTGGATGGAGGCATCACCGAGCGAGGCCGACTGGGCCTGCGGGTTCACATGTTCGGGACGCACGCCAAAGGTAAGCGGCTCGCCCTCCTGAGCCGCCACCGGCTTGTCAAGCACGATGCGCTGGCCGGCCACCTCGATGGTGCGGTGGGAACTATCGCCGGATGAGACTTTCGCGGAGAGGAAGTTCATCTTCGGCGAACCGATGAAACCAGCCACGAACTGGTTGGCCGGATTGTTGTAAAGATCGAGCGGACGGCCGACCTGCATGATGCGGCCGTCGCGCAACACCACGATCTTGTCGGCCATGGTCATGGCCTCCACCTGGTCATGCGTCACATAGATCATGGTGCTGCCGAGCGTCTGGTGCAGCTTGGCGATTTCAACGCGCATCTGCACGCGAAGCTCTGCATCGAGGTTGGACAGGGGCTCGTCGAACAGGAAAATCTTCGGCTCGCGCACGATCGCCCGGCCGATGGCGACGCGCTGGCGCTGACCGCCCGAAAGCGCCTTCGGCTTGCGCTGCAACAACGGGCCGATCTGCAGGATATCGGCCGCCTTCTGAACCCGCGCCTCGACCTCCGGCTTCTTGTAACCTGCCGTTTCCAGCCCGAAGGCGAGGTTCTTATAAACACTCATATGCGGATAAAGGGCATAGGACTGGAAAACCATGGCGATGCCGCGCTTGGAGGCGGCTGTTTCGTTGACCCTTTCGCCATCGATGCGAAGATCGCCCTCGGAGATTTCCTCAAGACCGGCGATCATGCGCAGAAGCGTGGATTTGCCACAGCCCGAGGGGCCGACGAAAACGGTGAACTCACCCGGCTCGATCTTGAGATCGATACCGTGAACGACCGGAAAGGCGCCGAACCTTTTGACGATTTTTTCGAGCGTAATGCTGCTTGCCATGCTGTTTCTCCCGACCGTCGCGCCGCGTGAAAGAGCGGCCGCGACGGTGTTGATGCTAAAATTCGTTCTCTGTCCGGGTTCCGTTCAGCGTTTCATCCCAGTGGTGGCGATGCCCTCGATCAACAGCCGCTGGAAGAACAGGAAGAACAGGAAGACCGGCACCAATGACAGGTTGGACATGGCGAAAAGCGAGGTCCAGTCCGAGCTGCCGGTGGAATCCACGAAGGATCTGAGGCCGAGCTGCACGGTGTAGGTATTGATGTCGTTCAGATAGATCAGCGGGCCGAAGAAATCGTCCCATGTCCAGATGAAGGAAAAGATCGCGGCCGTGGCCAGAACCGGCATGGACAGCGGCAGCATGATCTTCCAGTAAATGCGGAAGGGCGAGCAGCCATCCATGACAGCCGCCTCATCCAGTTCGCGCGGAATGCCGCGGAAGAACTGCACCATCAGGAAGATGAAGAACGCGTCCGTCGCCAGATATTTCGGCACGATCAGCGGCAGCGACGTATTCACCCAGCCCATTTCCAGAAACAAGATATATTGCGGGATGAGCACCACGTGATAGGGCAGCATGAGCGTGCCGAGCATCAGCGCGAACCAGAAATTGCGCCCGCCGAACCGAAGCCGGGCAAAAGCGAAGGCGGCGAGCGAACATCCGACGACATTGCCGATGGTGGCCAGCACCGAGATGAAGAAGGAGTTCCAGAAGAACTGCCCGAAACTCACCTGCAGCCCGGACCAGCCACGGATATACCCGCCGAAATCAACCGACGAAGGAATGAGCGAGGAAGAGCCGAACAGCTCATCCTGCGGACGGAACGAACCCGAAATCATCCACAGGATCGGATAGAGCATCGCGAAGGACGCGATGATCAGCGCCGTGTGCAGCAATATCGATTTCAGCGGCGTGCGTTGCGGGCCTTGTCCCGGCCGGGGAGCGGTAACAGCGTCAGTCATCGTAATGCACCCAGTATTTTGCGCTGAGGAACGAGAAGGCCGTAAACAGCGAGATGATGATCACCAATATCCAGGCAAGCGCCGAGGCATAGCCCATGCGGAAGAAACCGAAGGCTTCCTGGTAGAGGTAGAGCGTGTAGAACAGCGTCGAGTTGATCGGGCCGCCGGTGCCTTCGGAGATGATGAAGGCGGGCGTGAAGGCCTTGAAGGCGTCGATCGTCTGGATCACGGCGTTGAAGAAGATCACCGGCGTCAAAAGCGGCAGCGTAATGCGGAAGAACTGTCGCATCTTGCCCGCGCCGTCGATATCGGCCGCCTCATACATATCCTGCGGAATTTGTCTCAGACCCGCGAGGAAGATGATCATCGGCGAACCGAACTGCCAGACGGACAGGATGACCAGCGTGTAGATCGAATAATCCGGATTGGAAATCCAGCTTGGCCCTTCATAACCGAAGGCCTGCCACAGGATCATGTTGACGAGACCGTCGGAGGCGAAAAGCTGGCGCCAGAGAACGGCGATAGCCACGCTGGAACCGAGCAGCGACGGCAGATAGAAGATCGCCCGGTAGAGCGTCAGCCCCTTGATGCCGCGATTGAAGGCGAGTGCGACCAGAAGCGCAAAGATGAGCTTCAAGGGCACCGACAGCAGCACATAGGTAAACGTCACCTGCATGGCGGCTGCGAATTTGGGGTCGGCGGTGGCGATGCGCACGTAGTTGGCCGCCCCCACCCAATCCGGAGATTGCAACAGGTCGTAATTGGTGAACGACAGATAGAGCGACGCGAGCGCCGGGCCGAGGGTGAGGCCGAAAAAGCCGATCAGCCAGGGCAGAAGAAACAGGTAGGCGTGAATGTTGCGGTCGAAAATCCGCTTCACGCCGCCCCGCTTCGGGAGAGCCGCGCCACGGCTCTCCTCAACGAGTGTTTCAGATCGAAAGGCCATACATTATCACTTCCGTTTGATAACGGTTTCAGATTCCTTGACGAGCCGGTCACCACCCTGTTCCGGCGAGATCTTGCCGAAGCCGACTTCCTCGGCCGTGCGCTTCAGGACGAAGGCGAATTCGCCGGCGCCCGGAGGTGGTGCGGGCGGCAGATCGCCGACATCGGGGGTGATTTTGGCAATATATTCCACCATGCTCTTGCTGACCTCGTCGAGCTTGGGGGTCAGCGCGTCGCGCATGGATTCCGATGCCGGAACGCCGCGTTCCACACCGAGAATATCGATGCCCTGCGGTTCGGCGACGAGGAAGTTGATGAAGCCGATCGCCTGCTCAATTCCGGCGCTGCCATTGGCGACGCTGATCAGCATCGAGGGCTTCAGATAATGGCCAGAAGGGCCATCCTTCTTGCTCTTCGGATAGGAGCTCATCGCCAGCTTGGACTTGTTGAGCGCCTGGTAACCCACGAACTGGTTGGAATGGGCGAATGCGGTTGCCGCCTTGCCCGTTGTCAGCGGGTTCGTCTCGATGTTGAGCTGGTCGAGCGCCTGGACATCGGCCGGCACGCAGGCGCCGCTCTTGCGCAGATCCGCCCACATGGTGAACCACTTGGTCGCGTCGGTGGGATCAAAACCGATACCACCATCCTGCGTGTAAAGCGATTTGCCGTTCTGGCGCAGCCAGTTCTCGAAGCTCGGCTCCACGCCGCTCGCATCAGCCGTCGCGTAATAGCCGGGCTTCGGCTTGTTTTTGCTGAGCTTGGCGGCGTTTTCGGCAAACTCCTCCCAGGTCTGGCCGATCGACGGCGGCGTCGCACCGGATTTTTCCCAAGCCGCCTTGTCGAAGAAGACAGCACTGGAATTGACCCCGAGATTGATGCCGTAAAGCTTGCCGTCGACCCGGCCGGAATCGATGTTCATCTTGCCGAAATCTTCGATCTTCAGACCCTTGCCGATATAGTCGTCGAGAGGCGCCAACGCGCCGCGCCGGCCATATTCGAAGATATAGCGATAATCCATCTGGATCAGGTCCGGCGCATTGCGGCCCGCAACCTGCGTGGCAAGGCGCGGCCAGTAATCGCTCCAGCCGGCGAATTCACCGGCAATGTCGAGATCGGGCTTGACCTGCTTGTAGGCGGCTATCGCCTTGTTGGTACGATCCGCACGCTCCTGCGACCCCCACCACAACATACGCAGCCGCGCGGCCTGAGCCTGCGCCGAACCGCCCCCCAATGTTGCAAGTGAAAGGGCCGCAAGGCCCGCAGAAAGCACAGTTCTCCTCTGAAGCATCACGGACATTGGCAACTCCTCCCTATTGACTGCCAAATTGATGATGAGTGTAAACGACTATTGCCGTTTTATAACTAATTGGTTACATGGGAACACTGATCGACAACATTGTCAAGCGGGTGATGAAATGGAAGAAACGACGAAAAACCATCAGCCCGATCCGGCTCCCGAAAAAGCGCCTGCCCCCAAGCGTAAACGTGCGACGGCCCAGGTGCGAAACCCCGAGAGAACGCGGGCAGCCATCCTCGAAGCCGCCCGCCGTGAGGTGGCCGCCAAGGGGCTGGCAGGCGCGCGCATCGACGTCGTCGCAAGGCGGGCCGGCACCAACAAGCGGATGATCTACCATTATTTCGGCGACAAGGACGCGCTCTATCTCGCGGTTCTGGAAGACGCCTATCGCCATATCCGTCACACCGAAAGACGGCTTGACCTCACCCGCAAGGCGCCGTCGGAAGGCCTGCGGGAACTTGCGCTTTTCACCTGGCATTATTTTCTCGACCACCCGGAATTCCTGAGCATCCTCGCCACCGAAAATCTCAATAAAGCCCGCTATCTCAAGCAATCCCCGACGATTGCAGCCATGCACTCGAACTTCATTTCCGAGCTTGAGGACGTGCTGCGGCGCGGCAGCGATACGGGCGAATTCCGTGACGGCCTTGATCCGATCGACGTCTATCTGACGATTGCCTCGCTCGGCGCTTTCTATCTGTCGAATCGATTTACGCTGTCGACGATCTTCCAGCGCGACCTGACCGACCCCGCCGAACTCGAACGCTGGGGCCAGCATATCGTTGACACCCTGCTTGCTGCAGTGCGGCCGGTCTGAGCCGCAAAAACCGAATTCCTCTTTAACAACAGCGACGACGCGCCATTCGCATTCGCGAAGCGCGTCGTTTCCTTTTGCGCCGCGGCACGAAGCCGTGATTCCAGCCGCCGCCACAACATGTGATTTTCCTGCCAAAAACACCTTGACAGATCGCGTCCTTCACGATCACAAATAACCAAATGGTTACAAATTGCCATGTTTGACGGAAGCGGCTTTTGGGAAAAGGTCGCCTTGGGAGGAAATTCATGAAACGTATCGGCGTCATCATGCACGGCATCACCGGCCGCATGGGTTACAATCAGCACCTCGTGCGCTCCGTTCTCGCCATTCGCGATCAGGGCGGCGTGGTTTTGAAGAGCGGCGAAAGGGTCATGCTCGACCCCATTCTGGTCGGCCGCAACGGTGCGAAAATCGAGGAAATCGCCAAAAAGCACAATGTCGCGCGCTGGACGACCGATATTGATGCGGCGCTCGCAAACCCCGATGACACGCTGTTCTTCGACGCCGGCACGACGCAGATGCGCGGCAGCCTGCTGGAGAAAGCCATCAAGGCCGGCAAGAACGTTTATTGCGAAAAGCCGATTTCCGATACGATGGAAGAAGCGCTGGCGATTGCCCGGCTGGCCGAAAGCGCGGGCATCAAGCACGGCGTGGTGCAGGATAAGCTGTTTCTGCCCGGCCTTCGCAAGCTCGCCATGCTGCGTGACAGCGGCTTTTTCGGGAAAATCCTCTCGGTGCGCGGCGAGTTCGGTTACTGGGTCTTCGAGGGAGACTGGCAGCCGGCGCAGCGTCCTTCCTGGAATTACCGCCTGAAGGATGGCGGCGGCATCATTCTCGATATGCTGTGCCACTGGCGTTATGTGCTCGACAATCTGTTCGGCCCGGTCAAATCCGTCAGCTGCCTCGGCGCAACCCATATTCCTGAACGTTTCGACGAGCAGGGCAAAGCCTATAAGGCAGATGCGGACGATGCTGCCTATGCCACATTCGAGCTGGAAGGCGGCGCTATCGCCCACATCAACTCTTCCTGGGCCGTGCGGGTACGCCGCGACGATCTCGTCACCTTCCAGGTGGACGGCACCCATGGTTCGGCGGTGGCGGGCCTCACCAAATGCTTTACCCAGCATCGCACCAACACGCCGAAGCCGGTGTGGAACCCAGACCAGCCGCAAACCATCGATTTCTACAAGACCTGGCAGGAAGTGCCGGACAATGTTGTCTACGACAACGGCTTCAAGGCGCAATGGGAAATGTTCGTGCGCCATCTCGTCGATAACGACCCATGGCCCTACGGGCTGATGGAAGGCGTGAAGGGCGTGCAGTTGGCCGAACTGGGGCTGAGATCGTGGAAGGAACGCCGCTGGCTCGACGTTCCCACACTTTCCTGAGGAGGCGACAGTGAGCGAACTCAAGCTTCCGAAGGACGACCGCAGCATTGAGGTCTACCGGCTGTCAGGCACGCCTGTTCCCGTCGAAAAACGAAGTGCTGCGGATTTCAACCGCGTCGCCTTCGCCGCGGCCCATGTGGTGGCCGATCCCCTTGCCGACAACGACCCGTGGTTGACGCCCGCCATCGACTGGGACGCCACGTTGCGTTTCCGTCACCGCCTGTGGGACCTCGGCCTTGGTGTCGCCGAGGCCATGGATACGGCTCAGCGCGGCATGGGGCTGGCATGGCCGCAGGCGCAGGAACTGATCTCCCGATCGTTGAAGGAAGCGGCCACCCGCAAGGATGCGCTGATTGCCTGCGGCGTTGGCACGGATCATCTCAATGGCGGCAGCCACGACCTGAACCAGATTATCGACTCTTACATCGAACAGCTTGATTTTGTTCAGGGAGAAGGTGGCCGCGTCATCCTGATGGCAAGCCGTGCACTGGCCGCTGCCGCCCGTTCACCGGACGACTATCTGCGCGCCTATGCCAAGGTTCTGTCCCGCGCGGATGAAAAGGTGGTGATCCACTGGCTGGGTGAAATGTTCGACCCGGCGCTTGAGGGTTATTGGGGGGCCGGCGACCACATGGAGGCAATGGAAACCTGCCTTGCCATGATCGCGGAGAATGCCGACAAGATCGACGGCATCAAGATTTCGCTTCTCTCCAAGGAAAAGGAAATCGTCATGCGCCGCCGCCTGCCTGCAGGCGTGCGCATGTATACCGGCGACGATTTCAATTATGCCGAACTGATCGCCGGTGACGAAAAAGGTCATTCGGACGCGCTGCTGGGCATTTTCGACGCCATTGCGCCGGCCGCCTCCAAGGCGCTCGCCAGCCTGAAGCGCGGTGCGGACAATGAATTCTTCGACATTCTGGAGCCGACGGTGGCGCTTTCGCGCCATATCTTCAAGGTGCCGACCCGCTTCTACAAGACCGGCGTCGTATTCCTCGCCTATCTCAATGGCCTGCAGGACCATTTCACCATGGTCGGCGGGCAGGAAAGCACCCGCTCCACCCAGCATTTCGCCGAGCTTTTCCGGCTGGCGGACAAGGCGAATGTGCTTGCCGAGCCGGATCTCGCCACGCACCGCATGAAAGCGTTTCTGGCGGTGCGGGGCATCGGCTGAGGCAATAGAACAAGGGAGAGAACGACATGAGCCTTGAAGGCCTTTCCATCAATTTCGCCACCGTGCGACAGGGCGGCGATTTCGGCGCTATCGTCGATGCCTGCCTTGCGCATGGCATCACCGCCATTTCGCCCTGGCGCGAACAGGTGCACGGCATCGGCCTTACTGAAGCCGCCCGCATCGTTGAACAGAACGGCATTCGCCTCAGCGGCCATTGCCGTGGCGGCTTTTTCCCCGCCCCCGATGCGGAAGGCCGCCGCCGCGCCATCGAGGACAATAAACGCGCCGTCGATGAGGCCGCCGCCATGAAGGCAGACTGCCTCGTGCTTGTTGTGGGCGGTCTGCCCGCCGGCTCGCGCGATCTCAAAGGTGCGCGGCAGATGGTGGAAGACGGCATGGCCGAACTTCTGCCCTATGCGCGCGCCGCTGGCGTGCCGCTCGCCATCGAGCCGCTGCATCCCTTCTATGCCGCCGACCGCGCCTGCTTCAACACGCTGAAACAGTCGCTCGATCTCTGCGACAGGCTGGGGTCTGGAACCGGCGTCGCCATCGATGTCTACCACGTGTGGTGGGACCCGGAACTGGAGGAACAGGTGGCGCGCGCGGGCCGGAACGGGCAAATTCTGGCGCACCATATCTGCGACTGGCTGGTGCCGACGACCGATCCGCTCAACGATCGCGGCATGATGGGCGACGGCGTGATTGACCTCAAGGCATTTCGCGCCATGATCGAGGCCGCCGGCTTCCACGGCCCGCAGGAAGTGGAGATTTTTTCGCATCGCTGGCAGGCGCGCCCGATGGATGAGGTTCTCACCACCGTGGTGGAGCGTTTCAAGACTGTTTGTTGATATATCCGGGAGAGAGACAATGCCTGAAAGGGTGAAACGCAAACGCTATGCGCTGGTCGGCACCGGCAATCGCGGCACCACCATGTGGGGCCGCGAACTTCTGGCCGGGTGGAGCGACTATGTCGAGCTGGTCGGCATTTGCGACCTGAACCTGATGCGCGCCGAACGGGCCCGCGCCATGATGGGATCCAGCGCACCTCTTTATGATGACTTCGACCGGATGATGGTGGAGCAGCGACCGGAGCTGGTGATCGTCTGCACGCCAGACGACACCCATGACGACATCATCATCCGTGCGCTTGAAGGCGGCGCCGATGTCATCAGTGAAAAACCCATGACCACGACGCCGGAAAAGATCGACCGCATCCGCGCGGCGGAGGCGAAAAGCGGCCGCCGCGTCGACGTGTCCTTCAATTACCGTTTTTCGCCGACGGCCGCGCGCATCAAGGAGCTGATCGACGACGGCGCGATCGGCACCGTCACCTCGGTCGATTTCCACTGGTACCTCGATAACCAGCACGGCGCGGATTACTTCCGCCGCTGGCACGCCTTCACCGAACATTCGGGCAGCCTGTTCGTGCACAAGGCCACGCACCATTTCGATCTTCTGAACTGGTATCTCGATTCCGACCCCGTCGAAGTCAAAGGGTTTGGGCAATTGCTGCATTATGGCAAGAACGGCCCATTCCGGGGAACGCGCTGTCGCACCTGTCCGCACAAGGAGGAGTGCGACTATTTCATGGATCTCGGCGCCGACCCCTTCCTCGATGCGCTCTATGAAGACCCTTCGGCCGTGGACGGCTATATGCGTGACGCCTGCGTGTTCCGCGAGGAGATCGATATCCCTGATACGATGAGCGCCTCCATCCGTTATGCAAGCGGCGTGCAGGTCTCCTATTCGCTCAACACCTATATGCCGATCGAGGGCCACCACATCGCCTTCAACGGGCACAAGGGCCGAATCGAGATGCGCCAGTATGAAAAGCAGCCCTGGACGGAGCCGCCGGCTGACGAAATCCTGCTGGTGAAAAGTTTCGGCGGCGGCGTCGAGCGTATCTGGGTGCCGCACGAGCCGGGCGGCCACTATGGCGGCGACAACCGCATGCGAGACATGATCTTCAAGCCCGGCTCCAACGACCGGCTGCGGCAGCGGGCCGGTTCACGCGCCGGCGCCATGTCCGTTCTCTGCGGCGTGGCAGCCCTGAAGAGCGCCCGCGAAGGCGGCACGGCGGCGGTGAAATCCCTGCCCCGCTAGATATTTCCGGTGCGCGGCCCTTTCGATTCTGTCGCCGCGCGCCGCAACTGCCAAAAAGAACGGACGACATTCCACAGATTACGCGCTTCTTCCCTGCCGGTAAGGTGATGGCCGGGGGAAGAAAGAGTTAACCATGTCCAGTCTTCAATCAC
This sequence comes from Agrobacterium sp. BT-220-3, assembly GCF_025910175.1. NCBI lineage: Bacteria > Pseudomonadati > Pseudomonadota > Alphaproteobacteria > Hyphomicrobiales > Rhizobiaceae > Agrobacterium > Agrobacterium sp. BT-220-3. The sequence continues at coordinate 78,703 of NZ_JAPAIX010000011.1, forward strand.
TCGTTCCGCTCATCATCATTGGCGCCAGCCTTATCCTATTCTTCAAATGGGTAGGCCGCGACATGAACAGGCAAGAGAAAAAGCCGCGCTCCCGCCGCTGACGGTGAAAAGCGCGCCTGCCCTGGCGCGCCAGCGGAACTTCGCACTCATCCCGGCGTTTCCCTGTCCAACAGGAGAACGCGCGATGACGCAGCAGCAAAAGCCGAAAACGACCGATAAACGGCCCTCGAAGGCAAGCGAAATCCCACCCGCCGGCCCGCATGCCAAACCCTCCCTCACCGACCATGACAAGACGCCCGGCGCGGGCAGCCTGCCAGAGGACGACGCGAAAGACGTCTCTCCCGGTGCAGGCTGACAAAACATCGAAAAATTGGTTTCGCAACCGGGCTACGCGTGGAAAAAGTAAATTTTAACAGTGACTTATGCGCATGACCATCGTCGAATGATGCAATTCCCGCCCCGGCCCATTGCAAAATCAAAAATTGAGCCTATATTCGCCATATCGACCATTGCTTGTGACGTCGCTCCTGGGACACTACGTCCCGACGGATTTCCTCTCAAATAATCGATCTAATCCCGCAAGGTATCGCGGGAACCACAACGATTGCTACGAAAGGAAATCGTTATGAACACTGGTACTGTAAAGTGGTTCAACGCCACCAAGGGCTTCGGCTTCATTCAGCCTGACAACGGCGGCACGGACGTTTTCGTCCACATCTCTGCTGTTGAGCGCGCAGGCATGCGTTCGCTGAACGACGGTCAGAAGATCACCTACGACATCGTCCAGGACCGCAAGTCCGGCAAAAGCTCCGCCGATAACCTTCAGGCAGCTTGATATTTGTCATTTGACCCCGCAGACCACGGATGTACTGGCTGCCGGTTCGAGTGATTGTGAGAGGTCGGGTTTAAGCCCGGCCTTTTGTTTTTTTGGCCATGGGAGGCCCTCATGCGCAAAAATCTATACCGCTCCGGCGATGCGATCGTTCTGAAGGCAGGCGTCCTTGGCGCCAATCAGCCCAGCGGCCCCGGCCGGATCATAGCGGTTCTGCCGGAAACACAGGGCCTGGTTCGTTTCAGGGTGCGTTTCCAGCACGAGAATTTCGAACGGAATATAGCGCTCGACGAAATTGATGCGGCTTCCTCGTCATCGCGGGCCCGAGATGTGGAGAATTCAGCACCCCGCGCGCCGGGATCGAGCTGGATCAACACGAATACGATCAAGATCAGAAAATAGCAGCGGTGGCTGCGTTAAGGAGATATTTTGCAGGTACTCGTCCGAGATAACAATGTTGAACAGGCCCTTCGCGTCCTGAAGAAGAGAATGCAGCGCGAAGGTATCTTCCGCGAAATGCGCGCGCGTGAATCCTACGAAAAGCCGTCGGAAAAGCGCATCCGTGAGGAAGCCGAAGCCGTGCGCCGCCACCGCAAGATGGCGAAGAAGAAATTGCAGCGCGAGGGACTGCTTCCCTCCCCCAAGAAGGTTGCCCGCGCCCGCTAACCGTCAAAACAGCGCTTGCGCAAAGGAGAATGCCAATGGCTGCGACAAAAGAAGCCTTTTTCAAACCCGGCAAATTATCCGCGCAGGACAAGGCATCGCTGACGGACAGCGCGGCAAAGCAGATCATCAATGCTGAGTCCGCCCAGCGTGCCCGCAAGACGGAACGCCTTCGCCAGCTTCGCGAAGCACAGGAAGCGACCATCGTCGCCCCTGTGCCCGCACGCCCGAAAAAGCCCTCCGCGAAAAAATGATCCGGCTGCGTTTTTTGACGCGGCCGACCGCAAAAAATTCTTGAACCTGATACATAACAGGCGCAGGCTTCGCGTGGTCAGCATTCCGCTGAATGACGCTGATGATTGAGGGCTGAGTGTCCTCGCCCCCGAACGAAAGAAGGTCGAGATGTCTTCCGAGTTTTATTCATCAAGCCTCTCACGCAACCTCGTCCGCACCGGTGGCGCGGGCTACCGGGAAAACGCCTCGTTGCGTCTACTCCTGGGCAAAGCCGAAGAAACGGCTGAGCGCGTGGACTACTATCGCGGGGAACCGACAGGCTTTTCGGCCTTTCCGGATTTCAGCCGTCAGACCCGCATGGCGCGAAGCCTCCTCTCTGCAGGGCGTATCCGCCTGACCAACCCGGCCGTGGAGAAAAATCCACTGTCTGGACCACCTTCCCCGTGACGATAAGGCCGCTTGCCGCAATCGGCCTGTGACGAGCGACCATGCACGGACCGCATCCGATACCAGTTCAATATGAGGAGGACACCATGGCCAAGGGTCAAGTACGCAGCAACAAGGAAATCCGCAAGCCGAAGAAGGACAAGACCAAGGCCGCAGCAGCAGCGCCAGCTGGCTCGCAGGTCAAGTTCGCAAACGCCACGACAGCGGATGGCAAAAAGAAATAGGGCAAGGTCGAAGCCGGTCGCTGACAGGCGCCGGCAACGAAACATCTCCTGGTACACGGACTTGTTTTGGCCACATTGCCCTTCTATACAAAGAAGGTAGCAGCTGCTGGTGAGCGCAAGTTAAATTGTCGTTCGCAGTTGTTTTAGTCGCTTTGGACTTTTGACCACGGATGTACTGGCACTGGTGTTAAGAGCGATATGAGGAAGGTCGGTGCAATATTGCCCCGGCCTTTTTTGTTGTCTTTAAAGGCCATGCCGAAACCTGCTCAATACCGCCGCTGACGGCGGAATTAACTTGCGTATTCCGTGCAAAGAGCGCACCTTTTATTGGCGGCGATTTTAAAGGGCGTTGCCGTCTTGAGGCTGGTTGCCGATTTCAAGCCCCGTTTTACACATGCTTTCGATGGACCGGCCGCCCTTGGAATTCACCAGGGCCTGCCGAAGGCATCGGCCCGAAAACCGGCATCGGTCATCAACCGTCCCGGCATCGTTTCAAAATGTTGGAGCGTCCCCGTGCAGCCTTAATAAGGGACGCGCGACGCTCCGGCTTTTCTGAGCTCACAAGAAAGGAGGATTCAATGTCTTCCGCATCCCATAGCTGCCTGATCTCTTCCCAGGATCTCAAAATGCTTCAATCGGTCCTCGAAAATGTCGGCTTCAATTGCCATGACGAGGATAACGACAAGAAACTTCACAACAGGGCAGCCCGCAAGATAATCGAACTGTATCAGGACGGCCTGACCGATCCTGTGGAACTGACGAAAGAAATGCGTTTCCTGTTCGGCGTCCAGAAGCACGACCGGATCAAACCATGGAAACCGCTCCCCCGTTATGCAATCCAGGGCCTGCCACTGCTTTACCGGCACTGAGGGAGAGCGCAGATGCGTGAATACATCATGGTCAGCACCGGCCTTTGGCTCGGGCTGTTCCTGACATGGTATCTCGTCACCCTGTACGATACGGATAAAATTGTTGCGCCGAACGTTGTTTCGGCGCTGCCGCAACTGATGACGTCATCGGAATGCGAAGCCCAGTTCGGCATTCTCTTTTCGATGGGCGACAAGCTGTTGAAGGCCGGTGGCCCTGTTGTTCCCGAGGATTTGCGCCGGAATATTGAAAGCTGCATCTCTTCTGACGAGGGCAGCCGTCTGAAATTGAAAGATAATCAACTCATTCGGCTTTTCCCCTGAGGCTCCGCCGACAACCGGCCCAGTCTACCAGATTTAATAACCATCAAAATCACCGATGAAAATAACGGCTTGGCAAACGGGATATATCAGGAGACACTAAATCGATCGGACATCATGTCCGGGAGTTTGCGTCTGCGTGGAGGGTGAGTATGACGTATGACTGGAGCGGCCGTAGAATGCGCCGCATGCGCGCCGCGAAACTGACGATCATCAGCCTCGTCGCCGCCTTTGTGCTAACGGCCCCGATCTTCGCCCATTACTGACCATTCAGTCCTGCGGTCACACCGGCTGCCTGATGTCGGTCCGCTTTTTCAAGCGGATCTTTAGCCATTTCTGGACAGGCTGATCGTAATGGACCGTCAGGTACCATGACAGGCACGTCGTTCCGATCAGGAACACGATACCGGCAGGCAAGGCGATATTGTCCCTGTGGACTGCAGGAACCAGAAACTCCATCCAGGCCAGAAGCGGAATATGCAGCACATAGACCGCGTAGGACGCCGTACCGAGGAACGCCGACACCATGCCAACCCTGCGGCCGGGAACAGTCTTGCTGGCAACGAACAGCAGCAGCGGCCAGACAAAAAGAACGACTGCAAGGTCAAAGAACGGCCGCAGCTCACGAGACATGGGCATGGCAAGGATGACGCAGACCACGAGGAGGCAAAGAGCCGCATGGACAGGCCTCAGCTCCGGAACGCGGTTGCGGAAACGGTAGATCAATACGCCGGCGAAAAATGAGAAAAACACCCTGCCCATGCCGGCATACATTTCGTTCCAGCGAAAGCCCGCATGCAGTCTGCCGAACTCCGCAGCCGCCACCATCAGCACGACAGCGCTGACGGCCAGCACCGCAATCGTCTGCTTCGTTGTCGCCCGCACGCCCCATCGGGAATAAACCGCATTCACGACCAGCTCGTTGAAAAGCGACCATGCCGGACTGACCAGGAACAGGGCCCCGTTCAATGTCAACGTGAAGGGCGCTGGCAGAAAGAGAAGCCCCGTCACCAGAGCGAAAGCCAGCTCGCCGGGATCAATGAGGCGATGGAGATCATCGATCGGCGTTGGCAGACCGAGAACGTAAAGACAGATGAAATAGGCCGCCATCAGGGCCAGCGCCAGCACATAGAGCGGGTAAAGACGCGCAAAGCGCGCCTTCATGAAAAAGCCGGGCGTTATCGCGCCTTCGCGCAGTTTTACGCTATAGGCATGCGCCAGCACGAAACCGCTGAGCGCAAAGAACAGATCGACGGCGAGATAGCTCGACGCCGTGCTCTTTCCGAAAAGCACCTCGGCATGGCGGTGCACGATAAATAGGGCGGCCACACCCCTTATGCCATCGAGCAATATGAAGCGTTCCGGGGACGACTGGACCATGGGCATGGATGCTCGGTGGGGCTGAACGATATTTACTCCATAAAAACGCGGTTTAGCGCGCAGCGGTTCACCGCTTCCAGTCACAAACTGTTCAACGCGGCGCACACCCCGCATTCTTATGGGGCATCTACGCGCGGTCAACGCTCTTTCGCAGTCGCCAAAGGCATGCTACGTCCGGATGTCATCGATGCTTTGAACCTTTGACTCCGCGCATTATGCCTCGCGAAAACCGGCTTCGATTTTCGCACAGATGTTCTGGGCGCAAATTCAATCGTGCGGTACGGCGGCAAGCAACTTTCGCGGAGTCCCACCATGTCCAGCATCGCAGACCGTATCAAAAAAATCATCGTCGACCAGCTGGGTGTAGACCCAGGCACGGTTGTCGACGACGCCAATTTTGCTGACGATCTCGGTGCCGATTCTCTCGAAGTCGTTCAGGTCGTCATGGAAATCGAGGAAGAGTTCGGCGTGGAAATCCCCGATTCCGCCGCCAACACGATCCTGACCGTCGGCGACGCCATTCGTTTCATCGAAAAAAACAAGGCGTGACCGGTAGCGGCAAGCACTATCCTGCCGACAGTGCCGCGACGGGGTCGAGTTTCGACGCGTTGCGCGCCGGCAGGTAGCCGAAGACGACACCGATCAGCGTCGAGCAGACGAAAGCGGCAACGATTGGCGTCGTGGAATAGACCATGGCGAAATTGCTGCTGAAGGCGGCGAAAAGCACCCCGAAGCCGAGACTGCTCAGCACGCCGAGCGTACCGCCGATGATGCAGACGAGCACTGCCTCGATCAGGAACTGCCGCAGAATATCGGTGCGCCGAGCGCCGACGGCCATGCGCACGCCGATTTCCGACACGCGCTCGGAGACGGAAACGAGCATGATGTTCATCACCCCGATACCGCCGACCAGAAGCGAGATCACCGCAATCGCCGCAATCAGAAGCGTGAGCGTCTGCGTGGTGCTGGTGATCGTCTGACGAATATCGTCGGTGTTGAGAATGTAGAAATCCCGGGTGCCGTGCCGCTGGGTCAAAAGCGTCGTCACCGCCTGTTCGGCAATGGCGGCGTCGGTATCGTCGCTTACCTGCACCGTGATGCTGCGCAGCGACAGGCTGCCGAGGAAGCGCGACTGGACGGCGGTATAGGGCAGATAAAGCGACAGGTTCTGGCTTGAACCAAAACCGCCCTGCTGCGCCTGCGTGATGCCGACGATGCGGGCCGGCACCTTGCCGATGAGAATGACCTGACCGACGGGACTGCCGCTGAAATCCGCAAACAGCGATTTGCGGGTATTTTCGTCGATCACCACCTCCTGCGCCTTCTGCGCGACGCTAGCCGCATCGAAAAACCGCCCCTGCGACAGCTTGGTGCCCTTGGCGACGAAATAACGCTCGCTGACGCCGTTGACGAGCGCATTCGCCTCCTTCGCGCCGAAACGCACCGTGCTGGAGGTGGACACCGTCGGCGTGACCGCCGCGACATAGGATTGTTGGGCGAGCGCATCGGCGTCAGAGACGACAAGCGTGGTGATCTTGCCCGACCTGATGTCGCCGAAATCCTTGCCCGCGAAGATTTCGAGCGTGTTGGTGCCGAGGCTCGAAATATTCTGCAATACGCGCTGCTGCGACCCCTGCCCGAGCGCCACGACGCTGATGACCGAGGCGATGCCGATGATGATGCCCAGCATGGTGAGGAAAGTACGCAGCTTGTGCGCCCGCATCGACAGAAGCGCCATGCGCAAGGCTTCGCGGAGTGAGGAAACGAGACTGGAGAGGCCTGAAGTCCCGCGGGAAACGGCAGCGGGCCGGACCTCTTCCGGCAATATCGCCAATGCATCCGCCTTCCGGTCCGAAACGATGGCGCCGTCGCTGATTTCGATGATCCGCCCCGCGCGTCTGGCAATCGACATGTCATGGGTGACGATGATGACGGTGCGGCCTTCGGCATGCAGCTCGTCGAGAATACGCAACACCTCATCGCCGCTAGCACTGTCGAGCGCGCCGGTCGGTTCATCGGCAAGGATGACCTCGGCATCGTTCATCAGGGCGCGGGCGATGGAGACACGCTGCTGCTGGCCGCCGGAAAGCTGGCCGGGCCGGTGATCGAGGCGTTCCGCCATGCCAAGGCGGCCAAGAAGCCTTGCGGCATTGCTCCTGCGCTCAGCCTGCGACTTGCTGGCGTAAATTGCCGGGATTTCGACATTGCCGAGCGCCGTCAATTCCGCCAGCAGATGGTAACGCTGGAAGATGAAGCCGAGATTTTCGCGCCTGAGCGCCGACAATTCATCGGCATCGAGATGCGCCGTTTCCCGGCCCCTGATGCTGTAGCTTCCCGAACTCGGTCGATCGAGGCAACCGAGAATATTCATCAGCGTCGACTTGCCCGATCCGGACGCGCCGACGATCGCCACCATCTCGCCGGCCTCGATGGTGAGGTCGATGTTCTTGAGCACGCTGATGGTGCCTTCGCCGGAGGGATAGTCCCGCCGCACGGATTTGAGGCTGATCAGAGAGGCAGCCATATTCAAAGCCCCATCGGCGGCCCGCCCGGCCCCGGCATGGAGTTCGTTTTGCTTTCGGCTGAAAGCTCTCCGGTCACGACGCGCTCGTTCTCGGCAAGGCCGGAGAGAATCTCAGCCGTGACCTTGTTGTTCAGCCCCACCTTCACCTTGCGCTCGGAAATCCCGCTATCGGCAGCGACCACGCGCACCGAATAATCGCCGTTTCCATCCATATTACCAAGTGCGGCGGCAGGAACCGTCAGGACGTCCTTTGCCTCTCCGAGAAGGATATGAACCTCCGCCGTCATATAGGTGCGCAATTTGCCTTCCGGGTTCGGCACCTCGAAAACGCCGTTATAATAGATGGCTTCCGATGACGAGGTGCTGGAGGAGGACGAGGTGGATGTGGAAGACGTCGAGGAGCTGAAGCTGGAATCGCTGCGCACCGATTCCGGCGCGGGCTCAATGGAAACGAGCTTCGCATCGTAGCGCTGCTGCGGCTCGCCAAGCACCGTGAAATAGACCGGCAGGTCGGGCTTCACCCTCGTTACATCCGCTTCGGAAATTTCCGTGCGCACCGTCATGCGGTCAAGCTGGCCGAGGATCACGATGGTCGGCGCGGATTGGGTGGCGTTGACGGTCTGCCCTTCCTGGCTGACGATCGACAGAACCGTGCCTTCGATGGGAGCGGTGATCTTCGTATAGCCAAGATTGGCTTCGGCGGTTTCGACCGCGACCTGCGCCTCCTCGATCTGGGCGTCAATTGCCTTGATCTGCGCCTCGGTAACGGCGAGTGCTGCGGTGGCGCTTTCGAAATCGGCACGGGAGGCGGCGTTCTTGGAGACCATTTCCTGCTGGCGGGCAAGGCTCTGGCGGTTGAGAACAAGCGTCGCCTGTTTCTCTACACGCTGCGCGTTCACATTGGCCAGCGCTGCCTGCGCGGTGCGCAGGCTGTTGGTCTGGGTGACGGAATCGATCTCGGCGACGAGATCGCCCGCCTTCACCGTGTCTCCCAGCGCAACCTTGACGGCGGTGATGCGACCGGAGGCCTGTGCGCCGACGGCCACGAGGCGAACGGGTTTCAGCGTTCCGGTTGCCAGCACCGTCTGCTCTATATCGCCGCGCGTCACCTGCGATGTGATGTAGGCGGGCGTGGCGGCCCGTGTATATTGCGAGGACAGCCAGTAACCGCCTGCAGCCAGAGCCGCAATCGCCAGCAATGCCCCTGCCTTACGTGCCGTTTTCATATTTATGTCCAGTCCGGCCGGCGATAGGCGCCTGTGGATTTTTCAGCGTCAGCCTTGCGGCAGGTGTTGCGAGCACGTTTGGAGCCCGTCTTTTCGTGCTGGTCCGTCTTGCAGGCGGGATGCAGCCGCTTTTCTACCTGCCGCGATTTCGTCGCCGGCGTTTCCACCGCCCGTTCCCTGGCTGCGGCGACAGACCAGACAAAGCTCAAGCCGAAGACCGTTGCCAGAACCACATAGAAATATTTCATCATCGTCTTCCCGCTTGAAAATCACGCGGGGGATCGCGGGCGAGCGATCCCCCGGCTGCAGCCGTCACCGGCTGATTTCCTCCTCTACTGGGGGGCAGATTAAAGGAGGAAACTGTGAATAGTGGTTTCAGCCCCGCTCCGCCTGCGGAACCGGCGGCATCGTGTAGCCATGAGGCGGTCCGAAACGATCGCCCTCCCCGGGTCCGTGGCGCGGGCCGGGAGGTGGCATCAAGGCACGCTCGAGTTCGGCAAGTTTCTGTACCTGCTGCGGCGAGAGCTTCGGCTTCAGCGCTGCGACGGCGTCCTGCAAGGTTTTCGCCTGCTCGGCTTTCTTCGCGACGATGCCTGCCAGTTCCTCGCCTGCAAGACGCGGCTCGGGTCTGGCCGAATCTTCGGCCGACACTGTCGGCGGCGGCGCGCGCTCAGGACCGGGCGAAACGAGATCGATCAGCGCCGAGGCATAGGCCCGCCACGGACCGAGTTGTTCCGGCGTAACGCCAATATAGATTTCGGCGGCCGAAAGCTTCGTCGCCAATCCGAGAACATCAGGTCCTGCCATTCTGCGGATGTGTGGCATCGGCCCCCGATCTGGTCCACGATCCGGGCCGAGATCGGGAGCCCCGGGCGGCACGCCCTGCTCGGTTGCCTGTGGTGCCGGCGCATTCTGCTCCTCCGCCTGCGAGACGGCAGAAGCGCCCAAAATTGCGGTCGCGATGACGGCGGTGGCCAATAACGAGTTTCTCATCTTACCTTCCTTCCGTTTTCCAACATGAAAGGACGATAGGAGTGCCGGGTTTCCGGCTTTGGTCCGAATGTTTCCGATTTTCTTTCGCAGCCGGCCTATTTGTAACCGAATGTTGCCAGACGGGCGGTGGAAAGCTTTCGTTGCAAAAATCCGCCGTTTCCTTGCGACGCTTATGTATAGTGGCATCAAAAGGTTGGACGATATGACGACGGTTTCGGTTACACATGTATTGATCGTTGATGACGATCCGGAAATACGCACATTGCTCGCGAAATATCTCGGCTCGCAGGGATTTCGCGTGTCGATGGCCGCCGACAGGCGCGAGTTCGAGGAAAAGATCGTCAGTTCCGATCCCGATCTCATCGTGCTCGACGTGATGCTGCCCGATGGCTCGGGCCTCGATATCTGCCGCGATCTTCAGGGCCGCCGGCCACGCACGCCCGTCATTCTTTTAACCGCGCTCAAGGAAGATGTGGACCGGATCGTCGGGCTGGAGATCGGCGCCGACGACTATCTCGGCAAACCCTTCAACCCGCGCGAATTGACGGCGCGCATCAAGGCCGTGCTGCGCCGTGCGACACCGCAGGAAGTTCCCCGCGCCGCATCCGCCGCCTATCATTTTGCGCAGTTTACCGCCGATCCGGAGCAGCGCTCCGTCATCCACGCGGGCGGTGAAAAGATCGAGTTGACGGGGGCGGAATTCGATCTGCTGAAAGTCTTTCTCGACAGGCCCGGCCGGCTTCTTTCCCGCGACCAGCTTCTCGATCTGACTCAGGGCAGGGACCGCGGTCCTTTCGACCGCTCGATAGACGTGCTGATGAGCCGGTTGCGCAAAAAGCTGGACGCCGACGCAGCAAGCCCGATTTTCAAGACGGTGCGCAACGGCGGTTACCAGATGACGGTGCAGGTCAAAACCCTGCCGGTGCCGCGATGAATTCGCTGAGAAACCGTATCGCCGCCCTGCTGATCGCCTCCATCATCGCGGTCATCGCGCTTGCGACTGTCGTGGCCGACCGGACATTGCGGCCGCCGCCGCCCGACGCCACCATCGAGCCCCTGGCGCGCAGTCTCGCCTTTGCCGTGACGATGGCCGAGCGCGACCCGACCCTGCAACAACCAGGCTATTTTCGCATCGAACAACGGCCGCCGACAGGTGACCCGGACGGCATGCTTTCGGAATTTCTGGAAAAGGCGCTCACCCGTGTCGGAGAACCCCGCGCCGCAATCGTCGTTCGCATGCCGGGAAACCCCGCACCGGTCGCGGCCATCGCGCTTGAAAAAGGCGGATGGCTGGTCGCCGAAATTCCGCATATGGGCCCGCCGCCCGGCGGCTGGAAGGTCTTCGGCATGTGGATCGGCCTCATCATTCTCGGCAGTGCTGCGGTTTCGATCTTTGCCGCGACCAAGATCACCCGCCCGCTCGACATGCTGGAAAATGCCGCCGCCAGCATCGGGCCAGACGGTTCGCTGCCGCGCCTGCCGGAAACCGGGCCCGGCGAAATCCGCGCCACGGCACGGGCGCTGAACGAGCTCGCCGCGCGCCTGAAGGCGGCGATGGAAAGCCGGATGCGCCTTGTCGCCGCCGCCGGCCATGACCTCAGAACCCCGATGACCCGCATGCGCCTCAGGGCGGAATTCATCGAAAACGACGAGGAACGGGCCAAATGGCTGGCGGACCTCGAAGAACTGGATGCCATCGCCGACAGCGCCATCATGCTGGTGCGCGAAGAGGTGAACCAGGATACGGTCAAGACGATCGATATCGGCGCGCTGCTCCGCGAAATCGTAAGAGACCTTTCCGATCTCGGCCACGCCGGTGCGCTGGATTTCATGGAGCCGGAAGCGACCATGACGATCAGGGCCGCGCCGCTCGCGCTCAAAAGGGCCATGCGTAACCTCGTGCTCAACGCCGTCACCCATGGGAAAAAGGCGCATATCGACCTGACCGAAGATGAAAGCGAGATCGTCGTGACGATACGGGATGAAGGTCCCGGCATTCCGCAGGAGCTGATCGGCAGGGTTTTCGAACCCTTCTTCCGGGTGGATCTCGCCCGGCGCAAATCGATCCCGGGTGTCGGGCTTGGTCTGGCCATCGCCAAGGAAATCATCGAACGTTTCGGCGGCACGATCACCATCGCCAACCACAGGAAACAGGGCCTGATCCAGACAGTGATCTTTGCCAGAGCGGCACCTTGAAAAACGGCCGGCATTGTCTGTCGGCCTGACCTTTTTTGCTGAGAAAAAAGATACATGATAAAATTAGTCATGTTTCTTGCCATCGGGTGATTTTTCACCTATTGACCCGGGGATCGCTCAATTCTTCCGACCGGGAACCCGCCTCATGTGGAGCAAGCCCACGTCACGCGCACTCGTTGATGATGCCGTACAGCTCTATTATGAGGAACTGTGCAAGGCCATGAACCGGCGCGGGCACACAACCGCCATTTCGCAGGAGATCGTCCACGATCTTTACGTGCGGCTGACTGGAAAACCGAGGTTGCCTGAGAATACCTCGCTCATCCGCGCCTTCCTGGTCCGCGCCTGCGCCAATCTCGGCATTGACCGCCTTCGTCGCGAACAATTCGAGCGCAGGCTGTTTTCCGGCAGCATGGAAGAAGCGCTCGCCGCCCCGCAGCCGGTAGCCGATGCGGACAGCCTTGCCGACAGGGAACATCGCCTGAAAATGTTGCGCCGCGCGGTGATGGGCATGTCGTTGCAGCGCCGGCGGGTCTTTCTTGCCAGCAGCATCGGAAACCTGAATTCGCTCGAGATCGCTGAAAGAAGCGGCATCAGCAAGAACATGGTCGACCGCCATCTCCGCGAGGCCTATCTGCATTGCCTGGAATGTCTGGAGGAAACGCTGTGACGGGTCTGATAAAAACCGCCTCGACGCTGCGCGAGGAAGCCGTCGACTGGTTTCTGCAACGGCGGGAAAGGCCGGACGACTCAGCACTGGCAGCGGATTTCGATGCCTGGCTCACCAGGGATGAGAGACATGCAAAAGCCTATGAGCGTGTCCGATGTCTGATGGGCGACGCCGGCGCCCTGCTTGCGGCTGATCAGGCGTTTCTCCTGAAGGCGACCCGCAAGCGCGGCAACGCCAAAGGCAAGGCGGCAGCGGCGGCAATTGCCGGCGTCTCGCTGCTATCAGGTTTTTACCTGACCGATATGCCCATGCGTCTGCGTGCCGACTATATGTCCGGCACGGCGGAACGGCAGATCGTCACCACGCCGGACGGTTCAACCATTACCCTGAACGCCAATTCGGCCATCGCGCTGCGTTTTTCCGCAAAGGAACGGCGTCTATTGCTGCTACGCGGGGAAATCTTCGTAGAAGTCGCGCCCGATGCGGCGCGGCCCTTTTCCGTCGAGGCCGCCGGCGGCACGACCACCGCACTCGGCACCGCCTTCGACATCGACATGCGCAACGAGGCAACGAGCGTGACGGTGCTGGAACACAGCGTATCCGTGGAGACGGGCCAGCAGGGCCAGAACGGCCGGCTCAACGAAAACCAGCGCGTCGACTATTCGTCGGATGGCCTGCTGGGCAGCATCGAGACGGTCGATCCCTCCTCCATCGCCGCCTGGCGTAACGGCCGCTTCGTCTTCGAGGACAGGCCGCTTTCCGAAGTGGTGGAGACCTTTGAGCGTTATCTTCCCGGCCGCATCGTCGTGACGCGGGAGAGCCTTCGGAGAAAACGGCTGTCGGGCAATTTCGACCTTTCCGACCCGGGTGCGGCCCTTGCGGATCTGGCTGCCGCGCTTGAGATCGGTGTCGTCAGGGCAGGTCCTTATCTGACCGTTCTTTATTGAATGAAATTTCTCCGGCGGAGGTGTCCCTGAAAAGCGGGCTCGTTCGTTCGTGGAGCAGAACCCCATTTGCTGCCCCGGAGAGGTGCCCGCCATGACAAGACCAGAACCGACTTTCCGCCACCGGACCCGCGTATCGCTATTATCCATTTTGCTTGCGAGTGCGGCGGTGGCAACCATTCCGGCATCGGCCCTGGCGCAGCAGACGCAGCGGATCGCGATCAATCTGCCCGCCGGCAACATGGCGAGCGCGCTCAATCGTCTCGCCAGCCAGTCCGGCCTTCAGATGGTCTATGACGCCTCTGTCGCCAGAGGCCTCAAAAGCGCTCCCGTATCGGGCACCATGACCCCGGCCGAGGCGCTGGAACGGCTGCTGTCCGGAACCGGAATCCGCTACCAGTTCATCGGTGAAAAAACCGTCAGGATGGAGATGGCGAGCCGCTCCGCCGGAACGACCGAAAATGGTGACGGAACGCTTCTCGAGCCGATCACGCTCAAGGGCGGCCGTGTGTTCAACGGCGACGCGCCAAGCGTTGTCGAGATCGATCAGGCCGCCATCGAGGCGGCGCAAGCCACCTCCCTGCCGCAACTTCTCCAGAAGACGCCCGGTGTCAGTTCCAGCGGCGGCGTGCGATTGCAGGGCCAATCCACCGCCATTCGCGGCTTCGCCCGCCAGTCCGACGTGCGACTTCTGCTCGACGGCGCTCCGAAGAACTTCGAGCGCTACGATCAGGGCACTGTGTTCATTGATCCGGAACTGCTCAAGCGCGTGGAAATCCAGAAGGGCGCGACATCCGTTCGTTATGGCAATGGCGGCTTCGGCGGTACTGTCATCATGGAAAGCAAGACGGCCTCCGACATGCTGAAACCGGGACAGACCTTCGGCGCCTGGGGCAAGAGCAGCTTCCAGTCCGCCAACAAGCAGAAGCTTGGATCGGCGGCCATTTACGGCAAATCGGATTTCGGCGGCGCCGTGACCTATGACGGGCTTGCCTCGGTGATCTGGCGCAAGAGCGACAATGTGCGCGTCGGCGGCGGGCAGGTCTATGACGCCTCCAACGACAAGATCACCTCCTTTTCCGCCAATGCCGGCGCTGCCTATGACGGCCACGAACTGCGTGCGTCGGTCATCTACGGCAAATCGGCCGATTACGGCCCGCTTGCCGCCAACCGTGGCGATCTGGGTCTCACCGCTTACACCATCAAGACCTATGGTTACGATCTGGCGCGGCTGAGGGCGCTTGCCTGGCGCGACATGGAGGATTTCTCCTCGACGCTGAAATATTCCTATGACGGCGACAGCGATCTCGTGAATTTCAAGGCGATGGCGAGCTTCTCCGCCACCAGCCTCGACATGACCCGCCCGACCATTCCGGGTTTCGTGCCCAGCGGATCGCTGGGCGGCATGCAGGACGATACGAAATATACCGACTTCAAGCTGGAAGCGGAGAACACCTCCAATTTCGAACTGGGCGGATTGTCCCACGTCGCCAATTACGGCGTGCAATATATGCGCCACGACCGGGACTCGTGGATGTATGACATAGCCAACCGCACCAGTGCGCAATATAATTACGGCTATTATGCATCGTGGATCAAACCGGAAGGCACGCAGGAAACCATAGCGGCCTTTTTCCGTGACGAAATCAGCCTGACGGACACCTTCAAGGTGACACCCGGCATCAGGTTCGACCATGTCCGCTCCGAAGGCGTTCCAAATGCGGCGCCGCGCTTTAACACTCCGGCCGCCGGGCACGACTATTCCGCCGTCTCCCATAGCGGCGCGACGCCGGCTCTCAGCATGCGCTGGGAAGCGGTTCCGGGCACTACCTTTTTCGCCGACTGGGCCTATGCGATGCGCGCACCCGTCATCGACGAGATCTATTCAAGCCAAAGCCTGGCAACCACGGCGTCGGGAACATCGCGCAACCTGAAAGTGGAGCGCAACAACAATTTCAACATCGGCGTCTCGCAGCAATTCGACGACGTGTTCCTGAATGGCGACAGCCTGACGGCCTCGATTGGCGGCTTTTATAACAACGTCACCAATCCCATCACGCGCCGCTTCGGCACCGCCAACCTTGCCGGCGTCAAGAACGTGCCGTTTTACTGGAATACCCCTTCCTACAAGATTTACGGCCTCGATGTTTCGGCAAGCTACGATTCCGACCACATCTTCGGAAATCTCGGCCTGTCGTGGATGAACGGCTCGCGTAACGGCGCAATCAACAATGTCTATGGCCGGGATACCTATGTGAACGATCTTTCGCCGTTCACAGCCAATGTTCAGCTTGGCTACAAGCTGCCTGACTGGGATCTGGCGCTTAGCTGGAACGGACAATTCGTCGCCGCGCAGGAAAATACACCCGCCAACCAGGGCGGCGCCTCCTACGCCCGGCCCGAAAGCCCCGGCTACGCGGTCCACGGCATTGCCCTCGACTGGACGCCGAAGGAAGGCATGATGGCCGGAACGGAAGTGCACGCCTCAATCGACAACCTGTTCGACAAATATTACTTCCCCTATCTCAGCGACCGCATCGCCGCCATGCCGGGGCGCAATTTCAAACTGTCGATCAGCCGCAAGTTCTGAGCGGAAGATGACTGAGCCAGCGGGGCGGAGCTTTCTGCCCCGAACATCGATAAAGGGCATCCAAACCTGCCCTCATCCTCGGGCTTGACCCGAGGATCCATTGATCGATCGACCGTAGATCCTCGGGTCAAGCCCGAGGATGACGTCGAGAGTGACGGGGGCTTTGCACTATTCCCGTCAGTGGAGACCGCTTCGGCCGCTCACCCCACTATCATTTCAGAAGAAGCCCCTCGGCATAGGCCATCATCAGCGGCCCCACACCCTTGGCATCATCGGACACCACCGGCTCGGTCAGATAATATCCCGGCGAGCCGTCGCGATAATTGCCCTCGAAGCCGCCGAGCCCCGCGACGTGGACGATGCCGGTAAGGCGGGTGATGCCCTCCTCGTCCACCTTGAGCCGCGTCTCCAGCAGCACCCTAAGCGCGCGGCGGCCCGCCGAAACGGCAGCATCGGCCTCCTCGCCCTGCAAAAGTCCCAGCCGGACAGCACGCAGCAGAGCGTAGGCGAACATGGCCGACGCGGAGGTTTCCTCGTAATTTCCGGCAAGGGTCGAATTGTCGAGCACCTGCATCCAGAGACCGGCTTCCGTCTGCCGCGCAACAATGCCGGCCAGAAGCAGACGTGCACGCTCGCGAAGCGGTGCCGTTGCGCCATCATCAGGCAGAATGACCAATGCATCGACCAGCGCCATGGCAAGCCAGCCGACGGCACGCGCCCAGATGGCGGGCGACTGGCCGGTCGAGGGGTCGGCCCAGCGCTGGCTGCGGCTGTCGTCATAACCATGGACGTAAAGCCCGCCGGCATCTGCGGTGAGCGAAAGTGCGGATGAAAACTGCCGCAGCGCATCGTCGATCAGCTCGGTGCGACCCGTCGCCTGCGCATATTCGATCTGGAAGGGCAGCCCCATATAAAGCCCGTCCAGCCAGACCTGATGCGGATAACGCTGCTTGTGCCAATAATTGCCGGCGGCAATGCGCGGATGGGTGCGGAGTTGGCCTGCCAGATGATCCGCCGCGGCAAGGTAACGCGCCTCACCCGTTTCCGCGGCAAGGGGAAAGAGAATGCGGCCGGCCAGAATATGATCGATATTATATTCTGCCGGCTTGTAACCGGCGAGTGTTCCATCCGCCGATATCTGGGCGTCGGCCAGCCGATGGAGGTGGTGACGCCAGCGCTCATCGCCACTGGCCTCGAATAAAAGCTGTAGCCCCCGATAGACACATCCATCCTCATAACACCAGCTACCGCCCTTGTAGTGCTTGTAGCGAATGGAGAATTGGTCAAAGTAATCAGTGGCTTTCATGGATTTTCTCAATAAATTTCTGACAGATGATATGGGTCTGTCTGTGCCGGGCCCCATGCATCATGGCCCCGCCGGAATGGCGAGGCCTGTTTTTGAAGATGCCCTTGCACTCACCGGAAGAGCGACGGCAACCAAAGCGAAAGTGACGGGATATAAGTCACGGCAAGCAGCACCGCGATGCTTGCTCCAAAGAACGGCCAGATCGTCCGCATCGCCTCCCTGATCGATATGCCGCCGACCGCGCAGCCGACGAAAAGCACCGTTCCGACGGGTGGCGTATTGAGGCCGATACCGGCATTGAGGATCATCACCACACCGAAATGCACGGGGTCGATACCGAAGGCCTTCACCACAGGCAGAAGGACCGGCGTCGAAATGATGACCATCGGCGCCATGTCCATGAAGGTGCCGAGCAGCAGCAGGATGACGTTGATGACCAGCAACACGATGATCGGATTGTCCGAAATCGCGCTGATGGCTGCGATCATCAGGGTCTGCACCTGCAGGAACGCCATCAGCCAGCCGAAGGACGCCGCCGTGCCGATGACCAGCAGAACCATCGCCGTCGTCCGAACCGCGCCCATCACCGCTTCGACGAAACCGCTCCAGTCAAGCTCGCGATAGACCAACATGGCGACGAGGAAGGCATAGAGAACGGCGATGCAGGAGCTTTCCGTTGCGGTGAAGATGCCAGAACGCACGCCGCCGAAGATGATGCCGATCAGCAGGATGCCGGGGAACGACGCCAGAAGATAATACATCAGCTTGGAAAAGCCGGGGAATGGCTCTGAAGGGTAACCCTTGCGCCGCGCAACGATATAGGCGGTGACCATCAGGGCTGCGGCAAGCAGGAGGCCCGGAATGATGCCGGCGGTGAAGAGATCGGCCACCGAGACATTGCCGCCCGCCGCGATCGAATAAAGGATCATATTATGCGATGGCGGGATCATCAGCGCGATGATGGCAGCGTTGACGGTGACATTGACGGCATAGTCCCTGTCATAACCGCGCTTGGCCATTTGCGGGATCATCAACCCGCCGACGGCGGATGCATCCGCCACAGCCGAACCGGAAATACCGCCGAACAGCGTCGAGGCGACGATATTGACCTGCCCGAGACCGCCGCGCAGATGGCCGACAAGACCGGCCGCGAAACGGATGAGACGATGGGCGATACCGCCGCGCACCATCAGATCACCGGCGAAGATGAAGAACGGGATCGCCATCATCGCAAACACGTTCATGCCGGAATTCATCTGCTGGAACACCACGATGGGCGGCAGGCCGAGATAAAGCACGGTAACGAAAGAAGCGATGCCAAGGCAGAAGGCGATCGGCGTGCCGATCAGCATCAAAAGGGTGAAGACACCGAAGAGGATGGTGTAAGCCATTTACGCGGCCTCCTGCACGAGAATATCCGCCGCGATCTCCTCGCCGATGGCGAGATCGACAAAACGTTCGGCCGCAAACAGCGCAATGAGGAAACCGCCACCCACGAGCGGGAAGAAATCCGTGCCGCCCGGCCAGCCGAGAACCGGGACCGTCGCCGTCCATGTCCCGATGGAAAGCGATGTTCCGTACCAGGCCATGCCGACACCGAAGAAAAAGATCAGGGCAAGGCTGGTCAGGTCCATTCCCTTCTGTATGCGCGGCGGCATCATGTAACGCAGAATATCCAGCCCCAGATGCACGCTCTCCCGCACACCGACCGCAGCCCCCAGCATGATGAACCATGACATGAGGTGAAGCGACAGCGGTTCCGACCAGCTGGGTGAATCATTCAGGATATAACGGGCAAAGACCTGCCAGCCGACGATAAGCGTCATGGCGACCATGCCGATACCGGCAATATAGAGCGACACATGGCTGAGTGCGCCGAGAAATGGGCGAACCGCCCGCATGAAGTTTCGCATTTGCCTTCCTCCTCCTCCTTCAAACAAGACGGCTGCAAAAGAAAACCGGCCCTGTCGCCAGAGCCGGTTTCCCCCATGTCACTTGACCGCTTTGACCCGTTCCAGAAGGTCCTTCATCTTCGGATCGGTCACGAACTTGTCGTAGACCGGACCCATCGCTGCGGCGAACTCCTCCTTGTTGACCTTGATGACGTTGACGCCGCCGGCACGCACCTTTTCTTCCGAGGCCTTTTCGCGGGCGCTCCACAGTTCGCGCATCTTGCCGACGGAATCCTTCGCAGCCTGGCGCACGAGCTTCTGGTCTTCCGGAGAGAGTTTGTCCCAGGAGACCTTGGACATCACGAGGATTTCCGGGTTGAGCGAATGTTCCGTCAGCGAATAGTTCTTCGCGACTTCATAGTGGCGAGCGGATTCGTAGGACGGCCAGTTGTTTTCCGCACCGTCGACAACACCGGTTTCAAGCGAGGAATAGACCTCACCCATCGGCATCGGCGTTGGGTTGGCGCCGAAAGCCTGCATCATCGAAATCCACAGATCCGATTGCTGCACGCGGATTTTCAGGCCCTTGAGGTCCGCCAGTTTTTCGATGGGCTTTTTGGTGGTGTAGAAAGAGCGCGCACCGGAATCATAAAAGGCAAGACCGACAAGGCCGTGCGGTTCGAAGGCCGCGAGAACCTCATCGCCGATCGGCCCGTCAACGGTATTGTGCATGTGCTCCGTCGAACGGAACAGGAAAGGCAGGCCGAGAACCGTGGTTTCCTTCACCAGATTATTGAAGGGCGCGGCATTGACGCGGTTCATGTCGATGACACCGAAGCGGGTCTGCTCGATGGTGTCTTTCTCACCGCCGAGAACCGAATTGTTCATGACCTGCACCTTGATGCGGCCATTGGAGCGCTCAGACAGGAGCTCGCCCATATATTTCACGGCTTCGACCGTCGGATAACCGTCGGGATGGATGTCTGCAGAACGCAGGGTGATTTCCTGCGCCTTGGCGGAAACGCCCGCGAGCGCGATCCCCATCGCGACGCACATCATGCTTGCAATCTTTTTCATGTCTTCCTCCTCCGTTGTAACAACGGTCCAGCCCCTCCAGGCTATAGGACCGAATTTTCACGCCCATCCGGGCCGGCATGCAAAGACCTTTCACTTGATGGGACGATGGGACCTCCCTTTCCCAACCATCCCGGATTGACGCTATGCCGCCTTGAACGGTGGCAGCTTGAACAGCGCTTCAGGGTTTTCCACCAGCGCGCGCTGGCGTGCCGCCTCATCCGGCAACCAGCCAAGAACCAGTTCCGCAAGCCGCGCATCATCCGGATAGGCTGCGGTCTCGCGGATTGAATTGTGCGGCCAGTTGGTGCCCCAGACGATGCGTTCCGGCGCATGGGCCGCGATCACGCGCGAAAAGGCGGCGACGTCCTCATAGGGCCAGCTCTCACGCGAACTTTCATACACCCCGGCGAATTTGAACCAGAGATTGCCACGGTCGATGAGCTTCAGAAGCGCGGCCATTTCCGGGCCATCGGTTTTAATGCCCCTGAAGAACTTGCCATGGTGATCAAAAACCCAGCGTGAGCGAATTTTCTCAAGTCTGGGCAGATGATCGAGCAACGTGTTGCCGTCGAACTGCACCGCCACCATCCAGTCGGCCGCATGAGCGCGCTCGTCCACCGCTTCCAGTTCGGCAAGGTTCACGGCACCGCCCGGCAGATCCATGATACGCGCGCCAACAGCGCCAGCGGCCGCCAGTTGCTCCATGTCCTTTTCCGTCGTGCCCGCATCGATGATCACCACCGCACGCGCCGCCTCGCCCATCTCGGCAACGCAGGCAAGCGTATTGGCATTGTCGCGCTGATGGGCATTGCCCTGGGTGATGATGACGCGGTTCAGGCCGAGCCACTGCATCAGCTTTCTGTACTCGGCTGGCCCCGGAAGCGAGCCCGGCGGCAGGCCCGGCCCGCCCGGCAATGCTGGATATCCCGGCAGATACAGATGCATCTGCGTATCTATGGCGCCCCTGGGAAAGGGCGGCTTCGGCGGGGTACCGGTCAGCTGGCGTTCAAGGTCGCTCATGCGTCGGGCATCCTGAATTCGGTGAGCGCATCGCGATTGATCTCAATGCCGAGGCCTGGGCCATTGGGAATGGCGACAACGCCGTTCACCGCCTCGATCGGCTGCTTCAGCACTGCCTGGCGGAAGGGATTGGGCGTGCGGTCGAATTCCATGATCGGCTCGATGGGGTTGACCCGCACCGGATCGGGCGTCATCACCGCCATGAATTGCAGGGCGGCGGCAATCTGCACACCGGTGCCCCAGACATGCGGCACAATGCGCACGCCGTGCAGCGTGGCGAGCGTGGCAATCTTCTGCGTTTCGGAAAAACCGCCGCAGCCGCAGAGGTCGGGCTGGAGAATATCCACCGCACCGGCGGAAAGCGCCTGCCACATGCCGTAACGCCCGTGCCAGGTCTCACCACCCGCAACCGGAATAGGCTGTCCTGCCCGAACGCGGGCATAGGCATCTAGCTGTTCCGGAACCACCGGTTCCTCGAACCAGTCGATGCCATAGTCAGCCGCACGGTTGCCGAGCGTGATGGCTTCCGTGACGGTATAACCATGATTGGCATCGATCATCAGCCGCATATCCGGCCCGATCGCTTCGCGCACGGCGGCGATGACGCGAAGATCCTCCTCGATGCCGAAACCGATCTTGATCTTGCAGGCGTGGAAACCGTCTGCCCGACGTTCCGCCATTTCGGCGGCGTTGTCGGAGACGCGGTCTACACCGTCTCGCTTGAAGCTGCCGGTGGCATAGGCGCGGACGCTTTCGCGCCAGCGTCCACCCAGCAGCATCGAGACGGAAGCACCGTAATGTTTGCCCTTGATATCCCACAGCGCGATATCGATACCGGACAAAGCGGTGAGGCTGAGGCCGCGCTGGCCCTGATCGCGCAGGGCATTATAAAGCACGGCCCAGATCTTTTCGGTCTGGCGCGGGTCCTGGCCGATAAGCCAGCCGGAATAGGCCTGAACCACGGCGGCGTTCGGTCGCGCCGGACCCAGGCATTCGCCCCAGCCGACGGTTCCATCATCGCATTCGATCTCCACCAGAATATGGGCGCGCCTGTCAAAGCGCATGGAGGCGCTTTCAAACGGCGTGTCCAGCCGATGTTCGAGCAGATGCGTGCGCACCGCCGTTATCTTCATCGCTCCCCTCCCGTTTTGCCCGGATCAGACCTTGATCAGGCTTTGCGCTTATGCGTGCCGATCAGGGCATCGAGCATGCCGACTTCCTCATTCGTCAGGTCCTTCAGCGGCGCACGCACCGGGCCGGCATCAAAGCCCTGCAGGCGAACACCGGCCTTGATGGCGGAGACGGCGTAACCCTTGGCGCGGTTGCGGATCGCCATGAACGGATAGAAGAACTCCGTCAGGATGCGCTCGCAGGTGGCGCGCTCGCCGGCACGCAGCGCCGCGTAGAATTCGTTGGCAAGACCCGGCACGAAGTTGAAGACGGCCGAGGAATAGGTGGTGAAGCCGGCGCCGAGATAGGCTTCGGCAAACAGTTCCGCCGTCGGCATGCCGCCGAGATACATCAGGCGGTCGCCCATCTTGGCGGTGATCTGGCGAACGAGACCGATATCGCCGGTGCCATCCTTGAAGCCGACAAGGTTCGGGCATTCATCGCAAAGACGCGCCAGCGTATCCGCCTGGAGCACCGAATTGTCGCGGTTATAAACCATGACACCGATGCCGACCGACTGGCAGACCTTTTTGATATGCGCGTAGAGGCCTTCCTGCGGCGCATCGATGAGGTAATGCGGCAGAAGCAGGATGCCGTCAGCACCGACCTTTTCGACGGAACGGGCGATATCGACCGCAACCTCGGTGCCGTAGCCGCAGCCGGAAACGATTGCCGTTTCACCGGCCACTTCCTTGGCAGCCGAAACGATGGTGGGGATTTCATCCGGCTTCAGCGAGAAGAACTCGCCCGTGCCGCCGGCGGCAAACAGCACCGGCGCCTTGTAACCGGCGAGCCATTCCACATGCGCCCTGTAGCTATCGGCCGCAAAACGGCCCTCGGAATCAAAATGGGTTACCGGGAAGGAGAGCAGGCCGGAGCCAAGCGCCGCCTTGATTTGTTCAGGGTTCATAATCGGTATTCCTCTGCAAGTTCACTGACTGAAAGCCACCTAAACCGCTTGCCGTATATTTGTCAATAACTCATCATACAAGTTATATGATGAATTTTAGAAACTGGCGCAAATCAGCGCGCCAGCCAGCCGCCATCCACATTCAAAATGGCGCCATGCACATAATCCGCCGCCGGCGATGCGAGGAAAACCGCCGCCCCGGCAATATCTTCGGAATGCCCCCAGCGGCCAGCCGGGATACGCTCGAGAATGGCCTTGTTGCGGGCCACATCCGCCCGCAACGCCTCGGTATTGTTGGTTTCGATGTAACCAGGCGCGATGGCATTCACATTGATGCCCTTTGCGGCCCACTCATTTGCCAGAAGCTTGGTGAGACCGGCCACGCCATGTTTCGCCGCCGTGTAGGAGGGCACGCGGATGCCACCCTGAAACGACAGGAGCGAGGCGATATTGACCACCTTGCCGGAACGGCCTTTCGCCAGCAGCTCTTTCGCGAAAGCCTGCGTGGTGAAAAACAGCGCCTTGAGATTGACGTCCATCACCTCGTCCCAGTCGAGTTCGGAAAACTCGACGGAATCGGCACGGCGGATAATGCCGGCATTGTTGACGAGAATATCCAGACCGGCATTGGCAAAGCTGTCCTTCGCCGCCAAGGGATCGGCAAAGTCGATCGTGAGCGCGCTGGCCTTGCCGCCATTCTTCGCAATTAGTTCCAGCGTTTCGTCGGGCGCACGGCGGGCGGCGCAGACCACTTCCGCGCCGGCGGCGGCAAGGCCGATGGCGATTGCCTGGCCGAGCCCCGTATTGGCGCCCGTCACTAATGCCTTACGCCCTTGAAGCGAAAAGGGATTTTTCATTTCAGATCCCCCGGCTGGATGAAGTCCATGTCGGTATAATCGACATTGTCTCCCGCCATCGCCCAGATGAAGGTGTAGGAGCCGATGCCGGCGCCGGAATGGATCGACCAGGGCGGCGAAACCGCACCCTCTTCATTCGAGATGAACAGATGCCGGGTTTCCTGCGGCTCACCCATCAGGTGTAGAACACGGGATTTCTCATCCATGCCGAAATAGAGATAGGCCTCCATGCGGCGATCATGAATATGGGAAGGAATGGTGTTCCAGACGGAGCCGTCCTCCAGCGTCGTATAACCCAGCACCAGCTGGCAGCTTTCCATGACAAGCGGATGGATGAACTGGTTGATGGTGCGCTTGTTGGAAGTCTCCGTCGCGCCGAGCTTGACCTCCTTGCTGTCGGCAAGGCTGACGAGCTTTGCCGGCAGGCTGCGATGGGCCGGGCACGACGTGATGTAGAATCGCCCTGCCCCGTCGAAAGTAACGGCACCGCTGCCCGCGCCGAGATAAAGCACGTCGCCACGATTGAGCGTGTAGCTCTGCCCGCCGGCGCTGACGGTGCCGGTCTCGCCGATATTGACGATGCCCATCTCGCGCCGGTCAAGGAAAGACGGCGTCTTCGTTTCTTCTACCTTATCCAGCGTCAGCGGTGCGCCGTTCGGCACCGCGCCGCCCATGACGAAACGGTCGTAATGGGTGTAGATCAGTCTGATTTCACCGGAACGGAACATGTCGCTGGCGAGGAAATGCTTGCGAAGCCCTTCAGTATCGAGCGTTTTAGCAAATTCCGGGTTGACGGCCTGCCTTGTTTCGACGGTCAGCATCAAACTCATCCTTCATGATTGTTGCGCATAGGACATAATATATGTTATCCGCTTTTGTACGATCTGTATGATAAGGTCAAGAGGTGCTGAGATATCTCGGCCACGCCGGAGAGGCTGGATGCGGGTTTTCCGCAGCTTCGTTGATCCGCAGCCCATTCGTTTAGGAGAATTGCAATGAAACGGCTTCTTGTTACCGGTGCGGCAGGCCAGCTCGGCCGCGTCATGCGCAAGCGCCTCGCACCGATGGCCGAGATATTGCGCCTTGCCGATCTTGCACCGCTCGATCCGGCCGGGCCGAACGAAGAATGCCTGCAATGCGATCTGGCCGACGCCGGGGCCGTCGATGCGATGGTGGCCGATTGTGACGGCATCGTCCATCTCGGCGGCATATCGGTGGAGCGGCCTTTCGAGCAGATCCTTCAGGGCAATATCATCGGGCTTTATAATCTCTACGAAGCCGCCCGTGCCCACGGCCAGCCGCGCATCGTCTTCGCCAGCTCCAACCACACGATCGGTTATTATTCCCAGACCGAGCGGCTCGGACCGGACATCCCCTTCCGGCCGGACGGTCTTTACGGCGTTTCCAAATGTTTCGGTGAAAGCCTCGCCCGCATGTATTTCGAAAAATTCGGTCAGGAGACGGCGCTGGTCCGTATCGGCTCCTGCACGGCAGAACCGCAAAACCACCGCATGTTGTCGACCTGGTTTTCGCAGGATGACTTCGTATCGCTGATAGAGGCGGTTTTCCGCGCGCCCGTGCTCGGTTGCCCGGTCATCTGGGGCGCATCGGCCAATGATGCGGGCTGGTGGGACAATTCGCACCTCGGCTGGCTTGGCTGGAAACCGAAGGACAATGCCGAGACCTTCCGGCAGCACATTGCCGAGACAATGCCGCAACCGGACCCGAACGATGCGGTGGCACGGTTTCAGGGCGGCGTTTTCATCGACAACCCGATCTTCAAGGCGAACTGAAATGCCCTATGAGACCGGCAGGCGCGACAACCGGTCTTTCCTGTGCGAGGAGCGGGATTGCAAGCCGGGCCGCGAATAACGTATCGAGGAATACCGGGCGCAAACCTGCACCCTTTTTTAGAACGGCGATGACAATGACAAAAGCGACAACCTCCGAACCCGCAGCTCCGCAAGCCAAGACGCTTGTGGTGAAGGTTTCGGAGGAGCTCCGCAGCCAGATAGCCAAGGGCCGTTACAAGACGGGCGAGCGCCTGCCTTCCGAAGCGCAGATGACGCAGGAATTCGGCGTGAGCCGCACCGTGGTGCGTGAGGCCATCGCGTCACTCAGATCCGATGGTCTGGTCGAACCGCGTCAGGGTGCGGGCGTCTTTGTACTGGAGCCAGCGCCAGTCGAGCGACGGCCTTTCCACAATGTCGATCTCGCCCGTGTCTCGTCGCTGATCGAAATGCTGGAACTGCGCACCGCCGTCGAGGGGGATGCTGCCGGTCTTGCCGCCCTTCGCCGCTCGCCGGCGCAGGAGGAAAAGATCATCGAAGCCTTCGATGCCTTCCGCGCCAGCGCCGCCAAGGGCATTCCGACGGCAGAAGCTGATTTCGCCTTTCACCTGGCGGTTGCCGAGGCGACCAACAATCCGCGCTTCAGTGAGTTTCTACAGGTGCTGGGCCCGACCCTCATTCCGCGCCGCGCCGTTGCTGAAAACGGCACGGAAACCGTGCTTTCGCCCGCCGATCTCAACCGGCTTGTCGGCGAGCATGAAGCAATCCTGATTGCGATACAGGACGGTGACGAAGAGGCGGCCAGAAGCGCCATGCGTCACCACCTGAAAAGCAGCCAGACGCGGTATCGCGCCATGCTGCGCGCACCACGCTGAAACTTCCCGCATATCCATATTGCAAGACCGAGGAGAACGACATGCAGCAGCTTCCGACATTCCCGACAGTTTCACCCGACGATGGCGTTGAACGCACCGTGCTGTCCGAAGCGCCTGAACTGATGGTTGTTTCGTTCCGCTTCAAAACCGGTGCGGAAGGCAAGCTGCACAGCCACCCGCATGTGCAATCCACCTATGTCGCCAGCGGCAGCTTCCGCTTTTACCGCGATGGCGAGGCCTACGACCTTCAGAAAGGCGACAGTCTCGTCGTCCCCGGCCACATCGAGCACGGCTGCCTGTGTCTGGAAGAGGGCGAGCTGATCGACTGCTTCACCCCGCGCCGCGACGATTTTCTCTGAGGGACGGCAATCAGTCTAGAGACAAATCCCGCAGGGTGCGTGGCAGGCTGTTCATGCACTCTGTCCCTGCCGAGGTGACGAGGAACTGGTCCTCGATCATCAGCGCCCCCAGCCCTTCGCCATAGAAAGGCGCTTCAAGCGCCACGACCATGCCGGGCAGAATGATTTCCGGATTGTCATGGGAAAAGAACGGCCATTCCTCAATACCCACGCCACCCCCGACGGAATGGCCGAAATGGCCGCGATAATATTCGCTGAAACCTTGCCTGCGCATCGAGGCCAGCATGGCGGCGTGCACGGCACCGAATGTATTGCCGGGGCGGAGAGCTTCGAGCCCACGGGCAAAGGCTGCCTCCAGCGCCTTGAAAATATCGGCCGCGAGCGGAGAGACCGGCCCCCAGGAAAACGTCCGCGCGCCGTCCGACGAATAACCGTCGACCAGCGTGCCGACATCGGCCTTGATCAGCGCGCCCGGCGTAACGACCGCCGCCATATCCGACAAAGCCGGGCCGATGGATATGTAATCCCAATGGCCGCTCAACGAAAAACCCGAGTTGTGGGCATGCGCCTGTGCGCCTGTTTTCCAGGCGGCTGAAAGCTGGCCAAGCGCCGCTCCAGGCCGGATGGCGGCCGCCATCTCGATCAGTCCGGCCTCGGCGGCGGCCGCCGCCCGTCTGAGGAGCCCTGTCTCGCGTTCGGATTTTACGGCACGCAGACGTTTCAGCACCGTCGAACCGTCCACCCAGGTGACATCGGGAAGGGCCTGACGCAGGGCGAGAAAATCAGCGGCGGGCATGAATTCCAGGTCCGCCCAAAGGCGCGCCGCAGACAGCCCGCGCTCCCGCAGAAGATCGGCCAGCAGACCGAAACAGGCGGCCCGATCGAATGTCTCCGGTCTTGGCCCACCGGAATTGTGGCGGCGATAGGCATCGTCCACCTGCGAGATGTTTTCGACGTTCGACAGATCGACCATATCGATCCAGATCCGATGGCAGCGCAAATCGACATCGGGCGCGGCCCTTGCGACAAGAGGTGCGGCATGATCGCTGACGACAGCGCCCAATCTCGTCCCGGCATCGGCGGGCACCAGCGCGATTGCCGAACCCGCCCTGCCCCACATCGTCGCGACACCCGCATGCGCCCCGACCGCATAACGAAAGGCTTCCGGCTGGAAAAGCACCAGCGCCTCGATATCCGCCTCCCGCATCAGCTGCTGCGCACGGCTTCGGTCGATATCGCTCATGGGAACCCCGTAGATCGTTTGCCTGCGGTGCGAGACCGCACCGTTTATGAACCTACGCTTTAGCAGTCGCCGGGAGAGGAATGAAGGTGGAAGATGACACCCACAACCGGAAGCTCACAATTCGGCGCGAGCGGGTGCCTCTTGTTTCTTCTCCCCGCCGGGGAGAAGTCCGCGGCAGCGGGATGAGGGGGGGCGACGGCAGAGATATGCGGAGAGCTTGCCCCCTCATCTACCTCTTCGGGGCATCTTCTCCCCGGCGGGGAGAAGAAACGGGCGGCGACGCCTCATTGATTGACGTTCGGGGCAAATCCACTGCAGAGCTGCTCACAAATCTCCCCACAGCCGCGACGTCATCCTCGGGCCTGACCCGAGGATCCATTTTTCGGCGGGTTGTGGATCCTCGGGTCAAGCCCGAGGATGACAAATGTTTTGCAGTTTTCGCCCGACTACCCCCGGGATAATCCGCTACCGGTCACGCCTCCAGCCACTTCACCTGCTCATCCGTCAGGCTGATATCCAGCGCCGAAAGGCTGTCCTCAAGCTCCGCTATCGTCCTCGGCCCGATCAACGGGATGACAGGGAAAGGTTGTGCGATGACGTAAGCAAGCGCGATGTGGATCGGGTGGCGGCCGAGTTTACGGGCAAGCTCGATCGCGCGGTCACGGCGATCGAAATTGCGGTCGGAATACCAGACGCGGACGATTTCCTCGTCATCACGCTTGTCCCGCCCGGCGCGGTCGGTGAAGAAGCCGCGCCCCTGGCTCGACCAGGCGAAGTTCGGGATCTGACGGGACTGGAGCCATGCCTTCCAGTCCTCATCCGACGCCGCCACGCATCCCGCCCAGATGGGATCAAGCATTTCGGCAAGCGAGAAATTGTTGGAAAGAGCGCCGGGGGCCTGTTTGCCATTCTTCTGCGCATAGGTTGCCGCCTCGTCCATGCGTTCGCGCGTCCAGTTCGATCCACCGAAAATTCCGCGAATACTGCCGCGCTGCACTTCGGCATCCATCGCATCCACGAATTCGCCAACCGGCACATCCGGATTGTCACGATGCATGAAATAGACATCGACATAATCCGTTTTCAGACGCTCGAGCGACTGATCGAGCTGTTTGGCGATCATATCCGGATAGCAGAGCGGCGAATGGGCTCCCTTGCCGATCAGCACGATCTCCTCACGCGGCACCTTGCGGCTGGTGTGCCAGTCACCGAAAATCGCCTCTGTTTTGCCCGCACCGTAGACATAAGCGGTATCGAACAGATTGCCGCCCGCCTCATAAAAGGCATCGAGCGTCAGGGATGCGGAGGCGAAGTTGGGGAAGAACTCGAAACCGAGCGCAACCACCGAAGCGGGCTTGGCAACACCCGGTATCTGCCGCTTCGGAACCGCATGACCGGCCACGACCTTTCCACCGGCAATATTCGCGACACGAGAGGTCGCCTTTTCGACGCTGTATTCAAGGCCGACAGAGGCGCGCCATTGGTCCATGACCCGCAGATTGCCGAGACTGTCGGCCCAGCCCATGCCAGGCGCAGCGAACTCCTGCTTGCCCTGCCTGATCGCCTCGCCTGCCGCATCGACCTCGAATGAATAGAGCCAGCGGTCCTCCGGCAACTCGATGGTCTCGGTCTTGTCGCCCCTGAAGATATCGATCCGGCCGGTGCCGCCCTTGTGGCCGGCGGCAAACCAGAAATCCTTAACCTCGATACGGCCTTCCGAACCGATGATGCGCAGCACATTGTCCTGCCCCGCCATGATCGAGCAGGAGACTTCGGCGACGATGCCGTTTGAAAATTTAAGAACGGCCGAGGCCCATTCATCAACGCCCGACTGGCCGAGATGGGCCGCACCCACAACCTTTTCCGGTTCGGCGAAGGGCTTGCCATCCACGGCACCGGCAATCAGCCGCACCATGGATACGGGATAACCACCGACATCGAGAATGCCGCCACCCGCCATCTCATTGGCGAAAAGCCGATGATCGGCCCGGAAAGA
This sequence comes from Agrobacterium sp. BT-220-3, assembly GCF_025910175.1. NCBI lineage: Bacteria > Pseudomonadati > Pseudomonadota > Alphaproteobacteria > Hyphomicrobiales > Rhizobiaceae > Agrobacterium > Agrobacterium sp. BT-220-3. The sequence continues at coordinate 109,308 of NZ_JAPAIX010000011.1, forward strand.
GCCCATGTTGAAACCGAAGCTGGAGCGGATGATACGGATATCGCCAATGGCTCGGCTCCTGATCAATTCCACCAGTTTCGCCGTCTGCGGATGCAGGCGGTACATATAGGCCTCGCCGGCAAAGACACCGGCCTTTTTCGCCTCATGGAAAATGGCGTCGGCATCATAGGCGGAAAGCGCGATCGGTTTCTCAACCAGCACGTTCTTACCCGCCCGGATCGCCTTGATCGCCCATTCCGCGTGGCCGGTATGGGGTGTGGCGATATAAACTGCGTCGATATCGGGGTCGGAAAGCAGCGCATCGTAACCATGAATGATGCGCGCGCCGACAAAGGCGTCAGTAAGGCCGGGCTTTTCCGGATTGCGGGTGGCGATGGCCTCTAACCTGCCGGTACGGGAATGGGCAATGCCGTCTGCAAAAGTCCTGGCGATGGTGCCCGGGCCGATGATGCCCCAGCGGATCGGTTGGTCGGTCGTCATGAAATCCTCGTCTGTCATGGGTGCTTGGGAAAAGGTTCAGCGCAGGCGGGTGCCCTTGCTGTCGAAAAGAAAGGCCTTGCGGGCCGAGAGACCGACCGTCAGCCGGTCACGATTGGCGACATCGCGCGATTCCGGGCGCTCGATCACAAGCTGCTCGCCGCCTGCCGTCCGGGCATAGACGTAGCTGGTATTGCCGAGATGCTCGGCGACATCGACATGCACGGTGAGATCGGCATCGCCCTTTCCGGCATCGGCAAAATGTTCGGGCCGGATACCGAGCGAGACCTTGCTTCCCTCGCTCAAGCGATCCCGTACAGGCAGGGTCAGCCGTACGGCGGGATCGCTGTCGAGCGACAGCGTTGCGCTCTCCGCGCCCATACCGATGACGGTCGCCTCCAGAAAATTCATCTTCGGCGAACCGACGAAACCGGCAACGAAACGGTTGGCGGGGTCGTCATAAAGATCGAGCGGCGCGCCGACCTGTTCGATATTGCCCGCGCGCAGAACCACGATCTTGTCGGCCAGCGTCATTGCCTCGGTCTGGTCATGGGTGACGTAGATCATCGTGGTGCCGAGCTGCTTGTGCAGCCGCGAGATTTCCACCCGCATCTGCACCCGAAGTTCCGCATCGAGGTTCGACAGGGGTTCATCGAACAGGAAGACCTGCGGCTCACGCACGATGGCGCGGCCGATGGCGACGCGCTGCCGCTGCCCGCCGGAAAGCTGTTTCGGCCGGCGTTCCATCAACTCGTTGATCTGCAGAATTTCGGCGGCGCGGCTGACGCGCTTTTGCGTATCGGCTTTGGGATTGCCGTTCATCCTCAGACCAAAGGAGAGGTTTTCGGCAACCGTCATATGCGGATAGAGCGCGTAAGACTGGAACACCATGGCGATGCCGCGATCGGCCGGATCGGCGTCGTTGACCGTCCTGCCGCCGATGCTGACATCGCCGTCCGATATATCCTCCAGCCCGGCGATCATGCGCAGAAGCGTGGATTTGCCGCAGCCGGACGGGCCGACGAAGACCACGAACTCACCGTCGGCAATTTCGAGATCGGCACCGTGGATGACTTCGAGCGCGCCGAAGCGCTTGACGACGTTTTTGAGCGAAAGTTCCGCCATGCGGCCTCCCTTACTTGACTGCCCCGGCGGAAATGCCGGCGATGAAGTGACGCTGCAGAGCCACAAAAACCACGAGGATGGGCGCGGTGAGCAGAACCGCGCCGGCCATGATGCCGCCCCATGACACTTTGGTGAGCCCGATGAGGGTGCCAAGCGCCACGGGTGCGGTCATCATTCCTGGGCGGGAATTGATGAGAAGCGGCCAGAGATAATTGTTCCACGAGGCGAGGAAGAGGATGATCGACAGCGCCGCCATGGTGGGTCGCGCCAATGGCAAGGCGATACGCAGGAATATCTGCCATTCCTTGACACCCTCGACCCTTGCCGCATCGAAAAGCTCCGTCGGCATCATCGAGAAAGACTGCCGCATGAACAGCACGCCGAGCGAATTGAACAGCGGCGGCACAATCAGCGCCACCCATGTGTTTGCGAGCTTGAATTCCCGCGCCACCATGATGAATTGCGGAATGACGACGACCGCGAAAGGCAGTGTGATGGTACCGAGAATGATGGCAATCACCACCGAGCGTCCCGCAAAGCGGTACCGCGCCAGCGCCCAGCCCGCCATCGAGGTCAGGAACACCGAAAGAACCGTGTAGATGACGGCGACGGTGATTGAGATGAACATGGCCCTGAGGAAGTCGGTATCCGCCTGCAGGTTGTTGAAATTCTCAATGAAATTGGTGGAGGGGACGAGCACGATATCCGGGCTGAAAATGCCGTAATCCGGCATGGTCGAAAACACGAACATCATCCACAGCGGAAACAGCCAGATGACGGCGAGCGGCGTCAGCGCCGCATGCAGGGCAATCTTCTGCCAGAAAAGCGATCTGGATTTCGATCTCATTTCGGCTCCCTCCCGACCCAGAGATTGAGAAGTGAAATGGCGATGGCGAGCGCCGCCATGGTGTAGGCGATGGCCGAGGCGTAACCGAAATTGAGTGAGGTGAAGCCCTGCCGATACAGGAACAGCCCCAGCGTCTCCGTGCCGCCGCCCGGCCCGCCCCTGTTGGTGATGAGGAAGGGTTCGGCGAAAAGCTGCATGGTGCCGATGACCGACAGGACCACGCAGAAGAGGATGATGGGCTTCAACAGCGGCAGGGTGATGTGGAAGAACTGCTGCCGCTTGCTCACCTTGTCCAGCGTCGCCGCCTCATAGACATCGCCCGGAATGGATTGCAGCCCGGCCAGAATGATGATGGCGTTATACCCCGCCCAGCGCCAGGTGACGGCGATGATGACCAGCGCCATCGCCGCATTGGCATTGTCGAACCACGAGATTGGCGAAAGGCCAACGGAGGTGATGAGCTTGTTGATGATGCCGAAATCGGCACTGAACATCAGCCGGAAAACGGCCGCATAAGCGACCTCTCCAACGACGACGGGTGCAAAGAAGGCAAAACGATAAAGCGGGCGCACCTTCAACAGCGGCGAGTTCAGCAGCACCGCCATGACGGTCGCAAGCGCGATCATGACAGGCACCTGAATGATGAGAATGATCAGCGTATTATAAAGCGCGTTGTAAAACGCCGGATCGGAGACGAGCCGCCCCCAGTTCATGGAGGGCGCGAACTGCCAGGGATTGATGCGGGTATTCTGGAACGACAGCATGAACGAGCTGATGATCGGCCAGACCCAGAAGGTGGCGAAAATCAGGAGATAGGGCGCAAGGAACGCATAAGCGATCCTGTTCCTTGACGGCATGACGACCTCCAGATGCCGGACGATGGCCGGATAAATGGAAAAGCTTCAGAAAGAGCGCGCCCCTATGTGGGGAAGGCCTTTGCAAAACGGTGCGGTCTAATTCTTCTCCCCCGAGGGGGAGAAGGTGGCCCGAAGGGTCGGATGAGGGGGCTGGCTCTCTGGATATCTCTACCCTCGCCCCCTCATCCCGCTGCCGCGGACTTCTCTCCCTCGGGGAGAAGAAAAGTGCAGCACCCTCTCGGTCCATAAAACAGCCACCGGCTTACTGCGCGACCGGTAGCCCTGTCGCCGTTTCGATCTGCTTGGCCGCATCGTCGAGCGCTGCTTTCGCATCCGGATACCCGCCCGCGAAATATTTGGTCTGCGCCGCCTTGTAGATCGCATCCGCATCCGACTGGAACGCCGTGCCACGGCTCGGCACGATTTTCGGCAGGGTTGCCAGAATATCGGTCCAGACCGCCTGCCCGCCCCAATAGGGCTGCTTTTCCTTGACGAAAGGATCATCGATGGCGGAGAGCAACGAGGGAACGAGGCCGAAGGATTTCAGCATCGTCACCTGCCCCTCATTGGTGGTGAGCGCATAGTCGATATATTTCCAGGCGGCTTCCTTGTGCTCGGACGTCGAGCTGATCGCCAGCGAAGAACCGCCGAGATTGGCGGCATGCGGGCCATCGGGCGTGAGGCTCGGCATCAGATAGACGCCCCACTTGCCCGAAAGATCGGGGGAGCCGGAGCGAACGGTGCCTTCATACCAGGCGCCATACATCTGGCTTGCAGCCTTGCCGGCCGTATTGGCCTGGATCTTCTCGTCCCAGATCGCGGCCGTGATGATGCCCGCATCCTTCATTTGCTTGACCTTTTCAAGGGTCGCGACACAGGCAGGCTTGTTGATGGTGATGCTCTGGCCGTCGGTCGAAAAGTAACCGCATCCCTGCTCGTTGGCGATCATGCGGAACCATTCGCTGTCACCGTTGAAATCGGCCTGCGCCATCACCGTGCCGGGATTGGCCGCCATGACCTTCTTGCCCGCATCGGTGAAATCGTCCCAGCTCTTGATGGTGGCGGGATCAACACCCGCCTTTTCGTAGAAGTCACGGCGATAAAACACCGCCACAGGACCGGAATCCCACGGAACGGCATAGGCGACACCTTCCACCTCCAGTTCCGTGCGCTTGAAATCGGGAAAAAGCGCCTGCTTCTCAGGCGAGTAGCCAAGCTCGGTCAGATTGGCGAAACAATCGGGAAAACGGCTCCAGAACAGCTCCGCCTCAAAGTTCTCAATGGTTACGATGTCAGGCAGACCATCGCCACCGGCGGCGCAGGCCGCCAGCGTCTTGTCAAAAACCTGATTGTTTCCAAGGTCTTCAACGACGATCTTTATATCCGGATTCTGCTTGTTGAAGCCTTCGACCGTGGATTTCAGCGCGGAAGCCGCGACATTCCAGCTCCAGATGGTGACGGTCTCGGATTGCGCGAATGCCGGGGCTGCGAGAAGCACCAGAGCAGTAGACGCGCCAAGAAATTTAAAGCACATTGAAAACCTCCCTTTTTCAATTGCCGTTCTTCAGCGAACATGGGCACATTACCGGCGGCAGGAAATCTGTCTCGTAAAAAGGGAACATCGATTTGGCGGAAAGTAAGATTGCCGAAAGAGCCTTCTACCAGCCGGGCGCCAGCAGCATCGAGGGCATGCCGACGACGCTGCAGCTTTTTCACAATCACCCGCCCATCATGCTCCGGCCGCACTGGCATGCCCAGGTGGAGGTGAACTATGTGATGTCGGGATCGGTGCATTACCGCATGGGCGATCACGATCTTTCGCTTGATGCCGGCCAGATGTGCATTTTCTGGGGCGGGCAGCCGCACCAGATGGACCGCTCCTCTGACGATTCCTTTTATGCGGGCGCCCATCTGCCACTCGTGCATTTCTTCCGCATGCGCCTGCCCGCCGCTGTCTCCAGCCTGCTGATGAGCGGTGCGACGATGGTGAGCGCTGAGACGGACCGGGCCGACGCCGAAAATTTCGGCCGCTGGTTCCGTTACGTCACGTCGGGGGACCCGGCCAGGGCGCAGCACGCGGTGGAGGAATTGCTGCTGCGGGTGGAGCGCATGTTCCTTGAGCCCTATTCCGTCATATCCTCCGCCGCCAATGGCAGGCGCAAGCAGGATGACGAGGGCATGGCTCCCTCCATCGGCGTAGTGCGCATGTGCGATTTCATTGCGGCCAATTTTTTAGATGACATCGACGCGACGGAAATTGCGCGGGCCGCTTCGCTTCATCCGAAATATGCGATGAACCTGTTTCGCAAATCCACCGGCATGACGCTGATCAAATATCTGACCCTGCTCCGGCTCTCCCGCGCGCAAGCGATGCTGATGAACGGCAAGGACAATATTCTGCAAATCGCCATGGAAAGCGGCTTCGGCTCCGTCAGCGCCTTCAACAAGGCGTTTCGCCAGATCGCCGGCATGTCGCCTTCCGATTTCCGCCGCGACATGCGCGCGACGGCGGCTTAGGGTACCCTCCTCATTCCTGTGCTCGTCACGGGAATCCAGCCGACGCGCGTCTGCGCGGCGGGAAGAGTCCTTTCAGCCCAAAGACTTGGGCTGGCTGGATCCCTGTGACAAGCACAGGGATGAGGAGCGTTAAGCCTAGTCTCCTATATCTTCCAAGTCGGAAAAAGCTCCCCCGCGCTGCCGCGCCGCCTGCCGATAGGCCCTTGGTGAACTGCCCAGCATTCGCCGGAACATGGTGGTGAAAGCCGGTATGTTTTCATAACCGGCATCCAGCGCCACATTCGTCACCGCTTCGCCGGCCGCCAGTCTCGGCAGGGAGGCGAAGATACAGGCCTGCTGGCGCCAAGTGACGAAACTCAACCCCAGTTCCTTGCGGAACAGCCGCGTAAACGAGCGGCGACTGATGCCCATGGCCGCCGCCCAGTCATCGATCTCCACCCTTGCCACCGGCTTCTTGAGGAAATCCCGGCAGAGTGCTGCCAGCCGTTGATTATCGGGAAAAGGCAGTCCGAGCGGCCGTTCCGGCAGGCGGTTCACCTCATCCAGCAGCAGCGCCCGCACAAGGCCCTGCCGGTGGAAAGCGGCCGGCTGGTGCTCCTCGCCCAGCAATTCCGAGATCAGGCTGGAGGCGAGATCGGTTATCTCCACGACCCTTGGGGTCTCGGCGTGAAACAGATCCGGATGGACATAGATCGAGTGCATCTCCACCGTGGAGATGGTCTCGGCCTCATGTTGCAGCCCGGCAGGAATGAGAAGCCCGTGGCCGGGCGGTATCATCCAGCGCCCGTCTGCGGTGCTGACCAGCACGACACCCTGACGGGCACACCAGATCTGCACGCGACTGTGGCTGTGGGGCGGGGTCCGGTGTCCCGTGGGATAAACGCGGCAAAGCGCCAGCACCGGTTCATTGGTGCCGTCGATCAATTTCAGGCTTCGCTCATGTTCGTCCTGCGCCAGGCTTGAAGGCTGCCGCGATTTGATTTTTACCATTTGGCCCACTCACAAAGAAAATCGTCCAGAACACAAATGCAGGCCAGAAACAATATGAATAAAAGCGGAAAGAAATAAAGACACGTTTCCCGCCCTTCCATCGGGAATTCGGAGAGGATACATCATGGCCACCGTCACCAGCGCCGGGTTCAGCCCGCAACGCACGGCGTTTTCAATCATAGCAGCTGCCAGCTTCTGCCACATGCTCAACGACATCATGCAATCCCTGCTGACGTCGCTCTATCCGCTGCTGAAGGCCAATTATGCGCTCGACTTCATGCAGATCGGGCTGCTGACCTTTGCCTTCCAGGTGACGGCGTCGCTGCTGCAGCCGGTTGTCGGCATGGTGACCGATCGCTGGCCCATGCCGTTCTCCCTGCCCGTCGCCATGCTGTCCACCTGCGCCGGCCTCATCACGCTCGCTTTCGCCCACAGCTTCGAGGTTCTGGTGATCGGCGCCTGCCTCATCGGCATCGGCTCGGCGATCTTCCATCCGGAAGCCTCGCGCGTCGCGCGCCTGGCGTCTGGCGGACGCCACGGCCTTGCGCAGTCGTTCTTCCAGGTTGGCGGCAATACCGGCACGGCCATCGGCCCACTGCTCGCCGCCTTCATCGTCATCCCGCTTGGCCAGTCCAGCCTCAGCTGGTTCTCGCTGATCGCACTTCTGGGTTTCGCCGTTTTGTCCTGGGTCGGCGTCTGGTACACCCGCCACCGGCGCGCGAATGTCGGCAAGGCTCCGGTCAGCCGTGCACTGCCGCTGGCACGCGGCACCGTGATGATGACGCTTGCCGTGCTGGTTGTTCTGACCGCCACCAAGAACGCCTATCTCGCGAGCCTTTCCAGCTACTTCACCTTCTACACCATCGAGAAATTCGGGCTCGGCGTACAGGATGCGCAGGTTCTGCTGTTCCTCTTCCTCGGCGCCTCGGCGCTCGGCGTGTTCTTCGGCGGCCCGATCGGTGACCGTTTCGGCTCGCGCGTCGTCATCTGGTTCTCGATCCTCGGCGTCATTCCCTTCGCGCTGATGCTGCCCTATGCGAACCTGTTCTGGACCGCCATTCTCGTCGTCGTCATCGGCTTCGTGTTCTCCTCGGCCTTCTCCGCCATCGTGGTGTTCGCGCAGGAACTGGTGCCGGGACGCGTCGGCCTCATCGCCGGCATGTTCTTCGGTTTCGCCTTCGGCTTCGGCGGCATCGGGGCTGCGGTTCTGGGCGTCTATGCGGATAAGGAAGGCATCGAGTTCGTCTATCGCATCTGCTCCTACATGCCGCTGCTCGGCCTGTTGACCGTGCTTTTGCCAAAGTTGCCAAGCCACCGGTAAAAGCCCTTCGCTCTCAAGCATTTCGTCACGGCAGTCACCTGTGTTAATCAACAGGTGACTGCCGTAATTCGTTGAGCGAAGACCAGCCCCATGCAGATACCGATAAAATCGATCCTTGTCTTTCACGCTGCGGCAAGGGCTGGCAGCATTTCGCGGGCGGCGGAAGAGCTGAGCGTGACGCCGTCGGCCGTTTCCCAGCAGATCCAGTTGCTGGAGGGCCAGCTTGGCACGACACTGATGGCGCGAACGGGGCGCAAGGTGACGCTGACCGAGGCGGGCGAGCGTTATTTCTCGATGATCACCGCCCAGATCGAGCAGATCGCCGATGCCACCGATAGTATTCGCGGCTTTCGCTCGGTGACGACGCTGACAATCCGGGCGACGCCGACCATTTCCAACAAATGGCTTCTGCCACGTCTCGGCTCTTTTCTGGAGGAGCATCCCGAACTGGAAGTGCGCCTCGACGGCACCAACGAACCCACGGATTTTTCGCAGGAGCTTGTCGATATAGAGTTGCGCCACGGTGATGGCCGCTGGCCGGGCCTGTTCGTGGAGGGGCTGGTGGAGGAGGAGTTCCTGCCGGTCTGTTCGCCCAATTATCCGAGAGCAGGTGCGTATGCACCCGAAGAGTTGCAAAATCAGCGACTGATTCATTCCGTCAAGGCACAGGCGCAATGGAACCATTGGTTCCCTCTGGCTGGCGTGACAGCAGAAAAGCGCTGGCGGCGGGTTCTTTTCGATCGTAGCCATATGGCGATCGATGCCGCCGTACTCGGTATCGGAGTGGCGCTGGAAAGCACATTGATGATGGAGCAGGAGCTGCGAAGCGGTGCTTTGATCGCCGCCGTACCCGATGCGCCCCGCATCAGGCTCGTCACGCAATGGATCGTCTGCCCCCATGCCCATCTCAGGCAAAAAAAGGTCCGGATTTTCCTCGACTGGTTGCGAAAAGAGCGGGACGACTGGAAAAGTCGCCCCGCTCAGGGTCACTAGATTGGTTTGATCGCCTCAATAGAGGCCCATGAGCCGGATAGGAGCAAGCGTCAGATCCGGGAAGAGCACCAGAGCGAAGATCGCGGCGACCAGAATGGACATGGGCGCGAGCGAACCCTTGATCACATCCTCGATCGACATTTTCGCCACCTGCGCGACCGCGAACAGGCACACGCCAACCGGGGGTGTGACAAGCCCGAGCGTCAGGGTAATGACCATGACGATCAGGAAATGTATCGGATCGACCCCGAGCGATACGGCCGGCGGCATAAGCACCGGGATGAGAATGAACATCGCTGCAATCGCATCCATGAACATGCCGACGACAATGAGGAAGAAGAATATCAGAACCATTGCCATCGTAGGCCCGGTGCTGATGTGGCCAAGGAAGACTGCGACCTGCGCCGGCAAGCCATCGAAGGTGAAGACCCAGGCAGCCAGTTTCGCCGTTGCCGCTATAAAGAGGATCGAGCCAGATGTCCGTGCTGTTTCCATGAAAATGCCAAGCAGCGCCGAAAACGGGATCGTCCGGTAAAGTATCACCGACAGAAACAGCGTGTAGACAACGGCAATGCCAGCCGCTTCTGTTGGCGTGAAATATCCATCTACAATGCCGATCAGCAGGATGACGGGCGTCAGCATCGGCAGAATGGCCGCAAGGCCCGTGGTCACGACACGACGAACATTAAAAGGCGTCGGCGGGTTGAAGCCGTTGCGCACCGCGTAGATGTGATTGAAGATCATGAATACGAAGGCGAGGAACAATCCCGGCACCAGCCCCGCCACGAGCAGGGTTCCGATGGAGGCATTGGCAACGGAACCGGCGATGACGATGAGGATCGACGGCGGGATGATGGAAGAAAGCGTGGATGTGCAAAGCGTCAGTCCAACGGCGTATCCCTTCGGGAAACCATGACGCTCCATGGCCTTGATCTCGATTGCCCCGATGGAGGCGATGTCTGCGACGGACGAACCGGAAACACCGCCGAAAATCACCGACGAGGCGACGTTTACGTGGCCGAGACCGCCTGGAAGCCAGCCGACAATCGCCTCGGCAAAGTCGAACAGCCGTTCGGCGACCTTGCCCCGTTCCATCAGGACGCCGACAAGAATGAAAAGCGGCACCGCAACCAGAAGGAAGGAGTTCATGCCCGAAAACATGGTTTGGGCCAGAAGGTCCATCGGCATCGACGTATAGAGCGCGATGGAAGCCAGGCTTGCCAGACCGAGCGCAACGGCAAGCGGAACGCCGAAGGCGCTCATGAGAAGGAAAAGTCCAAGCAGCGTCAGGCTCATGGCCGTTTCTCCATATTTCCAACGACCAGATCGGCATCGGCGAGAGGTTGCAGGCCTTCCGGCAGTTCAATGCGGTCGCGATGCTGGCGCAGGGATTCCACGATGGCGGCAATGCCGAGAGCCGCGCTGAGCGGAATGATGATGCCGATCATCCACATCGGCGTGGCAAGCGTCGCGGCGGCTTCATTCATCACATATTGCTGGCGCACCAGCGTCCAGCCCGTCCAGATCATCAGGCCGAAAAAGACGACCGACGACACGACGTAGATGGGCAGCGCGAGACGCCGCACACAGGCCGGCATCAGCGCGATGAACACCGTTACCCGCGCCATGTCGGCGGTGCGGAAGCTGCCCGCCACGCCCAGGAACACCATCCATATGAAAAGATACCGTGTCGCTTCCTCCGTCCAGGAGACCGGAGTGCCCCACATTCGGGTCGACACCTGCAAAAGCACGACGGCCAGAACCCCGATAGCGGCCAAACCGGCCAGCACGTCGGTCGCCAATCTGATGACCCTGCCGAAAAATGATGACGTTTCGTCCATAAACCTGTCCTCCCAACCGGACCGGCTGCGCGCCGGCCCGGAAGACCTGATGGCCTTACTTCTTGCCGACGGCGGCAATGGTCTTGTCAAAGAAAGCCTGATCCTTCACCAGCCCGGCAAAGACGGGATAGAGGCCCTTTGAGACTTCCACGAACGCCTTCTGCTGCTCCGGCGTCAGGCGATTGATCTCCATTCCGTGTTTCTGCAGTTCGGCGATCGTCGCTTCGGCGCTCGAGGCGTCGTTTTGCACCTTCCACACTTCCGCTTCCTTCGCCGCCTCCTCGACGGCCGCCTTGTGTGCATCGCTCAGGGCGTTGAACTTGGCGGGGCTGATGCCCAGAACCCAGCCGTCACCCATATGGTTGGTGATCGAGACGTATTTCTGCACCTCGTAGAATTTCGCCGACAATGGGACGTTGATGGGGTTTTCCTGCCCGTCGACGACCTTCAGCTGCAGGGCGTTATAAACCTCGGCAAAGGCGAGCGGCGTCGGTGCGGCGCCCATCTTCTTGAAGAATTCCACCCAGAGCGGATTGTTGGGAACGCGGAACTTCAAACCCTTGAGATCATCCGGCGAGGTTATCGGGCGCTTGGAATTGGTCATCTGGCGGAAAGGGCGCGGCCACAGATCCACCGCCTTGATGCCGATCTTTTCCAGTCCAGCGATCAGCTCCTTGCCCTGCTCACCTTCCAGATAGGTGCGAAGCTGTTCTTCATCGTCAAAAAGATAGGGAATGGAAATCGCCGAAAAACGCGGGTCGAAATTCGCATAAAGCGATGTGGCAAGCAGCAGCATGTCGAGCGAACCGCCTGCCAATTGCTTCACGGCGCCCGATGGATCACCGCCGTAAAGCGAGCCGTTCGGGAAGACCTTGACGGTGACTTCGCCATTTGTCTTGGCGGACACCAGCTCGGCGAACTTGTTGGCCGCGAGCGTAATTTCGGAATTGTCCGGATCCGGCGTCGAAAGTGTGAGCGTTTCCGCCTGAGCGATCGATGCAACCAGCATGGTGGCGGCGAGAGCCAGCCCGTAAAGTTTTGAAATTTTCATGTGTTCCTCCCTTTGTTGTCTCTAAACAGTTTCGAGCGTTCCTCCGAACGCATTCATGCGCTTAATTTCAAGGATCACACCGCTGTGATCAAGCTCGCCCGCACCATGCTCGACCATGGAACGGAACAGCCGGTCAACCTCCTCGCCGACCGGTAGTTTCAGGCCGCGGCTTTTGGCAAAGGCCAGCGCCGTGGATGTATCCTTCAGCTGATATTTTGCCGGCCCGCCGGGGCGGAAATCGCCCTCCACCATGCGTTTCCCGTGCTGGCGGAAAACGGTGGAATCGGCGAAGCCGCCAAGTAAAGCCTGCCTTACCTGCGCCGGGTCGGCGCCGCCCTCTTCGACAAGCGTAAGGGCCTCCGCGACAGCGCAGATCGTGGAAGCCACGATCAGCTGGTTGGCGAGCTTGGCCAGCGAGCCGCAGCCCACCGGACCGACATGGGTGACGCGGCCAAGGCAATCGAATAGCGGCCTCAACGCCTCCACATCCGCCTGTTCTCCTCCGGCCATGATCGCGAGCGTTCCTTCGATCGCTCCCTTTTCACCGCCGGAAACCGGGGCATCGACATATCTGATAGCGCAAGCCCTGGCCGCCGCCGCCTGTTCCACCGCGTCATCGACGGGAATGGAACTCATCACCAGAAGAACCGCACCGGGCTTCATGGCTGAAACGACACCCGAGGTGCCGAGGAGCACCTCGTTACAGACCGGGCCGGAACTCAGCATGCAGAGCACGACATCCGCCTTCGCCACGGCGTCGGCGGCTGTCGCCGCCGGCTTCACGCCATTTTCCGCCAGAATAGCGGCTTTTTCAGCACTACGGTTCCAGGCCTTGACCGAGAAACCGGCTTCAGCCAGACGCGTTGCCATGGGTGCGCCCATGATGCCGGTGCCGATGACGGCGATCTCGCGGATGTCCTGCATTTTCTGCATCCTTCAAAGCCATTGCCGGTTCAGGAAACGCACCGGCAATTCTTCTTCGATGAGGGCGGGAAACGCCTCGCGAAACCGGTCGAGATGCGGTGTTTTCAGATGATCGTCGAAAGCCTCACGGCTGTCATAGACCTCATAGAACACCACGTTGTTTCCAGCTTCCGGCCGCACAACGTCGAATTGCCGGCAACCCGGTTCGTCCTGAACCGAATGGGTGGCATCATCGCGCGCCGCGTCCAGAAAGGCATCCATCGCGTCAGGTTTGACGCGGAATTCCGCGATCACCACGAAAGCTCCATTCGACATGTCCCGTTCTCCGCCCATCACGCCGCAGCGTCTTTTTGCGGGCGGAACTGGTTTTCCATATTTTGGCGAAGCTTCACCACATCCAGATCACTCACCAGTTCCACATCGTCGAAACTGACGATCTGATCCTTTTTGATGGCGCGCTTCAGCTTGACGTTATGGGCAAGGCCGATCGGCAGCGCCTTGATGTCGAGGCTGCGGGTGGCCGGGATCGCATTGGCCCACACCGCGTAACCGCCCTCACCATCCAGCATCTCGCCGGGCTGCATATCCTTCTTCGCCGTGGCGACGGCATCGCCGCGAAATTCCTTTGAGCAACCGGTCGCTTCGTTGCGCAGCACGGCCGAAAGCACGCTGATCGATGTTTCAAGACCGATGATGTGGAACGGACGCCACATGGAAGCGTACCAGCCTGAAGGATCGGTCAGCAGGCCATATTGCTTAAAGCAGGCGCGGGCATATTCATTATGCGCCTTGAAGGTGACGAAAACGCCGTAGCGGATGTTGTTGAACACCTCGCGGCCATCCGGCTCCTGGCTTGCGGCAATGTCCACGAGACCGGAGCGCGACATGCGGCCGCCATCGGCAGCGGGGCGGAAGACGCGGGCGAGATCATGCAGGCCTGCGGGCGGGAAGGCCAGACCGTCATCCGGGCAATCCAGTCCCGTGCCATTGGCGACGGCCGCCATCTCGATGGCCGCCTTGGTGCCGTCGGTGAAGGAATTGTACATTTTGGGATTGAAGTCGCCCTTGGCCACCTCTTCGTCGGTCCAGCCGAAATAGCTCCAGACCGTGTCGGGCGTCGAATAACGATAGCGTGGCTCGAAATTCATGCCCTTGCCGGCGGAAACGACCTCGAAGCCGGTGGCGCGCGCCCAATCAACCAGTTCGCAGATCAGCGCCGGCTGGTCGCCGTAAGCCATGGAATAGATCAGGCCCTTGGCACGTGCCTTTTCGGCAAGGATCGGCCCGACCATGACGTCGGCTTCGACATTGACCATGACGACATGTTTGTTGTGGTCGATGGCGCCAAGCGCATGGCGAGCGCCGGCAAGCGGATGGCCGGTCGCCTCGATCACGCATTCGATCTCGCCGCAGGCGAAAAGCTCGTTCACATCGTCCGTCACATAGGTCTTGCCGCTCTTCAGCGCATCGGCGCAGCTCGTCGCGTCATAACGCTCCTTGGCCCAGCCGACCCGGCCCAGCGATTCCCTTGCCTTGCCAACGTTGAGATCGGCGACGGCGACCATGTGGAAACCGGCAATGCGCTGCGCCTGCGCCAGCACCATGGAGCCGAACTTGCCAGCGCCGATGAGACCGACCCGCACGGGCTTACCACCGGCTGCACGCTGCGACAGAAGAGAATAGAGGTTCATGTTTTGACATCCTTCGCTGGGGAAATTGCTGGCGAGAGAACCCAGGCTTCCCGGCGAAGGCCATGCGATACCGAGGCTACGAAGGCTTCCCCCTCGCGGCACCGACAACACGACGTTTCTGCGTTCCTCCCGGATACCGGCACGCCTTTGCGCCGGTTCTCGCGGTCGCCTCCCAAAGCAACCTTGGGAGCAGAGTAGGAGTGTTCAAATATTAGTTCTATTTAGAAAATAAGATTTTTTGTTTAATTTTTCTAACAAGCCTTCAGGCCGATTTGCGCAACATCAGATCGGCACTGAGAAGGATGCGTTCCCGCATCCGCGTCGTGTCATCCGCCTCTTCATTCAGCTTCTGCAACAGAAGCTCGATCGACAGCCTGCCGATCTCGTTATAATTCTGTGCCACCGTGGTAATTGGCGGGCAGGCATAACGCGACAGTGGATGATCGTCATGGCCGGCGACCCTGAGGTCGTAATCCGCCCCATGGCCGACCTTGATGCCCTTCTGAAAGGCGGCGGCAATGACGCCGAAGGCGATACGGTCGTTCGAGCACAGGATGGTGCGCGACGGCAGAAGCTCCCTTCGGTCCAGCAGCCGGCCAGCTTCGTCAAAGGCGAAACGCTCGAAATCCCAGGTAACGATATCGGGAACGTTGAGCACATGCGGTTCGAAACCGAGGCGCTGCATGGCCTCAACATAGGCGGTGCGGCGCGTCGCCGCGTTGGTGTTGACCTGCGGCATATCGAAGAAACAGGGCGGCTCACCCGAGCGGCAGAGGTAGTCCACCATCAGGCCGACACTCTGGCGGTTGTCGGTGCCGACAAAGGCCGAGGTCTCATCGAGCGGCGAATCGACATAAACGATCGGAATGCTGGCCCCCAGCTGTTCGAGCGTGGCGCGGTGGGATTTGACGCCGAGCGGGGCGATGATCGCGCCTGCGACATTCATCGACTTGAAGGTGCGGATGGCACGGTCTTCGATTTCCGCCTTGCCATCCGACGACAGCACGAAGGCAAGAAAGCCAGCCTCGTTGGCGATGAGTTCGATACGGCTCGTCAACGCCATGTAGAACGGGTCGGTCGAGTTCGGAATGATGATGCCGATGATATTGGAGCGGCGGCGGTTGAGGTTGACGGCGAAAATATTGGGCCGGAAGCCCGATTTCTTCAGCGCATCCTCGATGGCATCCCGCGTCTTCTTGCGGACCGAGGCCGGATCATTGAAGTATTTCGAAACGGTCGGGCGGGAAAGGCCGACGAATTCCGAGAACTCTTCCATCGTCCTGATAGATTTGGCCAAAGTGCTTGCCCCCATGAAATATTACATGTGGTACTCTATATCGACCGGCCTTCGCACGAAAAGCCGGTCGAATACGGTTATCAACGGCCAAACGATCATTCGGCTGCAAATTGCACTTTCATCGTGGCGGGATCGGACGGCTTTTTCGTAAAGAACGGCAACATCTCCGAAAGCGGCAGCCGGTGCGACACCAGCCGCGCCATGATATCGCCATCCGTTTCCAGAATGGCGAGCGCCTGCGGTATGTTGCGGTTCAGCGAATGCGAGCCGACAAGCTTCAGCTGACGGCGAAAGATTTCGAAGGGCGCAACCGAAATGCGGGCATCCGGCGCGCAAACGCCGAAGAACAGCGCCGTGCCGCCATCGGCAACCAGCGGGATCATCGCTTCCGCAACAGCCGCGATGCCGGTCGCATCCGCGACGAAATCGAACGCCTTCTGTTGCCGGAGCAGCGCTTCAGACCCGGAAACCGCTGCCTGAAGGCCGAGTTCTTCGGCGAAGGCCAGTCTGCTTTCGTTGATATCGGCAATCGTCACCGTCTCGATGCCGCGCGCTTTCAGCGACAAAGCAAGCAGCAGGCCGATGGGACCTGCACCGAAAACAAGGGCGTTGTCTGGCACCGGCCCGCTCTCGCCGATGCCCGCACTCTGCATGCCGTTGACGACGCAGGCGAGCGGTTCGGCAAGTGCGGCGACATGATAGGGCATGGAGCCGATGCCGTGCAGATGATCGGCGCGCACCACGCTGAATTCCGCAAAACCGCCATTATGGGAAACACCATAGGCCTTCAGCGTGCTGCAAAGATTGGTCAGCCCCTTACGGCAGCTCGGGCAGGTGCCGCAGGGCAGATTGGGATCGACCACCACCCGGTCACCGGTCTTTATGCTCGTTACATCGGCGGCCACGGCCGCGACTTCACCGGCATATTCATGCCCCGGAATAACCGGAAAGGCACCGTCGCCGTAACGCGCGTGAAGCACATCGATATCGGTGTGGCAAAGCCCCGAAGCCTTGACGCGCACGAGCGCATGGCCCGGCGGCAGATCGGCAACGGGAACTTCCGCCAGAACGGCCTGTCCCTTCTCGATGAATTGAATGGCATGCATGGTCATCTCCGGCTTTTCAGCTCATCCAGTTGCCGCCGTCGACATTATATGTCTGGGCGAGAATATAGTCGCTGTCGGAAGAGGCGAGGAAAACCGCCAGCCCCTTGATGTCATCAGGCGTCGCAAAACGGCCGATCGGCACGGATTTCGCCACTGCCGCCTTCTTCTCACCCGGCTTCAGGCCTTCCCATTTGGCGAATTCCGCATCGACCACTTCCCAATGCTCACCATCCACCACGCCGGGTGCAATGGCGTTGACATTGATGCCGTGCTTGACGAGCGCCAGCGCCGCCGACTGCGTGGCGGAAATGATCGCGGCCTTGGAGGCGCAATAAAGCGTGACGAGCGCTTCGCCGCGCCGGCCGGCCTGGCTCGCCATATTGATGATCTTGCCGCCGCGCGCCCGCTCGATCATGACATTGGAGACGGCCTTCATCATGAACAGCGGTCCCTTGAGATTGATGTCGAAGACCCGCTCATAACTCTGTTCGGTAATGCCATTGATCGGGGCCATGTCGAAGATCGCGGCATTGTTGACGAGAATATCGATGCCGCCGAATTCCTCATCCACCGCCTTCACCACGGCGTCGATCTGACCAAGGTCAGTCACGTCGAGCCGTACGGCCTTGGCGGAAGGGCCGATAGCGGCGGCGGAGGCAGTCGCCCTGGCAATATCGATATCGGCGATGATGACCTTTGCGCCCTCATCGGCGAAAGCCTGCGCAAAACCAAGGCCGATGCCGCGGGCAGCGCCGGTAATCAGCGCGACCTTGTTCTTCAATCTCATGTCGATCTCCGTGATGCATGGCAGGTACTTGGCCATGCTCGCTTGTTGTCAGATGCAATTTTTCCGGCAACCGCGAACACGGAACACCGGGTAACGATTAGATGTGACAGCACGCCCTACACCCCCTCATTCCTGTGCTTGTCACAGGAATCCAGCCGACGCGCGTCTGCGTGGCGAGAGAGTCCTTTTCAGCCCAAAGACTTGGGCTGGGTGGATTCCTGTGACAAGCACAGGAATGAGGGCGGCGGGTGCGACAGCCCCACCCATGCCGCCCGCCGCCAAAGTGACGAACGGGCGGCACGCCGGGAGGACGCGGCTACTTGATGTAGCCCGCGCGGGTCATGTCACGCTCGACCTGTTTCTGCGCGCCTTCGAGCGCCGCATCCACGGTCTGCTGGCCGGAAAGGGCTGCCGCGATCTGCTGGCCGACAATCGTGCCGATGGACTGGAATTCCGGAATGGCGACGAACTGCACGCCGGTATAGGGAACCGGATCCTTGGTCGGTTTGGACGGGTCAGCCGACATGATGGCTTTCAGCACCGTATCCGCAAATGGCGCCGCCTTCTTGTATTCCGGCAGGTCATAGGTGGATTTGCGCGTGCCGGGCGGCACCGCGACCCAGCCTTCGCTTTCGCCAACCGTCTTCACGTAATCCTTCGAGGTCGCCCATTTGACGAAGGACTTGGCGGTTTCGAGCTTCTTGGAAGTGTTCGGGATTGCAAGGTTCCACGACCACGACCAGCTGGAGCCGTTCGGCGTTGCCTCCACCGGAGCGCGCGTGAAAGCAGTCTTGTCGGCAACCTGGCTCTGCTTGGGATCATAGACCCGGCCCGCAGCCGAGGTAGCGTCGATCCACATGGCGCAGCGGCCGGATGAAAACAGCGTCTGGTTCTCGTTGAAGCCGTTGGCTGCCGCACCGGGCGGGCCGTAGGAGGTCATCAGCGCCACATAATCCGAGATCGCCTTTTTCCACGGCTCGCTCGTCAGCTGCGGCTTCCAGTCCATGTCGAACCAGCGGCCGCCATAGGTGTTGATCATGGTGCCGAGGAAAGCCATGTTCTCGCCCCAGCCCGGCTTGCCGCGCAGGCAAATGCCATATTGCTGCTTCGACTTGTCGGTCAGCTTGGCGGCGAAATCCTTGATCTGGTCGTAGCTCGGATTGTCAGGCATTTTCAGGCCGGCAGCGTCGAACAAGTCCTTGCGGTAAAGGGTGAACGAGCTCTCGGTATAAAACGGCACGGCATAAAGCTTGCCGTCCACCGTCAGGCCCTTTTTGATCGGATCGAGCAGATCGGCGTAATCGTAATCGTCGCCGAGATCATCAACCGGCGCCAGCCAGCCCTGCTTGCCCCAGATCGGCGCTTCGTATCCGCCGATGGTCATGATGTCGAACTGGCCGCCATTGGTGGCGATATCGGTGGTGACGCGTTCGCGCAGGACATTCTCTTCCAGCACGATCCAGTTGATCTTGTTGCCTGTTTCCTTCTCCCAGGCGCTGGAAAGCTTCTGCATGATGATCATGTCGCCATTGTTGACGGTGGCGATGTTGATTTCTTCCGCCTGCGCAAGTCCGGCCAAAAGGCCCGCTCCTCCTTTACGGATGTCCACGCATAACAATACATGCGTAAATTTTTATCTCGCAAACTCACGCCACTTGTCAACATCCAAAAATAAACGATGACGCGAGAACATACGGGCATATTACCCTAATCGTTTGTTTTAACGCCAATAATAGCACTAAAAATTATTGCCATACCAATTTCACTTGCTGCGTTGCAACAAAATTTCTGCCAAACAATATCTTGACGCGCGTAAATTTTAACTGCTATCCGAAAAACAACAGAGCCGCGATGCCGGGGGTTTGCACCCCGCATGGATGGAGCCGAATGCATATGGAGGAGACGATGAGGCAGGTATCCGCACTGGCGCCGCACGCGAAGGGCCCGACGATTACGGCGGGTGAAATCCTCGTGGAAATCATGGCGACGACGGCGGGCGACGGCTTTCTGGAGCCACAATCGCTGATCGGCCCTTTCCCGAGCGGCGCACCCGCCATCTTCATCGATCAGGTGGCACGCTGCGGCGGAACCGCCGGCATCATCGCGGCGGTGGGCGATGACGATTTCGGCCGCCTCAACATCGAACGGCTGCGCCGCGACGGCGTCGACATATCGGCCATCGCCACCATAGAGGACCGGCCGACCGGCAGCGCTTTTGTCCGCTACAGGGAGAACGGCGCGCGGGACTTCGTTTTCAATATCGCCCATTCGGCGGCGCGCGAAACGCGCATGACGGTTGAAGCAAAGGCTCTCATCGAACAGGCGGGTCATGTGCACGTCATGGGATCGGCATTTGCGATTGCCGGTATCGGCGAGATCATTCTGGAGGCGATCAAAAGCGTCAAGGCGCGCGGCGGCTCGGTATCTTTCGATCCGAACATCCGCAAGGAGCTGGTGCAGGGCAATGAGGGTCGCAAGCTGATCGATGATCTCCTTGGTGTCACCGACCTTCTGCTGCCTTCCGGCGAAGAACTTCAGGCAGCCTCCGGTCTTGATGATGAGAACGCAGCGATAGAAAAGCTCCTCGCCTCCGGTATCGGCGAGATCGTGCTGAAACGCGGTGCCGGCGGGGCAAGCCACTTCAGCCGCGCCCATGGCCGCATCGACGCCCCCGGGCTGACGGTCACCGAAATCGACCCGACCGGTGCGGGCGACTGTTTCGGCGCAACCTATCTCACCTGCCGCCGCCTCGGCATGCATCCCGAAAAGGCGCTCGCTTATGCCAATGCATCAGGCGCGCACAACGTTATCAGGCGCGGCCCGATGGAGGGCGCCGCCAGCCTTTCCGAACTCGACGCCTTCCTGGCCGCACAAACTTCCGGAGAAGCCCGATGACCGGCATATTGGAAAACCTTGCCGCCGCGCGCCGCGCCGGCAAGCCCGCGGGTATCACCTCGGTCTGCTCCGCCCACCCCGTTGTTCTGCGCGCCGCGATCCGCCGCGCCGCCGCCAGTCAAACAGCCGTGTTGATTGAGGCGACCTGCAATCAGGTCAATCACCTCGGCGGTTATACCGGCATGACCCCGCGCGACTTCGTTGCCTTCGTCAACGCCATTGCGCAGGAAGAAGGACTGCCCTCAGAGCTGCTGATTTTCGGCGGCGATCATCTCGGCCCCAATCCCTGGCGCAGGGAGAAAGCCGAGGATGCGCTGACAAAGGCCGCCACCATGGTCGAAGCCTATGTAACAGCGGGTTTTCGCAAGATTCATCTGGATGCATCGATGGGCTGCGCCGGCGAGCCGGCGGCGTTGGATGACGTGACGATTGCCAACCGCGCCGCGAAACTCGCGGCCGTCTCAGAAAAGGCCGCCACCGATGCCGGCCTGCCGAAACCGCTCTACATTCTCGGCACCGAAGTGCCGGTGCCGGGCGGCGCCGATCACGTGCTCGACACGGTGGCACCCACGGAGCCGCAGGCGGCGCGCCAGACCATCGATCTTCACCGCGAGATATTCGCACAGCACGATCTTTCCGATGCGTTCGAACGGGTCATCGCCTTCGTCGTGCAGCCCGGCGTGGAATTCGGCAGCGACAATGTCGTTGCTTATGATCCGCAGGCAGCCACGGCGCTCAGCGCGGTGCTGGACGGCGAACCGCAACTGGTCTTCGAGGCACATTCGACGGATTATCAGACGAGACCAGCGCTAGCCGCTCTGGTGCGCGATGGATATCCGATCCTGAAAGTCGGTCCTGGCCTGACTTTCGCTTATCGAGAGGCGCTTTATGCTCTCGATATGATCGCATCCGAGATGGTCGGCGATTATGGCGAGCGGCCGCTGGCGCGGACCATGGAAAAGCTGATGCTCGGCGCACCCGGCGACTGGCAGGGTCATTACCATGGTGATGACATCACGCTCAGATTGCAGCGCCACTACAGCTACAGTGATCGAATCCGCTATTACTGGACGAGGCCGGAGGCGCTCGCGGCCGTTTCCGCCTTGCATAAGGCGCTTGAAGGGAAGACAATTCCCGAAACGCTGCTGCGCCAATATCTCGGCGAGTTGCCGCTCGCCACGGTTGCGGGCAAGGATATGGAGGAGGTTCTGGTCGCGGCGGTGGATCAGGTGCTGGCGACCTACCATGCGGCGACGGGCGAAGGTCGCCACTGAGGCAATCGTTGAATTAGGATGCCCCGGCGGAGACGTTGCGGGGATGGTCAGGGAGGGAACTACCAATGGCAACCCGAAACACGAGCGGTCTTGCGCGGGTGATGCTTGCGCCATCGGTGCTGTTATTGCTGGTGTGGATGATCGTTCCCCTGGCGATGACGCTGTGGTTCTCGTTCCAGAACT
>NZ_JAPAIX010000012.1:0-116559 GCF_025910175.1 Agrobacterium sp. BT-220-3
GCATCCGAACAAAAAGCCTCCGATGAAACCGGAGGCTGTTGTAACCCCATTGCAAATGGGGGTCCCGTTTGGACGCCGATCACCCCATGTGCGGGGTCCTTATTCCATGCCTAATCACAGTCCAGCTTCAATCCGCGTTGCTCTGCCTGCGCAACAAGGCGGTCGTGGCGATGTTCCCGTTGCGCACCGGTCGTGATTTCGAGGCCACGCCAGAGGAGATCGAAACCCTTCGTAATGTCAGGGCAACCCTCATGGCGCATATGATAGAAGGCCCGGCCGCTCGCCGGGTAGTGAGTTATAAACAAGAACTCATGCCCCGTTTGTGCGCCAATATGTTCGCAGAGGATTCGCTCACCTTCAGCATCAAGGTCGTCCTGTCGCGTCAGCACGTGACCGAGCTGGCTGAGGATTTCGCGGGCTTCGGCAAAAGTCACCTGTGGAAACGGTAATGTAGGTGGAATTACCTTCACGCCGAAATGAGCCTCGATCTCAGGGCCATGAATCTCCGCGACCACCCTGATGGAATGGGCGAGCCAGCGTTGTTCAAAGTCCATCAGTTCATGGTGGTCTTTAATCCAGCTGATCTCCATGTCGATGGAGGTGAACTCGGTTTCGTGCCGCGAAGTGAAGGAGGGCTCAGCACGGAAGACCGGGCCGATCTCAAATACCTTCTCCATGCCGCCGGCGATAGCCAGTTGCTTGTAGAATTGCGGCGACTGCGCGAGGAAGGCCGTGGTGTCGAAGTATTTGACGGAGAAAACTTCAGCTCCCGACTCGCTTGCAGTCCCCATCAGCTTGGGCGAGTGAATCTCACGGAAACCGTACTGCTTCCAGAACTCTCGCATCGCCTCTTCCAAGGTCGTCTGTACAGCAAAGACCAGTTGTTGCTCCGGATAGCGCAAACTTACCTGCCGGTGGTCCAGCCATTTTTCGAGGCCGGAATCGCGCGCTATGGGTATAAGGCTGTCGGCCAGCCCGCACACCTCAGCGCCGTCGAGTATGACTTCCAGGCCACCGAGTTTTACTGCCGGGGCAGCAACGACCGTGCCGGTGGCCATGAGTGCACTTTCGGGTGTCAGAGTATCGAGTGCTGAGGCGAGAGCTTTATTGTCCTTGTTCTGAGTAAGCTGAACCTTGCCTGTTCCATCACGCAGGATGATGAAACGCATGTGTTTTTGATCGCGAATGGTGTCGACGAATCCATGCAGCTTGACACTCTGCCCGATGCTAAGGGGCAATTCCGAAATCGGGCGATCGTACGAAAGGAAGGGATGAGACATGACTTTCTCCAGGAAAAACCGATACGGAGAAGCCAAACCTACAGCCCTTCCGAAACCGGCAGGGCTGTGGTGATCAATGAGCTACGCTAAATCGCGCACACACCATCCACGACCCCGGAGGGGTCGTTATTATTGACGGTCATGTTGGGTCGCGTGCTCATGCGTCGATTTAGCCGCAATGACAGACCTTTGTAAACCGTCAATCGTAAATCACGATACTGCCTTGTGTGATGAACTATCTGCCGCGCTGATCGCCAGCGTTTTGGCGATTGCGAACGATATCCGGATTCGGCGCTGAGCGGCAGAGGCCTCTTGGCCCGAAGCGGTTTTTGCGGCTCGGCAATAGATGCCGCCGCCGCTCCTTCGCACGAATGGGAGCTACGGCACGATCGAGCTCTTCGTTTGTTCGGTGCACAGGCCGCTTTGTTTTTGGCTGGCTAGAATGCCTTTGTTCCAAGGACAGCGTGCATGCAGTATGGCGGTGTCCATAACCAAATCTCCGCCACGCCACCGTCTCGTCGCCACATGGCTCCAGCCGGCCTATCTCATCATGCGTCGACATTGGACCGAAGCCGTGAGGGGATCACAAAAAAAGCTCGAATGACGATTTTTGCGCGTTATGGTAGCGGTATGCGATGCAGGTTAGGGAGGTCGGCTATGCTGAGAAGTTTATTTCTGTTGGCTGGTATAGTTTCGGCTGTTCCAGCGTTTGGACATTGCTTGACCCCAAAGGAAACCAAACAGGGCGTGCTCCTCACCAGAGAGCAACCGTTCTTCTCCGTCTTCTACAAACCGACGCAGTCAGGGTTAACCGAGCAGCGCCTGATGGCACGGCACGCTTCACTAGAGCCAATATCGGCGGAATATCTGCACCCCTTGCTCGTCACCAAACGGATCAGCGCGAAGGGCTTGCAAGAAGTGACCTACTCGGACGCGACGACGCTCGACGATTTGCCATTAAAGGGAAATTGGCGATCCGGTACAACTCTGTTCGTAAATGGTCAGAAAAAGGTTGCGGGCACGACCACCATCACCTTCGAAAAATGGGCCGAGGAAACAATTGGATTCTGCTCTTATCCGGTTTGGGTGGTGAAAAGCCGCGTGGAGCTGCAAGGACTGTCTCCGATAATCTTTGAACAATATTACTCTGCCAACCTGAACCTCGTGCTTCGCTCGATCAGACTCGACCCGTCGGGACATCCCATTAGTGAAGTCCGATTTGACCGGTTTCAGATTGGTTGGAGCAACTGACAACTGGTGGCCACAGGACAGGACTGCTTCGCCGGATATCTGAGACATTCTCCTACCCAATCTTGTCGGTTTGGGATTATCACCAAAGCCTGCTTTCTGCACAACGGTGGTGCCTGCTTCGACGCGTTGGCCCAACGTGCTCGACTACCGTTACGGCCGCAGACGGGGTTGCCGCAGTCGACCTTGCGACGACTCGTGCTGGCGCATTTTCCGGAAGCGGTCGATCTTCCGCTGCCAGCCTATTGGGGACTACAATCAATGAACAGTTGCCACCGTGGCGAACACGCGCGTAAGGAATTCGCGGAGGATGGGAGTGACCTGCTCGCGGGGAAGGCGATGGCCGCCGTCAAGCGCATGAAACCGTACAGGGACCCCTGCACGCTCAAGAGCCTCGGAGAATCGCTGAGCCTGATCGACCGATGCACGATCATCATATTTGCCGTGGAGAAGTAGGGTTTCTGATCGGATGCTATGAGCATGATAGAGCGCAGAGCGATCCAGAAACGCCTCGTCTGAGAGGCCTGCTTCGATCTGGATGGCTTGTTGCACGCCTCGCGAACTGTTCTTGAACGCTTCTCTCAAGTCGTAGACGCCCCCAGTCAGGATGATCGCTTTAAGATCGTGCACCTTCGTCGCTGCCATAGCGGAGGCGACAGCCCCGCGACTATTTCCATACAGGACGATACGCTCTGGATCGACCGATGGCTGCCGCTTCAGGAAATCCAACGCCGCGACAATCGCTTTCTGTGTCGACGGTCCGCAGAAATCCGCTGGTCCGTCCGATGCACCGAAGCCAGGTTGCGATACGGCGGCCGCTGTTATACCGAGGCGAGAGGAAAACCTGACAAGCGATCCATCATCGACCGCCTCTTGCCCACCTAAAAGAAGTCCTCCTTGATTGCCGTGAACGAACAAAATTGCTCCGCTCTGTCGATCTGACCCACGCGCCTGGAATAGCTGGACTTGAGCGCCATCGCCCCGATCTATCGTGTGTTCTGTCACCTCAGACATGGCAGTCGTCCCGTTGCAACTGCTGGTGAGGATACGGTGGCAAGCCCCTCTGTCAATGTCTCCTCTTGGCTCAAAGCAGACCTGTTAGATGCGCGGCTTGGGACCTGGTTCACGATCTGAGTCACCCGAATTTGGTTCGCCTTTCGGTTCGATCAGGAGCACTTTGACTTCATTTCTGGCCCGAGGACGATGCACAACACCTTTAGGAACGATAAACAATTCGCCAGCTTTGACGGTGCGAGGCGGCTCTCCTTCAATATCCATTTCCATTTCACCCTTGAGGACGTAGAAGAAGTCATCAGTCGTGTCATGCTTGTGGAAAGGATATTCACCAATAAACCGGACAACCATCACGTCATTTTCGTTGTAGTCCGCGATGACGTGAGGGTCCCAGTGGCTCGAAAACTGGTTGAGTTTCTCAGCGAGATTGATTGATTTCATCAGTGATTCCTCATTGTTCGACCGCGAAGAAGCGAAATTACGGCAGCCGCAAAATTGTTGTGACACAGCAGATGACGCCGCGTCTTGAACGATCGTGCACGGGTGACCTGGTCCGCTCTGCCTTGGCAAGTTATCCAGCGGGTCGAAGCCTTCCTTTCAAGCGAAACATACGCCTGATGCGGCTGACACAGCTACGGTCCGCTTGCTGCCCTAAGCCGACATCGGGGACCGATAGCCGCTAGGCCGCTACGCGCGCCCATGTCGGGCATTGAGCTGGTGGCGGGAGGATTCCAAAAGCCGTTACATAGCGATCAGGACAACCGGCTGGTATGTGTGCCTTCCTTTGGTCGTTGAGACAAACTTTGAGTTTGCCCGGAAGAGGACCTATTAATGGGCCGAACGCGGCGTCCACTCCAAACAAAGTAAAGTAGATTTCATGACCGATTACGATCCAGAGGCAGTGTTTCAAGGTCATAGGGATCGGTTCATAAAAGTCCTGGAGCCGGTGTTCCTGCCAGACGATCCGGTCAGCAACGACATCATCCGCTATTTTGCATCTTTGCTCCGCGTCATTGGCATGGAAGACAAGGGATGGGACCCTTACGCAGAAAGCCGTAAGATACTTAATGATATCAACCGGCTGATGAAGCTGGAGCTTCCCGAGGATCGTTTCCCTGACGGCTGGACCTCGTGGCGACTTGGCTTGCTCATATACAGCCACATTGTCGAAATGGACGCACCATACGAAGTGATCACCAATCTGCTGCGCTTCCGTCTAGGAAAGGGCTACAGCCCCAATCCGTATTTCGATCTTCTCACGGAAAGAGAGAAGAAGAACTTTGCCAAGAACGGAATCCGGACAGGGCGAAAGATCGAAGTGATAAAGTCGCTGTCTAAAGAGTGCGGGCTATCGGTCGGTGAACTTTACGACGAGTTCTACAACAGCCGTTTAAGGAACGCAGTCCAGCATTCAGATTTCATCCTCACGGCAGACGATTTTCGATCTCGAAGCGGGATAAGTGGCGGGAAAGCATTTAAACTAACCTACGATGAATTGGATACGCTAATAACGAAAGCGAAAGCGTTCATCGCCGCCTTCTTCCAGCTTGAATTTGATGCGCGCGCAGTGTGGGGGGCGAAAAAGGGTCAGGCGATACCCTATGACCCTCACTATAAGGGGCTAATGGAAGTGCTGGTAGATGACCGTGATCTCATGTGCGGGTTCGCGGTCCACTGGCCAAACAACATCCAGTCCATGTATCGCCGTACAGAAGCGGGGGCGGAATTGGTCAACTGCATGGTGAACGTGGAGCAGGCCACCGTGGATTTGTGGGTAGACCTTTATGCTCGGAAACCTGGAGCGTTCAGCCCGTTGGTCGAGGAAGGAGCTGAGCCAGTCTATACCCCGCTAGACAACTCCGACGTACGTCCATTATGGCCCGCGACGATGTAGCATCCGAAATGCTTCAGTGTTTGGCGGGATAGCGCCGCACCAGCCTCCAACCTCAAAGCAGTTCATGTCTCCTTTGGGCGCATCTACGTCACAACGGCAGCCGGCCTAAGGGGACTTCGGGGCTCGCGAAATTTGACGAGCGATCGCTTTTTCTCCAGGCGACGAGCAGCCTCTCGACATTTGCATCAGCGCCGTCCTCGGACTGTAGTTCAATGTCATACCGCTTGCCAAAATGAATCGTCTCAAAATCCTTCTTGGCGCTACCCACCGGTCTGTTACCTCTCGCGGCTTCACGCTTGACCAGAATTTCGAGCGGACAATGTACGGCGGCGAAGAAGACATCGTGCTCCGCCAAAAGATCAACGAGTTCTTCCAGCCATCCCTCGGTATCGAGAATGTGTTCAAGGATCAGATGGTTACCCGCATCGGCATATGCCCGCAGCGATCCATGGAACCCGTGGAAAAAGGCCATGCGAGCGTCAGTCCAGCGAAAATCACCACTCTTGAAGCGTTCGGTCGGAAGCACGCCAGCGTCGCGCAGATGATCGATCGATACGTGCCAGAAAGGTTTCTCGATGCGTTTCTGCAATGCCCTCGCAATGGTTGACTTGCCGCTGCTCGACGCGCCATGAAGAAAAATAACGTGTGCCATCCTTTCGTCTCCCGGTTTCCAGGCCGCAATTAATGCAGGCATATGACACATCAATGACCGCTGATGGCGCTTTCGCGTCACGACGGCAGTCGGGCTCTAAGCGGTCATCAGAGCACCTCATGCGAGGATGCTTGAGACGACCCTGTCGATATTCGCGTCGGGCCAATGCTCAGCGTGGCTTAGCCCAGGCGGCAGATCGTACCCGACGAAATAGCTTTTGGACGCCAGGTTGAGGGGGATATCGCCCCAAGAATCACCTGTGGCCGCGAGCGCATTCGGGCCGAGGTTCAGTTCAGATAAAAGAGCCTCGAGATAGCTCGCTTTGTCCTCAGGCCAAAAATGCTGGACCGTGTCGTCGCCCTGCCATCCGGTACCAACAGCGTAATCCGCCTCCAGTTCGGCAGCGAGCCAATCGACCGCGAATGCCCAAGTTATGGAAACGAGAGCTGTTTTGATCCCAGCCTTCTTCAGACGGGCAAATCCGTCTTTCACGCCGGGCGCGAGCCGCAGCTCCATCAGATGCCTGGTCAGATTCGACTTACCGAAAGGCAGATACCATTGAAGCATTGTATCGCGACCAGCGATAATCTCCTCGCGAGATCGCAGCAGTTCGAACGCGTCCATCTCGTTTGAGCGACCGATATTCCGAGCGATACATCCGCAGATGTTTTCGCCGCGCAGCAGTGTGCCATCGACATCAAAGGCGGCTAATCTGATACCGGTAATTGTCGGACCCCTCTCGATGCTCGAACTATCGCTCATGGTAAGCAGAGACCCGGTTTAACGCAACGACCGCTTTTGGCGCTATCCTTCCAAGGCGACTGTTGGCGTAATCCGTCGAATCGGCCTTTGGTCCAAACCAGACAAACAGCTATGTTTTGGAAGAGAAGCGGAACACCAATTCGCTTCCCAAATCGACCCTCTCGATCTCCGAAATGTCCGAGGCAGCCAACATTCGCTCCCAAAATGCGTTGCCGGGTTCGTTGTTCGACATGACGCTAAGCTCCCAGATACCGGAGCGGCCATCGAGGAGGCAGGAGAATGCCTGTCGCCCGATTCCGGCACTCCGGAACAAGGGCAGCACATAAAACTCGGCGATTGCAAAGTCGGTGCCTTTTCCCGAGGGCGACCAAGTGTTCACCAGAGCGAACCCAACGGTATCTCCGTCTTTGACAATTAGGTAGGGCCAACGGTCGTCGTCGGTCCAGTAACAGTCAAAGTAAGGGTATTCGAGGTCGACATCCCCGTACTGACTTAACTCTACCAGATAACCAGAAAGCATATCCCGTAGTTCAGATTTCTTTGCCTCGCTGGCCGCTATAAGTGTGATCGTCATGATTCCCTGGCTCTTCGCGGTCATAGCGACCTGGTCTGGAGATAGCGGAGGCGGAGTGGTGTTCGGACAATCTGCTTCTGAGCCAGAAACATCACGAAGCCGGCGGCATCAATCGAGCTATATTTGCTGTGCAGTACCATACTCTTCACGGTGAAGCGGAAGCGATCTCTTTTAGGAGTTCAATGAACGCGCTGGTGCGAACCCCCTTCGGGTTCTGTTGTAAATCTACAGTCTGCACCACCACTAGACGCTTTGACGGCATGACAGCGATAATCTGCCCGCCGTACCCGGAGGCGTAGAACGCGTTCTGACCCCAAGTATCTTCTGGAAGCGTCCACCACATGTAGCCGTAACCCTGCCGTATCCGCTTTGCCCACGAATAGGCAGTCGTCGATTCCCTGACCCACACCGCTGGGATGATCTGCTTGATGCCCCACTTTCCGTCATTAAGGAAAAGCTGGCCAAACCGGGCTGCATCGCGGGCGCTGAGCTGGATTGGATAGGCGGGATGCTCGGACAGCTTTTCGAGATCGTATCGGCCATCCTTGATCGAGAAATCCTCCATTCCGATCGGTCGAGCAATCCGCTTCTCGAATCCCGCGAAGATGTCCTCGCCAGTCTGGTGTCGATAGATAGTCCCCAGAACGTTAAAGTCCCAATTGTTATAGAACCAGAACGACCCGGGCGGGTGACTTCCGCGCGCCGGCCGCTTGCGCTTTATGTCGGCGGTCTCGTGAGCGGCTGGATGATAGATACCCGACCGCGACATGAGCAGATCACGAACCGTCGCGGTTTTCTCCTCAGCCGAAAGGCTGGGAGTATTGTCATCAATGCCAAGTCCGGAAAGATGGGCTGAAAGTTTGATCCGCCCCTCGGCAACCGCAATGCCGTAAAGAGCGCTGAGCAGGCTCTTGCGAACGGATGCCATATTCACTTTGCGAGAGGTGTCACCCCAACGAGCGATCACCCGTCCATCCTGGATGATCATTACTGCGGTAGATTTGAGAGATTCCGACTGCAGACGTGCCGCCTCGAGCCGCTCCGTGGACCAGCCGGCGGTCCTCTGATCGATGTCCTCCCATGTCTGGGCGCGGGCTGTACCCCCAATGAAAATCGCAAGAAAAAAAAGGAATGCGAATCGTCGAATGAACATAACGTCTCCCTCTCCGACGAAGGAATGAACATCCAATAATGGCGGCTTTCCGGCACATCAATACGGGCGATAACCATCGGCGCGATTTCCGCGCAATCCACGAAATTGGACAGGCAGGCCACCATAGCTTGACAACAACGCAGGGGACTTCCGGGCGCAGCAGAAGTGTTGCTTGAACGGCTTGCTACGATCAGGCCAGACGCCGGTTGTATTTCGAACCAAAGCGCTGTGGAGGAGTCGAGTCGAAATCGGTTGTAGTATGTCCTCTTTGGCTAGATCGTTGTTGGGTCGCCAGTATAAATCGCAAAGGAAGGCCTCATGAAGACTGTACGTGTCGCAGCCGCCCAGACGTTCGAATATCGGGAAGATATCGATACCGCTGTGACATGTGCGGTTGATCTCGCCAAGCGTGCCGAAGTCGAGGGCGCTCGTTTGCTTTGCTTCCCAGAAGGGTTTCTCCAAGGGTATCTGACCGATGAGGTTTCAGCGCGACGCATTGCACTGGACCTTTCCTCACCCGATTTTGGGGCGATATTGAACAGATTTCCGAAAACCGGGCCGATGATTGTCATGGGAATGATCGAGATGGAACACGCGCGACTGTTCAATGCCGCTCTGGTGCTGGAGCGCGGTGTCGTCGTAGGCCGTTATCGGAAAGCGCATCTCCTCGGAGGAGAACATGCGTTCGACGCCGGAAATGCTACCCCTGTTTTCGAGGTTGATGGCCTGCGGTTTGGAATCAACATCTGCTACGACACGAACTTTCCTGAGGCTGCACGAAAGGTTCCTGATCTTGGAGCAAGTGTGATTTTCTGCCCCGCGAACAACATGATGCCGAGGCAAAAAGCGGAAGCTTTCAAGGGTTTGCACAACTCCGCGCGAGGTGACCGATGCCGAGAGACGGGTCTGTGGCTCGTGTCCGCAGATGTGACAGGTGAGCGTAACGGGCGCGTTGCCTGGGGGCCAACTGCTGTCCTGAACCCTGAAGGCCAGGTCGTGGCGCAGCTTCCCCATGGCGAACCTGGATTGCTTTTGTTCGATATCCCTTGCGGCGATTGACGGTTCAATATCCGCTTCTGTTTCCACTCCTGGGATCGTCTACCATCTTCTCGCGATAGATTTCGCCCTCTCTTGCTTTGGCGCGCCAAGGCCGCGCCTTTTGCTGCCATAGCTTTACCAGCAGCATATCGTAGCCAATCAAATTCTTCATTGTGATACAAGCGTAGTGGATCGGCGCTATGTCCGTAATGGGCCAAGAAGCGTCTGCCGCTTAGCGCCCATTGCGGTCATGGGGCATCAAGGACTTCGGTCAACCTGGTAAGCAGATTTTCGACTTCATCGCGATTCGCTCCCATTCGAGTTTCGAACTCTGGCAGGGAAAGACCATTGCAAACTTCATTCAAGGCTTGGTGTAAAATTTTTGCTTCTGATCGTGAGAACGCTATGTGTATCGGTTGACTATGTGACTCCATCGGGTTTCCCTGCGTTGGATTAAGGCGATTATCGTCCGCCGGCCTTGTCTCACACTTTTTTGGAAGTCTGCATAGGGCGAATGGCCGACATGGGTGGGCGGCGTCTTTGCGCCACAAGCGGACGTTGCCAAGCGGTGCCGCAATAACTGGCTTATCACACCATCAATTCAGCTCAGCGCTTTGAGGTGACTGGGACTTTGTTTGACGCGATGCCCGCCACCCTAATGACAGCATTGCGCTACGCCTGTATGTAGGGACTCGCAATTGCGAACTTGAGCGAGAAGACTCCGCGAAAGTAGTCACTTAGGGGCTGAATGGCCAAGGCAAAAATGGCGATTGATGAAGAAGAACTTGAGGGCTTAGACAACGGTTCGTCTGATCGTCAACGGCTCGACTACCCGCTCGATGATGTGATGGTACGAAGTGAAACTCGTACCGTTGCTGAAATCATAAGGCGTATCGAAAATGGTCGATACGTCATGGACCCTGACTTTCAGCGTGATTTTGTATGGCCGCCTGACAAGCAATCAAAGCTGATAGAGAGTTGCGTAATGCGCATCCCGCTCCCGGTCTTCTACGTAGCAGAAGGGGAAGACGGGAGGGTAACAGTCGTTGATGGCTTGCAGCGGTTATCAACGTTCCGCGCATTTATCGCCAATAAATTGGCTCTTAAAGGGTTAGGTGAAGAACATCCTCTTGAGGGACTGCGATACGACGACTTGCCTATCAATCTGCGAGAGCGCATCGAAGATACGCAGCTCACGCTTTACATCCTTGACAAGAACGCTCCCGAAGCGGCTCGCTTGGACATATTTGAGCGGGTAAACAGCGGGGTCCCCCTAACAAGGCAACAAATGCGGAACGCGCTGTATAATGGTCAGGCAACCCAATGGATAGCTAACCGCTCGAGAAAAAATCCTTTCATGCGCGTAACCGGAGGCTCACTTTCCGCTACGACAATGAGGGATCGAGAAGCGATTAACCGCTTTTGCGCTTTCTCACTTATAGGGCATTCCAAATACACTGGCGACATGGATGAATTTTTGGCAAACGTCCTTCGCCTGATGAATAAATTGGATGAAGCCGCGCTCGAACAACTTCGGATCGACTTTACCAGGTCAATGAATCGAAATGAGAAACTGTTTCAGAAACATGCTTTTCGTAAATCGCTTATTTACAGTGCATCGGCTAACCGCAGTGTTCTAAACATAGCACTTTTTGATGTGATGTCCGTTGTTCTTGCCCGGGTCGATGAAGAGCAATTCGAGAGCCAGCAGCGCTATATCAAAGATGTGATAATCGAGCTTCTGAATAATGAAGAATTTTCCAACTATATAACGTATTCAACTAATAGCAAATTTCAAGTTCAGGGAAGATTTCGATTGGCGGAGGAGGCCCTCGAGGTATATCTACCATGATTACAGAATTATCCTTGCGAAATTTTAAGTGCTTTTCGGATTTCAGATTTCAACTCACCGCCTTGACTGCCCTGACCGGCTACAACTCTTCAGGTAAGTCCACTTCGATACAAGGGCTTTTGCTTATTTCGCAAGCTTTGCGAGCCCAGAGCAATCTGAACACTATCGCACTAAATGGAGACTTGCTTCGGATCGGCTCATTTGTTGACCTTCTAAAAGCGAATTCAAAAGAGCTGGTTGAAATTGGTATCGCCAATCAAGGAGGGGGAGAGGCTCGTTGGACATTAGGCCAAAGCACTAAATTAGATAGGCGATTTCTCGATGTAAGAAACCTGATGGTGCGTCAGCATGGTGGCAAACTCAGCCTCGAACGTCAGCCTAGAGTTTTGCCAGCAGCGGGGCGGGCGCGGGAACTGATGGAAGAAATTCAAGACGTCATTTACATCAGTGCTGTTCGCAAAATTGAAGATGCGGCCTTTTCACCGCCTGAAGATACGAAGTTAATTCAAGGCAACGTGGGTACGAGTGGGGAATATGCACCGTGGTGGCTTGCTCGGATGGCTGACGAAATATCCGAACCGGCTCGCCGAAACTCCAATGAAAAAGGCATAACGATTAGGTCGCAGGTAACCGCATGGCTTGACTACTTGTTCCCCGGCGCGGCAGTGACTGCTGAAACGTTAGTCCCTACTTCACTCACAGCTTTATCATTTGCGGTGGGTAGTTCTAATGTCTGGCTACGCCCATCCAACGTTGGTTTCGGCCTCACATACTCCCTACCTATTCTAGTTGCATTGCTCTGTGCCAAACCCGGCCAATTGATTGTGATTGACAGCCCCGAGGCTCATCTACATCCGCGTGCTCAATCGCTTTTCGGCAAGTTGCTCGCTCGTTTTGCAAACGCTGGGGTCCGAATTATTGTTGAGACACACAGCGATCATGTTCTTGCGGGGATGCGAGTGGCGGTAAAGAGCGGTGAGATAAGCGCAAGCGATCTGAGCGTGTATTTTTTTGGCAACCCCGATTCTGACGCTAGCTCGACTAGCGTGTCTCTAATAAAGGTCGACAAAAACGGGATGATCGAAAGTTGGCCGAAAGGGTTCTTTGATCAAAGTGAACAGGATTTGGCCACCTTGAGCGGCTGGAACTAACGTGCAAGCATTTGTTAATGAGCTATCGCTTGACGGGCAATTCTCGACATCTGAGGGTGTTGTGGAAGCTTTTAGGACGCTTATGCGTGCCCGAGCTCAGCACGCCATTCTGGCCCGAGAACTTTATTGTTCACGAGCGCTTCCAGCCGTAAACGGTGTGGCAGGCGAGCCTATCGCACAAACAATCTCGCGCCTCCCGCGTGACGAAAAGAACTCGTTTTTGCTGTGGTTGGCAAACAGAGGACCATTCACCGACGATGTGCGAACCGAGGAAGAGGACGACCTTTTTCAGTACGATAACACTGATGTTACTGATCAGGGGCTTGGCGAAGCGGCCCGAAGAGAGAAAGCTGGCATGCGCGCTGTTGCCTACAGCTTTTCTCCCGGCCTCGTACGTCAGTTTGATTTCTCTCCTCTTACAGTCATTCAGGGCTGGGATGAGAATATTATCGCGGAGATCGAACTGGAAAACTTTTGGGACGTCGATCTACTCGCGCAGGCCTTGACGCAGGCTGAGCCAGAACCGGACAATTGGGCGGCGGTCATTGAGCAATCAATCCAACGATTTCCAAATCTCTGTATCGCTGAGTACATCGTTGACGAATTGCGACGATCGCCCTTTTCTTTCTCCCTCGCCAGAAATGTTTGCGACCTGTTGTCGGCTCTTAATTCAGTGAAGACGGAGATGGATGCTCAAGGCAACCTGTCACCGATCGGGGTACAGTTGGTGCAGAAGTATTTTGTTGGAAATAATGCATGGTTTACCGATGAATCAGACAGAAATAAAGCAGACTTCCAGTCGGAAATGTCGTTCGCCGACCCGATAACAAAAGAAAAAATCGCGTGTTTCTGGCACGGCAAAATACAAACTCCTCAGTTCCGCGTTCATTTCCAATGGCCAGTATCAGATTACAGTTCTGGGATAAAAGTTTGCTATATCGGGCCGAAGATTACTAAAAGGTGATCACCTTGATGAATTTGAGACGGGCTAGGAACAAGGGCCTAAACTGAGGCTGCAAGCCGTATCTTGGAAGCTATGGAGACTGACTACCCACAGTCGTCACGATGGCCGCTTTGGGCCGATAGCCGCCACGGACCAGAAGCGCCAACACCGGCCATTTCGGTCGCCGTGGAACTCCTTATTCTGTGCCGTCGCAGATGTCAGGAAAACAAGCGTCGCTTTAATCGGGAGTTTCGTGACAAGAAAGGAAACCACAAGGATGGACCAGTACGAAGGAATTCGATCCGCTGTTCTCGCTAGTCCATTGCTTCGCCCAATCATCGATGGGTGGGATAACGTAGCCTTACCGGATTGTTGGTTGGTCGCAGGCGCTATCGCTCAAACCGTTTGGAACCGGACATTCGATTTGCCAACTACTCACGGCATTTCCGATATTGATTTTGAACCGCGCCGGGTTTGCCGGAGGCCGTTTGGTTTAAGTTATGCGGCCATAGCTGGTTCGTCCAGCATGGCGTAGTAGCGTTCTTCAGCCTCGGCTGGCGGTATGTTTCCGATGGGCT
This sequence comes from Agrobacterium sp. BT-220-3, assembly GCF_025910175.1. Taxonomy (NCBI): domain Bacteria; kingdom Pseudomonadati; phylum Pseudomonadota; class Alphaproteobacteria; order Hyphomicrobiales; family Rhizobiaceae; genus Agrobacterium; species Agrobacterium sp. BT-220-3. The sequence goes on from NZ_JAPAIX010000012.1 coordinate 14,140, forward strand.
CCAGAAGTCGTCGGTGGTTGAACCAGTCGAGAAGTTGGAGCCTCCGGCAAAGCCGGCGCGGTTTAGATCGTTTATTGCCTTACCTATCCGCAGGCTCCGCAGATGTTCGGTAAAAAACCCATTTTTAGGCAAAGGGCAAACCTATCGGCGCATTTCGACCCGACTAAGTGAAATAGCGACAAACCTACGGAGCGCAATCACGTTGGGAGTCGCGACGCGAGAATCTTGTCGATCCGCATCCCGTCCATGTCAACGATCTCGAACCGCCAACCGTTGTGTTCGAAGACCTCGCCCTCCTGGGGAATGTGCTCGAAAATCTCAAGCGCAAAGCCAGCAACCGTTCTATAGGCGTTTCGAAGTGGTTTCTCTTCCCATCCGAATTTCGAGAAGGCTTCGGAGACCTCGGTTGTTCCACTGACAAGGAGCGATCCGTCGGGACGAAGAACGATATCGGGAGTTTCGCCGATGTCTCCAGCTAGGTTCCCCGCGATCTCCTTCAGCACGTCGGTCTGCGTGACGATGCCCTCGAGCGTGCCGTATTCGTCGATCACGATGGCCAGCCGCACCGGCCCGGTCTTGAACCGTTCCAGCACCTGAAAGACTGAAGTTCCTTCATGAACGATGACGGGGTCTCTAATTACGGCAAGCGGATCGAACCTCCGTCCGTCGAGCATTTGGTCGAGTAGGTCTTTTTTTAGGACCATCCCGATGGGTTCGTCGATCGAACCCCGTCCGACAAGAAGCTGCTCGTGCGGGCACTTGCGGACCGTTGCAAGTATTTCCTCGGCCGAATCCTCAGCGTCGATCCATTCGACGTCGATCCTCGGCGTCATGATTCCCGAAATCCGCTTGTCTCCGATGTTGAAAACCCGCTCGACCAGTTGTTGCTGGGCTTCGTGAAGGAGACCGGCTTCATGGCTTTCGGCGACCAGCATCTTGAGCTCGTGCGCGGAGTGGAAGGTGCCTTCGCCGGCACCCGGCTTCAGGCCGACGGCTTTGAGGATGAGGTTGCCGAGGCCGTTCAGGACGTAGATCGCGGGCTTGAAGAAGAAGAGGAACGCGCCAAGCGGACGGACGACGGCCAGCGACGTGCCTTCGCTCCTCTGCAGCGCGAGTGACTTCGGTGCCAGTTCTCCAAGGACGATGTGGAGCGTCGTGATGATGACGAAGGCGATAACGACGGCGATGGTGTGAGAACCCGCCGTCGCCCAGCCTTTCGGCAACCAACTCAACAACGGCTCGATCAGGTGGGCAAGGGCAGGTTCGCCGACCCAGCCGAGCGCGAGCGAGGAGATGGTGATGCCCAGCTGCGTCGCGGCGAGGTTTGCGTCGAGATTGTCGACCGCCTTTTGGAGGGCCTTCGAATTGGCCCTTCGTGCCTGGACCAGCTCGGCGACACGGCTCCGTCGGACGGAAACAAGAGCGAACTCGGCGGCGACGAAGAAACCGTTGGCTCCGACCAGCAGAATGACCGCCCCGATGCCGAGATAGCCGAAGATTGAGTTTTCCATGTGAAATGTCAGGCTCCCATTGCAGGCTGCGGGAAGTTCGTCCGGGTGTTCGGACGGTTGCTGTCTTGCCCCTGCGCTCGGTATTCGGCTACAGTGTAGCCCACCGAAGTGATTGATTTCGTTCTTATGCTACAAGTTCCGGCGGGGATTTCATGCCGACGGCGGTGATGACGCTGTCCAGCGAGAAGACCGCATCGAGCACGACGATCTGCACGATTACCTGCCAGAAGACCGCATGGACCACCTTGCCCTGCTTGGGTTTGTGGTCACCCTCCAGCCGTTCGTGCAGTTCCATCGTTCCCTTGGCGAGAAGGAAAGCGCCACCGAGAATGAGGATGAGATCGCGTCCGGAGAAGGAGAATTCCGCGATGGTGAAGAGCGGCCTTGTCAACGTGACGATCCAGGAAATCGAAAACAGCAGCAGGACGCGCATGATGAGCGCCAAGGACAGGCCGATGAGCCGCGCCCTGTGGCGCTGGTGCGGAGGCAGCTTGTCGGCGAGGATCGCGATGAAAACGAGGTTGTCGATGCCGAGGACAACTTCGAGGACGATAAGGGTAACGAGGCCGATCCAGATGTTCGGATCTGCGAGGAATTCCATGGTCAGGGGCCTTTATGGGAACGGGCGCGAACGCGCAAAGCCCCGGACTGAACATCCGAGGTTGAAACCCGTTTCGTTGAGGAAAACAAGAAAGGACGAGGCTGGCTTCGCTTTACGCAAGCCAGCCTCGTTCGGTGTCGACTATCGTCGCTACTGTCGCCTTCGTCAGGCATATCGCGGAATTATCCCACTATCAGTCAATTCTTGTGCAGCCGGAACTAGCAGGTTTTCAGTGGATGGAAAAGTGTTTTTGCCTGCTTTAGCCGTGCGCCGGCAGGAATGGCAATCTTTGCGTGCAAAAATAAGGTGATATCCGGCGCAAAGATGCCATGCACAGCGCTCTCTGTGCGATTGCCGATCATCAAGGAAAACCAGGTGGTTAGCGGGTTTTTTCGCCGATATCCGAGGTCGTCCGTCGGTCAATCGCCTTGCCATCGAGAATATTCTTCAAAATGTCGAGGCGGTCGTTGATCAGCCATCCATAATAGTTTTCGACCGGCAGACGGTTTTTGGCACCCGCATCCACAGCGGTGCGCAGGCGTTCGGCGCGACGCCGGGGCTGGCCGACATTGTAGAGGGTGGCGGTAATGCCCGGATTGCCGGAAATGTCGAAGCCTTTTTCCCGATAGGCGTCGATCGCGTCCCGCAAAATGGCGGCGATGTAGATGATGCTCCGATCCGGATCCATGACGTCGCGGTAAATATCCGCCGGTTTCTCCGCAGAAAGCCTCGGCAGGCCGCTGGTCCTGTTCACCAGATCGGTCACCTGCAGGGCCGTCAAAGGGCTGATCTGACCCAGGCCAAAAGTCTGTCCGGCATAGAAAGGCTGGAAGAAGGCCCGCTGGAACGATATTGCCTCGTAACTGACCCCCTCGACCACCTTGCCCCGGAAATCTTCGTCCCAGACCGTGTCGCGGCAGCTCCACTGTTCGGACGTGGTGGCGAGCGTTTCGCAGGAGCGGAACTCCGGCCGTTCGAGAAACGACTTCAAGGAGACGCCCTGATAGCTGAATTTTATATCGAGTTCCGCATAGGAAATGGCCTTGATATAATAGGTCTGCAAGCGATCCACGGCCGAAACATTAAAGGTATGTTCGCCGACAATCGCGCCAACGATGTGGATAGGGTCGATGCCGTAGGCGGTAGCAGCCTTCCTGATTTTGCCGAGAAGAGCAGGTTCGCTGTTCAGAAGATCGATCGTCTTGCGGAATTTCTCCTCATAGGTCGTGTAGAACGCTTTCGTCCTGATTGCCGACGTTCGAGGTATTTCCGGCTGCTCGACCGAACGGTTTCCGGGAGGCACGACGGTCACCTGCTGCGCCACCACATGGGAAGGAAGCAAGGCCAGTGTCAGGATGACGGCGACCGCGCGGGTGGTCTTCGCAAACAGGCTCATGCAGCATTCTCTATGGTATGAATTATCCTTGCGGTGGCAATTCCTTCATAGGCAGGCGGTCCACACATGGCAAGTTTTCGCCGCTCACTTTCCAGTTGCTGGCCGCGCGGGGTTGCCTGATCGCTCTTGCGTCAAAGCTTGTAGTTTTGAACGGTGGCGACACCGAACGGATTGAATTTATACTCATCTTCCTCATATCGCGTGTCATCGGACAGTTCGGTGAGACGACCCTTGAGGGTGGCTTCAACGCCGTCGCGCGTCATCTGATCGGCGATCTCGTCAATCAGCGCGGCGATCTTCAGCTGCTCGGCATTGGTTGAGGGCTGCTGCTCGTCTTTTCGGGTGAAGTGCACCCGCACGTCGGGCAATCCGACCAGATGAAATCCGACGCTCCCCATTCCGTCCGCATCGCCGCCGATGGGACGGCGCGCAAAAGCCAGACGGCATGTTCTCGCAAGCGCCATCAGATCATCGGAGGCCGCTTCACGGCGCGACTGCTCGAAGAGTTCTTTCCACCGCCGCGCGCCATGGGCAACGCCGGCGCTTTCACCCTTTACCGCGACTGCGCCGTGATCGAGCATGTGCTGCACGAACATCAGCGCTTTCGCGGAGGTCGCCACGGCGGTGTTCGCATCCATGGACGGACCAAGCACATAAAGAACCGAACCGTGCCGGGCGACGGCGTCCTCATCGGCCTCCTGGTAAGCCTCCGGGTCGACACGATCCCAGCAGACATTGAAGGACCGCTCCATCCGGTCGTCCGGCTCATCCTGCGAATAGTCCTCGTCGAGACTGAAATCGGCGGCAAAGGTGTCGACGGCGGCGCGAGCGCTCTGCTGAAGTGCGGAAAGACCATTTTCCGCACCGAGAAAACAAAGGACATGGCGCGGTTTGTACTCGGAGCGGGGCTCGGCAAATGCCGGCGGCTTGCCCGCCGCCCTGCCAAGAGACGGCCTTGTCAGCACAAGACCGCCTAGAAATGCGAGAACGCCGCGACGCCCTGAATTCATCCGATGTCCCCATGGTTTCCGTCAAACAGGATAAGGATATTTATACCGGCGCGTGTATTTCAGGCCATATCGTTTTTCATGATTTTCGAAGATATTCCGATGTTGGCTGGCCTCTACCGGTCAGATGTAATGAACCTGACGGTCGGCAACGGTGAGTGTGACCCGCTGGCCGGGTGGCGCATATTGGGCATCCTGCGCGCTGGGATGTTCGACCTTCAGCGCAACGCCTGAGGCATCCATCTGATAACGCACCGTCGGGCCGACAATACTGATGTCTTTCACCTCCGCGGTAAAAGATACGGTCGCTCCTTCCGCCGTGCCTCTGATCGCCAGGGCATGTGGCGGGATGACAGCGGTCCGCTCGAAGCGGCTGCCGGTGATGCGTGACATGTCATCGGCGGAAATGATGTTGGCATCGCCGATGAAGCCGGCCACGAACAGATTGGCCGGCCGGTAATAGAGCTCCTGCGGCGATGCGGTCTGCGCGATCTGGCCTGCATTCATCACCGATATGCGATCGCCGAGTGACAGTGCCTCGTCCTGATCATGGGTGACGAGGATGCTGGTGAGACCGCTTTCACGCTGGATGCGTTTCAGCTCGTCGCGCAGACGCTTGCGGATTTGCGCATCGAGTGCCGAAAGCGGTTCGTCCAGTAGAAGCAGCTTGGGTTCCAGCACCAGGGCGCGGGCGAGCGCCACGCGTTGTTTCTGGCCGCCGGACAATTGATTTGGCCGCCGGTCGGCGTGGTCGCTGAGAGCAACGGTTTCCAGTGCGGCGAAGACCTTGTCGTCGATTGTTCTTTTCGCCAGCCGGCGCTGTTCCAGGCCAAAGGCGAGGTTCTGCCGCACCGTCATGTTCGGAAACAGCGCATAATGCTGAAACACCATGCCGATGCCGCGATCCTTCGGCGCCAATGTGTCGATCCGCCGGCCATCAAGCGCGATGGAACCGGACGAGGGCGAGACGAGACCGGCGATGGAGCGCAGCAAGGTCGTCTTGCCGCAACCGGATGGTCCGAGCAGCACATGCATCTCGCCCTTGTCGATGGCAAGCTCGATGCTGTCGAGAACGGTGGCATTGCCATAGGTGGCGCTGACATTGTCGATCGCAAGATAGGTCATGATGCACGCTCCGTGTCCCGGACCATCAGAAAGGCGATCAGGGTAAAGGCAAGGATGAGCAGGAAATAGAGAATGACGATGACGCTGGTTATGCGGCCGCTGAGGCTGCGCTGCGCGAACATGTACATCTGCAGGGTTTCGAAATTGCCGCCGACCAGCATCTTGGCATAGACGAATTCGCTGAACAGCGTCGCGAAATTGAGCACGATCGCAACCGCGATGGATGGCAGGATGCTGGGCAGGACGACGCGCCGCAGGATGGCAAGGTCGCTCGCGCCAATCAGCCGGCCAGCATCCAGAAGTTCGGTGATGTCGAGATTGCGTAAACCGTTCTTCACCGCGATATAAAACATTGAAAAGCAAAGGGGCACATAGGTCAGCACCAGCACCAGCGGTGAGCCGCCGATCTGCAGCGGCGGAGCGGAAAATATCCTGAGATAACCGACCACGAGAATGATGCCGGGGGCTGCGTAGGGCAAGATCACCAGCCGTGCGAACCAGCGGTCGAGCGCCGGCCAGTAGATATGGGCGGAGACGACCGCGGGGACGATGATGATCGTCGCAATCGTCAGGGCGGCAGCTGCAACCAGGGTGGAACGCAGGAGGGCCGCATGGAATCGTGGGTCCGACAGGATGGTGACGAAATTGCTGGCGGTCAGACCCGCCGGCAGCAGGGTTCCGGACCAGTCGGTCGCAACCGCATTCATCATGGTCGCCAGAAGCGGCGATATCATTACCAGCGCCATGACCCACAGAAACAGGCTCGATCCTTTTGAATGGCGCTGCGTCATCGGCGCTTTTCTCCCGCCAGTATCTGGCTTGCCGTGATGGGGGCGAGGAGCGCGAGCAGCAGACATATGGCAATCGCGTTGGCGAGATTGGGGTCTGAGAAGATATCGCCCGATACCAGTTCGCTGATGCGGATGGTGACGACATTGATGCTGGTGCCGGTGAGCGCGAAGGTCGTCGCGAAGGTGCCCATGGCGTTGGCGAAGAGCAGAATGGCGATTGCCACGAGCTGCCGCGCGACGGTCGGCAGGCCAATTTTCAGCCAGAACCGCAGCTTTCCGACGCCGATCAGCGCCGCCGCCTCTTCGATGTCCTGACCGACGGCGGTAAGTGCCGGCGTGATCAGGAGCGTCGCCAGCGCCACCTGGAAATAACAATAGGCGATGATGAGCCCGGTAAGGGAATAGACGTTGAAATCGTTGATCAGTCCCAATTCTTTCAGGAGAAGCGTGAACATGCCGTTCAGCCCGAAGAGGAAGATGAGCGCCATGGCGAGCGGCACGCCGGCGAAGTTGGCGCCGATATTGGCAAAGGCCATGACGGTGCGGCGGGTGCCGCCCGATCTTGCTCTCAACGCCACCGCCACCAGAAAGCCGAGGACGAGGCCCGCCGCCGTGCTTGCGAGCGAAATGATCGTCGTAGTCGCGAAGGACTGCAGGTAAAAGGCGTCGGTGAGAATGGTGCGATAATTGGCGAGCGACAGCGCGCCGCCGGCGATAAAACTGTCGCTGACGACACTCGCAAGCGGCCAGACGACGAGAATGGCGAGCACCACCAGAAAGGGTGCCGTCAGTAGCCGCATCTGGCGATTTTGCGTGCTCATACAGTCAATAATCCCTGCGGCACGGACAGACCGTGGTCGGGAATGGCGAGGAGCGTGCAGATCAGCCCGGCAATCTCCGTCTGCGAGAGCGTTGCGTCCGGATCGAGCGTGAAGCCGTCGCCGAAAGTATAGAAGGGCACCAAGGCCTCGGTTTCATGCGGTCCGCCGTGGTTGCCGTCGTCACTCATGCCGTGATCGCTGGTGACGATGATGCTGTACCCCGCCGCCTGCCAGGCCGGCAGATAACGCGCCAAAAGGTCTCCGGCAGTGCGGGCGGCGTTGCGATATTCCCGCGTGCCGCCGCCGTGCCTGTGGCCTTCATTGTCGATATTCATCGGGTGGATAAGAAGGAAATCGGGGCTGTGCCGGCGCAGCAGACCATCCGCATCGGCAAAGACATGGTCATCCGGATAGTGATCGGCCCAATAAAACGAGCCGTGGCGAATGCCGCCGTCGAAATTCTCGATATGGCGGAATTCCGGAGAAAACGGCGCCTGATTGTAAAGCTCGAAATACCAGTGATAGGCGGATGCGGCGGTGGAGCGCCCGGCAGCGCTTGCCAGCGAGAAAACATTGGGAAAACGGGACCGGCGAACCACACCATTGCTTGTGACGCCATGGGCGACCGGCGGCAATCCCGTCATCAGGGTTTCGTAAAGCGGTCGGGAAATCGACGGCAATTCGCTGCGCACCGCGTAGGATGCGGCCTTTCCGGCTGCGACCAGTCCCTCCATATAGCCGAGGCAGTCACGGGCCGTCGCATATCGCAGGCCATCCAGCAGGATGAAGATCGTCTTTTGCATCGCTTTCGTCTCGTCTTTCGGCCGGTCGGGTTGCACCGGGGTATTTTTAGCATGTTCCGCGGGGTCGATGCCCGCGGAACATTCGTTCGGTTTTTAAGCGGTTCGCGCCGGGTTACATCTTCGGGGCGACGCTGGCGCGCCAGAGGTTGACCAGCTTGCCGGCGGCCTGGGTCCAGACGGCGGCATTGATCGGGCGTGCCTTGGCATATTGTTCCGATGGCAGCAGGCGTTCCTTGGCCTGCGGCGTCAGGGTGATGCGGTCGATGCGGATCGGACGGGCGTAACCAACCGCCAGATTATTCTGGCCGGCATCGCTCAGGATATATTCGCGCGCCAGCTTGGCGGCATTTGGCTGCTTGGCGAATTTGTTGATGATGGTCGCATAACCGCTGGTGACCGAGCCGTCCGAAGGAATGACGACCTTGAACTTCTCGCGGCCGACGACGTCGCGATAGTTGAGGGCGTTGAAGTCCCACATCGGTGCGACCTGGATTTCGCCCTTTTCCATGGTAGCCGGATTTGCACCATTGGCCAGCAGACGGCCTTTTTCAGCCAGCCTGGCGAAGAGATCGACGCCCGGCTGGAGGTTTTCTTCGCCGCCGCCCATGGCGATGGCGGCCGCCAGCACGGCGGCATTGTCCTGCGCGCCCGAACCGACATTGGCGAGCGAAACCTTGTAGTCGCCCTTGAGCAGATCGGCCCAGGATGCGGGCGGGTTCTTGACGTCTGCGGAGATCAGGAAGGCGATCGTGCCGGTATAACCGATGACCCAATGACCGTCCTTGTCCTTGGCCCAATCGGGCACCTGGTCCCAGGTTGTCGTCTTGTAAGGCTGGGTAACGCCGCGGGCCACCGCGATCGGGCCGAATTCGAGGCCGACATCGCCGATATCCGCCGTCGCATTGGCGCCTTCATTGGCGAATTTTGCGATTTCCTCGCCGCTGCTCATGTCCGTATCGGCGTGTTTCAGGCCGTATTTCTCGGTCAGTTGGGTCCAGGTGTCCTTCCAGTTCGCCCAGCCATCCGGCATGCCGACGCTGTAGATGGCGCCTTCCTTGCGGGCGGCGGCTTCGAGGGCTGGAAGGTCCTGTGCCTGAGCCGAAAGGGGAAGGGTGAAAACGGTGAGAAGGGAAAGGGAGAGTATCGAATTTCTCATGGGCTTTGCTCCTTGGTCTAGACCAGTTGCATGCTCATTATCCGTTGGCTATGACAGGCCAATGACGTTTTCAGCGCAGATGTAAAAGGCGCTCGCCATTTTTTGACGGCCACGGAACGAAGGGCGATGATGTTGGGCAAAGAAGCGAACAGCGACCGAGTGGATATCGACGGCGGCCGGCGAGGTGGACTGGAGCAGCAATTGCGGCAGGCCATTGTCGCAGGCGATGTGGTGAAGGATGGTCGCCTTCTCTCCGAGCGGCAATTGATTGCACGATATTCCACCACGCGCATCACGTTGCGCGAGGCCCTCTTTCATCTTGAAATCGACGGGCTGATCTTTCGGGAAAGCCGGCGCGGCTGGTTTGTTTCCGGGCCGCGCCTGGTCTACAGCCCGCTGCACCGGTCGCACTTCCACCGCATGGCCACTGAGCAGGGACGGTCTGCCGAAACGATACTGGTTGAGGCCGAAGCCGCCGCGTTGCCGGAAGAGCTCGCCGCCCTAATGCGGTGCGAGCCGGGCACGCGGTTCTGGCGTATCCGCAGAAAGCGCAGGATCGACGGCCGGCTGGTGCTTTTCGTTGAGCATTATCTTTCGGCTGAGATTTTCCCGGACATCCTGCAGCATGATCTTACCCGGTCCCTGACGACGATTTATCAGGACAGCTATGCGATCACCTACGGCCCGGCCTATTTTGAAATCAACCCCGTCGCCTTGCGCGGATATCCGGCCCAGCATCTCGGCTGCAGCGAAGGGGCCTACGGCCTGAAAATCACGCGCGTCAATCAGGACCAGCACGGCCGCATCATCGATTGCGATCTCGAATATTGGCGCCATGACGCCATATCGGTGCGCGTTGAAACCGATCAGCAGGGTTCGCTTGCGGGCTGACACACGGGGCGGGATGCGGGGCTCTATTCTTCCACCGGTCCCGTCTCGCCGCCCGGTTCAGGCTCCGATGGTCGTGCCGACCGTGACGCGGCCGGGTAAGCGCCCGTCATGCTGGCAAACTGGATGTCGTTTTGCGCAAAGGCGTCCTTCAGCATCGAATAGGCCTTGCGGCGCACTACCGAGGATTGCCCGCCGGCGCGCAGCATCATGCCGAAGCCGAGTGTCATGCCGTATTCGCCGAAGTGCTCGACGCCTTTCAGCTTGACGGTCTCGATCAGGAACGGTCCGAATTCCGGGTCTTCCTTGAGCGCCCTGCCGATTTCCTTGGTGATGGCCTTGACCTTGGCGATGTCTGTATCGAAGGCGACGGTGACCATGAATTTGTCGATCGACCAGTCGCGGCTCATGTTTTCGACGGCGCCGAGCGATCCGAACGGCACGGTGAAGATCGGCCCGCGATGGTGCCGCAGCTTGACCGAGCGGATGCTGAAGGATTCGACGGTGCCGCGATAGGAGCCGCTCTGAATATATTCACCGACGCGGAAGGCGTCGTCGATCATGTAGAACACGCCACTGATGATGTCCTTGACCAGCGTTTGCGAACCGAAACCGATGGCGATGCCGAAGATGCCGGCGCTCGCCAGGAGAGGCCCGATATTGACGCCGAGTTCCGATAGCGCCGTCATGACCGCGACGGCTGCGATGATGATGCCGAGCATGTTGCGAAGGATCGGCAGAATGGTCAAAAGCCGGTCGTCCTGCGGCTGGCTGCCCGGATGGCCACTCACTGGATCAACGGCGGGTGCGCTCAGCTCCAGCCGACGCGCGATCATCGACTTGATGGCGATCCAGACGAGATCGGCTAGAAGCAGGATCAGCGCCCCGTGCAGGACGCCAACGACGATCGAGGTCAGCAAAGCGCCGTCGGGCAGGGAATCCGGATGGGCGCGAACGAGGAAGATCAGCCACACTATGGCGGTTCCGACGACGACAAGCCGCACGCCGCGCTCGGCCAGAACCGGGCGCAGATCGCTTTCCCCGTAGCTGCCCATATCCGTTGCGAGCTTTCGCGCCGCGACGCCGAGTGTGGAGGCAAGGCCGGGCAGAACAAGCGCATAAAGCCCGATCCAGAAAAGGACGCCGGCACCGGCGAGCCGCAGCCCGAAGAGAATGATGAGGCAGAAGATCAGCGCGACATCGATCGCCCTTGTGCGCTCCGAACCCGGCTCGCCGCCGGGGCGTCGCCAGATCCAGATGCCGGCGAGCAGGAACAGGAAACCGACCATGGCGGCGGATAGAAGCCCGAGCGTGTCGCGGGGAACGCCGAGATTTTCCAACGTCCTCAGCAGAGCCCAGAAAATTCCGGCAAGCGTCAGGAGCCATGTCCAGCGCACGATCCAGAAATCGCGCCGTGTATGGGCCTCCCGGCCAATGATCTGGCGCAACAGGCCGGTAAAGGCAAAAAGCAGGGGCAAAATGACGCTCATCGCAAGCCAGGGCAACAGAATGGCGCTCAGCAGGGGCGGCCACTGGATGGCAAGGAACATGGTCGTGATGGCGAGCCCGTAACCGAAGACGGGCAGGAGCTTTCGGAACACGACGGCCGAGGCTTCCTTGCCGATATCCGCGCCGTTTTTGCGGGATGCCTGCATCACGATGATCCGGTTTGTGGCGATGCCACCGGCAATACCTGCGCCGAACAGGATCAGCACATGCAGCAGAAAGATGGGAGAACCATAGGCGCGGATCTCGTCGCCAAGTCTTCCCAGCGCCGAGGTCACCTGCGCCGACATGACGGGCAGGTCGGCTGCAATACGGGCCAGATGTTCGCGCCGTTTGCTCGCCCATTGGTCGAAGTCGCTCAACTGGCTCTGCGGCGTCAGTTGCGGCGGCGGCTCGGCACCCGTTGCCGCAAGCTTTTGCGTGAGCAGCGCACGAACGTCATCCTGCCCGAGAAGCTGCAGCAATTGATCGACCTTCTGCTCCGTCGTCTGTTGCGGGGCGGGCGGTTTGGCGGGGGGCGGCAGTTCCTGTGCGCCAAGGCCGGCTGTCCCCAGCAGGAAAAGTGCGACGGCTGCGGCCGCAATTGCTCTGAGGAGTGAGGTGAGGGTGATCATCGGTCCGCTCCGCACCATCCAGGCAGATGCCGCGCATCGTGCGAGCGCGCCAACACCAGCGCTTCTGCCACGGCGCTGTCAAAGGAATGTCGCAGTTCTTTTTTGTCCACCCGGCGACGCAGGAAGTCGGCCCAGAGAAATTCGCTGAAAGGCGCCTCGATCTTGGCAAAACCGCCGGCGTCACGAACGGCGCCGGCCAGCGAGCGGAAAGGATCATCTTCCAGGTCCACGATCTGTTTCGGAAGATCGGCGGTGGGGCGGCGCACGCCGTCCGCGTCGAAAGGATAGACGAAGTTGCGGTGGTCCATGACCGACCAGAATTCCTCTTTGCCGAGATGGGAAAGATCGGCAACGATGCTTGTCAGCACATGCTTCACCCCCTCGTTGTGCAAGGCCAGAGCGAGGTGGTGATGATCGACAAGGTAAAGGCGCTGCTTGTAGCCGACAACGACCGGCACCATGTGGTGGCCGAGGAATTCGGCCCCCTTTTCCGCCTGGATGGCGGCCCATTGCCGGCGCTTGGTTTCAACCTCCTGAAGGCCGACTGTCATCTGTGTTGGCCTGAGCGAGAGGATTTCAACCGGGCTGAGATGCGGTTCAAGGTTGTTGGGCATGGCTCTCCTCCCGGCGCATGGCCGCCGTTACGGCATCATCGACGCTGAAATTGCTGCGGGCAACCATGTCGTTTCCGCCGCCGGCGAGCAGCAAATCCCGTGCGTGATCGTGCACCCGCGCATAATAAACCACGATGCCGCTATGCCGCATCGAGGCATCGAACTCCAGAAGCGCATCGAGCGCGGTGGAATCCAGTTCGAATGTTTCCTCAAGGCTCAAGATCGCGACCCGCAGCTCCGGCCGGGCGGCGATCCGTTTTGTGACGGCGGCGAGGATCGGTTCCGCATTGCCAAAGAAAAGCGGCTGTGCGGGCCTGAGGATGATCATGCCGGACACATCCTTTGCATCCGGGTGGCGTTCGATGTCGACAAAGTCGTGGCTGTCGCCCAGCCGGCCGAGATGCATGACGTGCGGCAGCGACAGCCGGCGAACGAAGACGGCGAAGGACAGGGCGACCGCGACCAGCATGCCGTTGAGAACACCGAATGCAAGCACGCTGGCCGCAGCCGCAAGCGCCAGATAGGCATCGTTGCCAAGCCGCCAGAGACGGATGATCGGTGTGGGATCGAGCGCGTGCAGAAGCGCAACGGCAATGACGGCGGCAAGAACCGCTTGCGGAATGAAAGCGAACCAGCCGGACGCGACGAGGCTGAAGGCGGCAAGGCCGATTGCAGCGATGGCTGAGGCGAGCCGGCTCTGCGGGCCGACCGCCTCGCTTGCAGCTCCTGCGGAAAAACCCGCACCGACCGGCATGCCCTGCACGGCGGCGCTGGCAATATTGGCAAGCCCGAACGCTCTTAGTTCACGATTGGAATCGACGCTCTCGCCGTGACGCAGCGAAAAGCTGCGCACCGTGCCCCAGGATTCTGCAAAGAGAATGAGGACGAGCGGCGGCGCGAAGCGGGCGACATGGGCGACGTCGTCAAGTGAGACGGAGAATGGTCCGGCCCATATGCCGGCAAGGTCAATCGCGCCGACGACGGCGACCCCCCGGCTTTGGAGATTGAGCAATATCGACACGGCGATGCCCGCCACGATGACGACGAGGCTGCCGGGAATGGCCGGACGTCTGCGCAGGAGAAGCAGCACGGCAAGGGCAATTACGCCGACGGCGATGCTGTCAGGGTTCCAGTCCTGAGGATGAGACAGGATTTGCAGGAGTATGGCCAGCGGTTCTCCGGTCGTTTCCTTTATTCCGAACAGGCTCGGCAATTGCTTGATCGTAATCAGAAGGGCGAGGCCGAAAGCAAAACCGCGCAGCACCGGACGCGAGATCACACTCGACAGCGCCCCGAGCCGGGTGACGGCCGCAAGAAGAAACAGCACGCCCACCAGAGCAACCGTAATCGCAACGAGCAGCATCTTCTGTGCGGGCGTGACGGAAAGCGTTGCCAGCATGGCCGCCAGAATTGCCGCGGAAGAGGATGTGGGCGAGACGACCGCAAAACGGCTCTGGCCAAAGAAAGCGTAAACGATGCAGCCCATGATGGCGGCGAGGATGGCGTGCTGGGCCGGAACGCCGGCAATGCCCGAATAGGCGATGGCTTCCGGCAACATCAGGCCGGCAATCGACAATCCCGCAATCACATCGCGCTGGTTTACTGTTGCGGGCATGGAGTGGCGACCGCATTGACGGTGACAAAGGCAAGGAAACTTTCACCCGGTAAGATCACGATTCTCCACCATGTTCCCAATGGGATAGAGGTTTCACCCATTGCGGATGCAAGTCAAAGTTTAAATCATGCTTCCGAGATATTTCGCTCGTTCCGGGGCGGCCTGGTGCTGGTAATCATGTGGCCGGCGGCGGCGGCCTCCCGATTTAGCTGCGTCAGCCGCCGTACTGGTCGTCCGTGACATGCTCCATCCAGTCCACGACCTTGCCGTCCTTGACTTCCTGAAGCGCGATATGGGTCATGGCGACATTGGGTGCGGCCCCGTGCCAGTGCCTTTCGCCCGGTGCGAACCAGACGGTGTCGCCGGGGCGGATTTCCTCCACCGGGCCACCCTCGCGCTGCACCAGGCCAAGGCCGGAAACCACGATCAGGGTCTGGCCGAGCGGATGAGTGTGCCAGGCGGTGCGGGCGCCGGGTTCGAAGGTGACCTGCGCGCCCTGCACCCGCTCGGCATCGAACGGGTTGAACAGCGGATCGATGCGGACCGTACCGGTGAACCAGGCCTTAGGGCCTTTGGCGGATGCCCGTGCTCCAGCGCGCAATATTTCCATGGTCATTCTCCTGATTTGGATCGTGCGGTGATTTGATGCGGGAATTCTCTCCTTGTCCACAGGGGAGTGAAAAACGGATCAGGCGGACAGGCCTAAGGTGCTTTTGCAAAGGCCGGCGCTCCGATCGGTTGTGAGGATTATCCCGCTGTTTTCGGGAGCATTTTTGGGCGCTTGCAGCCCGTGTTTTTCTTCCGTCCAGACCCGGCAACAAAAATCATTCTCGGGATTGACTCATTTATGAAACCGGTTACATTCATCGATGTAAACGGTTTCATTGGTTAAAAACCGTGCTTGGAGGAGCAAATTTTCATGTTTAAACATTTGATGGCTGCCGCCGCCATGGTGCTTGCGGCCGGCACGTCCGTGCACGCCCAGGAGCAGAGCTTCAAGATCGGTCTTTCCAATTCTTTCGTCGGCAGCGAGTGGCGCACGCAGATGATCGAGGAAGCCCAGGCTGCCGCAAAAGCTTGGGGCGAAAAGGGCGTCAAGGTCGAAGTCGTTGTTCAGAGCGGCAATGTCGATGTGCAGGGGCAGATCGGCCACATCCGCAATTTCATGAACCAGGGCGTTGATGCAATTCTCATCAATCCCGGCAGCCCGACGGCCTTCGATCCGATCTTTGCGCAGGCGAAGGCGCGCAACATTCTCGTCATCGCAACCGACGCGGAAGTGTCTTCGAAGGACGCGATCTATGTCGGCATCGACCAGAAGGCCTGGGCGGCGCAGTCCGCACAATGGCTTGCGGATTCGCTGAAGGGCAAGGGAAGCGTCGTCGCCATCAACGGCATCGCCGGCAACCCCGCCAACGAAGCCCGCGTCGCCGGCTACCGCGAAGTGTTCAAGAAATATCCCGACATCAAGGTGCTGAACGAAGCCAATGCGAGCTGGGACCAGGCGCAGGGCCAGCAGGCCATGCAGAACCTTCTCGCCACCTATCCCGATATCAGCGGTGTGTGGGTGCAGGACGGCATGGCCGATGGCGCATGGCGCGCAATCGAAGCCGCCGGCAAGACCAAGGACATCGCCGCAACAGGTGAAATCCGCAAGGACTTCATGACGCGCTGGGAAAAGGAAGAGTTCAATTCCGGCGCTTCGGTCAATCCTCCCGGTGTCATGGCCAGCGCGCTCAACGTTGCGGTTCTGAAGCTGCAGGGCAAGGAATTCAAGGACGGCGTATTCGGCGGCACCTATGGCAACGCCATCTATATTCCGATCCCCTTCGTCAGCAACGACAACCTCGCGGACAACATCAAGTCCGCCGAAGGCAAGCCGGGCTACTGGTCCGTCACGGCAACCGTGACGCCGGAACAGGCTGGCGAGTTCTTCAAGTAAGATCAGTCTCGGGCTGGCGGCGAAGGCCAGCCCGAACCTGAAACTCGAGTGCGGATTGCGTCTTTCACGTGTCCGTCGGTGACGAAGCACAATGACAAGTACAATTCGGGGACATGCGATGGCGAACGCTCTGGAGGCGGCCGGCATAACGAAGAATTTTGGCGCCGTGCGCGCGCTTTCCGACGGCAGGCTGACCGTCGGCCGTGGCGAAATCCAAGCGCTGCTGGGTGCGAATGGTTGCGGCAAGAGCACGCTCTGCAAGATCGTTGCGGGTGCGGTCGCACCGACCAGCGGCACGATCAGGTTCAACGGCGAGGACGTGCGCTTTAAAAGCCCGCGTGACGCTGAAAATGCCGGCATCGCGCTGTTTTACCAGGAACTCAGCCTCATTCCGCAGCTTTCCGTCGCCGACAATATTTTCCTTGGGCGCGAACCCAAGCGCGGCGTTTTTGTCGACAGCAAGGCCTTGAAAGCCGAAGCGGCCAAGTTGATTGCGCTTTTTGACGGGGTTGCCGGCGAAGGGCTGGAGCCGGATGCGATCGTCGGCGATCTGCCGCCGGATCAGCGCCAGCTTGTCGAAATCCTCAAGGTTTTCGCGCAGAATGCCAGCCTCATGATCATGGATGAGGCGACGGCGGCGCTCGATGGCCGCCAGTCCCAGCGCTTTTTCGAGATCCTCAGGGCCAAGAAGGCCGACGGCATCTCCACCATCATGATTTCCCACCGTCTCGATGAGGTTTTCGCGGTCTGCGACCGCATCACCGTCATGCGTAACGGCGCGACCATTTCTGAACTCGATACCGCCGCCACAACCCGCGAAGCCGTCGTGCATGATATGGTCGGCGATGTCCGCGCCGCACCCGCACGCCAGCAGGGACGTGCAGATGCAGCGCCCAGCCTGAAAGTGACGGATGTTGCGGGCGAGGGCGTTCGCGGTGTCACTCTGGAAGCCTATCCGGGTGAAATCGTCGGTCTGGCCGGCCTGCAGGGGCAGGGCCAGTCGGCCCTCCTGAAAGGCCTGTTCGGCGCCAGCCCCTTTGCCGCAGGGCAAATCCAGTTCGAGGGCCGGGACGTCGTTATCGGCAAGCCGTCGCAGGCGGTTCACAATGGTTTTGCCTATGTCTCGGGCGATCGCGGTCGCGATGCCTCGCTTCAGGGTCGGTCGATCTTCGAAAATCTCGTTGCAGCGCTCATGGTGCGCGAAAAGATGCGGCTGGTCCGGCCCGCGACGCTGAAGCCGCGTGTGCAGAAGGTTGCGGACGACATGAAGACGAAGTTCGCCGGCATGGACATGCCGATCGGCACGCTTTCGGGCGGAAACCAGCAGAAGATCTTCATTTCCCGCTGGCTTGCCACCGCGCCGAAACTGCTTCTGCTCGACGATCCGACCAAGGGCATCGATCTTGGCGCCAAGGCCGATCTCTTTGCGCTGATGCGGCAGCAGGCTGACGCGGGCGCGACCATTCTTCTCTATTCCTCGGAAGATGCGGAAATCCTCGAATATGCCGACCGTATTCTCGTGTTCAATGGCGGGCGCATTTCTGCGGAGCTGACCGGAGCCGACATGACATCCGTAAACATGACCCGCGCCGCCTATGGAGACGCCGCATGAGCTCTTCCGGTTTTCTGCGCAGGCAACCCTGGATCATAACCCTCGTCGTTCTGGCCGTTCTCATCGGCGTGAACACGTTTCTGCAGCCGTCCTTCGTGCAGCCGGCCGTATTGCAGTCGAACCTGACGACGTTTCTTCCGCTGATCCTGGTCGCCATCGGGCAGACCTATGTCATTCTGGCGGGAGACATCGATCTCTCGGTTGGCAGCATCGTGGCGCTCGCCAATGTCGTCACGGTCAGCGTCATTGCCGCACTCGGCGGAACGGCAGGCGCCGTTATCGCCGGCATGGGAGCGGGAGTTGCAGTCGGACTGATCTGCGGGCTGGTCAACGGTCTGTTCATATCCGGCCTGCGCTTCCAGCCCATCGTCACCACCTTCGCGACGGGCATCATCTTCGCCGGGCTTGCCATCTGGGTTCTGCCGCAGGCCGGTCTTCCGGTGCCGGAAGCCTATTGGCAGACCTATTCCGGCAGCTTCATCGGCCTGCCCTTCGTACTGTGGGTACTGCTGGCGGGCATCGCCTTCACGCTGATCGTATCGCGCATTCCGTTCCACGTTCATTTGCTGGCCGTTGGCGGCAATCGCACCGGCGCTTTCCAGACGGGTCTGCGCCTCTCGGGTATCCGCATCGGCGCCTACATGGTTTCCGGTCTGTTTTCGGCACTGGCAGCGCTGTGCCTGACGGGCGAGACCGCCTCTGGCGATCCCTTGCTTGGTGCAAGCCTGGCGCTCTCCTCCATTTCGGCGGTGGTGCTCGGCGGCACCGCACTTTCGGGCGGCTTCGGCAGCTCGACCGGGTCGATTGCGGGAGCGCTGGTGCTCGGCATGATCGGCAATGTGATTTTCTTTGCGGGCCTGCCCTTCGAGTACCAGACATTGGTGCAGGGTTTGATTGTGCTGACGGCGCTTGCCGGTGGCGTTCTGGTGACGAGGCGTTGATATGACCAATCCCGGCTTGCAAATCAAATCCCTCATCACCGATCCCCTGACCATTGCCATTGGCGCATCGGTCTTCCTGCTGCTCGTCGGCGAATTATTGTCGCCCGGCTTCGCGCAGGGCTCGCAGATCGTGCGGCTGCTGACGATTGCCGCCATTCTCGGCATCGTCGCGGCGGGGCAGAACCTCGTCATCCTCGGCGGACGCGAAGGCATCGATCTTTCGGTCGGCGCAATGATCTCGCTTGGTGCTGTTCTCGCTGGCAACATGATGAACGGCCAGAACGCCGGCATTCCGCTTGCCATTCTCGTTGCAGGCGGTGTTCCCTTCCTGATCGGCCTCATCAACGGCCTCGGCATCACCTTCGTGCGCATTCCGCCGCTGGTCATGACACTCGGCATGACGGCCGTCATTCAGGGCGGACTGGTGGTCTATTCGCAGGGCGTTCCCTCCGGTGCGGCCGCACCTCTTCTGGCAGGCTTCATCAACCGGCCGCTCGTCTTCGGCATTCCCGGCGTCCTCTTCGTCTGGCTTGGCATTGCCGCGATCATGCTGTTCGTGCTGCGCCGCACGGCGTTCGGTTTCTCCATTTACGCCATCGGCTCCAATGAGCGGGCGGCAACGCTGGTCGGATTGCCCGTGTCTTTGATCCGCACGTTGCTCTACGGCTTGTCCGGCCTGTTTGCCGGGCTGACCGGGGTCTGCGTGATCGGTTACACCGGCACCTCCTTCATTTCCGTCGGCGACCAATATGTCCTTCCGTCGATCATCGCGGTCGTCATTGGCGGCACCTCGCTTGCCGGTGGTGCGGGCGGATATATCGGCACCATGGCCGGGGCAGTTGCACTCACCATTCTGCAAAGCGTACTGATAACGCTCAACCTCGATGTATGGGCCCGGCAGATCATATTCGGTGTCACGTTACTTGCGCTGATGCTGCTTTATGGCCGCCAAAAGCAGTTGCGTGTGTGACAGATGAGCAAAGACCAAGGTTCGAATATCAGGGAAGTTGCAGCTCTTGCGGGCGTGTCGATCGCGACCGTGTCGCGGGCGCTGCAGCAACCCGACAAGGTTCGCCCGGAAACCCGGAAGAAGGTTTTCGACGCCGTCCGGCAGGCGAATTTTGTTCCCAACGCGCAGGCCGCGAGCTTCCGGCGTCAGTCCAACAACACCGTCATTCTCCTCGTTCGCGATATCGGCAACCCGTTTTATCTCGAAATCTACAAGGGTGTGGAGGAAGCGGCGGGCGAAGCGGGCTTCAAGGTGCTGATGGGCGATGCCCGCAACGACGAACACCGCGTGGCAACCCATATCGATATGGTCCGGCAGAAACATGCCGATGGCCTCATCTTGATGACCGGACAGTTCCCGTCAGAGCTTCTCGATCAGGGCGACGCGCTGCCGCCGATCGTCATCGCGTCGGAGACGGTGCCCGGACTCGCGCTTCCCACCGTCAAGGTCGACAACCGCGCCGCTTCCATCAACGCCATGCGCTACCTCATCGAGGCAGGGCATAAAAGGATCGTGCATCTGGCCGGTCCCGTCCCGGAAAGTCTGGCGCAGGAGCGTTTCGACGGTTACCGCGACGCACTTGCCGAGGCCGGCATCGCTTATGCCGATGAACTTCTGGTGACAGGCGATTACAGCATCGAAGCAGGCCGTCAGGCGATTGCCAGCCTTCTCGAAGGCGGTATTGCCTTCACCGCCATCTTCGCCTCGAGCGACCAGATGGCGATTGGCGCGATCAGCGAGTTGCGCGGGCGCGGGCTTTCGGTTCCGGCCGATGTCTCGGTCATCGGCTTCGACGATATCATTTTCGCCAATGCCTTCGAACCGCCGCTGACGACGGTGCGCCAGCCGCGACAGGAAATGGGCCGCAAGGCCATGGCGCTGATGGTCGACCGGCTGAACGGCAAACGCACGGCCGAGACCATCGTGCTGGAGACGGAACTGGTGGTGCGCGGTTCAGTCGCGCCCTGCCGCCCGCTGCATCGTTAGCGGCCAGACTGTGAATGCAAGGAGTGTAAGGACATGAAGACGATCAAAGGCCCGGCGATTTTCCTCGCACAATTTGTCGGGGACAAAGCCCCCTTCGACACGCTCGACAATCTCGGACAATGGGCGGCTTCCCTTGGTTACAAGGGCATTCAGGTGCCGACCGATCCCAAGCTCTTCGATCTCGAGAAAGCCGCCGCTTCCAAGGCTTATTGCGATGATATCAAAGGCCGTCTGGCCGAGACAGGCGTCGAGATCACCGAGCTTTCAACCCATATTCAGGGCCAGCTCGTCGCTGTTCATCCTGCCTATGACGAGATGTTCGATGGTTTTGCGCCCGCTGGACTGCGCGGCAAACCGCAGGCGCGGCAGGAATGGGCGGTCAATCAGCTGAAGTGCGCGGCGAAAGCCTCGCAGCATCTCGGCCTCAAGAGCCACGCCACCTTCTCCGGTGCGCTGGCCTGGCCCTTCGTTTATCCGTGGCCGCAGCGCCCGGCGGGTCTTGTCGAAATGGCCTTTGCCGAACTCGGCAAGCGCTGGACGCCCATTCTCGATACATTCGAGGAGAACGGTATCGATCTCTGCTACGAACTGCATCCGGGCGAAGACCTGCATGACGGCATCACCTTCGAGCGTTTTCTCGAAGCCACCGGTAATCATGCGCGTGCCAGCATTCTCTACGATCCCTCCCACTTCGTCCTGCAGGCGATGGATTATCTTGATTTCATCGATATCTACCACGAGCGCATCCGCGCCTTTCACGTCAAGGATGCCGAGTTCAATCCGACCGGCCGTTCCGGCGTTTATGGCGGTTATCAGAGCTGGGTCGACCGGCCGGGGCGGTTCCGCTCGCTCGGCGACGGGCATGTCGATTTCGGCGCGGTGTTTTCCAAGCTCACCCAATATGACTTCGACGGCTGGGCGGTGCTGGAGTGGGAATGCGCGCTGAAGCACCCGGAAGACGGCGCGCGCGAAGGCGCCGGCTTCATTGAAAACCACATCATCCGCGTGACCGAGCGGGCTTTCGACGATTTCGCCAAAAGCGGTGTCGATGATGCCGCCAATCGTCGCCTTCTCGGTCTCTGAAAGGAAACTTCATGTCCTCCACGATAGCAAAATTCGATAGCCGCCGTATTCGTCTTGGCATGGTCGGCGGCGGTCAGGGCGCCTTCATCGGGGCGGTGCATCGCATCGCGGCCCGGCTGGATGACCGTTACGAACTGGTAGCCGGCGCGCTTTCCTCCGATCCCGCGCGTGCTAGCGCTTCGGCAACCCTGCTGGGCATTGCGCCGGAGCGCTCCTATGCCTCGTTCGAGGAAATGGCGGCATCCGAGGCTGGTCGGGAAGACGGCATTGAGGCAGTCGCCATCGTGACGCCGAACCATCTGCATTTTGCTCCGTCCAAGGCATTTCTCGACGCCGGCATCCACGTCATCTGCGACAAGCCGGTGACCGCGACGCTGGAAGAGGCGAAGGCGCTTGCCGAGATCGTCAGGGCATCCGACAGGTTGTTCATCCTGACGCATAATTACACCGGCTACGCGATGCTGCGGCAGATGCGCGAGATGATCGCTGATGGAGCCATCGGCAAGCTGCGCCACGTTCAGGCCGAATATGCGCAGGACTGGCTGACCGAAGCCGTTGAAAAGACAGGCGCAAAGGGAGCGGAATGGCGCACCGACCCCAGCCGTTCCGGCGCGGGCGGGGCAATCGGCGATATCGGCACGCATGCTTTCAACGCCGCCGTCTTTGTGACGGGTGAAATCCCAAGCAGCCTTTATGCCGATCTGACGTCGTTCGTTCCGGGCCGGCAGCTGGATGACAGCGCCAATATTCTGCTGCGCTATGCAAGCGGCGCAAAAGGCATGCTCTGGGCGAGCCAGATCGCCGTCGGCAATGAAAACGCCCTGTCGCTGCGGGTCTACGGCGACAAGGGTGGGCTTGAATGGCACCATCGCGTGCCGGATGAGCTGTGGTTCACACCTTACGGCGAGCCGAAGCGTCTGATCACCCGCAATGGCGCGGGTGCAGGCGATGCCGCCAACCGTGTCAGCCGCGTGCCATCAGGGCACCCGGAAGGATATCTCGAGGGTTTTGCGACGATCTACCGCGAAGCCGCAGATGCAATCATCGCAAAGAGGGAGGGAAAAACGGCCGCCGGGGATGTGATTTACCCCGGCATAGAGGACGGCCTTGCGGGTCTCGCATTCATCGATGCGGCCGTCCGGTCCAGTCGGACCTCGTCCTGGGTCGGGATCGACATCTAGCTCACCCAATATCGAGCACGGAGACGACGCAGGGCACAGGAGGCAGTGCCCGGCATGACCCGGCCAGACGGCCGGGAAAGGCGTGGGCACGCGTGTCGTCATATTGATCAAACGGAAAGGGAGTTACGCGTTTGAAAACGTTCAAGTCAAAATTCGCTGGCATGGCATTCGTGGTTGGACTGGCGGCCGGTTTCGCAAATCCGGTTTTCGCAGATGACAGCAAGGTGCTGCCAATTGCTGCGCAGATGTACACGCTGCGCAATTCCGGAACGCTGGAAGAACAGCTTGCCATTCTCAACCGCGCTGGCGTTTCCGCCGTGGAAACCGTGGATATGCAGAAGGTCAGCGCCGGCGAACTGAACACGCTGCTGGAAAAGCACAGGATCAAGGTCATTTCCTCGCATGTGCCGATCGACAAGCTGCGCGGCAATCTCGATGAGGTCATCACCGAGCAGAAGGCCGTCGGCAATCCGGTCGTGACCGTGCCGTTCCTGAAGCCGGAAGACCGCCCGAAGGACGCTGCCGGCTGGACCGCCTTCGGCAAGGAGCTTGGCGGTTACGCGGACAAGCTTTCGGCGGCGGGCCTCTCCATGGCCTATCACAACCACGACTTCGAGATGGTCAAATTCGACGGCAAGACGGCGCTCGAACTGCTGCTCGATGCGGCAGGACCGAAACTGCAGGCCGAAGTCGATGTCGCCTGGGTGGCGCGCAGCGGCAATGATCCGGCAGAATTCCTCGGCACCTTGGAGGGCAAGGTTTTCGCCATCCACGCCAAGGACAACGCACCGGCCGGCACGGCGGAAAACGAGCGCGGTTTCGCGACGCTCGGCACCGGCACGCTCGACTGGAAGACAATTCTGCCGGCGGCCAAACAGGCCGGCGCAAAATGGTTCATCCTTGAGCATGACCTTCCGCTCGATGCCGAAGCCGTCGTGACCAAGGGCAATGCGTTCCTTAGCGAACACCTGCCGACCATTCAGTAAACACTGCCAGTAAAACCAGAACCGCTCCCCGGCGGCCGGTTTCGGCGGGGAGCATGAGGTTCGACAGACGCATATCCATTTTCCGCCGCGTTGCGACGGGAAGCGCTTCGTCCTGTCGTTTTTTCCAAGCTCACATCGGAGGAGTTATCATGGCAGACAATCATTATGATGCGATTGTTGTCGGCTCGGGCATCAGTGGAGGCTGGGCCGCAAAGGAACTCACGCAAAAGGGCCTGAAGGTCCTGATGCTGGAGCGCGGCCGCAATATCGAACACATCACCGACTATCAGAATGCCGACAAGGAAGCCTGGGATTACCCCCATCGCAACCGCGCTACGCAGGAGATGAAGGCGAAATACCCCGTTCTCAGCCGCGATTACCTGCTGGAAGAGGCGACGCTCGGCATGTGGGCCGATGAGCAGGAAACGCCCTATGTCGAGGAAAAGCGTTTCGACTGGTTTCGTGGTTATCACGTCGGCGGCCGCTCGCTGCTCTGGGGACGCCAGACCTATCGCTGGTCGCAGACCGATTTCGAGGCCAATGCGAAAGAAGGCATCGCCGTCGACTGGCCGATCCGTTATGAAGACGTCTCTCCCTGGTATGATTATGTCGAGCGTTTTGCCGGCATTTCCGGCAGCCGCGAGGGGCTGGATATTCTCCCCGATGGTGAATTCCTGCCGCCGATCCCGCTCAATTTCGTTGAACAGGATGTGGCCAGCAGGCTGAAGAAAGAGTTCAAGGGCACGCGTCACCTCATCAATTCGCGCTGCGCCAATATTACCCAGGAGCTTCCCGATCAGGAGCGCACACGCTGTCAGTTCCGCAACAAGTGTCGGCTGGGCTGTCCCTTCGGCGGCTATTTCAGCACGCAGGCATCCACCCTGCCTGCGGCGGTCGCCACCGGCAATCTCACTTTGCGGCCTTTCTCCATCGTCAAGGAAATCCTCTACGACAAGGACAAGAAAAAGGCGCGCGGTGTCGAGATCATCGATGCCGAAACCAACCTGACCTACGAATATACCGCCGACATCATCTTCCTCAACGCCTCGACGCTGAACTCGACATGGGTGCTGATGAACTCGGCCACCGATGTCTGGGAAGGCGGGCTTGGAAGCAGCTCCGGCGAACTCGGCCATAACGTGATGGACCACCATTTCCGCATGGGCGCGACCGGTCAGGTGGAAGGTTTCGAGGATTTCTACTTCAAGGGCCGTCGTCCGGCGGGTTTCTACATTCCGCGTTTCCGCAATACCGGCGACGACAAGCGCAAATATCTGCGTGGTTTCGGTTATCAGGGCTCGGCCAGCCGTTCGCGCTGGGAGCGGGAGATCGCCGAACTCAATATCGGCGCCGATTACAAGGAGGCGCTGACCGAGCCGGGCGGCTGGACCATCGGCATGACTGCCTTCGGCGAAATGCTGCCCTATCATGAGAACCGCGTGAAACTGGATCATGAGAAAAAGGACAAATGGGGCCTGCCGGTCCTGTCGATGAATGTCGAGATGAAGCAGAACGAACTCGACATGCGCGAAGACATGGTCAATGACGCCGTCGAGATGTTCGAGGCGGTCGGCATCAAGAATGTCAAACCCTCCAGGGGCACCTATGCGCCGGGCATGGGCATTCACGAAATGGGAACGGCCCGCATGGGGCGCGACCCGAAAACCTCCGTCCTCAACGGCAACAACCAGGTCTGGGATGCACAGAACGTCTTCGTGACTGATGGTGCCTGCATGACTTCGGCTTCCTGCGTCAACCCGTCTTTGACCTACATGGCGCTGACGGCGCGTGCCGCTGAATTCGCCGTTTCCGAACGCAAGAAGGGGAACCTGTGATGAACAGACGCGAACTGCTGAAACTGATAGCCATTGCCTCGGGCCTTCCGCTGATCGGCGCGGATGTCCTCACAGCCACGGAAAACGCCGCCAAACCAGCCGGCGCTGCCCACGTCTTCACCCCGGAGGAGATCCGGTTTCTGGACGAGGTTGCGGAAACCATCATTCCGCGCACCTCCACGCCGGGGGCGAAGGATGCTGAAGTGGGTGCATTCATGGCCGTCTATGCGGCCGATTGTTATACCGACGAACAGCGGACACTTTTCCTTTCAGCGATTTCCGACATCGAAAAGCGCAGTCAGGCCGAACACAAAAAGGCCTTTCTGGAACTGACACCGGAACAGCGGCAGGCGCTGCTTGCTGCGCTGGACAAACAGGCGAAGGCGGAACAGACGCCGGCAAAGCCGCACGCCTTCACACTGGTCAAGCAGCTGACGCTGCTCGGTTTCTTCACCTCGAAGATCGGCGCCACGGAAGTTCTCGTCTACGACGAGATTCCCGGCGGTTTCGAAGACCGCGTTCCCTACACGAAGGGCACGCCTGCCTGGGGCACGAGCTGAAGAAAGAACTGTTGGCCCGTCCGCATTTGCGGGCGGGCCGCATTCATACGGCAAGACAAGGATGACATGATGCGCAAGACACTCATCATCGCGGCGGCTATGCTGACCGCAAGCACCGTTCCCGCTCTTTCGGAGGGCGATGTTGCCAAGGGGGAGGCAGCCTTCAAGCGCTGTTCCGCCTGTCACGCCATAGGCGAGGGCGCAAAAAACAGGGTCGGCCCACAGCTTAACGGCATCATCGGCCGTGCGGCAGGCGGCGTGCCTGACTATACTTATTCGGCTGCGATGAAAAAAGCGAGCGAGGACGGCCTTGTCTGGACACCGGAAGAATTACGGGATTTCCTGAGTGCACCCAAGAAGAAAATACCTGGCAACAAGATGGCGCTGGCCGGCATCAGCAAGCCGGAAGATCTGGACAATCTCATCGCCTATATCGAAAGCGCGGCCTCCAAACCGGCTGAATAAGGCTGCACACCTTGCCAGGCAGACAGAGCCCGGCCTGCGGGCGAGGCGGCGAGATTCAGTGCGAGCGGAGATAGTCGGCGAGAACGAGGGCGTGATTATGTTCGGTGTCATGGGCGGCATAAAGCAGCGTCACGCGCCCCTCGGCCATAAATGCCTTCATGCGCGCCACAGCGTCTGGATTGGCTGACAGTTCCGCGTCATAGTGGCGGGTGAATTCCGCAAAGCGTGACGGCATATGGGAGAAATTCTTGCGCAATTCGTTGCTCGGCGCGATCTCCTTCATCCAGATGGAAAGCCGTGCAGTTTCCTTGCGCACGCCACGGGGCCAGAGCCGGTCCACCAGGATGCGCGCGCCGTCATCGTCGCTGACGGCATCGTAAATCCGTTTCACCCTTACGTCTGACATGGGCGGCCTCCTTCGGTTGCCAGGTGAATGATTTATAGCGGCTTTTGTGAAGTCGCACCTAAAAATCGCTTTGCCGCCCGCAACGGCCTCCGACGGCGCCCTTATGAGATATCTCCCGTCGCCATCACCCGGCCGAAAATCGTAAAACGGCATCCGGATCTGTCTGGCCTTGCTGGCGCGCGATCAGACCCGGGCGGATAGCTCGATGAAGCTTCGCACCAGCGGCAGATGCCGGCGTTCGGCAAGGCAGATCGCATATTCGTCGATCAGTTCGCTGGCGTCGCGCAATGGTACGAAGCAGAGGCGCGCATCGTGGCCGAATTCGAGATCGGCCACCACGCCGCATCCCACGCCGTTGGCGATGGCCTCCCGCACGCCTTCGCGGGAGGAAATCTCGACCACACGCTGAATGGAAATGCCGTGATCGGCGAGGTTCTTTTCGAAGATTTCACGCGTGCGCGATCCCCTTTCGCGCATGACGAAGGATATGCCCTCCAGTTCGGCCATCAAAACACCGTCCCGCTGCGCAAACGGGTGTGCGACGGGTACGCACAGACCAATCCGCATGCTCAGAAATTTGATCCCGTAAAGACGTGGATCGTCCGGCGCACGGGCGGTGATGGCCACATCGGCCCGGTAATCGATGATCTGTTCCACCACCCGTGCCGAATTGTCGACGGAAAGGGAAAAGGTCAGTTGCGGTCGCTCGGCCTTCAGCCGTGAAAGGATCGGCAGCGGCAGGATGGGGCCATCCGCCGCCACGCGCAAATGTCCGCCGGCGGCGTCAACTTCACCCCGTAGCAACGCCTTAGCCTCGTTTTCCGCCTGGAACAGGCGGGCGGTGATTTCGAAGAGGCGCTCACCCTGTGGGCTGAGGCTCACCCCGCGCGCTTTTCTTTCCAGAAGATTGACCCCGCTGATGGCTTCCAGCTCCCGCACATGGGTCGAGAGGGTGGACTGGCTGATTGCCATGTCCCTTGCAGCCTGGGAAAAGCCGCCCGATTGCGCAACGATGTGGAAGGCTTTCAGCTGTGTGATCGACATGGGTTCCTGTTCTGCCGCCGGTCGACACGACAAGCGTCGATGCGATGTGGATCATCGGCGAAAACGCTGACAAGACCATGACGCCTGCCGGATGGTTTCGTTTACCCTGTTGGGGAAACCGATGGCGGGCATGGGAAAACACTATGGCGCGTTTACGTTTTGTTAGGAATTCGTCATCGGCGCGTTAGTCGTCGTCCTTAATCGTGCCGGCATGGCCACAGGGCCAATCCGTTTCACGTAAAGGGTCAAAGAGATGACGACTTCTGAAAACTCGATCGCCAATCCCATCGAATCCTCCTCTGACTGGCTCCTGACCATTCCGCGCCTGTCGCAACAGCAGAGCATTCTCGTCTCGCCGAACGGTGCCGGCACGGCAACCTCCTACAGCCTGGTCTACGACGTCTATTTCCCGAAGAACGGCTCCACCGGCTGGATGCCTTTCCTGCAGACTGACCTTACCAACCGCAGCGATGGCGATATTTTCGGCAAGGCAAGCGGTGATAGCTATGGCCTTGGCATCAGCAGCGATTATCGCGGCACGGCCAAGCTGGACGCCTGGAACCGCATCGGCTTGACGATCGAAACAGATGCGGGCGGCGCGGTTTCGATGAAAAAATACATCAACGGTGAATTCGTCGCCGACCAGAAGATTGCTGCGTCCGGCGCCGGTCGCTTCGGCATCGACATGTCCAAGGGCTTCCTGATCTTTTCCGACGAGGATGGCGAAACCTCGCCCGGCTACCTCAGCACTCTTCTTTTCCTCAAACAGGTTCTGACAGCCGACGAAATGTCGTATCTCGGAGGCCCTAAGGCCTCCGGCATCTTGCCGGATGCGATGAAGCAGGAGGCTGAAAAGGTCGGCGTCCTCGAAACCCGCTTTGCCCAGGGTTCGGCCACGCCCGCGATTGGAAAGGGTACAGTCACCGGTAACGGCACAACCCTCGAATTCAAGACTCCGGCCCAGGCCGGCATTCTCGCCATCGGCCAGAAGCCTGCGGTCGATCCGGTTGCCGTCGCTAAAACGTCGGCCATCAAGGATATGATGGTGACGCCTGATGCGGCGAATGTGACGATCGATCTGTCGAAGCATTTCTCCGGTGAGAAGCTCACCTTCACCGTTCAGAACAGCAAGAACGAGACCGTTACCGCGGTCCTGACGGACGGCAACAAGTTGACGCTCGACTTTGCGGCTCTCGGCCATTCCGATATCCGCGTGACGGCCACCGACGGTGCCGGCAAGAGCGCCACGGACGACTTCCGCGTGCGCGTGGCCGGTCCGAACGCCTATACCATCGCCGTCTTCCCAGACACGCAGGACTACACGTCCAATGCCGGCATCAAGCACCTGTTCGGCGAGATGACGCAATGGCTGGTCGACAATCGCGACAGCCATAAAATCGTCTTCATGAGCCATGTCGGCGATATCACCCAGAACAACCGCCCCGCCGAGTGGGATGTCGCCGAGCCGGCGCTTCGCAAGCTCGACGGCAAGGTGCCTTACGCGCTGCTGCCTGGCAATCACGATCAGGCGAATGGCGGAAGTGCTGCCGACCACACCTCAGTCGAACTGGACAGGCGCTTTTCTGCTGAAAAGCAGGCGGCAACCAATCCCGGCGTCTTCGGCGGTGCCTACGATCAGGAACAGGCTGCCGCGCGCAATACCTACAGCACCTTCACCGCGCCGGATGGCACCAAGTGGCTGTCCATCTCGCTCGAATTCGGTCCGCGCGACGACGTGATCCGCTGGGCGGGCGACGTCATCGAGAAGTTTCCCGACTACCGCGTCATGCTCGCAACGCATTCGCTGACCAGCTATGCGACGCGTCAGGACAACCTGGCCCTGCCGCTTTATGACGAAGGTGCCGGCTACGACTACGGCATGCGCACCGACCAGCGTGGTGCAAACGACGGCGAATATGTCGCCCGCGCGCTGCTTGCACGTTACCCCAACATCGTCATGACCTTCTCCGGCCATATTTTCGGCGACGGCGCGGAAACCGACATCACTTACAACCAGTATGGCGAGCCCGTCTTCCAGTTCCTGGTCAATTACCAGAACGGTGTATCGCGTGAAATCACCGGCAACGGCGTTGAATCGCGCGGCAATAATGGCGGCAACGGCGCGATGCGCCTGATCACCGTTGATCCTGACAATAACCGCATCACCACAGAGACCTATTTCACCGCCTTCGACGATTATCTCGATGGTTACCGCACCAAGCCTGAGCTCGATCGCGATGGCCTGACTGGTTATTATCGCGGACATCAGGAAGTGTTCGAGAATGTCTATGTCGGTGCAGGCAAGGCCCGCGCCATGGCCGAGGCCGGAGACGATATCGTCGCCAATGCCGCTGCCGGGGCATCCGCAGCCGCTGTCTCCCTGTCCGGTGCGAAGTCGCTGCTTGTCGGTGAAATACAGAGCTTCGTCTGGACCGACAAGAACGGCGATATCGTTGCTGAAGGCAGGGAGGCTGTGGCCGATCTCGCTCTCGGCAAGCATAAATTGACGCTCACAGCAACGGATGTGAACGGCGTCAAGACCAGCGATAAGATCGATGTTCTGGTGCGCGGCGACCGCACACTGCTTGTTGAAAACTTCAACGACGGCAAAGCCGAGGGCTGGGCCACCGATTTTGGCGCAGCTGACGGCAATACCGGCCGGTTCCTGCTCAAGGGCACGGTGTTTTCCCGCCCGACCGCAAGCGCCAATCTTGCGGCACCTGAGGCGGCACTTTTCGACCAGAGCGATGCTGCGGGCAACAAGCTCGTCTATATCGGCGCTCAGTCGGCCGCCTGGAGCGACTACGTGTTCGAGGCGACGCTGACACAACTCGATAACGATGCGATGGGCGTCTACTTCTACTATAAGGACGCAAACAACTACTACCGCTTCGCCATGGACGGCGAAACGAACCGCCGCCAGCTTGTAAAGGTCGCCGACGGAAAGGCAGTCCTGCTTGCCGAGGTCAATGCAGGCACGCCCTATAATATGGATATCCCGCTGACTGTTGCCGTGGTCGGTGGCTCCATCAACGTCTTCATTGGCGACAAGAACGTCTTCGGCGGCCCTGTCATGGATGCGACCGCTCCGCTTTCCGGCGGCACCGTTGGTGTCTATTCCAGCGGTCAGCGCGCTTCGGTTTTCGATGACATCGTCGTCACCAAGGCAGGCACGACCGCCAAGGCCGGCATTGATCAAAGAGCCTACGACATCGAGGGCGACGGCAAGGCGTCCGTCACGCTCGACGCGTCGGGTTCTTTCGGGCCTGAGCAACTGACCGGCTTCGTCTGGACGGACCTCAAGGGCAATGTCGTCGCAACCGGCAAGACGGTTGATGTCGCCCTCGATACGGGCGTCAACAAGCTGCTCCTGAAGGTTACAGCGGCAAATGGTTCCGTTTCGACGGACCGTATCGACGTCACGGTCGTGGACAGGACGAAAATCCTTGTCGCCGAGGATTTCTCTTCGGCCGAGGCAATGGCTCGCTTCAAGATCGTCGACGAGGGCGAACTTGGCGGTATCGGACCGGACGGCAAGACGTCCGAATGGCTGATCTCCGATGGCAAGCTTCTTCAGACGACCGGGCTTGCTAGCCGCGAACTGATCTGGACCGGTGCAACTGCGGCTGACTACTGGCAGCGCGGCTGGAGCCCGCTCGGCGATGGTGTCAACGTTCTGCGTCTTGGTACCTATGCACTGTTTAACGATCCGGCGGCGCTCGCCTGGACCGACTACGCCATCGAAGCGACGATCCAGACGCCTGATAAGGACGGCCTCGGCTTCCTGTTCCGCTACAAGGACAGCAAGAACTACTACAAGCTCGAACTGGATGCCGACGGCATTCTCGACCGCAGTCCGAGAAACGGTGCCGGCAGCATCTTCAACCTCATGCGCATGAGGAACGGCGTTGAGGAAATTCTGGCCCAGGTGCCGGGCAAATACGAGCCGGGTCAGGCAATGAAGCTTCGCGCCGAAGTCTCCGGCGACAAGATCACTGCCTTCCTCAATGATGAGGCGCTGTTTGCCTATCCGATCGGTGACCGCGAACTCGATGCAGGCACCTTCGGCCTTTACTCCTGGGGCAATGCGGGTCTGACCTTCGACAATCTGACGGTGGTTGACCTTAAATCCGGTCTCGATGCGGGCAAGACCCTCAATGGCAGCGGGGCAAACGACGTACTGACCGGAAACGATGCGGACGAGATGATCCTTGGCCAAGGCGGTAACGACAGGCTGCTCGGCAACGGCGGCAATGATCGCCTGAGCGGTGACGATGGCGATGATGTGCTGAAGGGTGGCGCAGGACGCGATGCCTTGTCGGGCGGCAACGGCGACGACACGCTGTTTGGCGACGATGGCAACGATATCGTCTCCGGCGGTCTTGGTGATGACGTCATTGAAGGGGGCGCGGGCAACGACCTGCTTTTGGGCGGTGATGGTTCCGATACCTACATCTACGGCCGTGGCGACGGTTCCGACGACATCATCGAGACCACGAGTGTGGCAGGCGACAAGGATGTGCTCGTGCTGGACGATATCGCCAGAAACGAAGCTGTCCTGCGCAAGTTCGGCGATACCGTCGAAATCGAGTTTGCCAATGGCGAAAAACTGTCGCTGCGCAACCAGCTTTCTGGCGGCGGCATCGAACTGGTGTCTTTTGCAGATGGAACGCAGCTGAACCGCGATGGGATCGTCAAGGGTCTCGTCAATCGTGGTCCGGTCGCGGCGGCTGATACGCTTGCCGCGATCGATGAGGATGCCGCATCCTTCCTCATCTCCTTTGGCGCTCTGCTCGGCAATGACATGGACGCCGATCTCGACCGGTTGACGGTGACTGAAGTTTCCCTGGCTGCCGGTGGAACGGCGGTTCTGGAAGAAAATGGCATACGCTTCACTGCGGCGGTGGATTTCAACGGCAAGGCATCCTTCAGTTACAAGATCTCCGACGGCCGCGGCGGTTCGAGCGAGGCAACGGCGAACTTCACCGTCAAGCCGGTCAACGATGCACCGGTTGCCGCTGCCATTGCCGCGAAAACGGATGAGGATGTTGTTCTTAAGGGCAAGATCGTCGCTTCGGATATCGATGGCGACACGCTTTCCTACGCCATCAAGACGGGAGCCGCAGCGGCCAAGGGTGATGTCAAGATCGACGTGGCGACCGGCGAATGGGTCTATACGCCGAACGCGAATGTCAACGGAACCGACAGCTTCACAGTCATCGTGTCCGATAACAAGGGCGGCAGCGTTGAGAGCGTGGTCACCGTGACGATCGCTCCCGTCAACGATGCGCCTGTCGCCGTGGACGACCAGATCACCGTGGGTGAAAAGGATAACGCCGCGTTCGATCTCGTCGCCAACGACACCGACGTGGAAGGCGACCGCCTGACGCTCGTCAGTGTAACCGTGATGGCGGTTGCCGGAATTGCCGTGACCAACGCACAGGCTGCTGCGGCCTTCTCGGTCGTGGATGGCAAGCTGGTCGTCGATCCCTCATCCGCTTTTGCGGCGTTGCAGGACGACCAGCAGGCAACCGTGACGCTCAGCTATACGGTTCGTGATGCAAATGGCGGCGAAGCCAAGGGTACCACGACTGTGAAGGTGGACGGATATACCGAGTATACCATCGTGGAAGGCACTGGCGGCAATGATGTGCTGGTGGCGGGCGACGGCAAGGACATGCTCGACGGCGATGCCGGCAACGACACCCTGCTTGCCGGCGGTGGCAACGACATGGTGGATGCCGGTGCTGGCAATGACCGTGTGGTTGCCGGTGATGGCAATGACATCGTCGAGGGCGGTTCCGGCAACGATGTGCTGATGGGCGGCGCAGGCAGTGACGCACTTCACGGCGGTGCTGGTAACGACACGCTGAACGGCGGTTCCGGCAACGACACGCTGAATGGCGGCGCGGGCAATGATGTCTTGACCGGTGGTAGCGGCGCGGACACCTTTGTCTTCGCAGCCGGCAGCGGCCGTGATGTGGTGACGGACTTCCAGGCCGGTGCCGAGGGCACGGATGTCGTACAGCTCTCCAAGGATGTCTTCGCCGATTATCAGGCGCTCATCGCCTCCGGCTCCTTCACCGACGGAGAAAACGGTGCGCAGATCGCCTTCAAGGACGGATCGTCCATCACCTTTGATGGAGTGAAGACCGAGCAGTTCGCGATTGACGATTTCCGCTTCGCCTGACCCACAAAGGGCGCATCCTTCGGGATGCGCCTTTTTCACGTTCGCGGGCACCTGACACCGGCATGTTACCGCCGGCCGTTACCGCCCCGATCTCAACGGATTAGTAAAAATGCGTTATAATTCCGCCAACAATAATGTCCGCCAGATCAGGGGCGTGTTCGCCGGCTGCACAGGCGCCTTCATTGGCATCGGCCTGCTGAGCGCTCTGGTCAATATTCTCTATCTCACTGGTTCGCTGTTCATGATGGAGGTCTATGATCGGGTGTTGCCGAGCCGAAGCCTGCCGACGCTGGTGGCACTGTTTGGCATCGTCGTCGTGCTTTATGCGTTTCAGGGTCTGTTCGACGGTTTGCGCGGGCGTTTGCTGGTGCGCATTTCCGACCGTCTGGATCAGGTGCTGTCCTCCAAGGTTTACGATGCGATGATCGGCCTTCAGCTGCGCCTGCCTGTCAGCGGCCGTCAGGCCCAGCCGCTTCGCGATCTCGATACGATCCGCTCGTTCCTGTCGGGAAGCGGGCCGACCGCGCTTTTTGACCTGCCCTGGCTGCCTTTTTACATCGCCATTTGTTTCGCCTTCCATTTCTGGCTCGGCGTCACCGCACTTGCCGGCGCCGCCATTCTCACGGTCTTCACATTGATGACGGAACTGGTGTCGCGGCATCCCGTGGAAGAAGCGGCGCGGCACTCCTCCAAACGTAACCGGCTGGCTGAAACCAGCCGCCGGAACGCCGATATCATCGCCGTCATGGGAATGGCGCCTTTCCTGCGGGAACGCTGGCAGGCGGATAACCGCGCATTTGTTCGCGAGCAGCGGTCGGCAAGCGATGTCTCCTCCGGTTTCGGGGTGGCCAGCAAGGTGCTGCGCATGCTGCTGCAATCCGGCATTCTGGCTGTCGGTGCCTGGCTCGTCATCAACGAGCAGGCGACGCCCGGCATCATCATCGCCGGTTCGATCCTCTCGGCACGGGCGCTTGCGCCGGTCGATCTCGCCATCGCCAACTGGAAGGGTTTCATCGCGGCCCGTCAAAGCCGCCGACGTCTTGAAAAAACGCTGGCGCTGCTGCCGGATACCGCTGCCCGCATGGACCTGCCCGCACCGCATGCCCTTTTGTCGGTCGAGCGTGTCGGCGCCATCCCGCCGGAAGCGGATGAGCCGGTGTTGCAGGATATCGCCTTTACGCTTGCGGCCGGCAGCGGCCTCGGCGTGATCGGGGCGAGCGGCTCGGGCAAGAGTTCGCTGGCGCGGTTGCTTGTCGGCCTCTGGCGGCCGTTCAAAGGTGCGATCCGGCTGGACGGCGCGACACTCGACCAATGGCCGGCCGCCGCCTTGGCGCGCCACATCGGTTATATGCCACAATCGATCGAACTGCTGGACGGCACGATCGCCGAAAACATCGCCTCCTTTGATCCGGAAGCGACATCGGACAAGATCATCGCGGCGGCGCGCAGCGCGCGGATCCACGATCTGGTCGTCAGCCTGCCGGATGGCTATTCCACCGAAGTTGGTGAAACCGGACGGCAATTGTCGGCGGGGCAGAAGCAGCGGATCGCGCTTGCGAGGGCGCTTTACGGCGATCCCTTCCTCGTTGTGCTCGACGAGCCGAATTCCAATCTCGATTCCGAGGGTGAGGATGCGCTGACCGCGGCCATTCTCGGAGTTCGCGAGCGCGGTGGCGTCGCCGTCATCATCGCTCACCGGCCGAGCGCGCTCTATGCCGTGGACAAGGTGCTGATGATCACCGATGGCCGGCAGCAGGCTTTCGGACCCAAGGAGGAGGTGCTGGCCAAGGTGCTTCGCCCTGTCGGTGGCATGGCCGGTGCTCTCAAGGTCGTGCAGGGCGCAGAAACAGGAAAGGCATAAGAGATGGACGAATGGCAGTCACTCAAACGCTCGATCCGCAGCCATCTTCTTGTCGGTGCGCTCGGATTTCTAACTTTGATCGGCCTGTTCGGCGGTTGGGCCGTCGGCACAGAAATCGTCGGCGCGGTCATCGCTCAGGGCTCGCTGGTGGTGGAAACAAGCCTTAAAAAAGTACAGCATCCGGTGGGCGGCGTTGTCAGCGAGCTGATGGTGCGAGACGGCGACCGGGTGAAGGCCGGTGACGTGGTGATGCGCATCGATGCGACGATGACCAGGGCAAACCTCGCCATCATCGTCAAAAGCCTCGATCAGTTCATCGCCCGCAGGGCGAGGCTTGAAAGCGAGCGCGACCGGGCCGGCAAGGTGGTTTTCCCGCAGGTGCTTCTCAACAAAATAGGCGATGCTGAGATCGCCGCGATGATGAGCGCCGAGCAGCGTCTTTACGAGGACCGCAGGGCCGTTCGTGAAAGCAAGAAACGTCAGCTCGAACAGCGGGTTCGGCAGCTTCGCGATGAAATAGCGGGCATGGACGCCGAGCGTGCGGCGAATTTCCGCGAGCAGGGCATGGTTGATGACGAGTTGACCCGGTTTCGTTCCCTGCATGACAGGGGACTGATGGAAAAAAGCCGGCTCAGTACGCTGGAACGGCAGGCCACGGATATCGAAGGCGATATCGGCCGGTTGATGGCCGGCATTGCCGGGGTTGAAGCGAAAATCAGCGAGACGTCTCTGCAGATCATCCAGATCGATGAGCAATGGTCGGAAGAAGTCGGGTCGGATCTGCGCGAGATGGACGCCCGCATCGGCGAATATGTCGAGCGCCGGGTGGCGGCCGAAGATCAGTTGAAGCGCGTCGATATCATCGCGCCGCAGGATGGTGTCGTACATCAGCTGGCGGTCCACACGGTCGGCGGCGTCGTCGCACCCGGTGAGCAGATCATGATGATCGTGCCGGAGGTCGATAAACTCGTGGTCGAGGCGAAAGTCGCGCCGCAGGATATCGACCAGATCTACTATGGTCAGGCGACGAACCTGCGTTTTTCCGCATTCAACCAGAAAACGACACCGGAAATCACCGGAACGGTGGAACGCATTTCGGCCGATGTGACGGTCGATACGCGGACAGGGACGAGTTATTATATCGTGCGTGTTGCCACCTCGCAGGAGCAGATAAAGCGGCTCGGGGAATTTACCCTGATGCCCGGCATGCCGGTGGAAGCCTTTATCACCACCGGTGAGCGAAGCGTTTTGTCTTATTTTCTCAAACCCCTGCTCGATCAGGCCAATCGCACGTTTCGTGAGGCCTGACGCCTTCCAGAGTTCGGGGCGGGCAAAAGCGTGTTGCGGGAAGGGAGGGTTGACGGGAACGTCGTGCCCTTTCTTCCCGCAACAGTGCTAGGGGGTCGTTAAATAGACCCAAACTCCGTTCCCGCAGTCACCGGGACGCCCTCACAGCTCATTGTCTGCGTGCTTGAAATCGTCGTTATCTACTGGGGCTGAAAAATGACCCCGCTTGTGGACAAGGGGTCGGTGACACAACCTGTTACGGGAAAACAGAGCCTTCGGGATTTGCTCGCAAAACAAAACGCCGTGCATCCTTCGGGGCGCACGGCGCTCTCATTAATGGAACCGGCTCTCCGTTATCCCGGGACCCGGTTCCGTCTATTTCACAGCATCAACCGATCTGTGCGTTGTCGTCACGCTTGATGGCGATGACGGTCGAGCGTGGCAGCTTGCCTTCGCCATCCGGGAAGGGGGCGTCGGGGTGCTGGATGCCGACGAAGTGGGTGCGCTTGTCGCCGGACCATGTCTGGCCGGTGACTTCGGAACCCTTCGGCGCGGTCAGGAAGCGCTCGATACGGCCGGTGGCCGGATCGCCCGCCAGCATCTGGTTGTTGCCCTGGCCAGCGAAGTTGCCTTCATTGCTGTCTTCGCCATCGGTCTGGATCCAGAGGAGACCAGTCGAGTCGAACATCATGCCATCAGGCGAGTTGAACATGTTGCCTTCGTTGATGTTCGAGGAGCCGGCAAAGGCGTCCTTGTGAACGGAAGGGTTGCCGGCCATGCAGAACAGGTCCCACTTGAACTTGCCGTCCGCATGGTCGTCATTTTCCGGATACCAGCGCACGATCTGGCCGTATTCGTTCTTTTCGCGCGGGTTGGCGGCATTGATGGCCATGGCGTCGCCGCCGGCATTGGCGCGCAGCTTGCCATCCTTCATTTCGCCGCGGCGGCTGTTGTTGGTCAGCGCGCAATAGGCTTCGATGGCGACCGGGTTGATGGCGACCCATTCCGGACGGTCCATGGTGGTTGCGCCCACCTTGGAAGCGGCCTGACGGGTGAAGACGCAGATTTCATCGATCTTCATGCCAGTGGTTTCAGGTGTCAGAGCCACCCATTCGCCGGCGCCGTCATCGGCGAACTTGGCGACGTGGAGCGTGCCTTCGTCGAGCAGTTTCGAGGTGTCGCCACCCGGAACATAAATGCCGTTGGAGACGAATTTGTAGAGGAATTCGCCACGCTCGTCGTCACCCATGTAAACGACGACACGGCCGTCACGGGCAATCACCACAGCGGCGTTCTCGTGCTTGATGCGGCCAAGCGCGGTGCGCTTGATCGGGGTGGAGGAGGCGTCCGAAGGATCGATCTCGACCACGTAACCGGCGCGGCGCGGCTCGTTGGGGTTCTTGGCGACGTCGAAACGCGCGTCGAATTTCTCATAGGCATAACGGGTCTCGGCGACGATGCCGTAACGCTTGTAATCATCAGGCAGCTTGAAGGCGGCGTCGGTGGTGCCGAAATAGCCGTTGAAATTTTCTTCACAGGTGAGGTAGGTGCCCCAGGGCGTGCGGCCGGCGCCGCAATTGTTGAAGGTCCCGAGACAGTCGATGCCCTTCGGATCGGCGGCGGTCTTGACGAGGTCGGAACCGGCGGCCGGGCCGGAAAGCTTCATCGGCGTGTTGTGGTGGATACGGCGGTTGAACGGGCTGTCAAGAACGATTTCCCAGCCTTCGGTGCCTTCCGCGACTTCCATGACGGTGACGCCCTGCATGTTCTGCAGGATTTTCACGTCGTCGGCCGTCTTCGGGTTGCCTTTCTCAGCGTGCGGCAGGTTGGTTTCCGGGTTCACATATTCATGGTTGACAGCGATCAGCTGATGAGCGCCGACCATGAACAGTTCCATGCCGTCGGTGTTTTCGCCGAAGACCTTGTCGGAATTCTCAACGCTGACGCCCTTGGCGGGGTCGAGATCGGGAACGTTGGAGAACAGCGGCTGGCCCCATTTGGCGACCGGCTTCCAGCTGTAGCCTTCCGGTACATGGATGGTGTGGTCGGTGGCGGCGGCAACCGGCTTAAAGGGGAAACGACCGGCGGCAGCTTCCTGCGCCTCGGCGGAGGTGCTGGTCATCAGGTTGCCGAGCGTGCCCATGGCGGCCGCGGCCGAACCGAAGGCAAGCACGCCGCCAAGAAAGCCGCGGCGGGAAATCGCGGTTTCGACCACGCGGTCGAAATCGGTTTCGGCCGGCGGCGGGTTTTGCAGTTCGTCCCATTCGTCCCAGGACAATTTGCTTGTATCGATGTCGGTCATAGTCTGTCTCCACCGTTGCTTGTTTGGAATCATTCCAGCAAGGTGCCTACCGTCTCAATATTTCATGCGAATGACGGGAAGGGCAGTGGAACTGGTCATTTTCCCTTCAACGAGGCCGCTTTCTTCGTTAGCGCCCGATCATGATCCGGGTGACGAGAAAGCCGTCGAAGCGGCAGAAACGGAAGGGAATCTCCGTTCCCCTGTGCCATTCACCGCCTATGTCGGCGGTCAGCCGCAGAGAGGCCGAGCCGTTGTCGTCTAAGCCGGATAGTTCGGCCGCATCGAAAAAGAAAAAACGTTTCACTGTCGGATAAAGCGCCTTGAACAGGCTTTCCTTGGCCGAAAAGATCAAGCCGGTGATGAAGGGATCGATGTCATTCCCGAGGCTGTGGCGTTCGTTTGCCGTCAGGGCCTGCACGGCGATATCGCCGGCCTCCTCCTCGGTCAGGAGTCTTTCAATATCGATGCCGATGCCACAGAACCGCTCGGAAGAGCCGACAATGGCAATCGCCCGTTCATGGCTGTGGGAAATCGCGCCGATCGCGCCTTCTGGCCAGATCGGCGCGCGGTCCTCTCCCATACCGGGAAAGGCGGCGCGGCCGGTGAGGCGGCGGATGGCTTCTGCCGCACATCTGCGCCCGGCGACGAATTCTGCCTTGCGTCTGGGCAGGGCGTATAAAAGCTGCGGCGGCAAGGGAGGGACCTCGCCGCCACACCCTTCGTCGGCGCTGTAGTGAAGGGTGACGCAATGGCAATCGCATCTGCCATCCGGCCAAGGCCAGATGGCCTCGGGTGGATCGCCGGAAACGGCTTCGCGGTGAAACGCCGGTGCAACTGCCATATCCGTCACCTCCATCAAGCGGACCGATGTTCAGGCCGCGAGCGTGGCGCCGCCGTCGACCACGATTTGCTGCATCGTCACATGGCCGGCCTGATCGGAGGCGAGGAACAGCACCGTATCGGCGATATCGTCCGGCCTTGCGATCTTGCCGAGCGGAATGCCGAGCTTGAACTGCTCGGGCAGGCCGGCGACCAGCCGGTCCTTGCCGGAAGGATCGCTCAGCATGCCGGCAAGCATCGGCGTATCGGTGGAGCCAGGGGAGACGACATTGCAGCGCACGCCATAGGGCGCGAGTTCAAGGGCGGCACAATGGCTGAGGCTGACCAGCGCTGCCTTGGAGGCGCAATAGGCCATCATGCCGATGCGCGGCACGACGGCGGCGTTGGAGCCGACATTGACGATGGCCCCATGCCGCTGCCGTTTGAACACACCGCTCCATTGCCGCAGCAGGTAAAAGGGTCCTGCGGCATTGACGTCCATGCAGGCTCTCCAGTCTTCCGGCGTCAGGCTTTCGCTGTCGCCGAGCCGCAATATGCCGGCGGCATTGACCAGAATGTCGAGCCCGCCCCACTCCTTCTCTATTGCCTTGCTGACCGCCTCCACCGCCGCTGCGTCGGTGATGTCGAGCGCGATCTGGCGGAAGGGCGCATCCGTTGCATTGGCGATAAGGTCGAG
Organism: Agrobacterium sp. BT-220-3; assembly: GCF_025910175.1. NCBI lineage: Bacteria > Pseudomonadati > Pseudomonadota > Alphaproteobacteria > Hyphomicrobiales > Rhizobiaceae > Agrobacterium > Agrobacterium sp. BT-220-3. The sequence goes on from NZ_JAPAIX010000012.1 coordinate 55,795, forward strand.
GCCGATGACCTCGGCCCCTTCCTCGGTGAAACGCTCGGCGATGCGGCGACCGATGCCCTGCGCGGCGCCCGTCACCAGCACGCGCCGTTCGGTAAATCTTCTCTGCGTCATCTGGTCCGTCCGCTCAGGCTGCGAGCCGCTTTTCTTCGATCAGCGCCCACCAGGCCGAAAGCGTCGGCACACGGGCAAGCTCATCGAAGCCCACGGTGACGCCGCGTTCCTTCAGTTCTCCGGCAAGCTTCATCACCTGCAGCGAATCCAGACCGTAGAAGATCAGGTTCTCATCGGGGTCGATGTCGCTGTCGTCCTCCACCAGTTGCAGGACACGGGCTTTCAGCCATTCGCTGATATCGGTGGCTTCGCCCGAACCGGTAAGGCTTGCAGTATCGATCACCACGCCGCAGCGCGTCGCCACATATTGCAGCGCCATGCGGTGTTCGCCTTCGGAAAAATCGGCGACGCCGTCACCGATCATGAAAGGCTGGATATCCTTCATGAAGGCTTCCACCGCCGTCATCATGCAGCCGATATGGGCGTAAACGCCGCCGACGATGATCTGGTCGCGGCCCCAGCCTTTCATGCGTTCTGCAAGATCGGAGCGCTGGAAGGCGCTGTAGCGCCATTTGGTCAGCACGACGTCATCCGGGGTCGGCGCAAGCTTGTCCACGACCTTCTGCAACTCCGGATCGACGACGGTAAGCCCCGGCCCCCACATGTCGTTCAGCAGCGCGCGGTCGCCGGGCGGCTGGTTATGTGGCTGGGCGGTATAGATGACCGGCACGCCGTTCTGGACCGCCCAGGCCTTCACCCTGGCGAGATTGTCAATGAGCGTGGTCATCAGCTTGCCGTCGGTCTCGTAGAACCGCAGGAAGTAACGCTGCATGTCGTGGATCAGCAGCACGGCGCGCTTGGCGTCCGGCTGCCATTTGGTCTTGTTGGCCGGAAAGCTTGCCGAGATCGGCATCGGATAATCGGAGATTGTGGGGATCGTCATAATAACCTCAGTGGTTTGGCTGCGCCGGTTCAGGCGGCGCGTAATCTTGTGGGTTGGGACGCCCTCTCGAGCGTCCCTATCGATTTAAGGGGCACCTCAGGCGCTGACGGCAACGGGCGCTGCCAGCAGGTCGCGCAGCTTTTTCTTGTCGATTTTGCCGACGGCGGTGAGCGGCATGGTCTCGATGAAGCGCACCCGGTCCGGCAGCTTGTAATCCGCGACGCCGAGACCGGCGAGATGCTGGCGGATGGCCGGCGCCTTGAGCGCGGGATTGCGCGACACGACGAAGACGCAACTCTTTTCGCCGAGAAGTTCGTCCTGCATCGCGACCAGTGCGGCATGCGTCACATCCGGATGTCGCAGGATCAGGTTTTCTACCTCTTCCGACGCGACCTTTTCGCCGCCGCGATTGATCTGGTCCTTCACCCGGCCAACGACCCGCAGATAACCTTCGGGCGTGCGCTGCACGACGTCGCCGGAATAATAAAAACCTTGGTTGTCGAAGACGCGGGCGCTGTGCTCGGCCGCACGGTAATACCCCCTGAACGTATAGGGGCCGCGCGTCGCCAGCATGCCGGCTTCGCCTTCGGGCACGTCGTTGCCGTCCTCGTCAACGATGCGGATCTCGTCATCCGGGCTGATCGGCCGCCCTTGCGTGGTGAAGACGATGTGGTCCGGATCACCCGCCCGGGTATAGTTCACCAGACCTTCCGCCATGCCGAAGACCTGTTGCAGTGCGCAGCCCAGCACCTCCGGCACCTGGCGGGCGAGAGCTTCAGCGAAGCTTGCGCCGCCGACCTGGAGCAGCTTGAGGGATTTCAGCCGTTCGCGATGGGCGGGAGCCACCTGCAGCCACAGCGCCACAGCCGGCGGCACCAGAGGCACGATATCGATGCCATGTTTTTCGATGAGGTCGAAGCAGGCAAGCGGCTCCGGATTGGCCGCCATGACGACCGCACCCCCGGCATGGAACACGCCGAGCGCGCCGGGCGAACTCATCGGGTAATTATGCGCCACCGGAATGGCGCAGAGGAAACGGGTCTGGGGAGAGAGTTCGCAGATTTCCGCGCTGGCCCGGGCACTATAGCCATAGTCGTTATGTGTGCGGGGGATCAGTTTTGGCGTACCCGTGCTGCCGCCGGAAAGCTGGAACAATGCCACCTCGTCGGGTGCCGAAGGGCCGTAGGGCGGCGCATTTTCGGCAGGCGACGCAAGCCATTGTTCAAGGCTGCGCTGCGGCTCCATGTCGCCGAGCAGCAGCGTCAACGCAAGCTGCGGAGAGACAAGTTTCAGCGCATCCAGAAACGTGTCAGTGGCAAAAAGCTCGTGGGAACGCGAGCCTATCACCAGCTTCGGCGCGATCTGCTCGGCATAGGAGGTCATTTCCAGCTTGCGATGGCTGAAAAGCGCGTTGACGGGTGCGGCACCGATTTTCATCAAAGCGAAAAAGACGAGATAGAACTCGGCGATATTGGGCAATTGCACCAGCGCGGTGTCGCCCCTGCTGATGCCCGCCGCGGCCAGATGCCCGGCGAGATTGGAGGATTGCCGGTCGAGATCGGCATAGGTGAAGCGGCGTTCGCCGCAGATCAGCGCGGTCGCATCCGGCCTGCGTTCCACCTGCTGGGTGAGGATGTCGCTGAGCGGTCTGTCGATCCAGTAGCCGCGGTCGCGGTATCGGCGCGCCAGATCGTCGGGCCAGCGTTCAAATTCGATTGTCATGGTTTGTCCCTGGGAAAATTAGGCAGAAAGACCGCAGGCGTTCAGCATGGTCTTGAGCTTGGTCTGCACCTCGGCCCATTCGGATTCGGGCTCCGAGGCCTCAACGATGCCGGCGCCCGCAAAGAGCCGCACGGTTTCCCGCTGCACGGTGCCGCAACGGATTGTCACCACCCATTCGCCGTTACCCTCGGCATCCGTCCAGCCGACCATGCCGGTGAACAGCCCGCGCTCGAAGGGCTCGACGAAGCGGATGAGGCGATGGGCGCGTTCGGTGGGGAAACCGCAAACGGCCGGTGTCGGATGCAGCAGGCACGCCAGTTGCAGCGCGTTGGTCTGAGGATCGGCAAGACGACCCTCGATACGCGTCGAAAGATGCCACAGAGCGGCGGTGTTGATGAGGGAGGGCTTTTCCGGAACGTCGATTTCCGCGCAGCAGGGCGTAAGCAGCGAACGGATATCCTCGATCACCAGGCTATGCTCGTAATGGTCCTTTTCCGACGCCGCAAGACGGTCGGCATTGGCCTTGTCCGCCACCGGGTCGGTCATGCGTTTTGCCGAGCCCGCGAGCGGGTTCGAGATGACTTTTTCACCCTGCTTGCGGATGAGGAGTTCGGGGCTCACGCCGATCAGATCGCCGCCATCGGGCAGCGGAATGCGGAATTGGTAACCCTCGCGGTTCTGTTTGGCGAGGCTGGCCAGCAATCTTTCGACATTGACCTCGGAGGCGAAGGTCAATTCGCGCATCACCGAAAGCACCGCCTTGCGGACATCGGAATGGCGGAAATTGACGACGGCATGCTCGACGGCGCGCTTGAAACCGCTCTCGTCGGGCAGGCTGTTCTGGCCGACAAGCGCCGGCATGGCCGAATCAGTCGAGACCGGAGCGGTATCCTTCGAACTCCACTCATAGTTGTCCGGAATATAAAGGCATGAGGGTTCGCTGACGTCGAAAGGGATTGCGCCAATGGCGATGGGATTGTCCTGTCCCGCCCTGCGTGCCCGCTCGAAAGCGCCCTTTATTGCCTGCTGCAAAGGGCTTGCAACATCTTCACCGCCCCGGGCGGGAAGCGTTATCTTTTCGCGAATACCTTTGGCCCGCAATTGTCCGGTGCCGGAAGTAAATAGAAATTCTCTATCAAAATCAGTAATTTCGTCGGATTCGACGTCATTCGTCCTGAGTGCTCCCGTTTTCATGGGATGCCTCCTGTGCGAGTGGTTGACGATGGCTTATACTTGATTATGATAATCATGTTTTGTCAATCGGTGCAAATTCACATGCTAAATTTAACCCCCATGCAGGTTGCCTACTGGGTTGGCCGAGAGGCGGACGGGATACTCGGAAAAGTTACGCCGCATCTTTATCTCGAGTTCGAGGGCCAAGGGCTGGAGGCGGAAAGACTGGCTGTCGCGGTCGAGAAACTGTGCCGGCGTCACCCCATGCTCAGCCTCAGGATCGATGCGGAAGGGCACCAGACGGTGGACCCTGTCGGCCGGCCGCTCCGCCTCGATGTGGAGGATATGACGGCGCTCAATGCGGAGGCGCTTGCGCATCGTCTTACCGCCAAACGTGAGGAGTGGAGCCATCGCCGGGCCGATCTGCGCGTCGCCCCGCCGGCTGCGGTTTCGCTCAGCCTGCTGCCCGAGGGCCGCGCCCGGCTGCATGTGGATACCGATATGCTGGCGATCGATCCGGCCAGCGTGCGAATCGTGATGGAGGACCTCGCCCGGTTTTATGAAGGCGGTGCAGATGAAGGCGAGCTTTCGGCTGAGTCGACGCCGTCTTTTTTCAGCTGGGCAGAACGTCTTCTCTCCGATCCGGAACTTAGGGCCCAGCGCGAACGCGACCGGCTGTGGCGGCGGCAACAGATCGCCGATATTCCAGACGCCCCGCCATTGCCGTTCTTTCCCGATGACGCGTCACGCGCCGTTCATACCGATCGCCTTGCCGCGACGCTTTCACCGGCTGAACGCAGCAGTCTGGAACAGCTGGCGCGGCGCTGCTGCGTGACCACGTCCACCCTCCTGCTCGGTGTTTTTGCCCTGTCGCTCTCGCAGGCGACGGCTACGGAAAAATTTCGGCTTTCGGTGCCGGGCTTCTGGCGGGCGCCTTTGGTGGAAGGGGTCGACGGTATCGTCGGCGAATTCTCCAATGTGCTGGTTCTCGGCGTCGATATCCGGCCTGCGGAAAGCCTCGAAAGGCTGCTTGCGCGGCTGTTCGGGGATATGAACGGGCTATTGGCGCACCAGTCCTATCCCGGTGTCAGCGTCATGCGTGATCTTTCCCGCCTGCGCGGCGGCTTGCAGACCTCACCGGTGATCTTTACCGCCGGGGTCGATCTTCCGGGCGGCGAACTGTTTTCAGAGCGTATCGGGCGGGTGTTCGGCCCGATGATCCACACCGTCTCGCAAGGGCCGGGAGTTGCGCTGGATGCGCAGGTGGCAGCGCTCGATGGCGGGCTTTTGATCAACTGGGATGTGCGCCTTGATGCGCTGCCGGAAAGCTGGCTGCGAGCCCTGTTCGACACCTATGCCGCCCTTCTTCGCCGTCTGGCCGCCAGCCCCGATCTCGTTTCCGAAACCGTGGAGCGATTCGGCTTGCAAGCGCCGGAAGCGACCGCGCAGACAAAAGGAAAACCCATGGAGCGGCCACTCTCAGCCTTGCAAAAGGCCTATCTGCTCGGTCGCGGCACCCACCTGCCGCTGAGCGGCGTGGCGATGCAGGAGTTCCGCGAGTATCGCGGCAATATCGATCCGGCATTGCTTCGCTCGCGCCTCACCGCAATGGTCGGGCGGCATGAAAGCCTGCGCACCCGCATCGATGAGCGGCGTCTGGTGCAGGTTGTCTCCGCAGAACCGGAAATCAACCTTGATATTGTTGATCTTTCGAACCTGTCCTCTGCCGAAGCCGAAGCGCGGATGGACACAGTGCGGCGGGATTTCTCGCATGCCCATTTCGATCTTGCCGCCTCTCCCTGGCAGGTCACGGTGTTTCGTCTGCCGGAGGTTGCGGCGGGGGATAGCGTGGCGGTTTTCCTGCGTTTCGACGCCCTCATTCTCGACGGGCGGGGAATAGCCAGCCTTGCGGCGGAACTCTTCGATGATGTCGTGCCGCCCGCATCAACCGTCGCAACCACCGCCGCGCAGCAAGATATCGCGGCGGCCCGTGCCGAGGATGCGGCCTATTGGGCTGAAAAGCTTGAGGGCGCCGAAGTGCCCTCGCAACTCCCCTGGAAAGCCCCGCTCGAAACCATTGCCGTTTCGCGTTACAGCCGCCAGAGCCTGACCGTAGAAAAACAACGCTTTACCGCCTTTTCACGGATCGGCGCGAGAGAGCGGCTGTTCAAGAATTCGGCGCTGACGGCGGTGATCCTCGATGTACTGTCGCTTTGGCTGAACGAAGGCGCTCTCGTCGTCGGCATTCCCGTCGCCCCGCAGGTGGAAGGCGCCTTTGCCAATCGCTCGAGCTTCATCGCGGTCAAATGGGATGCGGCCAAGGGCGATTTTGCGGAGCGGGCCGCAGCGTTGCAAACGGATGTGCTGGAGGGCCTCAACCATCTGGCTTTTTCGGGAATCGATCTCAATCGCATCCTTCTCAACGCCAATCCCGGTGGACTCGCTTTGCCTGTCGTCATCACCAACGGCTTATCCTGGCCCACGCTTTCGCAAAACTCAGCGCTGCGTTGGACGGACGGGTTGACCCAGACACCGCAGGTGGCGCTGGATTTCCGTTTTTCGCAAAATCCGGCTGGCGATCTCGTCCTCGATATCGATTATGCGGAGCAGGCGATCGATGCCGCAATGGTGGCGGATATTTTCGGTGCCATAGAGCGTGCGATTGCCGCGATCACCGCCAGCGGGACGTTCTCGATGAATTCCCGTGAGATCGTCGACCTGTCCCACTACCGGCTAAACGGCGACGAGCGGAACTTCGTCTGCCCACCATTCCTGGAACGGATCGCCTCTCATCTTTTCGAAGGCGACCGATCGCGCACGGCGCTCATCAATGGCAAACGGCGAATCTCCTATGGCGAACTCGGTCAGATGGTGGCCAGGGCGATGGCGGGCCTGAAGGCCCGGGGCGTTGGCCGCGGCGATGTCGTGGCGGTGTGCCTGCCGCGTAGTCCCGAGCACACGGCCGTCACGCTGGCCGCCGCCCTGACAGGCGCCATCTGGGTGCCGATCGATGCGGGCTCGCCGGAAGACCGCCTGCGCTACCTGCTGACCAATTGCCGCCCGGCCATCATCGTTGCCCGTAGCGTTCCGCAAGGCTTCGACGCTATCGATCCCGAGGAGCTTCTGGCAACGCCAGCCACGTCCGGTGTGCCCGTTGACGCGGCGGAACTGGCGGCACATTCGGCAAGCGAAGCGCCCGCTTATTACCTCTACACCTCCGGCACGACAGGCAAACCGAAATGCGTCGTGCTCTCTAACAGGGCCACGGCCAATGTCATCGGCAGCACGCTTTCGGAATGGGCGGTGACGGAAAACGACGTCTTCATCTCCGTTACGCCTTTGCATCACGATATGTCGGTCTTCGATGTATTCGGCGCACTTGCCGCCGGTGCGACGCTGGTGCTGCCGGAACCCGGCGAGGAAAAGGATGCGGTTCGCTGGAACGAACTGGTGGCCGAACATGGCGTGACGCTGTGGTGCTCGGTGCCGGCCATCCTTGAAATGCTCCTGTCCTGCCGCCGTGGCGATCAGCTCGATTCGCTCCGGCTCGTCGCGCAGGGCGGTGACTACATCAAGCCTTCCGTCATCGAGGAGATGTGCCGGCTGAAACCTGAACTTCGACTGATATCGCTGGGCGGGCCGACGGAAACGACCATATGGAGCATCTGGCACGAGATCGTGCCAGCCGATACCACGGCGATACCCTATGGGCATCCCTTGCCCGGCAATCGCTATTTCATCCTCAACGATCAGGGCGGCCATTGCCCGGCGGGTGTCGTCGGCCGCATCCACACAGTGGGTGTGAATGTGGCAATCGGTTATCTGGAGGATGGTGCCATTACCCAGACGGATTTCGTGACGGTCAGCGATACGGACGGAAATGCATTGCGGGCTTTCCGCACCGGAGACCGGGGCCGCTACCGGCCGGATGGCAAGATCATGTTCGCAAGCCGGGTGAACGGTTACGTCAAGGTGCGCGGAGTGCGGGTCTCGCTGCCGGATGTGGAAAACGAACTTATCCGCCACCCCTCCATCCAGCGGGTCCTGGTGGTGGACTACGGCGCCGAGCAAAAGGGGGAAGCCGCCATCGGCGTGCTTTATGTTCCGATGCCCGGCCTTGAGCTTTCCGCCGCCGATCTGCGCAATTTCGCCCGCAGGCATCTGCCGGAATCGCATGTGCCCGGCCGCTTTCTCAATGTCACCGATCTGCCGCTATCGGCCAATGGCAAGCCGGATCGCCGCCGCGCCCGCGAATTGCTGACGGCAGCGGAACCGGCGAAGGCACCTGCGGCTGCGACAATCCAAGTCGCCGATCAGGGTGATCGCCGGGTGCTGGATATCTATCTTGGCGTGCTGGGCAAAAACCCGGCGAATGTCGACACCAGTAGCGATTTACTGGCGCTTGGCCTCTTGCCTTCGCATCTGAAGGCCGTCTCGGCCGAAATCCGCAGCGCCTTCGGCGTCGAGCTTTCGCCGCAACAGCTTTTGCGGTGCCGCAACGCCAAACAGGTCAGTTCGCTTTTACCCGCCTCGGCGGCATGAGGCCTCACGGCCAGAAATCACAGGAATAATCCAAGGAAAAACAGATGGCGCATATCGATCCTGCCGGCGGCTGGCTTCCCCTGACCCAGCCGCAACTCGATTTCTGGGAGGAATTTTCCTTCCATCCCGACGAGCCGGTCTCCACCGTCGCCCATTATATTGAGCTTTCCGGTGCCGTGAACGAAGGCGCCCTGCTTGAGGCGATCAAACGCACCGTGCGCGAATCGGAAGTGCTGTCGATCCGTTTTCGCCTTGGTGAGGATGGCGAGACGCCGCAGCAATGCTGCGATCCGCTCCACGCTCCGGTGGTGGAGCTTGTGGATCTACGCGCCCATTCCACCCCCTTCGAAGAAGCGTTGCGGCGCATGAACGCGGATGTCGAGGCAAGGCTTGATCTTCGAACCGACAGGCTCTCCGCACAGGTGCTTTATCGCATCACTGATGATCGTTACCTCTGGTACATCCGCGCCCATCATATCGTCGTCGACGGTTATGGCCTGACGCTGGTGGAGCAGCGCTGCGGGCAACTTTACGGGCACTATTGCGGCAAGGGCGAAGCGGGTCCGGATTTCCATCCTTTCCCCAGTTTTCTTGCCGAAGAGGACGCCTACCGGCAAAGCCGCCGTTTCGAAAAGGATCGCGATTTCTGGACGGCCTATCTCGCGCCGCCGGTGGATTTGCCGGTGCTGGACAAGGATTGCGAGGATTACGGCGGCGGTGGCCTACATGCCGATGCGGGATTGCCGGAAGGTTTCAGCACAAGGCTGCAACAGATATCCGGCGCACTGGAGATCGGCTGGCCGGACCTGCTGGTGCTGCTTTCAGGCCTTTATCTTCACCGCGTCCTGCCGCGCCCGAATCGCGATGTGCTGACTTTGTGGCTGCCCTTCATGAGCCGCTGGGGCAGCGTCGGCGCGCATATGCCCGCCATGCTCGTCAATATTCTGCCTTTCCATCTGACGATAGAACCGCAGGAGACCCTTGGCGGCTTCCTTGCGCGCAATGCCGCCAATCTGCGCAGGCAGCGCCTGCATGGCCGCTACCGCATCGAACAGATCGCCGCCGACCGCGACATATCCAAGGGCAGTCGGTTCTTCTTCTCACCGCTCATTAATGTCCTGCCCTTCAGCGCACCGGTCTTTGCCGGGCTTGCCGTTATCAGGCACATTCTCGCCAATGGTCCGGGCGACGGGTTCAACCTGACCTTCCGTGGCGAGGATGACGGCAGCGACCTGAACCTGCATATCGACGCGGACTCGGCGCTGACGGAAGCGGACGATTTCGCGCGCTATCGCGAGGAGCTGCCGCTGTTTCTCGATGCCATGCTGCGTGGCGAGGCACTGGCCCTTGCGGCAGAAGAGGTTTCCGCGACGTTCCGTCTGGCGGTTTAAGAAGCCGTGTGCCCTGCACAAAAGGGGACGGAAATCTCTCCCCGTCATACCGGGCTTGACCCGGTATCCAGCCGCCGCGTGTCTGCGCGGCGAGAAGAGTCTTTCGCGATCAATGACTTGATCGCACTGGACCCCGGATCTAGTCCGGGGTGACGGGGCGCAAATGCTGCGGCTTCGTCAAACAGATCTACGCAAAGGAATTGCCAACAAAACAAACCCGGCGCCGCCACGCGAGCCGGGTTTTTCTATGTTCACTTGCCCGCACTCAGGCCAGCGTCGTCAGCATCCGGCTCGAAGCGCCCGCCTCGGCGAAACGGCTGAAGACGCTGCTGGTGGTGCTGCGCAGCCGGTCGACATCGTCAGGGCCGTAACGGTCGGAGCGGTAGCTCATCAATACGCGGATGGAGCGTTCGCCGCCGATCGTTTCTTCCATCACCTCGAATTGCAGCCCCAGCATGGATTCGTGCTTGTCGGGATCGATCTGGCGGAACTCCACGGGTTTGCCGTCTGGCCCTGTAAGAGTGCCGTTCAGTTTGTTCTTGGCGTGGATCTGAATGAATACCTCGAACAGATGGTCGCGGCCCGGTGTCATGCCGAGCGCCTCTTCGACGAGATCGATCGGGATTTCGCTGTGTTCCAGGGAGCCGTTGACCGTGTTCTTCACCGAGGAGATCAGTTCGCCGACCGTCATCTCCGCGCGGAAACGCACACGATGGGCAACGACCGTGGTGAAATAACCGATCGTATCGAAGTAACCGCTGTCGGTGCGGCCGGACGCCGACGTGCCGACCACCAGATCGTTCAGCCCGCCGAGATGCCGCAGCGACGCGGCGATGGCGGCATAAACGACGTTGAACAGGGAAGCGCTGTTCTGCTTGGCGATGGCGTAAAGTCCATCGCTGACGTGTTTTTCCAGCTTGAATTCGATCCAGCCGCCCGCCGGCGCCTCGTCATGCGAAGCATCTGTCGGCGTGCTGTTTTGTCCGTTGAGGACCAGGCCCTTCGGTGCATCCCGCAGCATATCGGTCCAGTAGGCAAGGTGGCCGCCGTTGACGCCCGATGCCACCTGTTTTCTGGCGAATTCATGGAAGGGTGCGGGCTTGCTCGCAAAGACGGGGGCCTTGCCCACCGCCCTTGCCCTGTAGGCCTCGGTCAACTCGTCCATCATCAGGTTCACCGACCATTCGTCCAGCACGATATGGTGGAAGAGGAAAGAGAGCACCTGGCCGCCGGTTTGCGGATTGCGCAGGAAACGCAGCCGCATCGGCAATTCGCGGGCAAGATCGAACAGCCAGGAAGCCTCCGCGTGCCGATCCACACCTTCGCTTTCTTCGCTGGTCCAGAACCATTTGTAGCCGGGCAGGTCGTGCATCGGCACGATCTTCTGCAGAACTGTCCCATCCTCGACGTAAAAATGGGTTCGCAGACCGGGATGACGCTCGATAATATCGAGGAATGCGCATTCGAAGGCGTTCTCATCGACGGGATTAAGGAAATCGAGCGCGAAAGGAATGTTGAAAATCTCGCCGAAACCGAAGGCGGCATAGGCTTTCCAGAGCGACATTTGCGCCAGCGACAGTGGCGCGGTAAGCGAGCCGGTTTCTGTCGCCTCCGCCTGTGCGGGTGCTGCGGTTTCGAGGCGGGTCGCCTGTTTTGCAAGCGCTGCGGCGGTGGGATAGCTGAACAGGTCGTTGAAACGGACCTCGATGCCGTGATTGCTTAAGAGGCGTCCGATGATGCGGGTGGCGATCAGTGAATGGCCGCCAAAATCGAAGAAATCGTCATCCGGCCCCATGTCGGGAGATACAAGCGCCTCGCGGAATTCGGCAAGGATCGTTGCGGCAGTCTCGTCGTCGCTCGAGTAAGAGGTGGCGGGCAGGGATGCTGTCGTCGCCAGTCCTGCGGACGGGATCGAATGCGTGATATCGGAAAAATCCGCACCGCCTTCGAGATGGGTGACGAAGCGTTCCAGCAGGAACGCCGTCGCATGCGGGGAGGTCTCCTTGCCACCTGTCAGCTCCAGACGGATATGGCCGTCAACCGTGCTGCCGGCGGCAAGCGTCAGGCCGAGGCCGGACTGGAGCGAGGGGAGCGGCAGGCGCTCGAACCGGAGCCGCTCGACGGATGAGGTTTCAGCTGACGTTGCCAGCGCTTGCAAGGTGAAGGTGGCCGCTTCGTCGTTGTGTTTGCTGCTGTTTCCGATTTGCCGTCGCAGGCCCGCCAGCACGGCCTTTTCGGCCTCCGGCAGCGACTGGCCACGCGGGATCGACACGCGGGCGACCACATCCGCAAGAAGCGGCAAGCCGGTCTCGCCGCCCGATTGCAACGACAGGCGCAGGGTAACCGTATCAAGGTTGCCCTTGATTGCGATAAAATGTGCGAAACGGGCGCCTGCGCGTGCCAGAAGCGCTTCGGTCGTGGCTGAGCCGTCGAGGTCAAACAGGGCGGCCGGAAGATCGACGCCGTGGCTATGGCTCGCTGGTTTCGCCCCGCCGTCCCGTAAAGAGATCACATGCGTGCCGGAGGGCGACCCCTTCAACCAGGGCAGCGGAAGTGGATTGACGATGCCGGTTTCGGCGATGCGCGGTAAAAGCGGCTTTGGTGCCTCGCCGGCATAGGCGGCGGCAATAGCTTCCAGAAGAATCTGCGGCGACAGGGTTTCGCCAAGCAGGCCATGCACCAGAAGCGCCAGCAGCACCTCTCCTTCGCTCAAAAGCACGATCGCCTGAAACGGCGGATCGATTTCCGCGTCGTAGGGGCTTGCCTGAAGGTCGTGCAGCAGGGCTATCGCCTCGTCTGTCGAAGGCGCCTGAAACAGCTGCACGAGAGAGGCCGATGGCGCTTCGACGCTCTTGGCAAGGGTGCCGTCTTCTCCGAAGGAAAACCGCACGCGAAGCTGCGGCCAGGCCTCGCAAACCGTCTCTAGCGCCGATGTCAGGCGCAGAAGGTCGCTCTCGCCGCCGATGCGGTAGGTGAGAAGGTGCCGGAAGACCTGATCGGGGTCCTGAAATTGCGCAAACCAGACCCGCTCCTCATATTGGCTTGGCTGCGATCCGTCCCGCGGGAACGCGTCCGCACCATCGAAGGTTTCTTCGATGCGACGCGCAGGCATGCGCGAATTGTCTGCTGCCATGGTCCTCTCCTTGGAAGTGCTTGGGGACATGTCCGGGGGCGTCGCGCCCGCTGCGGCAAGTCCCGTCTTTTGTTGGGATCAATGTTCCGCGCGCGACCGTTCGATCAGCGCCTGCCAGGCGGCAAGCGTCGGCTGGCGGGCGAGATCATCATAGTCAAGACGCGTGCCGGCGAGTTGCGAAAGCGGCGGGATCAGGCGCATGAGGGCAAGCGAATGAAGCCCGCAGCCGAACAGGTTGGCATTCGGCCCGATATCCCCCACCTCATCGTCGAGAACCTTGGCGAGATGAGCCTTGAGTTCCGTCGTCATCATTTTCGCCTCCAGCCTCGCCCCCGCCGCGACTACCGGCTCACTCATCGAAATGATCGTGAACGCCGCTTGCGCCGCGCCGCCAGTAGCCGGAAGCGCGGGTCCATTTGGGATTTGCACCGAATTCGCCGACGAGAAGGGTGCGCAGGTCTTTCGCGGTTTTTGATTCGCAGGCGACCCAGCTGAAGAAATCGCCCTTCGGCAGGTCGAGTGCGCGCAGCGCATCCGTCAGGGCGTCGGCGCCGCCTGCGGCCTTCGGCGTTACCCAGATGATCGAAGCGTCGGCTTCCGTGGCGAGTTCCAGGCGGTCAGCTTCCGTCCCGACCTCGATCAGGGCCACGACGCGGGTGCCCTCAGGCATTTCTTCCAGTCGCCGCGCCAGCGCGGGAAGGCCGGTATCGTCGGCGACAAGCAGATGCCAGTCGAAGGTAAAGGGAACGGTGAACGAGCCGCGCGGACCTGCGATCCACGCCTTGTCACCCACCTTGGCGGATTTCGCCCAGTTGCTGGCGGGACCGTCATGATGCGTGGCGAAATCGATGGTGAGTTCACCCTTTTCGGCATCGAAGCTGCGCGGCGTGTAATCGCGCGCCAGCGGGCGGGGTGCACCTTCGGGAAATTCAAGGCCGTTCGGGCCGATCACCGGCAGGTTGGGCTCGGTTTCACCGGGAAGCGGGAAGAACATCTTGACGTGGTCGTCAAAACCAAGGCTCTCAAAGCCCTCCAGTTCAGGCCCGGTCAATACGATGCGCACCATGGAGCGGCTGAGTTTTTCCACGCGGGCCACGTCAAGGCAGCGCAGCTTGACGGCGTAGCGATGGCGTTTGGGGGTACGATCCGGAACGCCGGTTTCAATGCTTTGTGCAGTGCTCATGTTGCTAAGTTCCCTGGGATATCGCCGATGGGGGGTCGACAGTTTCGCTGTCCCGGATCGGCATGCCGGACAATCGCGCACCGGAGTTTCCGGCGGGAGATCCGACGTCGTTGCGTCAAGATGCGCGAACCATAACAGGCGGTTCCGGCGCTCGCAATATAAGTTTCTCCAAAAACTCAAGTTTATATCCGGCGCATGGTTTGCGCCGGAATTGTGCGTGCGGCAGGGGAGGTTAGCGGCGGCCTGCCCAGCTCTCCACCGCGTCCAGCGTGTGCAGGGCGCTGGGGATCGATGGCGTCGTCACCCGGGTGGAATCGAGGAAAACAATCCTGCCCTCGCGTGCCGGTTTGACGAAGCGCTCCCAGCCGGGAATGATCTTTTCAAGTGCGGCGCGCGTTCCGGCTTCACCACGGGCGGGGCTGTTATAGCTGTTCATCACGACCAGCAGATCCGGGTTGAGCTTGCCGAAAGCCTCGGCACTGAGCGGCATTGTCAGGGTCGAACCCAGCCCGCCCGACGATGCGGCGTTGTCGATCTTCAGGCGCGTGTAACCCAGATCCTCCAGCGCCTGCACCGCGCCGGACATGTCGCCGACCGCGTTGATCTGGTCGGTCAGCAGAATTGCGAGATAGGTCTGGCCTTTTGCGTTGTCGCCGAGTGCTTTTTTGACGGAGGCAAGTTTCGCGTCATAGGTCTTCCGCCGCTCCGCAAAAGCGTCGCCTCTGCCCACCAGACGCGAAAGATCTTCCTCCACGCTGAAGCCATAGGTGTGGCCGGTGCTTACCTTTTGCAGATAGACGGGCGCGACGGTGGAAAGTTGCTCGGCCTTGCCGCTATCCATTTCCGTTGCGACAATCAGATCGGGTTGCAGCGCCCTCAGCTTTTCGAGATCGATCTGGCCGACTGCGCCAAAACCTTTCGGTTTCGTACGGCCTTCACCGAGAACGGTGTCGATGAAATCGACGGCGGTGGCGAATTTGCCGTCGCTGTTGCGGCCATAGGCGCCGACGACGTTGGCGCCGAGATCCATCAAGGGCACGCCCAAAAGAGGCTCGTGCATGACGACGATGCGCTGCGGCTGTTCCGGAACGGAGACTGTGCGGCCGGCGGCATCGGTGACGGTTCGCTCAGCCGCAAGGCTGCTTCCGGCGGTCAGAAGTGCTGCAACGAGGATGGCAAATCGCATGGCATTCCCTTTGTTCAATATATTCAGTGGCTGTTGGTTCGGCGCAGCGCCTGCAGGCGCAGCGTGAGGATGAAAAGCGGAACGCCGATCAGCGTCAGCGCAAGGCCGATCGGCATCGGCGTATCGGCCACCAGTCCACGCGAGAGCGTATCGGCAGTCACGACCAGAATGCCGCCGGTCAGCCCCGACAGGAAAAGCCTGGCGCGGCCGACGGCGGGTGAAACGAAGGTGGCGAGATGCGGGGCAATGACGCCGAGAAAGGTCAAGGGGCCGACTGCGGTGACGGAAGCGGAACTGAGGATAACCGCGAAGACGATGACGAGCGGGCGCGAGCGTTTGACGGTTTCGCCGAGCGCCATGGCCATCTCGTTACCGAGATCGAAAACCGCAAGCGCCCGGCCGATGAGAAAAATGCCGGCAAGGCTGGCCGCGAAGAGGGGCGCGAAAACGAGGATGATCGGCCAGCTCGCCTGAAACAGCGAACCTGCCATCCAGTCGGCAAGCGAAAGCGAAGTTTCCGTCGGCGTGTAGAGCAGAAGCACTGAGGAGACGGAGGAGAGGGCGGATTCGATCGCGATGCCCATCAGCAGGATAGCGAGCCCGCTGGAACGTTCGCGCCCGACAAGCGCGATCAAGAGGAAGGCCACCGCAAGACCGCCGCCGACGGCCGCAAGCGCCACCATGGTCTTGGGTGCCGCCGGCACCAGCACCAGAAGCAGCATGATGGTGGTCATCGATCCCTGGCTCAGACCAAACAGGCCGGGATCGGCGAGCGGATTGCGGGCAACCGATTGCAGCATGGCGCCTGCCAGCGCAACGCTCCAGCCGGCCATGAAACCAAGCAGGATGCGCGGCAGCCGCACCGTCCACAGCGCATAGGCCTGATCGTCGCTCAAGTACCCGCCGGCAAGGCCGCGTAGGAGGTCAATGAGACCGGTCTGTGTATTTCCGAGGCTAACGGAGATGGCGGCCAGCGCCAGTGCCAGCAGGATCAGTGCAAGGCTGGCCTTCAGGTTGCCGATGCCGATCTGCAGACCGCTCGGCAGCCGCAGGACCGCTTTACCGTCGGTGGCGAATTGCCTTTTCATGACAGCCCCCTTGCCGAAGGCGAAAGATAAAAGCGCTTGACGATGACGATGAAGACGAGGCCGCCGAGCAGGTCCATGAACAGCCCGGTATTGACCACATAGGGCCTGAACAGGGTCTGCGCGCCAAGGTCGGCCAATATGCAGAGACTTGCACCGACAAGGGCGGAAGCCGGCAAAGCGAGCCTGAAGTCCACCCCGACCAACGGCCGGACCATATGCGGAACGATGAGACCGACGAAGCCGATCGGGCCACAGATCGCCACGGCTGACCCGGAGGCCAGCATGGTGGCGAACAGTGCGATGCGGGAAACGCGTGTGACGTTGACGCCGGCGGAGGCGGCTTTTTCCGCACCCAGCAGAACGAGCGTCAGCGGACGGGCGACTGACCAGAGCATTACCAGCGCAATGGCGCCAATCCACCAGAAATCGCTGAGGCGTCCGGCATAGACATGGTTGATGTTGCCGCCAACCCAGCTCAGGAATTCGGCGCGGCGTGTGGGGTTTGACAGAAGGAGGGCGTTGGTGATGCCGATCAGCAGCATGGAGACAAGCGCACCGGAAAGGATGAGCGACAGGCCGCGCGGATCGTTTGCCCGCCCGGCCAGCCGGGCGACGAGAAAGCAGGCGCCAAAGCCGAAACCTGCGCCTGCCAACGCCGCAAGCCCCTGCACCTCCGGAGAGAGATCGAACACCAGCGCGCCGGCAACCACAAACAGTGTCGCACCGGCATTCAAGCCCAGGGTGGAGGGCGAGGCGAGAGGATTGCGGGCAAGTCCCTGCAGCACGCAGCCGCTGACGGCCGTGGTGGCGCCGACATAGATCGCAATTAGGGAACGCGGGATCTGCTGATAGAGGAGGACCGACTGTTCATAGGTTTCGGCCTCCCCACGCAGGAGCGTTGTCGCGATTTCGGCAAGTGGCATGTCGGCAGCCATCAGCACGAGGTTGATGACGAGAATAATGACCAGCAGCAGGGCCGCAGCGAAGATCAGCGTTATTTTCGACGTCATGCCGGAATGGCCTGTTCCTGCCGCTCGAGGCGGGGTACGCAGATGAGCCGCCCCTGCCGGGAGAATATGTCGGCCTCGAGATCGAAGACATCAGCAACATTGGCTGATGTGACCGTATTCGCCACCGGCCCGGAGGCGAGAACCCGCCCGGCCTTCAGCATGATGACGTCATCGGCGAAGGTGGAGGCGAGATTGAGATCGTGCAACACGACGATGACCGTCTTGCCGTGCCTGTCCGTCAGCTCGCGCACGAGGCCGAGTACGGCATATTGATATTTCATGTCGAGGTGGTTGACTGGCTCATCCATCAGGATCACCTCCGTGTCCTGCGCCAGCACCATGGCGATGAAGGCGCGCTGGCGCTGGCCGCCGGAGAGCGTGTTGACCTGCGCTCTCGCCTTGTCTTCCAGCCCGACGGTCTTCAGCGCCTCGGCGAAAAGCGCCCGGTCGCGCTCGGATGGGCCGCCGCCAAGCCCGTAACGCGCATAACCCGCAAGCTCGATCAATTCGCCAAGCGTCATATAGTCAGGGCAATGGCATTCCTGCGGCAGATAGGCGATGCGGCGGGCGAGTTCGCGGCGTCCGATCTCGCCGATCAGGCGGTCATCAAGGCTTATCCTGCCGGATGACAAAGGCACGAACCCCATGATGGTCTTCAACAGCGTGGACTTGCCACAACCGTTGGGTCCGACCAGCGCTGTGACGCGGCCGTTTTGAAAGCGGGCAGACAGGCCCTGCAATACGGGGACGTGTCCGTAACTCGCATGAAGGTCCGTGGCATCAAGCACCGGATTACAACTCCTGTTATTCATAGGGCCGTGCGTCGAGACGACGCACGGCTTATCTAAGCTTTTGAATTCACACATCGAACTTGCGGAAATCGCGTTCCATACCGGCAAGTGCGACAGGGTGGTCTTGAAGCGACACTAAACTATAGTAAAATTCTCCACAAATCGAAATTTGCCGATTCACATCGGGGATTTCGGAAGGATTTTTTCAGTTGAGGTGTTTCATGTCAGTCGCGCGCAAGCTCCACATCGGCATGTCGCTGGCGCCAACCTGGCTCAGCGGCGAGGCATGGCGGCGTCAAGACAGCGATATAGACGGGGTTTTCTCCAGCGATTATTTTGTAGACCTTGCAAAGCGTGCCGAGGCTGCGCATGTGGACTTCGTGTTCCGGCCCGATACGCTTTTTCTGCGCACCGAGGGGCTGGAGACCGGCGGTGGATTTGCGAGCATGGACCCGACCATGCTTCTGGCGGCCATCGCACGGGAGACCAGCCATGTCGGCCTGTTATCCACCGTTTCGACGACATTTCTGCCGCCCTATGTGGTTGCTCGCCAGCTGCAATCGCTTAACTGGCTGAGCAACGGCCGGGCGGGCTGGAACATAGTCACGGCGCTGGACGGTCACGAAAATTTCGGCCTGACGGAAATGCCGTCGCCGCAGGAGCGTTATGAGCGGGCCGCCGAGTTCACGCAGGTGGTGCAGCAGCTCTGGGCAAGCTTTCCGAACGAGGCGCTGAAGCTGGACAAGGAGAGCGGGCGTTTTGCCGATTCATCGCTGGTGCAGCCGGTCGCCCATGCGGGCAGGCACTTCAGCGTCAAAGGCCCGCTCAACCTGCCGGCCCATGCCAGCCGCATTCCGCTGGTGCAGGCGGGTGCTTCTCCCGAGGGGCGCGATTTTGCGGCTTCCGTTGCGGACGCGGTCTTTGCCTCGACGCCGGATATGCAGGCGGCAATCGAGTTGCGGGCGGATTTGCAACAAAGAGCGGAGCGGCATGGTCGCTCACCGGATGTGGTGAAGCTGATGCCGGGTCTCAGCCTCTATCTCGCAGACACGAAAAACGAGGCGCAGGAACTCTTTGCCGAGACCCATGCACGGGCCAATCGCGCCCGCATCTTTGCCTCCATTCATAATTTGACGGGCCTTGATCTCTCCGACTGGCCGCTCACGCGGATCGTCACCGCATCGGATTTGCAGCTACCGCCCGAGACACCCAGAAGCCGCACCCATGCCAGCCTGCTGCTGCGGCTGATCGAACGGGAGACGCTGAGCGTTGCGGAGTTGTTGCGGCGTCCGGAGGTGATGGGATCTGGCCACTGGCAGATCATCGGCACGGTTGATGATGCTTTCGAAAATATCCGCGAATGGGCAAAGGCCGGTGCTATCGACGGCTTTGTCGCGGTGCCAGGCGGTTCCGTTGCGTCGATGCGGCTGGTGCTGGAGCGGCTGCTTCCGAGGCTTGGTGATGCCGGGCTTTTCCGCACGGCCTATTCCGGCCGCACCTTCGCGGAACATCTGGCCGGGTAGGTTTACGATCCGCCGGATTCTGCCGTTGCCTTTCTGGCCGCTTTGAGAAGCTGCGGAAAATGCCCCTCGGTCTCGGCGGTCGCGAGGAAAGACACGGTGGTGACGACGCAACAGATTTCGCCCTGCGCGTCGAAAACCGGGCCGGCCTTGCCGGTCAGGGCGGAAAACAGGTGTTCGTTGAGTTCCGCGCCGCCCGTTTCGCGAATGGTGTGCAGGACTTTGGCGTCCGGGCGGGAGCCGCGAAAGGCGGCCGGCTGCAACTTGCGCACCGCCGCTATCCTGTCAGCCGGCAGATAAGCCTGGAAAACCAGCCCGCAGGCGCTGTTATCTAGCGGCAGAACATCCCCTAGCGCTACGGTGCTGATGGAGAAGCTGGCGCTCCTGTGCCACTGCACCACGGTCGGGCCGCGATCGGTCCAGATCGCCACGCCGCAACTGGCGCCGATCTGCGAGGCAAGCGTTTTCATCTGGCGACCGGCGGTCTCGACCGGATTGATTCGCCTGAGCGCACTGATGCCTATCGCGAGTGCGGTTGGGCCGAGGTCGTAGCTGCCGGTTGCAGGGTCCTGTGCCACCAGTCCTTCCCGCACGAGGCTTTGCAGGTAACGATGGGCGGTGGAGCGGCCGGTGCCGGCGCGTTTGGCGAGTTCGCCGAGTGCAAGCGCCCTGTCCGATTTTGCCAGAAGATCGAGAAAACGCGCAGCAATCGACACCGACTGAATGAGTGCAGAGCGCTTCTCTCCCTCGTTTTCCGGCAGATTGCCCAGCTCGTCATCCATGGCGTTCAAGCCCGTTCCCCCTTGTCGCGTGACCATGCCTAGCGCATCGGAGCGGAAATCGGAATCGATTTCTGAGCCGTTTCAACGTCTTCCCCTTGCGGTGCGGAAGGAGGCGACAAAGGAAACTCGATAAACTTTGTTGTAAATATGGCACATGCCGTTGCGGAACCCTGTGTGTCCGCAATACAGAACGCATTCTCTATTGCGAAACGTATAACGCTTCCGTTACTTGAATATGACTTTAATACTCATGTTTATTTAGGGGTGTGTGATGGGGTTTCGTTCTAGCGGCCGTTTGATGAGCGGGGTCAGCGTGTTGACGCTGGCGGCTTTGTTTGTGACGCCGGTTTTCGGTCAGGATCAGCAGGCTGAGGCCTCGGGAACGACCGTTCTCAAGCCGATTGTGGTGACCGGTGAAAAAGTCGCGCGCGACATGAAGAACACGGCGTCATCCGTCTCGGTCATTTCCAGTGAAAAAATCAAAAAGGAAAAGACCGGCGACCCGACCGTATCGGAAGCGATCAAGGATATTCCGAACATCGTCTATACTGACAATGTCAGCGCCCCCATCATTCGCGGACAGGATACGCAGGGACCGAACACGGGCTCTATCGCCTTCTTCACCGGCACGGTGCCGCGCGCTACGATCAATGTCGACGGCCACTATCTCGGCTACAATGAATTCATCTATGGCGCCTCCTCCATCTGGGATGTCGACAGCATCGAGGTCTTCCGCGGCCCGCAGACCACCTCGCAGGGCGCCAACGCCATTGCCGGTGCGATCCTCGTCAATACAAAGGACCCGACCTTTACGCCGGAGGCATCCTATCAGGCTGAAATCGGCAACTATCACCAGAAGCGGGGTTCATTCGCACTTTCCGGTCCTCTGATCGAAGATGAGCTGGCGGCTCGTATGGCCATCGACTACTCCGGCCGCGACACCTTCATCGATTACATCAGCTCGGCTTTTGCCCATGACGGCACGGACCAGAACTTCAAGGAGTTCAATGGGCGCTTCAAGCTTCTGTGGGAACCGGCTGAAATTCCCGGCCTTTCGACCAAGCTGACCTATTCCTACAACGCCTCGAACCGGCCAAGCCAGGAGGCGGCGTCGCGCCCCTTCGAGGATCTCAACCACATTACCACGACGATGCCGAGCTTCAGCCAGTATACCAATACAGGGATTCTGGACGTCAATTATGATTTCGAAAACGGCGTGAAACTGTTCAACCAGACGCAGTTTTCCTCTTCCATCGCCAAGCGCCGGGTTGGCATTGCCAATAACGGCGATGCGGATGTCGATCTCAAGAACACCTCCCACGAAACGCGCGTGACCTTCGGCGATCAGGAAGATGTGCTGAGCGGCGTTGCGGGTATTTATTACGCCCACTCACAGGCTGACGAAGTCCTTTATCTGCGCGGGACGTCCAGATTTGACGATACCAAGGACAATCTCGGTCTTTTCAGCGAGTTGAGCTATCGCCTGACCGACCAATGGACCCTGACGGGCGGCCTGCGCTACCAGCAGGACCAGATTCAGCGCAGCGGTTATCGCACATTGAGCGCGACCTCCAGAAGCTCGGTCAATTATGACGAAACCTTCTCGGAAATCCTGCCAAAGGCCTCGCTCGCCTACGCCATCAATGACGACTGGACAGTCGGCGGCCTGATCAGCCGCGGTTACAATCCCGGCGGTGTCGCATTCGACCTGACGACCAGCAAATGGCGGACCTTCGACAAGGAAACCATCTGGAACTACGAGCTGTTCACGCGTGCCAACCTGCTGGACGATACGCTGACGTTGAATGGCAACCTGTTCTACATGGACATGAACAATGCCCAGTTTAACGTTCCGGTCGTTGTTTCCACGGGCATCAGCGAATCCTACACCGTCAATGCCGAGGAAGCCCATGCCTATGGTCTGGAAATCGGCGTGGATTATCAGGTTCTCGACAATCTGACACTGAAGGCCAGTGCCGGTCTGCTGAAGACGAAAATCGACGAGATTTCCAGCAACGCTGCCTATGTCGGCAAGGAATTCGCCAAATCGCCGGGTTACAGCTTCACCATCGGCGCAAGCTGGGATGTGACGGACAAGTTCACCGTCTCGGGCCAGGTCCGTCATCTCGACGGTTATTATTCCGACACGGATAACAAGGCCGTTTATGCGATCGACCCCTATACGATTGCGGATGTGCGGGCGAGCTACAAGTTCCAGGAGGAGCTTGAGTTCTACGCCTACGTCAAGAACGTCTTCGACGAGCGCGCACCGACGCTCATGAAGGAAAACCGCGGCATTGGCGGCATTGAGGCCAGCATGACCGAACCGCGCATGTTCGGCATCGGTGTTCGCGGCACGTTCTGAGCCGTCACCTGAGTTGAAAAGCAAAAAGGCCTTCGAAGTGATCTTCGAAGGCCTTTTTTGATGCAGAATCCTCCACACGCGCCGTCATCCTCGGGCTTGTCCCGAGGATCCAACCACGTAGCGTTAGATCAATCGGTTGCAGATGCTCGGGACAGGCCCGAGCATGACGAAGGAGAGGTTTCAGGCCACTGTAAAACCTAACTCCGCGACGCCGAGAAAGCCTCAGAAAAACGCCTGAATGCCCGTCTGCGCCCGGCCGAGGATCAGCGCGTGGACGTCGTGCGTGCCCTCATAGGTGTTGACCGTTTCGAGGTTCTGGGCGTGGCGCATGACGTGATATTCGATCTGGATGCCGTTGCCGCCGTGCATGTCACGGGCCTGGCGGGCGATGTCCAGCGCCTTGCCGCAATTGTTGCGCTTGATGATGGAGATCATTTCCGGCGCCATTTTATGCTCGTCCATCAGCCGGCCGACGCGTAGCGATGCCTGGAGACCGAGAGCGATCTCGGTCTGCATGTCGGCGAGCTTCTTTTGGTAAAGCTGCATGCCGGCCAGCGGCTTGCCGAACTGCTTGCGGTCGAGACCATATTGCCGGGCGCGGAACCAGCAATCTTCCGCCGCACCCATGACCCCCCAGGAAATGCCGTAACGGGCGCGGTTGAGGCAGCCGAACGGGCCTTTCAGGCCGGAGACATTGGGCAGCAGCGCGTCTTCGCCCACTTCCACGCCGTCCAGAACGATCTCGCCCGTAATCGAGGCGCGCAGCGACAGCTTGCCGCCGATCTTGGGGGCCGAAAGTCCCTTCATGCCCTTTTCCAGCACGAAACCGCGGATCTGGTTGTCATGGGCTTCCGATTTCGCCCAGACGACGAAGACGTCGGCGATTGGCGCGTTGGAAATCCACATCTTCGAGCCGCGCAGGCGATATCCGCCCGCGATCTTTTCAGCGCGGGTCTTCATGCCGCCGGGGTCGGAACCGGCATCCGGCTCGGTCAGGCCGAAACAGCCGATCAGTTCACCGGAGACGAGGCCGGGCAGATATTTCTTCTTCTGCTCGTCCGAGCCATAGGCGAAGATCGGGTGGATGACGAGCGAGGACTGCACGCTCATCATCGAGCGGTAGCCGCTGTCGATCCGTTCCACTTCGCGGGCGACGAGACCATAGGCCACGTAACTTGCATTGGCTGCGCCATATTCTTCCGGCAGGGTGACGCCGAGCAGGCCGGTGCGGCCCATCAGGCGGAACAGTTCAGGCTCGGTGGTCTCGGAAAGATAGGCCTCGGAGACACGCGGCAGAAGTTCCGATTTGCCGAAGGCGGCGGCGGCGTCGCGGATCATCCGCTCGTCGTCGGTCAGTTGGTCTTCGAGCAGAAAAGGGTCCTGCCAATTGAATGCTGCGTGTTCGCTCACGTGATGCCTCCGGATTTGCTGGCCGGATTATTGGTATTCGAGCCAGCCGGCACAAGCCATGTTTACTCATTTTTGCATTACATATAGTAATGGCTCATGACGTCTCTCAGCCGCAAACTTCTGCCCTCCACCAGTGCGCTCGCCGCCTTCGATTCCGTTGCCCGGCTCGGCAGCTTTTCCGCCGCAGCGGACGAGCTTGCATTAACGCAGGGGGCGATCAGCCGGCAGGTTATGTCACTGGAAGAACAGCTTGGCGTGCGCCTGTTCGAGCGCGGCGCACGCGGGGTGGTGCTGACGACCGAGGGCCGCGCCTACGCGAAATCGATTGCCGCAGCCCTTGGCGAGATACGCTCCGCGTCCCTCCAGATCATGACCAAAACGCATGGCAATACGCTGAACCTTGCCATGCTGCCGACATTCGGCACCCGCTGGCTTCTGCCGCGCATTCCCGATTTCGTTTCCAGCCATCCGGAAATCACCATCAATTTCGCCACCCGCATCGGGCAATTCGACTTCGAGCGCGAGCAGCTGGATATGGCGATCCATATCGGTCAGGCGGACTGGCCGGGGGCGGAAAGCACCTTTCTGATGCATGAAATGGTCGCCCCGGTGTGCAGTCCCGAGTTTCTGAAGGCGCATCCCATCGAAAAGGGTGAACATATTGCAGCGCTTCCGCTTCTGCACATGGCTTCGCGGCCGGGCGCATGGAGCCACTGGTTCGAAAGCCTCGGCCTGTCGCTTGCCCTGCCGCAGGGCATGCGCTTCGAGCAGTTTTCCAGCGTGGCGCAGGCCTGCATCGCCGGACTGGGCGTGGCGCTGATGCCGCTTTTCCTGATCGATAATGAGCTGAAATCGCGGCAGCTGGTGAAAGCCTTCGATCATCAGGCCAAAAGCCCCAGCTCCTATTATGCCGTGGCGCCGCTTTCGCGCGCCAACCACGTTCCGGTCGTGCTGTTTCGCGACTGGCTGGTGCGGCAGGTAGAGGCCTATCGTGCCGCCAGCAATCCACAACTCTAAAAAAATAATAGCACTTTTTTCGGGCATTTAGACTTTATGCCTCGGTTTTCGCCCGGTTTTGCCCCGGTCCGGACTCGACAGGGCGGTTTTGCTCGACTATCGTGATTAAACGTTTAATCAGCCCTTTCGGACCATTATGGCGTCTTCACGGCCTGCCACCAATCTGAGCGCGATAGCAGCGGCACTCGGCGTGTCGGTTGCAACCGTGTCCAATGCGCTGTCGGGCAAGGGTCGGGTTTCGCCGGAGCTGGTGGAGCGCATCCGCAAGACCGCAACCGAGCTTGGTTATGTGCCGAGTTCGGCGGGCAGGGCGCTTCGCACCGGCAAAAGTGGCGTTCTGGGGCTGGTTCTGCCCGATATTGCCAATCCTCTTTTCCCGCAGATCGCACAGGCCATCGAAAAGGCGGCCGTCAATGCCGGTTACGGTGTGCTGATCGCCGACTCGCGCGGTGAGATCGCCATGCAGACGGACGCGATCAACCGGCTGATCGAGCGCGGGGTGGATGGCATGGTGGTCGTTCCCCGCCGGGGCACGCGCATCGCCGATGTCGACTGTCCGGTGGCGGTAATCGACAGTCCATCGACACCCGGAAACACGGTTGCCGCCGACCATTGGGATGGTGGCAGGCAGGTCGGCGAATATCTGGCGGGGCTTGGCCACGACAGGGTGGTGCTGGTGGGCAAGAACCGCGATTCCAACGTGCAGAACGACCGCCTTGGCGGCATTCGCGATGGGCTCGGCAAGGCCTGCACCACGCAGACGCTATGGATAGATGCCATTGAAAAGGCTGATGGCGCGGGTTGCCGTCTTGGCCTCGCCGACCGGGTTGCGGATGGTTTTACCGCCTTCGCCTGCGTATCGGACCTGCATGCGCTGCGCGCGCTTACCGAATTGCAGCGCGAGGGTATCGAGGTGCCGGAAGAGGCCAGTGTAACGGGCTTCGACGATCTGATTTTTTCGGCCGTCGTGACGCCGCCGCTGACGACGATGCGC
Organism: Agrobacterium sp. BT-220-3; assembly: GCF_025910175.1. Lineage (NCBI taxonomy): Bacteria > Pseudomonadati > Pseudomonadota > Alphaproteobacteria > Hyphomicrobiales > Rhizobiaceae > Agrobacterium > Agrobacterium sp. BT-220-3. The sequence goes on from NZ_JAPAIX010000012.1 coordinate 82,096, forward strand.
ATGGATATGGGCCGCATCGCCGATCTGGCGGTCGAGGCGCTGCTGCGCGCAATCGATGGCGAAGCCGGTTTAGAAAACGGCATCGCCGCCGAGGTGAAGGCCGAAATATCGAACATACCGATGGCGCTGATCATGCGCGGCTCCACCGGCAGAAAAAAGCATGATGCGATTGAAGCCAAAAACACGACAGCAGGAGAACTCACACCATGAAAAAAATCATTCTTGCATCGGGCGCCGCCCTGATGCTGACGATGGGTGCCGCGCAGGCGCAGGACAAGACGCTGACGATCTCGGTCTATGCCTTCGCGCAGGACGAATTCAAGGAACTGGTCTATACGCCGTTCGAAAAGCAATGCGGCTGCAAGCTGGTTGTCGAAACCGGCAACAGTGTCGAGCGTCTGGCCAAGATGGAGGCCAACAAGGCCAATCCGGTGGTCGATCTCGCCATCGTTTCCATGGCGGATGCGCTTTCCGCCACCCGCAAGGACCTGATCCAGAAGATCGACGCTTCCAAGGTGCCGAATATCGGCAAGCTCTATGACATCGCCAAGGACCCGAATGGCGACGGCATGAGCGTCGGCGTCAATTTCTACGCCACCTCAATCGTTTACCGCACCGACAAGATGAAGGTCGATAGCTGGGCCGATCTCCTCAAGGACGGTATCGTCGACCACGTCGCCTTCCCGAACGTCACCACCAATCAGGGCCCGCCGGCACTTTACATGCTCGGCAAGGCTATCGGCAAGGATACGCCGGATCTTTCCGGCGCCATCGAGGCCGTGGGCGAAAAGAAGGATGATATCGTCACTTTCTACGTCAAGTCCTCGCAGCTGGTGCAGTTGATGCAGCAGGAAGAAATCTGGGCCGCCCCGATCGGCCGCTTCTCCTGGGCGCCTTTCACCAAGCTTGACCTGCCGCTCGCCTGGGCAACGCCCAAGGAAGGCCAGACCGGCGGCATGAATGTGCTCGTGGTGCCGAAGGGCACGAAGAACGAAGATCTGGCACTGCAGTTCATGGATTTCTGGCTCTCGACCGACGTTCAGAAGGCGCTGGCCGAAAAGCTGGTGGACAGCCCGACCAACAGGGAAGTCAAGGTTTCCGACGAGGTGGCGAACAACATCACCTATGGCGACGAAACCGCAAAAAGCCTGCAGCTCATCCCTTCCGACGTGACGCTGGATAACCGCGACAAGTGGCTGTCCGAGTGGAACTCCAAGGTCGGGCAATAAGCCGGGACAGTTTCAGTCAGGAACGGGGTGATTTTCAGCGTCCGCAAGGGCTCGCCCCGTTTCAGGAAAAGCGGTTTGGTCGTCCCCTGACCGCTTTTCCAACCTTTTCACACCGCAAGCCGGCACGCCGGCTTCAACCGTAACCGGCCGCGTGGCCGTTCAGGGAATAAACCCATGTTTCAGAACCGGGCCGAAGCGCTGGCGCTTGCCTTGCCCGCCGCTATTTTTGCGGCGGCGGTCTTTCTTGTGCCGGTCTTCATGCTTCTGTCGGAGGGCTTCCACAGCGCCGATGGCTGGACATTGTCCGCTTACGCCGATTTCTTTTCCGATCCGCTGAACCAAACGGTTTTCCTGCGCACCCTGAAGCTTGGCGCGCTTGTCACCATCGTCTCGGCGGTGGTGGGTTATGCGGCGGCTTTCGCCATCGTCAACCTTTCGCCGGGGGCAAAAGGCCATGTGGTCAATCTGGTCGTGCTGCCGCTGATGATTTCGCCGGTTGCCCGCACCTATGCCTGGATCGTCATTCTCGGCAGAACCGGCATCGTCAACCAGGCGCTGCAGGCGGTCGGGCTGAGTGACGCGCCGATCCGCATCCTGTTTTCCGAAACGGCCGTCTTCATCGGTCTCCTGCAATTGTTTCTACCGCTGATGATCATCTCCCTTATCAGCGCGCTGGAGAATATGCCGAAGGATACCATCGCCGCCGCGCGCGTTCTCGGCGCAAACTGGTTGCAGGTGTTCTGGAAGGTCATCCTGCCGCTCACCAAGGAAGGGCTGGTTGTCGGCGGCACGCTGGTCTTCACCGGTTCGCTGACGGCCTATATCACGCCCGCCATTCTTGGCGGCTCCAAGGTGCTGATGCTGGAAACCCTGCTTTACCAGCAGGTGACTGTTTCCAACAATTTCGTCGCCGCCAGCGTCATCGCCTTCATCCTGATCGTCATGAGCTTTGCCGCCAATATCCTGCTGAAGCGCATCGCCACCGCAAGGAACAAGAAATGACCCGGCAGCTCTTCATTCCGCTCACGCTCCTGCTTGTCGTCGGTTTCCTCATCGGGCCGTTCCTCATCATCGTTGCCGCTTCGTTTTCGGCCGGCGATACGCTTGCCTTCCCGCCGCAGGGCTTTTCGCTGAAATGGATCGCCAAGGTCTTTACGGTTGAGAGCTTCCGGGAAAGTTTTGCGATGTCGATGTTCCTCGCCATTGGCGGCACCTTTGCAGCGCTCATTCTCGGCATTCCCGCCTCCTACGCCATGTCGCGCTACAAGCTGCCTTTTGCCGAGACGGTGCGCACCATCGTTTCCGCGCCGATCATCGTGCCCGGCATCATCGTGGGTCTGGCGCTGCTGCGTTATTTCGTCGTGCCCTTCGGCATCGGCATCACGCTTGCCCTGTTCCTCGCCCACACAGCGCTCATCCTGCCCTATGCGGTGCGGGTGGTATCGGCCAGCCTCAACAATCTGCGCTCGGACATCGAGGAGGCGGCGGTGCTGCTCGGCTCGTCGCGGGTCGGCGCGTTTTTCCGCGTGGTGCTGCCGAATATTCGCGGCGGCATTCTCTCTGCCTTCATTCTCGGTTTCGTGACGAGCTTCAACCAGGTGCCGGTCTCGCTGTTCCTGTCGGGCCCGGGCGTTCGCACGCTGCCCATCGACATGCTGGGTTACATGGAAATCGTCTTCGATCCGTCTGTCGCCGCACTCTCCTCGCTGCTCGCCTTCCTTTCCATCGGCATCGTTTTCATGGCCGAACGTTTTCTGGGGTTCTCCCGTTATGTCTGACGCAAATTATCTTTCGCTCCAAAAAGTCTCGCTCGCCTATGGCAACAGCATTGCCGTCAAGGATCTCGATCTCGATATCCGCAAGGGCGAACTTCTCGCGCTGCTGGGGCCTTCCGGCTGCGGCAAGACCACGACGATGCGCGCCATTGCCGGGCTGATGCCGGTGGCGGGCGGACGTATCGATCTCGATGGGGCCGATATCACCCGCGTTGCCGCCAACAAGCGTGCCGTGGGTCTGGTGTTCCAGTCCTATGCGCTCTTCCCGCATCTGACGGTCTATGAAAACGTCGCCTTCGGCCTGAAGCTCAAGGGCATGAACGGCAAGGCGCTGGACGACAAGGTCGCCTCCGGTCTGAAGTCCGTGGGGTTGTCGAACTTCGCATCGCGCAAGCCGGCAGAGCTTTCCGGCGGCCAGCAGCAGCGCGTGGCGCTGGCGCGCTCCATGGTTATGGAGCCGAAGGTGCTGCTGCTCGACGAGCCGCTCTCCAATCTCGATGCGCGCCTCCGGCTCGAAATGCGCACAGAATTGCAGCGCGTGCAGAAGGAAACCGGCGTGACGATGATCTTCGTCACCCATGACCAGATCGAGGCCTTGGCGCTCGCTGATCGCATTGTCGTCATGAAGGGCGGCAAGATCGAGCAGATCGGTACGCCGGAAGACATCTACAATGCGCCGGTTTCGTCCTTCGTGGCTGACTTCGTCGGCTTCGAAAATATCTTCGCGCTGGAAGGCGGGGCGCTGAAAACCGCAAACGGCACAACACCGCTTACCGGACCAGTCCCTTCAGCATCTGGACTGGCCTGGCGGCCGCGCATGGTCACCCTCGGTTCAGGTCCTTTCCAGGGAACCGTGCGCGGCACATCCTTTGCCGGAAATACGCGTGAATATCTGCTCGATACGCCGCTTGGCGCCATAAAGGCGGAAACCGATGCCGCGCTGACCGTCCACACGATCGGTGATACGCTCGCCTTCGACCTGCCGGTCGAAAAGGCGGCAAGCCTGAAGGTGTTTGGCTGATCATGGGGGTATGGATCGATACCGATATGGGCTTTGACGATATCGCCGCCATCATGGTGGTGCAATCGGCAGGCCTTGCCATTGACGGCATTTCGCTGGTCTTCGGCAACGCGACACTTCAGGCGGTCTGCCGCAATGCGGCGGGTGCCGCTGCCGCCTTCGGCTGGTCGATGCCGATCCATCAGGGCCGTGAGATGCCGGTGCTCGGTGCGCTCGAAACTGCCCAGTCTATCCTCGGCGATAACGGCATTCCGACTGTCGGTCAAAGCCTGCCGGATGCGGCGGCTCTGCCGAAAAGCGATGCTTTTGCCGCCCTGTGCGGCTGGCTTGAGGGGGCAGGCGAGAAGCGCATCCTCGCGCTCGGCCCGCTCACCAACATCGCCGCCCTTTGCCTTGCCCGGCCTGATCTTGCGGCCAGAATTTCCGACCTCACCTGGATGGGCGGCGGCGTGACCAGCGGCAACCATACGGCATCTGCCGAATTCAACGCCTTTGCCGATCCGGAAGCGCTGGCCATCGTGCTTTCCCACGGCCTGCCGCTGCGCATGGTTGATCTGGACGCCTGCCGCAAGGTTACCGCCTCGTCGGCCGATGTGCTGCCGATCCGCTATGCCGGTGGTAAAAACGCTGGTCTGATTGCCGATCTGCTGGAAGGTTTCATCGGCATCGCAACAAGGCGCGGCAGACCCGCCATGGCGCTTTATGATCCCGTCGCCGCTGTCGCTTTCACCTCCGAGCTTCTTGGATGGCGCCATGCGCGGATCGATGTCGAACTTCACGCCTCGCTGACGCGCGGACGAACGGTGGTTGAGGCACGGGCCGAGAAGGTGACGGGTTTCAACGCGCATTTCGCCGAGACGGTGAATGCCGAAGCCGCAAAGGCTGCGGTTCTCGAGGCGTTGCGCCGGGAGGCCGCCCTATGAGTGCGCAAATCCCGATGCGCGAGCCAACCGATCTCAACGACGATGTGCTGCGCACCCGCGCGGTTGCAGCTGCGCGCGGCGATGCGCCTTTTGATGTTCTCATTACCGGCGGAACGCTGGTGGATGTGGTGACGGGCGAGCTTCGTGCCGCCGATATCGGCATCGTCGGCCGGCTGATCGCCAGTGTTCACGAACCGGCAAGCCGCAGCGACGCTGCGCAAATCATCGATGCGACCAGTGCCTATGTCTCGCCGGGCCTGATCGACACGCATATGCATATCGAAAGCTCGATGGTTACACCGGCTGCCTATGCGGCGACGGTCGTCGCGCGTGGCGTCACCACCGTCGTCTGGGACCCGCATGAATTCGGCAATGTGCATGGTGTGGAAGGGGTGCGCTGGGCGGCGAAAGCAATAGAAAACCTGCCGCTGCGCGCCATTTTGCTTGCGCCGTCCTCAGTGCCGTCAGCACCGGGGCTGGAATGCAGTGGCGCGGATTTCGATGCTGCCATTCTCGCCGATATCCTGTCATGGCCGCAGGTTGGCGGCGTTGCCGAAATCATGAACATGCGCGGCGTCATCGAGCGCGATCCGCGCATGAGCGGCATCGTGCAGGCCGGGTTGGTCTCGGAAAAGCTGCTCTGTGGCCATGCGCGCGGCCTGAAGGATGCCGATCTCAACGCCTTCATGGCAGCGGGCGTTTCTTCCGATCACGAGCTGGTCTCGGCTGAAGACCTGATGGCAAAGCTTCGGGCGGGGCTGACCATCGAGCTGCGTGGTTCGCACGATCATCTGCTGCCGGAATTCGTGGAAGCGCTGAACGCGCTCGGCCATCTGCCGCAGACGGTGACGCTCTGCACCGACGATGTTTTCCCGGATGATCTGTTGCGGGGTGGCGGGCTGGATGATGTGGTGCGCCGCCTTGTCGGTTATGGGCTGAGGCCTGAATGGGCGCTACGCGCCGCCACTCTCAATGCCGCGCAACGGCTCGGCCGTTCCGATCTCGGCCTCATCGCCGCCGGTCGCCGTGCCGATATTGTCGTCTTCGAGGATTTGAGCGGCTTTTCGGCACGCCATGTGCTCGCCGGCGGCAAAGCAGTCGCGGAAGGCGGGCGTATGCGCGTCGAGGTTCCGGCCTGCGATGCGACAACGCTCGAAGGCTCGATGAAGCTGCCGCAGCGCAAGGCCGATGATTTCCGGGTTGCCTCCGAAGGCTCGAAGGTCCGCCTCGCCACCATCGACCGCCCGCGTTTCACGCAATGGGGTGAGGTGGAGGCCGAGGTGAGGGATGGTTTCGTTGTGCCGCCAGAGGGCACCACGATGATTTCCGTCACCCATCGCCACGGCAAGGCCGAGCCTGTCACAAAAACCGGCTTCCTCACCGGCTGGGGAAGCTGGAACGGCGCCTTCGCCACCACCGTCTCGCATGACAGCCACAACCTCACCGTCTTCGGCGGCAATGCCGAGGACATGGCACTGGCCGCCAATGCGGTGATAACGGCAGGCGGCGGCATGGCTGTCGCCTCTGAGGGCAAGGTGACGGCACTTCTACCCCTGCCGCTCTCCGGCCTCGTTTCCGATGCGCCGCTTGAGGACGTCGCAAAGGCTTTCGAGGCATTGCGCGCCGCCGTCGGCGATGTCGTCGAATGGCAGCCGCCCTATCTGGTCTTCAAGGCCTGTTTCGGCGCCACGCTCGCCTGCAACATTGGCCCGCACCAGACGGATATGGGTATTGCCGATGTGTTGACGGGAAGGGTGATGGAGAGCCCGGTGATTGCGACGGTGGGGTAGGCCGGGGGCCAAGCGTTGCCAAAAAGCCGGTATATTGCTAAATCCAACCCCTGTTTACCCGTCGCTTTATAGGAATGTTGAACATGGGTGCCTCGAAGTCAGCAGATAAGTAAGCCGCAACGACGATATTTCGTTGTTGCGGCGTTCTGTCGAGCAATCTCTGTTCCATCGGGCAGACGCCGCCAAATGTCCTCATTTGAGCGGATCAATTCTCATGTCTATTCAAACTCCCGTTTGGGGGAGATCGCTGTTTGCAGCAATGCTGCTCATGGCTCCCTTTGATATTCTCGCCTCGCTGGCCATGGATATTTACCTGCCGGTCGTCCCCATCATGCCGGAAGCTCTCGGCACGACGCCGGTCGTCATCCAGCTGACGCTCACCGTTTACATGGTGATGCTCGGCCTTGGCCAAATCGTGTTCGGCCCCATCTCGGACCGTATTGGCCGCCGACCGGTTTTGCTCGGCGGCGCCGTGCTGTTTGTCGCGGCCTCGTTCAGCCTCGCGGCCGTGATGACTGCGAGTGCCTTCATTGTTTTCCGGCTCCTGCAGGCGGCGGGTGCGGCGGCGGCATTGGTTGCCACTTTCGCCACCGTTCGCGATGTCTATGCGGACCGCCCGGAAGCAACGACGATATACGGAACGTTCAGCTCCATTCTCGCATTTGTCCCGGCCTTCGGCCCGATTGTCGGGGCGGTCATCGCCGAAGGATACGGCTGGCGTGCCATCTTCGTCACTCTCGGGGCGGCCGCTCTCATCGCCACGGTTGCCGCGTTGATGAACTGGAGTGAAACCCGGCCGGTGACGGCAGGGATGTCGCGCCCATCGCCCTTGCGCATGTTGGGCAGTGGCCGCTTCTGGACCTATACGCTTGGGTTCAGCGCTGCCATGGGGACGTTTTTCGTATTCTTCTCCACCGCTCCGCGCGTCATGATCGGCAGGGCAGGTCTGTCCGAGGTGGAGTTCAGCCTGGCTTTTGCAACGGTGGCGATCGCTATGATCGTTACCACCCGTTTTGCGAAGTTCTTCGTCGCCAGATGGGGTGTGCAGGGCAGCCTCGTCAGGGGCATGGCCCTGTTGCTGGTGGGCGCGCTTCTGTTCACCGCAGGTGAAATCGGGGCGGTCCCGTCACTCCTGACATTCATCGTGCCGATGTGGGTCATGGCGGTCGGTATCGTTTTTACGGTCTCGGTCACCGCCAATGGCGCGCTGGAAGAGTTCGGGCATATGGCGGGCACGGCCGTCGCCTTCTACTTCTGCATTCAAAGTCTGTGTGTGGGAATAGTGGGCACCCTGGCGGTCGTCGTCCTGCCGGGTGATACGGCATGGCCGGTGGTCGCCTATTCATCGATCATGGCCTGCATCGTTCTGATCGCGCTGTATTGGCTGAACCGCCGGGACATCTGAGAGAGAAAGCCGGGCAGCACCATTGGTGTTGCCCGGCTTTTCAGTTTTGGGAATGCGCAATGCGGGTTGCCGCCTTATTCTGCCGCCAGTTCCTGCTCCACCAACGTTGCCCAGAAGGCGACGCCGGGAACGATTGCCGCGTCGTTGAAGTCATAGGAGGTGTTGTGGTGCAGCGCGCCATCCACCGCCGGGCCGTTGCCGAGCCAGACGTAGCAGCCGGGGGCTTCGCCGGCGAAGAAGGCGAAATCGTCGCCGGCGGTCGAGGGCGGGAAGGCGGTGCGGGCCTTGTTGCCGAAGACGGTCTTGGCGGCCCGGAGCGCCCGTTTCGTCGCATCGGCATCGTTGATGACGGGTGGAATGCGGCGAATAAATTCATAGTTTGCCTCGATGCCGAACATCGCGGCCGTACCCTTGGCGAGCCTGCCGATTTCCGTTTCAAGCTGGCTGCGCACATCCGGCGCATAGGCGCGCGCCGTGCCGCCGATTTCGACCAGATCGGGAATGACGTTGAGCGCCTTCGGGTCACCCGCCTGCACCGAGCAGGCGCTGACCACGGCAGGTTGCAGCGGATCGACGACGCGGCCGACGATGCTTTGCAGCGAAGAGAGGAAGGTGCCCGCCGCCGTTACCGGATCGCGGCCGAGATGCGGCTTGGCGCCGTGGGTGCCGATGCCCCTGAAGGTGACGCGCCAGCTATCGGACGAGGCGAGCTGCGGGCCTTCCACCACGGCCATCTCGTCAATGCCCAGCCCCGGCATATTGTGCAGTCCATAGACCGCATCGCAGGGGAACAACTCGAAAAGCCCGTCCTCCACCATTTTTTTCGCGCCGCCGCGGCCTTCCTCGGCCGGCTGGAAGATGAAATGCACGGTGCCGGAAAAATCGCGGGTTCTGGCGAGATAACGCGCGGCACCCAGCAGCATGGCGGTGTGGCCGTCATGGCCGCAGGCATGCATCTTGCCGGGGAACTTCGATTTATACGGCCGATCTGGAACTTCCGGCATGGCGAGTGCATCCATGTCGGCGCGGAGACCGATGCTGCGAGTGCCGTTGCCCACCTGCAAAGTGCCGACCACGCCGGTGCCGCCAAGACCGCGATGCACCTTCAGTCCCGCCCTTTCGAGAAGGTCGGCGACGATGGCGCTCGTTCTCTCCTCTTCAAAGCCCAGTTCCGGGTGGGCGTGGAGGTCGTGACGAAGCTCCGTCAGGAATGGCAGGTCCTCGCCGATGCGGTCCAGCAGTCTCATGGGCAGCTTGTCCTTGAATATGGGAAAAACCCACGCCATAGGTGAGCTTGTCCGAATGCCTGTTGCTTTGTTTTGTTCTAGCTGAAAAAGCCAATGAAAAGAACCCGCCGCATGCTTGCGGTTGTTGAAATGCCTGATGTGAAGAACCGGGCTCGCGTGGCCGAACAATGCGAGTGCCTTTCGCCACCCCGCTCCTGAAAGGAAAAGAACGATGCCGCAATCCGCATCGCCTGCCGCCCTATCCCCTGCTGCTCCGCATGAGTTCTGGCAGGATATCCGCGCGCGCCGCACATTTGAAACGGCAGGTCCGCATTCCGCTTTCTTTCCGGCGGAACTGGATGACGGGCGACAGATCTGCCTGCCGATCCGACCTCTGGCGGATGGTGAGCATGCGCTGGCCTCGCTCATCGTCAATCAGGCCTCTTTTGAGGTGCTGGAGGCGCTGGCCGCCGATCTTGCCCAGAAGCTTCTCCCCCTCAAGCCCGATGTGGTCATCGGCCTGCCGACGCTCGGGCTGACGCTCGCCGCCGCCGTCGCCCGCCATCTCGGCCATTCCCGGTACGTGCCGCTCGGCACTTCGCGCAAATTCTGGTATCTGGAGGAACTGTCGGTACCGATGTCCTCCATCACCACCAAGCAGGAAAAGCGGCTTTATATCGATCCGCGCATGTTGCCGCTTATCGAGGGCAGGCGGGTGGCGCTGGTGGATGATGTGATATCGAGCGGCAGTTCCATCATTTCAGGTCTTTCGCTTCTCGCCTCGTCCGGCATCCGGCCGGTGGTGATCGGCGCAGCCATGTTGCAATCGGATCGCTGGCGGCAAAAAATCGCTGCTTTCGGGCCGGAATGGCCGGAGCGTGTGAGGGGTGTTTTCGCCACGCCGCTGCTGACAAAGGCGGAAGGCGGCTGGCGAGCTTGACGTTGCGCAATTCCCGGCAAAAGGCAAGTGGTGATAATTTCATCGTTGCCTAATTTGCGTCTTGCGGAGCCGCGAGAGATCGTCCTAAGATCGTCTTTGACAGATTATAGCGGCCGGCAAAAAATGCGCCGGTTTGCTTTCGCGCGGTGTCATTCCGGCGTCTGCCCGCCCCCTTTGTTTTTGCCGCTTACTGGAATTTCTTCAAATGCATGCAGTGTTCGACGGTCATAATGATGTGCTGCTTCGGTTGTGGCGCAACAGCAAGGCCGGCGCCGATCCGGTTGCGGAATTCAGGAATGGCACACGCGAAGGCCACATCGATGGTCCGCGTGCACGGGCAGGCGGTCTTGGCGGCGGCATCTGCGCCATCTACATCCCCTCCGGCGATCTCATCCTGCAGGAGCCGGACGCGCAGGGTCACTATAATACACCGCTCGCGGCGCCGCTCGAACGCCAGCCTTCGCTTGATATCGCCATGGAAAAAGCTGCGATCGCGCTCAGACTCGATCGCGCCGGGGCCTGGCGGCTATGCCGCTCGACAGCCGATATCCGCAAGGCCTTTGCCGAGGATATCTTCGCGGCCGTGCTGCACATGGAAGGCTGCGAGGCGATCGGAGCCGATCTCGATGCGCTCGAGGTTTTTTACGCTGCCGGTCTGCGCTCGCTTGGTCCGGTCTGGAGCCGGCACAATATTTTCGGCCACGGGGTTCCCTTCTCCTATCCGATGTCGCCCGATACCGCGCCCGGCCTCACCGATGCCGGTTTTGCGCTGGTGAAGGAATGCAACCGGCTCGGTATTCTCATCGATCTTGCGCATATCACCGAAAAGGGCTTCTGGGATGTGGCGAAGACCACGAACCAGCCTTTGATCGCCAGCCATTCCAACGCGCATGCGCTCACCCCCGTCGCCCGCAATCTCACCGACCGGCAGATGGATGCCATCAAAGAGAGCGGCGGACTGGTCGGCCTCAACTATGCCGTGACCATGCTGCGGGCGGATGCGCGCGACATTGCCGACACCCCGCTTTCCGACATGGTGCGCCACATCGACTACATGGTGGAGCGCATGGGTATCGACTGCGTGGCGCTCGGTTCGGATTTCGATGGTGCGACGGTACCCGTCGGCGTTGCGGATGCGAGCGGCAATCACAATCTGGTTGCGGCGCTGAAATCGGCGGGCTACGGTGACGGAGAACTTGCTAAAATATGCCGGGAAAACTGGCTGCGCGTCTTATCCCAGGCCTGGCATGAGGCCGCCTGAGAGCACATAAAAGCGAACGAAATCAATCTTATAACAAAAGGGGAGATCCTATGATCAAATCGCTCAACAAGTCCATGCGTATCCTCAGCACCAGCGCCGCTTTGTCGCTGATGATGCTGTCTGCGCCGCACGCTTTTGCCGCGACGCCGGCCGACACCCTGGTCGAAGGTTTCGCCATCGACGACATCATCACGCTCGATCCGGGCGAGGCATTCGAGCTGTCCGCAGCTGAAGTCACCGGCAACACCTACAGCAAGCTGGTTTCCATCGATCTCAACGACACCTCCAAGGTGATCGGCGATCTCGCCGAAAGCTGGACGACCTCCGAGGATGGCCTGACCTATACGTTCAAGCTGAAATCCGGTCTGAAATTCGCCTCCGGCAATCCGGTCACGGCTGACGATGTGGCATTCTCGTTTGAACGCGCCGTCAAGCTCGACAAGTCGCCGGCATTCCTGCTGACGCAGTTCGGCCTCAAGGGCGACAATGTCAACGAAAAGGCCAAGGCTGCGGATGCGAACACCTTCGTACTGACGGTCGACAAGCCCTATGCGCCGAGCTTCGTGCTGAACGTGCTCACCGCAACTGTCGCTTCGGTGGTCGACAAGAAGCTGATCACCGAAAAGGCGAAGTCCGTTACCCCGAGCGCCGATTACAAATATGACACGGATTTCGGCAATGAATTCCTGAAGACCGGTTATGCCGGTTCCGGCCCTTACAAGATCCTCGGTTGGAAGGCGAATGAAGCGGTCATCCTCGAGGCCAACCCGAATTATTACGGCGAGAAGCCGAAGCTGAAGCGCGTCGTCTATCGTCACATGAAGGAAAGCTCGGGCCAGCGCCTGGCGCTTGAAAACGGCGATATCGATGTGGCCCGCAACCTCGAGCCCGGCGACATGGAAGCGGTTTCCGAGAAGGAAGGCCTTGCCGTCACCTCCGCGCCGAAGGGCACCGTCTATTATTTCAGCCTCAACCAGAAGAACGAGAACCTGAAGAAGCCCGAGGTCATCGAGGCGTTCAAATATCTCGTCGATTATGACGCGATCGGTGATACGATCATCAAGGGCATCGGCGAAGTCCACCAGACCTTCCTGCCGAAGGGCCAGCTCGGCGCGCTCAACGAGAACCCCTACAAGCTCGACGTCGCCAAGGCGAAGGAACTTCTGGCCAAGGCCGGCCTGAAGGACGGCTTCACCGTGTCCATGGATGTGCGCAATACGCAGCCGGTAACCGGTATTGCCGAAAGCGTGCAGCAGACGCTGGCGCAGGCCGGCATCAAGCTGGAAATCATTCCGGGCGACGGCAAGCAGACGCTGACCAAGTACCGCGCCCGCACCCATGATATCTACATTGGCCAGTGGGGCTCGGACTATTTCGATCCGAACTCGAATGCGGAAACCTTCACCATCAACTACGACAATTCCGATGAGGGCAAGAACAAGACGCTCGCATGGCGCAATGCCTGGGACGTTCCTGATCTGACCAAGGAAACCCAGTCGGCTCTGCTGGAGAAGGACAGCGCCAAGCGCGCCGCCATCTATGAGAACCTGCAAAAGGAAGTTCTGGCGAAGGGTCCCTTCGTCATCATCTTCCAGCAGACGGAAGTGGCGGGATATTCCGCCAAGCTCAAGGGCCTGAAGCTCGGACCGAGCTTCGACACCAACTACGTCTATACGATCTCCAAGGAATGATCCGGAAGGATCGGTCTCTTGAGCATCGTTGAAACGAACAGCCGGGCGAGGCAGGGCAAACGCCGTGCCAACGCCCGTGTGAAGGCCGTTCTCGGCTTCGCCGTCACCGTCATCACCACCTTTCTGGGGTTGATGGCGGTCACATTTTTCATTGGCCGTGTGGTGCCGATCGATCCCGCATTGGCGATCGTCGGCGACCGCGCGCCTGCCCATGTGGTCGAGCGGGTGCGTGAGCAGCTCGGCCTCAACCTGCCGCTCTGGCAGCAGTTCTTTCTTTATCTGAAGCAGGCGCTTTCGGGCGATTTCGGCATCTCCGTCCTCACCACCAATCCGGTGATGGAGGATATCAAGCGGGTGTTCCCGGCGACGATCGAACTTGCCACGATCGGCACCATCATCGGCGCCGTTTTCGGCATACCGCTCGGTGTGCTTGCCGCCGTCAAGCGCGGCAGTTTTGCCGACCAGGTCGTGCGCGTCATCGGCCTCATCGGTTATTCCGTGCCGATCTTCTGGCTCGGCCTTCTGGCGCTGCTGGTGTTTTACGCCCGGCTGCAATGGGTCGCCTATCCCGGCCGCATGGATATCGTCTATGAATTCACCTTCACGCCGGTCACGGGCTTTTTCCTGATCGACGCGATCTGGCAACGGCAATGGGACGTGTTGTGGGACCTGTTCCGCCACATCATCCTGCCAGCCTCTCTGCTCGGTTATTTTTCGCTGGCCTATATCAGCCGCATGACACGTTCCTTCATGCTGAACGAACTTAGCCAGGAATATATCGTCGCGGCCCGCGCCAAGGGGCTTTCGGAAACCCGCATCATCTGGTTCCACGCGCTGCGCAACGCCGCCGTGCCGCTGGTAACGGTGATTGCGCTGTCCTATGCCGGTCTGCTCGAAGGTTCGGTGCTGACCGAAACCATCTTCGCCTGGCCGGGGCTCGGCCTCTACATCACCAATTCCCTGCAGAATGCGGATATGAATGCAGTTCTTGGCGGCACGATCGTGATTGGCGCCATCTTTGTCGGCATCAATCTCTTTTCCGATCTGCTTTACCGGACGCTCGATCCAAGGACGCGCAGCCGATGACGATTTCGACCGATACACTGAAACCTTACAGCCGCGAATGGCTGCTCTCCGACCGGCCGGCCTCGCGCAGGCAGGCGCGCCTTGGCCGTGCCTATGTCATCTGGCGGCGCTTTTCGGAAAACCGGCTGGCGCTGCTGGGCCTCGGCATCATCGTTGCGCTGCTGTTCGTTGCGCTGTTTGCCAATGTGCTGGCACCGCACAATCCGGTGCAGGGTGATCTGCGCAATGCCCGGCTTCTGCCTCCGGGGACGGAAGGTTACCTGCTCGGCACGGATGATCAGGGGCGTGATATTCTCTCGCGTCTCATTCATGGCTCGCGGTTGACCCTCTTTGTCGTGCTGCTGGTGGCCATCATCGCGGCACCCATCGGGCTCATCGTCGGCACCGTCTCGGGTTATGCCGGCGGCTGGGTGGATGCCGTTCTGATGCGTATCACCGATATCTTCCTTGCCTTTCCGAAGCTGGTTCTGGCGCTGGCGCTGGTGGCCGCACTTGGGCCGGGCATTGAAAACGCCGTTCTCGCCATCGCCGTGACATCTTGGCCGCCCTATGCGCGCATCGCACGCGCTGAAACCATGACCTTCCGCAATTCCGATTTCATCGCGGCGGTGAAACTCATGGGGGCCTCGCCCTTCCGTATCGTCCTGAAACACGTCATGCCGCTTTGCATGTCGTCGCTCATCGTGCGTGTCACGCTCGACATGGCGGGCATCATCCTCACTGCCGCCGGTCTCGGCTTCCTCGGCCTTGGCGCGCAGCCGCCGCTGCCGGAATGGGGCGCGATGATCGCCTCCGGTCGGCGGTTCATTCTCGATCAATGGTGGGTTGCCGCCATGCCGGGTATCGCGATCCTGATCGTCAGCCTCGGTTTCAACCTTCTGGGCGATGGCCTGCGCGATGCGCTGGACCCCAAGGAGGCGAACCAATGAGCGCGCCGCTTCTGACTGTCGAGAACCTGCGCGTTTCCTTTCCCACCCGCACCGGGCTGGTGGAGGCAGTGCGTGGCGTCTCCTTCACGCTGGGACGCGAACGCCTCGGCATTGTTGGCGAATCCGGCTCCGGCAAATCGCAGACCGGCCGCGCCATCATGGGGCTGACCCCGAAAAGTGCGCGCATCGAGGCCGATGCCCTGCGCTTCGGCGATATCGATCTTCTCAAAGCTTCGGCGAAGGAAAGGCGGCTCATGCGCGGCAAGCGCATGGCCATGATCCTGCAGGACCCGAAATATTCGCTGAACCCGGTCATGCCGATCGGCCGCCAGATCATGGAAACCCTGCGCACCCATGAAAATATCGGCTCCAGCGAGGCGCGCCAGCGCACGCTCGCCATGCTGGAAGCGGTGCAGATCCGCGATCCCGAGCGCGTCTTTGATCTTTACCCGCACGAGGTTTCAGGCGGCATGGGCCAGCGTGTCATGATTGCCATGATGCTGGTCTGCGGCCCGGAACTGCTGATCGCCGACGAGCCGACTTCGGCGCTCGATGTGACCGTTCAGCTCGAAGTGCTCGACATTCTCGACAAGCTGGTGCGCGATCGCGGCATGGGGCTGATTTTCGTCAGCCACGATCTGCGGCTGGTCTCGTCCTTCTGCGACCGCGTTCTGGTCATGTATGCGGGCAAGGTCGTTGAGGAACTGTCCTCTGCCAATCTGAAGGAGGCGAAGCATCCCTATACGCAGGGCCTCCTGAACTGCCTGCCGGAAATCGGCGGCCACCGGCATCCGTTGCCGGTTCTGGAACGCAAGGCGGAGTGGCGCGCATGAGCACGGTTCTTTCCACCAGAGACATGGTGGTCGATTTCGACGGCTATATCGCGCTCGACAGCGTCAGCATCGATGTGGACGAGGGTGAATCCTTCGGCATCGTCGGTGAGTCCGGTTCCGGCAAATCGACACTGCTGCGCGCCATTGCCGGCCTCAACCATTTCGATGAAGGCTCGTTGATGGTGGCCGGTCGCTCCTATTCGGGCAAGCACCGCGACAAGAGCTTCTACCGCGATGTGCAGATGGTGTTTCAGGACCCTTACGGTTCCCTGCACCCCCGCCAGACGGTGGATGCGCTGCTGCTCGAACCGCTGGTCATCCACGGTCTGGATAATCGCGAGCAGCGCATTGCCCGGGCATTGGACGAGGTGGGCCTCGGCACCGGATTCCGTTTCCGCTATTCGCACCAGCTTTCCGGCGGCCAGCGCCAGCGCATCGCCATTGCGCGTGCGCTGATCGTCGAGCCGAAAATCCTGCTGCTGGATGAGCCGACCTCGGCCCTCGACGCCTCCATTCAGGCGGAAATTCTCAACCTGCTGGAACAGGCCCGCAAGGATCGCAATCTCACCTTCGTCATGGTCAGCCACGACCTCGGCGTTATCAGCCATATGTGCGATCGTCTGGCGGTGATGAAAAGCGGCAAGGTGGTGGAAATGCTGGAGGCGGAGGCGCTGGAAAGCCGCGAATTCAGCGCGGATTATACGAGGCAGCTGCTGGTGGCGAGCGAGGGCTTCAAGCGCGTTTGAGCTGCCGCTATAGTTGGGCCAAATGACATCTTCCGTCATTCCGGCCTTGAGCCGGAATCCAGCGACCGCGCGTCTGCGCGGTCAGAGACTTGATGGCGCTGGATGCCGGGTCAAGCCCGGCATGACGGACGGTGTCGGCCAAAACAAGGTATTCAGACTATGCAATTGCGCGCATTGATGTATTTCGACGAACTGGTCCGCACCAATTCCATGCGCGCCGCGGCGGAAAATCTGAATCTCGCACCGACGGCGGTGAGCCGGCAGATCGAGAACCTCGAATATTATTTCGGCTCGCCGCTGGTTGAGCGTTCCAGCCGGGGCGTGAAGTTGACGGCTGCGGGGGAACTGCTTGCCGCCCGCGCCGGCAAGACGTTGCGGGAACTCGACCATGTGCACCAGCTGATCGACGATCTGAAGGGGCTTCAGCGCGGCCGGGTCACGGTCTACGCTAATGGCGCGACGGTGGCCAACCTTCTGGCGCCGGTGCTGGCGCAATTCAGCCTCAAATATCCGAAACTGCGGTTTGAGGTGCATATCACCAGCGCCCGCCAGGCGATGGAGGCGCTGGGCGCGGCGGAGGCGGATCTGGTCGTCAGCCTGTTTGCCCCGAAGGTATCCGGTGTGAAAGTGCGCTCGCGCACCCGCATCAGCTATGACGCGATCTTTCCCGCCGGCCATGCGCTCGCCGCGCAGGCGGAAGTTTCGCTGAAGGAACTGGCCAGCCTGCCGCTCGCCCTGCCGGACAAGAGTTTTGCCGCACGTCAGGCCTTCGATACGCTGTTTGCGGATGCGGACGTCGAGCTTGATCCCGTCTTCATCACCAGCTCGCTGGAAATGCTGAAGGAGCTGGTGCTGGGCCACGCCGCCGCCACGTTGCTGCCGGCGCTTTCGGTGGCGCGTGAAATCCGCAGCGGCCAGATGGTTGCCGTTCCCCTTGCCGGCAAGAAGGGCATTCACACCCAGATCGATCTCTGCGTTGCGCCCGACAGGCAATTGTCCTTCGCGGCATCCAAGCTTGCCGATTTTATCGAGCGCTTCATGCGTGAGGCGACGGCGGGGTAAGCGGGATGGTTTGGTCTTTCCGCCCGGAAGGTTGATTTCCATCCGCATTTCCGTGTAGCCATTTCAGCTACACGGAGCACACAAAAATCGAGATTGTGTGTGCGCCTGCAACATGACACTCTTTTTGCAACGGGCGGTCTTTCCGAGGGCAAAAATGCCCCGGCCGCCAGACAGGGGACAATGATGCCACGCACTTATCTTTCGCAGGCGGCAACGCTTTCGCGCCGTACCGCGCTGGGCCTCACATTGGGCACGGCGCTCTGGCTGCCGCTTTCGGCAACGGTTGCCGAGGCCGCGCCGAAAACCGCGCTGACGCTTGGCATGGCCGTCGAGCCGGCCGGTCTCGATCCGACCATCGCCGCCCCCGTCGCCATCGGCCAGGTCACCTGGCAGAACGTCTTCGAAGGTCTGGTCACCATCGACGGAGACGGCAAGGTCAAGCCGCAGCTGGCGGAACGCTGGGAAATTTCACCCGATGGCAAGACATACACATTCAAGCTGCGCCAGGACGTCACCTTCCATGACGGCGAGGCCTTCGACTCCTCCGTTGCGAAATTTTCGCTGGATCGGGCGCGTGGCGAAAGCTCCGTCAATCCGCAGAAACGCTTCTTCGCCGCCATCGACAGCATCGAGACACCCGATGCCGCGACGCTGGTGCTGAAACTGAAGCAGCCGGCCGGCAGCCTGATCTACTGGCTGGGCTGGCCAGCCTCCGTCATGGTCGCGCCGAAGAGCGCGGAAAACAACCGCACCACGCCGGTCGGGACAGGCCCGTTCAAATTTGCGAGCTGGGCCAAGGGCGACAAGGTGGAATTGGAAAAGAACGCGGCCTATTGGGACAAGGCCGTGGCGGTAAAGCTTGACAAGGCGACGTTCCGTTTCGTCTCCGATCCGCAGGCGCAGGCCGCCGCGCTGAAATCCGGTGACATCGATGCCTTCCCGGAATTCGGCGCGCCGGAACTGATGACGTCCTTCGACGGCGATGCGCGCCTTGGAACCTTCGTCGGCAATACGGAACTCAAGGTCGTGGCCGGCATGAACAGTGCCCGCAAGCCTTTCGACGACAAGCGCGTGCGCCAGGCGCTGATGATGGCGGTGGATCGCGGCACGGTGATCGAAGGCGCGTGGTCGGGTTATGGTACGGCCATCGGCAGCCACTACACCCCGAACGATCGCGGTTATATTGACACGACAGGCGTTCATCCCTTCGATATTGACAAGTCGAAGGCGCTGCTTGCCGAGGCGGGATATCCTGATGGGTTCAGCTTCACCATCAAGGCGCCGCAGATGGCCTATGCCCAGCGCACCTCGCAGATCCTGCAGGCGATGTTTGCCGAAATCGGCGTCACGATGACCATCGAGACCACCGAATTTCCGGCGAAATGGGTGGCGGATGTCTTGAAGGGCGCTGACTACGACATGACCATCGTTGCCCATGCCGAGCCGATGGATATCGATATCTACGCGCGCGATCCCTACTACTTCAATTACAAGAACCCGGCCTTCAACGAGATCGTCGGTAACGTCGAAAAGACGGCGGATGTGGCCGAGCAGGAAAAGCTCTATGGCGAGGCCCAGAAAATCCTCGCCGACGACGTGCCGGCCCTTTACCTTTTCGTCATGCCAAAGCTTGGTGTGTGGGACAGGAAGGTGAAGGGGCTGTGGGAAAACGAGCCCATTCCTTCGAACGTGCTGACGGATGTGCACTGGGAAGAATAGGGTTTGTTGTGAGGGGTCGGGCGCAGTTTCCCCATCCACCTCATTCCTGTGCTTGTCACAGGAATCCAGCCAGCCCAAGTCCTTGGGCTAAAAGGAGTCTCTCCGCCGCGCGGACGCGCGTCGGCTGGATCCCTGTGACAGGCACGGGGATGAGGGAAGAGTGTGCGGGGATGACAACAAATCTCTCCACGATATCCGACTGCAAAACAAAGCAAGGAAAGAATGCCAGATGTTAGCCGTCCTCATCCGGCGTCTTTTAAGCCTCGTCATCACGCTGTTTGCCGTTTCCCTCATCATCTATGTCGTCATGGGCCTGCTGCCGGGCGATCCGGCGGCCATCATGCTTGGAACCTCGGCGAGCCCCGATACGCTCGCGGCGCTGCAGAAGCAGATGGGCCTAGATCAGCCGCTGCCATTGCGTTATCTCCACTGGCTCGCTGGCGTGTTTCATGGCGATCTCGGGCAATCCTATACCTATGGCGTGCCGGTGGCGGGGTTGATTGTCGAGCGGCTTGCCGTCACCCTGCCGCTTGCGCTGCTGGCCGTCTGCCTTTCGGTGGCCATAGCCATTCCGCTCGGCGTTGCGGCGGCGAGAAGCCGCAACGGGCCGGTGGATTTCGCAGCCGGGCTGTTTTCCCATGTCGGCATTGCCGTGCCCGGTTTCTGGGTCGGGCTGCTGCTCATCATCATCTTTTCCACGACGCTCGGCTGGATGCCATCAGGCGGGTTTCCCGGCTGGCAGCCGAGTTTTTCGGCGGGGCTTATCGCGCTGATGCTTCCGGCCATTGCCCTTGCGCTGTCGCAGGCGGGTGTTCTCACCCGCGTCTGCCGCTCGGCGGTGCTGGAGGTGATGAACGAGGATTTTGTGCGCACCGCCCGCGCCAAGGGCCTGAGCGAGCGGGTGGCGCTGTGGCGGCATGCGGTGCCGAACGCGATGATCCCTGTGGTCACCATGATCGGCCTGCAATTCACCTTTCTCATCGCCGGGGCCGTCCTGGTGGAAAATGTCTTCAATCTGCCGGGCCTCGGGCGCCTTGCCTATCAGGCGCTGACCCAGCGGGATATCGTCGTCATGCAGTCCGTCGTGCTGTTCTTCTCGGCGCTGGTCATCGTCATGAATTTTCTGGTCGATATCGCCTATCTCTTCATCGATCCGAGACTGCGGGCAGGTGCGCGATGATGCGACTGATCCGCCGCCGCCCCGCTTTCGTTGTCGGTATCGCCGTCACCACCTTTCTTGTCGCGGTTGCGCTGCTCTCGCTGGTCTGGACGCCGGTTTCGCCGACCAAGATGCAGATCGCCCAGAAACTGAAATCGCCCTTTGCCTATGGCGGTCTTGGCACGGATCATTTCGGCCGGGATGTTCTCTCCATGCTGATGGCCGGGGCGTGGAACTCGCTTTCCACCTCCATCGCCGCCGTTGCCATCGGCGCTCTCATAGGCACCGCCGTCGGCGTATCGGTCGCGGCCCTGCGGGGTTTCACCGAAACCGTGGTGATGCGCATCTGCGATATCATTTTCGCCCTGCCGCCGATCCTGTCGGCCATGATGCTCGGCGCTTTCATCGGCACTGGTCGTTTTACCGCCATCATCGCCATCGCCACCTTCATGGTGCCGGTCTTTGCCCGGCTGACGCTGGGGGCGGCGTTGCAGATATGGTCGCGGGAATATGTCACCGCCGCCACCAGCATCGGCCAGAACCGCGCCAAGATCACGCTGTTTCATATCCTGCCGAATATTTCCAACCAGATCATCGTGCAGGTGACGATCCAGCTCGGTCTTGCCATCCTTACTGAAGCGGGGCTTTCCTTCCTCGGTCTCGGCATGCCGCCGCCTGCCGCCACCTGGGGTCGGATGCTTGCCGATGCGCAGACCTATCTTGGGACAGCGCCATGGCTCGCCATCATGCCCGGCCTTGCGATTGCGCTTGCCGTCTTCGGCCTCAATCTTCTCGGCGATGGCCTGCGCGACCTGCTGGACCCGCGCGATACCAGCTGATCGCTTCTAGCCGATATCGCCCTATTATCTGTTTTTCTGACGAGACGACGCTGATGACCGATCTCATAGACCTCAACACGCTCGAAATGCTGGCGCTTTACCGGCAAAAGAAGCTATCGCCATCGGAATATTGGCAGGCGGTAGAGGCCCGCATCGACGCATTCGAGCCCACGGTGAACGCGCTTTACGCCTATGATCCCGAGGATGCCCGCAAACAGGCGCTGGCCTCGACGGAGCGCTGGCAAAAAGGGGAAACGCTCGGGGCGCTCGATGGGATTCCGGTCTCGCTGAAGGAACTGATCGCCACCAAAGGCCAGCCGGTTCCGCTCGGCACCAAAGCGGTGGAACTGGTGCCGGCTCTGGAAGACGCGCCGGTTGCCGCCCGCTGCCGCGAGGACGGCGCGATCCTTTACGCCAAGACCACCTGCCCGGATTACGGCATGTTATCGTCAGGCCTTTCCAGTTTCCACAAGCTCAGCCGCAACCCGTGGGACCCGACACAGAACCCCGGCGGCTCCAGCGCCGGTGCGGCCTCTGCCGGTGCTGCGGGTTACGGCACGCTGCATATCGGCACGGATATTGGCGGCTCGGTGCGCCTGCCGGCCGGATGGACGGGCCTGTTCGGCTTCAAGCCCAGCCAGGGCCGCATACCCGTCGATCCCTATTATACCGGCCGCTGCGCCGGGCCGATGACCCGCACGGTTGTCGATGCCGCCTATGCGATGGCCACACTTTCTCGCCCGGACTGGCGTGATGGCACCGCGCTGCCGCCCAACGATATCAACTGGATGGACCTCGACATTAATGTGAAGGGCCTGAAGATAGGTCTGATGCTGGATGCCGGCTGCGGCCTGCCTTTGGACGAGGAGGTGCGCGATGCCGTGCTCTCCGCCGCCAAACTGTTCGAAGAGGCGGGCGCCATCGTCATCCCCGTCGAGCCGGTGCTGACGCGAGAAATGCTTGATGGGCTGGACGATTTCTGGCGGGCGAAATTCTGGGGCGATATGGTGGCGCTGAGCGCGGATCGACGTGCCGCGATCCTTCCCTATATTCACGAATGGGCGGAAAAGGGCGCTGATGTCTCCGGCGCGCGCGCCGTTTTCGGTTTCAATCAGACCATGGAAATGCGTAGGAGTTGCGGGCGGTTGATGCAGTCGGTTGATGCGGTGATTTCACCCGTCAATCCCATCGTCTCCTATCCGGCTGACTGGGCCTCGCCCACCAATGATCCCGAGCGGCCTTTCGAGCATATCGCCTTCACCGTCCCGTGGAACATGTCGGAACAGCCGGCATCCTCGATCAATTGCGGCTTCTCGAAATCCGGAATGCCCATCGGATTGCAGATCGTCGGCCCGCGTTATGAGGATTTGTTCGTGCTCAAGCTCTCCAAGGTCTTCGAGGATTGGGGCGGCGGTGTGAGACGCTGGCCGCAGCCGCCGCGAGCGCGCTGACCCCGCCTTTATCGGCCGTGTAGTATAGCCATAATACCCGCATCTCCACCCGCCCTGCTACGGTGCCCATGGCATTCAAAAAACGGGAGGAGCAGACATGCCGAAGAAGATTTTGATGATCACCGGCGATTTCGCCGAGGATTATGAGACCATGGTACCGTTCCAGACCTTGGCTGCTGTCGGTCACACGGTGCACGCCGTCTGCCCCGGCAAGAAGGCGGGCCAGACCATCGCAACGGCCATCCATGATTTCGAGGGCGACCAGACCTATTCGGAAAAACGCGGCCATAATTTCGCGCTCAACGCCACCTTTGCCGATATCAAGGTTGCGGATTACGATGCGCTGGTCATTCCGGGCGGCCGCGCGCCGGAATATCTGCGGCTCAATGCGGATGTGCTGGCCGCCGTGAAGCACTTTTTCGAGGCCGACAAGCCGGTGGCGGCCGTCTGCCATGGTGCGCAATTGCTGGCGGCTGCGGGTGTCCTCAAAGGCCGCACCTGCTCGGCCTATCCGGCCTGCCGCCCCGAGGTGGAACTGGCGGGCGGCACCTATGCCGATATCGCCATCGACGCGGCGGTGACCGACGGCAAGCTGGTGACGGCGCCCGCATGGCCCGCCCATCCGGCATGGCTTTCGCAGTTCATGGCGGTGCTTGGCAAATAAGCTGCGCGGAACGGGGCTTTTACCGGCCCTGTTTCCCGTCTATCTTTTGGAGCGTGGTGAGGGAGGAAACCATGTGCAAGCTTTTCATCAAGGCGGACCCGGCACTTTGGGAAAGCCACACCCGGTCTTTGCGGATCGACGGCATGGTCACGAGTGTGCGGCTTGAAAACTTCTTCTGGACCACGCTGGACGAGATTGCACGCCGCGATGGCATGAACAGCGTGCAGCTCATCGCCAAGCTTTATAATGAATCGATCGATGCCGGGCACGATCTCGGCAACTTCACCTCTTTTTTGCGGGTCTGCTGCGGACGCTATCTGGCCTTGCAGCTTTCCGGCGATATTCCGGCGCGCAGCGACGTTCCGATTGCCGCGCTGGACGCCGACAGCATCCTCGATGCGGAGAAGGTGAATTACCACTAGCAGTGCGTGCCGGTTTTTACGTGCCGATGCATCCCCGCCACCTCATTCCTGTGCTTGTCACAGGAATCCAGCCGACGCGCGTCTGCGCGACGGGAGGAGTCTTTTCAGCCCAAGGACTTGGGCTGGCTGGATCTCTGTGACAGGCACAGAGATGAGGGAGGGCGTGCTCAGCTCTTCAGCGCCCTTGGATCCAGCGCATCGCGCACGGCATCGCCGATATAGTTGACGCTCAGAACCGTCAGTGAGATTGCCAGTCCCGGCCACAGGACGCGCGAAGGCGTCAGCTGCAGGAAGTTGGCGCCGTCGAACAGCAGCCGTCCCCAGGTCGGAAAGTCCGACGGAAATCCGAGGCCGAGGAAGGACAGCGCCGATTCCGTGATGATGGCTGATGCAATGCCGAGCGTGGCCGAGACCATGATCGAACTCAGCACATTCGGCAATATATGCCTGAGGATGATGCGGTATTCGCGCATGCCGCTCGATTTCGCCGCCATGATAAATTCCTGGCTTTTGATCGTCAGCACATCGCCGCGCACGATACGGGCCGTATGCATCCAGCTGGTTATCCCAATCACGAAGACGATGAGGATGAAGATGCCGGTTTCCGGCCCGAAGGCCGCGCGCAGCGTATCGCGAAACAGCATCAGGATGACGAGCAGCAGCGGCAGCAGCGGCAGGGCGAGGAACAGGTCAGTGAGCCGCATCAGCGGCCCGTCAAGCCTTCGGAAATAACCAGACAGTACCCCCACCAGCGTGCCGAGAAACAGCGCCAGCAGCATGGCGGTGATGCCGACGGCAAGCGAGATGCGCCCGCCGGCCAGAACCTGCGCCAGCATGTCCTTGCCCAGATTGTCGGTGCCGAAGGGATGCGCCAGCGACGGCCACTGGTTGCGCTCCCTCACATTGATGGCGTTTGGCGCGACGGTGTGGATATAGGGGCCGACAAAGACCGCAAGCAGAATGAAGATGAAAACGAACAGGCCCGCCACGCCGCCCTTGTGGGCGCGAAACTGTTTCCAGATATCGGCAAGTGCTGATTGCACGGGCGTGGCGGCGACGGCCGGCGCTGCGATGGTGGCGTCAGTCATAGCGGATCCTCGGGTCGAGAATGCCGTACAGAACGTCGGCAATCAGGTTGAAGAGCACGATAAGCACCGCGAAAATGAAGGTCAGTGTCTGCACCAGCGGAATATCCGCGCCCTGAACGGCAGTGATCAGCAACTGGCCAAGCCCGTTCACGCGGAAGATCTGCTCGGTAATGATGGCGCCTGAAAAGATCGTCGGCACGCCGAGTGCGATGACGGTGACGACCGGGATGAGGCTGTTGCGCAGCACGTGAACGAGCAGAACGGATTTTTCCTTCACGCCCTTTGCACGTGCGGTGCGCACATAGTCCTGATGCAGATTGTCCAGCATCGAGGCGCGCACGAAGCGGCTGATCTGCGAGACATTGTAGAGCGTCAGCACCAGAACCGGCAGGAACATCTGCTTGATCTGCGCCACGAAGCTTCCCCAGTCCGTCACCTGCAAGTTGGTGTCATAGACGGAAGGGAACCATTGCAGATACGAGCTGAAGATGACGACCAGCAGCACGCCGGTGAAGAAGGTGGGAACCGAATAACCGACCATCGAGACGAAGGTGCCGATCTGGTCGAAGATCGAATATTGCTTGTAGGCGGAAATGACGCCGATCGGGATCGCCAGAAGCGCGCCGAAAAGATAGGCGAGGCCGACCACCCAGAGCGTTTGCGGCATGCGCTGGATGACGAGATCAACCACCGGGCTGCGCGTTGCCCAGGACAGCACACGCATGCGATTGCCATCGCCGATCTGCCAGCCGGTGAGTTTTTCAATAAGGTTCAGCGGCTCGTTGATGAAGAATTGCTGCAGCCACATCAGGTAACGGATGAAGAAAGGCTGGTCGAGGCCAAGCGAGGCGCGGATCTGCTCGCGCACTTCGGGCGGAATGGTGAGCGGCAGGTCGCCGGTCGGATCGTTCGGCGCAAGATCGAGCAGGGCGAAGATGACGAAGCTGATGACGAGCAACGTCGGTACGGCAAAGGCAAGCCGCCGGAGCGTAAATGTAAACATCGGGAAGTCTCCAGACCCTTGAGCGCGGTATGGCGAAAACCGGGAGCCTCTTCGCCAAGGCGCTGCAAATGTGTCTTCAGATCATGGTCCAGGGGCAAGGCCGGCCTCCACGTTCGAAGAGGCCGGCGCATCTGCGTGTTACTTCTTGCGGGACCAGTCCGCGACGTTCCAGAGTTCCGAATCCCAGGCATTCATGCGAACGCCTTCCAGCGTCAGCGAATGCGAAGAAACGTTACCACGGTGGATCAGCGGAATATGCGCGCCTTCTTCCGTCAGCATGTCGTTCAGCTGCTTGGCGATTTCCCCACGCTTGGCGAAATCTGTCGTCTTGGAGAGGACGCCCACCAGCTTGTCGAATTCCGGGTTGCAATAACGCGGAATATTCTGGCCCTGCCAGCCGTTTGCGGGGGCGGGGATCTTGTCGCACAGCCATTCAGCCAGATATTTTTCCGGGTCGGTGCCGTCGAAATTGTTGGTGTACATTTCAACGTCGGCATAAAATTTCTGGAAGGTATCCGGGCTTGCCGGGTCGCCGCCGAAGAAGACGGAGGCGCTGACATTGCGCAGCTCGGAGGCGACGCCAATCTGCGACCACATGTCCTTCACCAGTTCCTGCGCCGCCTGGCGAACGGAGTTGGTGGAGGTCTGGTAGAGGAACGACAGTTTCACGCCGTTCTTGGCACGGATGCCATCGGCGCCCTTCACCCAGCCTGCATCATCAAGCAGCTTGTTTGCACCTTCCACATCCTGCTTCAGGCACCAGCTGTCGTTTTTCGTCGAAGCGACAGCCTCCGGGGCCGGCACGATGTTGCAGGTCGGCTTGCCCGCCTCGCCATAACCTGTCTCATCGATGATATCGCGATCGATGGCGAGCGAGAGTGCGCGGCGCACGGCCGGGTCTGAAAGGGCCGGATGAGGACCGCCCTCCTTGGTGGAGCGCTTGTCGCCGAGCGACGGATCGGCGTTGTACCAGTTGAGATTGATACGTTCGACCTGCGTGCCGAAGGCGGTTTCCAGCTTGCCCTTGCCGGCGGCCACCATGGTAGCCAGAATTTCCGGCTCCACCTGCATGTTCCAGGCGTAGTCGAATTCACCGGTTTCCAGCACGGCGCGCGCAGCGGAAGCCGCGTCACCGCCGCCCTTCAGGGTCACCGTGGCGAAAGCCGGCTTGGCCGGATCACGATAATTGGGGTTGGCGACGTAGCTGATGACGTCGTTCGGCTTGAAATCCTTGACCACGAAGGGGCCGGTGCCGATGGGGCCGAAATTGGCGGATGTGCAGCCGGGTGCGGCAGCGCCGATGCATTTTTCAAACTGCTTCTTCTGGATGACCGGCGATTGCGCGCCGACAAATGCGGAATAGGGGTAGGGCTTCGGTTCGGCGAAGCTGACCTTGACGGTATGGGCGTCGATGGCCTCGACGTTTTTCACGCCTTCATATTGCGCCGCCTGCGCGCAGCCGCCATCCGGTGCGGTGCAATATTTCCAGGTGAAGATGACGTCGTCGGCGGTAAGCGGCGTGCCGTCGGACCATTTGACGTCGCGCTTCAACTTCCACGTCATGCTGAGCAGATCCTTCGCGACGCCGCCATTGTCGACCGTCGGGAT
Organism: Agrobacterium sp. BT-220-3; assembly: GCF_025910175.1. NCBI lineage: Bacteria > Pseudomonadati > Pseudomonadota > Alphaproteobacteria > Hyphomicrobiales > Rhizobiaceae > Agrobacterium > Agrobacterium sp. BT-220-3. The sequence goes on from NZ_JAPAIX010000012.1 coordinate 109,966, forward strand.
TTCGCTCACCAGCATCGGCACCAGCTCGCCCTTTTCGTCGTAGCGCGCCAGCGGCTCGATTACCATGGACGAGCTGTAGATTTCCTTGGTGCCACCGGAAAGATAGGGATTGAGTGTCGATACAGCCTGCCAGAACAGGATTTTCAGTTCGCCGTCACTGCCACGCTCGGCATGGGCGGCAGAGCCTGCGAGAGCCATGGCCGCCACCGTGCTGGCAAAGAGAACGCTGCGCTTCTTCATTGTGGTTTTCCCCTTTTTGGATTTTATCTATTTGAATGTTTGACGCTTTTCCTGTCGCCATAAGCAAGGTCTTTTGTTCTAAGTATTTGACTTTGCTGAGGAATAATCCTCCATTCCCAATGATGCTATTGTCAGTTTTTTTGAAAAGCAAGCCCCAAACTTTTATTGATGAACAAAATTTGTGCCATTCGACTTTGGGCCTATTTTTCGCTCATGGAGCAAAATTCATACTTGCAAAAGCAGAAATTCCAAACGCAATATGGCTCCCGACAACCCGGCGGGGAACAAAAAAAGGAAAAATGGGAATGCCGATATTGAACCGTGTGGCCGAGATGCAGGAAGAAGTTGCCGGCTGGAGGCGCCATCTGCACGAGACGCCGGAGCTGCTTTACGATGTCTTCGAAACATCGAAATTCGTGGCCGAGAAACTCAAAGCCTTCGGCTGCGACATCGTCGAAACCGGCATTGGCAAGACCGGCGTGGTGGGCATCATCAAGGGGCGGCACGGGGACGGCCCGACCATCGGTTTCCGCTCCGACATGGACGCTTTGCCAATCCTTGAAACCAGCGGCAAACCATGGGCTTCCAAGGTGCCGGGCAAAGCCCATTCCTGCGGCCATGACGGGCACACGGCGATGCTTCTGGGTGCAGCGCAATATCTCGCCGAGACCCGCAATTTCAAAGGGTCCGTCGCGGTCATCTTCCAGCCGGCCGAAGAAGGCGGGGCAGGGGCTCTTGCCATGCTGAACGACGGAATGATGGAGAAATTCGGCATTTCTCAGGTCTATGGCATGCATAATGAGCCGGGCATTCCCGTCGGCAATTTCGCCATCCGCAAGGGCTCGACCATGGCGGCGGCGGATGCGTTCGAGATCACGATTACCGGCAAGGGCAGCCATGCGGCCGCGCCGCATCTTTCCATCGATCCGGTGCTGACCTCGGCCTATATCATCATCGCCCTGCAATCCATCGTCTCGCGTGAGACGGACCCGTTGAAATCGCTGGTCGTCACCGTCGCCACCACCCATGGCGGCACCGCGGGCAATGTCATTCCCGGTTCGGTGACGCTGACGGGCACGGTACGCACCCTGCTGCCGGAAACCCGTGATTTCGCCGAAAAGCGCCTGAAGGAAGTGGCGACCGCCACCGCCATGGCGCATGGCGCGACCGCCGAGGTGAAATATGATCGCGGTTATCCCGTCACTTTCAACCATAATGACGAGACCGAATTCGCGACCGGCGTGGCGGTGGGCGTTGCCGGTGCAAATGCCGTCAACACCAATCCCAACCCGCATATGGGCGCGGAGGATTTCTCCTACATGCTGGAATCGCGCCCCGGCGCCTTCATCTTCATCGGCAACGGCGATACCGCCGGACTTCACAATGCTGCCTATGACTTCAACGACGACGCCTTGCCCTATGGCATCAGCTACTGGGTCTCGATGGCCGAAACCGCGCTTGCTGCGTAAGACATCCGGCGGCCTTCATGGCCGCCTTTCGCTTTTCAGGAGATCGGCATGCTTTTGGCGGCAACGTCCATGGAACAGACCGGCGGTTCGGTAAGCCCGGTTCTTTCGGTTGAAAATCTGACCACATCCTTCCGCGTCGATGGCGGCTGGAAATCCGTGGTCCGCAATATGAGTTTCGAGATCGCGCCGCGTGAGACGGTGGCGATCGTCGGGGAAAGCGGCTCTGGCAAAAGCGTGACGTCGCTGTCGATCATGCGGCTTCTGGATAAGAAAACCAGCCGCATCGAGGGCAAGGTCATGCTTGGCGGGCGCAATCTGCTTGCTCTTCCGGAAGAGGAGATGCGCAAGGTTCGCGGCAAGGACATTTCGATGATCTTCCAGGAGCCGATGACCAGCCTCAACCCGATCTTCCCGATCGGCAAGCAGATCGCCGAGGCGCTGACGGTACATCAGGATATTTCCTCATCCGCTGCGAAGGCAGAGGTCATCCGCCTCCTGGAAAAGGTCCGCATTCCCAATGCGAAGAACCGTTTCGACGATTATCCGCACCAGTTTTCCGGCGGCATGCGCCAGCGCGTGATGATTGCCATGGCGCTGGCCTCCAGACCGAAGCTCCTGATCGCCGACGAGCCGACGACGGCGCTCGACGTGACCATTCAGGGCCAGATCCTCGACCTTATCAAGCAATTGCAGGAAGAGGAGGGCATGTCGGTCCTGTTCATCACCCATGATATGGGCGTGGTGGCGGAAGTGTCCGATCGCACCATCGTCATGTTCCGCGGCGATGTGGTGGAAACCGGCACCACTGACGATATCTTCCATCGCGGGAACCATCCCTATACGCGCGCCCTGCTGTCGGCGGTGCCGAAGCTCGGTTCAATGAAAGAGCGTGTGCTGCCCGCCCGTTTCCCGATCATCGATATCAAGACCGGCGAGAGCATGCCGGTGATGGATGTGAAGGACACTGTCTCCGGTTCGCGCACGCCCATTCTCTCCGTGAAGGACCTGACCACGCGTTTCGATATCCGTTCCGGCCTTTTCGGCCGCAAATCCGGCGCCGTGCATGCGGTGGAAAAGGTCTCCTTCGATCTGGCCGAGGGCGAGACGCTGTCGCTGGTCGGCGAATCCGGTTGTGGCAAATCCACGACGGGGCGGTCGATCACCCGGCTGATCGAGCCTACCTCGGGCAATGTGACGCTCGATGGCTACGAGGTGCTGAAGCTCGACAAGACGACGCTGCGCACCATGCGCCGCAGCGTGCAGATGATTTTCCAGGACCCCTTCGCCTCGCTCGATCCGCGCATGAGCATTGGTACGGCGATCATGGAGCCGTTCATCGAGCACCGGCTGGGAACGAAGCCGCAGGCGCGTGAAAAGGCCGCGGATCTGATGGAAAAAGTGGGCTTGAGCCCGGATATGATGCGGCGTTTCCCGCATGAGTTTTCCGGCGGCCAGCGTCAGCGTATCGCCATTGCCCGCTCGCTGATGCTCGACCCCAAGGTCATCGTCGCCGATGAAGCAGTGTCTGCGCTCGATGTGTCCATCAAGGCGCAGGTCTGCAACCTGTTGCTCGACCTGCAGCAAAGTCTCAACCTCGCCTTCCTGTTCATCTCGCACGATATGGCAGTGGTGGAGCGCGTCAGCCATCGTGTCGCGGTGATGTATCTCGGCGAGATCGTCGAAATCGGGCCTCGCGCGGCGGTTTTCGACAATCCGCAGCATCCCTATACGAGGAAGCTCATGTCTGCCGTTCCGGTGCCGGATCCGGCGCGGCGGCAAATCCGGCGCAACATGGCGACGGACGAGATCAAAAGCCCGATCCGGCCGGTGGATTATATTCCGCCGCAGCGGCATTACCGCGAGGTTTCGGCGGGGCATCTGGTGCAGGAAGCGGCTTGATTGGTCGGTGGGGTCGATGAATCCCGCACCGTCACCCCGGACTTGATCCGGGGTCCAGCGCGATCAAGTCTTTGATCGCAAAAGGCTCTTCTCACGGCGCAGACGCGCCGTGGCTGGATTCCGGCTCAAGGCCGGAATGACGGAAAAATAGCGACACGGACGTATAAGCCGTCAGTCACCGTTCCTCACCCGCCGATTTTCGCGCCGTATCGTCATTCCGCCCATCCGTCGTTTGACAGCCGACGCAAAAAAATGCCAGCAAATGCGCAAGCATAATTCCTAGAGGGCAGCGGCATGGCCAGACGAAACGACGCACATGGACGGCTGGACGATGCGGCCCGTGCCGGCTGGCTTTATTATGTCGCCGGCCGCACGCAGGATGAAATCGCCGCCGCCATGGGCATTTCCCGGCAGTCGGCGCAGCGGCTGGTGTCGCTCGCCGTCGCCGAGCGGCTGATCAAGGTCCGGCTCGATCATCCCATCGCCGCCTGTCTCGAAAAGGCCGAACGCCTCAAGGAAAAATTCGACCTTAGATATATCGAGGTGGTGCCGAGCGATCCGGCCGGCGTCTCCTCCACTGTCGGCATTGCCGAGGCCGGGGCAGCGGAGATCGAGCGCTGGCTGAAAAACGCCGATCCCATCGTGCTCGCCATCGGCACCGGCCGTACGCTGAAAGCCGCAGTGGACCAGTTGCCGCCAATGGAGTGCCCGCAGCACCGCATCGTCTCACTGACGGGCAATATCGGGCCGGATGGATCGGCCGCCTATTATAACGTCATCTTCAGCATGGCCGACGCCATCAAGGCGCGGCATTTCCCTATGCCGCTGCCGGTTCTCTGCTCTTCGGCGGAAGAGCGGGAACTGTTGCACGACCAATCCATGGTGCGCTCCACGCTGGCGCTCGGCGCTGCTGCTAACGTCACCTTCGTCGGTGTCGGCGAACTCGGTGAAAACGCGCCGCTCTGCGTTGATGGTTTTCTCGGTGTCGATGAAATGAAGGCCTTGATGGCAAGCGGTGCCGTCGGTGAGATCTGCGGCTGGATGTATGATGCCAATGGCCGCATTCTCGAGCATTCCGTCAATGAGCGCGTCGCTTCCGTTCCCATCCCGTCGCGGGAGACCTGCACGGTCATCGGCATGGCGCAGGGCGCACGCAAGAATGCCTCGATTCTGGCGGCACTGAGAGGCGGTCTGTTGAACGGTCTCATTACCGACGAAGCGACAAGTGAATTTTTGCTCACGCATTGAGCAAAAATTAATCACATAAAATCAATGGCTTGATTTTTCCATGTGCGTCGCAGCACAGGATGTCGCTTGACTTTTTTTGTCTCCGGGTGAGTAAATGCCCCAGAGCAAAGCGAATGCTCATCATTTTTCTTCTGGGAGGAAGATATGACACTGAAGACCATTTTGCTGGGCGCATGCTCGGCCCTCGCCTTTTCGACCCTTGCTTCCGCTGAAACGCTGACCATCGCCACCGTGAACAACGGGGACATGATCCGCATGCAGGGGCTGACCTCCGACTTCACGGCAAAGAACCCTGACATCAAGGTCGAATGGGTCACGCTTGAAGAAAACGTCCTGCGCGAGCGTGTGACGACCGATATCGCCACCAATGGCGGCCAATACGACATCATGACCATCGGCAACTATGAAGTGCCGATCTGGGCCAAGCAGGGCTGGCTGCTGCCGCTCGAAAAGCTTGGCGACAAATACGACGTGGATGACATTCTGCCGGCGATCCGTGGTGGTCTCTCCGCCGAAGGCAAGCTTTATGCGGCACCCTTCTACGGCGAATCCGCCATGATCATGTATCGCAAGGACCTGTTTGAAAAAGCCGGCCTGAAGATGCCTGAAAACCCGACCTGGGAATTCATCGGCGACGCCGCCCGCAAGATTACCGACCGCAAGGCCGATATCAACGGCATCTGCCTGCGTGGCAAGGCCGGCTGGGGCGAAAACATGGCCTTCATCAGCGCGCTCACCAACTCCTTCGGTGGCCGCTGGTTCGATGAGAACTGGAAGCCACAGTTCGATCAGCCGGAATGGAAGAGCTCGCTGCAGTTTTACGTGGACCTGATGAAGGATGCCGGTCCGTCGGGCGCGTCCTCCAACGGCTTCAACGAAAACCTGACGCTGTTCCAGCAGGGCAAATGCGGCATGTGGATCGACGCCACGGTGGCTGCCTCCTTCGTATCAAACCCGAAGGACTCGACGGTTGCCGACAAGGTCGGTTACGCGCTCTTCCCGACGCATGGTGAACTGAAGAACCACGGCAACTGGCTGTGGTCGTGGAACCTTGCCATCCCGAAAAGCTCGAAGAAGGCCGATGCGGCTGAGAAGTTCATCTCCTGGGCAACCAGCAAGGATTACACCACGCTCGTCGCTTCCAAGGAAGGCTGGGCAAACGTGCCTCCGGGCACCCGCACCTCGCTTTACAAGAACGCCGATTATGAAAAGGCCGCCGCCTTCGCCAAGCCGACGCTTGCCGCGATGGATGCTGCCGATATCACCAAGCCGACCGTAAAGCCCGTGCCTTATACGGGTGGTCAGTTCGTGGCGATCCCTGAATTCCAGGCGCTCGGCACCACGGTTGGTCAGCTGTTCTCGGCGGTCGTTGCCGGTCAGTCCAGCGTTGACGATGCGCTTGCGGGCGCCCAGTCGACAGCGACGCGCGAAATGACCCGCGCCGGTTACATCAAGTAATCCTCCCGAAGATCGCTGTCCGGCGCCAATGCCGGGCAGCGAACTCTCCGGGCCGGAAGCCGCGATGCGGCTTTAATGCCTTTCAAATCAAAACAAGAATGAGCCGGTTCTTCCGGATATGCCGGGCGTCGTGACGCGCAGGCCCAAGGGGAGGTTAGTGTAATGGCAACCCGAAACACGAGCGGTCTTGCGCGGGTGATGCTTGCGCCATCGGTGCTGTTATTGCTGGTGTGGATGATCGTTCCCCTGGCGATGACGCTGTGGTTCTCGTTCCAGAACT
>NZ_JAPAIX010000013.1:0-92047 GCF_025910175.1 Agrobacterium sp. BT-220-3
ATCAAGCACCATACGGATGGCGCGTTGGCGGACTTCAGGTGAAAACTTGTTCGTTGTCTTGCTCATATCGGCTCCACTCTCTCAGAAGTTGGAGCCTCCGGCAAACCCGGTGCGGTTCAGTCATTGACCTTGTTCGAGCAATACTGACCGTTATCGTCAGCGCAAGAAGCGCCGATAGCGTCCATATCGAAACAGTAAACCCTCGTCGTTAGCCTGTCAGAAAGCGTACGATTGAGAAGGCGTGGACAAGGGCCCGCAGCCCTTCATAAGGTCGCTCCATTCCCACCAGAAGCGGAGACGGAGTCATGAGTGAACTGCAGGAATTGCTGAGAGCTAAAGCCGAGATTGAGGCGAAGATCGAGGAAGTGAAGGCTTCAGAGGTCGAGCGCCTGAAGCTTCAGTTTGTTGATCTGGCCACGCAGTTGCGAGAACTCAATTCCCTTCCATCCTCACTGGTCGACCTGTTCACAGACAAGGCAGGCACCTTCAACGCATATCGCACGTTGAGAGTGAAAAAGCCGGCTTGATGCGATGTCGCTCGCGCAGTTTGTCAGAGGCGCAGCGTCTGCTGAGCGTATCCGTGAAAGGATGCTGCGATCTGGCTTCACCCTCTTTGGCCAGAAGTTATGGACCGAGAATGAAGATTTCATTTGCCGCCTGTTCCACCCTGATTTTTTCGCACTGCGCCAAATTCTTTATAACCGGACCGAATGCGCGATCCGAGCGCGATGCCGAAAGCTCGGATTGACCTCTCCTCGCAGGACGTGGGGTCCGCTCGATAAGCAGAGGTTGCGCAAGCTGTATCCAGAAGCGACCCACGACGAGCTTCGCGCTGCCTTCCCCGGGGTGGAGATCGAGCGCATCCGGAAGGTGGCCTACTATTACGGCTACCGTCGTAAACGGAAGCCTTACAAAATCACGGGTGTCAAATCTCTCGATCAAGCTCGATCACGGGCTTACGATATCGGCTGGTATATGCCGGATCTCGATGACGAGGCTGGGACCGGTCGTTATTTTCGATCACGCGGTTACAAGAGCAAATACCCCAACTTCAAGGCAATTCAGCGCGGTGTGAAGGCGCTCGGCGGACACCTCGAGGCTGCTTGGGATGAGTAGCGAGAAGACCAGTTATCGCTATTAAAAGCTTCCAAAAAGAGGATTCTCTATACGAGGCTCAAGGTTCTCAAGCGAGATTTGCTGCTTGATTAAGGTCTCGTTTCGAAATGTTCTCGTGAACTTTATGGTAGCTTTCACCGGCTTAAGGAGTAGCTGCTCTTTGAATTTTTGGTCGTTTATGTACTTCTCTGCCAAGTTGTCTGTTACTGCACCTTTGATAGTACCTTGCCCATCCGGAAGCTGAAGCTCAAACTCATGTGCGTCGGGAAGAATTCCTAGAAGGACGCCGTCAAAGACCGCATCTTCTTCGCTCACCACGACATCACTAAAGCGCTCAGCCAGCCGGCTGACATCCTCGAGACTCAGCGTTACGCGGTTTTCGTCGCCCACGATTTTGGTCGTGGCCCCGGCGTCACGCAAGACTTTCGTAAATTTTTGAAGAGCCCCTAGCAAGCGTGGCGACGTGGCCTCCAGCTTAGCAGAGAACTCCTCGTTAGATCCACGGCTGAGATCCGAGATCAACAAAGTAGCTTGCTCAACAGCGTTCTTGAGAGGCGAGTTGAACATGTCAGATTGAGCAGGCGATAGTTCTTCCAAAATGAATCCCATTGATCCGCGCACGATGTCGCGAATATAAAGTTTGGATTTGCTCTCGCCCTTTACCTTCCCCTTGGCGCCAATTGTTTCGTCGTTTTGGCTCGCCAACGCGGCTGAAATAATTCGTTGATACGATGATAGAGCCTCAGTCGAGAAGTCTAGCCTGATATCCCCTTGCCCAATAACTGGAAGACCATCAAAGATCAGCGCAACGCTCGCGCGACTTCCCTGCGTCGATTTAATTTCCTCGATTTTCTCATTTATCTCTGAAAGGCGCTGGTCCCACATCATCTTGGTGGTGCCCCATCGATCTTTCGGTGCTTTATCTCGCTGATGCTCCACGAATTTCCGGTCATTTTCCAGGGATTCGAGCGACAATAGATTTGGCATCACAACCCCTCCAAAAGCTCGAGTGCAGCTGCGTCACCCGCAGAGTTGATGTCCAAGGCGACAAAACCCTTCCAGTGGAAAGTGTCTCTTTGGTGCGAAAAAAGCCCATACCAGTACATGATGAGGCTCATAGCATCGAAAACTGGAACTGCGTCATCAATTATATTTGCAAAAGTGTCCAAGGAGAACCGTGCTTTGTTCCGCCCCCGGTTGACGATCTCTTCTGCCCAAAATGACGCTCCATGATTCTCCCAAAGCGAGAAATCGGCAAGATATTTTTCTGGAATTTTTACCAGGCTGAAAACATCAATATCTCCTGGGTCACGGTTTCCGACCATCTCGACGTTCTCCACGAAACTACCGTCGATGAACTGCACACCGGTGTCGTATCCATCCTGAGCGAGTAACTGCCGATAAGAAATTAAGTTGCGCAGCAAACCGCGACGATGAGGAGTGGTGCCGAAGCGCTGCACCAATTCTCCGATGGTAGCATGATACGGCGATCGTTCAGGGCCCGCCGGGTTCAACATGTTGACTGGCGGTATCAATCCTCGCGCGTCGAAGTCGGGTATTGGCAATTTGACCTCGGATTTTGAAATACAACTTTGCCGACATTATCGCTGCAATAGTTAACTAACAGTTTTGCTAGAGGAACCCATCACCTGCATGATCCTTGAACCTATCCGCTCGGCGCACATACGTTTCAACCGTCCTAGGGTCGCGGTGCCGAGTCACCTCCATGATGCGGGATATGCTCGCCCGGTTCTCTGCCGCCGAGGTGACAAAGCCAGCGCGCAGCGAGTGGCCAGATAGGCTCGCCACATCGAGGCCGGCGGCGTCGGCATACTTCTTGACTATCAGAGCCACGGCTTGATCCGTCAGCGTCTCGCCTGTCAGGCGGTCGCCACGATTAAAGCGACGAAAGATAGGGCCCGAGGTTATCCCGGCCGCCTGAAGCCACTCCTTGAGCCTGTCAGCTGGTTTTAGCGCCTTGCCGTTCAGGATGGCAACCGATTGGCCTTTCGCCTCTTGGTCGGTCTTGGACTTCGGCAGGAATACATCCACGCCTTCTTCGCTAAAGGTCAGATCCTCGACGGTGATCGCCACAAGCTCCGATCGACGGAAGGCGCCAGCGAAGCCGAGCAAGAGCAATGCCCTGTCGCGCTTGCCTTGGAGGCTGTCAGCGTTGATCCGGGCAAGCATGGCATGAATGACCTCTACCGTTGCCGGTGCCTTCTGGCGGGCCGCTGTGCCGACTGTGCGGCGTATGCCTTTCAGGATGGCCGCCACGCCCGCATTGTCAGTCGGGTTATCCAGACCAGCGCCGCGGTGAAAGAAGCGAATGGCGGCCAGCTTACGGGCGATTGTCGGCACCTTCTTGCCAGCATCGGCCAGCGACGAAGCATAGTTCGCCACGGTCGCAGGATTCGCCGGCAGATGCGATCGGCCTCGATCAGTGCACCAGTCCTCAAAATCCTGCCAATCGCTTCTGTAGGCCCGCATGGTGTTGCTGGACAGCGCAGCGCGGCCATAGTCGAGCGCGGCGTCGGAAAGCTCTGTCGCAGCGTCTAAGCTCGGCTGCGTGGATACTAACGTCAATGCGTTCATGTCTCGACAACTTTCTCTATTGTCTGGATCAAGTTCTCCAGAAGGGTCGTGACATCCACTCTGGCCGCGCCCAACCGGGTCTCAAACTCGGTGACAGCAATCCCATTTAGAATTTCGTTTAGCGCGTTACACAAAATCAGCAGTTCGTTCGTTGTTAAATTGATAGTCGCTCCGTCACGCCGCACTTCAATATTGCGCATGCAATACCCCCGGAATGGTAGTGATAATCGGGTTTCCCGTTACTCTGTCGAGCGGTTCAGCTTCAGGCGTGCACCGGTATATTCCCCGTTGGTAATCTCCACGCCATGCGCCGCGTAGGCGGCCTTGATCTTATCTTTAGTCGCCTCTGTCGCGGTGCCAGAGGTCTCGAACCTGTGCACGGTCGAGAAAGCGATACCGGCATTGTCTGCCAGTTCTCGAACAGACCACTTCAGGATCGCCCGAGCCGCCCTATTTGCCTCTGGTGTCAGTTCAGCCATGCTGTTTTCTCCAAAAATGAATACACTTGTATTTAAATGCTTGACGTTCACTACGCTTGTAGTTATGAATACACCTGTAAGCAAATCATAACAAGGGAAATCAAACAATGACACGCAACACAGTTAACGTCCGCCTCTTCAGCCTCTTCACTAACCCGGCCTTGAAGGCGGCCTTCGAACGCGCAGAGCGCGACAATGGCGCGGCTCTGGTTGTCCCGGCTCCTCGCGATCCGCAGCTGACCGGTGGCGCCGCTCTCGAACTCGCATAAAGACCGCCTCCCTTTTTAGGGAGTGACAAAACCCTCTCGACAATTTGGAGAATGACAATGCCGAACAGCACCGTTCCGGCCACCGCCGAAGGCATGCCCAAATTCGACCGCGCGGCCATCATGGCAGATGCATGGGAGCGTTACCGTTACATCCGTCGCCAGTACGGCAAATGGCAGATTGAGCGCGGCATTGTTGATGCCTCGTTCTCTACATGCCTCAAGACCGCATGGCGCATTGCCAAGCAGCGCCGCGAGGAAGCCCGCCAAGCCGAGAAGGTGGCCAAGGTGATGGAAACCCCTGCCGGTGACCGTCTTCGCGCTCTCCAGTCCGCTCTGGCAGGCACGAATTACCTGTCGCTCCGCTACAGCGCCGCCGCCCGCCGTGCTGCCATCAAATCCGAGATAGCCGCCCTCACGGCGCACTGACCGCACCAACCCGAAAATCAGGAGACACCATCATGCCGAACTCGATTCTGGCCGCTGGCGAAGCTAAGCCCATAGAAGTGAAATCCCCGAAAAAGCAGCTTGATTCCCTTCTTGAAGCTGCAGTGAAAATCATCCGGGATAATCCCGATCTGATGATTGAGCACGTTATCGCCTACAAGCATGGCATCTACACGAGCCTTGTCATTCCCGGAGCCGAGGAACATCCGTGGACCAAGGCGCGCCGTCTGATGAAAGAGCTTTCGGACACGCTTGGCGACTGCAGCGGCGGGAAATGGTCCGCTTACGTCATGCCGCCGGTACCGCCCGTGTTTAACGGGTTCGCAGCTTATCCAATGGGGCAGAAGCCGGATGAGATCCCTGTTGATCATGTCGAGCGCCTGTCATGGGAGCTTTCGGAAGCCCTGAGCCGCTATCAGAACGGCGCATTTCAGGCTGTCGTTCTGCCTTCTTCTTCGGCTGGCCATACCGTCATGCTTACCAAGCTCGGTGTGTTCGATCTGAGGGCAAAAGCATGAAAACGACCCGTCGCACTTTCCTTGGCGGCGCTGCTGTCGCCTCTCTGCCGGTCACTGCTGGCGCCTGCGTTGCTGTTAAAGCAATTCAGGCTGATGCCGCCACACCTGCGCCCATCACCGAAAACCCCGATCTGCTGGCCGCGTATGCTCGCCTACAGGATGCCCAGACCGAACTGCGTGAAGCGAAAGACGCGCTGGAGTGGATCGCAGACGAGTGGCGGCATCTTTGGCCGCTGGCACCCGAAGAACTGCTGTTAGGCGCGCACGCTGGGTACTGCGGACGCTCCGATGGCGCCGAGAGGGATATTGTCGGGCGCTTGTTGGTTCGGGACACAAGTGCCTTGTGCAAGCGGTTCAGCAAGCGGCAACGGCAGGAAACGCCGACTGCGTGTTTCTTCGTGATGACGTCAGAAGACTCGCAAGAAACCCTGGACGCGCTGCGCAACCGCAAGCCTGGAGGGAAAAGCGAGAAGACGCTCGCCAAGTCGCGTGCAGACTTGGAAGCTGCGATTGAGCGCTTCGATCACAAACTAGTTCTGGCGAAGGAGTATGAGACAAAAACCGCAAGCCTGCGCAAAGCCTCCGGCGTGGACGCAGCGAAACGCCGTATTGAAGACGCCAAGGACGCATTCTTCGATGCATGCAGCGAGATTTCCAAGATACCCGCATTCGGAATCGAGGGATTGCGCCTCAAAGCCGAAGCGATGAACGCGACCGGATACATGGAGGGTTTCAAGCGCAGTGAGGGTATCATTGGTGAGATGGCCCGCTTCATCCAGCAGGTTATCGACATGAGCGGGAGGGCGTCGGCTTGAAACACGCTCCCATCGAAATCACCCGCGCTCGCCTTGAGGCGAAGATTGAGGAGTTGGTGGCACTCCTCGATCTCGTGGACGGCGACGAGAACCTTGAACCCTATTTGGCAGACACTGACCCGAAGCATGCGGATATTGAGGGCGACGATAGCGACTTCGAGCCCGAAGAAACCGACCAGAACGGCGACGAGCAGGATTGCTGCCACATTGAGGACGAGTGGCGGCCGTTCAGCGGCGACACAGCTTATGACGGCTCCGGGGTGGATTATGCCGAACGCCTAATCAGGGGCTCAGCGAAAGCCGCAAAGAGGGCCCGTGCATACGCCGACGCACCAGCCATTCCGCTGGTGTACGATTTCAGAGGGATGCGCCGATGACCACGATTGTCTGTTTCCCCATCCACCGCCAGCGTAGCGAGATCAAGCGTTGCGCCGGCAATCTCGACCGGCTGAATGGTGAAGCCGCGAGCCGGTATTGGCGGGAGGAAATGCGCCTCCTAGCCGCCCGGCTATCAGCGATCGGCATGTGTGAGGCAGAAGTGTCGAAGCAGGCGCTTCTCTTCACCGGTGCCGTTATGGAGGAGATGCAGCGCGCCTATGCCGAGCGTGCGATTACAGCAGAATGACAGCAGATGACTGCATGGCGATTCTTTTTCTCGCTGACGCTAAATTCAGTTTCGCATGTCGCGCGACGTGTTGCATGGACTCGCCGTGGCCAGAAGGAATCGCCCGCAATTGAAGGGGATCAGATTGCAACACGATGCAACACGAAACCCCACAATCTAAGTGAGGTTTTGACTGCAAGCGCTTGATTTTACTGGTGAATTTTTTGGAGGCCTCGCCCGGAATTGAACCGGGGTACAAGGATTTGCAGTCCTCTGCGTCACCACTCCGCCACGAGGCCTCACACGCTCTTCAATTCGAGCGATGGCGGGCATTTAGAACGAATCCATTTTGGGCGCAAGAGGGTTCGTTCCGAATGTGATGTTTTTTAGGACCCGATCGAACAAGCTCGGGCGGCGGCCCTCTAAGCCATTCGAATTTCGTGTTTTTTTGTATCTTCCTCATATTTCAGAAGAAACAACGCCCGCATTGACGCCTTTGTGCCAAGCGGGCGGTTGCTGCATCTTCAATGCTGTCGGTCAAATACGCCCAAGCAAAACCAGGATGAGGACGATGACAAGAACGAGCCCGAGGCCGCCCGATGGGCCATAACCGTAATTGTGGTAACCCCAGCTTGGCAGAGCGCCGATCAGGAAAAGAATGAGCAGGATAACGAGAATGGTGCCGAGCATGTATAACCCTCCATTATTGGCATGTGTCCTGCCGGCTTTAATGATGAAAGGGTGCAAATGGTTCCCGTTTCCTTCGTCTGCTGCAACTTGAAGCGAAACGGGCATCCCGTTCCCTTTCAACGGGTTAAACCGTCCTTGACGAACAGTGCGGCCAATTGAGCTCCCGCATGGCGGGAAAAAGCGTCTTCCGTTTCCATGGCTGTATAAAGATTTGCCGGATAATATCCTCAGGATCCGGAGACTGCAGCCGCATGTCACGGTGCACCACAGGCGCCCTGTCCTGAACATCAACTATAGTAGCTATTTATTCGAGGTAATTTCTCGGTCTATGTATATTAGCGATCACTCGTCATACTTGAAGAAGTCACCCGACCCCTGAAACTGGCGGGAGGACGGAGAGGCCTGGTATCACTGGCAGTGCGCCAGGCCTCCCCCCGCAGGCTCCACCGCACAGACATTACCTCTTCAGCCGACAATTACCCCCTCCCCACAGGCACACGGAATTTTGACCGGCGGTGCCGTACGCAGCTCTTGCCTTGCCTCTTTGTCTCCGGTTAGACCCCCGGAATGGGAGGGAGAAACGAGAATCATATGTCCGGTTTTGCGAACCTCATCCCGCTTTTCATCTTCGGCCTCGTCGTCTACGCTTTCTTTCGCTGGGTTGCGCGCGACATTCAAAATCCAAAGAGCAAATAGCCGGGGCAAATTGTCCCTGCCGTTGTCGGGAACCGCCGCGCCTCCATATCGTTTTCGCAGACGCACTTCGGAGGACAGAATGAAAACGCTCGTATCATCGGCCACTATCGCGCTTGCGCTGGCACTTACCGGATGCACCACAGCCGGGCCGGCCGGCTATGTCGGCCCCGCGCCCTATGTCGAACCCATCCCCGGCAGCATCATCTACAGAGGCCAGCCGCGCACCAAGCTGACGAAGTCGCCGATCGGCAGCACCTTCAGCCATGAATTCCGTATCGACGGCAGCACCAGGGCGGTGGAAACCTACCGTATCGCGCCGGATCGCTCGCTGGAGCTCATCGACCGCCGGATCATTCGCGACTGGCTGTTCGGGCGCGACGACTGACCGCACCGCACCTGGCAAAACGGCCCGCTAACGGGATTGCGCATCCCACCCGCTTCGTTTAGAGCCGGGGACGATAACCAATACGGATAAGCGATGAACACGCGCTGGCAAAAACCCGTCCTGATCGCGTTCGAAACGCCGGGCGACTATACGAGTATCGAGACCACGCAGGCGGCTTCCTGGGCGCTGATCGAGGATTGGCCGATAGAGGATGGTGACGCGCTGGACAAGGCGCTATTGGTCTGCGCCGCCGTCGACGCTGGCAAAAAGAAGCCCGAAGATGCGCGCAAGGCCTTCATCGCCGCGGCAATCGAAGCGGGTCTCGATATCAAGGCGTGACAATACGCGCTCTTTGATGCTGAATTTTCAAGATAACGGGTTTGATGGAACGAAACAGATGGAAGCTTCCGGAAACATGAAAAAAGCCCTGTTCATATTCCTCCTCTCCTGCCTCGCAATCGGCCTTCTCGGCCATCTCGTCGTTGCCTTCGTCGTTACCGGCTGAACGCGAAATCCCTCTCCGCCGCACGGCGGAACGGTGGCCCGTTAAAAATTCCTAAATTTCATTCTTCTGTTATGGAACCGCGATAGATTTTTTCCGTTCTCTTTTCGATCAAACAAGGAGGATTGAAATGCGTGACGGATTGAACGGTTTTCTAGAAATCTCGATGCTCGGCTTCGTGGTCGCAAGCTGCCTTTTCATGGTCAACCTGCCGATCTGACCCGCCTTAAAATCATTCCCCTCCGGGACCGGCGATGTGAGATGCCGGAATAAGAAAATGCGGCCTTTCGGGCCGCATTTCTTTTTTCAGCAATTCGGTTCAAGCCGAAAGCTTGGCGGCAAGCTTCGCCACATGCGCGCCCTGATAGCGAGCAGCTTCCAGCTCGATCTGCGAAGGCTGGCGCGATCCGTCACCGTCGGTGATGGTGGAGGCGCCATAGGGCGAACCACCCTTGATTTCATCGACGCCCATCTGGCCCTGGAAGGCATAGGGAAGACCGACAACGGCCATGCCGTGGTGGAGGAAGGTGGGAATGAAACCGAGGATGGTCGATTCCTGACCGCCATGCTGCGTGGCGGACGAGGTGAAGGCAGAGCCGACCTTGCCGACCAGCTTGCCGTTGAACCACAGACCGCCGGTCTGATCCCAGAAATTGCGCATCTGCGAAGCGACCGTGCCGAAACGCGTGCCGGCGCCAACGATGATGGCGTCATAATCGGCCAGTTCGTCCACGGTGGCGATCGGCGCTGCCTGATCCATCTTGAAGTGCGAGGACTTGGCGACTTCTTCCGGCACCAGTTCCGGAACGCGCTTGACGACGACTTCCGCGCCGGTCGATTTCACGCCTTCTGCAACAGCGTAGGCCATCGTCTCGATGTGACCGTAAGAAGAATAATAGAGGACCAAAACTTTCGTCATTCTCTTCGTTTCCCTTGTTGGAACTGTTTCCGGCGTACCGGCGATAAGTTTCTTTAAAAACTCGATGATCATCGGCGTTGACCCGTCAAATGTGTGTGAAGGAAAGGTAGCGGACGAGCCCGCATCCCGCCAGCCGGGGATTGGCATACGCACTGTTCACCATGAGTGAACGCAAACTGGCATCGTCAACCATTTCCCGTTTTGCGTTTATTCAAAACCGCTTTGCATTCACGCCGACGCGGCGTTAACGTCGCTCGAAACAGATGACGAGTGCAACCATGTCCAATCCCTCCTCCACCCAATCCGTCGTGACCGCCGCCATGCTCGCCATTGGCGATGAATTGCTGTCGGGCCGCACCAAGGACAAGAATATAGGGCATCTCGCGGATGTTCTCACCATGTCAGGGATTGACCTCAAGGAGGTGCGCATCGTCGCCGACGAGGAGGATGCGATCGTCGAGGCGCTGAACGCCCTTCGCAGCCGTTATGATTACGTGTTCACCTCCGGCGGCATAGGCCCGACCCATGATGACATCACTGCCGATGCGGTATCAGTGGCATTCGGCCTGCCCTGCGAACACGATGCCGAGGCGTTGCGCCTCCTCGGCGAGATGTACCGCGTCCGCGAAATGGAATTCACCGAAGCGCGCAAGCGCATGGCGCGCATGCCAAGAGGTGCAAGGCATATCGCCAATCCCGTTTCCGTCGCCCCCGGCTTCGTCATCGGCAATGTTTATGTCATGGCCGGCGTGCCGCAGGTATTTCAGGCCATGCTCGACAATGTCATGCCGACATTGCGCACCGGTTCGAAGGTCATGTCGCAGGCGGTGCGCTCGCCCTATGGCGAAGGCGACATCGGTACGCCGCTGACGGCCATCCAGAAAGCACACCCTGAAACCAGCATCGGCTCCTACCCCAAATATGACGGACAGCGCTTTTCGACGGAGATCGTCGTTCGCGCCCGCGACGCCACCGTCCTGAAGGCAGCGGCGGACGCGGTAGCGGCGATGATCGAAACAATCGGCGAGGAAAAACGGCTGGCTGCCGGCAAGGGCGATGCAACCGCCTGAGCCGTAAGCGGGTTGACCAAAATCAAGGTGGCGGCCGGCAAAGGCGGCCACTCTCCCCCAGAGCATTTCCAGGAAGAGCGGAACCGCTTTTCTGTCCGGACAATGCGAAAAACAATGACCTAGATCGTTACGGCTATTCGAAGACAGGCCAGAACGATCTGAAAACGACGCGTCACCGAGGAGAGAAAAATGGGTTATAAAACGATACTGACAGTGGTCGATAATGTTGCGAACACGCAAAAGCTCGGCGAATTCGTCGTCAGCCTTGCCGACCAGTTTTCCTCCCATGTGATTGGCCTGCACATGGAAACGCTCGCCGCCGTTCCGCTTGTCGCGCCGATGGAAATTCCCGACCCCGCAACCGTCCAGGCGCTTCAGGACGTCGCGCACAAGGAAACCACCGATGTCGGCACGCTTTTCGAGCGCACCCTATCGGCCAATGGCATCTCGCATGAATGGCGCAGCTTCATCACCTCGGTTGGTTACGCCTCCGCATCGGCGATCGACAGCGCCCGCTGCGCCGATCTCATCGTTGCCCGCCAGAGCAGTTCTTCCGCACTCTCCGACAGCCGCTCTGACATTGACGGTTTTCTTTATGAAAGCGGCCGCCCCGTTCTCCTCGTCCCGCATGTGCTCACAGTCGCCAAACCGATCAAGCGCGTGCTGATCGCCTGGAACGGCTCCCGTGAAGCGACACGCGCTACCTTCGACGCCCTGCCCTTCCTGATCGCGGCCGAAAGCGTTGAGATCTTCTCTGTCGATCAGGCCGAGAGCGAAACGCAATCGTCCGGCCTTGCCGGTGCGGAGCTGGCCGCCACACTTGCCCGCCACGGCGTCAACGTCACGGTCACCTCGCAGGAAAAGATCGCCGGCGTCTCGCCGCAGGCGGCCATCGAAAACCGCCTGTCCGACCACAGCATCGACCTTCTGGTCATGGGCGCCTATGGCCATTCCCGCTGGTGGGAGCTGCTGTTCGGCGGCGTGACCCGCACCCTGCTGGATTCCATGACGGCGCTGACGCTGCTGTCGCGCTAGGATACATTGACGTTTGAATGTGGGCCGAGCGCCTGCCGCGTGTTTCTTCTCCCCGCCGGGGAGAAGGTCGCGGCAGCGGGATGAGGGGGCAAGGGCAGTGAGTTACGGCGACGTTGCCCCCTCATCCGACCCTTCGGGCCACCTTCTCCCCGGCAGGGGAGAAGAAACAAGCTGCGATCTTGCAGTCGACACAATGCTCCCTGCGCGGAAAGCTTGCCTTTTTGCCGGTCTTGCGGCTATTAGCCAAAGCCATCGACAATTTTGACCAGATGGTAGACGACATGTCCCTTCCCGATAAAGCCTTTCCCGTATCCTGGGATCAGTTCCACCGCGACGCCCGCGCGCTTGCCTGGCGTCTTGCCGGTCTCGACAAAGAGTTCCGGGCAATCGTCTGTATCACCCGCGGCGGCCTCGTGCCGGCGGCGATCATTTCCCGCGAACTGAACATCCGCATGATCGATACGGTCTGCATCGCCACCCGCCATGATTACGTCAATCAGGGCGACACGGTTCTTCTGAAGGGCGTGGCGCCGGAACTGATGACGGATAGCGGCGAAGGCGTGCTCGTCGTCGACGATCTGACCGATACAGGCAAGACGGCACTGGAAGTGCGCGAAATGTTGCCGAAGGCGCATTTCGCCTGTGTTTACGCCAAGCCGAAGGGCGTGCCGACCATTGACACTTTTGTGACCGAAGTCAGCCAGGACACCTGGATTTATTTTCCCTGGGACATGGGCTTCACCTATCAGGAGCCGATCGCCAAGGGATCGCGCGGCTGATTGCCCACAGAGGAACCCATTTCTCATCCGTCATTCCGGCCTTGAGCCGGAATCCAGCCATGGCGCGTCTGCGCCGTGAGAAGAGTCTCTCGCGATCACGGACTTGATCGCGCTGGACCCCGGATCAAGTCCGGGGTGACGGAGTGCGGATGCACCAACCGCGTAAAACTTGCCCCAGCAATATCCACTCTTTCGCCGTCCTGCCGGGGCGGCTTTTTTGTGTGAAACGGCCCTTTTGACGACGACAGAAAAACACGGAAAAACCGCAGTGTCGCCTTTATGTCTCACCCCGGAAATGCGCGGTTTTCGCATTCCGCTGCGGAAACCAGCCTCGCGCAAGCTTCAAATTCTCTCGCCAAGTCACTGATTTTTTTGAACGCTTTTGCTTTCCCCGTTTTCCACAGGCTGTTCACACAATATCTTGTGGTTAAAAAACGGTTTCAATCTATGGCTTGACGAATCTATGCCACGGGAGGAAAGTGACAGTTATGTTGCGGCGGCAACGGACCGGAAAGTAACGAGGCCGGTTCCTCTCAATCTCAGCTCGCAAGTCCTTAACGGGGCGTCCCGGCCATCAGGGGGCGGTTCGCCGGTGGATTCCGCGTGCTTTCGAGTACCGCCAAAAACATGACGCGGGGACTGGCGGCAGGAAGCTGTTGATACTATATTTAGTATTCCACACGATGCTTGCAGCCGAATAAGCCACGAGATACAGGGATCACATCCAAGGATGAACATCCCTTAAAGAACGGCAACAACCGGCTGCGCGCATAGTTCGCACGGCTGGACCGGATTTTTGCGCCCTTCACCGGGCGCCCAATGGACGAGGACAGGAAACCATGCGCATTGAACGCCGCTTCACGAAGCCCGGCCAATCGTCTTACGCGGAGATCGAATTCCGCAAGGCCGTCAGTGAAATCAAGAACCCGGATGGATCCATCGTGTTCCGTCTGGCGGATATCGACGTTCCCGCGCAGTTTTCGCAGGTCGCCACGGATGTTCTGGCGCAGAAATATTTCCGCAAGGCCGGCGTGCCGAAGGTGCTGAAGAAGGTCGAGGAAAACGATGTTCCTTCCTTCCTGTGGCGTTCGGTTGCCGATGAGAAAGCCCTGAAAGAGCTGCCGGAATCCGAGCGTTACGGCTCCGAGACCGATGCGCGCCAGGTTTTCGACCGTCTGGCCGGCACCTGGGCCTATTGGGGCTGGAAGGGCAAATATTTCTCTTCCGAGGAAGATGCACTCGCCTTCCGCGACGAGCTTGCCTACATGCTCGCCACCCAGCGCGTCGCCCCCAACAGCCCGCAATGGTTCAACACCGGCCTGCACTGGGCCTATGGCATTGACGGCCCCGGTCAGGGCCACTTCTATGTCGACCCCTTCACCGGCAAGCTGACCAAGTCCAAATCCGCTTACGAACATCCGCAGCCGCATGCCTGCTTCATCCAGTCCGTCGAAGACGATCTGGTCAATGAAGGCGGCATCATGGACCTGTGGGTGCGTGAAGCGCGCCTGTTCAAATACGGCTCCGGCACCGGCTCCAACTTCTCCTACCTGCGTGGCGAAGGCGAGAAACTTTCGGGCGGCGGCAAGTCCTCCGGCCTGATGAGCTTCCTCAAGATCGGTGACCGCGCAGCCGGCGCCATCAAGTCCGGCGGCACCACCCGCCGTGCAGCGAAGATGGTCGTTGTTGATGCTGACCACCCGGATATCGAAGCCTATATCGACTGGAAGGTGAACGAGGAGCAGAAGGTTGCCGCTCTCGTCACCGGCTCCAAGATCGTCGCCAAGCACCTGAAGGCGATCATGAAGGCCTGCGTCAACTGCGAGGCTGATAATGGCGACTGCTTTGATCCCGCCAGGAACCCTGCCCTGAAGCGCGAAATCCGCGCTGCCAAGAAGGACATGGTGCCGGAAAACTACGTCAAGCGCGTCATCCAGTTCGCCGAACAGGGTTACAAGGACATCCAGTTCAAGACCTATGACACGGATTGGGATTCCGAAGCCTATCTCACGGTGTCAGGCCAGAACTCCAACAACTCCGTCTCGCTGAAGGATGACTTCCTGCGTGCCGTCGAGAACGACGGCGACTGGAACCTCACCGCCCGCAAGGACGGCAAGGTCATGAAGACGCTGAAGGCCCGCGACCTCTGGGAAAAGATTTCCCACGCCGCCTGGGCATCGGCAGACCCCGGCCTGCACTTCAACACCACCATGAACGACTGGCACACCTCGCCGGCCGAAGGCCCGATCCGCGCTTCCAACCCGTGCTCGGAATATATGTTCCTCGATGACACGGCCTGCAACCTTGCCTCGCTGAACCTGCTTCAGTTCAAGGATCAGGCAACGAAGCGCATCGACATCGCCGATTACGAACATGCCGTGCGCCTGTGGACCGTCGTTCTCGAGGTCTCGGTCATGATGGCGCAGTTCCCCTCGCGCCAGATTGCCGAACGCTCCTATGAATACCGCACGCTTGGCCTCGGTTACGCCAATATTGGCGGCCTGCTGATGTCCTCGGGCATTCCCTATGACAGCGACGAAGGCCGCGCCATTGCCGGTGCGCTGACCGCGATCATGACGGGCGTTTCCTACGCCACCTCGGCTGAAATGGCCGGCGAGCTTGGCCCCTTCCCCGGCTTTGCGCCGAACCGCGACAACATGCTGCGCGTCATCCGCAACCACCGCCGCGCCGCCCATGGCCTGTCCGATGGTTATGAAGGCCTGTCGGTGAACCCGGTTGCCCTCATCCATGCCGATTGCACGGATCAGGACCTCATCGCCCACGCCACCGCCGCCTGGGACAAGGCGCTGGAACTTGGTGAAAAGCACGGCTACCGCAACGCCCAGACCACCGTTATCGCGCCGACCGGCACGATCGGCCTCGTGATGGATTGCGACACGACCGGCATCGAACCCGACTTCGCGCTGGTGAAGTTCAAGAAGCTCGCCGGCGGCGGTTACTTCAAGATCATCAACCGTGCTGTTCCCGATGCCCTGCGTTCGCTCGGCTACTCCGAAAGCCAGATCGCCGAGATCGAGGCCTATGCCGTCGGCCATGGCAATCTCAACCAGGCGCCCGGCATCAACCCATCGACCCTGAAGGCCAAGGGCTTCACCGATGAGAAGATCGAAGCCGTCAACGCTGCGCTGAAGAGCGCCTTCGACATCAAGTTCGTCTTCAACCAGTGGACGCTCGGCGCCGATTTCCTCAAGGGCACCCTGAAGGTCACCGACGAACAGCTCTCCGACATCAGCTTCAACCTCTTGGAGCATCTCGGCTTCGGCAAGAAGGACATCGAAGCGGCAAACGTGCATGTCTGCGGTGCGATGACGCTGGAAGGCGCGCCGTTCCTGAAGAACGAGCATCTGCCGGTCTTCGATTGCGCGAACCCCTGCGGCAAGATCGGCAAGCGTTATCTCTCGGTCGAATCGCATATCCGCATGATGGCGGCGGCACAGCCCTTCATCTCGGGTGCGATCTCCAAGACGATCAACATGCCGAACGATGCGACGGTGGAAGATTGCGGCGCAGCCTACATGCTGTCCTGGAAGCTGGCGCTGAAGGCCAACGCCCTTTACCGCGATGGCTCCAAGCTTTCCCAGCCGCTCAACGCGTCGCTGGTGGAGGATGAGGACGAAGAAGATTTCGTCGAAGAGCTGATCCAGCAGCCGCTCGCCCAGCAGGCCGTGACGATCACCGAAAAGATCGTCGAACGCGTCATCGAGCGTGTCTCGCGCGAGCGTGAAAAGCTGCCGAACCGCCGTCAGGGTTACACCCAGAAGGCAACCGTCGGCGGTCACAAGGTCTATCTGCGCACCGGCGAATTCGGCGATGGCCGCATCGGCGAAATCTTCATCGACATGCACAAGGAAGGCGCCGCCTTCCGTGCGATGATGAACAACTTCGCCATCGCCATTTCGCTCGGCCTGCAATATGGCGTGCCGCTGGAAGAATATGTGGAGGCCTTCACCTTCACCAAGTTCGAGCCGGCCGGCATGGTGCAGGGCAACGACGCGATCAAGAACGCCACGTCGATCCTCGACTACGTGTTCCGTGAACTCGCTGTGTCCTATCTCGGCCGCCACGACCTCGCCCACGTCGATACGTCTGATTTCTCCAATACTGCACTCGGCAAGGGCATCCAGGAAGGCAAGACCAACCTGCTTTCCACCGGCTGGACACGCGGTTACAAGCCGACGCTGGTTTCCAGCAACGAAGGCGAACGCTCCGCTTCCGAACCCAAGGGCTCGGCAACGGCAGCCCCGGCCCGCGCCTCGGCCAACGTGACCTCCTTTGCAGGCTCCGCCGCCCGCAAGCTGGAACCGACGGTCGCCATCGCAACCTCCGAAATCGTCTCCTTCAAGCGGGACTATGAAGAACGCGCCAGGGAACTGGCGGAAGAGATTGCCGAAGAGGTGATCGATGACGTCGTCCAGGAAGCCAAACAGACCGCCACCGCCCTCTTCTCAGACAAGGCCGCCGCAGACGCTGCATCGGCCAAGGCGGAAGCCAAGAAGGTGGAAAACGAACGCCGCATGCGCTCGATTGCACAGGGCTATACGGGCAACATGTGCTCGGAATGCCAGAACTTCACGATGGTGCGGAATGGCACTTGTGAGAAGTGCGATACTTGCGGTGCGACGAGCGGTTGCTCTTGAAAATTACAGGACAGGTGGTGAACCCACTTCCCTAATTTGCAGCGACGACTAAATATATCCCCACAATGCAAACTCCATTATGGGGATATATTTTGACAGGACCTAAATTCGCTGATTTTTTACTATGCTCGGCATGCTTCAAGGATGATGGGCTGAGAATCGAGTCTGAGAAAGTAGGCAGCAAAATCATCAGTCGATGTGCAAATTGCAGCAACCTACATGGCCACAAACTAACCTCTGAAAACCTTCAAGATTTAGTACAGCACTTTTTTTGGGATGGCTCTTTCTTTCGATCCGAGTTCGGTGGCGCGTCGCGCATTGTTTCCAATCCTTATAGATATAAAGATTCTGACGTAACTTTTGCGCCTTGGCTAAGCGACGACGCAGAATTACTTCAGGAGACATTAGAGATAGGTCTCTTTCACTATGGACCACCACTTTGGCGCGTGGGAGAAATAGAGCCACTAAAACGACTTAAATCTAGAAAATCTCGTAAAAAAGCGGCTAGCGACTTAATTGATGACTTTCCAGCCTTCGAAGCTCAGCCGGACTTCATTTTTTGTCGGCTTAGAACGGGAATTACCGACGGTAAAGAAGCGGATATCAGTCAGTATGATGCTCCTCCGGACAGATTTTTAGGTACTGGGCGTTTGGATTCGGAGAGCTTTCCCGTCCTTTACGGCTCCCAAGATCTCGAAATCTGCTTTCACGAATGTAAGATAACACTACCTCAAGAGAGCTTTGTCGCCCACATTCATCCCACCCGCGCCCTGCGATTGCTGGATATGCGTGCTGAAATTAAAAATGACGGCCCAACAGAATTCGAAAGCAAAAACCTCGCTATTCATTATCTTTTCAGCGCCGGAAATGTATCTTATGATATAACTCGGAGCATTTCCTTTGCTGCAGCCGAAAAGGGATATGAAGGAATAATATATCCTTCTTACTTTAGCAGTTGGAAGCCGGAAAAAATCTATAACATTGCCATTTTTGGCCGCCCAATTAGTGACGGCAGATTGGCTGTCAGAAGTATAAATCGCGCGTTCCTCAGACAAGCCTCTTATCAATATAGATTGGGTCCAGTGTTTGAATAAGTCGTGCAATTCCGACTGGGCCCGTCTTCACGCCATGACCGACGAAGAAGCGGAGGCCAATGCGCTGGCCGACCCTGATAATATACCGCTTTCCGCCGAACAGCTCGCCGCAGCTCCCCGAATGCCGCGCATCAAGATCATCCGCCGGGCTCTGAAGCTGACGCAGGAAGAGTTTTCTGCGCGCTATCATATTCCACTCGGCACCCTGCGGGATTGGGAACAGGGCCGCAGCGAGCCGGATCAACCGGCCCGCGCCTATCTGAAAGTGATCGCCGTCGATCCGGAAGGCACAGCGGCCGCGCTTCGAAAAGGCGCGGCCTGACCCGCCTCACCCCATAAAATCCACCAGCAGCTTCACATTCAGCGCTGCAATCACCACCGCAATCAGCCAGGCAAAGGCCGAGAGCCACAACGGCGCTTTCAGTGCACCCATCTTGGCCTTGTCAGAGGTGAACATCACCAGCGGGAAGACGGCGAAGGAGAGTTGCAGGCTCAGCACCACCTGCGTCAGGATCAGCAGTTCCGCCGTGCCGCTGTCGCCATAGAAGATGGTGACGCCGGCGGCCGGGACGATGGCGATGGCGCGGGTGATGAGGCGGCGTAGCCAGGGGGCGAGCTGCATCTTCAGGAAACCTTCCATCACGATCTGGCCCGCAAGCGTCGCCGTGACGGTGGAGTTGATGCCGCAGCACAGAAGCGCCACGCCGAACAGCGTCGGCGCAATGGCAAGGCCGAGCAGCGGCGCGAGCAGATTATGCGCCTCCCCCAGTTCCGATACATTCGTCTGCCCGGTTTTATTGAAGGTCGCCGCCGCGAGAATGAGGATCGAGGCGTTGATGAGCAGCGCGAACATCAGGGCGATGGTGGAATCGAGCGTCGCGAATTTGAGCGCCTCACGCTTTTCGGGCAGCGTCTCACCGATGGCACGGGTCTGTATGATGCCCGAATGCAGGTAGAGATTATGCGGCATCACCGTCGCACCCAGAATGCCGAGCGCCAGATAAAGCATGTCCGGATTGGTGACGATATCAGTCGTCGGCGCGAACCCAAGGATCACCTGCCCCCAGTCGGGATCGGCAAGCGCCACCTGAATGGCGAAACACACGGCGATGACGCCAAGCAGCGTGATGACCAGCGCCTCCACCCAGCGGAAGCCGAGCTTTTGCAGATAAAGGATCAGGAACACATCGAGCGCGGTGATGAGGACGCCGAGCTCAAGCGGAATGCCGAAAATCAGATTAAGGCCGATGGCCGTGCCGATGACCTCGGCGATATCGGTCGCAATGATGGCGATTTCGGCGAGCAGCCACAGCACCATCGCCACGGGTTTCGGATAGGCATCGCGGCAGGCCTGGGCGAGATCGCGCCCGGAAGCAATCGCCAGACGCGCGCAGAGCGATTGCAGGACAATGGCCATGATGTTCGACACCAGCGCAACGGTCAGCAGCGTGTACCCGAATCTGGAACCGCCGGCGAGCGAGGTCGCCCAGTTTCCGGGATCCATATAACCAACCGCGACGAGATATCCGGGTCCGAAAAAGGCCATGGCCCGGCGAAACGTGCCGGCATTCGGCTTGACCCTGATCGTGCTGTGAACGTCGGAGAGCGAAAGGTCGTCGCCATTCCGCCGCCATCCAAAGACAGGCTTGTCCATCTTGCGAACTTTCAAATGGAATTTTATTAATGCAATTGCAAATCATTCGCATAAACGGGATTGACTGGCAAGCGGGCTTTTGACCTCTTTTTGACGCTGGAGATTGTCGGTCATTTTGCCGGCGTTTATCCCGACACGGGAAGCCCCTGCTCCGGCAGCGCCGCGGGACATCAGGGCCGCTAGATGCGCCCGGAGCGGCGGGTTTTTGCCACCACATGGAGGACTATTTCGTTTGGCGATTGACAGCCGGGATGTCGTTCCGTGTACACAGACGGTCGATACATTTGCGGCACTATTTCAGAAGGAACAGCGAAGTGAACCTGATTGCCCACGTCGAAATTCCGGCCCTTGATCTTGAAAGGGCAATGCGTTTCTACACCGCCGTTTTTGATGTGAGCTTCGAAGAGATCGTCACCATCCACGATAACCGGATGGCCTATTTCCCCTTCGAGGAGGGAAAGGACGGGGCGAGCGGCGCGCTTGCCGAGGGCGACACTTATGTGCCGACGAAAGATGGGGCGATTATCTATCTCAGCGTCGAGACTATCGATGATGTTCTTGCCAGAGCCGTTCAGCACGGCAGCGAAATCCTGTTTCCGAAGACGCCGGTCAACGAAAATCTCTTCGTCGCGGAAATCTCCGACAGCGAGGGAAACCGCATCGCCATCCAATCCGCCTGAAACAGATTCCGCTGCAAAATAACGTTGGCGATGGCCGGGCAGCCCTCACAGCCTTGTCATCGCCCCTGCCCCGTCATTGCGGAACAGCCACTTGCGTGGCTGCGTTGATCTTTCACGAAGCAACGATAGTCCGGGGAAGTTCATGCGATACGGCAATAAATTCAGCGTGGTGCATCATCCGAGCCGATGGCCGAAATATATCATGGCGCATCGAAGACCACGCGACTGGCTGATGACGATCAGCGGCATCGTTCTGCTGTTCATCGTCGCTGGCGCCGTCGCCATGGGTTATCTCGTCACCAGCCATCCAGGCAAGCCGGAGCCCAACCCCGGCATCGCCGAGGAACAGGCAGCCGAAAACGCCGTTTAAGCGGCGGTGCAAAACGCGCCGTCCATCAGCTCAGGCCTGCAAGATGCCCGCTGAACTGCGCCTCGTGCAGGCGGCTGTAGTGTCCCTTGGCGGCCAGAAGTTCCGCATGGGCGCCGGTTTCGGCAATGCCCGTCTGGTCCACCACCACGATGCGCGAGGCATCGCGGATCGTCGCCAGCCGGTGGGCGATGACGAGTGTGGTGCGGCCCCTGGCAAGTTCCGTCAGCGATTGCTGGATGGCCCGTTCGGTCTCGGTATCGAGCGCCGAGGTCGCCTCATCGAGAATGAGGATTGGCGGGTTCTTCAGAAACATGCGGGCAATGGCAAGGCGCTGCTTCTGGCCGCCGGAAAGCTTGACACCGCGCTCGCCGATAACCGTATCGAGCCCGAGCGGCATCGCCTCGATGACGCCGTCAAGACGGGCGCGCCGCGCCGCATCCATGATCTCCACATCCGAAGCGCCGAGACGGCCATATTCGATATTCTCGCGGATCGTGCCGCCGAACAGGAACACATCCTGCTGCACGATGCCGATCTGGTTGCGCAGCGAGGCAAGCTTCATCCTGCGAATATCGATGCCGTCAATGGTGATTGAACCGCTGGTAACGTCGTAAAAGCGCGGCAAAAGCGAGCACAGCGTCGTCTTGCCCGCACCCGAAGGCCCGACAAAGGCTACCGTCTCGCCCGCATTGATCTTCAGGTCGATATTGTCGAGAACCTGCTTGCCTTCAGCATAACCGAAACCGACATGGCGATATTCGATGGCGCCGGAGAGCGCCGGCGCCTCGATCGCATCAGGCGCATCGACAATATCGGGCGCCGTGTCCAGAAGTTCGGTGAAACGGCGGAAACCGGCAATGCCCTTCGGATAGGTCTCGATGACCGAATTGATCTTTTCCACCGGGCGGAAAAACACGCCGACCAGCAGCAGGAAGCCGACAAAGCCGCCTTCCGTCAGGCTGCCGGTGAGCACGAACCAGGCGCCGCAGATCATCACGATCATCTGCGTCAGCCGCATGCTCATATAGCTGAGCGAAGTGCTGGCCGCCATGATCTTGTAGGCGTCGAGCTTCGTGCGGCGATATTTCTGGTTGTCCTTCTCGAACAGCGCACGCTCGTGGTCCTCATTGGCAAAGGCCTGCACCACCCGCATGCCGCCAACATTTTCCTCGATACGGGCGTTGAAATCACCGACACGACCGTAGAGCGCGCGAAAATTCTGCGTCATGCGGCCGCCGTAACGGCTCGTCACCCAGGCGGTAACAGGCACGACAGCAGCAGTAATGAGCGCCAGCTGCACATTGACGGACATCATCAAAAGGAAAGCGCCGATGAAGGTCATGATGGCGATGAACAGATCCTCGGGCCCATGATGGGCCACCTCGCCGATCTCCTCCAGATCCTTCGTCAGCCGCCCGACAAGATGGCCGGTCTTCTGATTGTCGAAATAACGGAAAGAGAGCTTCTGCAGATGATCGAAGGCCAGACGCCGCATGTCGGTCTCGATATTGATGCCGAGCATGTGTCCCCAATAGGTGACGGTCGCCATCAGCCCGGTATTCAGCACGTAGATGACAAGCAGACCCACCGACGCCGCAAGAATGATCGCCCATTCACCACCCGGCAGCAGCACATCGACAAAGGCCTTCACCGCCATCGGAAAGCCGAGCTCGAGCACGCCCGACAGCACTGCGCAGGAGAAATCGAGGATGAACAGACCGCGATAGGGACGGTAATAGGCGAAAAAACGGCGGAGCATGGCATGACCTGGAGATCGGACGCGGCAACCTTACACCGCAAGAAAAACGGAGTTCAATTGTCATATTTCAATGCGCGCGCCAAGACCGTTGTTCTATTTTTACCAAAATCGTTCAATAGGCTAGGCAATAAACACACAACGGTAATGTGATCCGATTATATTGCACTTATATGTGTCGGTGTGACAGAGTGAATGCACCCTTCGGGGAGAATGCGAGAAAGAGCCTGCCGTGAGTAACATTGACAGCCGTAAGCCCAGTGGCGAACCGAGATGGCTTGGTCCCGCCAGCCCCACGCGGATCGCCCTGATCCCGCCTATCTCGGCTGCGCGCTGGCTGCTCGTTCTCGTTGCCCTTGCGGGCATCTATTTCTTCCACGGTTTTCTGGTTCCCGTCCTCGCCGCCCTTGTCATCGGTTTTGCCAGCTGGCCGGTTTACACGAGGCTCCTGCGGCAGGTGGGCGGCAACACCACGCTCGGCGCCACCATCGCCATCATCCTCATCCTCGCCTTCCTCGTCGTGCCGATCTTCATAGCGGCGTCCTACACGGCAAGCGAAATCCGCGAATGGTTCGGCTGGGCGGTACACGTCAACAAGACGGGTGCGCCAGTGCCGGACTGGATCGCCGCGCTTCCCGGCGTCGGCCCCTGGTTCGGCGAGCAATGGGTGAAATATATCGGCACGCCGGGCGCCATCGGCGAAGTGATCCAGCTCGTCAGCGGCGCCAATATCGGCAATATCTACCGGGCGATCCTTGCCGCCGGCAACGGCGCGTTCCACCTCGTGCTCACCCTGCTGTTCATGCTGATCGCGCTGTTCTTCGTTTATCGCAACGGCGCCGGCTTCACCCGCCAGGTCGACCTTGTGGGCGAACGCATCCTTCCAACGCGCTGGGAGCGCATCTCCCGCGTCGTGCCCGCAACCATCAGCTCCACCGTAACAGGCATGACGCTGATCGCAATCGGCGAAGGCATCATCCTCGGCATCGCCTACTGGATCGCCGGCGTGCCCTCGCCTGTCACGCTCGGTGTTCTCACCGGCGTCATGGCGCTTATTCCAGGCGGCGCGCCGCTCTCCTTTACACTGGTGTCGATCTATCTCGTCGCCAGCGGCTCCCCCGCTTACGGGCTGGCGCTGTTCGTCTGGGGCTCGGTCGAGCTTTTCATCGTCGACAAGACCATCCGCCCGAAACTCGTCGGCGGCCCGATCAAGCTGCCCTTCCTGCCGACCTTTTTCGGCCTCGTCGGCGGCGTCAAGACCATGGGCTTCCTCGGCCTCTTCATCGGCCCGGTGCTGATGGCGCTTCTGGTCGCAATCTGGCGCGAATGGGTGCGCGAAGTGGAACTCTCCGGCACCGCAAGCGCCGAGCTTCCGCCCTCACCGCCCACGCAGGACGATCCAGTTGATGAGGTCGCAGCGCTTGAAGACGATAGCGAGGAAACGACGGCATTTCGGAAAGCCGCTTTCTGATTGCTGATGCCTGCAGTGAAGGGCTTGCTCTAACGCGGCTCAGCTGGGGAAAAATCCCTGAACCACGCCTCCGTCATGCTCGGGCCTGTCCCGAGCATCTGCGACTGATTGATTTCACGCTACGTGGTTGGATCCTCGGCACAAGGCCGAGGATGACGTCGAGTGTGGCACGGCTTGCCGGCAAACGCGCAGCAGGCTTAAAGCGCCTTCTCCATGAACAGGCTGAGCGGATCAGGCCTGTAGGGCGCGAAAGCTTCGATCTCCACAAACCCCGCCTTGCGGTAAAGACCGATCGCTTCCGGCTGGCTGATGCCGGTTTCGAGCCGGATGGCGGTCAGGCCAAGCTCCAAGCCACGCGCAACAAGCGTATCCATGATCAGCTTGCCGATCCGCAATCCCCGCGCTTCGGGATCGACGAACATGCGCTTGACCTCCGCCGTGCCGTCGCCCGCCTCCACCAGCGCACCGCAGCCGACGACGCGGCCGTCATGCCGCACGACAAAGAAGGAGACATTGTCCTTTTCGAGCTGGCCGATATCGACCAGATGATTGCTTTCGGCGGGATAAAGCGATGCCATATAGGCGTTGGACAAATCAATGAGACGCAGAACCGCCTCCTGCCGGGGGGATTCAAGCTTGATTTCGGGAGTCATTGCGATGCCTGCCTTCTCTATAAAATGCGTATTTCGTCGTAATGTCACTGCAATCCGGATAGATGAGTTTCTAGAGCATTACTCCCGACAGAGGCAACACACACCATGAAAACAGCCCTCGTTCTCATGACCTTTCTAGGCTGCGACGACAGCGCCACCGATTGCCATTACATCGCCACATCGCAGCAGCGTTGGACGAGCATCGAGCTCTGCGACGCGGTTTCCGAGAAGGAACTGGAACGCTACGCCAATGCGTCCTATCCGGTCGTGGTGGCCGTGTGCCAGACGCCGGGCGAGCAGACGCCCCAGACGGCGGGCAACACCCCTGGCACCCAGCCTCCGGCCGCCGCAGCACCGGCGCAGACCCAGCCGCCGGCCAGCGAACAGGTGACGCAGAAGGAAGAAGAGAGCCTGACCCGACAGGCGATCAGCCGCGTCAGCCGTATCCTGCCCTCCACAGAAGGTGTGAAGCACCTTCTCGGCACGCCGGTACGGATGGTTGAAAACAGCTATTCGTGGATTGCCAAGCGGTTCGAGAAATAAGGAAAATGACCTCTACTCATTCCTGTGCCTGTCACAGGAATCGAGCCAGCCCAAGTCCTTGGGCTGAAAAGACACCTCTCGCCGCGTAAACACGCGTCGGGCTGGATTCCTGTGACAGGCACAGGCATGAGGAGAGCCAAACCGATCCCGAAACATCGCAACATCTAGCGCAGGTGGCGATCTCGCCGAAATTCCCCAGACCTCAGGCCGCTTCCACCGTCAGCGCTTCCGCATAGTGCCGCGCCTTCTGTCGTTCTTCGGCAATGGCAAGCTTGCGCACGGCGTGCAGCAGCTCAAAGAGCGTTTCGGAACCATCGACATGGCGGAAATGCGCAAGCAGTTCGGCCGAGACGGAGGCTGCTGCCTCTGAAAGATGCGAGCGTGCGGCGCGGCGCCACATCAGCGTCGCTTCCGTGAAGACATCGATGGCATCCCCAAGAAGGCCAACGGATTTGAACAGCGCCTTCAGCGCATGCGGCCGTCCCGTCGCCAGAATGGCGCGCACCTTGCGGTCGTCGAGGCCCGAAAGATTGACCATCGCCGCCGTGAAGAATTCCAGCCTGCCTGAACAGACGGCATGAATGAGAAGCGCCGGCGTCAGTTCCAGCCTCTGCCGCAGATGCTCCACCAGTGCCGGCAATTCGGGCGAAGGAACGTTGCCGGCAATAAGGATGGTGGCGGAATCCTCCGCCTCGCGAAAGATGCTGTCGGCGCGGTTTTGCGCGATCAGGGCATGCACCAGCGCCGAACCCGCCAGAGCCTCGCTGACGCGTCCCATCAACAGGTGGCGTGCATCGGCCGGCAACGCCTCGCGGCAAAGCAGGAGAGCGCGGATGTCGGCATCGCAGCCATGCCGCTCGGCAATGCGCCGCAAGGAAAATGGCGTGATGAAAGCATCGTCATTCTCGAGAAGCACAAGCGTTTCAGAGAGGTCGCCGACTTCGGCGAGCGCCGCGCAGACCCCGCGCGGCAGGCCCGGCCTTGCGGCGATGAGGGCACGGGTGAGGCTTTCGCCGCGCCCGGCAAGATCGACCAGATCTGCCTCGGTGAGTACGGGCGAGCGGGCAATCACGGTGCAGGCGATTTCCGGCTGGTCTTCGGCAAGCGAAACGAGAATGGCGCGGGGCGCCTCTGGAGCATCCGCCAGCGCCTCGGCAAGCGCCAGCCTGACACGCGGCGACGGATCGTCGAGAAGATAGGTCATGGCCATATAGGCGGCGTCGCGGTTTTCCCGCGCCATGTCGGACTGCAGATAGGCGCGGCCGAGAGCATTGGCGGCTTTTGCCCGCTCGGTCGATCCAGCCTTTTCAGACCAGCGAAGAAATGCCTGTACGATCACCTGAGCCTCGAAACACATTCACACAATGGATGACGGCATCATCGCCGCCACCATGTATAAAACTCTAGGCGCAAATGGTTTACGTTTGGTTCACCATAAAATTTAACCGTTGCCGGCGAAGAACTATGTTTATGGCGCAGTAGAAGGGCGCTGCAGCTGGAATACATCGCTGCCACCGTCGCAATAGTCCATATAGCCCATGCGCGCCACGGGGCGCGCAAGCCCCATATCGATGCGCCCGTCGCGAATGATCGCATCGTCGATATGGATCGCCATAACCTGTCCGATCACCATCCAGGAATCCGCCGGCTTGCCGTCGATGTCCGTGAGCTGCTGTATCTGGGTTACCCGGCATTCCAGAGCGGCGAGCGCCTCCCCAACGAAAGGCGCATCAACGACCCGGCCATCAACGGCTGTCAGACCCGCAAGGGCAAACTCGTCGACATCATAGGCAACCGGTGCGGAAGAGGCATTCATCCGATCGATCAAGTGGCGGCTGACGAGGTTGGCGGTAAAGACGCCGGTCTCCTCCACATTGCGCAGGCTGTCCTTACGCCCGCTGGAAGAGAACATGACGAGCTTGGGCCTATCCGAAATCGCGTTGAAGAAGGAATAGGGCGAGAGGTTGAGAGAGCCGTCCCTGCCCTTCGAACCGATCCAGCCGATCGGTCGCGGCGCGACGATGGCCTTGAATGGATCGTGCGGCAGACCGTGCTGGTTGGTGTCGGTGGTGTAGAACATCAGACGTCCCCAACCCAGGTGACCACATCTGCAAGCTCCGGCCTTGGCCGCTCCACCAGCGGGAATGTCGTCGAACCGATGTGGATATAGCCCGCCACCTTCTCGTTTGCGGCAACGCCCAGCTCGGACAGGAAGGCCGCATCGAAAGCAAGCCACTCCGTCAGCCAGTTCGCCGCATAACCATTGGCATTGGCCGAAAAGATGAGATTGAGGCAGACGGCGCCGGCGGACATGACCTGTTCCCATTCCGGAATTTTGAAATGCGGCTTGGCGGTGCTGATGACGGCGATGACGACAGGCGCGCGGGTGAAGCGGGTGCGCTCCACATCCTGTTGCTGAAGGTCCAGCTCCGGGTTCTTCTCCAGCGCGATCCGGAGCGCGGCCTCGCCAAGACGCACGCGATCTTCACCGCGGTAGACGACGAAACGCCAGGGCGCGAGCTTGCCATGATCGGGCACGCGTACGGCAAGACGCAGGATTTCCTCGATTTCCGCTTTCGCCGGCCCCGGCTCGGCAAGCTGCAAAGCGGGCGTGGAGCGGCGAACCTTGAGATAGTCGAGGAGCTTGATATCGCTTGTCATGATCAAAAATCTTCCATTCTGCTGTCATCGCGAAATTATGGGCCTTGAAATAGCCACGGCATTGGTTTTGAAGTGGTCCGGGAAATTCAAGAAGTCAATCGGTATCCAAAAATGTCGGCAATCAAATTCGTGGCCAAATTCGCGACACGTCTGGCCATTGCGTTGGCCGCGGTCGGCGTTTTATCACAATCGGCTTTTTCGCAGGACGCTTTCAAGGACTTCAAGCAGCTTGGCGGCACGCCGAAAATGCCGAAACTCAATGCTTTTACCGCCCCGACTGCGCCCAATGCCCCGACAAGCACCGCCCGCGATATCGCCATGGAAGCCAAGCTGACGAGCGAAGGCGAAGCGGTGAAGGAAGGCCTTTCCTGGCGCGTTTTCAGCCCCATTCCCGGCGCTGACGGTAAATTACCGATGCTGGCAAGCTCCGAGGGCGGCTCGGCACATTTTAATCTGGTGCCCGGAGAATATTTCGTCAACGTCGCCTTCGGCCGCGCCGGCGTTACCAAGAAACTCAATATTCCAACATCAGGCAACGTTCAGAAACAGGTGCTGATTCTCGATGCCGGCGGCTTCGTGCTGAACGCGGTCGCAGGATCCGACAAGCAGATCGCCGGCACCCAGCTGAAATTTTCCGTCTATTCGTCGGATGCACGGCCGGATGGCGAGCGCGGCCTCGTCATGGCCGACATCAAGCCCAACACCATCGTCCGGCTCAATGCCGGCACCTATCACGTGGTTTCCGAATACGGCAACGTCAATGCGGTGGTGCGCGCCGATATCCAGGTGGAAGCCGGCAAGCTGACGGAAGCGACCCTGCAGCATCAGGCCGCCCAGATCACCCTCAAGCTTGTTTCCGAAGAGGGTGGCGAGGCCATTGCCGATACGGCGTGGTCAGTGCTGAACGGCGGCGGTGACGTGGTCAACGAAAGCGTCAGCGCCTTTTCGACCATGGTTCTGGCGGAAGGCGAATACACCGCCATCGCCCGCAACAAGGACAAGGTCTTCCAGCGCAACTTCAAGGTCACCTCCGGCCGGGATTCGGATGTGGAAGTGCTGATGAAGGATCAGGCGCCGGAAGATATGACCGGGGATTTCGAGTAGGCTCGATTGCACTAATCGCGAGGCCAGCGGTATGACCCAAAAACCTCTCCGCCGTCATGCCGGACTTGATCCGGCATCCAGCCACGGCGCGTCTGCGCCGTGAGAAACGAGTCTTTCGCGATCAAGGACTTGATCGCACTGGACCCCGTATCTAGTCCGGGGTGACGGAGTGCGGATGCCCCGCCTTCTGCCAGCACATTCCCACAAACAAAACGGCCCCCGAAGGGGCCGTAAGTATTATCAAGCAACCTGCTTCTTCGCCGCAAGCTTGCGCTTCACATCCGGCGGCGTCGCTTCGTCCACAAGGCTCGTAATCGCATCTTCGAGCGACATCGGCGTCTGGTTCTGCGAACCGAGACGGCGGATGTTGACCGTGCGCTCTTCCGCTTCCTTGCGGCCGCAGACAATGATGACCGGGACCTTGGTCACCGAATGCTCGCGGATCTTGTAGTTGATCTTCTCGTTGCGGAAATCGGTCTCGACCGCCATGCCGGCCTCGCGCAGCGCTTCGGCAACCTCACGGCCGTAATCATCCGCATCCGAGGTGATCGTCGCGACCACGACCTGAAGCGGGGCGAACCACAGCGGCATATGGCCGGCAAAGTTCTCTATGAGAATGCCGAGGAAGCGCTCCATGGAGCCGCAGATGGCGCGATGGATCATCACCGGCTGCGTCTTTTCGGAGTTCTGGTCGATATAGAAGGCGCCGAAACGTTCCGGCAGGTTGAAGTCCACCTGCGTCGTGCCGCATTGCCATTCACGGCCGATGGCGTCCTTCAGCGTATATTCGAACTTCGGCCCGTAGAACGCACCCTCGCCCGGCAGAATGCCGGTCTTGATGCGGCCTTCGGACTGCTCCTCGATGGTCTTCAGAACATCCATCATCACGCTTTCGGCGCGATCCCAGAGATCGTCGGAACCGACGCGCTTTTCAGGGCGCGTGGAGAGCTTGACGACGACTTCGCTGAAACCGAAATCCTCATAGACGGAGAGGATGAGGTCGTTGATGCGCAGGCATTCCGCCGCCATCTGCTCTTCCGTGCAGAAGACATGCGCGTCGTCCTGCGTGAAGCCGCGAACGCGCATCAGGCCATGCAGAGCCCCGGAAGCCTCATAACGATGCACGGTGCCGAATTCCGCAAGGCGGACGGGCATTTCGCGGTAAGACTTCAAGCCATGCTTGAAGATCTGCACGTGACCCGGGCAGTTCATCGGCTTCAGTGCGAAGACGCGCTGATCGGCTTCTTCGTCGTCGGGATGGGTAAAGGCATGCGCGGATTTCACCGCGAACATGTTTTCCTGATACCAGCCCCAGTGACCGGAGGTTTCCCACAGCGATTTGTCCAGCACCTGCGGCGCATTGACTTCCTGATAGGTATTGGCGAGCCGCCGGCGCATATAGCTCGTCAAAGTCTGGAACATACGCCAGCCCTTGCCGTGCCAGAACACGACGCCCGGTCCCTCCTCCTGGAAATGGAAGAGGTCCATTTCGCGGCCGAGACGGCGATGGTCGCGCTTTTCGGCTTCGGCCAGCACATGCAGATAATTGTCCAGCTCTTCCTGCGTCGCCCAGGCGGTGCCGTAGATGCGCGACAGCATCGCATTGTTGCTGTCACCGCGCCAATAGGCCCCGGCCACCTTCATCAGCTTGAAGGCCGTGCCGATCTGCCCCGTGGAAGCCATATGCGGACCACGGCAGAGATCGAACCAGTCGCCCTGGTAATAGATCTTCAGGTCCTGTCCCTCGGGAATGGCGTCGACCAGCTCGACCTTGTAGTTCTCGCCCTTGGCGGCGAACACTTCCTTGGCCTTCTCGCGCGACCAGACTTCGCGGGTAAACGGCTTGTTGCGCAGAATGATTTCCTTCATGCGCTTTTCGATCTTCGGCAGATCTTCCGGCGTGAAAGGCTCGTTCTTGGCAAAGTCGTAATAAAAGCCGTTTTCGATCACCGGACCGATCGTCACCTGCGTGCCGGGCCACAGTTCCTGCACGGCCTCGGCCATGACGTGGGCTGCATCGTGGCGGATGAGTTCCAGCGCACGCTTGTCTTCACGCGTGACGATCTCGATTTTGCCATCGGTAATGGTCTCGGACAAATCGCGCACGGTGCCATCAAGCGCAATGGCGACGGCCTTCTTGGCAAGCGATTTGGAGATTGATTCAGCGACCTCGCGGCCGGTCGTACCGGCGGGGTAGCTGCGCACGGATCCATCGGGAAATGTAAGGGAAACAGCTTCAGACATTGTTTAACTCTCCTGTCCAGTCCCGCCAACGAATGCGGGTGGTGTTGGAATAATAATCGCCCGACTAGTGGTGGGCAGGCAGGCTGATAAAGAATTTTGCCGTTTCAGTCAAAGGTGAACGGCGTTTCACCGGAGCATTTCAGCGAGTCCGTTGACGGTATTGGCGTTGCGGGTCGTCCCTACCCCAAGTCTCCTGGTGGTCAATACCGATAGAAGCCGGCTTTCGCTTGGCTTGCCGCCAAAATCGATCCAGAGGTCGCCGCCGACAAGGGTGATCTTTTCATCCCGGCGATATTTCTCCAGAAACCCAAGGACGTCGCTGCCGAGTGGTTCGCGCATCACCCGCACGCAGACGTCCGGTGGATGACCGTCAGTAAACGGGTTCTCAGCGGTCAGTCTCAGCCAGTCAGGGGCTGAACGAACGAGAATATCCACGTGTTTGCCGAACCGTTTCTCGAAGGCGCGTTCAAGCCTGTCCTCGATGTCGCGAACAGGAGCAGCCTGCGCGTGAAAGACAAGATTTCCAGTCGCGACCAGCGTTCTGCAATCGCCAAAACCGAGCTCCTGCGCCATTTCACGCAGATCGGCCATGAGGAGCCGCTTGCCGGCGCCAAGGACGATGCTGTGCAGCAAAGCCACATAAGTCATCGGTGCGATGTCCAGTAGCGCCAGGGCGTCCACCAGTGCCTGTTGGCGGCAAGCGCTTCCGGCACGGGGTCCAGCCCGCTGGTGCCGCCTGGGCCGCAGCGCGCGACGCGAAACAGCGTCATCCATCCGCCCGGCCAGAGCCCGTGGCGGGCTATCGCCTCATAGCCATATTCGGAACAGGTCGGGATATGGCGACAGGAGTTTCCGATGAAGCCGGAAAGCGTCAGCTGATAGAGCCGGATGAGACCGACGCCCAGAAGTCGCCCCGGCGTCTTCGCAAAAGTTCCGCCCCAGTTGCGGGATCGTGCGGGCTTGCCCGTGCTCGTCTGGTGCCGGCAATCCGGTTCGCCGCACATCACCTAACCCGCAGCGTTGAGAGCTGGCCGGCCTTCGATCTGGTCGAGAGCATCGACCACCGCTTCAAAGGTCAGCATGGTGGAGGCGTGGCGAGCCTTGAAGTCGCGGACTGGCAAAAGCACCCGCATATCTTCAAAACGGCCGCTCGGCCCCTCGCCGTCCTGTTTCAGCATGGCAAGCATGTCTTCACGCGCCTGCCGAAGCTCTGCACTGGAAGCACCGACGATATGATGCGCCATGATGGAGGCGGATGCCTGCCCGAGCGCACAGGCGCGAACCTCGTGTGAAAAACCGGTGACGATGTCGCCTTCGACCTTCAGATAGACCTTGAGTTTCGAGCCGCACAGCCGGGAGTGTTTTTCGGCGCTGGCATCGGCATCCTCGAGAACACCAATCAGCGGAATGTTTCCGGCAAATTCCAGAATGCGATTATTGTAGATATCGTCCATCGTCAGGTGTCCGGCGCGCTCAAGAATGCCCAAAAACAGGACAGGTCAAATTTTTCAAACACTGCGTTTCTCGCGGTGAAGCTTTCCTGCCCTTCATTCTCATTATATGCTAACGAGCTTTCTGGACATCAAGCCGTGATGAAATTAACGGCTCCGATACCGAAATATCAGCATCGGTCTTGCCAAAATGCTGTAAAACAACCAGATAGCAGCAACAGCGGACAGAATCCCGCTTTTATAAAAACGAAGTTCAGGTGCGGCCTTGAACCGCATCGGGAGAGACGGAATGGATGCGATCGTGAAGAATTTCCCCGGCGCTGGCGCAAAACCCGATGTGGCCGAGGCTCGCCCAAGTCAGGCGGAAGCGGAAGAAGCAGTGCGCGTTCTTCTGCGCTGGGCAGGAGAAAACCCCGCCCGCGAAGGCCTTCTGGATACGCCAAAGCGCGTCGCCAAGGCATATCGCGAACTTTTTGCCGGTTATGAGCTGAACGTCCAGGACGTGCTCGGCACGACCTTCGAGGAAGTCGGCGGTTATGACGATGTGGTGCTGGTGCGCGACATCCCCTTCTTCTCCCATTGCGAACACCATATGGTGCCGATCGTCGGCAAGGCTCATGTCGCCTATCTTCCGGCCGGACGCGTGCTCGGCCTGTCGAAGATCGCCCGCGTCGTCGAAATCTTCGGCCGCCGCCTGCAGACGCAGGAAAACATGACCGCGCAGATTGCGAGATCCATCGAGGAAACGCTGAAACCGCGCGGCGTGGCCGTCATGATCGACGCCGAACATATGTGCATGTCCATGCGCGGCGTAAACAAGCAGGGGTCCACGACCCTCACCACCAGCTTCACCGGCACGTTCAAGAACGATCCGGCCGAGCAGGTACGCTTCATGACCATGGTGCGGAACCGCTAAGGTTCCGCTTTTCCTCCGGGGTAGCAATGTCCACATCGTTTCCGTCCGCGCCCGCGGACAAGGAAGTGCTAGAAAACGCAGGCCTTTTTTCACCGCGATTCGATGCCCACGGCCTCGTCACCGCCGTGGTCACCGATGCCCGTGACGGCGAATTGCTGATGGTCGCCCACATGAATGCGGAAGCCCTGTCGCTGACGCTCCAAACCGGCATCGCCCACTATTACA
Organism: Agrobacterium sp. BT-220-3; assembly: GCF_025910175.1. Taxonomy (NCBI): domain Bacteria; kingdom Pseudomonadati; phylum Pseudomonadota; class Alphaproteobacteria; order Hyphomicrobiales; family Rhizobiaceae; genus Agrobacterium; species Agrobacterium sp. BT-220-3. The sequence continues at coordinate 34,397 of NZ_JAPAIX010000013.1, forward strand.
GCCGCTCGCGCGACAAGATCTGGAAGAAGGGTGAGACCTCAGGCAACCTGCAGACGGTGAAGGAATTCCGCACCGATTGCGATCAGGATGCCGTGTGGCTGAAAGTGTCCGTCGCCGGCCACGATGCGACCTGCCATACCGGCCGCCGCTCGTGCTTCTACCGCACGGTGGAACTTGCCGATGGCAATGCCGTGACAAAAATCACCGACGATACCCGCCATTTCGATCCATCCGCCATCTATTCGGACAAGTGAACCTCGATCTTCCATCGGCCGCATCAATTTGCTACCAATATAGCGGGTTCCGGGAGATAAAGGGCGGGACCTGAAAACTGGCAGGGAGTGCGGTCATGTTGGGATGGGGAAATCGTCACAATCCTCTTGCGGTTGGAAATCCCGAAAACATCGGCAACGAGCCGCCCGTCACCGAAATCGTCGACACACGCCGCATCGCGCTGGCGCTTGGCGGCGGTGCAGCGCGTGGATGGGCCCATATCGGCGTTTTGCGGGCACTGGACGAGGCCGGAGTGAAGATCGGCATGATTGCCGGCACTTCGATCGGCGCGCTCGTGGGCGGCTGTTATCTGGCCGGCAAGCTCGATGAGCTGGAGGAATTCGCCCGCTCGCTGACGATGCGCCGCATTGCCGGGCTGCTCGATCTGACGATCGGCGGCGGCGGCCTCTTCGGCGGCATGCGGTTGACCAAGCGCATGCAGGAACATCTGGAAGGCCTGCGCGTCGAAAATCTCGATCATCCCTTCATCGCCGTCGCCACGGAATTGCGCACCGGCCATGAAGTCTGGATTCATCAGGGCGATCTCGTCACGGCGCTACGCTCATCCTATGCGCTGCCGGGGATTTTCGAGCCGGTGCAATGCAATGGCCGCACCCTGATCGATGGCGCTCTGGTCAACCCCGTGCCGGTTTCGGTCTGCCGGGCTTATGAGCAGGCGCTCGTCGTCGCTGTCAACCTCAATTACGATCTGTTCGGCCGCTCCGCCGTGGTCAAGCACTCCGCTTCGTCACCTGGCGGCGGCGCACCGCCTGCCGACCACCCGCCGCGCCCCGGCCTGCCGGGCGTTATGGTGCAGGCCTTCAACATCATTCAGGACCGGATTTCGCGCTCGCGCCTGGCGGGCGATCCGCCCGACCTCATGCTGCATCCCCGCATAAACGATATCGGCCTGTCGGAATTCCATCGCGCCAGCGAGGCCATCGACAGAGGATATGAGGAAACGCGCTCCCGCATACCCGAACTCACCCGCATGCAGCAGGCGTTCCGACGCTGAAGCGTGGCGCACAGGGGTCTATGTCAGCGCTGAGAATTTCGAGCTTGGGGTAGCACACTTCGTCCCCACACCCTCATTCCTGTGCTTGTCACAGGAATCCAGCCAGCCCAAGTCCTTGGGCTGCGAGGACTCTTTCCGCCGCGCAGACGCGCGTCGACTGGATTCCTGTGACAAGCACAGGAATGAGGATGTCAGGGCACTCGGTCAAACCTTGGGCAATGTCCGGCAGCAAACCATCGCCCGCCCTCGCACAAAACCTCAGCCGGCGATATAGGCCTTGATATGTTCGGCCTCCAACTCGATCTCGCCGATCCGCGCCTTCACCACGTCACCGATGGAGATGATGCCGGCAAGACGGCCGTTTTCCTCGACCGGGATATGGCGGAAACGTCCGCCCGTCATGATCTCCATCAACTCGTCGGTGGTGGAATTGTGATGACAGCGGATGACGTTCCTGGTCATGGCCGCCGAGACCAGTTGCTGGAGGGAAGCGGCGCCCTGGCCTGCCACGGCTTTCACCAGATCGCGTTCCGTGAAAATGCCGAGAACGACACCGTCGCCATCGGTCACCACGAGAGCGCCGATCTTGTGCGCATGCAGCGTTCCCGCCGCCTCGCCGATGGTTACGCCCGGACCGACAGTCACGACATCCCGGCCCTTGCGGTCGAGAAGATCTTTTACGAATGTTGCCATGCCTTCCTCCTCTTTTCAGCAATTCGCATCACGCCGCGGTCTCCCCCGACGGTTGCAAATCATGGAGCATGGTGCGCTGAGGCCCGCGTGAATGCAATCCCGGATGGGACGCGCGCAAGCAAATTTGCGCCACGGCCGTCAAGGAGCGTGATCGCTTCAGCGCAGCGGACGATCGAACAGGCCGAAGAAAAGAAAGCCAAGCAGGAAGCCGAAAATATGCGCATCCCAGGCGATTGCACCGCCGACATCGCCGAACAGCGGAACCCCGACCGCAATCAGCACATTGCCGAAAAGCCACATCAGCGTGAAGACGAGCACGGTTCTGTTCGAAAGCGCCGCCAGAATGCTCTGCCGGGGCATCAGGTGCCCGAAGGAGGCGCTGTAACCGCCGCGAGCGGGGAAAGCGAAACGGCACGCTGCTCCCATCAGTGCCGAAACAACACCGGACGCGCCAATCAGCACCGTGACATCACCCCAGTTCAGCGCCGCATGGCCAAAAGCCGAAACGGCGGCGGAAATGCACCACAACAACACGAATCGAAGTGTGCCGATCCGGCGCAGAACCGGCGCGCCGAAGGCCATCAGCCACAATCCGTTAAAGAGAATATGCTCGATGCCGCCATGCAGGAAAGAATAGGTGACCGGCGTCCAGAGCCATTCCATTCCCTGCTGGGAGAAAGACATGGCATAACGCAGCGGAATGAAGCCAAATGTGAAAATGTACCAGGCGGTGCCATCTTCCGACAGAAAATAGGCCGGAAGCACATAGGCCAGGAGCAATGCAGCCAATAGACCGACCAGAAACGGCGGCAGGTTGAAGACGGGATTGTTCGTGTCGTCTTTCGGTTCCGGCGTTTCCGAAACCGGCGGCTGCTCGCCGTCGCCATAGGACATGATCCCATCCCTGTCTTTTTAGAACTTTACGTCTCCGAGCAATATAGGAAGCCCGGACGAAAAAAAAGCCGTCCTGCCTTTGATGCACCTGACGCGAAAACCCTATCGGTCCAAGCGCCGGGATCAAGGACAGTCCGGCTTGAGACAGCGCCATGAAAGTCCCGGGCGGAGCCATCAATTGTGCTGACGGACGTTACCCCGACATGGCTGCACCGATGCCATGGCCTCTGCCGCCGCGCAATCTCAACCATTTGTTAACCTTAACAAAATCGGCTGGCACGAAATTCGCTACACCTGTCCATACAGACGTTCGAAACGACATGATGTCCCAAAAACGAACATGGAGAACAATGCCATGAAAAGCATCGGCGGACTGGACATATATAACTATTGGGACGAGTTGCGCGGCAATAAGCCCGCCCCCCGTCGCGAAGATATCGATCCCGCAAAGCTCAAACATCATCTGGGCGATCTCTTCATCCTCACGGACAAGGGAGAACACTCACCGTTCTTTCGCCTGGCCGGGACTCGTCTCTGCGATCTGTTCGGCCGGGAATTGCGGGATCGTCCGTTTTCGGAGCTGTGGCCGGCGGAAAAAGCCGTTTTCCCCTGCCGCGTCGCGCGCGGCATCCTGCAGCATAGGTTACCCGTCGTGTTCGACGTAGAGGCTGAGGATAATCATGGCGCGGCGCCGCTGGCATTCGAGATGCTGCTGTTGCCGCTGCGCACCGACGAAGGCACGGCCCCGCGGTTGCTCGGAGCGCTGCTTCCGGAACGGCCGCGTCACGAATTCGACGCGCCCGTCAATTGCCTTGTGATGAAAGGCAGCCGCCTGCTGCACCTGGACATCGCCTCAGCAAATTATGCAGCGAATGCGGGAGCCGCCGTCACACCGCGCACGGGAAACTGTTGAAAGACTGATCCACCTGCCTCGGTGCGGGCAGATGGCACGCAGCCCTCCCGGAATTTCGCGTAAAAAACGTCATATGTGTAACGATTATTGCCATTTGGAAAAATTGTAGAGATCAAACAATACAGTCTGTTAACCCGGGCAAGGTAGAGATTTGTGATCATTATCCGTCACAATTGCGCTGTCCATGTTTTCATCTCGCTCGGCCAACACCGCCCAAATTCTGCGTCCCGTTGAAGAGGCAACCCTCGACGACGCCGTTCGCGTGTCGTTCACCGGCCGTCTCATGTTGCCCGACCATCAGGAATATGATTGCACAGCGACCGAGATGACTGCCGAGAAAGCACAGTTCAGCTGCTCCGGCATCGCCCGCAACGGCGACCGCGTCATCGCCTATCTCCAGCATATCGGCCGGATCGAAGGCACCGTGACATCGCTCACGGCATCAGGCTTCATCATCGCCATCAATGCACCGGAGCGCAAACGCGAAAAGCTGGCCGCCCAATTGGCATGGATCGCCAAGCGCCAATTGCTTGGCCTGCCTGAAGACCGCCGCCACGACCGCCTGACACCGCGCAACGCCAAGGCCCAGCTGGTTCTGGAAGACGGCGTCCTCGTCACCTGCCGGCTGATCGACCTTTCGCTGTCGGGTGCCGCAATCGAAATCGAAAATCGGCCGCCGCTCGGCAGCCGCGTGCAGCTCGGCAAGGCCATGAGCGGCAAGATCGTGCGCCACTTCATGGAAGGCGTGGCGGTCGAGTTCGACCGCGTCCAGTCGCCCGACGCCCTGATCGAATTTCTCTAGACATTTCCAGCGGCAGTCTGGAGCAGTTTTACGCATAGAATGCGTAAAACTGGGGGTGAGAAATGCCCCGACAAATTCAATCCATGGAAGGTGACGCAGGCTTGATATCCGCGCAGCATTTCGGTGCGCCAGAGCCGGTCACGAATACTGCTTTCCGTTATGACGGCCTCGAGCCGGATCAAGTAAGCTCAAGTCCCTAGTTCAGAACAAACATGCCACCGCGCGAACGCGCGTCGGCGCGATTCCCGCAAAACCGGAATGGCGGCGGCGGAGATTGGGTTTTAAACAGCACTTCCTGCACCGTCTATTCCGCTTAACCCAGATGCCATATGGCCGGTCACAGCGCGTAACTTAGCGCCACTGCGGGCAGTTTCCTGCACATGGACCCTCAGGAAAACGCCCGTTCCAGAACTTTTTCCAAGAAAAAAGCAGTTTTTTCGAAGTTTTTTTCGCTGCTTTTCCATGCTGTCCCAACCAGAAACAGCCATCCCAAAACGGGAAATCCACGTTCCCGTCCTGCTACACCGGATGACTTCACGCGGCCGTGAAAACAGCCCCGCTCAGAAAATCGCTGTCAATACAGTGGAATAAATGGCTACCAAATGACTAAGAGCTGGATGCCTAAAATTCTAATAAAATTTATCTCGAACACGCATAAAAACTCACTCAAATACAGTTCAAAATAGCGGCTAATTTGCTGAAATTTAAGCTCAAATTGCCCCACCTAAATTTCCGGCGGGTCAAAATATACCTGCGAATGTCTCCTCAACACGGGGAGACAAGCAATGAACAACAACCGTATCGTTTTCGTCCTGATCGCATTCATCGTGAGCGCCTTCGCAAGCCAGGCAAGCGCATCGCCGGCCGCAGTCATGCGTGTGATCGGCAAGGCCAACCCGCCGATCGGCCACTATGAATTCTGCCAGACCTATCAGAGCGAATGCCAGCCGACCTCGCTGGACGCCGGTCCGATGAAGCTGACCGAAGAGCGCTGGAAGACGATGCTGGACGTCAACTACACCGTCAACACGACGATCACGCCGATGACCGACATGGAAATCTACGGCGTTGAGGAACGCTGGGCCTATCCGACCACGGTCGGCGATTGTGAAGACTTCGTGCTTCTGAAGCGCAAGATGCTGATGAACAAGGGCTTCTCCGCCTCCAACCTGCTGATCACGGTAGTTCTGCAGCCGAATGGCGAAGGCCACGCTGTCCTGACTGTTCGCACCGATCGCGGCGATTTCATCCTCGACAACATGCGCAACAAGGTCATGAACTGGTCGGAGACCGAATATACCTACCTGAAGCGCCAGGACACGGCCAACCCCGGCCGCTGGATGAAAATTCAGGATGGCCGCGCCACCAACGCCGTCGGCGGCATCAACTAACGCCGTTCAAGCGACAGCAATACCGTCTCCCCAAACGAAAAAGCCGGCTCCGCAAGGAAGCCGGCTTTTTCGTTTTCATGCAATTCGCTGAGCGTCAGAGCAGGCCAAGCTCGGCCAGCTCCCGGCGCAGATCGGAAGGCATATCCTCGCCGCCCCCGCCGCCCCCGAGATCGCGTGGCGCTTCGTCGTCCTTAAGGTAACGCCAGCCCTGAAACGGCCGCTTCGGCGCTGGCGAGGTTTCGATCACCTCGGGGTCGAGAATGAGATCGCAGCGGGTAATACCGTCGTCGCCCTTGAAGGAGCGGAGATCGAGAAGCTTCTGCCGCGCCTGCACCTGCCCCTTGATGACCCAATAGAGCGAGCCGCCTTCCAGCAGCTCCTCAACTCGCTTGGGAATCATCCGGGTCGTGTGGACGCTATGCGGCTCAAGGCCGGCGGCAATCGCGGTCAGCGAGCGATGCGCGACCCAGTCTCTCAAATCCTGGAGTGAATCCGCGCCGACGCAAAGTTTTATCAGATGTAGAGGCATGGCCCTATCAATGCCTTTTTGCGGCGGGCGTCAAGCATCTGGACAATGCCCGCCGCCCTGCCCGCTCAGCACTCCACAACGTTGACGGCAAGGCCGCCGGTGGAGGTTTCCTTGTATTTCTCGCTCATGTCGTTGCCGGTCTGACGCATGGTTTCGATACAGGCGTCGAGAGGCACGAAATGCTGGCCGTCACCCTTCAGCGCCAGCGACGCCGCCGTCACCGCTTTCACGGCGCCCAGCGCGTTACGCTCGATACAGGGCACCTGCACCAGCCCGGCAATCGGATCGCAGGTCATGCCGAGATGATGTTCCAGCGCAATTTCAGCGGCATTTTCAATCTGTTCCGGCGACCCGCCCATAACTGCGGCAAGGCCCGCGGCCGCCATGGCCGCCGCCGAGCCGACTTCGCCCTGACAGCCCACCTCAGCGCCTGAAATGGAAGCATTGTGCTTGATGATGCCGCCGATGGCCGCAGCCGTCAGCAGGAAATCGCGCACGTCATCGACGGTCGCATCCTCATGGAAATGCCGGAAATATCTGACCGTCGCCGGAACGACACCCGCGGCACCATTGGTCGGCGCGGTGACCACGCGGCCGCCGGCGGCATTTTCCTCGTTCACGGCCATGGCGTAGACGCTGAGCCAGTCATTTGCCAGAACCGGGTTCATCCGGTTGCTGCGCCACTCCTCATTCAGCTTCTCATAGATGGAACGGGCGCGGCGGCGCACCTTCAGGCCGCCCGGCATGATGCCATCGACCTTAAGGCCCCGCTCGATACAGCCGTTCATCGCTTCCCAGATCTGGTCGAGACGTTCGTTCAACTCCTCGCGGGAAACCACCGTTTCCTCGTTCGCACGCTTCATCTGCGCGATTGTTCGGCCGGAACGACCCGCCATATCCAGCATTTCCCGCGCGGTGGCGAAAGGATAAGGCACGCGCGGTCCGTTATCGATTGTCTTGCCGCGCTGCTTGATCGCCTCCAGTTCCGTATCGGTCACGACAAAACCGCCGCCAACGGAATAATAGATGCGCTTGATCAGCAGCCGGCCCTGATTGTCGAAGGCGGAGAAAGTCATGCCGTTGGCATGGCCCGGCAGCGGGTTCTTCTTGTCGAAGACCAGATCTTCAGCCGGTCGGAACTCATAGGACGGATGGCCGGGCGGCAACACGGTGCCAGCCTTTTCCACCTTTTCGATAATGGCGTCCATCGCATCGGGATCGACAAGGTCCGGCCGCTCGCCGGTGAGACCGAGAATGACCGCACGCCCGGTGCCATGACCAATGCCGGTAAAGGCAAGAGAGCCATGCAGGCTGACCTTCAGACGCGAAACGGAGGCACCTGCCGGACGCGGCCACTCATCCGAGAGGATCAGGGCGAGAAAGCGGTTCGCCGCCGTCATCGGCCCCATCGTATGGGAGCTCGATGGACCGATGCCGATCTTGAAGACGTCGAAAACCGAAAGAAACATGAGGTTTGTCCTGAATAATAATGGATTCCACCACCATCATATCCAAAGCCGGGGCGGATCGCCACAAAAGAGCGTCAGTGGTTTGTACAGCTGCGACATCTCATCCGCAGAAACGAAAACAGCACGGTTTCCAAAGGAAAACCGCGCCGTTTCAAAACCCGTCAATTCAGGAGAAGTGCTTATGGGCTGCCAAAAATGTACGTCAATGCGAGAAAAGCGGCAAAGCCTGCAAGTGCGCGCAAGGTGACGCCCCAGCAGGATTTCTGAGCGGTTTCTTCCATGATTACTCCAGCTATTCACTCTCCAGGGGATCTTCAAGACCCGGCCCGTGGGTGAAGCATTTATTAAAATCCGGCGGGGAACGCAAATGCAAAAAGCGGCTAAATGAAGGCGTTTTTGACAGGCTGCCATTCGCCCATTGCATAGGTATATGAAAAAACAAAGTCTTAGAGGCAGGCTGTCAACAAAGCCATTTCCACCCCTCGCCTCAATTTGAACCAAAGTGTAACCGATTTATGAAGGTTTCGCACAAACGCCTGTTGAAAACCGTTGCAACCGGCACGTTAAGGTCGAATTTCCGCGGCTGCACTGTTGCGCATTGAAAGTCTCCGACCACTGCTTTATCGACAGACAACGGTAACGGGACACGTCATTTCATGCAGCAGGCATCATCCTTTCCCGATCGCGAAACGGTCGCATCGAAACTGGCTTCGCTTGCGAGCGAGGATAAGGCCTGGGTGCTGCTGTTGATGGAAAACGCCTTGCAGGATAAAAATCTGCTGGCCGGCCTCAATCTTTATCTCGACCAGCAGGCCAACGCTCCGTTCCTCAACAGCCTGAAGCTGGAGACATCAGGCGAATGGCTTGGCGGCAACGCCCCGGCCCGCCTGCAGATCCGCCTCATGGAAACGGCAAAGGCGAGCCAGCATCCGGCCTATCTTGCCTTCCGCAAGGGGCTGACAGCATCAGCGGGCCTGGAAAAAGCCTACCCCAAGGCCACGATCTGAATTTTCGGCTTAATCGGGCACCTTCTCGACAACAGCGATGATCGGCCCCATGGGAAACAGCGAATCGCGCCTTTTCATCGCGGGAATGTCGACGCTGGAAATCGTGCCGTCGAGATAAAGCGCGTTCGGCGCATCCAGCACGTCGCGGAACAGCGTGGCGAAATCGTAAAACCGCACGGTATTTTCCGAAATCGCGAAATGCACCTTGCCGTCGCTGGACACGCCAACGCCGTTGCGGCGTTTCAGGCTGTCGCTGTCGGGCAGAAATCGCGGATGCAGCTTTCCGTCTATCACCAGCATCGGCCCGGACTGTGTGGCGAAATCCGGCTTAACACCTGCCGCCAGATAGGCCTGCGTTTCGAGAACGCCCGCCGTGGCTCCCTTTAGATAAAAGACGCCATTCGGCAGAAGATGAAAATTGCCCCAGCCGCCGCCCGTGCTGATCGGCGAGGTCTCGACACCATTTTCGATAAAGAGACCGACGGGTGAATAATCCGAATGATACATGCCGCCATTCATGGCGAAGATGCTGAACATGTGCTGCCGCCAGAGCGCGGAGGAAAGATCGGAAAAGGAGCGATATCCCTCACCCGAGACATGATCGCTATCGTAAATACGGATCGTGCTTTTTGCCGGATCGAAACTGCAGACGGTATAGCGGCCTCCCGCATGGTCCATGGTCTTGCAGAAATCCACCTGTCCACCCGCATGAGCCGAAAACGGCAACAGCAATGGCAGCAGGAGCCTCATCAATCTTTTCATAAATCGTCCGTTCATGCCTTCCCGCCCGCATCATGGCGCGATTCTCATAACATGAACTGTGACCGTGAAATCAGGTCAAAGAAAAGGCGCCAGCCGGATTTCGGATGGCGCCACTTTTCCAAGGGGAGATGTTTAACGGCGGGCGGCGCGGTCAACGTTGCGGCCGGCGTCCTGCGTTGCATCGACGGCGTTCGCCGTATCCCGGCCCATGCCACGAATGGTATTGCCGCATGAACTCAAGGTCACGACGGTCAGCAAAGCGACGAAGACAGTCGAAAGAATACGTGTGATCATTTGAAAACTCCCCTATGACTTGCGTCCAAAGCAAGCGCCAATGTGATATGCGTCACAATAACGTGAGCCGTAAAAATCGGTTCCACCTGCGGTTCAAAAAATCACGTCGATGAAAATTAACATGGTTTTCAAGTTCGTAACGGAAACTCGCGCCTGAGGAAAATCGTGTGAGTGACATGACTGATATCAACAATCGGCTTCTGGTGATGACGGCGGGTGGCCTGAACCCCAATGTCATGATCAATGCGCTGGCCGCCCGTTTCCCCGACATCCACGTCTTTGTGGAACAGCCCGAGAGCAAAGCGGCGATTCTCAGGCGACGGGCGCGCCGGCTCGGCTGGATCGCTGCCGCAGGCCAGATGGCAACCATGGTTGCTTCGAGGCTTGGCAAACGCTTCACGCTTAAAAGAACGCGGGAGATCATTGCCGAACACGGGCTGCTTCCCGATCTCCACCACGCGGTGCCCGTCACGCAGTTTTCCTCACTGAACGACGCGGAATGCCACAAGGCGGCCAATACGTTACAACCGGCCGCTATCTTCACCATTTCCTGCCGACTTCTGTCGCCGGACACCCTTCAGTCATTGCAGTGCCCGATCATCAATTTCCACGCCGGCATCAATCCGGCCTATCGCGGCCAGATGGGTGGGTACTGGGCGCTGGTGGAAAAGGACCGGGGTAATTTCGGCGCGACCGTGCATCTGGTCGACAAGGGCGTGGATACCGGCGCGACGCTCTATGAAAAACGGCTGAAGCCCTCGCCTTCCGACACGATCGCCACCTATCCGCTGCTTTTGACCGCCGGTTCGGTTGATATTGCCGTCAGCGCCATTGAGGACGCCCTTTCCGGCAGCCTGTCACCAAAGCCGCCCTCGCCCGGAAAATCGGTGCTGCGGTTTCCGCCGCCTATCTGGATATGGCTGTGGAACGGGCTGACGAAGCGGGTCTGGTAGGCAGGCCCATTATCAGCCCATATGAGGCCAAGCTTCGTCGCAGATGCAGGCCTGTCTTGCCGCAACAGGCAAAGACTTGGGTGAAAAACCGGTGCATGATAATAAAAAGGACCATGCACAAATTGCCCGATATCGCCACCTCTTCCATTATCCCTGCTTCCATAGAGGCCTCACCCGCACAGGTGCTTGGCCCGGCAAGTCTTGTCGGCCTGTTCCCGCAGGGTGTGCGCGTCTACCTGACCGACACCGGAGCGGCCTCGCAAGGCAGGCTCGTGGATGCCGCCAGACATCTTCGTGAACTCGGCTACAATCCCGTGCCGCATCTCGCAGCGCGGCGCATATCCTCCCGCGCGGACTTTGAGGAACAGGTGAAGCGACTTGCCGGCGAAGCGGGTGTGTCGGATGTGCTGGCGGTCGGCGGTGGCGTCGACAGGCCAGCCGGTCCCTTCGCCTCCAGCATGGACATGCTATCGACCGGCATCTTCGATCGCTGCGGCATAAATCATATCGCGATCGCCGGCCACCCCGAGGGCAGCCCCGATTTCAGCGAGGAGACGGCAATGGCCGCGCTCAGGCTGAAACGCGATTTTGGCGAAAGAACCGATGCGACGATGCGCATCGTCACGCAGTTCGGCTTCGATCCCGCGCGCTTCATCGCCTGGGCGGAAGGGCTTGCGGCATCAGGCATAGACCTGCCGGTGCATATCGGCGTTTCCGGCCCGGCGAAGATCACGACGCTATTGAAATATGCCGCTCTCTGCGGCGTCGGCAATTCCATCGCCTATCTGAAGAAAAACGCGCTATCCCTGACAACGCTGGCGAAGGGCCACTCGCCGGAAAGCGTCGTCGGACCGATCGAACGGCACTGGCAGGCCAATCCGTCAGGACCGATCCGGCAAATCCACGTTTTCCCCTTTGGCGGACTGCAGAATTCGGCCGACTGGCTGGTGGGGCGCGGAAGCTGGCCGTACGATAAGGATGGTTCGGCATCGCCAGGCTCGATGGCTGTCTGAGAACGGGCCTGCTTTGGCGCGACGGACACGGTCCGCCGCGCGTTTCCTCAATGCACCTTACGCCGCCTTGGCGACTTCGACAAAGGCGTTGCGGATGCTTTCCGCCACCGCGAGAATGGGGCGTGAGGGCTTTTCACCCGTAATCAGACGAATATCGAAACAGCCAAGTTCCGGCAGACCTTCCTTGTCGCCGAGAATGACCATGTCGTTTAACACATAGGATCGCGGCAGGGGCGCAATGGCAAGATCGGCTGCAATGGCAGCACGCTGCGCCATCGTGTGACCGCTGAGATAGGCCACGCGGAAATTGCGCCCGCGCTTTTCAAGCGAATTGATCGCCTCCGAACGCCAGATACAGCCCTCTTCCCAGATCGATATGGGCAGCGGATCGCGAAGATAGGCCGTGCCGCATTTCGCCCCTGCCCAGACCAGCCGCTCGCGCATCAGCACCTCGCCGGTATCTCGCAGCGGATGCGAGGCACAGTTGACCAGCGCCAGATCGAGCCGCCGTTCATCCATGCGCTTGTAGAGGTTGGAACTGGAATCGATCGTGACGTCGATCATAATACCGGGAAAAACCTCGGCAAAACGCTTGAGGATGCCCGGCAGCAGACCACGTTCTCCAATATCCTCCGGCGCGCCGAGACGAACCACGCCGGAAAGTTCGGGCATGACGAAACGCGACACGGCCTCGTTGGAAAGCGCGATCATGCGGCGCGCATAGGTCAGCAGCGTTTCGCCATGCGCCGTCAGCGTCACCGAGCGGGCATCGCGCAGGAACAATGTCGTCTTCAACTGTTCCTCGAGCTTCTTGATCTGCATGGAAACGGCCGACGGCGTTCTGAACACCACCTCGGCGGCGGTGGAGAAGTTTCCCGTTTCCGCAATGGCGACGAAGGTTCTCAATATGTCGTTATCCAGCAACGGCAGGGGTTGGCGGAAAGTTACGGTCATGACACGTGCCTTCAAATATTTTGATTTATAGATGGATATCATTTCGTTTGATTGAATGTCAACAAGGGCGCACCATCCGGGACATCGAATGACAGGGCCGAACGAGGCCTCTTCGGAGCCAGGCACTGATCCTGCACAGGCAGGCGCCGAAGCCGGCAGACTACGCCGGTCAGTCATTCAAAACGTTGATGAGTGATATAAAATTCATTCTCTTGTTTGATGGAATATGCAGGCGCATACCCAAGTCGCAAACAGGATCGTGGTTCAGGAAAGGATCAAGACAATGACCATGATACATTATCTCCCGACGGTGACACGCTCCCCGCATCGCCCTTCGCCCAGCTGGCTGAATCGCCTGTCGGGCTATGTTTCCGGACTTTACCAGTCGTGGCAGCGCGCAAGAATGCTGCGTGCGCTGGAAGGGCTGCCCCCTGAAACATTGAAGGACATTGGATGGCCGACGACAGACAACAACCGCATACGCATTGTTCGCAAATAAACCGAGACCGGTGGTTCGCAACCGCTTAGAGACTTGCGAACCACCGCCACTCGCCCTTCAAAACAACGGCAACGGCGTAAAATGACCTGCCTGTTTTACATGCGACACAACGCCTCTTAAAAAGGCTCACGGCAAATTTTGCATATTTCAAAAGCTATTTTTTGACAGCCCCGATTCCACGGCGTATTTTTCGTTAAAGATGTCGTAAACAGGACATCCAGAAGACCAATTCCAAGGGAGGAATTGCGTATTCGCAACGGAGCACGGGCAAATGAGCAAGAACTCCCAGAAGAAACGCTCAATCGTCTTTTTTCTCATTCCGCAATTTACCATGCTGCCCTTCGCTGCAGCGGTTGAAACGCTTCGCATCGCCAACCGAATGCTGGGTTACCCGGCCTACGAGTGGCGCATCGCCTCGCTTGATGGCCAGAAGGTCATGTCATCAAGCGGCATCTGTCTCGAGGCCGATACCTGTCTTGCCGACGAACGGCGCTATGTGAGCGGCGAGAACCGCCCGGAAATGGCGATCATCTGTTCGGGCATCGATGTCGACCAGCACATCAACAAATCCGTCAACGCCTGGCTGCGCGAAGCTTACAATCGCGGCATCGCCATCGGCAGCCTCTGTACCGCCGCACATATCCTCGCACAGGCGGGTCTGCTGAACGGCAAGCGCTGCGCGATCCACTGGGAAAACCTGCCGGGTTTTTCAGAGGCCTTCCCGCAGGTGGAAGTCTATGCCGATCTCTTTGAAGTCGACAGCAACATCTACACCTGCGCCGGCGGCACCGCCTCGCTCGACATGATGCTGAGCCTGATCGGCCAGGATTTCGGCGAGAACCTCGTCAACCGCGTCTGCGAACAGCAATTGACGGACCGGGTCCGCAGCCCCAACGACCGCCAGCGCCTGCCGCTGCGCGCGCGCCTCGGCGTCCAGAACAGCAAGGTCCTGTCGATCATCGAATTGATGGAAGGCAACCTGTCCGAGCCGCTGTCGCTGCTCGATATCGCCGACGCTGCCGATCTGTCGCGCCGGCAGGTGGAACGCCTCTTCAGGCAGGAAATGGGCCGCTCACCCGCCCGCTATTACCTCGAAATCCGCCTCGACCGCGCCCGACATCTGCTCGTTCAATCGGCCATGCCAGTGGTCGAGGTTGCCGTCGCCTGCGGTTTCGTCTCGGCCTCGCATTTCTCCAAATGTTATCGCGAAATCTACAATCGCACCCCGCAACAGGAACGCGCCGAGCGCAAGCTGCTGATCAGTGCGTCGCGAATGGCGATGGCGAGCCAGGGCAAAGCCGCGCATTGACGCGGCTTTAAAACGTTAAGACACAGTGGTGCGGCCCCTCCTCCGTCATGCCGGACTTGATCCGGCATCCAGCCACGGCGTGTCTGCGCCGTGAAACGAGTCTTATGCGATCAAGGAGTTGATCGCACTGGACCCCGGATCAAGCCCGGGGTGACGGAATTCTAAATCAGACAAACGGCCGCACCGCGTGGGCCAGATCTTCCGCCGTCATGCCCACGCCTGCCCTGTTGCCCGCTTCACCATGCAGCCAGACACCGGCAGCGGCCGCCTCGAAGGCGGGCGTTCCCTGCGCCAGCAAGGCACCGATGATGCCGGCCAGCACATCGCCCGACCCCGCCGTGGCAAGGCTCGCCGGTGCATTGCTGTTGACCAGCGCACGCCCATCCGGTGCAGCGATGACCGTATCCGCGCCCTTATAGACCAGCACCGCGCCGCTGCGCGCCGAGGCGACCTGTGCCTTCTCGATCTTGCTCAGCGCTGTGTCGGCGGCAAGATCGGGGAACAGCCGGGCAAACTCTCCCTCATGCGGCGTCAGCACGAACTTGCCCGAGCCGGACGTCACCCGGTCAAACAGGTTGTCCGCACAATCCTTGAAAGCGGTGATCGCATCGGCATCCAGCACAACCGCCTTGTCGCCGAGCAGAGACACGAATTGCCGCGCCTTGTCGAGATCGCCGAAACCGGGGCCGAGAACGAATGCACCGTGGCGTTTGTCGTCCAGCCAGTGCCGCAGATCCTCGGCATCATCCAGACCGGCGCTCATCACCGCCGTCAGCGTCACCGCAAGCACGTCGAGCGCCTGCTTCGGGGCGGCGATCGTCACAATGCCCGCCCCCGCCTTCAGCGCCGCAATCGCCGTCATCCGGCTTGCCCCGGTGGCATGCGGCGGGCCCGAGAAGACGGTCAGGTGCCCGCGTCGGAACTTATGCGTTTCCATATCGGAACGCGGCAAGGCACCTCGCCAGACAAGCGGGTCGTTTTCCGCCACAGAGCCCTCGTGAGCAGCAAGAATGCGGGAAGGAATGCCGATATCGAAAACCTCCAGTGCCCCGCACAGCTCCCGCCCCGGCATCAACAGATGGCCCGGTTTACGTGCCATGAATGTCACCGTCCGCTGCGCCCTGAACGAGGCCCCGAGCGGCACGCCCCGGCGGCCACAGAGACCCGACGGCAGATCGACAGAGAGAACCGGCACTGCCGCCTCTGTCACCGCATCGATCACCCGGTTGAGTTCCGGGGGAATATCGCGGGACAATCCGGCCCCGAAAACAGCATCGATCACCACGTCGCCGGAGAGCGGCGCATAGTCGCCAAGCGGCAGTGGCCTCACCCCGCTTTGCTCGAAAGCCTTCCGCGCATCGCCCTTGAGCGCTGCGACATCGCCAAGATGATGGACCGCAACCGCTGCCCCGCTTTGCAAAAGCACACGCGCCGCCACGTAACCATCGCCGCCATTATTGCCACCGCCGCACAGCACGACGAAACGCAGCGCCTGTGGGTAGTGACGCAGCGCCGAGGCGGCGACCGCCTGCCCCGCCCGCTCCATCAGATCGTAAAGGGGAATGCCGGATTGACCGGCCGCCGCATCGATGCGTGCCATCACAACCGGGTCGATGAGGAAGAGGTGCGACAGGGATTTCATGGCCCGATCATCCCTTCAAAACATCGGAAAGGCAATCGATACAAAAATAAGCAGATCGCCACGGCGAAATAATAGTCAAATGCATAAAATATAACCAAACCGCCCGAGCGTCGTCCGCACATCTCGAAATATTAAAGATTCCTAAAATAATACAAATCCACAGAACTGGTGATGGAATTTTCGGGTTTTGGCGAGAAATTGGCCGGAAAACCGCAAAAACCGAATGCATTTTGTGCCGGAAAGCCGAGGGAGCGAAGTTTTTTCTTCAAGCCCGCTTCCGATCTGGCACAATACGTGCATTCTTGTGGCAGAGCGGGAAGAACCTGCTTTAACGGGAGAAGCGGAGAGATATTTTCTCATGAAAAAGATCGAAGCGATCATTAAGCCTTTCAAGCTCGATGAAGTGAAGGAAGCCCTTCAGGAAGTCGGACTTCAGGGAATCACGGTCACGGAAGCAAAAGGCTTTGGTCGTCAGAAGGGCCACACGGAACTTTACCGCGGAGCGGAGTACGTCGTGGACTTTTTGCCGAAAGTGAAAGTCGAAGTCGTATTGGCGGATGAGAATGCGGAAGCCGTCATCGAGGCGATCCGCAATGCGGCACAGACCGGACGTATCGGCGACGGAAAGATTTTCGTTTCCAATATCGAGGAAGTCATCCGCATCCGTACCGGTGAAACAGGCGTGGACGCCATATAATCAGAACCAGGTCTCAAGCCGGGGAGGCTTGGGTTTTCACCTCGTCACCACCACACTCAAGGAAGACGTTTAAATGACGACCGCAAACGATATCTTGAAGCAGATCAAGGATAACGACATCAAGTTCGTGGACCTGCGCTTTACCGATCCCAAGGGCAAGCTGCAGCACGTCACCATGGATGTCGTCTGCGTTGACGAAGACATGTTCGCCGATGGCGTCATGTTCGACGGCTCCTCGATCGCCGGCTGGAAGGCCATCAACGAGTCCGACATGGTGCTGATGCCCGATCCGGCAACCGCCCATACTGATCCGTTCTTCGCCCAGTCCACGCTCGTTATCCTTTGCGACATTCTCGACCCGGTCTCGGGCGAAGCCTATAACCGCGATCCGCGCGGCACCGCAAAGAAGGCCGAAGCCTACCTCAAGGCATCCGGCATTGGCGACACCGTATTCGTCGGCCCCGAGCCGGAATTCTTCGTGTTCGACGACGTGAAGTACAAGGCCGACCCCTACAACACCGGCTTCAAGCTCGACTCGTCGGAACTGCCATCCAACGACGACACGGACTATGAAACCGGCAACCTCGGCCACCGTCCGCGCGTCAAGGGCGGCTATTTCCCGGTTCCTCCGATCGACAGCCTGCAGGACATGCGCTCCGAAATGCTGACGGTTCTGTCGGAAATGGGCGTGGTCGTTGAAAAGCACCACCACGAAGTGGCCGCTGCCCAGCACGAGCTGGGCGTGAAGTTCGACACGCTGGTTTCCAGCGCCGACAAGATGCAGATCTACAAGTACGTTGTGCACCAGGTCGCCAATGCCTATGGCAAGACGGCAACCTTCATGCCGAAGCCGATCTTCGGCGACAACGGCTCTGGCATGCACGTGCACCAGTCGATCTGGAAGGGCGGCAAGCCGACCTTCGCAGGCGACGAATATGCCGGCCTGTCTGAAAACTGCCTGTACTACATCGGCGGTATCATCAAGCACGCCAAGGCCATCAACGCCTTCACCAACCCCACCACCAACTCCTACAAGCGTCTGGTGCCGGGTTACGAAGCGCCGGTTCTGCTCGCCTACTCCGCGCGCAACCGTTCCGCATCCTGCCGCATTCCCTTCGGCTCCAACCCGAAGGCAAAGCGCGTCGAAGTCCGCTTCCCGGACCCGACCCAGAACCCCTATCTCGGTTTTGCGGCCATGCTCATGGCCGGCCTCGACGGCATCAAGAACAAGATCCACCCCGGCAAGCCGATGGACAAGGACCTTTACGACCTTCCTGCAAAGGAACTGAAGAAGATCCCGACCGTCTGCGGATCGCTGCGCGAAGCGCTGGAAAGCCTCGACAAGGATCGCAAGTTCCTGACCGCCGGCGGCGTGTTCGACGACGACCAGATCGACTCTTTCATCGAGCTGAAGATGCAGGAAGTCATGCGTTTCGAAATGACCCCGCATCCGGTCGAATTCGACATGTACTACTCGGCCTGATCGGCATTCGGGACGCTCTTTCGGGCGTCCCTTTCCATTCCGGCGGCTTCCCAGGAGGCCGCCGTTTTCTTTTGAAGCCTAGCCATATTGCGAACAATGTCGAACAAGCCAGCCTCTCAGCAAACCCGCCTCACGGACTGGCTCATCTTTCTGGCTGTGCCGTTCTTTTTCTCCAGCAATGTCATTTTCGGCCGTGGCGTCGTCGGTGAGGTCTCGCCCTTCATCGCCGCCTTCATCCGCTGGATTGGATCGACCCTTATCATCGCACCCTTCATGATCGCCGACTGGCGAAACTGCCTCGCCTTCGTGCGGCAGAAAACGCTGCTGTGGCTCGTTCTGGGCATTCTCGGCATGGGCATCTGCGGCGGCGTGGTCTATTGGGGCCTGACCATGACGACGGCCGCCAACGGCACGCTGATCTATACGACATCCTCGCTGTTCATCATCCTGTTCCAGCGCATCTTCCAGGGCCGCCCCATCAGAAAGCTCGAAGTCGTGGGCATGATCATCGCCTTTGCGGGCGTGGCGGCGATCGTGCTGAAAGGCGATATGTCCGCTCTCTGGCACATGAATTTCAACATCGGCGATTTCGCCATATTGACGGCGGCAATCGCCTTTGCGGTCTATTCGCTGCTGCTGCGCGATCCGGCGGCGCGGCAGATGGCCTCATTCAGCCTGTTCGGCCTGATCGCGCTCTCCGGCGCGCTTGTCCTTCTGCCGCCTGCCGCACTGGAACTGGCGCAGGGCGGATTGCTGCCCGCCACCCCGATAGCCTGGGCAAAGATCGGCGGCATAATCCTTTTTGCCTCGCTGCTTGCCTTTTATTGCTTTACACATACGGTGCGCGTTTTCGGCCCCGCCACGGCGGGGATCACGCTCTATATGATGCCGCCCGTGTCGATCCTGATGGCCACGCTCTTCCTTGGCGAGACCTTCGAGACCTATCACGCCATCGGCATCGTGCTCGTCACCGGCGGCGTCGTCATCGCCACGGCGCCGATCGGCCGCAGGGCCTGAACGCCCAGGCGGTGGCGAAGGGCGGCACAACCGCTAGCCCTTGATATTTCGCATTCCGCACCCAACTATTAGTGGGAAAGGAAGTTCATGCCATGAAACAAAGAGACGCAAAATTCACGCTTGGCGAGATCGTCCGCCACAAGGTGTTTCCGTTCCGCGGTGTGGTCATCGACGTGGACCCGGAATATGCCAATACCGAGGAATGGTGGAACGCCATCCCTGCGGAAATCAGGCCGGATCGCGACCAGCCCTTCTATCATCTTCTGGCCGAAAACGAGGAGACTGAATATGTCGCCTATGTTTCCGAGCAGAACCTCGTCCACGACGAAAGCGAGACACCGCTGCGCAATCCCAATATCGGCCGCATCTTCGACAAGGCGCCGAATGGAGAATGGCGTCCGAAGATGTCGACCGCACATTGAACGCGGTTCAGGCGGCGGACCTCACCAATCCCGAGACATAAAAAAACCGGTCTGATTCCAGACCGGTTTTTTGTTCTTGAAGCTTGCGCGTGCAATCAGGGCTTCGGCGCGCCCTTTGCGGCGTCCTGGGCGGCTTCCAGCTTCTTGCGGGCTTCCTCAGCCTTCTTCTGCATGCCTTCCTGAAGGCTGCGCTGGCTTTCGGCAAGCTGCGACTGGCTGATCGCCGGGCCGTCATAAGCACCCGTGAAGCCGGTCAGCGCAATCTTGATGGGGTTCGGCGCGCGGCGGAAGTTGATCGAGGTGAAGACCACCTCGCTACCCTTCTTCAGCGATGCGATCATGGCGTCCGTCAGCGGAACTTCGGCCGTGCACTTGTCGGGAAGGCAAACGGCGTAATCGAGCTTCTGGCCCTTGCCGCCGTCGATCTGCATCATCACGCCCGGGGGCACGAGACGCGCGGTCGGAACGGAAACCTGAAGCAGCTTGCGGTTGACCTTGCCTTCAACGGTGATGAGGCCGACGGCGGTGATCATCTGGCCGTTCTGGGCAAGAACCACGTTCTGCACAACGCAGACATCGTTGTCTTCCTGCTTGGAGCAGGTCTTGAACCAGCCGAGCGGAGGAGCGCCGGCGCCCTGAGCGGCGGGAGCAGCATCCTGCGCCTGCGAGATGGCCGGAGCGGAAACCGCGCCCAGAGAGAGGACCAGAGCGGACAGAGCCGTCCGGGTGAATGTGTTTGCCTTTTGCATCATAAGAGTTCCGTCTCCTGAATGTCTGCCAGAACAGCACCGCTAAGGTTCTGCTCGCCGATGGCGGTATCCTTCTGCCCGTTCAACTGTCGTTTAAATGAGGCAAATGCGTGACCCGTCTCTTCCGGCCACCCTGTTACATGCCGATCGCGGCGATATCCAGCACTTCTTTAACTTTTTCTTGAGGTGGGCCAAGATTTCCCGCCCTCGCATGGGTCCGGCCATGGGCCTGTGCTACATATTTGCCAGAATCATAACGAAAAAACCAATCATGACGATAAACCGATCATCATGACAAATCGGACGGACAGTTGAGACAGGATAATAAGATGCGCGACCTTGCGGCCCTCATCCCCGCATTGTTTCTTTTGGGTTCATCCCTGCTTCCCGCCGGGAGCGCCCAGGCGCAGCCGCTTCATGGCATTTCCATGCACGGCACGCCCGCGCTGCCGGCAGATTTCCGCCACTTCCCCTATGTCAATCCGGATGTGAAGAAAGGCGGCCGCATTTCCTATGGTGTCGTCGGCACCTTCGATAGCCTCAACCCCTTCGTTCTCAAGGGAATGCGCACCACGGCGCGCGGCGTCTGGGACCCGGAATTCGGCAATCTCCTCTACGAACCGCTGATGCAGCGCTCGAGCGACGAGCCTTTCAGCCTCTACGGCCTGCTGGCCGAAACCGCGGAATGGGATGAAGAGCGCACTTTCATCCAGTTCAACATCAATCCCAGGGCCAAGTGGTCGGATGGCGAACCGGTGACGCCTGACGATGTGATCTTCACCTTCAACCTCCTGAAGGAAAAAGGCCGCCCGCCTTTCAACAGCCGCCTCGACGGTGTGGCGAAGCTGGAAAAGATCGGCGATCACGGCGTGCGTTTCACCTTCAACGACAGGGCGAACCGCGAAACGCCGCTCATTCTCGCCTCCTCCACCCCGATTTTGCCGAAACACGCAATCGATCCGGAAAAATTCGAGCAGGCGGGCCTCGGCCCGGTCGTCGGCTCGGGCCCATACCGAATCAAGACATTGCGGCCCGGAGAGCGAATCATCTGGGAGCGAAACCCCGACTACTGGGGCAAGGACATTCCAAGCAAGGTCGGCTTCGAGAATTACGACGAGATCAGCGTCACCTATTTCCTCCAGGTCACCACCATGTTCGAGGCCTTCAAGAAGGGCGATATCGACATCTATCCCGAAGGCGACGCCATCAACGGCACCTCCGACACCTCGCATTGGGGGCAGGCCTACAACTTTCCCGCCGTCCATCGCGGCGATATCGTCAAGGACGTGTTCCAGCCGCGCCTGCCATCTGGCATGTTCGGTCTTGTCTTCAACACCCGCCGCGCGGTCTTTGCCGACGAAAAGGTGCGCGAGGGCCTGTCCTACGCGCTTGATTTCGAATGGATGAACAAGAACATCCTCGGCGGCGCCTTCAAGCGCACGCAGAGCTACTGGCAGAACTCCGCGCTCGGTGCCTATGGCAATGCCGCCGACGAGCGCGAGCTTGCGCTGCTCGGCGATGCGGCCAAAACCATGCCACCCGAACTTCTGGCGGGAACCTACGCCCTGCCGACCACAGACGGGACCGGTGCGGATCGCAAGGTCCTGAAACTGGCAGTCGATAAGCTGAAAGAGGCCGGATACAGCATCAAGAATGGCAAAATGTCCGACGCCAATGGCCGCCAGCTTGCCTTCGAGATCATGACGCAGAACCCGGCGCAGGAGCGCATCGCGCTTGCCTATCAGCGTTCGCTGAACCTGATCGGCGTCGCCATGGGCATCCGTTCTGTTGACGACGGCCAGTATCAGGCCCGCTCCAACAGCTTCGATTACGACATGATCATCCGCTCCCTGCCCTCCTCGCTTTCGCCGGGGGCCGAGCAGCTCAACCGCTGGAGTTCACTGTCGCGGGATGCGCAGGGCAGCTTCAACTATGCGGGCGCGGCGAGCCCCGACATCGACCGCATGATCGAGGCCCTTTTGCAGGCCCGCTCGACGGAGGATTTCCAGGCGGCGGTGCGCGGTTATGATCGTCTTCTCGTCGCCGGCCACTATGTCATTCCGCTCTACTACATCGGCGCACAATGGATAGCCCGCTGGAAATATATCGACCGCCCGGATATGACCCCGATATCAGGCAATCAGAAACAGACCTGGTGGGATGCACGGGCGCAATAGACCGCCCCTGCCCGGTCCAAGACAACGGAAGATAAAGCCATGGAACGCATCGTTATCGACGTCGTATCGGATATGGTCTGCCCCTGGTGTTATCTGGGCAAGGCGAGACTCGATCTCGCCATTGCCGAGGTGCAGGACGAAATCAGCATCGACGTGAACTGGCGGCCTTACCGCCTCAACCCGGATTATCCGCCGGAAGGCGTCGACCAGAAAGCTGCTCTTGAAGAAAAGCTCGGCAAGGAGCGCCTCGAACAGGCGCACACTACGCTGGTGCAACTCGGCAGGGAAGTCGGCATCCATTACGATTTCGATGCGATCAAGATCGGCCCGAACACGCTCGACGCCCACCGCCTGTCGCTCTGGGCACATGCCGAAGGTCGCGACGTTCAGGAGAAGATCGTAACCGGCCTGTTCAAAGCGAATTTCGAGGAAGGCCGCAACATCGGCGATCACGCCGTGCTGACCGACATTGCCGAAAAGGCAGGCATGGACGCCAAGGTGGTGACGCGGCTGCTCGCATCGGATGCGGACAAGGACACCGTCATTGCAGAAATTGATGCGGCGCAGCAAATGGGCGTCGCCGGCGTGCCGTTTTTCATCCTCGACCAGAAATATGCCATCAGCGGCGCGCAAACGCCTGATGTATTGATTGCTGCACTGCGGGATATTGCAAAAATCAAGGCGGACGAGCATAAGTCGATGAACTGACGGTCGAACCACCGGCAGCTTACCCTAACCGATAAACTGTTGGTGTTTTCCCGTGTCCGACCAGACCCTGAAAGGCATTCTGCTTGCCTTTGCCGCCTTCGCTGCCTACGCATGGAGCGACGCGAGCGTTAAACTCATAGAAGGCCAGATTTCACCGATCGAATCGGCCTTCTTCGGCGCCGTCTTCGGCCTCGTCGCCCTGCCTCTCATCCGAAAGCGCAACGATCGCTGGATGGACATCGTCAGGACGACGAACCGCCCCCTCTGGCTCATCCGCTTTTTTGCCTCCGGCATCGGGGCGGTCGGCAGCGTCACCGCCTTCACGCACCTCTCCATGGCCGAAGCCTTTGCGCTGATTTTCCTGCTGCCTTCCTTCGTCACCATCATGTCTGTGGTGTTTTTGAAGGAACAGGTCGGCATCAAGCGCTGGTCGGCGGTCATCATCGGCTTTATTGGTGTGCTGATCATCCTGCGGCCCGGCTTCCGCGAACTGGGCATCGGCCATCTCGGCGCTATCCTCGGTGGTCTAAGCGGCGCGCTGTCCATCGTGATCTTCCGCGCCATGGGGCCGTCGGAAAAAAACGTCTCGCTTTATGGCGCAGGCGTGCTGGGCTGTCTGGCGATCAGCGGCCTGGCCATGATCCCCGCTTTCGTGCCGCCAAGCGGCGAGCAATGGCTGCTTCTGGCCGGTTACGGCCTGTTTGCCGCCGTCGGCAACGTGCTGGTCATGTATGCCGCCCGTTACGCCCCGGCCGCCATGATCGGACCAACGCAATATAGCCAGATGCTCTGGGCCATACTGTTCGGTTACCTGATCTTCGGCGACCATATCGATGGCTGGATGCTGATCGGCATAGCGCTCATCGTCGGCTCGGGTCTTCTGACGCTCATCCGTGAAAAACAGCGAAAAGTGCCGATGCCAGCCTCCATCGCCGCAACCGACCAGAATGTCGCCGTCGGCATCACGCCGGAAGACGCGCCGCGAACCCTGTAATCCCGGCTCGTTCTTCCATAGCTATTTTACTGTTGGCAGCGAAGGGTCAGTCGCAGACGCGCGCGCGGTACATATCACCCCAGCTATTCTGCCGCCAGACGACGTGGCAGCGTGGATATGCGGGCTGATAGATCACCGGAGGGCCATAAACCGGCGGGCCGTAAAAAGGCTCGTCATAATAGGGGCCGCCATAGGGATGCCGCGCCCCGGCGATGATGGCGCCGCCGATAATTGCTCCAGCGATACCCGCGGCAATGCCCGCACCGCCATGCCCATGTCCGAAATGACCGCGTGCTTCCGCCTGGCTGGTGGTGGCAATTGTGGTGCCCGCAATTGTCAAAGCAACCAGACCTGCGGAGACGAACCTGTTCATCCTGGTCCACATTGTCTTGCTCCTTCGTCTTCCGGCTGCGCGTAGGTGAACGCAGCACAGGACAGGAAGACAAGACTACGCCCGCCGACGCTACCGGCGCATGTCCGTTTCATTACATCGCTGTAATGTACATCGCTGTAATGTTTGCGGAGGTTGTCAGGTCCGGTAAAGCAGACGATGTCGGACCCTTCTGTTTTCGTTTGTCTGGACGTGCTTTAGGTCTTGGCTTTCAGGGGTTTCCCATTGACGGCCGACCGGAGGCGTGTGGGGCTTACCCCCCTCTGCCCTGCCGGGCATCTCCCCCTCAAGGGGGGAGATCGGAAAGAGGCGCTGACACCACTTCATTCTCGAACATCGAGATGGGCGAAACCTAGCCGCATATCGATCTCCCCCCTTGAGGGGGAGATGCCCGGCAGGGCAGAGGGGGGTAAAAGCCCCACACGCCTCGGTCCGCTGTCAACGGATGACCTGCCGAAAGCTCACACCTCAGGAACGCGCCAGTTCCGCCAACTGCGTCATGATCATCGCCGCACCCGCCAGCCGCTTTTCCGGCGTAGGCAGATCGCGGGTCAGGAACAGGCTGTGGTCGGGGCGGATTTTCGCCATCGAGCCCTGCTTGCCGATATAGGCGACCAGGGCCGCCGGGTTCGGGAATTCCTTGTTGCGGAATTGCAGGACCACGCCCTTCGGCCCGGCATCGACCTTCTCGACATTGGCGGTGCGGCAGAGCGACTTGATGTAGACGATCTTGAGGAGATGCTGGACTTCCTTCGGCAGCGGGCCGAAACGGTCGATCATTTCCGCACCAAAACCGTCGATCTCGCCGATATCGGCAAGCTCGCCGAGACGGCGGTAAAGCCCCATGCGCAGATGCAGATCCGGAACATAGTCTTCCGGGATCATGACAGAGGTGCCGACCGAGATTTGCGGCGACCAGCCGCTATCCTGCACCTGCTCGTCACCCTTCACCTCGGCCACGGCTTCTTCCAGCATCTGCTGGTAAAGCTCGAAACCGACTTCCTTGATGTGGCCCGACTGCTCCTCGCCCAAGAGATTACCCGCGCCGCGAATATCGAGATCGTGGCTGGCAAGCTGGAAACCGGCGCCCAGCGTATCGAGCGATTGCAGCACTTTCAGCCGCCGCTCCGCCATCGTCGTCAATACCTTGTTGACCGGCAGGGTGAACAGCGCAAAGGCGCGCACCTTTGAACGGCCGACACGGCCGCGCAGCTGGTAAAGCTGGGCAAGGCCGAACATGTCGGCCCGGTGCACGATCAGCGTGTTGGCGGTCGGCACGTCGAGGCCGGATTCGACGATGGTTGTCGACAGCAGCACATCATATTTGCCGTCATAAAAGGCGTTCATGATGTCTTCGAGTTCGCCCGCCGCCATCTGGCCATGCGCCACCGCCACTTTCAGCTCCGGCACATCCGATTGCAGGAAAGCATGGATATCGGCGAGATCGGCAAGACGCGGGCAGACGTAGAAACTCTGGCCGCCGCGATAATGCTCGCGCATCAGCGTTTCGCGGATCACCAGCGGATCGAAGGGCGAAATGAAGGTACGCACCGCCATGCGGTCCACCGGCGGCGTGGTGATGAGCGACAATTCGCGAACGCCGGTCATGGCCAGCTGCAGGGTGCGCGGAATGGGCGTTGCCGAAAGCGTCAGCACATGCACGTCGCTCTTCAGCTCCTTCAGGCGCTCCTTGTGCTTCACGCCGAAATGCTGCTCCTCATCGATGATCAGCAGGCCGAGATTGGCGAAATTGATGCCCGCACCAAGCAACGCGTGGGTGCCGACGACGATATCCGTCTTGCCGTCGGCCACTTCCTTCTTGGTGAGCGCAAGCTCCTTGGAACCGACAAGCCGCGAGGCCTGCTGAACCCGGATCGGCAGCCCGCGAAAACGCTCCGAAAAGGTGCGGAAATGCTGGCGGGACAGCAGCGTGGTTGGCACGACGACCGCCACCTGAACGCCGTTCATGGCGGCAAGGAAGGCGGCGCGCAAAGCCACTTCGGTCTTGCCGAAACCGACATCGCCGCAGATGAGGCGATCCATCGGACGCCCGGCACCGAGATCCTCGCGAACCGCTTCGATGGCGTTCAGCTGGTCTTCGGTCTCGTCATAGGGGAAGCGGGCGGCAAACTCATCGTAAAGACCGTCCGGCGCGGCCAGAACCGGCGCATGGCGTACCAGGCGCGCGGCTGCGATGCGGATAAGCTCGTCTGCCATGTCGAGCAGGCGCTTCTTGAGCTTGGCCTTGCGCATCTGCCAAGCGCCGCCACCCAGTCTGTCAAGCGTGGCTTCGGCGGCGTCAGAACCATATCGCGAGAGAAGATCGATGTTTTCGACCGGCAGGAACAGCTTGGCATCGTCGGCGTAATGCAGTTCCAGACAGGCGCGCGGTGCACCCGCCGCCTCGATGGTCTGCAGACCGACGAAGCGGCCGATACCGTGTTCGGCGTGAACGACGAGCGAACCCTCGTCCAGCCCCGCCACTTCCGAAATGAAATCCGCGCCGCGCTTGCGGCGTCTGGAGCGGCGCACCATACGGTCGCCGAGAATATCCTGCTCACCGATGATCGCGAGCGTTCCGGTCTCGAAACCGGCTTCGAGGCTGAGCACTGCCGAAGCCGCCTCGCCCTTGCCGAGCGTGTCGACCTCTTTCAGAGATGCCACCGGCTTGATCTTTTCAAGCCCGTGCTCGTTCAAGACCTGCAGCAGCCGGTCGAGAGAGCCTTCCGACCAGCCGGTGATCAGCACCTTCCAGCCCTTGGCGCGGCGCTCGGTAATGTGCTTCACCGCCAGATCGAAGACGTTGACCCGCTCTTCGCTATCGCCTTCGGTCGGTGGGCGTGCCCAGCGCGGCCCGACATGAGCGTCCAGCGTCGCGACCGGACGGCCTTCGGTATCGTGTTCGTTAAAGGGCGTCAGCCGCACCGCATTGACGGCGGAAAGTGCCGCCTCGAAGCTCTTGCCGTCGAGATAGATTTGCCCCGGCGATACCGGCTTGTAAGGCGCGCCCTGCGTCGATCCCTTGGTCTCGCCGGAAGCGCGGCGCGCCTCGTAATAATCGAGGACCAGTTTGGAACGTTCCTTCGCCGCCTCGCGCGCCGTATGATCGGTGACGATGCGGAAACCCTTGAGATAATCGAAGGCGGTTTCCAGCTGTTCGTAAAACAGCGGCAGCCAATGCTCCATGCCGGCGTAACGGCGGCCCTCGGAGACGGCCTGATAAAGCGCATCGTCGCGCGTCGCCGCACCGAACAGCGACAGATAATTCTTGCGAAAACGGCCGATCGTATCCGGCGTCAGCGTCACTTCGCTCATCGGGTTGAGATCAAGCGAGCGCGCCTGGCCGATGGTGCGCTGGCTGGCCGG
The DNA here is from genome assembly GCF_025910175.1 of Agrobacterium sp. BT-220-3. Classification (NCBI taxonomy): domain Bacteria; kingdom Pseudomonadati; phylum Pseudomonadota; class Alphaproteobacteria; order Hyphomicrobiales; family Rhizobiaceae; genus Agrobacterium; species Agrobacterium sp. BT-220-3. Next base: position 62,813 of record NZ_JAPAIX010000013.1, read on the forward strand.
ATCGAAGGTGCGGATGCTTTCCAGCGTATCACCGAAGAAATCGAGCCGCACAGGCTCTTCCGTGCCGGGCACGAAAACATCGAGAATGCCGCCGCGCACGGCAAATTCACCGACTTCGCGCACCGTCGCCACCCGGTCGAAACCGTTGCGTTCCAGCCGCGCGGCGATGTCTTCCATGCGGATCTGGTTGCCGGGCTTCGCGGAAAAGCCGAGGCTCTCGATGATGTCGCGCGGCGCCATCTTCTGCAGCATGGCGTTGACGGTGACGAGAACGATGGCCGGATGCGGTTTCTTCGCGTGACTGATGAGGCCGGAGAGCGCAGCCAGCCTGCGCGCCGAGGTGTCTGCGCTCGGTGACACACGGTCATACGGCAGGCAGTCCCAGGCAGGCAAAGTCAGCACCGGAATGTCAGGCGCGACGAAACCGAGGATCTGTTCGAGATCGGCGACCCGCTGGCCGTCCGACATCACATAGGCCACCGATGTCCCTGCCCGCGCCATGTCGGCCAAAAGCAGGGCTTCCATGCCGGAGGGCACATTTCCGATGGTCAGCGGCGTATCGGCCGACGCCACCAGCTTTGCATCGAATCCGGCTATCATGTTTCAGGCTTTCAGGGTTTCGGCTGTGACGAGATCGAAATCGGGACGATAGGAGGCGATCTTCTCAAACAGCGGCGTCTGGAATTTTTCCGGTATGGCAAGAGCGCCCGTCACCATCTTGACGAGGTCGTTATCCTCTTCCGCCATGATGATCTCAAGCTCATCGAGCTGAGCGTCGGTAAGTCCGGCAATATTGTCTTCCGCGAATTGCCCGAGCACGAGATCCATCTCGCGAATGCCCCGGTGCCAGCAGCGGTAAAGTATCCGCCTGCGTCTCGGATCGAGGTCGGCACTCGTGCGCACCAGTCCAGTCATCGCATTTTCCTTCCCGTATCGGTTTGCAAGGCCTGACTGAACGGTTTTACCCGCCGCTTCCATCCCCACCATCCTCATTCCTGTGCTTGTCACAGGAATCCAGCCGGCGCGCGTCGGCGCGACGGAGAGACTCCTTTCAGCCCAAGGACTTGGGCTGGCTGGATCCCCGTAACGAGCACAGGGATGAGGAAGAGGAGAGCACAATGGACAATAGCCAGTCTCGCACTTGCAGCGGCCGTTCAATCTTTGCCTCACCTATTACGACCTCCTATAGAACAGGAGGCGAACGCTTGGGAACCGGTTTTTATCGAAATAATGCCACGGCAGCTAAAAACTGCCGGTGATAACCCGTCTTTGTCGGCGGGCACGTCTTGCATAACCCGCCCCCTTCCCCGATTTTGCAACACATGCGTCCGGCCATTCTCGATCCGCTGTTTGCCTCCGTTTCCACCCTTGCCGGCGTGGGGCCGAAGCTTGCCGATCTTCTGGCCAAGCTCCTCAGCCGGGAAAACGCCGACGATACCCGTGTGATCGACCTTCTGTTCCACGCACCGTCAAACGTCATCGACCGGCGCAATCGCCCGGGCATCGCGCTCGCGGCCCCCGGCGCCATTGTCACCATTCAGGGACGTATCGATCGCCATCAACCACCGCCACCGGGCAATCGTTCCGCGCCTTACCGAGTTTTCCTGCATGACGAGACCGGCGAACTGACGCTGACCTTTTTTCGCGCCAAGGGCGACTGGCTCTCCAAGGCCCTGCCCGTCGATGAAGAAGTTCTCGTCAGCGGCAAGGTGGACTGGTTCAACGGCCGCGCCTCCATGGTGCATCCGGATTTCATGGTGAAGCTTTCCGAAGCCGAAAACCTGCCTTTGGTGGAAGCCGTTTACCCGATGACGGCTGGACTGTCTCCCAAGGTGCTGCGGCGGGCGATCGACGGCGGGCTTTCGAAGCTGCCCGCCTTTCCCGAATGGATCGACGAGACGCTGAAGACCCGGCAGGGCTTCGGCGATGTGGCTTCGAGCTTCCGCGAACTGCACGACCCGCGCGACAGCGCCGATATAGAGCCGCAGGCCCCGGCGCGCAGACGTCTTGCCTATGACGAGTTCCTCGCCGGCCAGCTTTCGCTGGCGCTGGTGCGCCAGCGGCTGCGCAAGGTTGCGGGCCAGCCGATCCGCGCCAAAGGCGACGTTGCCGCAAAAATCCTCTCGCTGCTGCCATTCTCGCTGACACCTAGTCAGAACGCCGCGGTAAAGGACATCCTGACCGATATGGCAGGTGAAGACCGCATGCTTCGCCTGCTGCAGGGCGATGTCGGCGCCGGCAAGACGCTGGTTGCGCTGATGGCCATGGCAACCGCCGTCGAGGCCGGCGGACAGGCGGTGCTGATGGCCCCGACCGAAATCCTTGCCCGGCAACATTTCACCACCATCTCCAAACTCGCCAATGCCGCAGGCATCACCGTCGAGGTCCTGACCGGCCGCACCAAGGGCAAGGAGCGCCGTGAGATCGAAGAGCGTGTGGCCTCTGGCGAAGCACAGATCGTCATCGGCACCCATGCGCTGTTTCAGGACAGCGTGAGTTACAAAAACCTCGTGCTGGCCGTGGTGGATGAGCAGCACCGTTTCGGCGTGCACCAGCGCCTGCGCCTCACCGCCAAGGGCATCACCCCGCATATGCTGGTGATGACCGCCACCCCCATTCCACGCACGCTGGTGCTGGCCGCCTTCGGCGACATGGATGTGTCGAAACTCACCGAGAAACCCGCCGGCCGTAAACCCATCCAAACCGTGACGATCCCCACCGAACGTATCGGCGATATTGTCGAGCGGCTGCGCGCCGCGCTGAAGGATGGCAAGAAGGCCTACTGGATCTGCCCACTGGTGGAAGAAACGGAAGAATCCGACCTGATGTCGGCCGAAGAGCGGCATGCGGTTCTCTCGCAGATGCTCGGCGCCAATATCGGCCTCATCCACGGGCGCATGAGCGGCCCGGAGAAGGACGCCGCCATGCTGGCCTTCAAGAGCGGCGAGACACGGCTGCTGGTGGCAACGACGGTGGTGGAAGTGGGCGTCGACGTGCCGGATGCCACGATCATGGTCATCGAACATGCCGAACGTTTCGGCCTTGCCCAGCTTCACCAGTTGCGCGGCCGCGTCGGGCGTGGCGACGAGGCCTCCACCTGCATCCTGCTCTACAAGGGGCCGCTCAGCGAAAACGGCCGCGCCCGGCTTTCCATTCTGCGCGACAGCGAGGACGGCTTCCTGATCGCGGAAGAGGACCTGAAACTGCGCGGCGAAGGCGAACTCCTCGGCACCCGCCAGTCCGGCACACCGGGCTTCCGCATCGCCAGCCTGGAGGCCCATGCCGACCTTCTGGAAATCGCCCGCAAGGACGCGGCCTATGTCATCGAGCGTGACCCCGAACTGACCGGCCCGCGCGGCGACGCGCTCCGCACCCTGCTCTATCTGCACCGCCGCGACGAAGCGATCCGCTTCCTGCACGCCGGCTGAAAGTTGTGACCGCCATGAACATGATCGACCCGCGCCGCCCGCCGCCCGCCTTCCGCAAAGGTTATGCGCTGTGTTCGCCGCAGAATATTCTGCAACCGGAGACATTTGCGAAGAGCGCGAAAAAGGCAATCGGCAAGGCGTTCAAGAAGCCCGGCCGCAAGAAGGCCTGGACGCAGGCACTGGAGGAAGGCTGGAGCGTGCGGCTGGTCTATATGCGGCTTTTCGTTCCCGTGTTCCACGCGACAGTCACGGGGACAGAGGTGGATGATCTCGATGACGAGGATTGATCGACTGGTCTAAAGATTATTTGCTTAGAGCGACGAAGGCCATTGCTGCGAGGCATGGATAATCGTCAAGATTTCGATGTCCCGGCCGACACGATAGGCAATGATGTAAGAAATGTCGGGAAGCACAGCTTCCCGTGTTCCTCTGATACGCCCGACCCGTCCCATTGCCGGCTGTTCCACCAACATATCAACCGCCGAAACAATGCGAGAAATCACACGGGCCGCAGCCGCTGGATTATCCTTTTCGATATGCGCACCAATTTCATCGAGCCGTCGCAGCGCCCGTAAGGTCCAACGAATTCTCCGGTCACTCATAACGGCCGGGTAGATTTCACGTATTTCCCGACAATATTTGCGAGATCATCGGTCGTCCCGAACTCGCCGCGATCGGCTTCCGCCACACCCGCCTCGATCTCGGCAAGCTGCCACTCCTCGCGGGCAACATAGTCCTCAATCGCCCGCGCCGCCATGTAGGACCGCGAGCGATCAAGCTTTTCCGCCAGCTGATCGAGCTTGTCAGCAACCTCGTTCGGCAAACGCACCGTGAATGCAGTCATGATCGCGACCCTCCTTGGTTCGTCATGATTATTGGTGAACCACATTGGTTCGTCAAGGTTCGGCACTCCTTCGTATTGATATGGTCCATTAAATGGACTACTTTCAAACGGAAACGAAATTCGGGAAATCGCCATGCAGATATCCGTAACTGACGCAAAGGGCCAGCTTACAGAACTGGTGCGTCGTGCCGAAGCAGGAGATGAAATCATTCTCACCCGGCATGGTCACGCAGCCGTGCGGCTGGTTCCGGTCACTGCGGCGGCGGATAAAATATCCCGCAGGGCAACGCTTGCAAAAGTGCGCGCGGCCATTGCAAACAAAGCCGATGATGGCCCGAATGCCGCGCGCAGTCAGGACTTCCTCTATGACGAGCACGGCTTGCCCAAATGATCGTCATCGATACGTCAGCCCTGATGGCGATCCTGCTCGATGAACCCACAGCTGATGCCTGTACCGCAGCTCTCGAAACGGATGAGCCTCTGCTCATTTCCGCCGGCACGCTCGCAGAAGCCATAATCGTCGCACAACGGCGTAATCGCGTCCGCGAACTCGACATGCTGATTGAAGGGCTGAGCATCGACGTCAGACACGTCACCCCGAAATCGGCGCACGGCGTTTCCGAAGCCTATCGTATCTGGGGCAAGGGCATTCATCCGGCCGGGCTGAATTTCGGGGATTGCTTTGCCTACGATCTGGCGAAGACCGAAGGCTGCCCTTTGCTTTATGTCGGCAACGACTTTTCCCAAACGGACATCGTCAGCGTTCTCTAACCCTCAAACCGGCGCGATCATCTTCGGCGGCGTGAAATCCGGCGCCACGAGACCGCCGGATATCAGCAGTTTCGCCGCGTCTTCCGGCGTCATGTCCAGCATCACGATCTTGTCCTTGGGCACGAACAGCAGGAAACCCGCTGTCGGCACCGGTGTCGGCGGCAGGAAGACGGCGACCATCTGCTGGCCCATCTCGTTGAAACGGTGAGCGAGTTCGCCCTTGACCTCGGAGGATACGAACACCATCGCCCAGGTGCCGGACGAGGGAAACTCGATAAGGCCGACCTTCTTGAAGGAGTTCGAATGCTCCTTCAGAACGGATTCGAACAGCTGCTTGATGCTCTTGTAGATCGGCCGCACCAGCGGCATGCGGTTGAGGATGGATTCGCCGACGCCGACGATCCATTTGCCGATCAGGTTGTTGCCGAGAAAGCCGATGAGCGTGATGCCGATGACAGCGATCAGCAGGCCGAAACCGGGGATTGCCACATCGAAATATTGCTCGGGATCGTAACGGGCGGGAATATAGGGCTTAACCCAGCTATCCGCCCATTGCAGGAAGCTCCACACCAGCCACATGGTGATGGTGACGGGCGCAAGGATGAGCACGCCCGTGAGGAAGCTGTTGCGCAGACGGGCTGCGAATGAAATTTTGACTGGAATATCGGTCATTTACCGTTCGGAATTAAGCGTTGACGCTATCGAAACCCGGATGAAAACCGACAATGCCGGATGGAGTTCCGCCATGCAAGCGCAGGGTCAACAAATATTTGTCAGGAATGCCTTTGCTGTGCAGGCCGTCGAAACGCTCGAATCCGAACCGGCCGTAATAGGTGGGACTACCCGCCAGAACGCACCCTGCCGCTTCGAGCCGATCCAGCATTGAAAGCCCCTCATGGACGAGGCGCGATCCAATGCCCTGACCTTGCCTCTCGGGAGAGACCGAAATCGGGCCAAGAGCAAACCAGCGGCCTTCCGCCTCCGAAACGGTAACGGGCGAAAAGGCGACGTGACCGACGATCTGTCCGCCATCCTCCGCCACCAGTGAAACGGTGAGCGCATCCGCATCGCGCAGCCTGCCGACGATCAGGTGTTCGGTCTGGTCGCTAAACGGCATATCCCGGAACGCCGCTTCCGTCAGCGCTCCGATCGCCTCTTCATCGCCCTGCCGCTCCGGCCTGATGATCATTCAACGGTCACCGATTTCGCCAGATTGCGCGGCTGGTCCACATCCGTGCCCATGAAGACAGCGGTGTGATAGGCGAGTAACTGGATCGGCAGCGAAAACACCATCGGCGCAATGAGTTCATCAACTGTCGGCAGCGTAATCGTCGCCATTGTATCGAGCTTGGAAGCCGCAGCCCCCTTCTCATCGGTGATAAAGATGATGCGGCCGCCGCGGGCGGCGACCTCCTGCATGTTCGAAACGGTCTTTTCGAAGAAGCGGTCATGCGGTGCGATGACGATAACAGGCATGTTCTCGTCGATCAGCGCGATCGGCCCGTGCTTCAGCTCACCGGCGGCATAGCCCTCGGCATGGATATAGGAAATTTCCTTGAGCTTCAGCGCGCCTTCCAGCGCCAGCGGGAAGCTGGTGCCGCGTCCGAGATAAAGCACATCCTTGAAACGCGACAGATCGCGCGACAGAGCCTCGATCTGCGGCTGGATGCTGTTGAGAACCTTGCTCATGATGCGCGGCATCTCGGTCAGATGGCGAACCAGTTCGGTTTCCTGCTCTGGCGTAATTGTGCCGCGCGCCTTGCCGGCGGCAACCGCAAGCGAAGCAAGCACGGCAAGCTGGCAGGTGAAGGCCTTGGTGGAGGCCACGCCGATTTCCGGGCCGGCGAGGATCGGAAAGATTGCATCCGATTCGCGCGCCATGGTCGACTCGCGCGTGTTGACCACCGCGCCGATCTTCAGTCCCTCCTGCTGACAATAGCGCAGGGCCGCCAGCGTATCGGCGGTTTCTCCCGATTGAGAAATGAACAGTGCCGCCTGCGTGGGAACGAGCGGGATTTCGCGGTAACGGAATTCCGAGGCGACATCGATTTCCACCGGCAGACGCGCATAACGCTCGAACCAGTATTTGCCGATCAGGCCGGAAAGATAGGCCGTGCCGCAGGCGGAAATGGCAAGGCCGGAAAGCTTGGCGAAATCGATTGCCTTATCGGCTTCCTTCACGGTCTTGGAGGCGAAATCCACATAATGGCTGAGCGCATGGGAAATGACTTCCGGCTGCTCGTAGATTTCCTTTTCCATGAAGTGACGATGGTTGCCCTTGTCGACCACGAAAGCCGTCGCCTGCGACATCTGGCGCTCGCGCTTCACCGGCTTGCCGGAGAAATCGATAATTTCCGCACCTTCACGGGTGACAATGGCGCAGTCGCCATCCACCAGATAGGTGATTTCGTTGGTGAAGGGCGAGAGCGCGATGGCGTCCGATCCCAGGAACATTTCACCGCGGCCATAACCGACGGCAAGCGGCGGACCGGAACGCGCCGAAAGCAGCGTGCCGGGATCATCCTTGAACATGACGACCAGCGCATAGGCGCCCGTTACGCGGTTCAGCATCTTCAGCATCGCTTCGCGATGGCCAAGGCCTTCGCGGGTGTATTTTGCCAGAAGCTGCGCCACCACTTCGGTGTCGGTCTGGGTGGTGAAGGTGGCACCTTCGGCACTCAGCTCCTCGCGCAATTCGGAGAAATTTTCGATGATGCCGTTATGAACGACCGCAACGCCGTCGACGAAATGCGGGTGGGCGTTGGTTTCGTTCGGCACACCATGCGTCGCCCAGCGCGTATGCGCAATGCCGACCACGCCCGGCAGCGGCTCTTCGGACAACCGCTTCTCCAGATTGAAGAGCTTGCCTTCCGCCCGGCGGCGGTCCATCGCGCCATTGTCGATGGTGGCGACACCAGCCGAATCGTAACCGCGATATTCGAGACGCTTCAGCGCATCGACAAGCCGTTCAGCAACAGGCTGGGTTCCGACAATTCCGACAATTCCGCACATATATTTCTCCAGACGGCGATCTCTTCGCCGAAACTACTAATCGTTTCCCTGAAATCGGCAATTACGCCGCCGGTCACTTTCGGTATCTCTCGGTAACGTCTTTCAAGAGGACTTTTTCTTCGCTTCCTTCAGCGCTTTCGCCCGCTCGCGCACGACGGTTGCGCGGCCCGGCTTGACCTCCTGCCGCGCGCGTCCGAAAGCGAGCGCATCAGCGGGAACGTCATCGGTAATCACGCTGCCCGAGGCGATATAGGCACCGTCGCCAATGGTGACGGGAGCGACCAGCGATGAGTTAGAGCCGATGAAGCTATTGGCCCCAATCCGCGTTTCGAACTTGTTGTAACCGTCATAATTGCAGGTGATGGTGCCAGCACCGATATTGCTGCCTGCGCCGATGAAGGCATCGCCGATATAGGTCAAATGGTTGACCTTGGCGCCCTCGCCGATTTCCGCCTTCTTGACCTCGCAGAAATTACCGACCTTGGCATTGGCGTGCAGATTGGCGCCGGGGCGCAATCGCGCATAGGGTCCGACGGCCGCACCCTCAGCCACATAGGCCCCTTCCAGATGCGAAAACGCATGGATGACGGCACCGGGCTCGATCGTCACGCCGGGACCAATAACGACATTGGGCTCAATCAGCACGTCCTGACCGATCTTGGTGTCGAAGGACAGGAACACGGTCTCAGGCGCAATCATCGAAACGCCATCGACCATCAATTCGTGGCGGCGGCGCTGCTGCCAGCGGCTTTCGATCAAGGCGAGTTCGGCGCGGTTGTTGCAGCCGATCAGCTCGGTTTCCGGCGCATCGATGGCAACGGCACGGCGGCCGAGCGAGCGGGCGATTTCAACGATGTCAGTAAGATAATATTCGCCCTTCACATTGCTGTTGCCGATCCGGTCGAGCAAGTCCAGCGCATTGCGTCCGTTGACGGCCATCAACCCGCTGTTGCACCAGGTGACCTTGCGTTCCTCGTCGGTGGCATCCTTTTCCTCGCGGATCGCCACCAGCTCGCCATTCTCGACCAGCAGCCGGCCATAACCCGTGGGGCGCTCGGTATGGAAACCGATCACGGCGACATCGGCACCGGCAGTAATCGCCTCCCGCGCCCTGTCAAGCGTTGCGGACGTGATGAGCGGCACGTCGCCATAGGCGACGATCAGGTCGTCGTAGCCGCGCTCGATCGCCTCGCGTGCGGCAAGAACCGCATGGCCCGTACCCTTGCGTTCCTTCTGCAGGAAAGCTTCGACCTGAACACCCTTGAGACCGGCGGCTGCGGCAACATTGTCTGCATCGCGCCCGACCACCAGCGCCACTGCGCCAACGCCCGCTCCAGCTACCGCCTCCACCACATGCCCGATCATCGGACGTCCGGCGACCGTATGAAGCACCTTGGATTTCGAAGACTTCATGCGCGTGCTGTCGCCCGCTGCGAGAATAACGGCTAGAGAGCTACGCTCCATAAGACCTCCAACACCCTGTCACCGGCCAAAGGACGGCCGTGACAGTGGCAATGTTTGACTTTACGCCGGCCGCTTTAACGGACGGGCGTATCGGTGATTTCTTTCCGGCATTGCTATAACGGCGCCCCACTTAAGAAACCATGCAAATCTCCACCAAATTTCCACGCAGATTTTCATCAAACGTGATCAGCGGCGGGTCGGCATGATCTATCGGCGGGGGTTACGGGCGGTGAATTCCAGTATTTGCTGACGGCCGTTTTCAATCAGCCTTTCCATCTCGCGTCGGGCGGTAGTGTCGTCACGCAGGCGAAACGCTTCGACCAGTCGCAGGTGAGAGGCAGACACGTCGGAAATCTCGTTGGGGTCGGCTTCCGGGTTGCTCATCCGGAAAATGCCTGCGAGAGCCGCCTTTATCAGCGAACCGACAGTGCGCATGAAAGGGTTGCCGGACATTTCGGTGATGAGGACATGAAAGTTCATATCCGCAAGCGCGCGCTTTTCCTTCGAATACGCCGTATTGCCCATCTCGTTGGCGTAAGCGGCGAGCTTTGCGATATCCGCATCTTTTGCCCTGACAGCCGCAAGCCCCGCGCCATAGGGTTCGAAAGCCTGGCGGATATCATAGAGATGCAAAAGGAATTCGTCGCTGACGCCCGCCTCGAAGTGCCAGAGCAGCACCTCGCTGTCGAACATGTTCCAGCTTTCGCGCTCCGTCACCCGGGTGCCGATACGCGCCTTGGGAGAAATCATGCCCTTGGCCGTCAGCGTCTTCATCGCTTCGCGCAGAACCGTGCGGGATACTTTCAGCCGCTCCATTAGCTCGGCGTCGCCCGGCAGGATGTCACCCGTCTTGAAAACGCCGGACACGATATCGAGACCGAGCTTGTGAACGACCTGTGCATGATTTGTCCGCAACTTTCGAAAACCGATCGCCGCATCGAGCATTCCGCGCTGCAAATGTCATGTCCTTCCGTTCGGCCGGCGATCTCAAAAATCGCGCCAGACGTGTGTATCTCAAGTCAGACTATAGTGAAAAACATCAAGTCGCATGAAAAGCAAAGGCAAACTTCGTTCGCGGCGTAAAACACATGAAAATAACAAAGGCCGCGCATGAATGTCACGCGCGGCCAGAATGTGAACGATGAGTAGCCTCTCCCACGTCATCCTTGCCCTTGAGGCGAAGAGCCATAGGCCGTCGAAGGCAGGGATCCTCGGGTCAAGCCCGAGGATGACGCTGAGTTTGGCGAAATCACCGATTACTGCGGCAGCTTGTCGTCCACGCCGGCAACGTAGAAGTTGAGGCCGAGCAGAACCTTGTCTTCAGCCTTTTCACCCGCCTTCAGCCATTCCGAACCGTCCTGCTTCTTCACCGGGCCGGTGAAGGGGTGCAGCTCGCCGGACTTGATCTTGGCTTCGGTGTCCTCGGCCATTTTCTTCACGTCATCGGGCATGTTGGTGTAGGGCGCCATGGTCAGGATGCCGTCCTTCAGGCCGTCCCAGACGGATTCGGACTTCCAGGTGCCATCGAGAAGAGCCTGCGTGCGCTTGATGTAATAGGCGCCCCAGGTGTCCTTGATGGCGGTCAGCTGCGTCTTCGGACCGGCCGCGATCATGTCGGAGGCCTGGCCGAAGGCCTTTATGCCGCGTTCCGCCGCAACCTGCATCGGCGCTGTCGTATCGGTGTGCTGCGTCAGGATATCGACGCCCTGGTCGATCAGCGCCTTGGCTGCATCGGCTTCCTTGCCGGGGTCGAACCAGGTGTTGGCCCAGACGACCTTGACCTTGAACTCCGGATTGACCGACTGCGCGCCGAGAACGAAGGCGTCGATGCCCATCACCACTTCCGGGATCGGGAAGGAAGCGATGTAGCCGGCGAGACCCTTCTGCGACATCTTCGCGGCAATCTGGCCCTGAATGTAACGGCCTTCGTAAAAGCGCGAATTGTAGGTCGCGACGTTTTCAGCGGTCTTGAAGCCGGTGGCGTGCTCGAACTTCACCTTGGGGAACTTCTGGGCGACCTTCACGGTCGCATCCATGAAGCCGAAGGAGGTGGTGAAGACCAGTTCGCAGCCCGAGCGGGCCATGCGCTCGATGGCGCGTTCGGCATCCGGGCCTTCCGGAACGCTTTCAAGGAACGGCGTCTCGATCTTGTCGCCGAAATGAGCCTGAAGTTCCTGGCGGCCGATATCATGCGCCTGCGTCCAGCCGCCGTCGGTCTTTGAACCGACATAGATGAAGCAGACCTTCTTGGCGTCGGCGGCCTCAGCCGAGGAAACGACGCCGCCGAGAGCCGCAACGGAAGCGGCGAGTGCGATGACCAGTTTTTTCATTTTTACCCCTGTTGGTTTGGAGACTTAAGACTTCTTCACCTGTCCGGCACGAAGGATTTGCCCAACGATGCCGGCGTGTTGATCAAGGTCGTGCGGCGATTATGCGAGATGATGACGAGCACGACAATAGTTGCAAGGTAAGGTAGTGCCGAAAGCAGTTGCGACGGCACACCGATGCCGAAGGCCTGCGCGTGCAATTGCCCGATGGTGACGGCGCCGAACAGATACCCGCCCGCCAGCAGGCGCCAGGGACGCCAGGAGGCGAAGACGACGAGCGCCAGCGCAATCCAGCCGCGCCCGGCCGACATGTTCTCCACCCATTGCGGTGTGTAGACAAGCGAGAGCTGCGCGCCGGCGAGACCCGCGCAGGCGCCACCGAACATGACAGCCAGATACCGCGTGCGGATGACATTGATGCCGAGCGCATGGGCGGAACCGTGATTGTCGCCGATCGCCCGAATCTTGAGACCAGTGCGGCTTTTGAACAGAAACCAGCTGATGCCGGCAACGAGCGCGATGGACATGTAGAAGATCAGGTCCTGCCGGAACAGCAAGGGGCCGAAGAAGGGAATCTCGGACAGAACCGGAAAGACGATGGGCTGCAGCTTGACACCCGGCAGGCCGACGAAGCTTTCACCCAGCATGCCGGAAACACCAAGACCGAGAATGGTAAGCGCAAGGCCCGTCGCCACCTGGTTGGTCACCAGCGTCAGTGTCAGGAAGCCGAACAGCAGCGAAAAAACCGCGCCGGAAGCGATGCCGGCCAGAATGCCGAGATAGGGAGACCCCGTCATATGGGCGGTCGCAAAAGCGCAGACCGCACCCATGATCATCATGCCCTCGACACCGAGATTGAGGACGCCGGAGCGCTCCGCCACAAGCTCGCCGGAGGCGGCAAGCACGAGCGGTGTCGCGGCGGTGATGACGGTGAGAAGAATGGCCTGAAGCATATCCATCATGCCGCTCCTTCTTTATGATGCGCCTTGCCTGTGAAGACGACCCTGATGCGATAGAAGATCAGCGTGTCGCAGGAGAGCACGAAGAACAGCATCAGCCCCTGAAACACGCGCGTCACCTTGTCCGAGACGCCAATCGAAAGCTGCGCCGCCTCGCCGCCCAGATAGGTCAGCGCCAGCACCAGCCCGGAAAGGATGATGCCGAGCGGATTGAGACGACCGAGAAAGGCGACGATGATGGCCGTGAAGCCGTAACCCGGCGAAATGCTGGGCTGGAGATGGCCAATGGAACCGGACGCTTCCGAAATGCCCGCAAGCCCCGCCAGCGCACCCGAGAGCAGCAGCGAAAACCAGACCATGCGGCTTGAGGAAAAACCGGCAAAACGCCCTGCCCGCGCCGACTGCCCGAGCACGGTAACCTCGAAGCCTTTCAGCATGTAGCGCATCATGAACCACAGCGCGATGGCCGCAACGATGGCGAAAACGAAACCCCAATGCGCCCGGCCAGATGCCAGCATTTCCGGCAGAACGGCGCTATCATTAAAAGGCTTGGTCTGCGGGAAGTTATAGCCGCCCGGATCACGCCAGATGCCGCGCGTCAGCCAGTCGAGAAACAGCTGCGCGACATAGACAAGCATCAGGCTGACGAGGATTTCATTGGTGTTGAACTTCGTCTTCAACAACGCCGGAATACCGGCATAAAGCGCGCCGCCGATGGCGCCCATCACCATCATCAGCGGCAGGATGAGCGGCGAATGCCAGTCGGGATAAAGCACCGGCAGGATGGAACCGGTGATCGCGCCGATGGTGAATTGCCCTTCCGCGCCGATGTTCCAGTTATTGGAGCGATAACAGATCGACAGGCCGACGCCGATCAGGATCAGTGGCGCGGCCTTGATCGCCAGCTCATGCAGCGACCAGACCTCCAGAAGCGGCTCGACGAAAAACGCATAAAGCGCGTCCAGCGGGTTCTTGCCGAGCATGGCGAACATGACAGCGCCGACAAGCAGCGTCAGCACCAGCGCCAGAAGCGGCGAAAGAAGAGTGAATAACTTTGAGACCCCTGCCCGTTTTTCAAGCTCAATGCGCATGCTGGGCGGCTCCCGAATGTGTGTGGATGCCGCCCATCAGCAGGCCGATCTTTTCAAGCGTCATGTCTTCCACGGGATGGGTCTCTGACAGCTTCCCGTCGGAAATGACAGCGATATTGGTGGCGACCTCGAAGATTTCATCGAGATCCTGGCTGATGACGATAACCGCCGAGCCCGCCTTGGCGAGATCGACAAGCGCCTGGCGAATTCGGCTCGCCGCACCCGCATCCACACCCCAGGTCGGCTGGTTGACCACCAGCACGGCGGGCTGACGGTCAAGTTCACGCCCGACGATGAATTTCTGCAGATTGCCGCCAGACAGCGACCCCGCCAGCGGATCGGCCCCGCTCTTGCGCACATCCATGGTTTCCGAGATGCGCCGCGCCGCCGCCTTGATGGTCGAGCCACGGATGATGCGAAGGAAACCGCCGGTCAGAAACGCCTTCCGGTCGGAACGCGCCCGCGCCAGCAACAGATTGTCGGAAAGGCTCATGCCGGGAACGGCGGCGTGGCCATGGCGCTCTTCCGGCACGAAACCCGCGCCCATCAGCCGGCGACCATTGATGCCGATACGGCCAACCGGCTTGCCGCGCAGATGGATCGCATCATTATTATAGACCGGATACTCGCCGGAAAGCGCATCGAACAGCTCGCCCTGGCCGTTTCCGGCCACACCGGCAATCGCCAGCACCTCGCCGGCGCGCACATTCATCGAAATCGATTTCAGCGCCACGGCAAAAGGCGTGCGTGGCGCAACCGAAAGCCCCATGACCTCGATCTGCGGTTGCCCGAGCGCGGCTCCCGTCGGGCGCGAAACGCTTGCGACATCGCTTCCGACCATCATGCGCGCCAGAGATGCGGGCGTTTCCTTGCGTGGGTCGCAGGCGCCCGTCACCTTGCCATGGCGCAGGACGGTGGCGCGATCACAGATGCGTTGCACCTCTTCCAGACGGTGGCTGATATAAAGCACCGAACGGCCTTCGGCCTTCAGCTTCGCCAGCGTCTCGAACAGCTTGTCGGCCTCCTGCGGTGTCAGCACCGACGTCGGCTCGTCGAGAATGATGAGGCGCGGGTTCTGCAAGAGGGCGCGGACGATCTCGATGCGCTGGCGCTCGCCGACCGAAAGATCGGCCACATGCGCATAGGGGTCGAGGGGCAGGCCATAGGCGCGCGACAGCGTTTCCGCTTCCCTGGCGATTTCCTTCAGTGAAATTTTCGGGTCCAGCGACAGGGCGATGTTTTCAGCGACCGTCAGCGCCTCGAACAGGGAAAAATGCTGGAAGACCATGCCGATACCGAGCCGGCGGGCTTCGCTTGGCGAGCCCACGGAAACCGGCTGGCCCTGCCAGATGATATCGCCCTCGGTCGGCGAAAGGACGCCGAACAGCATCTTGACGAGCGTGGACTTGCCCGCGCCGTTTTCACCCAGAAGCGCGTGGATTTCGCCCGGCGCTATATCGAGGTCGATGCCGTTGCAGGCGGCGAAATTGCCGAACAGCTTTGTCAGCTTGCGAACGGACAGGAGAGGCACGGCCTCCGGCGCCAAATTTCCAGTCACTGGTCCCTCTCTCACCGGCAGCTCATGCTTTCTTTGAAGCACTTCAACAGCTGCGGTTATTGTTCCCAATCACGGGGCAATGCGTATGCAATGCTGCGCGACCATGATGTATTGATAACTGTTTTGCTGCTGCGCACAACTGAAAAAGAAGCTGCTTAAATGCAATTTGCACAAGCAATAAACGGCTTTAGATTTTCCTTACTTTGCGCCCAGCGACGGAAAAAACTGCAATATTCCACCGATGCAATAGAGATAGATGCCGCTCGCCACGAATGCGACCACAGCCCATGTCGGCGTTTCGAAATGCATCAACAGCGCATAACCGCCAAGCGCGCACCAGACGAAGACGACGGCCAGATTGAGCGGCCGCAGGCGCTTCACCCGCACCGGATGCAGGAAGTTGATCGGCAGGAATGTCAGGAAAACCGAAACGGTAACCACGGTCATGGCCGTGGTGGCGCTGGCATCCATGACGAAGAGCGTGAACACCACCATGTTCCACACCACTGGAAAGCCCGAGAAGAAATATTCATCCGTCTTCATGCCCATATCGGCATAATAGATGGCGCTCGATACCACTATCATGCCCGCCGCCACGAAGGATAGCGGCTCCCCGATCATGCCGCTCTGGTAAAGCGCAAAGGCGGGCAAAAGCACATAGGTCACGTAGTCGATGATATTGTCGAGCGTATCGCCGGACCAGTTGGGCAGGACTTCCTTCACCCGAACCTTGCGGGCGATGGGTCCATCGATACCGTCGACCAGCAGGGCAAGCCCCAGCCACCAGAACATGTCGACAAATCGGTGCTCGGCAGCCGCGACAACGCCGAGAAAGGCCAGAAACGAACCGGACGCCGTAAGCATATGGACGGAAAAGGCGCGGATTTCCGCGTAGGGAACACGCTTGTAGTTGAAAATTTTCATGGTCAGCGTCTGCGCCCCGCTTTTCATCCGCCCTGTTCATTCCGGTATGCGGCCATTCACCACGCTTTGCAACCGGCTCAATCCGCTTATCCTAAGACTAATATAGCGGCGCAACCAACGAATCTTCGTGACTGAATGTTCCGGCCCCGAAGTGGATTTGCCCGCGCAAAGACACTATGATGTTCTGGAAATAACAACGGATCAGGACCATGAGACACTTCGATATCGCCATCACCGGTGCGGGACTTGCGGGCCAGATCGCGGCCATCGCGCTGGCGCGGGCGGGCCGCCACGTCGCGCTCATTGCACCTTCCAGCGACAGGAAGGACCAGCGCACCACGGCGCTGATGGACCAGTCCATCCGTTTCATGGACCGCCTCGGCCTCTGGTCACGCATCGCACCTTCGGCCGCACGCCTTTCCACCATGCAGATCATTGACGGCACCGAGCGCCTGCTGCGCGCGCCAACGGTACAGTTCCGCTCCTCCGAAATCGGGCTCGATGCCTTCGGCTGGAACATTCCCAACGAGGCGCTGCTCGGCGTGCTTGGTGAGGCTGTCGAACAGGAACACAATATTACCCGCCTCGACACCACCGCCGAGACGATCGACATCGGCAGCGACCGCGTCTCCGTGACGCTTGCAGACGGCGAAACGCTCTCGGCCGATTTCCTCATCGGCGCGGATGGCAGGAAGTCGATGGTGCGGGATGCGGCCGGCATCGGCGTCAAATCCTGGTCCTATCCGCAGACGGCCATTGTCCTGAACTTCGGCCACAGCCGGTCGCATGGCAATGTCTCGACGGAATTCCACACCCCCACTGGTCCTTTCACCCAGGTTCCCCTGCCCGGCAACCGCTCCAGCCTCGTCTGGGTCGTTACCCCGCAACAGGCCGAGGAACTGACGGCATTGCCGCTGGAGGCGCTCAGCCTGCGGATCGAGGAGCGCATGCAATCCATGCTGGGCGCTGTTACCGTGGAGGACAGCGTGCAGGCATGGCCCCTTTCTTCCATGACGGCACATCGCTTCGGCAAGGGCCGCGTCGCCCTGATCGGTGAGGCCGCGCATGGCTTCCCGCCCATCGGCGCGCAGGGTTTGAACCTCAGCCTGCGCGACATCATTTCGCTGACGGAACTGCTCGGTGCCGTCTCCGACCGCCCCATCGCCGCTGATGCCGGCAGCAGCTTTGACCGCAGGCGGCGGGCGGATGTCTACAGCCGCACCCTCAGCGTCGATCTCCTGAACCGCTCACTGCTTTCCGATCTTCTGCCGGTGCAGATGGCGCGCGCGGCGGGCCTGCATGTCCTCTCCGGCATCGGCACGCTCAGAAGCATGGTCATGCGCGAAGGCATCGAACCGGGCCGCGGGCTGAAGGCCCTGCCCTCGCTGCTGTTCGGCAGCTTCAAAAAGGCTGGATGAAATAGACCACGCCTGTCAGCGTGAGGACCGACAGCACCGTTGAGATGAGGATCGTCGCCGACGCCCTCTCCTGCCAGACATGATATTGCTGGCCGATGACGAACACATTCGTCGCGGTCGGCAAGGCTGCCAACAGCACGGCGGAATAGATCCACACAGGCTCGAAACGGCCGAGCGACGAGAGCACGAGATAAGCCGCGAGCGGATGCAGAATCAGCTTTGCCGGCACGATATAGCTGATTTCCACCGGCACCCGTTTCATCGGCCGAAGCGCCAGCGTGACACCCATGGCAAACAGCGCGCAGGGTGCTGCCGATTGCGCCAGATAATCCACCAGCCGCTGCACCGCCTCCGGCGGTTGCCATGACAGCGAGGCAGCGAGGAAGCCTGCTATCACCGACACGATGAACGGATGGGTGATGACCTTGCGCGCCACATCCAGTGCAAGCTTCGCCGGGGAGCGCTTGTCACCGCCCGCAACCGCCATCATCGCCGGCGCGACGATGAAATGGGCGGCGTTTTCCAGGCAGACGATCAGCGCCACCGGCACCGCCGCCTTTTCGCCCAGCGCCAGCAGCGCAAGACCCGGCCCCATATAGCCGATATTGCCATAGCTCGCCGCGAAGCTCTGGATGGTGGTTTCGGCAAGGCTGTTCTTTCGCACGAACCGGCCGATCAGGAACACAGCCAAGAAAATGCCGTAGGTGCAGGCAAGACTGGCGGCAACAAAATCCATGCGCGCCAGCTCTTCCACCGGCGTTTTCGACACCAGCTTGAAAAACAGCGCCGGAAGCGCGGCATAGATGATGAATGTATTCAGCCAGCCCATCGCCTCGACTGGCTGTTTCGTGATGCGCGCCGCGCCGTAACCGATGAAGATCAGGCCGAAAAACGGCAAAAGCAATCCGACGATATCGGCCACGGTCTTTCCCCTGCGTCTAAAATACGCGGGAGGCTTAGCCGATTTTCATCAGGATCGGAAAGGTCTCCTGGAACCAGATCGCCACATTGGTGATGAAACCGGACATGAAAGCGATACCGGTGAGCACCAGCAACACGCCCATCAGCTTTTCCACGAGGCCAAGATGGCGGCGGAAGCGCACGAGGAAACGCATGAAGGAGCCGGAAAAAGCAGCCGCGATCCAGAAAGGCACCGCAAGGCCAAGAGAATAGACTGCAAGCAGCGCCGCACCGTCGCCAACCGTGTCGCGCGCGGCGGCTACACCGAGGATCGCGCCCAGAACCGGGCCGATGCAGGGCGTCCAGCCGAAAGCGAAGGCAAGACCCATGACATAGGCTCCGGAAAGCGTGGCCGGCTTGCCCGCCCCCTGAAACCGCGCTTCGCGCGAAAACATACCGATGCGGAAAACACCGAGAAAGTTAAGGCCCATCAGGATGATGATGAAACCGCCGATCTTGGCGAGAATATCGAGATTCTGGCGCAACAATGTGCCGATGGTTGAAGCGCCGGCACCCAGAGCCACGAAAACCGTGGCGAAACCGAGCGTAAAGAAGAAAGCCGAAAACAGCACGGCCTTGCGGACCTCAGGCCGCGGCGCGGCATCCTCCGTCTTGAACTGCTCGACCGAAACGCCCGCCATGTAACAGAGATAAGGCGGCACCAGCGGCAGAACGCAGGGCGACAGGAAAGATAAGGCACCGGCCAGAAGCGCGCTGAACAGGGAAATATCGGCAATCGACAAGAAAGAACTCCGGATCCCGCAAAGCTCGTCGCGATTCGTCAAAGATTCGCCGACACTTCACGCTTTCATTTTCGCACATGTCATTGCCGTAAAACGATTTCACCCGTCTGCCCGACATGTCTGAGCCGCTTTTATCCCCAGCCGCCCCCTGTCTCCAATCACCTTTTCGGGGGTGCGACAAAAAAA
The DNA here is from genome assembly GCF_025910175.1 of Agrobacterium sp. BT-220-3. Classification (NCBI taxonomy): domain Bacteria; kingdom Pseudomonadati; phylum Pseudomonadota; class Alphaproteobacteria; order Hyphomicrobiales; family Rhizobiaceae; genus Agrobacterium; species Agrobacterium sp. BT-220-3. The sequence goes on from NZ_JAPAIX010000013.1 coordinate 82,498, forward strand.
ACCGGATTGATTGTAGAAAGCGCTTTTTTTGGGTTGACCGAACGGATCGCTCTACCTATGTTCCGCGCACTTCCGAAGGGCAGCCAAGCCCCGACACGGGAGAGCGTAGCTCAGCCGGTAGAGCAACTGACTTTTAATCAGTAGGTCCAGGGTTCGAATCCCTGCGCTCTCACCAAAAAATCAAGCACTTAGCATTGAAACCGGCCTGATTTCAGCTAGAATCACCCTCACACATGTCTCGCACAGTCTGAGAGGGTGAAATGACCTCGCATACCGTCTTTGGTGACAAGGTTCGCGTTTATCGCCGCGCCAACAGTTCACTGTGGCAATGCTCCACCTATCTTGAGGGCAAGGAGTGGCGCGTCAGCACCAAAACCGACAGTCTGTCACTGGCAAAAGAGTTTGCCGAGGACTGGTACCTGGAGCTTCGCGGCAAGAGCCGAATCGGTCAACTGAAGACCGAGCGCACCTTTGCCGACGCAGCCAAGCAGTTCCTGCTGGAGTACGTGCCTCTCACCAACGGTCAGCGCAATCCGCGCTACGTGAAGGATCATGAGGCACGGATCGACAACCACCTCCTGCCCTACTTCGGCAAGATGGGCCTCAGCGCCGTTACGGCGGGCAAGGTGCAGGAGTTTCGGGTCATGCGGCTCCAGCCGCATCCTGAGACCGGCAAGGTGCCGTCGCGTAGCACCCTGCACCATGAAACGGTCACGCTGCGACAGGTCATGAAAACCGCCCTGCGCCACGGCTGGATCAGCCACCTCCCCGACTTCTCCGCCCCCTACAAGGCGTCCGGCAAGATCACACACCGCGCGTGGTTCTCTCCCGAAGAATACAAGCAGCTCTACACCTTTACCCGCGAGCGCGCCCAATCCGCCAAGGAGCTCAACTGGGAACACGCCGCCGAGCAGTTCCACGACTACATCCTGTTCATGGCTAACACCGGCCTGCGCCCCGACGAGGCCAATCGGCTGGAGTATCGCGACGTGACCATCGAGAAGGACGAGGAAAGCGAGGAGCGCATCCTGTTAATCGAGGTGCGCGGCAAGCGGGGCTTTGGCTACTGCAAAAGCACCACGGGCGCTGTGCATCCCTTCGAGCGACTGGTGCAGCGCAATCCCGCCCATCCGACCGATCTGGTATTCCCGCAGGATCACAAGAAGCAGTTCAACCGCGCCATGACGGACTGCGGGTTCAAGCTCGACCGCGAGGGTAACCGGCGCTCGGCTTACAGTCTCAGGCACACGTACATTTGCCTGCGTCTGCTGGAAGGCGCGGACATCTACCAGATCGCGAAGAACTGCCGCACGAGCGTTGAGATGATCGAGAAGCACTATGCCGTGCATCTGAAAAACACGCTGGATGCCAAGGCCATCAACGTAAAGAAAAAGGTGAAGAAGGCGGTAGCCGCCGAAGCCTAGCTCATCTTGAACATTCCCGGCCTGCGTGTATCAATGCGTAACAGCGCACCTACGCATCGCCCAATGTGTACGCATTGTTCGAAAGTGGCGATGCTCTGCACGGTTTTCTGACCAGCCGCACGGCGTCTGGAGAAAACCGGCAGGTGCGTCAGGGGACACCCCTGAACCCCGTCCGTGCCGGAGCAAGGTGAATGGCCATCTATCACCTGAACGTCAAAAACATCAGCCGGGGCGACGGGCGCTCCGTGGTCGCTGCCGCCGCGTATCGCGCGGGCGAGGTTCTGCCCAACGATGCCGAGGAACGCCTGTCCGACTTCGGCGGGCGACGGGATGTGATCGCAAGCGGCATTCGCTTGCCTACCGGTGCACCCGAATGGATGGCTGACCGTACCACGTTGTGGAACGCGGTTGAGCTGGCGGAAAAGCGTCACGATGCACGTCTGGCCAAAGAGATTGAATTCGCCCTGCCCCGTGAACTGCCGCGCACCGCGTGGCTGGCCGTCACCCATGCCATGGCCGACGCGTACACGGCGCAGGGGTTCGTGGCCGACTTCGCCATCCACGACGATGGCACCCAGCATAATCCCCATGTCCATATCCTGCTGACCACCCGCGCCATCGCGCCGGAAGGGTTCGGTCCCAAAATCCGCAGCGCCGACGGGCGGCAGTTCATCAGCGAAGCGCGAGTGACGTGGGAGCGGGTTGCCAACGCCGCCTTGCGCAAGGCGGGCGTGACCGCCACCATCGACAGCCGCAGCTATGCCAAACGCAGACTTGAGCAGAAACCCGGCCAGCATCGCGGACCGGACCGTGACGAACGGCGTGCCCGCAGGCAGCGCCAGCGAGAGAGGGAAACCATGACCCGAAAGTATGATGACCGCGACCTGCCCGTGCCCGACCCGGATGGCTCGCCTCTTCATCCCCGCGAGCTTGCGGCCGCCGAAGGGCGGATGCTGGACGAAGTCGAACGGGAGGAACCTCCCGTCTTCCAAGCGCCGAACGGCGATCCTGCTGCCGCACGGCAGGCGATTGAGCGGCAGAACAGCCGCGAGGTGAGCGAGGATGAAGCCGCTGCTTACCGGCTTGCGCCGGACGATATGCTGGACTGGCTCAGCACCCCTGCCCCCGCTCAGGACGACGCCACACTAGAGCGCTGGGAAAACCACCTCGACTGGCTGGAGCCGGATATCCGTCCCGCGCCGCATCCGGTTGAGGACGGGCTGGAACCCGACCGGAACCGTTAAAGGGGAATGATTTTCGGGCGGGGCGGCGTGGGAGTTTGTAGCGCTGATGTGGGCGAGCAGACAATCGCACCTTTCGAAGACGGCCTTGGCAAGAACAAGACCATAACCGCAGAGCAAAGTGATAGGGCTAAGGAATGGGCATCGTCTTGATGAGGTGAGCGTCAACGGACTGCATGAAAACCAGCGTTTCCTTTGTCACGCTCCTAAATAAAGCGGCCTGTTCCTGTCCGTAAACCGCTGCGAAGAATTCGTCTCCCCCGCCATCAACGGTTGCCGTTGCCGTCTCAATGAACTCATCAACCTCCATGGAGCGGTCCTCCCCGAGTCCGCATTTTTGGGATATCTCCTCAAAAGCGTCCTTTTTCTCGGGACCGAGCTTCGTAAACCAATATTCCTGCGTCATGCAGGTGATTTCGTCATTATCGAGGGCGTAGGCGGTAGTCGCACTAAGGTTTGCAAGCGTCGCGCAAATAAGTATTGCAGTAGTGGTTCCGTTCAATCGCCCTATGGTTCGACCATTCAAGCGCAGAGGTGTCCGAAGACTTGAGAGCTTCGTTGCGAGTCCTCTTGCTACCGTCAACATAGGAGTCGATTCCTTTTTTAATTAAGCTTTTTGCGGGTCCAGCCGCATTTGCGGCCTGTTTCAACCCGAACCCGGTTGCGTGATCCATGGCGTCACCGAGATTGGTTTCAAATTCCCGCAGCCTGTTAGTTTCCATTTTCCTCATGTCTTCAAGCGAAAGCGGAGTGTCTTCTGGAACTGACACGGGCTCACAGGTTATGAATCTACCGGAAAGGAAGGGTTTGAACACATGATTTGTATTTGTGACTTTGACAACTATGTTGTCTTTTCCAAGAAGTGCTACCCCTTCAATATTGATAATCTCGTGGACTATTTCACCACCGTCACCATCTAAAGCCATCCCCTTGTAGACAGTGCTAAATTTCACGGCCTGACCTTGGCCAATGTTGGTAACCACAACATTCCTAGCCTGCTCAAGCCGGACGTATTGGATATTAATCTCCAAGAGCGTCCTGAGAAGGTCACCAATTTTGCTTTTCCAGTCAGGCCGCGATAGCGTGTATTTGCAAGACTGGTCCTCCTGTTGGACAACCGCTTCAAGACGGAATGTCTCGGCAAGCGCCATACCCGTGTCAGAGATAAAAAAGCAGCTCACCAGAGCCGCGTATTTCCATCGCATGATGGTTCCCCCGTGTGCTTGGCGATGTTATCGCCTTATTGAGTAGCAGCGATTCCCAATATTAGCGCTTTGCGTAGGCGATATCCTCCACCTTCGGCAGGGACGCCGGGATTGACGTAGCTTGTGGGTTATCCAGTCGCATGACCGGTATCCGTCGCAGGTACGTTTCCTTCTGGAGCGCCCCTCGCCGCTCCTCCAGCGTCGGATGCGTCGAAAACAGCGCCCCGCCGGCAATCCCCCGGAACATCAGCCTTGCCTCCTTACGCTCAAAATCACTCAATTTCGGCCCGTTGTGCAGCTTTTCCAGCGCCGCAATCATATGCTCCTTGCTGGTCAGCGCCGCACCGACGGCGTCGGCCCAATACTCGCGCTTGCGCGACAGGCTGAGAACATACAGTTCCGACACCCATGTAAGGAGCCAGCGGCCCCAGCGTTGCAAGGTCTCGGAAAACCCCAGATACCACACCAAGGAATTCTGAAATGAGCGTGCCAGCCCCATGCGACGCATGTCATTGTTGGCGATGTGGCCGAGTTCATGGCCGATAATGGCATCCACTTCCGCCTCGCTCAGGGTGTCGAGCAGCGGTTGCCCAACCACCACCATGGCGTTGTCGGCATTGGACCCGATGGCGTAGGCGTTATTGTGCGGCATGGTGCCAACCCATGGACGGGTTCGCAGGCCAAGGCGGGCGGCGAGTGCGTAAACCCGCTGCGCCAGCGGATCGTCCTCCTTCAGGAGGGTAATACCGTGCCCTTTGAGCGCCTTCTCGCGCTGGCGGCCCAATCCGATCAAGCCCCAGACCGTGCCCCACAGCGGCACGGCAAGGAACCCGCCCAGGGCGCTCACTGCGGCAACGCCGATGCCGATACCGACCGGCGCGGAGATCAAACTGCCCCATGCGAGACCGGCCCAACTGCCCACGACAAGGCCGAGCCAAGTCGGAAATGTGCTGTGTTTAAGCACCGTCTGGTTCGCCATGTCATTCCCCCTTGGCCATCATGCCGATGCGTTGCCTGCAATTCTCACTTTTTTCATGCACCACGAGTTGCGTCTTGAACGGGCGCGTGCCCGCGATGTCGGTAATCCCGTATCGCCAGCCGTCACCCTGCCAGCCGCCGAGCAGTTCCCGCACCTCGTCACTGGTCAGCAGCGGGCGGCCGAGGAACTGGATGCCTTCGGTCATCGAAAACCCGCTATTGGTCGAGGCGTCCCCCATCCATCCGCCGAGATGCGACGAAACGTTGGTGCCGGAGGATGTGGTGCGGATCGCGTGGGTCTTGTGGCCGAGGTAGCCGCCGATCATTTTGGCGGTCTCGTCGTCGTTGACGCCGAAGAACTGATTGACCGCGCAATTGAGGAACGGACGCCAGCTGTTGCCGGGATAATGTTCCTCGATAGAATAGATGTCTTGCAGGAAGAACCACAGGCGCACCCCCGCCCCGGCATGGGTGCGGATGGCATCGCGGTATTCGGGGAATGAGCCGATGTTGAGGAATTCATCAAGCACGAACAGCACCGGTATATCCGGCACACGCGGGTTGGCCAGCATGGCATCGAGCGCGGCTTTGAGAACCACCCGCAGCCAGCCGGAGAACGTCTTCATCATGTCGAACGGTATTTCGATGTAGATCGTCGCGGGGTGGTCCTTGAGACTTTCAAAGTTCACGTCGTTGCCGCTGACGCTGCGTTGAATATCGCGGTCTTTCCACTCATAGAGCTTGCTGCTTAGGGTCTCCTGCAAAACCTTGAGTCCTCGCTGGGCGTCCTTCTCCAGAATGGCAGTGCCCGCGTCGGCAGACGGCGGATACCCGCACATCTGTCTGGCCACGTTGCGCAGATTATCACCTTTCAGCATGGCCATCTGGCAGACCGTTGCCAGTGTCCGGCGATGTGGCGGAGCCTTATAGCAAACATACATTATGATGCCCGTCAGGATGCCCACGGCGTCATCCGCGAAAAAGGACGGTGATTTGGGATCGCGTGGAAACATCTGCTGCGCGATGGCGCGGGCGTCGGCTTCCCTTTTAACCCGGCTGACCGGATCGAAACGATGGACCGGTCTACCTGAGCCGTCGTCCAGCGGCGCAATACGGTAGACAGGGCCGATTTGGCTGCGCCATTTGGAGGTGGCCTCGAACAGTTCACCCTTGGGATCGAGCACCACGCAACTGCCTTGGTAGCGCAGCAGGTTGGGAACAATGGTGGTCAAACCCTTGCCGGAGCGTGTGGGCGCAATGGTCAGCAGGTGTCCGTCGCCGTCCCAGTGGATAAATCCGGCGGGTGTGGTCTGGCCTTCATCATTGAAGCTGCCAAGCAGGATCGAGTGCGGGTGGTCGAAGGCGGTACGGTCGCGCAGGAGGTGTTTGAGATCTTCGGACGTCGGCCAACGGGCCGAGCCGTAGAGTGGTGGCGGATCGGCAAGCTGACGCTCGCGTTCCTCGCGGGCGATGCGGTCGCGTTCAGCCCGTTCAAGTCGCGGGCGCGGATCGCGACCCTCGCGGATATCGGCTTCCACGGCATCGGCTACTTCGGGGCCATAGCGTTTCTCCACCCGCTGCCGTGCGGCGCGGGCCTTGAGGTTCCGTCCGGTTTTAAAACCCCACGTTCCCCACTTGAAGATGAGATCAAAGCTGCGCTCCAGATCACCGAAGGGATCGAACTTGCTCATGTGACTGCCCCCAGTCCGACTTTGGCAACCATAACAACCATAAATAGAAAATCAATTCGAATTAGTCATTAAAGCCAGCGCGTCTTCCCGGTCGCGAAAAGGGCATTTTCCGATGTTCACAGAATTTAAGACTCGACAACCATTTTTGCTTGTTGATGCGGCGTTGGCCGTATATCTAAAAACACAACAGTTTATTTAAGTCGAATTATTAACCCGCTCCAAATATATTTCCGAACACGGTCGGTTATGGTATCATCATTTGGTGATCAACTGTCCGTTTACCCGGGCAGTAAGCCCGAAACGGCTTACTGTAAGGATTCTCTATGGCTGCAAGATCTCGTACAGGAAAAGCCAAAACTGCTTTTCTAACCACTCAGGAAGAACCGACTTCCGACGAAATCGTAAAAGTCCGCAATTTCCTGAAACAGAGCGCCGACCGTCTCTACGGGGACGCCCCACAACTATCCGCCAAGGAAGTTAAGACGATCGCGGAGCAATCGGTCATCAATCTCCACAAAAGGCCGCCCGGTCATCGGTAAGGCGTGATTGCTTGTACGAAAACTACAAAGATCTCAGTTCGCTGACGGACTTCGCCGTCTTCAACTTTCTTTATCGCGAGGCGGTCAGATTGACCGCCTCTTCTTATGATTTCACGCCCATTATTTCAGATAGAGCATTGGAACAGGCGTACGACCGCTTCATCAAACTCTACCTGCCCTTGACCGATAATCTGTATTCTGATGGCAAAGTCGTAACACTAACGGTCGCTCTCTGCATTAAAGCCGCAGCTTCTTTTTTCGTAGTGTGGAACGGCGGCTCTGGAAACACCGAGGCAGTACGATCTCAGTACGAAGCCTTGTCGCTCAGGTATCCGACAGAGCTCGTAGCGCTCTCATTCGGGGTGCTGGTCTTCAGCGTAGAATCATCTCGAATTCTACGCGCCGAAGGCTACCATTCATCAAACTATGTTGAACTGACATTTCTGAAAATCGCCACGATTCGCAAAGCTGTCAGAATTATAGCGGAGAGCCGGTCTGCTCCCGTTGTAAAACCAAATTACACGAAGAACTTTATGCAACTTATCCGCATTCTCAAGCAACTTCTTGACTACAAAATGGCATCGGGTCGTATCGCGAAGAGCTAAATTTATACGCTACCACGATATCACCAGTTCTGGATGCTCGGTCACAATTGACGGCCTAAACGCATCCTGCTCAAGGTAGCGTGGCCGCCATGTATAGGTGAACTTTTCTCTGTCCAACCATTCCTCTAGCGCATGTGCCGCATCCGTTTCCGACAGGTCGAACGGAAGCTCCTGCACCACGCGATACTGCCGATGGCCTTCCATCGCCACGGCATCAATAGCCGTGGCGATGGTGGCCGGATTGAACAGCTTCTTGGCGTACTTGGCGCGATGGTTCATGGCCATAAGGTAGTTGCCTTCGGCGCGTTTCACTGAAAGGCGCTCCCCAGATAGATGTCCGTGATCTTGAGGCGGCCATGGCCGAGTTCGGCGGATATCTGCCGGCGTGCCGTGCGGTCAGTTTCTCGTTCTCTTTGAGTCATGGTCGCCCAGTCCTTGCCGCCCGCCAGCGGGCAGGCTTGGCCGGTCAGGACGCGGTATCGGTTCTGGGCATAAGCGTGCCGGAATCCGTGTGTGTTGCGCAGGCTTACCTTCAGGGTCTGGTACTCGAACCGCTTGAGGTGTTCGACGTAGCTCAGATGCGCCGGAATCAACGAGCCGCGACCCGGTACGAGCTTGACGACGTGCTGGAGCACCTGGCGCTGCTCCAGCGTGGTGATGGGGATCGTGCGTGCCCTGCCGCCTTTGGTCCAGCTTGCTTGCAGCGTGATGTGGTCGCCGCGTATGGCGGCTTGAGGCTGGAACTTCATCGCCTCTTCACGGCGCAGGCCAAAGGCTGCTTGCAGTAAAAGCGAGGCTTGGATGTAGGGACATTCGATGGCTTTGAACTTGGCCGGATCGAGGGTCTGGGCACGGTTGCGGGTGATTTCACCGCGTTCGGCCACGCCGTAAGCAGCGTTGTCGCGGTTCACCACATTCGGTTTATTGACCTTTTCCGCCCACCAGCGCAGCCATGTGAGCCGGTTACGGATGCTGGCGTCGGTCGTGTCGGCGTCGAGCCATCGTTCCACCAGCGCTTCAATATGTTTGGGTTTGAGGGATGCAGCGGACGGCAGTTTATAGCCGAGGTCGCTGAGGTCGTCGGCCATTGCGGTCAGGCCGCGTTTGCGGTTGGTCTGGGTGCCGAATGAGCCGTCACGGTTGCGTTGGGTCAAGCGGTGCGGATTTCAGATTAACGGGACATCGATTCCGGTAAATCCCGGACAGTCGTTTCACTAAATCGCGGACAGTCTCGCGGGATTGACTTTCGTTCGCCTGGTTGATGTCATTGGTTATTGATTTCGGCGTTTTACGCTTCGGTCAAGAGCGGTCTTGGTTTTTGCTTCCTCATGCTGTCTCCCTCGAGCGCAATTCGATGGGCGTTATGGACGATACGATCGAGGATGGCGTCAGCGATCGTTGGTTCGCCGATCATCTCGTGCCACTGCGCGACGGGAAGCTGGGCGGTGATCAGAGTGGATTTCCGGCGGTAGCGCTCTTCGAAGATTTCCAGGAGATCGAGCCGCTGCTGATCGCTGAGCGCGTGGGTTCCCCAGTCATCAAGGATGAGTAATTGAACACGCGCGAGCTTGTCGACCAATCGGGGAAACCGCCCGTCGAGGCGCGCTAGCGCCAAATCCTCGAAGAGACGGGGCATGCGGACATAGAGAACGGAATAATCGAGGCGGGCCGCTTGCCGTCCGATGGCGCAGGCGAGCCATGTTTTGCCCGTTCCCGTTTGTCCGGTCAGGATCAAGTGCTCATGGGCCTTGAGCCATTCGCCTTGGGCAAGCGAGAGGAGCTGTCGGCGGTCGAGGCCGCGAGGGGCGGCGAAGTCGATGTTCTCGATGCAAGCATCGGGGAAACGCAGTTTGGCGATTGCAAGCCG
>NZ_JAPAIX010000014.1:0-89995 GCF_025910175.1 Agrobacterium sp. BT-220-3
CAGACGCCGGATCAGGCTTACTTCAACGCGCTGGCACCAATGATGGTGGCAGCATAATCGAGGCGGAAATCCACTTAACAAAAAGCCCGAAACTGTTCAGACAAACCGAGCCACCTCTAACCAGCACCCCGAAGCGCTGGGCAGACAATGCATCTGGTCGCAGATTTCAGACAAGGGATGCATCCGTTCAGATCATCGCATGCAACACTCTCTGAAATTCCAACCAGTTAGCGAGGTGCGGAAATCCCTGAGCACAATTGCGCGGTATCTTCCTGTACTATCTGCGAGAAACGAAAAAGCCCACGCCAGCCGCACCCAAAAGCAAGCAAAAACTCAAAACGGACCGTATCGAACTGCGGGTTTCGCCGACTGCCAAGCACCTTATCCTGCGTGCGCTGGCCGGGTCCGGCCTGACCGCGGGTGACCTCGCTTTTTAGGGCGCGTCGTGTGCTCGATGAACACGAGCCGCCCTTCTTGAGTGGCGAGGATAGACAGGCATTTCTCGACGCAATGTTCAATCCGCCGGCTTGGCTCTTCAATCCAATCCGGCAGCTCTATTCAAAACATCCCTCCCCACTTTCAGCGCCGTAAACGGTGCAGCGGCGGTCTCGTTGAAAACGGAGCGAACGCCCTCAAGGGCACCGGCTGGATCCATTCCCCGCTCCTCGGCGGATGGAATAAATGGAGCGTCTTCCGTGCGCAGCATCTTTGGCGAAGAGCCGGTGACCAGTGGATCGCGGCTTTCACATCGAGGGCTACACTCGTCAAACCGGGCAACATTTGCGGGTCTGTTTTCTTTTGCATCTCCAGCCCGACCTTTTACGGATGGGACACTTTCCTTAAGAACTGGACGATTGATGGGAACCGGAACAACAAGGGGATCGGGCAAATCGACGTCCACTTCGTTCCCCGAGGCCGGAGCGGCAGTCACGAGATTCTGGAGTTTGGCTGGCTCACCATCCAGTTTGCCAACCGCCGCCGGCGCACCGGCTATTGACTCCACGGAGGGAACGTTGTGAGAAAACTGGTCAGCAACGAAAAAGACACAACCTAATCCGAGCACGATGGCGCTGGTTCCGATTACGAGCGCTCGCTTCGGAAAGGTTCGAGGTTCAAAATCAGCAAGGTCGATGTCGTGACGATGTTGCCAGACCCTCTCTGCGCGGATGATACCACCATCCGAAGCGTCCAAAGCGCGCAACAAGTCCCCATTATATTGATTTAACATAGTTTTCCCCTTGGAAGACGTGCATGCACTCGAAGCTCAGGCCGTATGTATCGGCAGCCTCAACGCCTGTCGTGCACCACCCCCATGATCTCCCCCGAGCGGGAAACACTTACCAAGAGATCATCGCCACCGCGGGATGCCTGGACCAGATACCGCTCTCCGACGTCATCAACGTTTCGAACCCTGTAGCCACGATCCTCAAGCAGATTGATGACATCGTTGGGTCCATAATTGTCGCGAGAACCTCCCCATCTGTTCTGCGAATCGTGATGGCGGTTCCACGCATGAAGGAACCTTCCCTCGGTTTGTGCTTCTCCGGAGTACGGTGCCGGATCCTGATCGTTGTAAATGACCACTTGAGCAGAGGCGGGAGGGACAACACCTACGGCAACAATGGCGGCCACAGCCAGAACGACGATTTTGCATTTCATTGGCTTCTCCTTTGATTGCCTGAGCGGGGAGGCTGTCCGGGGCGTGAACGATCGCAGCCCATCTCGGATCACCTAGCACCTATCTCCATACGGAATCCGACATGGGCTCCCGATGCGAACACCCCCTTATGCCCTGCTTCGCTGTTGCTGTGTGTCGTTTGATGTTGAGATATATTGCGCTAATACTCACCTGCATCGCCCTATTGCATCTGGGCTAGAAGCGCATCCGCGCCCTTGTCTATTGCGACCTTGGAAGCCTTCAAAGCCCCGAAGCTGGCGCCGATATTCATCGCATTCGGATATTGCTTGGTGACGTATGCCGATAGAAGACGATTGCTCGGTGCATCATAAATTTCTACCGCGTAGGCCACCGAACCGGTCATGGAGCCTTCCTTGTCGCGTGCGGCCTGCACTGCATTATAGACGCCTCCGCCCACATCAATGCGTGAGAACGGCCCCAGGACCGGGGTTGTCGTCTTTGCGCCGGTCAGCGTCAGATGCACCCGCACGGTGCCTGGTGCGGGGGCAGTGACCACCGAAAAACGGGTTCTGAGTTTTTGCGTAAACTGAGATTGCATGTAGTTTGCCAGAACCGCCTTATCCAACTCGCTGATCTGGACGAACTGGCTGTCTGGACCATGGTAAACGGCGACCGGGTCAACAATAACCTTATCATATTGTTTCCAGTCAACGTTGCTATGGTAGCGATAGGGAATGCGCCCGCTCTGATCGCCGGGATCCGGCCGCAGGTACTGTGCCGAGGCCAGACCTGAATAAACAGTCGGGTCGGCAGTGGTGCATCCAGCAAGGGATAGACCGGCGAGGAGAAGGGGAATGCTGATCTTGGAAATGGACTTCAATGTTCTTGCTCCAGCCGGTGATACCGCCGAGTGGCGAATGTGGCTGAAATGAACGATAGCTGACGGCGATATTATCGTGTTTTCGATAATGTTGGGAAATGTTCACGGGCGCAGCTAGAAACTGGGAGCGCCGCCCTGGTTTGCGGCAAGTTCCGTGGAGTTTACAGGCGGCAACCGCATTTCCACAACAAGCCCGCTCGGTTCGCGGTCAAGCAACCGGAACTCGCCTTTGTGTCCTGTTGTCACGATACCCTGGGCAATGGTTAGCCCGAGCCCAAAGCCTCCACCCTTGCCGCCGGATTGTCGTGCCTCATCGCCTTTGAAAAAGGGCTCGATGACTTTCAACTTAAGATCATTTGGCAGGCCAGGCCCATCGTCGGATACCGTGATCGTTACACCACCGTTATCGTCACGCACCAGCTCGATTTCGATTTGCCCGGCATATCTGGAGGCATTGTCGACGAGATTGGAAATCGCACGGGTCAAACCTTGAGGCATGCAGATATATGTGAGCCTGCGTGGACCGGAAAAATGAACATTGATCCCGGTGTCAGCAAAGTCACTCGTTATCGTTTGGAGGAGGCTGGAGAGATCCACATTGCGGAAAGGTTCGAACTTATTATCGAGGAACACGAGGCTCGCGTCGATCAGCGACGACAGTGCGCTAACATCGGCCAGCATCAGTTCCTTCAGTTCCGGCTCGTTGGAACGATCGATACGCATTCGTAGTCGCGTCAGAGGTGTCCTCAGATCGTGACTGATGGCGCGAAGGACCCTTGTCCGATCACGCAACATCGTCTGTATCCGGCTTTGCATGATATTAAGCGATGTGGCCAGGCTCCGGATCTCCGAGGCCCCTTCCGCTTTGAACGGCTCCCCGGAGTGATCGTCCATACTCACCCTTTGTGCCGCCGCCGCAAATCGGACCAACGGATCAGTGATCAGCCAACTACCGACATAGGCGAGCAATATGAGCGGAATGACAATCTTCAGAAAACCGCTTGCCACTGCCGGCGCTAACCAGACGCTGCTCGGAAACTGCGGCATCTCAAAGGACAATGCACGATTGTCATCGACCTTGACGACCAAGTGAGCGGGCTTGCTCTGTAGACTCATCGCGTTTCTGAGCGAGGTCAAGATTCCATCATTGATCAGCTCTTTCACCCGCAGAACGACTTCGTTCGTCGGTGTTTCCGACTGGTAGGACATTGACGCCTCGGACAAAGGAGCTCGCCGCGCCGACACGCCAAGGCGCTCGGAAAACCGGAGAGCCTCATTCTCCTGCTCGACGGTACGACTGCGGCTGAACTGCTCAAGCACCATTTCCATCCGGCCGGAATACAGCCCGATCTCGATCCCCTTGTCATGTCTGCCATAAATAAATGGTTCCGACACGGCTGCGACTGCTGACACCAGAACGACCAGCAGGAGTGCAAGGAAGAAGAGTTGCTGGCGAATAGAAGCCGTTCTGAGCCCCTTCACGGTAGAGGCTCGACTTTGGATGCGAACAGATATCCACCGAGACGAACGGTCTTGATGAAGGTCGGATCCTTCAGGTTTGGTTCAATTTTCTGCCTTACGCGGCTGATATGTGCATCAATGCTGCGCTCAACAGGTCCAGCCGATCCTGCATGCGTCATAGCCAGTAGCTGCTCACGCGTCAGAACTTTGTTTGGGTGACAGCAGAACGCCCATAGGAGATCGAATTCCGCTGTCGTCATGGAGACCTGGGCACCGTCGGCGTCAAACAGCTGACGGCTTCGTGGGTCGATCCTCCATCCCGAGAAGGTCACAGGAAAAAGTTCCGGCTCTGGTTCGCTGTGAACGGCGCTTCTGCGAAGGATATTCTTGATACGCGCCATCAGCTCGCGGGAGTTGAAGGGCTTTGTCACATAATCATCCGCCCCAAGTTCCAGGCCGAGGATGCGGTCGATATCCTCTCGCAATGCCGTCAACATGAGGATGGGGGTTTTGCCCGACGAACGCAGCCGCCTGCAAATACTGAAACCATCCTCTCCCGGCAACATCCCGTCCAACAGGATCAAATCGAACTCACGGCGAGCGAGCATCCTGTCCATTTCTATCCCATTTGCCACCGCCGATGCGTGGAAACCATAGGCGTTAACGAGGTCGACCAGCATGCCCGCAATATCGCCATCGTCCTCAACGATCAGAATACGGGCTTGCGCAGGTACGGCCAGGTCGTTTGTCGCGGTGTTCCTCGGCTGCGGGTGGAGCGTTGCCATGTCGATCTACCATCTCACTGGACTATAGTTGGGTAAGCGGCGGGCTTGGGAGCTGCCATTCAAGCACAGGTGATTGTAGCCTTATCTGATCTCACGCAAAACTTTATTCAAAAATGTTGCAAAATGTTGCAGAGCCCTTCGAGCTGCAGTTTATCCCACGTCAGACGGTGACAGACCGCGCGGCCAAGGGCATCTTCTTTTAATGTTCGATGAGCCTGCTATGGTCTATGAACGGGTCAGAGCGGAACTCGGCGTCAACAATCACTGTTGCAATGTAACAGGCACGAACGACAAGCAGAGAAAAAAACGCGAGCGACGTGCTCAGGACGAGATAATGCCTGAGCTGCGATCGCTTGGGCAGACTTGCTATGAATGCGGTTGCGACATGCCGCACAAATCGCGCTAGTGCGACAAGTAGAAACACTGCCAGAATGACATAGCCGCTCAGCGATGCGGCGTTAATCAGCCAGAAAAACAAAAGACATCCTCCTAAGAAGAGCCGTTCCTGTTTAGGGACTGCTATTTGAAAGAGATTGCCGGGCCGAAGACCATTGCGTTGCCTCTCCGACTTTGTATCCGACAGCTGAGGAGCGCTCAGCGCTGGGAGAATGGGCGCGACTGGCACGGGCGACTCCTGCAAGCCTTCAGGACCGTGCATCTCCCAATCCTTCGCTATGGCGAGGCAGGCCCAATAGTCTTTTGGCTCTGGTCCACCATCGCCAGAGCGCATGGCTTGTTGTGTCAGGCGGTTTTACTGCCTCAACGGGTAAGTGGTCACCTTTTGTGGAGGCGGCTTGAACAAGAAAATCGATCCTTTCCATAAATGCCCTTCCGTCAAAACGTCTTGACGTCAACGGCCGACGTTCACCCGACGGTACCGAATGAAAGAAAATCTCAAGATTGACCACGGGTATGGAACGGATTGTGCGTAGAATGTCGATCTCCGGCCGCGTGGTGATGGCAACGGAGTAGCCGTCCGAACGAAGAGCGTCGAAGGCCTCCGGCACCGTCGATACTGCATCGGAGGCATAGCCCCGCTCGGCGAGTTTGGTAACGATCACATCGGCGGCCGGCCGAGAAAGGAAGACAAGAATTTTCTTTGCGGGAGTCGTTTCAGCGGACACGAGACTTTCCTCATAACGTCGATGAGAAAGTCTAAAACTGCCCGGTGCAGCGGTGTGTTTGGTTTTATGCGTTTTTGTTGCAGCCAACCGACCGCGCTCCAATGCGCTGCTGTTAGGCGTGTCGCCAACGGCCTCGCAACAAAACACAACAAAACCAAATAATACTCCACACGGGTTGGATCTATTATGATTGCAACCCAGGAGGTTATCGATGTTCAACCTGATTGCCTTCTCGGCGCTGAGACGAATTTGCATTTATCTGCCGGACACGCACACCGTCAAATTGCTGGAACGTGCCGTAGTCGCGGAGGGTCTTTCCTCGGAAAGCACAACAAGCTTGGCCGAATTCGAGGACATGATCCGGCATCGTCACTATACCGCGATCGTCACAGTATCGTCTTGCATACCGGAAATCCGAAAATTGTCGGAGCTTCCCATCATCGACATTCAGTCTCTCCTGGACGACTGGCGACAGAAGAGCACAACGCTCAAACCATCTGCATTCGAGGCGATGACCTTCCTTCAAGGAAGCTGTTTCATCGCCGTACGACGATAGGCCGTGGCGCGAGTTCTTGCACCCTCAACCACCTTGGAATGACCGCTCCACTCACGCAGGAGGCACGATGATTCTTCACACTGTGCAATCGGCACGACGACATATTATTGTTTGCCTCGAGAACCAGCGAGGACTGGTTCTGGTCAACGAAATTCTAACCGCAGCCGGATTCGCGGTGGTCACCACAGGGGATCTGCGTGAGCTGGTAGCTGAACTCGCGATCCGCGACCATTATGCCGTCGTCACCGCGGGTGAATGGGTTGCGGCGATCGGTCAATTGACCACGCTGCCAATCATCAATCTGCAGGAATATGTCCGCCGGGGTTCCGGAGAGGATCAGCAACTCAGGTTCGACAGGGCTGCCTTTCTTGTTCAGATATCCTCTTGCCTGGATCGGCATGATGCAACTGCCCAACCGGCAATTCGATGCCAGGCGAGTGGCAACGAATAGTCTCGAATTCATGCCCTACAGCCCCACGCATGGAGCGATGAAGCAGCGCCCGCCGGGCGAGAGTCACACCTCTTTGCCGTGAGTTTGCCTGACAAAATACTCGGAACGTCATTTCCTGGCTCCGAGCTTGAAACCAGTAAGGAACGCTTGATGTCCCGCCGTTTGAGACCCGTTACATCTCTTCTTATTGCCAGCGTGTGTATGGTGCTAACAAGCTGCTCGGATGAGCCGAAAAAACAGGCAGCCGCGCCGCCGGCCAAGGTTTCCGTCGTCGACGTCAAGGCAGAGAAACTACCTGTGGTGACGGAGCTTCCGGGGCGGGTGGCGCCCATGGTCACCGCCGACGTTCGCCCCCGTGTAACCGGAATGGTGCTGAAGCGGGTGTTCCAGCAGGGCACGTCGGTCCGTGAGGGGGATGTCCTCTACATTATCGATCCGGAACCGTTCAAGGCGAAGGTTGCATCGGCGCAGGCCGCACTCGACTCCGCTATCGCCGGGCAAAAACTGGCGCAACAGAAGGCCGATCGCCAGATACAGCTCTCCCAGAACGGTGTCGCAAGTCTCGAGAACAGAGATACTGCCGTCGCCGAACTGGCGCAGAGCAACGCTGATGTCGAACGTGCCCGCGCTGATCTGAGAACAGGCCAGCTCGAACTGCAATATACGGAGATTCGCGCGCCAATCAGCGGCAGCATTGGCCGGGCGCTGGTGACCGAAGGCTCGCTGGTCAGTCCGACATCGGACGTCATGGCCACGATCCAGCAGATCGATCCTGTATACGCCGATTTTACCCAGCCCGCCGACAATATGATCAGGCTGAAAAATGCCGTCGCCGAGGGTAAGCTGGAGGCCGATGCCTCCGGCAGCGCGCTCCTCAAGCTGGTCTCTGCCGAAGGACGACCCTATCCGCACGACGGGAAACTCCTGTTTTCGGAAGCGACGGCGAACGCGGCTACCGGCCAGGTGATCCTTCGGGGCGAGTTCCCCAACCCGGAAACGAACCTGCTTCCCGGCATGTATGTGCGCGGGCGGATCGAGCAGGCCGCCCTTGACGGCGCCCTTGCGGTACCCGAGCAAGCTATCCAGCGCGATACCGCCGGGATTGCCCAGGTCTACATCGTTGGAGCGGATAACAAGGTCGAGATCCGCCCGGTCTCGCTCGGCTGGATTCTCGACGGCAGGTGGGTCGTTCTTCAAGGTATCAGCGCTGGCGATCGTGTCATTGTCGAAGGTTTCCAGCGGATAGCGCCGGGTGCGCAGGTGCAGCCTGAACCCTGGAGCAATCCTGCCCTTGCCCCTCAAACTGCAAACGGGGGCTGATCTCCTATGGCTGCTTTTTTCATCGACCGCCCGGTCTTTGCCTGGGTTCTCGCCATCGCCATCATGCTGGCCGGCGCTATCTCCGTCACAATGCTGCCGATCTCGCAATATCCGAACGTTGCGCCACCGCAGATCAGGATCGCCGCCACCTATCCCGGCGCCTCTCCGGAAGACACCTATGAAGGCGTCACCCGTCTTATCGAGGACGAGCTCAACGGCATACCGGGCTTGCTCTATTACGAGTCGACTTCGGATGCCTCCGGGACAATCACCATCAATGTGACGTTCGAGGCCGGAACCAACGTCGACACGGCGGCAGTCGAAGTCCAGAACCGCGTTCGCCGCGTCGAGGCGAGGCTACCTGCGTCCATCGTGCAGCAGGGCATCAGCGTCGATGCAGCAAGCTCCGGTACACTCCTGCTTGTTGCCCTGACCTCGAAGTCCGGGGCGACCGACGGCATCGCGCTCGGCGACTATATGAGCCGCAACATCGCCAGCGAGCTGCGTCGTATTCCCGGTGTCGGCAATGTCCAGCAATTCGGCAGCGAGCGCGCGATGCGTGTCTGGGTCGATCCCGACAAGTTGCTCGGGTTCAACCTGTCACCGAACGATGTGACGACGGCGATCAGAGCACAGAATGCGCAGGTTGCCGCCGGCCGAATCGGCGCCGCTCCGGTTGGCGCCGAGCGCCGGACCACGGGTTCGCTGCTTATCAAGGGCCAGCTCACCTCCCCTGACGAATTTGGAATGATCGTCCTTCGCGCTCAGCCGGACGGTTCTACGGTCCGATTGCGCGACGTTGCCCGCATCGAGGTGGGCGCCGAGAGCTATAACACCTCGGTCAGAATCAACGGCAAGCCGGCCTCCGGCGCGTCGATCGAACTCGCCCCGGGCGGCAACGCGCTCTCGGCGGCGACCGCCATCCGCGAGCGGATGGATGAGTTAGCGCCGTCATTCCCCCAGGACATCGAATACTCCATTCCTTACGATACGACGCCATTTGTCTCGATCTCCATCGAGAAGGTCTTGTATACTCTGCTTGAGGCCGTCGTTCTCGTATTCGCGGTGATGTTTCTTTTCCTGCAGAACGTCCGCTACACCATCATCCCGACGATCGTCGTCCCGATCGCGCTTCTTGGCGCCTGCGCCGTCATGCTGGTTCTCGGCTTTTCCATCAATGTGCTGACCATGTTCGGCATGGTCCTGGCGATCGGTATTCTCGTCGATGACGCGATCGTCGTGGTGGAAAACGTCGAGCGCATCATGATGGAGGAAGGTCTTTCTCCCAAGGACGCGACAAAGAAAGCCATGACGCAAATCACCGGTGCGGTTATTGGCATTACGCTGGTGCTGACATCGGTCTTCATCCCCATGGCGTTTTTCCCCGGTGCGGTCGGCGTCATCTACAAGCAATTCGCGCTAACCATGGTCGCGTCGATCCTGTTCTCGGCGTTTCTGGCACTGTCACTCACACCCGCCCTTTGCGCCACGTTCCTCAAACCCGTCGAGAAAGGTCATGGGCACGCGAAAAAAGGCTTCTTCGGCTGGTTCAACCGCAAATTCGATGCATCGTCCCGCGGCTACAGCAACTGGGTTGGAAGCCTGCTGCGCAAGAGCGGGCGGGTGATGCTCGTCTATCTCGTCGTGGTGGGCGCCACGGCATATATGTTCCTGCGGCTTCCGACCGACTTCCTGCCGGTGGAGGATCAAGGCACGTTGCTCGCACAGGTCCAGGCGCCAGCGGACGCTACAGCAGCACGCACGGCCGAATCTGTCGCGACGATGGAGAAGATCGTCATGGATGACGAGGCTGTCACCCGCGTCGTTGCCATCAATGGCTTCAGCTTTGCAGGCGCCGGCGAAAATGCGGCCCTTGTCTTCATGACGCTCAAGGACTGGAGCGAACGCACCGCCGAACAGGCCGCCCCTGCCCTTGCGCAGAAGTTCAACGGTGCGTTCCAATCCATCAAGGACGCGATGGCGTTTGCAACCTCGCCACCGGCCATTTCAGGCCTCGGGACCACCAACGGCTTCGCCTTTCGTCTCCAGGACCGTGGTCAAAGAGGGACCGCCGCGCTCACCGCGGCTCGCGATCAATTTCTCTCTGAAGCACGCAAGAGCCCTGTTCTTTCAGGCGTGCGCGAAGAAGGTCTGGCGGATGCTCCTCAGATGGTGCTGACCATAGATCGGGAGAAGGCCAACGCCTTTGGTGTTACCTTTGCCGAAATAAACCAGACGATCAGCACCAATATCGGTTCCTCTTATGCCAATGACTTCCCCAACTCAGGACGCATGCAAAGGGTGACAGTGCAGGCCGAGCCCGACAAGCGTGGTGATATCTTCGACATCATGACCATGAATGTGCGCAACACCGATGGTGGCATGGTCCCGATTTCGGCATTCGCCACCTATAGCTGGTCAAAGGGTGCCACCCAGCTGGTAGGCTACAATGGTTTCCCGGCAATCCGTCTCAGCGGCCAGGCTGCGGAAGGCTATTCCTCCGGTGACGCGATTGCGGAAGTGGAGCGCATCGCCGGATTGCTGCCGGCAGGATTCGGATATGAATGGAGCGGTCAATCTCTGCAGGAAATCCAGTCCGGATCACAGGTTCCGATGTTGCTGGGCCTGTCCTGCCTGCTGGTGTTCCTGTGCCTTGCCGCACTCTACGAAAGCTGGGCCATCCCACTTTCGGTGATGCTCGTCATTCCGCTCGGGATCATCGGCTCTCTTGCCGCGGTCATGCTGCGTGACATGCCAAATGACGTCTACTTCAAGGTCGGCTTGATCACGATCATCGGATTGTCCGCCAAGAATGCCATCCTGATCATCGAGTTCGCGAAAGATCTGAGGGCCGAAGGCAAGTCGCTCTTCGACGCCGCGGTGGAGGCAGCTCATCTCCGCTTCCGCCCGATCCTCATGACCTCGCTTGCCTTTACGCTCGGCGTCGTTCCGTTGGTGATCGCAAGCGGCGCCGGCTCAGGAAGCCAGACGGCAATCGGGACCGGCGTCATGGGTGGCATGATCTCGGCCACGGTCCTCGCGATCTTCTTTGTGCCGGTGTTCTTCGTATTCGTGCTCGGCCTCACGCAGAGAGGCAAAACTGCGCAGGCGATTTCCAGCGAGAATGCTGCGCCCTCCGCAAGGACTGGACCGTAATGGCTGGACGGCAGTTCGGTTCGTACTGCCGTTCTCCAAGCCTCTGCAAAGGGGAACGGCCAACGCTGAACGCTTCGCCTATCGTTCGGACCATTTTAGCTCGGAAATCAATTTGACATCACCTACTTCATTATCGGGACCGCGTGATGAAAAGCAAAGCCATACCAAACCCTGTTGACGTTCATGTCGGAAGCAAAATCCGTTCGCGCCGCAGAGCGCTTGGCATCAGCCTGGAAACTCTGGGCCAACAGCTCGGAATTACCTTCCAGCAGATCCAGAAGTATGAACGAGGTGCCAACAGGGTGAGCGCAAGCCGGCTGCAGAATATTGCCTCCGCCCTTGGTGTCCCTGTGCGGTATTTTTTCGAGGATATGCCCAGTGAGCAAATGACCTCAGAGGCAACCCAAACCACCGCATTCGACCTTCCCGAATTCGTTCAGTTCGTATCTTCGGTGGAAGGGCAGCAGTTGAACCGTGCTTTCGTGAAAATTGCGGACCCGAAAGTCCGAAAACGTATCGTCGCCCTGATTAAGACGGTTAGTGCGGGAGAGATAACGAGGCGGCGGTAGAGCCACAGAGGATGAGATCGACGGAATAATAAAGCTGGCCGGAGGTCGCATCGCGACGACCTCCGGCCGATAGCGAGGTCAGGCAAAGGCTGCGATCTGCCCCTTCGCCTTGATGATCTCTGCCGCTTTGGCATCATCGCCCATCGCGAGGCCTTCAGCCCGCACAATCGTGACATCGGTCAGTCCGATGAAGCCGAGGACGCCAAGCAGGTAGGATTCGTGATGCTCCAGCGGAGCCGCAGGGCTACCTTCGCCATAGGCTCCGCCGCGGGTGGACGCCAGAAAGACCTTCTTGCCGGGGGGAAGCAAGCCTTCAGGACCGTTGGCGCCGTACTGGAACGTCTTTCCGGCAACAACGACGCGGTCGATCCAGGATTTGAGTTGGGTCGAGATCGTAAAATTGTACATTGGCGCACCGATCACGATGATGTCGGCGGCAAACAACTCCTCGATATAGGCTCCGCCTTTGCCCAGGTCGGCTCCAAGATCGGCGTCCTCAACAGGCCCGCCCTGAAACACGGCCATATGGGCGCTCGAGAGGTGCAACGGCGATTGCGCGTCGAGATCATGATAGGTGACTTCGGCACCGGGGTTCAAAACGACGAGACGCTCTACGATGGCAGCCGACAGGTCACGGCTGGCCGAGTAGGCGCCCAAAATGCTGGAATCGAGGTGGAGGATGTTCATGGGTTTTATCCTTTCGGGAGGGTGAAACAGGGAGAGAAGTCTGCGGCGGGCCGTTTCGAGGAGGGTCCACATGGATCAGACCTCGCCAGGCGAGCGCGCCAGCGGCAGAAGGGGCGAAATCGCCACCGGGAAGATCAGTTTCATCGCGTCACCGGAGGCGCAGCGACGGAGGTCAGGCGGAACCGGACATTCCAGGGATCGAAGATGACCAGGCGCCCCTCCTCGTCCTGCGGCGGTCTGCCGGCATCCGTCAGGTGCGAGATGACCAATGCCAGCGTTTCGGAATCGCGCAGGAGGAGCTCCACCTCGGCAAGCCCCGTCGTACCCTCACGGCGTATGCCGGCTCCGGCGCTCTGCCAGATGTTGCCCGCAAGCTGGTGATGATAACCACCGGTACTGTAGAAGCTGACGGTCGGTGCTGCGGCGTTGATCTTGAAGCCAAGAAGCTTCCCATAGAAGGCATCAGCAGAATCGACATCGCCGACTTGCAGATGAACATGGCCAACCGTGGAGCCCGCCGGCATGCCATTCCAGACGGATGTCGTCGATCGTGACAATTCGCCCAGATCGAGGGGACCTGCACCCATCTGGATGACTTGCTGGATCCGTGTCCATGTCGAGCTTGGCCGGTCGGCGTAGATCTCAACGCCGTTGCCTTCAGGATCTGTCAGATAGATGGCTTCACTGACAAGATGATCCGATGCCCCGGTCAAGCGGATCCGCAACCGGAGCACATGACGCGTCCAGGCACCGAGATCGTCGCGCGAGGGAAGCAGGAATGCGATGTGGTAGAGCCCGGCGCTGCGCGGTGAATTGGGCAACGCGTCGGGATCCTGTCGCAGCGAGATGAGGATGCGACCATCGACACCGAGGTGGAGCGTGGCTCTCTCCTGAACGATCGACTCCAAGCCCACGACCTCGCGATAGAAGCGGGTCATGCGATCCAGATCCCGGACCACGAGGGTGACGCCACCTATGCTGATTGGCGCACATGCAGCAATATCGTCGCGTATTGCCTCGGCCATTTGCGAGTTCTCTGTCGAAATCATGGAACGCTCCTGAGATGTGATAACGGCGGTCGGTGGCCCTCAGCTCCGAGACGCGATCGGCGCTTTCTTCGAACGTCCCCAGTAGATGAAGATCACAAGGCCAAGCAGCAGTGCATTCAACGGAAGAACCGCGAACTCTCCGCGATAGCTGTGAAAGCCGGCGGCAAGAATCTGAAGCACAATGCAGCACAGGGCGGCGATCACGGTCAGACGCGGCAGGATGCGCGTCAGGGACGGCAAGATCAGACCGAAGCCGCCCGCGAGATCGATGAGGCCGATCGCTCGCACGAAGACCGGTGACAGTTCACCGGTCCAGGGCATCATGGCCGAGAGTTCGGGAATGGGCGTGGTCAGCTTCATCACACCGGACATGCAGAACAGTCCGGCCGCAACGATCTGGGCCAGCCAGATACCGATGCGTAGCGGCTTGCCCGCAGGGGAAAGGACCGGTTGTGAATGATCTTTCATTTGAAGGGTCGACATTGTGGTCTCCGCGGGTGAGGAACGGTGTCGGAAGACTACAAAGAGATACCAAACAAAAAAATCGGCATAGTATTGATGATGACCATCGGATAATTCGATGGAGATGAACCCTTCAGTCTGTTTCTCAAAGCCTGACCTGCCGCGTCTGACCTACAGGTGAGACGCCGATTAAGCTGGCCCCGAAGCGCCCTCACCTAACGCTGCAAGCAGTTCGGCACCGGCGGGACCCGGCGGGCGTTGTCGATAATGGGCGGCGACAATGTCGAAGCGAGGCAAATGATCGCTCCCGTCCCAGCGCTCGACCTGCAGCAAGACCAGTCGTCCCGCTGCAATATCCGCAGATACCAGTGGCTCGGGCATGCTGCCCCACCCCAGCCCCTCACGCAGGAGAGTGTGCTTGGTCGTCAGGTCGGTGACCCGCCAACTGTCGAGCGCCGCAACCCCGTATTCTGGGGACATCGAGTGTTGGCGCGGATCCGTCAATACGATCTGCAATTCCTCGCGAAGCATGTCACTTGTGACCGGTCTCGACGTCTGAGCAAGCGGATGATCGGGAGTTGCAACGGCAACAAGATCGACGGTCGAATGATGTGTTCTATCAAGGACATTTGGCAATTCGAGATCAACAAGCAACGCAATATCCAGCGTTCCTTCGATCAGCATCTCGGACAGTCCAAAGGATTCCCGGACAATCCGCAGCGCGACTGTGGGAAACCGCGCACGGAATGTCTTCAAATATGGAGCAAGCTGGGCAACGGGCAGCAGTTCAGAAAGTCCAAGGCGCACCTCAGCCTCCAACCCACGAACCATGGCCTTGGCTTGGCCGCGAAACTCGTTGACGTCCGCCAATATCCGCCGCGCTCTCGGTAAAAGCGCCTTGCCGGATGCGGTCAACGTTGGACGATAATCGTTTCGATCAAACAGCGGCGTGCCAATCTGGTCCTCCAGCTTTTGTATCGAATAGGTGATCGCAGACTGTGCACGATTGAGCCTACGAGCAGCACCGGAGAAACTGCCGGCGTCGACGGCCGTCGTGAAAACCAGCAATTGATCGATCGTCAGCGAATCCATGCCTATCAAATTAGCTGAACGTGTTCTTCAAAACAAACTCGATATCTTCAATGGTTTTACCGTGGCAGTTTTCATCGCCGGCATGAATTGTTCTTCATCGCCTTCGGGCAGAGATACCGCCATCAAAAAAGGAATGACTATGATCCGCTTCGCGTTGCTATTTGTCGCCTCGCTGTCCCTTGCCGGATGCCACACCACCGATCTCGGCCGCTCTATCGGCTGGCAAGAACCACCTGCGTCAAACATGTAGTTTTCGAAGTGAGTGTATGGCTTCAAAAGCCATACACTTGATCTGCATCAGACATTTGGTATGTCTCTCTGGCTGCCACAGATACGAACGGGACGCGCACCAAGTCGAAATCCCGCTCAGGGAGTATTCAAACAGTTTTTAGCATCCCGCCATCAACATGATAGGCGGAACCAACACTGTAAGACGCGCGAGGCGAGCAGAGGAAGACGCAGAAATCCGCAAGCTCCTCAATCGACCCGAAGCGGCGGATATCCGCATTGTCATCCGCAACCTTCTGCAGATAATCCTCCCAGCCATCTCCTGCCAATTCCCGGGCTGTTTTTTCCCAGTCCGGTGTGCGGATCAATCCGGGATTGACGGTGTTAACGCGGATATTGCGTTTGATCATCTCCACCGACAGGCATTTACCGAACATCAGCAAAGCCGCCTTCGTGACGTTATAGATCGGTTCATACCAGAGCGGCTGCACCGCGCAGATAGATGCGTTCATCAGCATAACGCCGCCGCCCTTGGCTTCCATCTGGTCGGCCAGACCCCGGCTGAGGCGCACCGCCGCCATGACGTGGAGATCCCAGTAGGAATACCACTTCTCGTCAGGCGCTTCAGCCACGGTTTCGTTGGATCCCGTGCCGGCATTGGAGACGAAGATGTCCGCGCCGCCAAGTGCGGCCGCAGCCTCAATGATCGCCTGGCAACCATCGGCCGACGAGACGTCCGATGCAACGGCGTGAGCAATCACGCCAAACTCGCTGGCGATTGCTTCAGCCGCATTTTCGACCTCCGCCGCCGTGCGCGCGGTGATAACGACGTGGCAGCCTTCCCGAGCAAAGGCTCGCGCCAGCCCAAGGCCAATACCCTTCGAGCCGCCGGTAATGACCGCGACTTTGTCTTTGAGATAGAGATCCATCAGCTCATCCACTGTCCGCCGTCGACATTGTAGCATTGCGACACCACGTAGTCGGATTCATTCGAAGCGAGAAAGACCGCCATGCCGACAAGATCGTCGGCCGTGCCCATTCGACCGTAGGGAACGGCTTCCCCGACCTCTTTTTTCTTCTGTCCTGGTGCCTTGCCTTCGTACTTGGCAAAGAAAGCATCGACGCCGTCCCAGTGCTCGCCGTCGACGACACCGGGAGCAATCGCATTCACGTTGATGCCATGCTCGATCAGATTGAGACCGGCAGATTGAGTCAAACTGATCACAGCAGCCTTTGTCGCACAATAGACGGCGACCAGCGGCTCGCCACGGCGACCGGCCTGAGAGGCCATGTTGATGATCTTGCCGCCTTTGCCCCGACTGATCATATGCTTTGCGACAGCCTGCATTGTGAACAGCGGCCCGTAGACATTGACATCGAACACGCGACGATAATCGGCCTCCGATATCTCCACCAACGGTGCGGCCGTAAACAACGCGGCGTTATTGATGAGAATATCGATGCGCCCGAGCGTTTCGACAACGCCGTTGACCGCAGCCTCAATGCTATCTTTCTGTGTGACATCGAGCTTGATCGCTATTGCTTCACGGCCGACGTCCCTCGCGGCCTCTTCGGCGCGTGCCATATCGATATCGCAGATGGCGACCCTGGCCCCTTGGGCGACATATGCCTTGGCAAAGGCCAAACCGATACCGCGGGCAGCCCCGGTGATCATCGCACATTTACCGGCTAGTCGTTGTGATGACATTTTTTCCTCCCTGTGTGTCATGATGAATTGCAAAGTCAGATGCGGTCAGCCGCTAGAACATTTTCGGGAAATGGGAGACCAGATGCTCTCGAAAGAAGCGGTCGCGCTCACCGGCGAAAACTATGTTTCGTCCCCCGGCTTCGCTGCCCGCCGCTACAATCTGCACCTGCGCCGGGACGCCGATGTTCTCCAACGAACGGCATGCTCTTGCGCAATCCAGTAACTGCGGATCGTCCGGCATCAGAAAGAAGGCAACGACTGGCCATTCGAACGGAATGCAGCCAAATGCCGATGATGTGACCGACCGATTGGCCGGATCGCCTACGCGTCGTGCCGCGCATTCGAACAATATTGCGAATGATGGATCATATCCCATGACAGCGATCGCAGCGGGTAATGCACCACCTGTGATCCCATCAGCGATGATGCCTGCTGCGACATCAGTACCTGCATCCGCCTCAAGGATCAGGCCCAGGCAGATTGAGTTGAAATGTTCAGCAAGATCCGTCCAGCGTTGTGAAGGGGTACCGTCTGGATCCGAGCTGGGGAGATCAATGACTATCAGCTGGGATTGCCGTCGCAACACCACATCGAATCCCGCGGTATCATGACACCCGAAGACATTCGTTGGAAAGATGGTGGCGCTCTTAAGGTGACCGGCGATTTCAGAGGTCTGTGCGCGCCCGTAGAGAGCGTTGCTATCGACCGCTACATTGTAAACCATCTCACATCCTCCCTCATTTCCTAGTGGAAAGATAAGGAAATGGGGAAAATCAACTAGCGTTCAACATGCGCAAAACCGATGAAATTTTATCAGATTTTGCGCTCATAATCCCTGATTTTGAGAATATAGGGACAATAAGTTACCTTCTCTGCTTTTCTAATTGACGATAGTTTCGTGGCGGCATTCCGCGCAAAAGCCGGAACGTTCTATTAAAATTCGACAAGTTGTCATATCCGACCCGGTCGCAGACTTGGGTCACCGGCAGGTCGGTATGTGCGAGAAGTTCACATGCTTTCGCCATCCGAAGCTCGCTCAGATACCGGATGAAGGTATTGCCGGTGTGCTTCTTGAAGAAGCGGGAAAACGAGCTTTCGGTCATACCCGCAAGTGCGGCGCAGTCCGCCAGGCGGATGTCGTTGTTGACGTTCGCATTGATATGCTGAAGGACCCCACTGACTATTCGATTGGCAACGGCATTGGCACTCGGAGAAAACCCCTCCGACGACAGGAGCACGCGCTCACTACTTGACGAGAGCATGTGCAGGAGTTCCAAAAACTTGGCAAACCGCTTAACTCCGGTGGCCCCTCCAATCTCTCTGACGAGTTCGCCACCCTTGTGCCGAGTTTCCCCTTGAAACATGATCCCTCTGCGAGCATCTCGTAAAAGCACTGAGAGCCTGGCCAGCTCAGGAATGAAAGCCTCGGCCTTGGCAAGCCGATCTTCGTCAAACTGAATGACTGTATCGCGACCCTTCACCACGTCGCCCCCATCCAACGGCGTCACCCAGTTGTGCGGCAGGTCACGGCCTACAAGAAACAGATCACTCTCGCGAAAACCGCCGATGTGATCGCCGATATGGCAGGTTCCCTCGCCACGACAGATCAGATGAATTTCACATTCTGGATGGGCGTTCCAGACACTCCACGACATGGGATAATCATCGTTGCGCCAAACGAAAAATTCGCTCGGATGCGGTATGATCGGCTCATAAACAGGAGTGCGTGGGTTTCCCGGTCGGTTGGAAGACATTGTTTCGCGGAGGTCCCGGTGTTGGTTGGTCAAAGTGCAACGCGTTCCCACCGGCCAAAGCGTTTGCCTGGCACAGCACTTTATCCGAAGTTAGACTACAGCGCGAGTAATCGCCGGGACTCTCGTCGCCGCTGGATGAAAGTTCAGTGACAGGGTCAATGCTACTGAGCAAGGTTGGACATCGTCTTCAGAACGTGTCTATCAGCACCAGGTTTCTGTTGCCATGCTCCTTGTCGGGAACACGCTGCCCAGGATAATTATCAAGGATGAACTGCAGAACTCCGAAGGAAAATTCGCCATCGGGATCCTCTGTCTTCAGCGAAAACGTTTTGGGATCGACGGTGGCAATTACGAGCCCTTCCTTATCTGGAGGCAAGATGTTTCCAATTTCGGCCCCGTTGCCTCCAAATATTCTGGCGTGCCCTCCTCCCTTGGGGACCCATCTGCTAGCAGGGATTTCTTGAAATTTCGAATATGCTTCATCGCCAACGACACCGCAGGGCACGATTGTGATGGCACCGGTTATTGTTGCATAATAGCGCGCTGCGGCAAGATTGACTGCAGGACCTGCCCAATTGAACCCGTCAGCTTCCGGTAATATGGGCCAAGCACCGATATGAATGTGTTCCATCTGTGACTGAAGGATATAAGTCATTTGCGGGTGCATATGCTCCCAGCAACTCAGCGAGCCGACGCGACCGATTTCCGTCTCGTAGACCTTCAGGCCAGATGCATCGCTATCGCTCCATACAGTTCTTTCGCTGCCAGATGGACGAAGCTTGCGACGGAGTTGTACTGGCTTGCCATCTGGCCCGATCAATGCCTGCCCCATATAGAGGTAATCGCCGTCCAATTCGCTATACCCAAGCGACACGAAAATTTTCTCGCGTGCGGCAGCCTCCAAAAGTAATTGCCATTCGTCGCTGCCTATCTGAAGCGAGTTGGCAACGTATTGCTTCAAATAGGCCTTCTTCCATTTCTCGGATTCATGACCGAACGGGTACCCGGGCAGCCATAGCTCCGGGAAGGCAACAAGTTTGGCTCCGGCACTCGCAGCTTCTCCAATCAAGCGGATCGTCTTGTCGATGCCGCCTTTGAGATCAAGGTAGACGGCTTCTGCCTGCACTGCGGCAACCTTGAACTCCTCCGTCAGGCGACTTCCCGGCAAAGCATGTCGGGATGCGGATTGCGCTGCGTCCGCGGCGTGCACATCCTGTGCTAGACGAGAAAGATAAAGGGCGGCAGCAGATGCCCCAAGTATTTGTCGTCTTGAAATATCCATCTGCTTTCTCCGTTCTGGGGAAGCGAACTCGGATTAAAGGCTTTGTGTCAACCAATCCGGAGCCATCGCATTGTTCGATTTCTAAGTTGCCCGGCTCGAAGGGACGGACGTCTTGTTGTTCACGCCGGTTGAACGGCACACGGACAACATCCGAGCGAAAATAATGGCCAGTCCTGACATACCCCGCACGACGACGGTGTAAGCAATTGGCTTCGACGTAGGGTCATGGTTCTCGCGAAAACTCGTTGCTCTTATTGAGCCAACTCAACCGCCGCCTCATCGATAAGGCCCGCGACCTCGACAGACTTCGACATAAGCGACGCGTGACTTGCCTTTAAGGTAATGACCTTCCGGGCATTCAGGCGCGCCGACATCGCCGCCTGATTTTCGGGCGCAATCATCCGGTCATCGCTGGATATTTGATACCAGGACGGCTTCTTCTTCCAGGCCGGGGCGGTGACGATGTCTCCAAAGGTACCGGCCAGCGGCGCCTTCTGGGTGGCCGTCATGACGAGGCCCTCTTCGGGCGTCATATCCTGGCAGAAGCTTTCATGGAGTTTATCGGCCTTGAGCCAGAGGTAGCCGTCGCTGTCGGGCTCGATATTGGCCATCGCCGCTGGGGGATGCTGCCGGGTGATGCCGCCCGGACTTTCGCCGGCGTCGGGCGCGAAGGCAGCGATATAGACGAGCCCCACCACATTTTGCTGATCCCCGACTTCCGTTATGACCGCACCGCCGTATGAATGGCCCACCAGCAAGACGGGGCCTTTCTGTTGGGTCACCATCTTGCGTGTACGCTCAGTATCCTCCGCCAGAGACGTCAATGGCAGCTCGACGGCGTGAATGGATTGATAGCCCTTGCGCGATAGATCGAGTATGACCTTCCCCCAATGCGCGGCCCCGCCCCAGAAGCCGTGCACCAGAATGATAGTTGGTTTGTCCGTCATGGTTTTCTCCTTTTGAGGCGTGAACGCCAGTGTCGTCTCCGAACCAGCTCCGACCGGCACCGTCATTCGATTTCAGCAAGATCCGGATCAAACGGCTGGACCCGCGGCTGCTCGCGCTTGTTGAACAGAAGACGCAGGACATCGGGACGGGAATAGTGGCCGGTGGGATCATAGGCCGCCTTGGCGACGCCAATGAAGCCGAGGTCAATGTCCGCATACATTATCCCCTCATCGGTTTCCGGGATAGCGTCTGCCAAAGGTGAGCCGTCCGGCCCGAAAATCATCGTGAAGCCACCACCTTCAAGCAGCAAGTTCTGTTTTGCCGGCGTGTCCACCAACATCTCAATCATCGGCTTTGAAACCAAGGCACAGGGCGCAAGCACATAGCACTGGCCCTCGAGCGCATAGACCTGGCTGGCGGCGAGGTTGGCCTCGGCGCTCAGTTGAAACGCTGCGCCGCGGTAGACGGAGAAGCTTGGCCAGCTTGCCACATGGATCTGCTCGTTTTGTGAGTACATTGCATATTTTGACAGCGGCTGAATGTGTTCGGCGCAGCACAGCGCCCCCAGCCGGCCCAGCTTTGTCGAATGCACAGCGATATGCGAGCCATCACCTTCGCCGAAGACCGTACGCTCGGCGTGGGTTGGTTTGAGCTTGCGGCGATTGGCGATGACCTCGCCGCTGTCGCTGAAAAGCGCCTGCGCAAGATAAAGACTGCCACCTGCCCGCTCCGTAAAGCCCATGACGACATGGATCGAATGTCTTGCCGCCGCAGCCCTCAGCCGTTCGTAGTGGACATCGCCGATCTCCATGGCATTGGCAAAATATTTGCCGACAAACTGCATTCCCCAGGCCGGTGAATCGAGCCAGATCCACCAGGGATAGCCCGGCAGCCAGACCTCCGGGAAAGCAATGAGCGACGCCCCCTCTGAAGCGGCCTGTTCAATGAGGCCGATCGCCTTCTCGATGCCCTTTTCGATATCGAGAAATTCCGGTGCGGCCTGCACAGCCGCAACTTTGTATTTGGTGAGCATGTCGGTTCCCTCTGTTCTAACTTAGGGAACAGTCGTGCCACAGTGTACGTCTTCGCACTTGGACAGGCTGGCCTCCATTATTGTCAGAAACGGCCATTCGACGTGCGCGGCACGATTCTTGCGTTATAATCTGGGAGAAAACGCCCAGGTTAAACGGGGTAATCGAAAGCAAGCCAAATGATGTCTGCGAAATCCGAAGCTCTTTCGCTTTGGAAAGAACAGTTGTGGTCAACCTATGTACGCCTCGAAAGCAAATCCGAGGCGGCCGGCTTTTATGGCTCGGTCCAGGAGTTTTTTCCGCACAGTCATAGCCTGAGCCTGGTGGATTCCACGGCTCAGCTTACAGAGAGAACGCTACGACACATTCGGACCGACCAGCAGGAGGTGGTATTGGTTGCCTTTCAGCTATCGGGGTGCGGACGTGTAACCCAGGATGAGCGAGAGGCGTGGACAGCCCCAGGCGAATTCGTCTTTTACGAAAGCATCCGCCCCTATTCCCTGGGGTTCGACGGGCCATTCAAGCAGTTGGTGCTGAGGATCGATCGAGAGCGGATGATCTCGACGATGCCATGCATCGGCAATCTGACAGCCAGGACGTTCGACGCAAGCCAGGGTGCTGGTGCCGTCGCGCTGGATTTCCTCCAGAGTCTTGCGGCGCGTGGAAGCCAGATCGACGAAGGCAGCCTTTCGCCGATGGAACGCACCGCCTTCGATCTTATTGCCACCGGCGTCCTGTCGTCGACCGGAGACCTTTCACCAAGGCGTGTCCTTTTTGAGCGGTTGCGTGATCGTCTCATCGAGAAAGTGCGGGATCCTTCGTTCAGTCAGGTCGATATGGCGGCCCTGGCCGGAATGTCCCCGCGGTCCCTCAGGCGGCTCTGCGCGGAAAACGGCATTTCACCCGGCGGCCTCATTCTGAGAACGAGATTGCAGGGCGTAAGAGACAGCTTTGCGCTCGATGTCAACAAGAAGCGGTCCGTCACGGAGATTGCCTTGAGCTGGGGGTTCAATGACATCAGCTATTTCAACAGGGCATTTAGGACGACCTATGGAACGACGCCAGGGCAGATGCGCCATTCACCTCAATGAAAGGCGATTGAAATTTGTTCAATAGGGATCGTCATTCTCGTCCTCTCGGGATTGTTCCAGTCCAGCTGGCGCCGGTGTCATGACGGCGACGTAACAAGCCTGCGCCAGTTTGACTTCGACGTCGACACACTAGGGCGGATACTGATCGTCACCAGCGGCATGTGATTGGTGGACCCAATCAAAAGTGATGTCGCCTACCTAAGAAAGCAGGGTAGACGGCAGGCTTAGCCAGTCCGGTCACCTTGCCGCTAAACGGCCACACTCGCGAAACTTTCGTAACAAAACAACATACACAGCAATATCGGCGCGGCTAGTTTTGTCTGGCGGGCTCGCTGGGTCTTTACCAACAGGCCGCCAGTTTGGCTGGCGGGATAAGTGGGAGAGGCAAATATCGGCATTGGCCCCAATGAAACATGATCTCGGATTTGCGTCTTCAAAAGGTGGCCACTCGTGGCCACCCAAGTTCACAGAAATCCGGCTCGATAGGAGATAAGAATGAAGAAGAACCTGCTTGTGCTGGCTTCGGCCGCATTGTTGTTGACAGGAATTTCTCCTGTGCTGGCCCAGGACGGATATCGCAGAGATAACCCGCCCGCCCGCTACCTGGACGACGAGGATACTGGTTATCGAGGGCAAGATCGGGATCGGCATGCTCGTGACCGGCAGGAAAGACGGCAGGAACGCCGCGAGCAATTCGGCCAGCGCGATGTCATCAGCTTGCTTGAGAGCCGCGGCTATCGCGTCCGTGAAGTGAGATCGGAACGCGGGCAGTATCTTGTGAGAGCCTCCCGCCGTGGTGAACGCCTCCTCGTAATTGTCTCCCGCCGGGGCGAGATCCTTGAGACACGCCGCATGACGACTGATCGCTTCTGACGTTGACCAACGAGGTGAGTACCGGCACGCCGCCGCGCGGCCGGTGCTACTCATAGCAAACAGGTTCTGAACTCCAAGGCGCGCACGGCTTCGTTCAAGCGCGTGATAGGATCGTCCGTTGCTTCTGACAGCTCTTCACAATCGCTCCCGGATCGAGCCAATTCTGCAGTCTGAAGCTGCCGAATGCGGGCTTACCTGCCTGGCGATGGTGGCGGGCTATCACGGCCATCGCGTGACGCTGTCCGAACTCAGGCGACGCCATGCCGTGTCCTCGAAGGGCACGACGCTGAAGAGCCTCATCTCGGTTGCCGACGATCTCGGCTTTACCAGCCGGCCCTTGAAGCTGGAGATGGAGGACATCGGCAAGCTGAAGATGCCCTGCATCCTGCACTGGGACATGTCGCACTATGTCGTCTTAAGCCGGGTAACGCCAAGCCGGATCGAGGTGCATGATCCGGCCAGCGGCCAGCGGCGCTTGTCTCATGCCGAAGCATCGAGGCACTTTACCGGCGTGGCGCTGGAGCTGACGCCGGCTGCCACCTTCCGCAAACGCAAGGTGGTCGAGCGGGTGCGTCTGGCCGATCTGTGGTCGAGGAGCGCCGGCTTCATTCCGAGCCTGTTGCAGATCCTGACGCTCTCCGCCCTGTTGCAGTTCTTCGCCCTGCTGTCCCCGCTCGTCAACCAGATGATCGTCGACGAAGCCATCTCCAAGGGCGATCTCAGTCTTCTGAACGTGATCGTCATCGGTGCCGGATTGCTGCTGCTGATCCAGAGCGCCACGACGCTGTTGCGCGGTTACGTGCAGATGCATTTCAGCACCCTTTTGACCTTCCAAATGCGCGGCAACCTGTTGCGCCATGCGCTGCGCCTGCCGGTGCCGTGGTTCGAAAAGCGGCGTCTCGGCGATATTCTGTCCCGCTTCAACTCCCTGCAGCCGGTGCAGGACCTTCTGACAGGCGGCCTTGTCTCCGGCGCCCTGGACGGGCTTATGGCCATCGTCACCCTGGCGGTGATGCTGATCTATGCGCCATATCTGGCAAGCGTGGTACTGGTCTCGCTGACGCTCATCATCTGCATCCGGCTCGGCACTTTCCCCTGGCTGCGAAGCCTGACCAATGAGGGCATCCAGTACCAGGCCAAGGTGGACGGCGTCTTCCTCGAAACCATTCGCGGCGCCCGCGCCTTCAAACTGTTCGGCCGAGAGCTTGAGCGCCACGGTGTCTGGCAGAACGCCTATGCCGATAGCATCAACAACAATGTGCGGCTCCAGAAAGTCAGC
Source organism: Agrobacterium sp. BT-220-3 (assembly GCF_025910175.1). Classification (NCBI taxonomy): domain Bacteria; kingdom Pseudomonadati; phylum Pseudomonadota; class Alphaproteobacteria; order Hyphomicrobiales; family Rhizobiaceae; genus Agrobacterium; species Agrobacterium sp. BT-220-3. The sequence continues at coordinate 25,426 of NZ_JAPAIX010000014.1, forward strand.
CTCAAGGGTTCGGCCGGCCTCTCCTTCCTGACGGGAGCGGAGATGCTGCTGGTATTCTATCTGGGCGCCGGCGCTATCATCCGCGGAGAGATGACGCTCGGCATGCTGCTGGCGTTCCTGTCCTATCGCGGCCAGTTCAGCACGGCCGCCCTGTCGCTCGTCGATCAATATTTCAAGTTCCGGATGACGGGCCTGCATCTGGAGCGCCTGGCGGATGCCGTGCACCAGGATCCCGAGCCGGATCTGGACGCCGAGGCACGCAAGGATCGTCCGCTTGCCGGAGCGCTCGATGTGCGCAATCTTTCCTTCCGCTACGCCGAGCGCGAAGCCTGGGTGCTGAAGGATGTGTCGCTGGCGATTAAGCCGGGTGAGTCCGTGGTGTTCGTCGGCCCTTCGGGTGGTGGCAAATCCACGCTCCTGAAACTGCTGATGGGCCTCTATCCGCCGGGCGAGGGCGAGGTGCTGGTCGACGGTCTGCCGCTCAGCGCTCTGGGGATGCGGGCTTACCGCGCGCAGATCGGCGTGGTGATGCAGGACGACCAGCTTTTCGCCGGCACGATCGCCGACAATATCGCCTTCTTCGATCCCGACATGGATCTGGCGCGCGTCGAAGCGGTTGCCGGGCTTGTCGGTCTTCACGACGAAATCCTGCGCATGCCGATGGGCTACATGACCCTGGTGGGCGATCTCGGATCGACCCTGTCGGGTGGCCAGCAACAGCGTGCGCTGCTGGCGCGGGCGCTCTACCGAAACCCCTCCATATTGTTCCTGGACGAGGGGACGGCCAATCTTGACGTCCTTGCAGAGCGTCGCGTCATGCAGGCGCTGAGCAGGCTCGGCATTACCCAGGTGATGGTCGCCCATCGTCCTGGAGCCATCGACGGCGCGGCGCGCGTCTTTGCCGTGGAGAACGGCCATGTGCGTGAGCTGGTGCGCGATGTGCCGTCGCAGCCTCTGCAGGTGGTGCCATGAGCGAGGCATTGTTCCGCACCGAAGCCATCGAACATCGCCGCCGGCTCCGCGGCGAGGTGATGATCGCACAGCCGGTGAGCCACGGTGTCATGACGGCGATCCTCGGTGTCTTCGTGGTCGTCGGTGCGACCTATCTCATGACCGGCACCTATGCCCGCAAGGAGACCGTGCAGGGCTACATCGCCCCGACCGGTGGTCTGGCGCAGCTCTACGCCACCAAGGGCGGTATCGTGACCAAGGTGCTCGTCCATGAAGGAGACGTTGTCACCCAGGGCCAGCCAATGGTGGAACTGTCGCTGGAAACGACCGGGGCCGACGGTCAGGTCGGCGAAAAGCTGCGCTCCGAGACCCAAGCCCGTATCCAGTCGATCGACACACAGATCACGGCGGCAAAAGCTCGCTTCGACGAGGAGGGGCGGCGCTTGTCGGCTCGCGTCGAGGGACTTGGCGGAGAGCTGGCGAGCCAGGAACAGCGTCTGGAATCGGAACGCCGCCTGCAAGCGCTGCAAACCGACGACGCCGGACGCTACGCACAGCTCCAGATCAAGGGCAGCGGCACGCGCTTCGAGCTGTCGCGCCGACAGCAGCAGATCTTCGCGCAGGAAAGCGTCATCCACGAGCTGGAGCGGCAGAAAGAGCAGCGGCAGGGCGACCTCAACGACGCCCGCTCGCAACTGGCGGGCCTGCCGGCCGAACGGGACGACAAGCTGGCGCAGCTGCAAGGCCTTCGCAGCGAGCTGGAGCAATCCCTCGCGCAACTGCAGGTCAACCGTGCCTACGTCATGGTCGCGCCGGTGGCCGGCCGGGTCGCTGCGTTGCAGGCGCAGCCGGGGCAGACGGCCGTGGCGCAATCGCCGCTGGCGGCCCTCGTACCGGCCGGCAGCAATCTGGAGGCCAACCTGCTGGTGCCGCCGCGCGCGGCTGGCCTGATCCAGCCGGGGCAGGAAGTGCGGCTCAGGGTCGACGCCTTCCCGTACCAGCGCTTCGGTGTGGTGTCGGGCCATGTCGTGCAGGTGTCCCGCGCCACCTATCGTGAGGGTGAGCTTCTGGCTCCCATCGCATTCAAAGATCCCGTCTACCGCGTAACCGTCAGTCTGGAGCGCACCAGCATCGCCGCCTACGGCGAAGAGCGCCCACTGACCCCCGGTATGACCCTCATCGGCGATGTCATAACGGATCGCCGGCACTTCACCGACTGGGTATTGGACCCCCTAAAGGCCATAGGCAGCCGGTGACGAAAAGAAGAGGGGAGAACCATCCCGGTCAATCCCTTAAACCTAACCCAATAGGAGACTAACATGAGCAACATCACTGAAATCAATGCCGACATGCTCGATCTCGTCAGCGGCGGCGCCACGACTGTCGCTTCGACGGTCACCATTGGCGCCGATGGCGCCGTCAGCGGCAGCTACACCTTCGGCAGCCGCTCGGGCACCTTCTCGGCAACCCTGCCGGCAGAAGTCGTGCAGAAGGCTGGGACGTTCTCGTTCAGCAACGCCTCCGGCTCGTTCAGCTTTGACAGCTCGTTCGCCGCTTAATCCGGCTTACGATATCACTCCGGCAGCTGGAAACAGCTGCCGGTCCGACGAATGTGTCTCAACGGCGGTGGGTATGCACGGAAGGCAGGGTGATGAGCCTGGGTTCATTCTCGTCGTGCAACAATACTGAATAAATTGGAACACAACTCCCTCAACCTACGGGTTATGAATCTGAAATTGCCCCCATTTTCAGACAGTTCAGAGGATTGAAGCAATGAACAAACTCGTAAAAGTAACCGTTTTCGGCCTAGTGGCCATTGCGACGGTTACCCCCATGATGACAGCAACAGCCCAGGCAGATGATTGGCGGCGAGACTGGTACTATCGCGGCGGTTACGACTACGACCGTGGTGACGCCGTCGCACTTGGCGCTTTCGGTTTGGCAACAGGGATGATTGTCGGTGGCGCTATCGCATCGCAACCGCGCTACGGGGAACGTGTCTACATCGACCCGGCACCCGACTATTATGCTCCACGCCCCGTCTATCGCCGAGCGCAGCCGGTCGCTGTGCGGAGCTACGCGCCTGAACCCTGGTCATCACGTTGGTATAACTACTGCGAGAACCGCTACCGCTCGTTTAACCCGCGCACCGGTACCTTCGTTGGCTACGACGGCCGCAAGTATTTTTGTACCGGACGCTGAGCCCGTCAGGGGTTCGCCGCTCCATAAGGTTTCATCGCCAGGTCTCGGTTAACGATGATCCGGACCGGGAGACCGGGCCGGATCGTCAGTGTTGGCTGGATGTTGAGTTGCCGACGAACGATCTGCTGACCGATATCGGAGGCGCTGTCCTGGGCGCTCTCGCGGATGGCGCGAGCGATGTCGCTTTCGTCATCGACTGAGAGTTCCGTCCCGACACCGAGCAACGTCGATAAGGCCGCAGCCTTGAACAACAGCCCCCAGTGATAATCGACGTCGTCCTCTAGTCCGGAGAAACCTTGGGGATCGGCCCCCTGCAGGCGATCCAAGACAATGGAGGAGCCGTCCGGCATGATGATGCGGTTCCAAGCGAGCAGCACGCGGCTTTGCCCGAAGGCAACCTGACTGTCGTATTGACCGACCAGGCGTGTACCTTGTGGGATAAGGAGATGCGAACCGGTCGGGCTATCGTAGACATGCTCGGTTACCTGCGCAGTGATCTGGCCGGGCAGATCGGAATTGATGCCGGTAATGAGCGCGGCGGGAATGACCGTACCCGCCTGCACAACGTAGGGAGTCGCCTTCTCCTGCACGCGGTCGGCGCTGACCGTGCGCCGATCGACCTCATCATTGACGAAGGCGAGCTTCCGGTCCTGCATGTTCTGAGCGGAGCCTGCGTCCAGCGGCGACGTCTCGGATGGAAACGACAGCTCGGGGGCGGGATCTGTTCCGGAGACTGTCGCCGATGCGATTGTCCGGTCCCCGGCCATCCGCTCACCGCGGCTGTCGGTGAAGAGTGCTGCCAGACGGGCGGCTTCAATCTCGGCAAGCCGTCGTTGCTCTTCCGGATCGACGCGCGGCGTTTGAACACCCGGTGCTACAACCGGCCTGCCCTCCTCCTGAGCACGCAGGATGGCGCGACCAAGGTCGCCTGGTAGGGCCGGCCCCAATTTTGGAATGTTGTTGTTGATGTAGTCTCTCGGTAGACCTGCCAGGCCATCGGCCGGTGTTGTGTTGTCGGTATTATAAAGTTCAGTCACGGACTGGCCGCCGCGCCGATTGGTGTCGAGCGCCCAGAGCAGCGCGGCCGCAATGGCGATGCTCGCCACGCCGCTAAGGCCGATGAGCATCTTGCGCGAAAGTCGCGTGACACGAGGGGGCTCCGGCCGAAGGCGCATTTCTGATTTGAGGCCAATGTCCGAAGGTTTCCGGGTTCCTGTCATCGCCCCCGCTCCGAGGAGACCAGCGTCGCACGCTTCGCTGCAGTCCGACCATCCGTGCGGACGATCCGAACGCGCCTCTCGCTGTCCTTGTCGCCGAGCCGAAGTTCGGCCGCAGCAAACAACCGGTCGACAACATAATAGTTCTGGCGGGCACGGAAATTGACAAGCTCGGAATTGCCGGACGGACCGATGACAAATAGTGGGGGCATTTCTCCCTGTCCGATCCCGGACGGGAACTCGATATAGACCTTTGCGCCGTCATCGAAGGCCCGCAGCGGCCTCCAGGGCGCAATATCACCTTCGATGCGGTAGCGGAAATTCAGCTTCGAGATGTCGATGCCGGTCGCGACGGCCTGCGTTTCTGCTGCTCTCGCATTCTGCCGTCGCAGCGCGATCAGCTGGTCCTGCGGATATTGCCACGAGACAGACGCCATGTAGGTCGAGGGCGTGGAGCGCAGTTCCAGATGATAGGTCCGTCGATCGGTATTGATCACAAGATTGGTCTGCAGATCGGCGCGCGTTGGCTTCACCAGAATATGCACCTGTTTTGACGACGCCGTGCCGCTTTCGGTATCTCCGATAATCCAGCGCACGGTATCGCCGGCTGCGACAGGGCCTGAGCCGACAAGCTGCTCGCCTGGCTGAAGGGCGATATCCGTAACCTGACCGGGAGCGGCATAGACCTGATAGAGAGCGCCGCCCGAGAAAGGATAGACCTGTACGGCATTGATGAACCCGTCGCGGACCGGCTGGATGCGGGCAGCCTCGTTGGCCTGGGTGATCCTTGCCTTCGGGTCGGCAGGTTCTGCCTTCGCCTTCTCTCGGTCGATCGGTTTCAACTGGCCGGGCAGCGGCAAGGGTTTGGGTAGTTCGACCACCTTCACCGGACCCACTGGATCGGCGGTCAGCACGGCGGGTGCCGCATCGTCGTAGTCGATCTCGGGTGGAATGTATTTCTTCGCACAGCCGGCAAGCGCCGATGCTGACAATAGCGTTGTCAGCAGCAGTATTGCATTTTTCCTGTATGCCTCCTTCATTGCGAAAGCTCCTTAGACCAGTTGATTGCATTGACGTAGACGCCGAGCGGATTGGTGCGCAGCTTTTCAGTGGTGCGCGGTGGTTGGATCACGACGGTCAGGATGGCGGTCCAACGTTCGGTGGCGGAAAGCTGGCCGTTCTCGAACTGCCGTTCCGTCCAGGCGATGCGGAAACTGTCGGGCGAGGCGCGAATGACGCTGGATATCTCGACGGCGCTCTGGTTCCTGCCGACTTTGGTGAACGGGTCGTTGGCCCGGGCATAGTCATTGAGCGCAATCGCACCGCGATCGGTGGTGAATTCGTAAGCGCGAAGCCAGTTCTGCCGCACGATGACCGGATCGGCTGGAATGCTGCGCACCTGTTCGATGAAACGGGCGAGATGCCATGCGATCTGTGGATCGGTTGGCCGATAGTCGGCAACGGCAGCGGCAACAGTCTGTGCCTCGCCGAATCTGTCGATCTGTACCACCCAAGGCACCACGGTCCCGCGCGTTGATTGCCAAATCAGCGCGGATGCGAAGCCGCTGGCGAGAAAGAGGGAGCCGAACGCCATCAGCCGCCAGTTCTTTGCCTGCACACGGGCCGAGCCGATACGTTCGTCCCAGAGCTGCGCAGCCTTCTGGTAAGGGGTTTCCGGTTCGGGGGTGCGTGCGTAACGCACGGAGGGTCGCCTGAAGACGTTCATTAGCGGTCATCCTGGTTGAGAGAGACGGACATGGAGCCGCCGCCTTGATCGCCGGAGCGCACCGTATGGGCGGCGGTGCTGACGCCATGATTGGCGGTGCTGCTCCGCTTCATGTGCTGCGCCCATTCTGGCGGGGCCGAGGAAGACCCGGCTGCGCTACTTCCGGACTGCGCACCGCTGAAGGGGGGATCGTTGGCGGCTTCTGACATGCCCGCACCAACCTCGTTTTTGCCGCCGGTTGCCTTCCATGCGCCTGCCTGTCCGGAGCGATAGCTGGAACGCATGGTTTCGGAAGCACCGGACGCCATGGACCTGCCCCTGTTCATGACAAATCCCGCACCAGCCTTTACGACACCGGCAAAACCGGCCGCGCCGCCGCCGGTCCCAGTCGATCCCACGGATGCGTCAGCAAGGCCATAGGCCGTCCCTGCACCGCCGGCGACAGCGGCCCCTCCCCTTGCCGCTCCCCCGGCAGCACTTGCGGCGGCACCCAGTCCGGCCTTTGCACCCATGTATCCGGCAGCTCCAAGACCAGCCGCCGCGAGGCCGGTTCCGACGGCGGCACCAGCACCGAGTTGCGGTGCACCAGAGACGAGGCCCGTGGCGATGCCGGGGCCGAAAATCGACAGGCCCATCAAAGATAGCGCGCCGAGCACCAGCGATAGTGCTTCGGTGATGGTCGGCTGTTCGGAAAAACCGGACGTGAACTCATCGAACAGGCCGGAGCCGATACCGACGATGACGGCCAGCACGAGAATCTTGACGCCGGACGCGACGATGTTTCCGAGCACCTTTTCGGCGAGGAAGGATGTCTTGTTGAACAGCGCAAAGGGGATCAGCACGAAGCCTGCGAGCGTCGTCAGCTTGAACTCGATCAGCGTGACAAAGATCTGGATGGCGAGGATGAAAAAGGCGACGAGAACGATGATCCAGGCAATCATCAATACGAAGATCTGCACGAAATTTTCGAAAAAGGAGATATAGCCCATCAACTCGCCGGCGGCCTCAAGGATGGGATTGCCGGCGTCGATACCAACCTGCGCGACGCGGCCGGGCTGCAATAGTTCCGAGGCTGACAGGCCGGAGCCACCAGCCTTGAGACCAAGCCCGGAAAAGCTTTCGAAGACGATGCCCGCGAGCCGGTTGAAGTTGCCGATAATGAAGGCGAAGAAACCGATATAGAGGGTCTTCTTCACCAGCCGCTGCAGCACGTCCTCATCCGCGCCCCATGCCCAGAACAGGCCGGCCAGCACGATATCGATGACAATCAGCGTCGAGGTCAGGAACGCGACCTCTCCGCCGAGCAGGCCGAAGCCACTGTCGATATAGGCGGTGAAGGTTTCGAGGAAACGGTCGATGATGCCCGTGTTGTTCATGGCGAAGACGCCTCGCCAGTCTTCGGCACACCTGGACGATCTGTTGCGAAGAAGCGGCGACGGTTCTCCGCCCATGCCTTGCGGCAGGCGGCATCATTGGCAGCGGCGATACCAAGGTCGCGGCAGCGGGCAAGACCTGGGTTGGCTAGCTCGCCGCCCGGACGCCCGATGCCGGGGGATTCGGCATCGGTTGCATCTTCGTCTCGCAGGGTGGCGATTGCGGCGGTCAGTCCTGCGCCGAGTGCGAAGACGGCAATCATCCGGGCGGCGATCTTCAGGTCCATTGTGTCCGCACTCCTCAATCGTGGAACATGCGAACGCTGGACGGACTGTATGCCGTGCCGGTCATGAAGCGGCTGAATTGCTTACGGGCCTGCTCCTGTGCCGCCGCAGCCCTCGCCTGTTCCAGTGCACTGGCCCTGCCCTGCGCCGCCAGCATTGCGGTCAGGTCGGCGATCTGTTTGGCCTGAACTGCCATGAGCTGGTTACCGGCCTGCGTTGCCTGCAACACCCCGACCGCGGATTGGCTGGCAGTTACCGTTCACTGGTTTGCGCTTGTGTGTCCTCGATATTGTCGACCGCGACGGCACCTGCCTTCAGCGAATGCTCGAAGGCGGAAACCGATCGCTGCCAGCGCTGTTGCGCCGCCGAGACCAGCTGCGTTGCTGTCCGGTCTCCAGCGGCAAAATCGCGATAGGTGGCATTGAACTGCTCATCAATATTCTGGACGTCGTAAGCAAGTTGGTCCGCTTCCCCAAGCAAGTTCTTCATCTCGGAAAAATTGCCCTCGATCTGCGACAGCATCGAGGTCGGCAGGCTGGTCAGGTTCTTCGCCTGATTGATCAGCATCTGCGCTTCGTTCTGAAGTGATGTGACCTGGTTCTTGATCTGCTCCAGTGCCCTGGCGGCCGAAAGCAGGTTCTGGCTGTAGTTGGTGGGGTCGTAGACAATCCGCCATGCGAAAGCTGGCGTCGCCAGGAATGGAACAGCGGCGCATGGCAAGACCAGAATGGCTGCGGCGCAGGCAAGTGCGCGGGCGCGGTCTATAAGGCAAATGCGGACAACGGTCTTCTTCATGGGGCAATCTCCTCTTCGGGTAGCGTGGGGATGGAGTCCGGGGCGCTCGTCTTGCCAGTCGACTGGTCGATGACATTGGTGAGGTCGGGAACGAGATCGGAAGCCCAGTGCAGGTCGTTGGCCTGAAGCCAGGCTTCAAGGAAGTAGGCCCGGGCGCCATCGCGGATCAGTTCGTCGATCAGGGTATGGTCTGCTTTGGTCGATGCGGCGCAAAGCGTCAGCGCAACAGATCCAAGGCCGAGCTCGAACAGGCGGTTTCCTCTGCGGCTCTGGCAGTAATAGTCCCGTTTCGGGGTCGCCCTCGCGATGATTTCGACCTGCCGAGCATTCAGCCCGAAGCGTTCATAGACGGAGGTGATCTGGGGTTCGATGGCCCGCTCGTTGGCGAGGAAGATGCGCGTCGGGCAGCTTTCTACGATGACGGGAGCGATCGGCGAGGCCTCGATGTCGGCGAGCGACTGAGAGGAAAAGACGACGCTCACATTCTTCTTGCGCAGGGTCTTCAGCCATTCCTTGATTTTCTGGGCGAAACCGCCGTCGTCCAGAGTGCGCCAGCCTTCGTCGATGATCAGCAGGCTCGGCCGGCCGTCGAAGCGGGATTCAATGCGGTGAAACAAATAGGCAAGAACCGCGGGTGCGGCGCCCGTGCCAATCAGACCTTCGGTTTCAAAAGCCTGCACCGATGCATCACCAAGCCATTCGCTTTCCGCGTCGAGCAGCCGGCCGTAAGCGCCACCGATGCAGTACGGACGAAGAGCCTGTTTCAACGATGAGGATTGCAGCAGCACGGTCAGGCCGGTGATGGTGCGCTCCTCGACCGGCGCGCTGGCAAGCGAGGTCAGTGCCGTCCAAAGATGTTCCTTCACATCGGGCGTGATGGTGACGCCTTCGCGGATGAGGATATCGACCAGCCAGTCCGCCGCCCACGCCCGTTCCGGCGTATCTTGGATTTGCCCGAGCGGTTGAAGCGAGATGGCCGATGCGGAAGCACCGTCGGAGAGCGACCCACCGAGATCCTGCCAGTCGCCATTCATGGCGAGCGTCGCAGCCCTGATGCTTCCACCGAAGTCGAAGGCAAAAACCTGCGAATCGAGATAGCGGCGGAATTGCAGGGCTATCAGCGCCAGCAGCACGGACTTGCCGGCACCCGTCGGACCGACAACCATCATGTGGCCAACATCGCCGACGTGCAGCGAGAACCGGAACGGCGTCGAGCCTTCAGTCCGGGCGAAAAACAACGGTGGCGCGTCAAGATGCTCGTCTTTCGCTGGCCCCGCCCAGACGGCGGAAAGCGGGATCATATGGGCGAGATTCAGCGTCGAAATCGGCGGCTGGCGGACGTTGGCGTAGGTCTGTCCGGGAATGCTGCCGAGCCAAGCCTCGATCGCGTTGACGCTCTCGATAATCGCCGTGAAATCGCGTGACTGAATGACTTTTTCGATCAACCGCAGTTTCTCGTCGGCGATCGCCGGATCGGCATCCCAAACCGTCAGCGTTGCCGTGACGTAGGCCTCACCAACCTGATCGGAACCGAGATCCTGAAGTGCGGCGTCGGCGTCGGCCGCCTTGTTGGCGGCGTCGCTGTCGACCAGCACCGATTGCTCGTTGGTGAGCACTTCCTTGAGGATCGCAGCGATCGACTTTCGCTTGGCGAACCACTGCCGTCTGATCTTTGTCACCAACCGCGTAGCGTCTGTCTTGTCGAGCAGAATTGCCCGGGTGCTCCACCGGTAGGGAAACGCCAGCCGGTTGAGATCATCGAGAATGCCGGGAAAGGTGGCGGTCGGAAAGCCGATCACTGTCAGCGTGCGCAGATGGAAGTCGCCAAGCCTTGGCTCCAGCCCGCCCACCAAAGGCTGATCCGCCAGCAGCACATCGAGGTGCATTGGCGTCTCGGGAACGCGGACGTGGTGCCGTTTCGTGGAGATCGTGGAGTGCAGGAAGGTCAGCGTTTCGGCGTCAGGGAGCCATTCGGCTTCCGGGACGAAGCCTTCCACGAGGTTGAGAACACGATCCGTTCGATCGATGAAACCGTTCAGCAGTTCCCGTGGGTCAATGCCACCTCTCTCGCGGCCCTCGTATAGCCAGTTTTCGATGCGTGAGGCTTCTTCCGCCGGCGGCAACCAGACAAAGGTCAGGAAATAACTGCTCTCGTAAAGAAGGCCGGATTCCTCGAACTGTTCGCGGCGCTCGATCTCCAGAAGCGCCGATGCCGAATCCGGAAAGAGGCTTTCCGGATAGTCGGTCGCGACATTACGTTGTGCTTCCACGAAGATGGCCCAGCCGGACCCCATGCGGCGCAGCGCATTGTTGAGCCGCGCTGTGGTGCCGACCAGTTCCGCTGGTGTGGCACTGTCGAGATCCGGACCGCGAAACCGGGCTGTGCGCTGGAACGAACCGTCCTTGTTCAAGACAACCCCTGAAGCGACCAAAGCGGCCCAAGGCAGAAAGTCGGCCAGATGAGACGAGCGTTTACGGTATTCTGAGAGGTTCATCATCGGCAAATCCTCATACGCCCATATGTGCCGGATAGCGCAGGTGCCTGCGTCCGACATCGACGAACTGCGCATCGCGCTTCGCCGCCCAGACGGCTGCGAAATGACCGATTGCCCAGATCACCAGTCCCGCGATCCAGAGGCGGAGCCCAAGACTGACGGCAGCGGCAAGTGTGCCGTTGGCAATGGCCACCGCACGCGGAGCGCCGCCGAGCAGAATGGGTTCGGCCAACGAACGATGGACGGTGGCAAAGAACCCACGCACCTCGTCGTCCTGCTGAAAGCCGGCCGCCATCAGACCACCGCCCCGCCGCCGAAGGAGAAGAACGACAGGAAGAAGCTCGATGCAGCGAAAGCGATGCTTAATCCAAATACGATCTGGATCAGCTTGCGGAAGCCGCCGGACGTCTCCCCGAAGGCGAGCGCCAGGCCGGTGGCGATGATGATGATCACCGCGACGATCTTGGCGACTGGTCCTTCGATGGATTCAAGAATCTGCTGCAGTGGCTCCTCCCAGGGCATGGACGAACCGGAGGCGCGGGAGGGTGTAGCCATCAACAGCACGATCGAGGCAAGCGCTGTTGCATGAACAAGGCGATGGCGGGCACGGCGTAGAAGGTGAAAGACAGACTTACTCATTCCTGGTCTCCTTTCGGGAGTGGACGACGATCGGGGGAAAGGTGAGCGTTGAGGGTGCGGTAGTCGCCGGAGACCGGATCGAGTCCGTCGACAAGGGCAATTTCAGCAAGGCGGCGGACGGAGCCGCGGCCGGACAGAACGGCAATGATGTCGATGGTTTCGGCGATCAGCGAGCGGGGAACGGAGATGACCGCTTCCTGTACGAGTTGCTCCAGGCGCCGCAGCGCGCCAATTGCTGTATTGGCGTGGATGGTGCCGATACCTCCCGGATGTCCCGTGCCCCAAGCCTTGAGGAGATCGAGGGCTTCGGCGCCCCGCACCTCGCCGATGGGAATGCGATCCGGCCGCAAGCGCAGCGACGATTTCACCAGATCGGAGAGCGAGGCGACGCCATCTTTCGTGCGTAGCGCCACTAGATTGGGTGCCGCGCATTGCAGCTCCCTGGTATCCTCGATCAGCACGACGCGATCAGAGGTCTTGGCCACTTCTGCCAGGAGCGCATTGGTCAGCGTCGTCTTTCCGGTGGACGTGCCACCGGCGACCAGGATGTTCTTGCGCTTCTCGACGGCCAACCGCAGAACGTCAGCCTGATCGACCGTCATGATGCCGGCGGCAACATAGTCGGAAAGAACGAACACCGAGACGGCGGGCTTGCGGATCGCAAATGTGGGAGCCGCCACGACGGGCGGCAGCAAGCCCTCGAACCGCTCGCCGGTCTCCGGCAGTTCCGCGGAGACGCGCGGAGCCCGTGCATGGACCTCCACGCCAACGTGATGCGCGACCAGACGCACGATACGCTCGCCATCGGTCGGTGCCAGCCTCTCACCCGTGTCTGACAATCCCTCCGACAGCCGGTCGATCCACAGCCGGCCATCGGGGTTCAACATCACTTCGGCAACGGTCGGGTCCTCCAGAAACCGAACGATGGCGGGGCCAAGCGCGGTGCGCAGCATCCGCGCACCGCGCGTCAGACTTTCCGAATTCTGGTGTGATACCGCCATATGGTCCCCATTTCTCGGGGGATGCGGCTCGCACCCCCTCGACGGGGATGATTAAAAGAGCCGGAAGTTCGGCTGATTCAACAAGTATCTAGCGGCGTGCGGCCATGGCGAAGAAATGGCGGTGATCGGCGCAATGGCAAACCCTACGATTGCGCAATCAGCTATGTGTAAGCTAGTGGAAATCAGCAAAGGGGACACGATGAGCAATAATCCGGGAACGAAGGGGAAACCTGCGCCGTGGGTCAAGCGAGAACGCGACGATCGTGATCGTGCGCTGGACGCATATAAGCAGGCGCATCATCCAGCCTATCGCGAGTGGTGCGACGCTCGCGGTGAGGTCGGCAGGAAAGCGCGCGCGGAGGCAGATGCACTGTATCCGGGTTTTTCGGAGATCAGTCGGTCTATGAAGCACGCCGACAAGGTGGTCGGTGCGTGGGCCAAGGCGAACAAGAACCCGATGACATGGGAAGAGTTGCAAGCGTTAGAAGCGGAGTTTGCCAAGACGTATGTCCCTATCGACCGCTCCTAGATCATTCCGCGCGACGATCACCGGTCGCCCTCATCCTGCTCACCACCGGTTCGTACGGCATCAACGTCCCGGGACAGCTCTTTCAGGAAGCGATCGCCGGTCGCCAAGCGCCGCCCGAGCGATTGCAGAAACCCGTCGAACCTCTCGGCGCCCTTCGCCCGTGCTGCGGCCTGGGCGCTCTCGGGCAGCGGCGGGGTCACGGTCAGCCAGAAACGGATGAACAGTGAGAGCGTCTCGCCAAGAATTGCGAGATCCTCGTCCAGCCCGTCCACCTGTCGACTGAGCTTGTCCATACGCCGGGCAAACACGGCCTCCAGCCGTTCGGAGGCATCAGCCGATAGGAAGGACGCGACAGCTGCTTCGATCACGGCCGACTTCGAGACATTGCAGCGCAACGCCAGCGCTTCCACTTTCTTCAGAAGATCCGGCTCGAAATAGACATTCATGCGGGCTTTGGTTTGCATGGCAGCTCCTTACAATTCAATGCCATCGGCTGGATCCATCGTCGCCTGGCGGGCGACGGCTGCGACCTGCTGGCGCATGGCGCGCGCCTTGCCGGCATCCACATCGGGTTCGTCCTCAAGGACGTCGAACTCGCCAATCATTGGCCGTTCGTCGGGGACAATCTCCTCATGCTCTGGCAGTTCCGGCTCGCGGCGGATCCCGGCATTGGCGGGATCGGTCGGGGTGGCATCTGGCAAAGATTGCGCAGATGTTGCGATAGGCTTCTGTGCCGTCATCCCCGACCAGTCGTCACCTGATGGGGTTTTCGGCGGCTGGGGATTGCCAAACAGATCTGGCGGCGGCAGCAATCGCTCCTTAAAGCGCTCGTCTTCGTAATATCGCGCTTTCCTCGCTCGGATCGGCGGGACGCCCGCAACCAACAGCAACTCGTCGGTGGGCGGAAGCTGCATTACCTCGCCTGGGGTGAGCAGCGGACGAGCCGTTTCCTGTCGCGATACCATGAGATGACCGAGCCAAGGGGACAGCCGGTGGCCGGCATAGTTGGTGGAATCGCGCATCTCCGTCGCGGTACCGAGCGAATCCGACACGCGCTTGGCGGTCCGTTCGTCGTTGGTCGCGAAGGCGACACGCACATGGCAATTGTCGAGCACGGAATTGTTCGGACCATAGGCCTTCTCAATTTGGTTGAGGCTCTGCGCGATCAAAAAACTTTTGATGCCGTAGCCGGCCATGAAGGCGAGTGCTGACTCGAAGAAGTCCAGTCGTCCCAGCGCCGGAAACTCGTCAAGCATTAGCAACAGGCGGTGGCGATCAGCAGAACCGTTCAGTTCCTCGGTCAATCGCCTCCCCACCTGATTGAGGATCAGGCGGATGAGCGGCTTGGTGCGGGCGATGTCGGAAGGGGGCACGACGAGATAGAGGCTGACGGGTCGCTTTCCTGAGACGAGATCAGCGATGCGCCAGTCGCAGCGCGCCGTCACTTTTGCCACGACGGGATCGCGGTAGAGGCCGAGGAACGACATGGCTGTGGATAGAACGCCCGACCGTTCGTTGTCGGACTTGTTCAACAGCTCCCGCGCCGAGGAGGCGATGACAGGATGGACACCTGCTTCGCCCAGATGTTGCGTCGACATCATAGCGCGAAGCGTCGCTTCCACTGGCCTCTTCGGGTCGGACAGGAAATTGGCGACACCCGCCAGCGTCTTGTCTGCTTCGGCATAGAGGACATGCAGGATCACGCCAACCAGCAGCGAATGGCTGGTCTTCTCCCAATGGTTTCGCCGATCAAGCGCGCCTTCGGGATCGACCAAGATGTCGGCGATGTTCTGGACATCGCGCACTTCCCAGTCGCCGCGGCGCACTTCCAGAAGCGGATTGTAAGCCGAGGATTTGGCGTCCGTCGGATCAAACAGCAACACGCGGCCATGCCGCGCGCGAAAGCCCGCCGTCAGGCCCCAGTTCTCACCCTTGATGTCATGGACGATGACGCTGCCGGGCCAGGTCAGCAGTGTTGGCACGACGAGGCCGACGCCTTTGCCAGAACGAGTCGGCGCAAAACACAAGACATGCTCCGGCCCGTCATGGCGCAGATAGTCGCGATTGACCATTCCAAGGACCACGCCGTCTGGGCTGAGCAGTCCGGCAGCCTTCACTTCCTCAGAGGTTGCCCAGCGCGCCGAGCCGTATGTGGCGACGTTCTTGGCTTCACGTGCCCGGATGATCGACAGGGTAACGGCAACAACAATAGAGAAAAGACCGCCGGACGCCGCGATAATCGCCCCCTCGACGAAGATCGCGGGAGCGTAGGCATCGTAGGAATACCACCACCCAAAGAAGGCTGGAGGATAGTAGACCGGCCAATCGGCCAACTCGAACCAGGGCGTGCCGAGTTGCGCCTGAAAGCCAAACCGCCATGCGGTCCACTGCGTCGCACCCCAGATCGTCGCCAGGACGATAACGACGACGATGATGATTTGGCCCCAAAGGACACGGCTTCCTGACATACAGGCTCCAATCGGCAAATGACTCGGAGCCGATCAGAACATATGCCGTTTCGGGGTACGCAATCGAAAAGAGTTTCCAGCGTGATGTCGGATGCCATGGAGAAGAAATGGGACGGAATCGACACGGAGAATTGCGTGCCACAAGGTGCACGGCGTTATAACTTCTAGTTATGACTACAATCACCCATAACCAATAGACATTTCATCATCCTTAAATCTACTTTTGGTCAGATAACCAGCTATGGAATGTGCTTGAGTATGACCAACACCCTTCGATTATCTCGGCGAACCTTTGTGCTGGGGTCCATTTCCGCAAGCGCAGCGCTCGCTGGATGCACGTCCACAATGCCGAACCGTGACCCTACCCCCCAGCCAGTCACAATAGGAAATGTCGTCGGGGCTGCGCCATTGTCGGAGCTTGACGCGCGTTACGCCGCCCTTGAAGATGGCGGCCATTTGATCCCGGCGGTGCCTTATCAAAAAATGGATCCCCAATATTTGCGGCAGCGTGTTGTCGACCCAACCGGCGAGCCTGCCGGCACCGTGGTTGTCGATACGCCTGGACGCTTCCTCTATGTGGTGGAGTCGGACGGCATGGCAATGCGGTACGGTGTAGGCATAGGTCGTGACGGCTTTGCCTGGGAGGGTGAAGGTACGATTCATTGGCGACAGCCTTGGCCACGATGGAAGCCCCCAAGCGAAATGATTGCGCGGCAGCCTGAATTGGAAAAATATTCCGTTGCCAATGGCGGAATGGATCCTGGGGTCAGAAATCCTTTGGGCGCGCGCGCTCTATACATCTTCCAGAACCGGCAAGACACGCTGTATCGCCTTCACGGCTCGCCAGAGTGGTGGTCCATTGGGAAGGCGACTTCGTCCGGCTGCGTGCGACTGACTAACCAAGACGTCATCGATCTATACGGCCGTGTTCCTTATCACGCGCGCATCGTCGTCCATCAGGTTCCACTTAGTGCGTAAAAAACTTGGGCCCGATAGGGATCATCTCGATATCAAAGCAAACCGCATGTTTGCAAACGAACACTTGCTCTCGAAGCGCGCTTGTTGCGACGGGAAAGACTTCGGTGCCTCGGGATCAATATCCGACACCTCTGAGTCGTAGATAGACGAGGCTTCAAAATAGGCTTTCAAGGCATTGCAGATTACAGCGTACACTCCGTAACTCAGTCCGTAATTCCTTCCACGGAACGTAGTTTCGGAACGACAAAATCAGTGAAAGCGCGAACAACAGGTCTCATAAATCTCGTGGACGGGTAAGTCAGGAAAACCTCCGTTGGCTTTACCACATATTCGGGAAGCACCCGGACAAGCAATCCTTCGGAAAGCTCACTGAAAACTAGGTTTACTTGTACAGGTCCGACTCCACGGCCTGCTAACAAACTATTTGTCAAAACCTGCGCGCTGTTTGTTTTCAGCACCGGTCTAACAGTGACTTCGGTCACGTTGTCGTCCTTGCAGATCGTCAGGCTGTTGCGCGCGGAAAGGATAGTCGTCGTCGCCACGATATCGCTCTCTGAAAGTCGCTGCAGAGATTCAATAGGCCCTAGGCGTTCGATATATTCTGACGACGCAACAAGAATCCTTTGTATCCATCCAATGCGTCTCGCTATGACTTCTTGACGCTCGATTTTGCCGAAACACACGGAAAGATCGAAGTTCTCATAGACGAGGTCGACATTGCGATTATTCAGAACCAAATCGACGGTAACAGCAGGATGTTCATCCTGAAACTGCATGATCATCCCATGAAGATGGTGAGCACCCAAGCATGATGGCGCATGCACTCTCAGGCTTCCTTCGATTTCACCCATATCGCGACGAACACCTTCCATCGCAGCGTCGATCGACGCCAAGGCATTCCGGCTTGCCTCATACAGCGTCATTCCATGAGCTGTTGGTCGGACACTTTTCGACGATCTTTCGAGAAGGCGCGCGTTCACATGACGTTCAAGATTACGCAGGTGCTTAGTAACGGCAGGTTGGGAGATCGCCAGATCGCGTGCGGCACCGGTAACCGACCCTTTTTCGACCGTTCTGACGAATGCCCTTAGGGCCATGTTGATGTCCATCAATAACCTCTGGTTATGATTAGAACTACACCATAACCAATGAACATTACTCCGACAATCGGGATTGAAGGCTGAACGATTTCACCCTCGCGAGCGCATTGACCTCACCAATAGTCGCTTGGTGAGGTCGAGTAAGCTTCGTTATGTCCGATTCTTTTGATATTCGACTTGGGCCAAAGATTTCAAAATCTTGCAGCGACCTTAAATCATTAGAACTTGTAGCTTGCCCCGAACAAAACCTTCTGCTGGGTTGCGCCGAACTCGCCAATGTCGGAGCCGAAATCCTTGTTGCCGAAATCGGAATATCGATATTCGCCACGGACCAGGATGTTGTCGGTTACGGCGTGCTCGACACCAGCGCCGGCTGTCCAGCCGATCAGGATATCGTCCTTCTTGCCCGCACCCGGTACGTCAACCTTGCCACCAGCGGCGGCAACACCTGCAGTTCCGAAAAACAAGGTCCGATCCCAAGCATAGCCTACTCGGGCGCGGCCCGACGCGTCCCATTCAAGATTGGCTTCATTGCCCTTTTCGAAATTGTAGTTGAAGTCGTTTTCGATGCCATAAACGACATTTCCATTCTGGAAATTGTACCCGGCATGGAGGCCGGCCGTTCCGCTATCGATGTTTTGGTCGGATTCTCCGACGGTCGCCTGATTCCAGGAATATCCACCTTGACCGCCGATGTAAAAGCCAGACCAGTCGTAAGTCGAAGAGGTTGGCTGCTCAACGGGAGGAGCGGGCTGCTCATAAACAACATCGGCTGCAAGTGCTGGAATAGCTGAAAGCGCCAGCGCGGCGAATGTAAAGAGTCTTAAACGCATGAAGATGCCCCATCGTTAGTTTTGCGAAAAGAGAGGGCGATCGCTACACGTGTTCCCTGCTCATATGTGACATTATGAGCGAACCAATATTGCGGCGTGTCTTTTCATATTATGTTTTGTTGCGGCTCTTAACGGCTTCGTTGCAGCCAGCGGGGGAAGAATAAAGGCACACAGCGACCATCTTTGCGCAGCGCTCCGCCGACAGCTTCGGCTCTTCGGTATGGGACATCATTCAGAACCGGTCTGCTCCGGTGCTTCCATCATGAAGGACAGTGCGCCGTGGGAGCGTGCATTTTCAACGGCCTGTTCTAAGAGCGTGCGATAACCAATCTTGGCCATCCACTGTGCGCGTGCCAAATGGCTTTTCCAGCATGCGTTGGATAGGTCTCTATCCGCGAGCGGATCGCGATGCAGCACGATCCGGGCCACGTCTGCCCAGTCGGCGCGGTCTGCCTCGGCATCCAACAGACGCAGATAAGTCACGAAATGCGCCTCGTCATAGAGGGTCACCTCCTGCTCAATCGGAGCCAAATCGTCGACGTCGGGATCCAGGTCCGGCCTAACTCGCATCTGGTCCTCCTGGGACCCAAAATTGCAATCCTGAAATGGGATAATCCCAAATCAGGATTACCGGAGTTGCTCCCCATTTTCAACGGAGAGCATCTTCGAATGCAGAAATCCTTGCGCTCGCCGCGCCAACATCGACTTCAGATACTTCTGACAACGGCACGCAAAGACCGAAACCTGACCCAGTCTGAGCTGGCCCAGCGGTTGGACAAACCGCAATCCTTTGTTGCCAAATATGAAAACGGAGAGCGGCGGATCGATGTCATCGAGTTTCTCGATATCGCCGGCGCACTCGAAATTCGGCCGACCGATATTCTCGATCAAATTGATACGATTTCCAGTTTGGGGAGAAGTTAATTCGGGCGGGATTGTCTTGGAGCGACTAGACCCATTGGCCGTGGAAGGATGCGCGCGTCGAAGGTTCGCTCGTCTAAAAGAGTCAAGTCGATCGATCCGACTTGCTCATCTCAATAGCGAGTTCGAGCAGGTTCTTCAGCGCCGGGCTCCGATTGTGTGGCGACCATACCGCGCTGAAACGCGCTTGTTCCGTTTCGTCTGCGATCAGTCGAAACGCCACTCCGGGAAACGGCACATGCGTCGTTGCCTCGGGAATAAGGGTCGTTCCTTCGCCATCGGCGATCATGTGCATCAAGGTATCGCGGCCGACATCACAACGCCGGATGGTCGGCGTTCGATCAAGCTCGGCGATACGACGGGTGATGTGGTTCAGCAATTGCGGACCTTCGCCACCTTGCCGAACAAGAAAAGTTTCCTTGGCCAGATCAAGCCAACCAAAGCTTTCGGTCGTCGCAAGAGGGTGATGGACTGGTACCGCGACAACGAAAGGCTCACTCCAGATCAGGCGAGAATGGCAGTCCGGCTCCATAGCGCCGCCGATAACAATGGCGATGTCGAGTGAGCCTTCCCGGACCTTTCGGATTGTGTCGGCCGATCGTCCTTCGGTTATCACGAGCTCGACATTCGGGAATTCTTCCCGATACCGGCGGCGGAGATTAGCGAGGAAGCCGGCTGCAATGGAGGAATGCAGCCCGATGTTGAGACGTCCAACCACACTTTTTGAAAGCGCGCCGGCTGTCTTGATAGCATGATCGAGATGCTCAATACCTGCTGAGACCTCATCAATGAAGCTGCGTCCCGCCTCCGTTAACCGAACGCCGCGATGGCGCCTTTCGAAGAGCAGGATACCTAGATCTTCTTCCAATGCCTTGATCCGGGTGCTTACGCTGGATTGGCTGACCCCAAGCCTATTGGCCGCGTGCCGGAAATTGAGATATTCGGCGACAACGATCGCCTGCTTGAGAGCAACAAGGGGTATTCTCCCGGCACGGCGGCTTAGCGCATTCTCATCGTCGCTTGCCATATATGGCGCTGTAAGTCTCATCGTTACCTATTGCTGGAATTTGCATCTCAGCGCAGACGCCGCCGCTCAGTGGGAATCGCGGCGACCTTGAGCATCGAATTTCCTCTTGCTGACGATCCGAGCCGCGAACGCGATGGTCGGTCGTAGCGGCCTCCCCCTTTATTGCTCGATCAACGGGCGACCATTTCTCCCTCCAAACGACGATGCTGGCGAATTGTGTACATAGCCGAAAACACCCAGGCAAAGGCGATTCCCGCTCCTGCGAGCGCGCCCATCTGTGGACTCAACAATAAGTCGGCTGCTGTCTTCAGCCAGCCGCTGACGGCGTCGGCGCCGCGGTAGACGACCGTGTCAATGAAGTTCTTGGCCTTGTACTTGTCGGCCGTTGGCACCGAGGTGAAAAGCATCTCGCGTCCAGGACGAACGAGTGCGTATTCGCCGACACGGCGGATTACCATCACCACCACGAACATGCCGAGTGCTGAAGAGGCACTGAGCATCAGGAAGCCAGCGGTCATTACGATCGGGACGGTCAACAGCAGAGCGCGAATGCCGATGCTAGTGGCGATACGCCCGGTCAGAAAGACCTGGATCAACAGCGTCAAGAATTGAACGGTCGCATCGACACCTGAGAAGAAGCGCGTTTGCTCAGCTCTGTCCGTGAAATGTTCGGCGACAAAACGGGCCTGCTCGAAATAAAGAAACGTGCTAACGCTGGCGAGGAGGACCACGAAGGCTGCGATACCGAGCAGAATGGGCGAGGTTAAGACATGTAACGCGCCCTCGAAAGGATTGCCTCCGAGCGGCGTTCGGGCCGGCTGTTCCTGGGAGATTGTGGCGGTCCTATCCCCGATCGACGTTTGCCCCGTTTGAATGAATTCAGAACACACGACCGTACCGATAAGCATTAGCGCGGCGACGACAAGAAGCCCGGCATTGCCGATGCTGGTGACGAACAGCACACCAATCAGAGGGCCGACGAGCCCGCCAAGGCTGGCACCCGCCGCCATGATCGCGAAGAGCCGCTTGGCCTGCTCAGAATTAAATACATCAACCAGCACGCTCCAGGCGAGGGAAATTGCCATGAGATTGAAGACCGAGAGCCAAACGAAGAACAGCCGTGCCAGCCAGACCGTCTCTCCGTACAGGTGAATTGCGAGTGCGAAGCACAATATGTTCAGACCGAGGAAGCCGAAGATCCATCGAGTGATGTTGCTTCGTTTTACCTTTGAGACGAGCCACCCGAAGAGCGGAGAAACGACCAGGGTGGCAATAAATGTTGCGGTAAACAACCACTGAAGATTGTTGACGCCGCCGACGACCCCCATGGTTTCGCGAATTGGCCGCATCGAAAAATAGCAGACAAAGAGCGAGAATAGCATCAGGAAGCCCGCGACGACCGGTGCTGCTTCTTTTCTGTCGATACCCAATAGGCGCATGCTGGTAGACTGCAAAATTGACATGAGGATTCCTTTTGGGCGGCGGGGAGCGAGCAGCTCGTGCCTTAACTTGCACAAGCGCGATCCGCGGCCTGGGCCAATCGCAATTAGGTGTTGGTAAGCTGGACACTCAGATCGCGTAAGCGTGCGCGCGCCTCCCGATCGTAGGCTTGGGAGCTCGCCCGGGATTCTCCCTGTCCGCTAAAGTACAGGCCCGTGCTGCTTGCTAATTTAGGTGAATTGACGAGATGCAGTACCGCATCCGCACCTTCGTCGACGGTACTCCAAGGCTGGATCCCGGCATCCCGCACCATTGGCGTGTCCATATAGTTTGCCGGGTGGACTGAGTTCGCGGTGACGCCGGAACCTTGTAGCTCCTGAGCGAGATCGATCGTAAACATGATCAACGCCAGCTTGCTTTGCCCGTAAGCGCGCTGAGCATTGTAGTTCCGCGCCAACATGACATCGTCAAAGTCGAGGGCGTTTTGCCCGGATGACGCAACATTGATGATCCGAGCCGGCTGGCTTGCCTTCATGAGTGGCAGCAACCGGTTCGTCAGAGCGAAAGGCGCAAGATAGTTGACCGCAAACCGCAGCTCATGACCATCCCCGCTCACTTGGCGGCCTTCGCCGGGCTCGCCGTTGAAAATGCCGGCGTTGTTAATTAGCACATCCAGACGGTCGTTTTCCTTCGTCACCGCTTCGGCAAAGGCTTTGACTTCGGCGAGGGACGAAAAGTCGGCCGCGTAGAAGCGAGCCTGGCCGCCGGCATTGCGGACAGCGGCCACGACCTCCTCGCCCCGTCCCCGGCTCCGGCCATGGACAAGGATGGTCGTTCCCGGTGCCGCAAGACGTTCGGCAAGTCGGCGCCCCATGCCGCTCGTTGATCCGGTGATGAGGATCGTCCGTTTTGCTGTTGCATCAGCCGCTTTCGCGGAAATAGTTTGCTGCATGATCGCCGGGCCAACCAATGCTGCGCCCGCCGCAAGTGAGAACATCGTCAATAATCGTCGGCGCTCGATGCCTGCGGGGGTGACGTCAACGATCACCTGCGGGTGTTTGGCATTTCCAGGTTGGGCAGTGTTGGGCATTCGTGTTCCTTTCGGATTCCTGCGGGATGCTCTGAACAAGAGATTGGTGTCGTGCCGTATGAGTGCCGACTGCGTGCTCGGGTAAGCTCTGGGCCGGTCACGGTGTCATCGGAAAAGCTCGACCGACTTCTCTGCGGCTTGGAGAGACCTTACGGACGGTCGGCGTGACGCATTTTCAGTAGGAGCCAACCGTCTAGCCATACTGCGGCGACCAGGGGCTCGGAACATAGACGAAGCCATCTCCCTCTTTTCGGACATGTCCATGCGCTGGGAACGGGAAATGATAGCCGGCCACGTGCAGCCGGTCAGCAGCAGCTCGGTCAAGGAGCCGCCGCCTCGTCTGCGCCGCCAAGGCCCGGTCCATGTCGAACACAGGCTGCCAGTCAGGATAGCGCACGAAAAGTGCAGGATTGTTTGCCACGTCGCCAAGCACCAGCAGCCCGTCGGACCCCGAGGCGATTTGATAGACCGTATGGCCGGGGGCATGGCCGTAAGCCGGAATTGCTGTAATACCCGGCACGATCTCTCGCTCGCCAGAGATACGAATGATGTCGCTGGCGACAGGTCCGAGGACGCGCACCGCGTTCCTGAAAAAGGGTTTTGCGGCATCCACCGCACGGCTGGCGATCGCGTCATCGAGCCAGTAATCCAACTCTGCTTGCGGCGCGTGGATGGTCGCGTTTGCAAACAACAAATCACCTGATGCCGAGCGCAGGCCGGAAATATGATCCGGATGAAGATGCGTTAGAAGCACAACATCAATCGTGCCCGGATCGATGCCCGCAGCTGCAAGCCCTTCTGACATCCGCCCTGCTGTCGGGCCGAAAAAATCAGCCGCGCCAGCATCAATGGCGACCGTGTGCTGTCCGGTCTCAACGATCAGGGTCGTGAAGTTGATCGGGAAACGGTCGGTTGGTTGGAAAGCGTCCGAGAGTGCCGCCTGTACCGTCGCCAGCTCGGCATTGGTGACAACTCGTTCGAGCGGCGGCCCCGCGAAACCACCGTCCTGAATTGCGGTTACGGTGAAGGCCCCGACCCGATAGCGATAGATACCGGGATTTGAGAGCGCCGACTTTGTACATCCCGTTTGTGCCTCCGCGACGCCGGTGGGAAGCAACGTTCCCGACATGGTAGCGAAAGCCGCAAGGCCAGCGAGCTTGAGATGATCACGTCTGTTCATGAAAATGCACTCCTTTGCGGTTGATGCAAGCGACTATGAGGCCCGAGCCATCAGCCCCTTCTCAGCGAGCCATGAGTCATGCAGCCATTTTTCGGTCTTGCGGTGCCCGGGAAACGTCACCCAGACGATGTCCCGCTCGAAGACCATCACCTTGCGATCCGCGCCCACGATGACCCACATCCAGCGGCCATCGGCGCTGTTGCGCATCTTCACCTTCATGCCGGTGAGCGTCAGATTCTCGACTTGCCCGTTGCGGGAAATGCGCAACGGCTCGTTATGTGGTTCGATCCAACTGATCTTCAGAACCGGCAACAGATCAGGAGCCGACTCTCGAAGGAAATCGATGGCGATGGCCCGACTGTCCTCGCGGGACGGTAGCTCGCCGCCGACCAAATCGAGGTCCATCCGAACGAACCCTTTGAGGCGACCGTCCGTGGCAATGACTGTGCTGAAATGTTCGCCTCCGAGCACCGAGTTTCGATCGTCGTTGCGTTTGTAGCGCACCAGTTCTGCGTGCTCGCCATCGACAGATATGAAGCGACGAGCCGCTTCACGATAGGCCGTTGGCATAAAGCGCGCTGCGGTGATCGCAGAAGGTTGGATAGCAGTATCTGCGTTAGTCATAGCTTTTCCTTCGTTAGAGTCGGCGAGCGCTGCAGTGGCAGCCCCTGCCAAAAGCCCTAGACTCGTGAACCAAGCGATTGATGCGCGGATGCTCGTCATTTTCATTCTCCTTATGTATCGGACGGCTTTGAGCGACCTACGGCGAGGCTTAAGGTGCCAAGCAAAAGCAAGGCGATTGGTAAGATGAAGAGCGGAATGGTTCCGATCGCCGCCAACGCTTGCGCGATCGGGGGCGCAATGCTCGCGCCGAGGAACAGCGTGAATGTATAAACCGACAAAGCGAGGCCCCTATTGGTATTGGTTGCGCGCCCCGCGATCGTCGCAATTAGCCCTGGGATCGCAACCGCGACGCCGGCAGACAGCAACATGCCCGCCAGCATAAGGACTTTTGGGGTGCCGGCGACCGCCAGGCCAAGAGACAATGCGGCCAAAAGCAAGCCGAGCTGGGCAGTTGCCAACGCTCCAAAGTGACGCGTTAAAGGCGCGGCCGCGAAGGTCAGTAGCAAAGGAGGCAGGCCGATCAGCCTCAGCATCTGGACATCCATTTTGAGATCAGCGTCGAGCGCCTGAACGCCGGCATGGAAGGAAACGAAACCGAATAATACTGTCGTGGCGGCAGCCCAGGCGCCAAGGATGCTGCGTTCGCGCAAGAGCGCCTGGAGTCTCCCGCCACTGGCATTGCTAGGCGTGCCCGTTTCCGCGGCACCGGAACGTGAAGTGGAGAAGAGCCCGATAGCTCCAAGGAGATAGAGGGGCGCAATGGCAAGCATGATCGCCGGGAGACCTCCCTCCACCCAAGCCGCAAAAAACTGCGCCAACGGGGCCGCGCCGAGGAACGCGAAACTCATCAGAGAAACTGCAAACGACCGTTGCGAAGGCGGAAGGCTCTCGGTGACAAGTGAGAGGGCCACGGGAGGGAACGAAGAGGCCGCCAACCCTTGAAGCGCACGGGCCGCCAGCAGAAGGCTGAAACTTGACACCAGACCAAGAACAGCCGTCGCCAGTCCAGTTGCAACGAGGCCTAAGACAAGAACAGGCCTTCGGCCATAACGGTCAGAAAGTGGCCCGAAAATCAAAAAACCTGTGGCATAGGCAATCCCGAACGCAGACCCGGCCAGCGCGGCGCGGCCCGGTTCGACCTCGAAGCGTGTAGCGATGTCACCGACCAACGGAATCGTTACATAGAGCTGCCCGACGACCAAAAAGGCGCTGGTCATAAGGAACGTCATAAGCCATAGGTGGCGAAGCGGCATGTGGAGGTTCCCACTGCTCAGACGTCATATCGCTATGACATCAGGTGAATGTTTCGGGTTACATTACAGTCTGCTTTGTCTGGCTAAGTCCTGGCAGGCTCTGCCGATCAAGTGCCTCAAGAGCCTTAGGAGATGGCCCCAAGCCCTCTTATGAATGTCGAAATATCTCCAATCTCTGCCTATTTTAGTTGGTGCCGATCCGGTCCTTGTTCTCTTCCGAATGCCGCTCAAGCGACCTGTTTGCGATGTACGCCGTCGAAATTATGCTGATGATCAACAACGTCATGTGGACCTGTTGAATGGCACCCTGTTTGATCCAGTAGCCGAACCAGAACCCCCCAACCATGAACGCGATCCAAAGCATCATGAAACAGGTAAGGGCTCTAATGGCGGTGGTTCGTGCCATTTCGATATCGCAGACGTTTCTTCGGATGCTTGCGAAAGTAAGTTGAACGGCTGCCTTCCAGAGATATCCAGCAATCGCCGCTTGGATCACGACGATGACCCAAAGGAATACCTCCGCCGTACCGGGTATCGCCCATGCACGCCAAAGCAGGCCAGCGCCGAGGGCGTCCTGATCTCCTGCAAGAAGGCGCATTTGGAGCATCGCGCCAAGGAAAAACCGATTGGTGATCGGATCAGTGGCGTTGTTGATGACGGCAACCGTCATCCAACTTGCAATCCCAACCATCAAAGCGCTTTTTGAGAGGAGAACGGAGTTCACGCCGCTACTCCCGGTTTTGACACGCACCGCTGTGAGAGGATCGGCCATCCGACTTGATGCGCGTGATCGACAAGAGCCCCCTCATCTCCCAAAACAGTTGGATTGCCGACGAGTTCGAGAAGCGGCAGGTCGGATAGATGGTCGCCATAGGCGAAGCAAGCGTGCGTCTGGACTTTGAGACGAGAAGCCAACTGTTTGGCCGACTGAGCCTTGCCGGCTCCTATCATCACTGGGGGAATAATTTCGCCAGTGTAGTAGCCATTCTTCTCCTGCAAACGTGTTGCAAGGATGAAATCAGCATCGATCAACTTTGCGAGAGGTTGAAGGATATCGATTGATGAACCTGAGACGAGCACAATCTGATGCCCGGCGCTCTTATGTATTCGCAACCTGTCCATGGCGCACGCGATGAAGAACTCATCGCTCTTCTCCCGGGCTTCATCGAACCATTTCCGGGCGGCCTCTCTGACGGATTCAGCCTCGAGTCCCTTATAAGACCTCCAATAGATGCGGTTGATTTCGGAGCGGTCGATCCCTTTATCGCTCAACCGGCGCAAACCCTCGATGACTTCGTCAGCGTCGGCAATCATGTTGTGTTGATCAAGGAACCGCATGAAGGCGAACATGCTCTTCGTGCGGATCAGAGTTTCATCAACGTCGAAGAACGCAATGATGGTTGCTTTGCTCATGGCATTTACCCAGCCAATGCTTGTGGTCGAACGCTCTCTTGAGCGGCACCGGCAAAGGCGCGGACCGCTGCTGCTCCCTTGCTCATTTCCTTCGGTTGGAGAAAACCCGACTCGAAGAGGGAATAGGTAGCAATGATCTCCGTAGTTTTATCGCCGTTTTGCCAGACGCTGAGGGCTGCCGAGATGACGACCCGGTCCGGCCGCGTTTCATCCAGAGTCGTCAACTGATATTCGATCTCTGCCGGGAGCGGAAAGGTGAAGGCGTGAAACCGTGCCGCGATGTCGTTAAAGACCACGTAGGACTTGCGATTGCCAACGTCGCCCATATGACCGAGTTCACTAACGGCGATGAACATCTGTCGGCAGGCCTCGATCAACACCATCCCCTGCACGTGCTGTCCGGTGGCATGATCGAGCAAGAGTTCGTTCTGTGCGGACAAGATCAACTGGGACCGATAGCAATCACTTGCCACCAGCACAGGCGTCGAGATCAGAATATTTTCCAAACGATGTTTATGGGTGATCGCCAGCGATGCCACAGAAGGCATGTCGCGGCGATTCCATAATGCCAGCGACTGGGTGGCACCACTTCGATGGGCCAGGGTCTCCACAGCGGCTTTCTCGGCTTCGGAGAGGCCCTGCCCCGCGACGAGCAGGTCGTCTAGCTCAAAATCACCGTCTCTCATTTTATCGCAGGCTTCCGACAACGAAAGCGCGCCGCAATGTTTTGAGAAGTCACTAAAGTGGTCCGATACGACAACGAATACAGACATGTTTCTTCCTTTCCTTGCCTGGTTGATCGCCGATGTTCCTCCCTAATGTTTGCCACTTGTTGCTGGGCTAAGTGCAGTAGTCGGGCATCCACGACGTACAGTCAGCGCAGCACTCATGGCGGCGTTCCAACACCCAAAACTCTCGTCGGAACGCAGCTCGGTTTTAGTAGTGATCGACAGCTATCCGGCACCCCCGGTCTTTTGCCACCGCAATTGAAAAATGCAGGGGCGCTTGTGATCAGTCCAATTAATTGTCAATATAGCCGTCATGAAGCGAATTCATCTTGGCAACGTCGATCTGAACCTTCTGGTGATTTTTGATGCGATCGCCGCCGAGCGGCACGCAACAAAGGCGGCCGGGCGCCTTGGATTGACCCAACCGGCCGTCAGCCATGCCTTGAGCCGGCTTCGCCATCTCTTCAATGATCCACTTTTCGTGCGATCACCCAAAGGGCTGGTTCCGACCTCCATGGCGACGGAGCTTGAACCTGCCGTCCGCGCCGTGCTCGAGCAGGTGGAAGCCGTGCTGCAAATGGAGCGTGCTTTCGATCCCGCAACGACAACTCGCCGTTTTGTAATCGGCCTGTCGGGGTATTCGGCCTTCGTGTTGCTGCCGCCATTAATGGAACGGATGAATTCGCTGGCGCCGGATGCATCGCTTATCGTCAAGCACACGAACATCAACCTTGGGCTGTCCATGCTCGAGCAGGGAGAGGTGGAGCTCATCGCTGGCGTGTTCCCTAGCCCTCCAGCATTTCTTCGCGAGGAGTTGCTATATGTGGAAGATTTTGTGTGTGCCGGTCGTGCAGGCCATCCCTTGCTCAAGGAAGACCTGGATCTCGAAACCTATCTCTCACTGCGGCATCTCCACGTCTCGATGCGAGGGGATCCTCATGGAATTGTCGACAACGCCTTGGACGATCTTGGCCGTCGACGCACTGTTGCACTAACGGTTGGGCACTTTCTGATAGCACCGCTTCTCGTTCAAGATTCTGAACTCGTCGCCACCGAACCTCGGCGCCTATTCGAACGCTGGAGCGGACCGGAACCACTACGTCTGGTTCGCCCACCGATTGCCATACCGTCATTCCGTGTTGTGCAAACCTGGCATGGGCGTTACGAAAACGACCCCGCGCACATGTGGCTTCGCGAAATGATCCGCAGCATTGCAAGCACTGTCTGACAAATGCACGGCTGACAGTGGATCATCCACCGTACACGATGTAACAAAGTGGGCACTATCAACGATATCGCACGCATGGTGATGTGGATTGTGCCATGATCGAGAAGCCAATTCGCCCTCAAAGTAAAAGGGTTGGCTCCTGTCGAAATGTGGCCAGCGCCTTATGCTCCGCTACAGGAGCGGCAGTAACAGCGCACACAGCATTTACGATCCGTCCGCCCAGGATCAGCGTTCCTTCTCGGACGAGGACGTGAATACGAGGACGGGGTCGAGGAATTTCTGGCGATCGGGGGCGGACTGAAGATGCTCGTAGTGTGAGGCACCCGGGATTTCCGTGAATTCGACCGACGCCGCATTGGTCAGGTGTGCCAGCAGGGTTTGCCCGTCGATTGGGCGCGATCAGAAATCATTCGCCGAGCGAAGGGTTAACACATGGGCGCGGATGAAAGAGGCATCGAATATCTGGCGGCCATTCACCATTTTCAATGGTGTCGGCGGTCGGTCCTGGTGGAAACCTGAAATTCGGAAGCTCGCGTTTAGCCGCAGTTTCGTCGCCCTCCAACTCAATTGTGGGTGCGACGATGCCAACTCTTTCCCTTGCCATGATCGCAAGCCACGGGCCAAAACCTCCTATTGTCCCGCGCGTGTGGCGGGTCTTCGCCGATACATCGAACCGCAAGGCATGATTTCGCTTTGGGAAGGTCAATTCTCAATGTTGAAGACTAGACAGGTTACAGGCCCAGGCCTCTCTGTCGCCCCATCTGCCACGACACCGATCTACCCTGGACGATCCCATTCACCTCTTTGCCGAGCTGATCGTCGATGACGGGCCGCCACGGCAGCAGCGTGAACTCGTGGCTCTTCTCGACGATCGCGAACTTGCCACTGGTGAGTTGGACCGTCCCAGTGAAGGTGCCGCTAACGGTCTCGCCGTCGCCAACCGCCCGGAACGGTATCGGCTTACTTGCCGCCAGTTCCGCCCCGACGCGGGCGACCTCGCGCGCTTCTAATGTCGATAAAAGGCCTTGGCGATAGAGAATGCGCCCGTTCTGTTGACGTGTGGCGTCGCCCTGTTCGATCAGCCGCTCGCGGCGGCGGTCCAACGCGTTGCCTACCTCCTGCCCGAACCCCGCCGGCGCGATGTCCGCAAAGCCTCCCCCAACAAGCTTGCGGTCGAGCCAGGTCGCCCCGTCCGTAGCGATCTGCTTCTCCAGAGCAAAGATCGAAAGAACACGGATGCTGGCTTGGCGACCACGGCCCGCATCATAAGCTGCAGAACGTGCCTCGAAGTCCCGCGGGATGCGCCATTGATCAGCGTCGATCCGCTCGACAATACCGGCGCGGCGCAGTGCCTCCAACCGGCGCACATGGGCATCGACGAAACCGTCAAGGTCGCCGCCGGGTACGCGGCCATCGAAACGCGCCTGCTCCCGATGTCGGCTCGGGCGGTAGATGCCGTCCTCGGCCGTCCTGAATATGGCGCGGTCGGCCGGGCGCAGTCCGGTGTCGGTCGCGCCGATCTCGATGATGCTGCCGATCCGGCCGTCTGCGACCCTCGCCTGATCGACGTCGGAGATGTGGTGCGTACGGCCGTCGATACCGTCGATCACCAGCGTCAGCTTCTCGCCCAGTTCATCAGAGAGATGTTTGTCCACCAAGCGCCCGACGACTGGCGTTGTGGGCGCGGTGGCGTGTATCTGGAAACTCATCGGATCACGATCATGCCCCTCGGCACGCATCGCCTTCTGCATGGTACGCACGATGTCGCCGCGCTCGCCCATCTCGCGCAGCGTCAGCTCTAGCCGGTCGCTCAGCTCCCAGACGCCCGGCAACGGCTCGGTGGCGAGGCCCATCTTTTCCAGCTTGCCAAGTCGGCGGATGCGCAGCGCTCGGTCCCTCTGGCTTCGCGTATCATCGGGCGCGTGGCGCAGATCGAGTGCTCCACCCTCGGCCTCATTCAACATCGCCCGGTCGATGCGCGTGAAGCGGTCCTGACCGATCTCGGCCTTCAGTTTGCGGCGTTGCTCGATCTCAGTAACGGGACCGAGTTCCAGCGTGGCCAGTTCACTCGCCCGTTCGCGGATGCCGTTGGCGAGATAGTCGCCGTTGATAACGAGATCCTCGCCCAGTTCGTCGCGGCCGTTGACGATGACATGAACATGGGGATGGCCGGTGTTGAAGTGATTGACTGCGACCCAATCGAGCTTTGTGCCGAGGTCCGCTTCAAGCTGACCCACCAGGTCGCGGGTAAAGCCGCTCAGGTCTTGGATCTCGGCGCCGTCCTCCGGCGAAACGATGAAACGAAACTGATGGCGATCGTCCTTGCCGCGATCCAGGAAGGCCTCGCTGTCGGCACGGTCCTCGGTCGCCGAATAGAGCCGGCCCCTCTCGCCGTCGCGCGAGGTGCCATCACGCTGGATGTAGCGCAGATGCGCGGCGGCCTTGCCGCTCTTGCCGGCGGCGCGAACCGAGCGCGATTTGACGATGACGCGGCGACTGCCAGGCTGGCGATGACGCCAGCCGTTCGACAGGTTGCGTGATCGGACGAAGGCCGCGCCGCGCCCACGCATGACGCCCCGGCCGGATGCGACCGCGCCGTTCTGACCCGGCTTGCCGGATGTTCCGGCACTGCCGCGCGAGGTCCGCCCGGAGGCCGCGCCATGCTGGCGGGCGATCTTCCTGACCTTGGTGAGGAAGCTCTTCGCCTGACCGGCCTTCGCCACATCCGAGCGGATGCGGCCGGGCTTCGGTCGGAAGCGGTTGTCGTCGTCGCCCCTCATTGGCACTAATCCGC
This sequence comes from Agrobacterium sp. BT-220-3, assembly GCF_025910175.1. NCBI lineage: Bacteria > Pseudomonadati > Pseudomonadota > Alphaproteobacteria > Hyphomicrobiales > Rhizobiaceae > Agrobacterium > Agrobacterium sp. BT-220-3. The sequence goes on from NZ_JAPAIX010000014.1 coordinate 57,716, forward strand.
CTGAAAACGCCGATATCGGACGAGAGTGCCGCCGAAAACACGGCGGTTGCTGGGTTTGCGGCAACCGACGGCACCGTGATGCCCTAACGGCGGTGCCGTCCGAAACAGTGTGCAGACAAGGGCTTGCCCCCCGGATCGGACCCATAGGGTGCCGTCCGCTTTAATCTTGCCCTCCCGCCTCTCTGCCCTTCCCGCCTGTCCTGCCCCTAATTCAACCCGACCCCACCCATACCCGCTGCACACTGGAAAGGACTGCCAACCATGCCGCCGCGCCATGCTCATCGCGGCCCTCCCGTTTCTGCTCGGGCCACGAACAGGCCGCCCGACTGCGGCACGATTGCCGAGACATCACGCACCTGCGTTGTAGCCTGGTCGTCGGCGGATTTGTCGCCAGCCTGCACGGGATCGGCGGTGGATGTGCGCTCACCCTCCCCGACGAACAGTGCCGCGCCGGTCCACGACAGCGGATCGGCGACCCCGACGGCGACCGGCCCGATGATCGCGCCGCCACCGATCTGCGGGGCGAGCGCAGCGACATAGACGCGGGTTTCGGGGGGCAACGGACGGCCCGCAAGATGTTCTTCGTAGCGACCAGGACCGGCATTATAGGCGGCCAGAAATCCCGGGGAGCCGTAGCGATCATGCAGCTCACGCAGATACGCCGTTCCCGCAAGAATGTTGTCGCGCGGATCATAGGGATCGCTGCCGAGTCGATGTCGGGCGCGCAAATCCGCCCAGGTCGCGGGCATGATCTGCATCAGGCCCATCGCACCCTTGGGCGAGGTCGCCCGCAGGTCGTTGGCGCTTTCGACGCGCATGATGGCTCTGATCCAAGCAGCCGGAATACCGAACCGCTGCGCCGCCTCGGCGATGGCGGCGGCATAGGGATCGACCGCAGTCAGACGCTGGACCGGCTCGGGCTGCGCCTGACAAGGAAACGGCATCGCGGCAGCGACCATGGCGAAAAAGAAAAGGACCGCCGTTCGGACGGGCATTCTGTCTCCGCACAGACGCGAGACTGCCAGCGTGCTCGCTTCGGTCAAGGGGTTGCGCGAGGCGCCGATCTGCGATCGCCCTTGACCTCCGCTACGCGCGCCGGCCGACCTGCGTTCGAGCGGGACGAAGGGATGAGACGGCCTGTTCGCGAACAAAGGGATGGCGATTGTTCGCGCAATTCCGCACGCGGTCCTGATGATTGATCGCATGACCTCAGTCCTTTTCGCCACGCTTAACCGGCCGAGTCCAATGCAGCGACCAAGCGGCACCGCCGTCATCGTCACGGAATAGGTTGGCGCGGATCGGCTGGGGCAAGGCCGGGTCGTCAATCAGCAGCGAGATATATTCACCCGCGCGCTCGCCGGTGCGTTTCCAGCCGGCACCGATCTCCGGCCCGTCATCGGCGCCGTGGTGGATACGATAGTCCGGCGCGTTCTCGGCATCGGACGGCTCGGCCGGAACGATGGTGATTTCGCGGTAGAGGGTGAGCGTGTGGACGCGCCCGACGAAGCCGGTCGTCTCGCGCGTGAACTGGCCGATCTGCGGCATGGGAAAGCTCCTTATTTGGGGTTGGGAAAGATGTTCGATGCGCCATCAGCGTGTCGCGGCGTACCAGACGAAGCGGCCATCGCCGTCCTCGTCGGTGTAGATCGGCGTCGCGCGACCGCTGACGGAGCTGGCCGGGATCGGTCCGAAATAACGACCGTCGAGGCTGTCGCGGACATCCGGGTTCATCAGGAAAATCTCATCACCGGCAATGCGGCGGCAGCCGTTCCAGACCGGCATTTCGCGGCCGGTCCGGTCGCGGTCGAGCGCCGTGCCAATCTCAATGCCATCGACCGTGACGGTGCGGCGGACGCGGCAGACTTCCTGACCCGGCAGCCCCATGACGCGCTTGAGAAGCGGCACGCCGCGGCCAATATAACTGCGCTCCACCATGAAATCGGCGAGCGCTTCGGGCGGATCGACCGCGACCAGATCGGTGACAATGAGATCGCCGGGGAGATCGCCGAGCGGATCTATATCGTAGAGGCCAATCGGCGCGCTGGCGGAGACGTTCCAGACCAGCCGGGTCGGCGTCGGGATGAAGGACGCGATGGCGACGCCCATGATCGAAAAATACGTCACCATCACATAGCCGAAGCGGGTCATGGCTCGACCCTCTGGCGCAACAGGAACGCCCGATGCTGGTCGGCAGTGTAGGCGCGCGGCTCGAGTCCGGCAGTCAACCGGTTGTGGACGTGCCGCCAGTGATCAGGTGAAACATCCTCAGGATCGATACCGATCGCCTGGATGGCGTCGATATGCCGGAGCACTTGTTTGACCTTGGGCCAGCCGTCGATCTTGAGTAGGATCTTACCCCCGGGACGCACGAAGGGCAGCGTCTGATAAGACTCACCCGGCGCGACGGCACGCGCAATGTCGATGCGCGAGATGATGGTCCCGAAGTCATTGGAGGCCCAACGCACGAAGGCAAAGACGGCACCTGGCCGAAACGAGAGGATGCGACGACGCCGATCAAGGGTCTGTTGGTGAGCCTCGCGGCCGAACCTGATCCAGTGCTCAATCTTCTTCTCGACGAAGGTCAAGTTGACATGCGTCAGGCTGTCGAAGGGAAGTGCTGACGGCACGGGGCCACCGCGCATGCCGGGAGCCGCGTTGCCGGTCATAGTGTGTCTCCTTCAGTGGGTGGGAATTCGCGCCCGAGCAGCGCGCGGAGCATGTCGGCGACAGTGATCCCCCGCCTGAACGCCGCAACCTTGATGCGGCCGCGCAGCTCCTTCGTGATGTCGATCGTCAATCGCGCAGTGAACGCCGCTCCTTCGCCTGGCCGGCCTGTTGGCGGTTCAGTGGCTTTGACCCAGCTTTCAGGATCGGCGGGACGCTCTGCAAAACCCCGTTTCGGCGACCCTTCGCTCATGGCACGACCCTCCCGACCTCGGCGGCGAGCGCCGCAATCTCGCGCGCGGCTGGACTGTCAGGATCGATCTCCGATGCAAGCCGTCCGGACTGCGCCGCATCGGCGAAGAGGACGCGCTGGCCGATCGTGGTGGCGAGCAACGGTGGATCGTGATCGGCCAGCGCCTCGGCCGTCTCACGGGCGATGACGGTCCGCGCGCCGCAACGGTTCAGCACGAAGCGTGCAGCAAGCTCCGGCCGGTAGATACGCGCCTCCCTGAGGAGCGCCAGCATCTCAGCCGAGGCCCATCCGTCGAATGGCGACGGCTGTACAGGGATCAGCACCAGGTCGGCAGCTAGCAAGGCCGAACGCATCAGTCCTGCGACACGTGGCGGGCCGTCGATGACGACGTGATCGACATCACGCGCCAGCTCGGGTGCTTCCTGGTGCAACGTGTCGCGGGCCACGCCGACAACACCGAACAGGCGTGGGCAGCGCTCCCGCGCCCGTTGCTGCGACCAGTCCAGCGCCGAGCCTTGCGGGTCCGCATCGATGAGCGTGACGCGCTTTCCCGTCCTCGCCCATTCACCGGCGAGATGCAGGGCCAGTGTCGTCTTGCCGACGCCGCCCTTCTGATTGAGCAGAGCGACTATCATGGCACCCGCCGTGACCGTCCGGCGGCACCGGCACCATGTGTCGCGCCCGTGCGCGTCAAAGAAAAAGAGTTAGATTCTTGGTTAGACTCTAAGTTAGCACTTGGATTTTGCGTTTCAGGCCAGAGGTTTAACTGCGGTCCGTGCGCCCGAAATCCCGATAGTCCTGCGCCCGAAGTCCCGATACCGTTTGCGCCCGAAGTCACGAGCGTTTCCACAGCCTGGTCCACAGGCACTGTGGACGACATGATCGGGCGGATATGGAGCAGTTCGCGCCGCGCCTGGCGGGAGATTGTGAGCAGATAGCCGGGCAGCGGCTGGCGGGCGACGATACGCCGAATGTCGAGCGCGAAATCGGAGACCCGCGCCAAGCTGCCGGATTTTTGGTGGAGGTGTGCAACCTCGAACAGCCAGCCCTGTGGCTGCCGACCGGCATGTTTACGGGCGACGCGATAGAGCCAGCGCTCGATCCCGCCAGTCAGCCGGAAATAATCCGGATCGATGGTCAGCACAAGCGAGCGGTCGATGACGCCGCGATAGAACCAATCGGGCAGAACACACTCCATGCCCTCGACCCGTCCCTCGTGGGTGGTCAGCTCCTCCCATTCGTTAATCCAGGAGAACTGGTGTCGCCGCCAATGCTCGGAGTGGCGGATCGTGGTGCGGATAACGGTCGATTGCAGGCGGGCGAACGCACCCTTGAGGAGCCGGTACTCGCGCGCGCCGGTGCCCCGGCCGATCGCCATCAGGAGCTGGTACGGCGTGAAGCGCAGGAAGCGCGATGTCTTCAGGCCATGGTTCTCGGCCTCGACGATTTGGCTAGCCGCCCAGATTAGCACGTCAGCGTCCCAGATGGTCGCCATGCCGTGCTCGGGCAAGGCGAACACTTCGACACGAATGCCGCCAGCCTCATAGAGGATCGGTGTTACCCGCTTGGCCTTGGCGAGCGAGAAGAATGGTCGCTCCATAAGGTCGCGCTGGTCGCGGGGACTGGCATCGCCTGTCGCGACAACAAATGGATCAAGCCGCGCTCTTTCGCTTTCGCCGCCAAGCTGCTGAAGCGAGCGTCCGGCACCATGGGTCGAACCGCGCGACATTCAGCGCGCCCCCCGCTCAGCGGGCGTCAGGGGACGCGCTGGGAAAACGCGGCCGGCGTCCTTGTCTGTCGTGGATTTGCGGGCGCCGACAGCCGTCCAGGCTTGCAGATCCTCCAGCGCATAAATGACGCGCCCCCCGATCTTGCGATAGGTCGGGCCAGTGCCATAGGTACGATGCTTTTCCAGCGTCCGTAGAGAGATGCCGAGGAAGCGCGCAGCATCGGGGGTGCGCAGGAATCGGGGCGGCAGCCCTGTTTTCGGGTCGATCATGGTATCTGGCCTCCTGGTCAAGTTCGGCGACTGTCGGCGGCGACAGCGAACTATGGCGAACTCTGGCGGAGGATTGACTCCTTGCAGCGTGCCGGAATGATGTGGGTGCAATTCCGGCACCCCAAAGAGCCTCCCGATCGAGGAACCGCCACCCTTTCAGCGACGGCGGTTCAGCTTGATCGGATAGGTGAGCAGGTCCCGATAGCCGCCACGCATGTATTTCATTCCATCGGCGATGAGACGCCGTACTCGATTCTTCAGCGGGCTTATTTCCCAATCGTTCTTCGTCCGGCCTCGGAAGCCGAGGAGCACCTCGGCGATCGAGCGGTAGCTTTCTCCTGAAAAACGGGCGTCGAGTGCTCGGAGCGTCAGGATATGACGATCACGGGTTTGGATCGGCAGCGGGCGCAACGGCCTGCCGGGTGGCCTCCCCTTCATGGCACGCCAGAACCGACGAGCGGCATGAGCCCGCAACTCAAACAGGCCGTCAAGCGGGAGGATCAAAGCGAAATCGCAAGGCTCGGACGTTAGTGGCCCATCGAGCCAAACCTGATGATCGACACCATCGACGCGCCAAACGATATGGACACCATCGTCCGCCTGCCGGATGATCGCGCCGGAAAGGTCGGAAAGAGCGATTGGCAATCTTGCCTGCCGGGTCACGGACGCCGCGGTCGCCGTCAGTTGTATTGCCTCAGGCTGAAGTGCTGGTATCCAGAAGCGAGCGCCCTGGTCGGCCGGTGTTTCAGGCGGTACAGGGAAATCGCAGTCCCCACCGGTTGGCGAACGCGTCGTTCAGATCGGAATCGTGTCCTCGTAAGGCGTAGACGCGCTCAAAGTCGCGCCGGTAATCGTCATCGCGGCGGAGATATTCCCAAGCGAAGCCGGCGGCTGGAATGCTCAGTGCATGTCCATAGGCGGCCGGCGAGCGCCAATCAGAGCTTGGCATCGCGTCACCTCTTTCTTCCAGCAGGAGAGCGCCGCTGGTAGGACAGAGTCTGTGCAACTGGTGATATACTTTGAAGCCAAGATTATCGAATATGTAGATCGCGTAACGCGATCAATATTGGCTAATAATTACTTAACATGGAAAAGTCGATGTGGCGAGCCGGGCGCAGCCCGGCGAGCGGCGGCCGTTCTGGCAAGACGGTCACGCCGCCGATCCGGGTCGACGGATCGGTGGAAAATCGCATAGCCGCAAAGGTGGAAAACCGTGCAACCGGAAATCCGGCTGCACGGCACCGCAATCATCCGCGCTTCAGGCGTTGCATGCCTTCTGCCAGCGTCCAGAGCGCGCGGTTCAGTCCGACATTCTGGTCGATCCCGTTAATGGCGCGGGTCCGGGCGCGGCGGATATGGCCATCGGCGTTGGTGCGACGGCCATCCAGCCCGCCACGTATCATATTCTCCTGAATGACATTGAAGGTGCTCCAGAGACTTTGCCCGACATCCTCGCGGCGGCGTGGGGCAATGATCTGATCCGGGCGGACGGGGCTTTCATCCTCGCCATAGCGGGCGACAAGGCTGGCTTCGGCCAACACGCGCTGTTCGTCCTGTGACAGCCGGGTTTCCTTCATCGTCTCCGTCGCGTCGATCAGACGTGGAAAGTCCTTCGCGACCGTATAGACGCCTTCGATGATCTGACCCTCTATGCCGCCCTTGTGCGGTACGCGGACTTCCTCGAAGCGATCGCCTGCAATCATGCTGTTGGTGCAGACGAACCGCAGCATTCCCGCGAACATCTGGTAGGCTGACGTTCCGTCATGACTGTTGACGATGATGACTTCGGCCGCTTCCGGCTTGCCGATGCCATCATCCCGGCGCAGGCGCAACATGTGCTTGGCATGGCCATGGCGGCTGCCGTCGCGCGGTACGGACTGGACCGCAAAGAACGGAAACCACCCCTCCTTTCGCAACCCCTCCACGATTTCAATGGTTGGCACGTAAACATAGCGGCCCGACCGGCTGTCATGCGCCTCACGGGCGAAAACGGATGGAACGTGACGATACAGAGCTTCATTATCGAGAGCTTCGCGCCCGCTGATTTGGTGGGAATTGCGGCCGAACCGGGTGGCGAGTTGGTGATACATTTTCTGTCTCCGTGGGCTTGGGTTGGAGCGCAGCGCTGCGCTGCAACCCTGGCCGTCGCCGAGACCGGGGTAGCAAGGTGCAAGGGCGGCGGGCCGGAGGGGGATCACCCGGCCTGCACAGAACGGAGGAACGACGTGGAGGAAGGCCGGGGATACCGGCCCTGGCGAGCGACAGCGATCCCTTGCGCCGCGCGGGGGTGGAACCCCTAGCCATCGTAGACGCTAGACCCCTCGAATCTAAGATCCTCTACGGCGAACTATTCCCTTGAATCGATGAATCCAAATCAGGTTTGGACTGCTCCTGAGCGGTAGCCGGTCCATAGCCGTTCTTTGCACATCAGTTATACAGCAACCACTGGAACTCTAGCCTGGCCGGTGGGCCTCCTAGTGGGGCAGACCGAGCCCGCAACAAGACTTTGCGATATAACAAGCAAAGATGCTAAGTCCTCTCGCCGCTAGGGCTTTTGCGCATCTCTGTCGGGTTAGACTTAAATTTTCACTTTTTCAGGCACTCGTGACGCAGTTCACGCGCTCTTCCAGATCATATCGCCTGATGAGCTTGCTGTTCGGACAGCATTCGCCGCTAAGCTATCGGCATGTGCCAACTAGCAGCGGCTATCAGCCAGACTCTGCGCGATTGACGAAAGGGTTTTAAGACGAATATCGGCCCCTTCGTCATCGAAAGCGGCATCGAGACTTCGCGCATATCCCTCCAGCTTCACCAACTCCATGTCAGCGATATAGGCCTGCAGCGGTTCGCCGTAGTACATGTCAGCGAATTCCTGGGCGGCGAAACCGAGCATGAAATAACCGACGGCGCGGTCCGGATCGGCGATCGCGGCCTGCTGCGCGGCGGTAGCTGCGGCACGATAGGCGTGCACCGCATTACCCTTCTGGCGGATGATGTCGGTGATCTTGGTGAACATGGGGCCGCTCTCCTTTACTGTCGGGCCGGAGTTGTTTGTTTGGTGGTGAGCTTGGTTCGGATTGCTCAAAAACCGATGGAGGATGGAGGTGGCGATCTTGAAGTCGTCGATCTCCATAGCCTCCTGCGGATTGTGCGATCCATTGCGGTTGCGGATGAAAATCATGCCGCACGGGATGCCGGTTTCGGAAAAGACCGCCGCATCATGGCCGCCGCCCGAGGGAACGAGCGTCGGCTTTACGCCTATTGTGCTGGCCGCGTGGGAAAGCTGGGCAATGAGAAGTTTGTCGCAGAGTGCCGGACTGGTCCAGAGCGCTTCGCCAAGTTCGAACCGGACTGTGCGCTCCCGCTCAATCCGGGCGACTTGCTTGAGGACGAGGGCGTGCATCGTCTCAAGCATCTCCCGGTCCTGACTGCGGATGTCGAGGCTGAATTCCACACTGTCCGGGATCCGCGAGAGGGCATGCTTTTGCTGATCTGTCGAGACCATGCCGCTGGTGACGACCAGATCCCGGCCCCTGGCTACGAAATCGTGCCAGGCGGCGTCGAGCACATTGAGCAATTCCGCCATTGCCAGCACCGGATCGTGGCGGTAGGCGAGCGGAACGGCGCCGGAATGGCCCGCCTCGCCGAAACAGGAGATCTTCTTATAACGGAAATTTCCGCGTATGCCGGAAACGACTGCCGCCGGTAGGTTGCGTTCGATCAGCACCGGTCCCTGCTCGATATGCACTTCGAGATAGGCCTTTACCGCTGCACGATCGAGCAACGGTTTACCGTCCCGGATCGGCTCCATGTCGATGCCGTTCGCTTCCATATGTTCGTCGAGCGTTCGATCATCTTTCTTGTGCTTGGCGGAAAGCTCGGACTGGGACAGTACGCCGAGCAGAGCCTTAGAGCCGATATAGCATGGCCCGAACCAGGCGCTTTCTTCGCCGCGCATGGCGATGACTTTTACCGGTTCAGGGAAGCGGGTCCCTTCGCGCTTGGCGCGGACAAGGCAGAGAAGCCCGGCCAGCACACCTGCGAGACCGTCGAAATTGCCGCCGCAAGGCACACTGTCGATGTGGGAGCCTACGAGGGTGTAGCGATCGGCCTTTGTATGTTCGGGCAATGTGAAGACGGTGTTGCGGCCGGCATCCCATTCGGTGATCAAGCCTTCCGACTGGGCAAAGTCGATCAGGAACTGTAGCGTTTCCGTTTCGACCTTCGAGAAGGCCGGGCGGCTTACTCCCTCGACATCCGCGGTTCGGGTGGCGATCTCGGCGAAGAGCCGGGTTGCCGTGTCGGTAATGTCAAAGCATGCCAATCTTTCGAGAACGGCGGCACTCATCATGCATACTCCGCAAGGATGATGGCTTGGTCGGCGACGTCGATCGTGCCGATCAGTGCGTTGACGGATGAAAGGCCTCGCAGATCGAGCTCCCTTTCGAGGTCGCGGACGAGGCGCGGCATCGTGGTGGGACTGATGAAGGTGGCGGTGCCGACCTGCACGGCGTGGGCGCCGGCGATCAGGTATTCGAGCACATCGTCCACGCTTGAGATGCCGCCGCAGCCGATGACGGGAATGGAAACGGCGCGAGCGCATTGATAGGTCATACGCAGCGTGATCGGCTTCAGCGCCGGGCCGGAAAGTCCGCCCATCCCATTGCCGAGCCGGGCGCGGCCGGTCCGGCTGTCGATTGCCATGGCGAGCATGGTGTTGGCGGTGACGAGCGCATCGGCGCCTGCCGCTTCTGCAGCCTGCGCCACTTCGACGACCTCGCCCGTATTGGGTGAAAGCTTTGCCCAGAGCGGAAGGCCGGTGGCTGAACGCATTCCGCGGATGACCTCGCCCGTCGGACCGGGCCGCATGGCAAAAGCCTTGCCATCGTCCTCGATGTTCGGGCAGGAAATGTTGACCTCGATCGCCGCAACTCCCGGCACGTTGACCTCCTCGGCAAAGCGGGCGAATTCATCAGCGGTGTTGGCGGAAATGCTGATCACCAGTGGTGCGTCGTAGTCGGCGTAGAAGGGCACGGTGTTCTTCAGAAACCAGTCCGCGCCCTTGCTGGGGATGCCGATCGAATTCAGCATGGCGCCATTCACCTCGCAGACGCGCGGCACTGGATTGCCGGCTCGTTTTCCCCGCGTAATGGTCTTCGTCACGTGCGCGCCGAGGCAATCGAGATCAAAGATCTCCGAAAGCTCCTCGGAAAACGTGCCGGAGGCAGGCATGATCGGGTTCTTCAACGTCAGCGTGCCGATTTTGGTCGTGAGGTTGGCCATTACAGTACCTCCTGCAAATCGAAGACCGGGCCTTCGCGGCAGACGCGCAGGTTCACCGCACCGTTCTCGTGTCGAAAGGGGCGTACGCAGGCCTGGCACATGCCGATGCCGCAGGCCATGTGCTGTTCGAGCGCCACCTGGCCGCCGATGCCGTGGCGGATGCCGATCTCCTGGAGCATCCGCAGCAGGCGGGCCGAGCCGCAGGTAAAGAAAGCGTCGGCACCGCGGCTGCGGATCAGGCCTTCGATCAGCGTCGTCAGGCTTTCGGCACTCGAATTGCCCTCCGCATCGGTGACGGTAATCACATCGGCACCGTAAGAGCGGAAGAGTTCGATCGACATTAACAGGTCGGGTGAACGGGCGCTGCAGATTGCCGTCAGCGGCCGTCCGAGCCTGGCGCATTCCCGGGCGAGCGGCGCAAGCGTCGCAAGCCCGACGCCGCGAGCGACAAGCAATGGCTGTCGCCATTCTGGCCGGATCTCGAACCCCTGCCCGAGCGGCCCGACAATGTTCAAGAATTCGCCCGGCTCGAGCTGCGTCATCGCGCCGGTGCCGGCACCGGTGACCTTGTAAAGAAAGGAAAGCTCGCTCTTCGTCTGGTCATAAGAGTAAATGCTCATCGGCCGACGCAGATAGGGTTGGAAACGGCTAGTCTGCGGGCAAAGCAGGTGAAAGAACTGGCCAGGCTTGCAATCGAGCACCGAGGCCGGCGCGATGAGCACCAGTAAGCGATATTGTTCGTTCACCCATTCATGGGTCTTCACCCGGGCTTCGACCTCATGAATGGAGGGCTGCCGCGAAATACCGGCGGAAACGGAATCTGGAGTAACACAGGGGCTGGCTGGCATGACGGTTTCCGGAATCGAGAAAATAGAGCCCTGCGGCGGTCAAGCCGCCGGTCGAAGGCATGTTTGTCGAAGGTGGGGTGACGAGGTCGGGGCAATCCCCCGTTGCGGCACACGGCCGAGCGCCTATGGTCAGCGTCGGGTGGAAAGGCAGTCGGACATCATAGGGCGCTCCCTGTGTTCAAAAACAAAGCCTATTTTGGGAATGCGACGGCTGTCAAGACGATTCTCAAAAATGAGATTTTTCGCATGAAAATTATCTTCATTGCGAATTGTCCATTTTTTGTATAAAGAGCCAAAGATTTAACAATAATTATGATGGAGGAATCGCCTTGGACTTCGTGAGTTCCACAGAGGATGTTGGGCGTCGCCTTCGCGCTTTTCGCATGGGGGCCGGACTTACGCCGGAAGAGCTCGCGGGCCGGGCTGGCGTGTCCCGTGCCGCGATCTATCGTTATGAATCCGGCAAACCGCCGAAGGTGGATACGCTGGGCAAGATCGCCGATCTGCTGGGCGTGTCGCTCCCGACGCTGCTGGGCGTCGGCGTGGAATATATCGCCTCGGCTATCAGCTTCTTTGAACGCATGCGCCAACTGGAGGAGGATGTCGACCAGATCACCGTGATGTTTGGGCCGATCTCCTATCTGCTCACCACTTATCGTTATGACGAGTTGCTGCCCAAAGTGCTGGACGAGAGCATCCCGCAGGATGTCGGCGACCGGACGGCCGCAATCCGCGAGATCGGCACATTGATGGAGATACTGACGACCCGCAAGGCAACTTTCCGCCGCCGAAACCCCAACATCGTCAGCCTCGTCTCGGCCGCGGAGCTGGAGGAGTTCAGTCGTATTGGCTTCATCGGCGCTCATAATCCGCCCGGAGTCAATCTCGCCGAACGTCGGGCGGCGGCCCGCGCCGAGATTCACAATATCGTCCGCATGTTGCGCGAACAGCCGATCGGTGTGCAGATCGGCGTGGTCATCGATTCCATGCCGGGCGCGAGTTTTCAGATCTTCAAACGAGCCGACAGAGCGCAGGTCGCCGTCAGTCCTTTCCGGCTTGGCTCCTTCGCCAATATCCGTGTCGGTGTCGCGACAATTACCGCTGCCACGGAAGCAGTGCAGCTCTATGGCGGCATGACCGACCAGCTCTGGAGGCGTAGCCTGAAAGGCGATCAAGCGGCCGATTTCATCGAGCAGACTATCCTGCAGCAACAGGCCGCGGCGTAGTGACAATTCTCGTTTCGAAAACAGATAGGAACAATTTTGATACAAATCTCATCTTTGAGATTTTTGTTGCGTGGATGAAAGTTTTGTGAAAACCTGCGCTCTTTCCCGGGCGGGCTGGGGCCGAAGAGGATGGCGATCCTTCCGATAAGCCATTGGTTCTCCCGTCTCTCAGGCATGGAGTTTTGGGTGGTGCAGTCGGAGCGGATGATCGATATCGCGGGTGTTCACAAGACATTCGTCGCGGACCATGGAACGGTAACGGCGCTGGAGCCGGTCAGCATCACCATCAAGGAAGGCGAATTCATCTCGATCGTCGGCCCCTCCGGTTGCGGCAAGTCGACGCTTCTGCGACTGATTTCCGGTCTCGACCAGGCGACGGGCGGCACGATCACACTCGATACCGCTGGCCGCAAGCGCCCCGTCGGCTTCGTCTTTCAGGAGCCGGTTCTGCTGCCGTGGAAGACCATCCTGGACAATGTCCGCTTCCCGCTCGATACCGCCGGTGTCAGTCGCGCTGAGGGAGACAGGGTCGCACTCGATCTCATCAAGATGGTCGGGCTAGCGGGCTTCGAAAAGGCACTCCCTCGGCAATTGTCAGGCGGCATGCGCCAGCGCGCCGCGATCGCCCGATCATTGTCGGATGATCCGCCGATCCTGCTGATGGATGAGCCTTTCTCTGCCGTCGACCTTCTCACCCGCGACACGCTAAACGACGAACTGCTGCGCATCTGGCAATCGACCGGCAAGACGATCCTGCTAGTCACCCACAGCGTCGACGAGGCCGCTTACCTTGCCGACCGGGTGATGGTCATGACGGCGCGGCCCGGCAAGCTCAAATGCGTCCATGACGTCCAGCTTGCCCGCCCGCGCGGAGAGGAGACCAAGCTCGATCCCGCTTATCATGCGCTCGTTGCGCAACTCCGCCGCGATCTACGAACCTCGGGTGGGGAGGCGCATTGATGAACCGGCGTCTGACTGCGTGGATCGACTATACGCTGGCGCTCGCCGTGCTTCTTGCCGTCTGGTGGTTTGCGACGGGGCCGATGGCCATGCCGAACTATCTTTTGCCGTCGCCGCTTCGCACCTGGAACGCTCTGGTCACGATCGCGTTGACCGGTGAGCTTTGGCTGCATCTCGGCTTCACGCTGCAGAACATCATTCTCGGGCTTGTCCTTGGGGGTGTCGCCGGGATCGCGTTGGCCTACGTCATGACCCGCTTTCGAAAGCTCGCGATGTGGTTCGACGGGCCGCTCGTCATTCTGCAGACGGCGCCGAAGATCGCGCTCGCGCCGCTCTTCGTCGTCTGGTTCGGTTTCGGAATGCTCTCCAAGCTCATCCTGATCTTCTCGCTGGTCTTCTTTCCGGTCTTCGTGGGTGCGGTCGCCGGCTTCCGTGCATTGGATCCGAAGATGAAAGACCTTTCGAGGCTTCTGGGCCTCGGCACCGTACAGCGCTTCCGTCAGATCGAGCTGCCGTCGGCCATGCCGGAGGTCTTCGTTGGCCTCAAGATCGGTGCCGTGCAGGCGCTAGTCGGCGCAGTGCTGGCGGAATGGATGTCCGGCAAGCTTGGCCTAGGCTACATAATGACCTTCGCATCGGCCACCTACAAGACACCCCTCCTCTTCGCGGCCGTGCTGATGACCGTCGCTCTCGGCCTGGCTTTGCATGTAGCGCTGACGATCCTCGAAAACCGGGTCCTTTCCTGGAAGGGTGCCAAGAATGGCTAAGACCAGCGCTGCCTTTCCCTGGAAGAACGGCCGTCCGCCGCATCTGCCGTGTGGGCTTGGAGACATCGCCGAAAACGTGTTGACCCCCGGCGATCCGGATCGCGTGCGGCTGCTTGCCGATATGTTGGAAGATGTCACGGACTTCGGACGCAAGCGGGAGTTCGCCGTCGTTACCGGCACGTATGAGGGCAAGCGCCTCACCATCTGCTCGACTGGCATCGGCGGCCCTTCAACCGAGATCGCACTGGTGGAACTCGCCATGCTTGGCGCAAAACGCGTCGTCCGGATCGGAGGCATGTCTTCGTTGGTGGCAGAATACGGAACCGGTTCCTTCGTGGCTGTGAACCGGGCGATCGGCGACACCGGTACCGCGCGCACCTATCGTGCTGCTGGCGGTGAGGCCAAGGCTTCGTCCCGCATCACCGAGGCCCTGGTCGGCGCCGCGGTTGAGCTTGGGCTGACTTGCCGGCCGGGCCTGGTCGCCTCGACCGACAGCTATTACTTCGGCCAGGACCGCCGCTATCGGCTGCCGGACGACGGGCAGGACCTCTCCGGCAATTTCATTGACCGTTTCCAGTCTCTGGGCGCCATTGGCGTCGAGATGGAAAGCGAGATCATTCTGACCGTCGGCGGGGCGATTGGCCTTGAAACCGGCTGCCTACTTGGAGTCCATGGAAATCGTGCCACCGACGACTGGCTCGACGACTATGAGGCTACCCAGAGAAACCTTCTGCGCATAGCAGGAAGGGCATTTACCTCCACAGAATGGGAACTCAGGAGCTAGTAACTATGAACCAGTTTCGCGTGACGACCGCAGCGGGCCTCGTCGCCCTCATCACCTCGCCGCTTTTTGCCATCACCGCCGAAGCGGCCGACAAGGTCGTGCTGCAGATCGACGGTGCGGCCGCGCCGTTCTATGCGCCGCTTTATGCCGGCGTCGAGAAGGGCATTTTCGAGAAGAACGGCATTGAAGTCGAGTTCATCTACGCCGCCGCCGCCGACATCCTGACCAATATCGCCGCCGGCAATGTCGATTTTGGCTTTCCGAACGGCGACGCGGTGGTGGCCGCTGCCGCGAATGGCCTCCCGGTCAAGGTCGTCCACACGACCTATCAGCGCGGCATCGGCGCGCTTCTCGCCAAAGCCGACAGTGGCATCAAGACGTACAAGGACCTGAAGGGCAAGAAGATCGCCGTCACCAGCCTTGCAAGCCCCAACTACCTCCAGCTCCAGGTGGGTCTGAAGCAGGCGGGCCTCTCGATCAACGACGTTTCGGTGGAGGTGGTCGCGACCGGCGCCATCGTCCAGTCGCTGCAGGCCGGCCAGGTCGATGCGATCGTCTTCTCGGAACTGCGCAAGTATAACCTCGAAGCCGGTGGCACCAAGGTTACGATGATCCTGTCTAACGACTTCCTTCCGTCTTTCGGCAACGTGGTCGTCACAAGCGACAAGGAGCTCGCCCAGAACCCGGATCTTGTGAAGCGCTTCACCACCGCCATCACCCAATCCTACCAATGGGTGATCGACGGCCATATCGGCGACGCGCTCGATATTTCGCTCGAGAAATACACGCCCACCTGGCCGAAGGACCAGAAGGGCATTCTGACGACCGCCTTCGAACAGACCTTCGTCCCTTCCGTCTGGCAGAGCCCATTGACCAAGGAGAAAGGCCTCGGTGCTGCGGACTTCGCCGGCTGGCAGAAGAACGCCGATATGCTGGCGGAATATAAGGTCATCGACAGTGCGCCGAAGGCCGAGGACTTCGTCGTCGACCTGTCCACTATCGGTCAATGAGCATGATCCTGCGTGGCATAGCGGGTCTGATCGCGACCCTTGTCCTGTGGACGGCGATCATCTTCCTCTTTGACATCCCGGCCTTTCTTCTGCCGGGACCCGTCGAAGTGCTCGATCGTGTTGCCTTCCTCTTCGAGAACGCCAAGCTCGCCCGGCATATATGGGTGACGCTTTCGGAGATTATCGCGGGCTTCGTGATCGGAACCGCCGTCGGCATTTTTGCCGGCGTTGTTTTCGCGCGGCTGCCCCGCGTCGAACGTTTCGCTACGCCGCTCATCCTGCTCCTGCAGACCGCACCGAAGATCGCCATCGCGCCGCTTCTGCTCCTCTGGCTGGGGATCGGCCCGACGCCGAAGATCGTGCTGATCGCGATCGTCACTTTCTTCCCCGTCATGGCCGGCATGGTCACCGGCCTCCGTTACGGGGAAGGCAGCTTTCGCGATCTCGCGGCCGTGCTGAAGCTCAGCCCGTGGCAGCGCTTTCGCCATATCGAACTGCCTTCCGCCCTGCCGTCGGTTCTGGCAGGTATGGCGGTTGCCACGACGCTGGCGATGACCGCTGCCGTGATCGGCGAGCTGATGGGGGCCAACGAAGGAATCGGCTATCTGCTCTCCTCCGGCCAGGAAAGCAGCGACACGGCTGTCGTCATCGGTATGGTCATGTTGTTGTCGCTGATCGGCTGGGCCTTCTACGAGCTCATCGAACTCATTCGTCGTCGCTCGCTCGGCCGCTTTCAACTGAACTGAGGGGCCGATGGCACGCGTTTTCCTCTGTGTCCTCGATTCGGTCGGCTGCGGCGGCGCCCCCGATGCGGTGCGTTACAGCGACGAGGGGGCGAATACGCTGCTGCATATCGCCGAAGCCTGCGCCACCGGCCGGGCGGAGGAGAGGCGGAGCGGCCCGCTGAGAGTGCCGAACCTGGATGCCCTGGGTCTCGGTGCGGCAATCACGCTTGCCTCCGGCAAGGTCGCGCCCGGCCTTTCCGCTTCTCCCACCGGCCGCTGGGGTGCGGCGCAGGAAGTCTCGGCCGGCAAGGATACGCAGTCCGGCCATTGGGAACTCGCCGGCGTGCCGGTGACCCGCAACTGGCACTATTTCCCGCGCACCAGTCCTGTATTCCCGGCCGATCTGATGGCGGAACTGATTTCCCGCTCGGGTATTCCCGGCACGCTCGCAAACTGCCACGCATCGGGCACCGAGGTGATCGACCAGTTCGGTCTCGAGCATATCGCGACTGGCAGGCCGATCGTCTATACCTCCGCCGACAGTGTATTGCAGATCGCCGTCCACGAGATTCATTTCGGCCTCGACCGGCTGCTCGATCTCTGCCACATCGCCGCGGAGATTTTCCATCCGCTGAATGTCGGCCGCATTATCGCAAGACCCTTTGTCGGTGAGGCGCCGGGCGATTTCACGCGCACTGCCAATCGCAAGGACTTCGCGATCGCCCCGCCGGACGGCACGATCTGCGACCGGGTGGTGGCTGCAGGCGGTGCCGTTCACGCAGTCGGCAAAATCGGTGATATTTTCGCGCACAAGGGTATTACCGACGTCTCCAAGGGCAAGGACGACATGGCGCTGTTCGACCATGTGCTCACCTGGTGCGAACGTGCTTCGCCCGGTGATTTCGTTTTTTCCAATTTCGTCGAGTTCGACAGCCTCTGGGGTCACCGGCGCAATGTCTCCGGTTATGCTCGCGCCCTCGAAACCTTCGACGCCCGCCTGCCGGAACTGACCAGCCGCCTGCGTGATGGTGATTTGCTGATCATCACCGCCGACCACGGCAACGATCCAACGTGGACTGGAACCGACCACACGCGCGAACGTGTGCCTGTGTTGGCGACCGGGCCGGACATCGAGCCGCAGGCGCTCGGGATCTGCGCCTTTACGGATATCGCGGAGATGGTTGCGATACACCTCGATCTTGGCCCACCACAGGCAGAGATTTCGAAGGGAGAAGTTGTCATTGTCGCGTCAGAATGCGCGAGTTAATGCTGCCTTTTGAAAGAATACCTGATGCCCGAGTTCTTTCGGAAAGGTGTTTCTGATGCGGCTAGGCCGGGCACAAGGGGATGATGTCGTCAGTCGTCACGTGAATGGTAACCGAACGCACCGGTTCATATTACCTCGGCAAACATGATCTGGTGCGCGGCTATGTGGCTCCTCCAACGAACCAATCTTCGGTCCAGATTTGAAAATGAGCCCAATATCTCGACCTCCAGCCATCTTACTCGACCTCAACGGAATCTTAATCGACTCCGAGCCTGGCATTTTGTCTAGTTCCCGCGCAGCCTTGCTTACCGCTTCCCTTTACAATGTATTTTAGATTAATTGTTTTAGTTTATACATTTATTTCTATGAAATATTTGCTTATCTCCGAGATACGACAATAATTTCGCGATCAAAAATTGCCTAAACCAATAACAACTGTGTAGAATTGTGTATAATATACAAACCGAAATATTTCTAAACAACTCGCAACATTAATTAATCAATTTTCTCCTCCAAAGAGCTTAAGAAATGCGGGATAGGCGTCCATATGGACGACCCGCCTGTGTAGAGGGCTTGCTTTGAGTGGCTGGACCGATGCGTGAGGACTGAGGCCACAAATCGACAAATCAATCGGAGAGCATGAACAATATGAAAACAAAGAAACGAGTGGTGTCCTTGAGCATCATATTGGCTGCGACCGCTTTTGCGTCGGCACGGGCACAGGAAACGTCACTTACAGGATCCTGGAAGCTGATCGGATATCAGGTTGAAGCAAAGGACACAGGCAAAAAGATTCCGGCGATGGGAGACCATCCGACCGGACGCGTGATCTTTACCGCGGATCACCGCGTGGCCTTCGTCCTGACAGGTGAAGGCAGGAAGAGCGGCAAGACTGACCCAGAGAAGGCAGAGTTGTTGAACACGCTGGTCGCCTATACCGGTATCGAGCAGATTCAGGGCAATGAGTGGTGTACACAGGTTGAGGCAGCGTGGAATCCGGAGTGGGTCGGCACCGTGCAGTGCCGTGAGTTCCGCCTCGAAGGCGACCGTCTGGAGGTGCTGACGCCGTGGCGGCAGATGCCCAACTGGCCCGGCACCACCCGTTCGATCATCACCTTCGTGCAAGACAAATAGAGGAGCTTAGCGGAGACCGAGGAGAAGATTAGGTCATGATGCAATTCGACACTGCCTACTTGGGTTAACCATGTCGTGAATAGCTTATCATCCTGGCGATCTGCAACGCTGCCTGACGAGCACACTCACCGCCATCGTCAATGGCGATAAACAGAGCCCTATCGATGAACTGCTGCCGTGGGTTTGCAAGGTGAAGTAATAAGCTCCGAATCCTGCGATCGGGTAAGCTCTGATCTGTTGCGGGATGGACGCGATTGCGATAGCCGGAAAAGAATGACAACCACCTCAAAATCCAGTGTGATCCGCATCAAAGCTCTCGGCCTACATTGGCGAGGTCCCAGGCTCTTGGCATTTGAGGTTTACGATCATGAAGGACGGCTAAAAGGCGTTCGTCCACTGGGCGGTAGCGTCGAGTTTGGCGAGTCCGCAAGAGATGCAGTTATCAGGGAGTTCAAAGAGGAAATCGACACTGATGTTTCCGTTCTCGCAGGTCCTTTGGTACTTGAGAATGTCTTCGTCCATGAGGGAGAACGCCGCCACGAAATCCTATTCATTTTTGACCTCGCGTTTCCCGAAGGAGCGTTCGAGGGCCAAGAACGAATTAGATTTCAGGAGGATGATGGTGCCTTGATGACCGCAGCTTGGTATGATCCGCAAGAATTAGATGTCGATGGAAAGCCGAAGCTTTATCCCAAAGGCCTTAAATCTCATCTCATCAGTCGATGATGTTGCTGGCGCGCCACTAACACTTCCCTCTTGGCGGCAGGCTTCGAAACGGCACAAGCTACCTTGTCAAGGTGCGAGAGCTGCGTGTCAAGCAGAGCAAGCCGGCGCCAATGCGGTCGCGCATTCGGTGCGCAAGGAACGAATGCCTGCTGTGTGACAACGCTAACTTGCGAGTGAGAGAAACCCCGCTACGGTGAGCGGGGTTTCTGGAGGTGTCCGGCCTCAGTCGCCGCTGCGGCGCGACCAGATGAGATTGAGGGCTTCTCCTTCCTCGCCCTCGACCAGGCTGGCGTAGATGGGGGCCGGGAAGCTCGGATCGTCCAGCTTGACGGAGAGATATTCGCGCTGCGTCTCGCGGGCAGTTTTCTTCCAGGCGGCACCGAATTCCGTGGCTCCGGCGAAGATGCGGAAGTCAGGACCGCGCTCGCTTTCGCCCTCGGTGGGGATGAATTTGGCCTTGACGTTGAGGGTTAGGGTTTTGACCGCGCCGGTGAAGCCTGCGCCGTTTTCGTTCTTGGTGAAGGTACCGATAGTTGCCATTGTCGTGTTCCTTTTTCGCATCTGGCCGCGCCCATCGCGACCTCGATGGGGGTCGTGCGACCGGGGACGATCGGCCCGCACCCGAAGGGCTGCAACGCAGTGGAAGGCGGCAGGCGGCAGCTTTTTTGTTTCGCGATGCAAAGCCGCAGGCGGCGGAAAAAAGCGGCCGACGGACGTTGCGGGAAGACGAGCGAGGCGCAGCCGGTCTTCGGTCAGACCCAATCCATTCGAGGACGCCATGGGTGTGGCTGAAAGGAGAAATCTAAGGAACACACAAAT
The DNA here is from genome assembly GCF_025910175.1 of Agrobacterium sp. BT-220-3. Classification (NCBI taxonomy): domain Bacteria; kingdom Pseudomonadati; phylum Pseudomonadota; class Alphaproteobacteria; order Hyphomicrobiales; family Rhizobiaceae; genus Agrobacterium; species Agrobacterium sp. BT-220-3. Next base: position 78,181 of record NZ_JAPAIX010000014.1, read on the forward strand.
GGCAACTATCGGCCCCGGTGCCGAGCATAAGAACGGGGAAACTCCAGCGTGGTTCAACCCTCCCCGCTTTCTGCAGAAAGGGCGTTTCGATCCTCGGTAGGCGGACCCGAGCTTCGTCCCCGATTCAACCTCTTCACGGGCGCTATAGATGGTTGGCTGAGAAATCTTCCCAACAGGTCAACGTGACCACTCCCCCAATGGACGATCCGTCGTCCGCGCTGCGACGCGACTATCGATGTCGATGGGGAGAACGGAGAGGCTGGCAGCATGGTTCGGCTGCAGGCGCTCTAAGAGCTGTCATTATTCCATTCGCTCACCGGAGCGGGGCTACATCAGGGAACCACAACTGCCACGCTTTGCGTTAGCGATTAAAGCCGAATGCCGGAAACGCGCCTTCGGCGTGGTTCCGGCGCAGCCAAAAGCGCGGCCCGTGGGGCAACGTCCCTGTTCACATCACATTGCTGAGCAGTAAGATGATCGCCAGTGAGACAACCGATGCGATTGAGACCGACAAGCTGAAAGTTTTTAGCGTTCCTCGGAGCGTCATTCCCATCAATGCCTGCATCAACCAGAAGGTATTGCTGGTGACATGAATAAGGAACAATGATCCAGAACCAGCGGCCAATGCCACCCACACAGGAGACACGCCCAACGTGGCGACGACAGGCGCAAGCAGTCCTGCTGCGGTAATTGCCGAAACGGAAACCGAGCCGATCGCAATGTGCAGTACACATGCCACAAGCCAGACAAGCAACAGCGGCGCAGCCGAATGAGCGGCAAAATAGCCAGAAAGAATATGCCCGAGATCAGTGAGCCCGACGACCGCCGATAGAGAACCTGCGACACCAGTCAGAAGAAGGATCTGACCACTCTCCTTGAAAGCGGCGGAGACGGCGCTTGATCGCTGCTCTTCAGATAACGTGAAGCGACTGACGATAAATGCGATAACGAGACCCGTGAACAACGCGAAGGTCGAATTCCCAATCGCCGCCAAAATGGGCTGGTCGAGCTTAAGTGCCTTGTTGAGTGCTCCTGATGCGATCATGACCAGAGGTGCAAGTACAGGCAGCAAAGAGATTGCGAGCGGTGGGCTGGACAGCGGCGGATTGGACAGTGACTGATCCGCTTTTGCGTCTGCCTCGGCAAAAACCTCCTCTTCATTCGGAATCTCATCCATTTCCGGATTCCAAAGCCCGATCTTGAGAAGGAGCGAGTACAGGTATAGCGAAATGAGAGCTGTGGGCAGGCCGACCGCCAGGCCGTAAACCAACATTGTGCCCAAATCCACCTTCAAAACTGCCGACAAGGCGAGCGCCGCTACGCCTGGGACGACCATCACGAGCGCGAGCTCCATGCCAACCCCGACAGCCGAAGCCATCATCGGAGTTCCGTTCTTTCCGATCGCTTTCGCGAGCATTCTCGCGAGTGGGGCGGAAATAACCAGGAGGACGTCGGTATAGATAGGCGGGAAGACCGCGGTTAAGATGCCTGCAAATGCGTAAGGCGATTGCCGTTTGCCGAAGACGCGCAGGATGGCTGCGACGACGCGTTCGAATACACCCATGCGGTGCATGAAAGCGCCGATCATAACACCGAAGCCAATCAACAGGCCGATACGGGCCATGAGATCGCCAAAGCCAGTCGTTATGGCTTTGACCGTGTCATCGAAACTTATCCCTGATGACAGCCCCAGATAAAGCGGACCTGCCACGAGAGCGATGAGCGGGTTTACACGCAGATAGATGATTAGAAAAATGATAAGAAGAATTGCGAAGCCACTGTTCGCAAGTACGAAAACATCTTGCATCATTACCTCCCGATACGATGCCGTGCGGAACCATTGGCGGACGGGGTCCTCCCCCCGTTCGCCTTGATAAAAGGATTTGCTTTTTTGTTAGTCGGTAAACTTCGACTCGCGCGCCTTTATGATCGCGACGACAGTGTCGTTGATCGGTGTCGCGATACTGTACGGTTTGGCGAGGCGCGACACTGCGCCGTTGATCGCGTCGACTTCTCCCCTGCGACCGAGGTTGTAATCGAGAAGCATTGACGGCTTCGCGTTGGGAATCTTCGACCCGAGTTTGCGCACGTGTTCGATTGGATCGCCGACGTCCAGCGTTATGCCGGCGGCTTTTGCGACCGCGATCGCCTCCCTGCAGCATCCTTCCGCAACGCTCCAGGCATGAGGGTTCGCCATGACTTCTCCAATTGTCAAACCGGTGGAGCAAGTCGTGCCTGAAAAGCACACGTTCATGATGAACTTCTCCCAGACCATCTGTTTGACGTCTTCAAACAGGGCAACCGTAAAACCGGCGGAGCGCCAGATTTCCGCTGAGGCCTCCAAATGATCTTTTGGCAGCCCATTCAAGGCGCCGAAGCGTATCATCTCCATCCCGTTGTGGTGTGCATGCCCTGGACCACGCATGGATGCGCCGAAACCGCCGACTACGCCAATCGCGATGCGGTTGGACGGAATCGATTCCGCCGCGACCTCCGGAGACCCGATCCCATTCTGGATGGTCTGCACAACTGTGTTTTCGCCTATCAGAGAGGTGGACGATCTGGCAGCCGCATCAACATCGAAGGCCTTTGTCGCGATGATGACAAGATCACTTGTCCCGATACCGTCCGTGGAGGTACCAACACTAGCCAACCTGACAGTCCGATCTCCGCTGGCGCCTTCGACGCGCAGTCCTTTGTCATTCATGACCTGCGCATGGTCGGGCCACTTGGTGACGGCGTGTACCTCATGTCCTGCATCTGCCATCAACGCAGCATATACAGAACCCATCGCGCCGCAGCCGACTATAGTTACTTTAGACATGTCACCCCTCCTTACGCGGCCACGCTCATGTCAGAGAGCACAGAGACAATCGCAGAAGTTACTTCTTCGGTACCCGATTTTCCGCCAATGTCACCTGTCTTGGGGCCGGACGAAAGGACCTTCGCGGCCGCACTGCGAATATCGGTAGCTGCTGCGGCCGCTTCCGGCACACCCTTTTTCTCTGCCAGCCAATCCAGCATCATGGCACCGGAAAGGATCGTCGCGACAGGATTGGCAATACCTTTGCCTGCAATATCCGGAGCGGAGCCGTGCGAAGGCTGAAAGATTCCATGCGTGAAGCTAACGTCGCCAGACGGCGCAACACCGAGGCCACCGACGACACCCGCCGCGATTTCGGAGACAATATCACCGAAGACGTTTTCGGTGACGACGACATCGAAACGTTCCGGGTTTGTAACGAACATCATGGAGCCCGCATCGATGTAGATGCGATCACTGCCAATATCCGGATAACGCATTGCCACGCCGTCGAAGCATTTGCGCATAAAGGCGTTGCTACGCAGGACGTTTGCCTTGTCCAGAAGCGTGACGTGACCAGGAGTTCCCTGTGTGTCACGGCGCAGCCGCGCCTGCTCGAAGGCGAGCGTAAAAAGCTTTTCGCATGTCGCCCGGGTAATCACGAGGCGATCGCTGCAGCTTTCCTCGTTGACTTCAATTTCGTCATGGCGGCCGGCGAAAAGCCCTTCAGTCAATTCTCGAATGACGAGCACATTGACCTTGTCGACTTTCATGCGTGTTTCCACGCCCGGCAACAAAATGCAGGGTCGAAGGCTTGCGAACAGACCATAATGCTCGCGCAGGTCAATCTGAGGCGCAATTTCTGTACCATCTGCCTTGCGGACCGTCGGGAGACCCATTGCTCCCAGCAGCACGGCATCCGCCTCACCCACGGCTACAATGTCTTCATCGGACATCGGCTTTCCGGTCCTTTGATAGTAGCCCGCGCCGGCTTCATAGGTTGAATAGTTGAGGTCAAAACCGTGCTTCTTTGCCGCGGCGTCCATGACTTGGACGGCGGCGTTGACCACGTCTGGGCCAATCCCATCACCTGGCATCAGAGCGATCTGAAACACTGCAGAATTTTTCATAAGGGGCTCCTCCTAAACCTATTTCCCAACGAACCAATAAAGAATGCATTATACGAATGCAATAGATGCATGCATCCGGCGTGGAAATATTTGGACGTCGAACTTTTGATGCAAGGAAAGAGCGTTGGAGCCTTGAGATGGGACCGAACGCGCTCCAGAGATTAAGGGCGCAAGCCAAACCACATTCGTGGCCGGAGCCGAATGTCATTGCTCAAGAATGAAGACGAGTGACTGCACCGGCCACAGGCGTCATGCAGTCTTCGTATGTCGTGGATAACTGTTCCGAGCGACCAGGTGCGGTGGAAGCTATTGCAGCAACAGGCCTACGGCGTCGATCAGCATCCCCGCGCTAATCGGCCGACTTAGGAAAACAATTGGATCGCCCTTAGATATGGTCACCGAACGACGGAGAAATTCTTCGATCATCGGACCGAGAAGAGGCTAAAAGCAGCGGTGCCTGCCGTCTTGATTGTCTTTGAGTTGCTATACGTGTCAGTCGTCGAGAAACGTTGACCGTGACCGCATTTTTCTCAATATCGGTATAAGGGTTTCTATGCCCTTCTTGCGATGACTAATCAAAGCTTCACGGGCTGCGATTGGATCGCGCAACTTGATCGCTTGCACGATCTCTCTGTGATCCTTCGTCGCTTGTTCAGGTCTTGGCCGATGCTCAAGTGTCACCAATCGCGCTTGATGGGATTTCTCCATCACTGACCGCGCAAGGCGGACAAGCTGCGGGTTCCCGCATAGTTCAACCAACATGGTATGGAATTTATAGTCGGCATCGGCCCATGCCGAGAGATCGTCTCTTTCGAGGGCGTTTTCCGCTTCGAGCGCGGCCTCCTCGATCCGTTCGTCAATGTGGTCATCGGCTGGCTTCGAGCGAGCGGCCAAACGTTCTGCAGCGATTCCCTCCAGACCCATCAGGACCTCATAGATGTCCTGCATTTCGGTCGCATTGAGATCACAGATATATAGCCCTCTCTTTGGCAGTTGCCTGAGCCAGCCCTCTTTTTCCAGCAACACAACCGCTTGATGTACCGGGGTTCGGCTTACATTCAGTCGTGCCGCAATTTGTTGCTCGGTGACCTGAAGACGTGGCGCCAATGCTCCCGTCACAATTGCTTGTTTTACCTGTTGATAAACGCTCTCCGCTAACGAAGATCCGTCGCGAATGGTTGTCTCAGAGGCGTTTGTTTGGGTCATATCCTGCCATCAAATGTCGTTTTGTATTTTCGGTTATTCGGATAACGACTCTCAATTAAAGCTTGTGCGTATGCAAGCGGAACATCGCTCAAGCGCATACAACAACAGATGCACTGATTGTATGCAGGCCGGATGACACGTTGCGCCGTATATAAGGCCCGCGAAGCACATCGGTTGTTCCGTGTCCCATGGGTTTAGCTTCAGAGGCTCACTCCAAACGCGACCCGAACGGGTCAGGTTTGGGGCCGCGTCGATGATGCGGCCAATCGCATAAGCGCCGACACGCCCACAAAGCTGCCTCCGATGATGCAGAAGACTTGCCGCCAGACCTCGGAAGGCACGGCTTCGCGCGTGACGCCGTGCACAAGGGCGTAGCCCGCAATGGCGGCGGGCACGGCAAACACCAGAGCCATGATGAGCCGCAGGATCGGTGAGTGCAACGACGCGAAGGCGAACACCAGCAGTCCGTAAGCGGTTGCGCCGACGAGGAGGCCGACGAGCCCCGCGCCGATCAGGCCCGAGCCTGTCGCGTAAGCGAAGCGCGCCGCTTGTACTCCGAGCACAAATGGCAAGGCATAGACGGCGAGAATGTATGCCAGGGCGCACATTCCTGCGATCAGGGCAACGCTCAACAACACCACGGCAATCATATGGTTCTCCATAACGTCTATGACGGTCGCCGTCATCGGACAGTCGAGGTCAGCCGGTCGCGTGGTGAACACCGCGCGACCGGAATTTTTGTGATTTCGACAATGAGGAAGGCCGGGACCGCAGATGCGATCCCGGCCCGATCCTCACTCGGCGGCGATCTGGATGGTATCATCCTCGTGGCGGTCGCCCAGCCAATCGGGCCGCGCCGTCCTCATGACGGTGGGCAACCAGCCGGTTCCGGCCAGAAGCTGCTCGGCAGCATCCGCCATATCCGTCTTCTTCAAGCTCGCGATCCGCTCCGCCGCCTCGTCGCTAACGGCTTCCCGCACGGCGGCAAGGATGTGCGCCTTGGTGACGCGGCCGAGATAGGCCCGCACGGTGGGCGTCCAATGCGCCGTCATGTCGAGCACCACCGCCGTCGCCAGCTTGTCGGCCGTCGCATAGGCATGCGGCTTGCGCTCCCAAGGCTGCTTGACCGCGTTGACGGTGAGCGATGCGCAATGGGCAAACAGCGCCATGACGCTGGCATGGTCCAAACCGGCAACGAAGCCCCACAGATCAGCCACATCACGTGGCATATCCACCGCCCATCCAGCATGACGATCGGCCAGCGCCTTGCCCGCCGCCGTGTCCTCGATGCCGTCCGCGTGGGACGCGAGATAGCTGCTGGTCGGGCGGATTTCGAGGCATGCAGCGTCCACCCCGCGATAGTACGTTTGCGCCGCCAGAGCATGGGTGACGGCGATGAGCGCCATATCCGGCTGCTCGCCCAAGGCGAGGCGCAGGCCGAGCGTCCGGTGAGAGGTCAGATCGCGAATGAGACTGTCCGAAAGTGGCTTGCCCGCATCCCCGGCATCCTCTTCCTCCGTCTTGAGCACAGAAACCGGGTTGCCTGCCTCGTCACGGTCGCCATCGTCGATAATCTCACCGTCGCCGTTAACGCGAACACCATCCACCACACCGCCAGCTTCGCCGCCCGCATCGCATTCGGTATCAGGCTTTTCATCCTCCGCCCGGACGAAGCCGCGCTCAATGCGGGCTTCTCCATCATGGGATAGTATGACGAACACGCCGCCACCCGCGATCTCGTCGGCATCGTAGGTGTGACGTAAGGCATCGATGCGCTCGATCTCGGCTTCAAGCTCTGCGAACCGCTGATCGACGTCATCGGGCAATTCTTCGGCGCTTTCATACCGCTCGGTCAACGCATCGTATTCTCCTTGCGCGGCGGCATAGGCTGCCTCCGTTTCCTCCGACAATTCCACCGGATGCGGATAGATGCGGCGAAAGCCGTTGCCGTGCGGATAATCGATATGAACCGAAGCCCACTTCCAGCCTTCTTCAACTTTTATGGTTTCCGCGATTCGCTCCAGCTTCTCGATGACGAGTCGGTCGAGCAAAGCGGCATCCTCATAGAAGCCGCCGCGGTCCTCGGTGAACAGGTCGCGCAGGATCATGCCACCCGCTTCCGTATAGGCCGCCGCACCAACGAAGATCGCGCGGCGATCCGTTGCAGCGATGTTGGTTTTGGTCAGGTCGCGGCGGATGATCCACGGCTCCCGGTTATAGGACAGGTTCTCGTAGACTTGCTCCTGCCGGGCCGGATCGTCCACGATGGCAAAGGCCATCAACTGGTCAAGGGTCAGCCCACCATCGCGATAGACCTGCATCAGTTTGGGGCTGACCGCGCCGAGGCGCATACGCTGGCGAACGACATGGGCGGTCACGCCAAACCGGGCCGCGATTTCTTCCGCGCCCCAACCGCGCGTTTCGGCAAGCTCGCGAAAGCGTTCGAACTGGTCGGCAGGCGAGAGGTCTTCGCGGGTGACGTTCTCGTCCAGACTGATTTCGCTCGCGTCATTCACGGTGTCGATGACGCAGCGGATCGGCTCGGTCTTCTTGATCTGCTTGCGCCTCACACGCAGCAGCTGCGCCAACCTACGGCCTTCACCGATGCTGACGAGATAAAAACCGGTCGCGGTTCCCTCTGCGTCAACCTCTGGTTCCACCACAAGGTTTTGCAGAATGCCCTTGGCATGGATGCTCGCCGCCTTAGCTTCGATGGAAGCCTCGCTGTGGGGCGTTTTGCGGGCGTTACTCGGGTGCTTCTTGAGTTTGTTCAGTGGAATGAAAACCTCGGCGGTGGTTGTTTCGGTCGTTTCGATGGCGATGGTCGTCATGGTCTTGTTCCTTATGGGCTTGGGTTGGAGCGCAGCGCTGCGCTGCAACCCTGCCCGTCGGCGAGACCGGGGTAGCGAGGGCAAGGGCGGCCGGGGTGGAGGGGGATCACCCGGCCTGCACAAGCGGATTTCCACAGTTACGGAAATGCTGAAAGACGTAACCGCGCGGAAGGTTGGGGAGACCACCCCGGATGGCGCGACGCGGCGCGCTTTACCCTTGCCCGCGCGAGGGCAGACGCCCTTAGGAAAGCCGGACGGCGTGAGCGCAGCGGAAGCCGAGCACAAAGAACCGGATCAGAATGTGCAAAATCGAAAGGCCTTGAACACAGACCTTCTGATCACAACGACACGACCGATGCTCAGACATAAGCAATCGCTCGCCCAAGAATTAATATGCCGCTCCAAAGAACGAGAGACGATGCGATCGAAAGCCTTCTGACCGCGCTTCCGCGCCCGCCTTGCCGTTTCTCCGACAGATAGCTCTGGAAGAGGATCGCATTGCCCATCGCAATTGCGAAGGCGGCAATCTTCAGACGGAATGCCGGATTGTTCCAGAACTCCAGCGGATCTGAAATGAAGAGAAGACTTCCTGACAGTACCGCAAGAACGATGCCTGCCTTGGTGACGTTAAGGAGCGCTGGAACAGCAGCCAGTAACGACGACGCGCGCAAGACGGCAAGCAATGTGAGATCGGCAACAAGAATTGTGCCGTATAGAAGCGCGATGCCCGTCAAATGCATTACCTCTAATGCCGGGAACACCCAGGTTGAGCGGCGAATGATATCGGACAGCGGTAGGGATTGCAGAAGCTCCAGCATCGCGCCAACTCAAGAGCACGGCGTTGGAGGGACGGGCACAGAGCGTTGACGAACGGCGCGACTGTCATCGAAGATGACAACCTCAGGCCTGAACTCATGATTGTTATCGCACGCGACGTAACCGATCATCCGGAACCGGTTCCCGGGCGCGGCATCGCTTTCGGCCATCCCCCAATCCTCAAGGCGCGACGGTGGTGCAAGAACGATAGTGTATTCAGGGGTGTCGACCTCAAGTGGAAGAAGTTTCATCGGCACAGGCAAGGCCGGCATGGTTCGAAAAAGGCCATTTTCTTCAGGTGGCATTCGAACAGTCGACAAATCGGGAACCGTTGGTGTCGAGGTCACGCGCAGGACGATTTCGGGATGTGGATTTGCCCATCTCACAGAGACGACATGCCCTTCAAGATAAAGGACCCGGCTCGTGTCGAAATAAGTCCAGCCATGATGTGCGAGCACAGGAAGAGGCCCAAAGGTCCAAACGACAGAGGCAGCAAGAAATGCGAAGTTCAACCTCATGGCTTTTCACCCTCGTTTCAGCACGGTTGATGCTAACGGTTCCAGGAACCGAGTAACAGCAGCGAGGAATGCACCACGTCCGGCTTCATCGCGATCAAGGTGCACAAAATGTGTAGCGTTCGGAATAGTCACAAGCTCGGCTTGGGGGGCCTCCTCAAACATGGCTTTTGCGTCTTGCGGCCGGCTCCAAAAGTCCAGTTCAGAACGGATGACGAGCACCGGAGTAGCAAGAGAGGCGGCGCGCCATTGCCGCCTGTCGAGCGCCAGTTCGAAACTGTCGGCAAGAGCCCCGCTGGGCGAGCGAAAGGCCTCGGGCTGCCGAGCGCCAGAAGTTTCATCCGAAGCGAGTGCTGCATCCGCATAGGCGCTGGCGACGTGTTCGTCCCGCCACGATGTCTTGTCTGCAGCTGGAATGCTGTTGTCCCACGCGGTGAATAGGCTCGCGCGCGAGTTCAACCTGTAACCGCCAAAGGCAGCCGCATTGAAGCTTCCCGGGTTTTGAGGATCGTCGAGTGGCGAGCCAAGACCAAGAGCAGCGTGCTCGTTCGTGCCTCCATAGAGCGTATTGTATAGAATCAGCCGGTCGACAGTCTCAGGATGCTTAGCCGCGTAGGCGCCAGCCCAATGGCCACCCGTCGCCCAGCCAAGAATGCTGACATTGGGATCTCCGCTCCATTCGATGATGGCATCGATCGCTGCGGCAATATCGGCGACCACGTCGCCGGTTCGCATGAGCGGAGCCGAGGTCCCCGGCGATTGGTCCATGGCGGATGGCCGACTTGAGGCTCCATATCCGCGCACGTCAAGGATGTAGACAAGATGTCCCGCTGCCGCGAGATCGGCGGCAAGCGAGCCGCCTGCGACCGGTAGATCAAAGGATGCGATGCCGGGTACGCGCGCACCATGGATAAGAAGAACAGCGGAATTGATCTCCGCTGGAGCGCCGGGCAGCCGAACTTCCCGGACAAACAGGCGCTCCCCCGAAAGCAAATCGACGAAGCGATCCTTTCTCACAACGAGCGGTTCGCTCGCAATAAGAGGGCCTCTCGCGAGGACCGCAACAGCTGCAAGAATGAGGACGGTAATATCTCTGTACATGGCATCCCAACGACGATGATGTGGCTCGACGTAAAAATGCGTGCGTTCTGAAAATAGATCGATGATACAAATCTTGTTTTTTGATATCATCACGATATGGAATTACGTCATCTTCGTCATTTCCTCGCCGTCGCCGATGAGCTCCACATGGGACGCGCAGCCGAGCGCCTCGGCATGGCACAGCCCCCGCTCAGCCAGTCGATCGGGCGCCTGGAGAAGGAACTCGGCGTCCGGCTGTTCGAGCGCGCCAACCGGCGCTTAACCCTCACGCGGGCTGGCGCAGCGTTCATCGCAGAGGCGCGTGCTTCCGTGGAGCATGCCGATTCAGCCTTGGCTATTGCACGGGCAGCAGATGGCGGCGAGGCCGGCGTCGTCAGGATAGGCTTTGTCTCAGCTGCCCTTTACGAGCGGCTTCCCCAACTTCTTTCCCGGTTAAGGAAGGCCCATCCGAACATCCAACCAACGCTCATAGAGCTTTCCACCAACCAACAGCTCAACGCATTGGCCAATGGAACTATCGACATCGGCTTTGTTCATCCTCCGTTAGGAACGGCCGATCGCCTCGACGTGATAGAGTTTCCGACCGAAGAGAGCGTCGCTGTGCTTCCTGACGATGGCCAGACGAATGGCGTCACCCTGGCACAGATTGCAGCGCTTGGGCTGATCCTGTTTCCTGCAGCCCAAGGGCCAGTTTTGCACGCGCGCATTCTCGACATCTTTACGAAGGCAGGCCTTGATGTGCGGATCGTCCAAGAGGCGACCAGGGCGCTAACCATGCTGTCGCTGGTGTCCGCCGGGTTGGGAGCGGCACTGCTTCCCTATTCCGTCCAGAATGTAGCCTTCCGGGGTGTTCGTTATGCTGCGATTGCGGATGCCGCCATGCCCACCTTGTCCATCGCCATGATCGCCAGGCGGCGAGCTCGACCCGCCGTCATCAGCCGCACCTGGAGCATATTTTCCTCTGAATCTTATTAGCGCTGTCACCAATATCTCTATGCGCTCCCCCTTATGCCCTACTGCCCACCGAGCACGACCGCACTCTAAAGCCATCCTTTTTCTACGCCACAACATCCTGATCATCGCACGCGTATGCCTTCCCCCTTTTCTTGCTCCAGTTTTCGGGGTCTCGATGGTTCCGCCGACTTCCCAGCGTGGACCTCCGAGACGATGACGCTCAAGCGACAGAAAATCAGTATCGCAGTGTGCCCTCCCCCGGATATCGGAAGGACGAGGAGCAGCGACCTAACCATAGCCGACGCCGCCGTTTTACGCTTGGCACGCCTGATTGGCCGACAGAGCTGGCTCGGGAAATTTGAACAGCGGGGATAAGTGGAATTTCTGCCTGACTTCGGCTTAGATGCCGTGAACAGGAGATACCATGACGAGACGACCGCGCCGGAACCACAGCCCGGC
>NZ_JAPAIX010000015.1:0-63114 GCF_025910175.1 Agrobacterium sp. BT-220-3
CCTACGGCATTCACGGCACGCCAGTACCGGAGCTGATCGGCAAGGTCGGATCGCATGGATGTGTTCGGCTGGCCAACTGGGACGTCGAGGAACTGGCCGGCATGGTCAAGCCGGGCGTCATGGTCGAATTTGTCGAGTAGGGCCGGCTTACCACTATGCCGAACCCACAGAGGGATCGTCCCATGAAACGAACGCCTAAGCCGATACCGCTACCGGAAGGTGTCGAAGATCATGGCCCGTTTTAGCGCCGGTTCTGGCTCGCCCAGCGATGCGCCTGGCTCGCATTCGCTATCATCCTGTTGGCATGCCTGTTTGGGGGCTACGACGAACGCGCCTTACGCGGGTGGTCGCATCATTCGCGAATGGCGTTATCCGAGACCGAGCGGCAATCCAGAATGCCATAACCTCCCAGTGGTCGAACGGCCAGACTGAAGGCCAGATCACCAAGCTCAAGCTCGTAAAGCGTCAGATGTATGGCCGCGGGAAACTTTATCTGCTTGAGGCACGCATCGTCGTCACTGGCTTGATCGAGCCATTCGCTTAGAGACACTGCCTGTAAAGAAACAAGCCAACCAACGTGCACTAAGTAGCATCGCGGCTGTCCACGCGCTCGTTGAACCGGGGAGCCTTGCGCTTGGAGACCGCCGCGAAGGAATTTTGCTCCCGAGCCTGAGGCAGACGGAACCGCGATCTGTCCACCGCGTTAATCGGCGGGGCGACAGCACATCAATTTTTCGCGACGGCCGGGTACATACGCGTGCTGCAGCTCCGGAGCGGATCGAGCGCCCTGACCAAGTCACAGCAGGAGAAATGAATGAGCATCTTCGACCGCATTAAGGACGCAATTTTTGGCGAAGCAAATGCTGCTCCGTCCTCGCAAGGGTCAAGCATGGGCTCCACGGCACCGGCATCTTCAGCCACGCCTGTTTCCCAACCGCCCGCCCAATCAGGGGCTCCCACCCCGGCCGTCAACACTCCCCAAACGTCCGCAGCACAGACTGCAAACCCTGTTCCGCAGATAGAAGGAGGCGCTGGTTACAGCGGAAACTCCCGGACTCCGGTCGACGTCGAATCGATCCTCGACGAAGCGGCAAAGACGTCTGGCCAGAAGCTCGACTGGCGCCACTCAATTGTTGACCTGATGAAGGCTCTCGGCATGGACGCAAGCCTTGGAGAGCGAAAGGAACTGGCGCAGGAACTAGGCTACACCGGCGACGCCGATGGCAGCGCCAAAATGAACTCTTTTCTTCACAAGGCTCTCATGAAGAAGCTGTCGGAAAACGGAGGGAAGGTCCCCGCAGACCTGCTTGACTGAACCAAACTCTTAGACCTGATCCTCATTCACAACGGAGAAATGATATGGCAGCCACCAAGACACTGGACGACCTCTTCCTCGACACTCTCAAAGATATCTACTTCGCAGAGAAGCAGATCTTGAAGGCCCTTCCGAAGATGGCCCGCGCCGCCAATTCGGAAGAAGGAAAGGCAGGCTTCCTGCAGCACCGCGACGAGACCCAGGGCCAGATCGAACGCTTGGAACAGGTCTTCGAACTGCTCGGAAAGGCGGCGCGCGGCAAGACCTGCGAAGCCATTCAGGGCATTATTGCCGAAGGCGAAGAGATCATCGAGGAGTTCAAGGAGTCTCCGGCTCTGGATGCAGGCCTCATCTCATCCGCCCAGGCAGTCGAGCACTACGAGATCGCCCGTTACGGCACGTTGATCGAGTGGGCCAAACAGCTTGGTCTGAAGGACGCCGTACCCCTGCTGGAGGCCAACCTCGCCGAGGAGAAGGCGACAGACGAAAAGCTCACGCAGCTTGCAAAGGCCTCTGCGAACGCCAAGGGCAAAAGCAAGACTTCCTGAGGTCCCAGTTCAGTATTCAAGGCCGTCCCACAGGGGCGGCCTTTTTGTATCCAGCCATCACCAAAGGGGAAAAACATGGCAAAGCGAATAAAACGGGCGACCCGCTCGTCCTCTTCCACGGACATTGTCACCATCCATGATCAGCAGCTTCACCGAGGCGCGGGCGGCGAACTCCACCAGATCGCAGAGGACGGTGCCGACGTTTTGACCACGTCGCAAGGCGGACCAATCGCCGACGACCAGAACTCTCTTCGGATCGGCGCCCGCGGTCCGCTGCTGATGGACGACTTCCATTTCCGCGAGAAGATCTTCCACTTCGACCACGAGCGAATTCCGGAACGCGTGGTTCACGCACGTGGCTATGGCGCCCACGGCTTCTTCGAAACCTATGAATCCTTGTCCGACGTCACCCGCGCCGACATCTTTCAGCGCGCAGGCGAGAAAACGCCTGTCTTTGTCCGCTTTTCTACTGTCGCCGGCAACAAAGGTTCTGCGGACCTCGCCCGCGATGTCCGCGGTTTCGCCGTGAAGTTCTATACGCAGGAAGGCAACTGGGATCTCGTCGGCAACAACATCCCTGTCTTCTTCATTCAGGACGCAATCAAGTTTCCGGACTTAGTACATGCCGCAAAGCAGGAGCCGGACCGGGCCTTCCCCCAGGCGCAGACCGCCCACGACAACTTCTGGGACTTCATCAGCCTTACGCCGGAAAGCATGCACATGGTCATGTGGATCATGTCCGACCGCACCATCCCACGATCCTTCCGTTTCATGGAGGGGTTCGGCGTACACACCTTTCGTTTCGTCAATGACAAAGACGAGTCCACGTTCGTCAAGTTCCACTGGAAGCCAAAGCTCGGCCTCCAGTCGGTTGCGTGGAACGAGGCTGTCAAGATCAACGGCGCCGACCCCGACTTCCATCGTCGCGATCTCTGGCAGGCGATCCAATCCGGCAATTTTCCGGAATGGGAACTCTCTGTGCAGCTCTTTGATCAAGAGTTTGCCGACAACTGGGACTTCGACGTCCTCGATCCGACGAAGATTATTCCGGAAGAGTTGTTGCCGGTAAAACCAATCGGCCGTCTCGTGCTCGACCGCATGCCGGACAACTTCTTCGCGGAGACCGAGCAGGTCGCGTTCATGACGCACAACGTTCCGTCGGGGATCGACTTCAGCAACGACCCTCTTCTTCAGGGCAGAAACTTTTCCTACCTCGACACGCAGCTCAAGCGGCTTGGCGGACCGAATTTCACGCACCTTCCCATCAACGCACCAAAGTGTCCCTTCCACAACTTCCAGCAGGACGGGCACATGGCGATGCGCAACCCGGTCGGCAGGGTAAACTACCAGCCGAACTCGTTCGGGGAAGGTCCCCGGCAGGCCCCGTCCCGAGGATACCGCCACTTTCTGGCCGAGGAGAACGGCCAGAAAGTGCGGCTGCGTCCGGAAAGCTTCGCCGACCACTATAGCCAGGCCCGCCAGTTTTTCCTCAGTCAGACGCCGCCCGAGCAGCGGCACATCGCGATGGCACTCACGTTCGAGCTAAGCAAGGTCGAGACCGTCGCTATCCGCGAACGGATGATCTCGCACCTGCTGAACATCGACGAGACGCTCGCCACCACCGTTGCCCAGAAGCTCGGAATCCAGACAATGCCTAAGCCCGCCGACGCTGCCATGCCCACACGTCAGGATCTGGAGCCGTCTCCCGCGCTTAGCATCGTGCAAGGCGGACCGAAGCGGTTTGAGGGCCGCAAACTCGGCGTGCTTGTAACGGATGGCGTCGATGCAAAGCTCCTCAAGAAGCTGATGATGGTGATCGAGAAGGAGAAGGCTTTGGTCGAGCTGATTGCGCCGAAGATCGGAGGCGTGACCGCGTCCGATGGGACCTGGATAGAGGCGCAGCACATGATCGACGGTGGCCCCTCGGTGCTGTTCGACGCCGTAGCCGTCCTCGCGGCTCCGGGCGCAGTTGAGGATTTGGTGAAGGAGGCGACAGCACGGGACTTCGTGGCGGACGCATTCCAGCACTGCAAGTTCATCGGCTACGACGAGAGCGCTTTCCCGCTTCTCGTCAAGGCTGGAATCACCGACGATCTCGACGAAGGCACGATCGCACTTCCCGGTGAAGGGGGGGTTGCCGCTTTTGTATCCGAACTTGGGAAGTTGCGGGTGTGGGGCCGGGAACCTGCTCTTAAGCTCGGCAAAGCCTCGCCTCCGGTCGTTTGAAGTTCAGGCGCGGACCTCATGTCCGCGCCGTTCTCTCTAAACGGTGAGGGACG
Source organism: Agrobacterium sp. BT-220-3 (assembly GCF_025910175.1). NCBI lineage: Bacteria > Pseudomonadati > Pseudomonadota > Alphaproteobacteria > Hyphomicrobiales > Rhizobiaceae > Agrobacterium > Agrobacterium sp. BT-220-3. The sequence continues at coordinate 4,143 of NZ_JAPAIX010000015.1, forward strand.
AGATAGTTGTTTCCAATGTTGGCGTTCCATGGAACGACAAGCACGTATGAAATAACGCACCCGGAGCCCATAAATGAGGAGTGAGTATATAAAGTCCCTGCTGGCCGCGCTTGCTGAGCCGAATAACATCGAGAGCGACGGATGGGGACCCGTCCAAATTGGGGTTGGCGCCGTACCGGCGGGCTGGGAACATTTATTCGGGCCACTATAGGCTTACAATTCCAAGCAACGGTCTCGGCGGCCGGCTAAATGGCTTTTAGCGCACGGATTGCGACAAGGCTGCCAAGGGGGCGCAGCCGGGCTGATCCTTTAAATCGATGAAGAACAGTTGTTTGACGAGCTCAACTAGGACGTGATTGACGAGCCTTTGCGATTTGCGGCATTTGTCGCGTCATCTCGGACTTCCAATGCGCGCGCTTCTAAAGGTCGTGAACTAATTTAATCCGGAAAGGCGGTTTCCGAGCGAAGACAACTAGTTCCAATCATTTGCGGCGCTACGTCGAGCAGCAAGCCCGGATGTGTGCGCCTTTAGGTAGGAGATTAAATGTCCGACCGATAATGATCTCTGCTGCCGGGCGAAGAGACCACAAAGCACCAGCGCTCTGCCGGTAGCTCCGGCACTACACACGGTTTTCGGTTCTACCATGTCGGTTGATGCCGGGTAAGGTTCCCGGCGGCGTCTGCACACGACGCCGCCCAAACGATTTTACTGCTTCACGCTGTTCGCCTTACCATCCGCGCCAGCGCAATTAAGATACATGCGCCGATGAAACCGGCGATAAGGTAGCCGAGCCAGCCTCCGAGAACGATCCCGAACAGTGAAAGGATGAAGTTGGCGACTATCGCACCGACAATGCCGAGAAGGATATTCATGATGACGCCCATGTTGCTCTTCATAAACGTCTCTGCAAGCCACCCTGCAATGCCACCGATGATGATCGCCGCGATCCAGCCGATACCTGCGTCTTCCATATTCAACTTTCCTTCCGGTTTCCTAAAATACATCCGGGGCTCCGGAGGTGACGAGGAAACTCCATGCCGTGGGACTTTGTTCCATCTGGGAAAGGAAGTGGCGTCGTTCTATTATATCTTGGACGAGGTTTAGTTGATGGTTACTGAACCGGTCGACCATGATGCTCTGGGACCAATGGACTTGCTCATAATGCTATGGGCTGAGCAGACGCGGACAGCGCATTTTACACCCGATAAGCGTTGGAGAAGACAATTGTAAAGCGGAGAATTTAAGGTTTGGCCCCGCAGATCTTGTGGAGGCTACTCGTGCCGATGACCGCGCACCTGCCAGATGTTTAGTCTCGTCAATAACTAAGCTCAGAGGTTAGGAGGAGTTGTCACTCGCATACCGTTTGTGCCGTCGACGATTGACGATCTCTGACTTTCCATTCAACTCCCTCACTTGCCCCTCGAAAGTGTGCGAGGGCCCAGGAGATGGTGATTGATCACGCAAGCCACTGTAAGTCTAGGGATAGCTGGCGCATCCACGGGCGGGACGAGCACTCAAACTACACGTGCACCGCTGGCAGCCCAGGGTTTCGCGCAGGATCGGCCAGTCGGGCAAGCTTATTCGTCTCGCCAGTGGCGCCTGGCGCCTGCGCGCGGGCGCGAGCCGCTCGATGGTATCGGAAATGCTTCGCATGGGTGACCTTCTGAGGTTCCGGAAAGCCAACCGACATCCCTGTTGATAGATGATGTGCCTCGAAAACGTCGAGGACCGGCGTGAGCCGGTCCTCGCATATCAGACTTTAGACAGTGCGAACCCGATAGCGGTCGCGCTCCTGCTCGATTTCGGCGGGGCCGTAAGGATCAGCGGAATGATCGAACTTCGTCCAGCCCTGCTCCGAATAGGCCTGGCGGCGCGCCATCGGATCGACGCGGTTGGACTGCTTGAGGATCATGTCAGCTTCGGTTTCCATGCCGTCATCCACACGAGCGGTGACCAGCGTGCCACCGCGGCGAACACCTTCAGCATAGACATGGGCCTCGTCTTCCGAGACGCCGGAATCCGTCAGTGCGCCGATGAGGCCACCAGCCGCACCACCGGCAACCGCGCCAGCGATGGCGCCAGCGGCAGTGGCGGCAAGCCAGCCGGCTGCAACAACCGGTCCGACGCCGGGAATGGCCATGATGCCGAGGCCAGTCAGAAGACCGCCTGCGCCACCGACGACAGCGCCGATGCCGGCACCGGTGCCAGCGCCTTCTGCGGCACCGTTGTCGTTATCTTCATGCTTGTGGCGGTTGTCAGCATTGTTGGAAACGATGCTGATGTCGTCAGACGGGACGCCACGCGCTTCCAGCGCGCTGACGGCTGCGCTTGCATCATTGTAGTTGTCAAAAAGTCCGGTAACGGTTTTCATGGGAATGACCTTTCTTTGCGTTTCCGCGAAATTATTTGGAGACGACGTTGCCCTGGTAATCCATGGCCACCGGCATGGACTTGCCGTCCTTCATCGCCGTAGCCTGCCAGACGCCCTGGTCGTCGAGCTTGAGGTCGGCAATACCGGTGAAGCCGGCCGCTTCGATGCGCTCACGCGCCTGTTCTTCGGTGAAGGAATTTGCGCCCTCAACGGGGGCTGCCGCATTTGGTGTTTCCGGGGTCGCTACGGCTGGCGTGTCGCCGTCCGTCGCAGGAACAGTGGTGGTCTGGGCATAGGCAGACACTGCCGTGGCGCACACAAGCGCCGCCGCGAAAATCATCTTTTTCATGGGTTTTCCTCTTTGCAGACCTGGTTGCTCGGTCCGGTAGCGAAAATGCGCGCGCCTGGGGAAAGTTCCGCCTTAGACGTTTGTGCGGTATGAACCCAAAGCTGCGGATCGACAGCCTAACTCAATTTAACCTCAGTGTTTCTTTCCCTAGGCGAGCCAATATAACATCTTTATTAACGTCATTATCTTGTATGATAGATGCCCCCTGTCGAAACCCGGCTTCACATTAGGTCCAAGGGACGGAGTGTTTTGACAAAGTTGGCGAACACTTGAACACGTCATTATGATTTAGGCATGATAACATAAACAGCCGATCTCACATCACGTTCACACGATCCCCCTTTTCTCGAAGGCTAGTTCGCGCGGGCGCATGAGGGCGGGAACAATTTCAAGGGTGGAACATTCCCTGACAGCCGTGCGAGATTATTCGCCGGACATAGGATATGTCCATGCTTCCACGAATTGCGATCATCGGCACGGGTCCAACCGGCCTCTACACGTTCAAACAACTGATCGGCTCGACCGTTCCCCTGTCGATCACCCTTTATGAAGCAGAGGGAGAGCCGGGCAAGGGTACGCCCTATCACCCCGATATGAATGACCCGGCGATGCTCTCCAACATTCCGAGCATCGAGCTTCCGGCTTTCACCGAGACCCTGGTCGAATGGCTGCGGCGGCAGGATGAGGACACGCTGATGCGCCACGGCATCCGCCGCGAGGCGATTGATGAGCGGGAATTCTATCCCCGCCTCGTGCTCGGCGACTACATGCAGGCGCAGTTTGCCCGGATGCAAAATCTGGCCCGCGAACGCGGCCACGAAATCCACGTGCTGGCCCGCCATAAGGTCACCGATATCGAGATACAGGCGGCCGCAGTGCGGCTGAGGGTATCCCGTCCCGACGCAGAGGAGGACGCAGTCTTCGACCACGTCGTGATGGCGACCGGCCACAATTGGCCCGACAGCACCGAAATACGACCCGGCTACTTCGTTTCGCCCTGGCCGGCCACTGTTTTGAAGTCGATCCGCAATGAACCCGTCGGCATTCTTGGCACCTCGCTGAGCGGGATCGACGCCCTGATGACCGTGGCGACGGCCCACGGCATGTTCTACAGCGATGCGGCGGGTGATCTGCAATATCAGCCGGCTGCCGGGACTGAGGATTTTCGCGCGACGCTGATGTCCCGCAAGGGCATCCTACCGGAGGCCGACTTCTACTGCCCGCTGCCCTATGTGACGCCGCTCGTCTGCACGGAAGAGGCCATAGACGCGCTGATCGCGACAGGTCGTCACGACCTGCTCGATGAGGTCTTCGAGCTGTTCCGCGGAGAAATCGTCGCCCGCGACCCGGATTATGCCGCCCGCATCGGCCTTTCGCAGCTGACCGTCGAGACCTTCGCAGCCGCCTACTATGCCGACCGAACCGAAAGCGATCCGTTCGTCTGGGCCGCGAAGAACCTGGCCGAGGCCGAGGACAATAGGGTGAAGCGCTATACCGTGCCGTGGCGCTATGCGATCCTGATCACCCACGAGATTGTCGCGCGCGTCATTCCGCATCTGGACGAGAAAGACCTCAAGCGCTTCCACCGCCACTTCAAGGGCATCTTCATCGACGACTATGCAACCGTGCCGCTGATGTCGATCCGCCGTCTGCTCGCGCTGTCGCGTGTCGGCAAACTGTCCATCCTGCGGCTCGGCGAAGACTATACGATCCGCACGGCCGAGGTCGGTCTGGAGCGGGGCGCAGAGGTCGAGTTGTCAGGCACGGTGCATCGCTTCGGCGCCTTCATCGATGCGACCGGTCAGGAAACCCTCTCGGCGACGGATCTCCCCTTTCCGACGCTTGTCGATCAGGGAGGCGTGCGCGAAGCCGCGACGCCCAAGGTCGAGGCGATCATGTCGCTCGATCGCGATCCCGATATGGTGCGCACCGGCGGCATCGATGTCGATGAATTCTATCGCCCGCGTCTCGGCCTGATGTCGGAAGGCCGGCTCTATTGCGCGGCAATCGCCTTCCTCCTGCACAAGGAGCCCTTCGTTCAGGGCATCACCAGTGCCCGGGATATCGGCGAGACTGTCGGCCGGGCAATCCTCAAGGATATCTCGCAGGCGGAAACGCCGCTCTTTCAGATCTCGGCGTAAACGGCATCGCCGACACTGATGGTCACGCCCTCGGTGGGCGTGGCATAGACGCCGAGATTGCGCTTGTTGTGGCGCATGATCCCGCGCAGCACATCGGGCTCTTCCGCCATGCCGGGCTGTGCGACAAGCGTCATGCCACAGCGGCGCGACGCCTCGGTGACGCGGATATCCGTGTCTCCGATGCGTAACGTATGGTCAACCCACTCGTTTTCGATGAAACCTTCGCCTTCTTCCGTTTCGATCAGCACGGAGGGGCGGAACCGTCTTGCGTCGAGTGGCGGAAGGCCTGTTATCGCGGCAAGCGCCTCCGTCGAAGCGGTCGTCACCAGGTGAAGCGGCGCTGGCTTGTAACGATTGGAGACGACGGGGAAGCGGTAATCGCCAGACCCGACGAGCCCGACCGCGACCGGGAAGCCGAAATGTTCCGCCAGACGGTCCGGCAATGCGCCATCATCGAGCGTATGCTCCGCGCCGTCGGCGAAGCGGAGCACCGGCAATCCGGAAGGCGGTTGCGAGGCGGTGATGAAGAGGGCGGGGCGCCAGCGCGTTTCCTTCTCGGGCGCGGCGGCAAGGCCCGTTTCCGGATCGAACAGGGCAAAACGCCGGTCGCCAGCGATGCCCTCGGGCGAAACGGTGATCGAGGCGAGCGTCTCCCCGCCGAGAGAACTCACCGGATAGCGCCAGACTTCCCGCACTCGACCGATTTTTCGCATAGTTGTTCCTTCATTCACAAATATTCAATATCCACCGAACACGGCTTGATGTTCCAGAAAACTGGGACCCGGGACTAGTTTGCAATCTTTTTGCGAAGATTGATGCAGCAACCTAACGCCTTTCTACAGATCTTGATTCGGACTGCCCAAACGGGGATTTTTGAAGGTTGGCTGACGCCAACTTGTTTGCCAGCGTTCCAAGCCGGTCCACGCGGTTTGGTAGGGCCGATTGTGAGATACCCATTTCAGTTCTCGTCTAGCCACGATTGGCCAGAGAGAGTTCGCAGAGTTCCTAGCTGCGAAGCAGGCGCAGGCGCAGGCAGACATTCTGCTCTTATTGGCCGGACAATTGAAGCGCTCATTCAGTGAGGACCTACATCCGGTCCCTGAACTCTTTCGCACTCATTCCCACCCATGACTTGAAAGTCCTCTGGAAATACGCGCTATCCCGAAAGCCCAGCCTGCTGGCGATTTCGTCGATGGGCAGGTCCCCTGCGGCCAAGAGCAATCGTGCCCTTTCCATTCGACGTCGAAGCACGTGCTGGTATGGGGTCTCTCCAGTGGACGCCTTGAAGGCCCTGCTGAAATGGAACCGACTTAGGCCCGCGAGTGCAGCAAGGCTCGACAGGCTGAGATCTGAGCCAAGGTTCTCCTCGATAAACTCGTCGATCAGAGCCAGGGGCGCTCTGCCAAGGGGCGGCGGCTGTCTCAATGCCGGCATTGTTGCTTTGTGGATCGCCAAGATCGTGATCAGGCCCAATGCTTCTTCGTATAGAGCATCAGAATGATCTCGCTTTAGCAGGCCGGCCCATTGGCGCAGGTATCCCGCGACTTCGTCGCTTCGGTAATAAACCTTTTCATCGACATGTTCGGCGAAGCGAGTGTCCAGCTCCTGCCGGAGAGCTGCCGGATCAAAATAGATAGCTGTGAACGAGTTGTTCCGCCTTTGGAGTTCGGACCAGCCAGTGACGCGTGCACCCCGCGGGACATAAGTCAGCGTGTGGCGGAGGTCACGGCGGTTGTCCTCCAATCCATCCCCTGCACGTATGCCCCCATCTTCCAGGACAATGTCATGGTAGGCGCAAAAATGGAGGTCGCTCGTCCAGTCGTAACTGAAAGCAGCACCCAACTCTGGTTGAACGTACTCCACCGTGAAGCCGCTGAGCTTCCTTGCGTGACGTTGCGGCGAATGGGCCAACCCCTGAAGGGCAAGCAACTCATTTCGTTCCATTTTTAGCGTAATCTTGCTTTCCTCATAAAATTATTGCTACCTAGCACTCTATTCAAGTTGACGTGATCGGCGGGATTGGGTGGGACACAGGAACCACACGCTTTGCGACCCCGCTAGCCAATTCCCTTATCCGACGCCGTCACTCTTACGTGATAATATCATCTGACCAAGTATTTAGAGACCTTCTGATGCACAGAAAAACGTCCGCACTGACAGGCAACAAAATGCTAGGTCTGGAGCGAAGCGCTCTTATCGGCGCAGTGACCGCGATCTTCTTTTTCGTCATCAGCACCGCGCTAACCGTTTACACAGTCCAGAACGTCCGAAACAGCAATGCGAGAGTGACGCAAACGCATGGTCTTGTGGTGGCACTCGACCTGCTTTTGATCGACATACAAGATGCAGAAACGGGTTTACGTGGCTTTCTCCTGACCTCTGAGGAGGCCTATCTTGCGCCATATCACCGCGCCCTCCCACAGGTTCAGACCCGAATGGACACAATCAGCTCGGCTGCCACAGCCGAGATGCGCGAGCGTGGGAGTGTTGAGGAACTTCGGGCGTTTGTCTCGTCCAAACTCGAAGTGATGGCACAAACACTGGAGGTCTTCGAGACACGAGGGTCCGTCGAAGCGTTGACCCTTGTAAAATCAGACCGCGGTCGCAGCGATATGGACGGCATCCGCAACGTCATCTCCCAACTGCGCAGCGAGGCTGGTGAAGAGCGGAGCCAGCGCCTTGAGGAGATGAATGCGTCATACATGATCGCCTGGGCGAGCGCGCTAGCTTCGGGGCTGCTTGGCATTATCCTGACCCTCGCGATCTCCGCACTTGTGAGAAAATCCACTCTGGCGCAGAAGCGCGAACAGTGGTTGCGGGATGCACAATTGGGCCTGGCTGCATCCGTCACCGGTGAGCAGCAGATCGGAAAACTTGGCGAAAACATCCTGGGCTTCCTCACCAACTATCTCGGTGCCGTTGCAGGTGCCATTTATGTCGAAAATGCCGGCCGATTTCATCGCATGGCCGTGCACGGCGTGCCATCGGACGTGATGCTGCCTACAAGCTTCGGCCAAAACGACAGCCTGTTCGGCCATGTATTGCGGGATCACCGACCGATCGCGGTTGGCGAGGTTCCGGACGGTTATATCAGTTTTGGATCCGGTCTTGGACAGCAAAAGCCCCGTTATCTCGCCTTGGCGCCTGCGATCGTTGAAGGGGACATAAGAGGCGTTTTCGAACTCGGCTTCCTGTCTCCCATCAGCGATCAGACATTGGCGCTTCTTGAACAGGTCTCAGAGCTTGTTGCTGTCGCCATCCGATCAGCGGAATTCAGGACCCGCCTCCAGGCTCTTTTGGAAGAGACCCAGCGGCAATCGGAAGAGCTGCAGGTGCAGGGCGAGGAGCTGCGCGTTTCCAACGAAGAGCTCGAAGAACAGGGACGCGCGCTTCGCGAACAGCAAGCGCGGCTGGAGCAGCAGCAGGCCGAACTCGAACAGACCAATTCCCAGCTCGAAGAGCAAGCGGAAGAACTGGAACGGCAGCGGGACAATCTTGAACGGTCGAAAGACGCAATCGAAGCCAAAGCGAAGGAAGTGGAACTTGCCAGCCGCTACAAATCGGACTTCCTGGCGAACATGTCGCATGAGCTGCGAACACCGCTGAATTCGTCGCTCATCCTTGCCAAGCTTCTGGCCGACAATTCCGAAGGCAATCTGACTGCCCAACAGGTCCAGTTCGCCCAAACGATCCAGTCATCAGGCAATGACCTCCTGAACCTGATCAATGACATTCTTGACCTGTCGAAGATCGAGGCGGGCCACGTTGAGATAAATCCGGAAGCGGTATCCATAGAGCGGACCATCAACGGACTGCGCCACATGTTCGAACCGCTTGCGGCAAACAAGGGTCTCAAGCTTGACGTCTCCGTCGCCGCCAGCGTGCCGGCCGTCATCCATACCGATCCGCAGCGCCTCGAGCAGGTGTTGAAGAACCTTTTGGCGAATGCCGTGAAGTTTACGGAGAAGGGCAGTGTGTCGCTCGGGGTCAGCCGTCACGGCGACAATGAAGTGGCCTTTGCGATCAAGGATAGCGGCATCGGGATTGCGGACGAGCAGCAAAAGCGGATCTTCGAGGCCTTCCATCAGGCGGATAGCACCATCAGCCGCAAGTTCGGTGGCACCGGCCTTGGTCTGTCGATTTCTCGCGAACTCGTGCGCTTGCTTGGCGGCCGCTTCCAGCTTCAAAGCCAGCTTGGTCAGGGCAGCACGTTCACCGTCATCATCCCGGCAGAGTTCGACAGTGCACTGGTCCAGGCTCCGAAGCAGGATTTGGCCCCGCCCATCGCGTCTGCTGCAGAACCCGTATTGCGGGCTGAAGCAGAGATCACTGCACAAAAGCCGAAGGCCGTCGCTATCGTCGATGACGACCGCGCAGCATCCGAGGCAACGGCCCGCAAGCTGCTGATTGTCGAGGACGACCAGTCCTTTGCACTCATCCTGCGCGATCTCGCCCGCGAGTTGAAGTTCCAGGCGCTCGTTGCCGGAACCGCTCACGAAGCGCTGGAGCTCGCCCATCAGTATCTGCCGAACGCCATCCTGCTCGATGTCGGTCTTCCGGATCAATCCGGCCTTTCGGTGCTTGACCGCCTGAAGCGTGACGTGCGGACGCGCCATATTCCGATCCACATCCTCTCCGCCGAGGATTATTCCGATCGGGCTCTCTCGTTGGGCGCCGTCGGCTATGCGCTGAAGCCCGTTCAACGCGATCATCTGGTATCTATGATCGAGTCCCTAGGCGCAAAGGCCGAACAAACGCTGCGGCGCGTGCTGATCGTTGAAGACAACGCCGTTCAAAGAGACGCGCTCTCGAAACTTCTGTCGTCGCATGACGTCGAAACGGTGGGGGCCGGGACTGCGGCAGAGTGCATCTCGTTGCTGGCTGAACAGACCTTCGACTGCATGGTGCTGGATCTGTCGTTACCGGACACGTCCGGATTTGCGCTTCTGGAAACGTTGAGCGAAGCGGGCATGCATTCCTTCCCACCTGTCATCGTCTACACCGGACGAGTTCTCTCGTCCGAAGAAGAACAGAGGCTTCGCCGTTACTCGAAATCCATCATCATCAAGGGTGCTAAATCGCCGGAACGGCTGCTCGACGAGGTTACACTCTTCCTGCACCAGGTCGTCTCCGAGCTGCCGGACGAGCAGCAGCAAATGATCCGCAAAGCCCGCAATCGCGATGAACTGCTGGAAGGGCGCCGCATTCTGATCGTCGAGGACGACGTGCGCAACGTCTACGCCCTGACCAACATCCTCGAACCACGCGGGGTGATCGTCGATATCGCCAGAAATGGCGAGGAGGCACTGGAAAAACTAGAACAATCGTTGAGTAAACCGGACGGGCGGATCGATCTGGTTTTGATGGATGTAATGATGCCGGTCATGGATGGCCTCACCGCAACCCGCCACATCCGCAAGAACTCAGCATGGCAGAAGTTGCCGATCATTACCTTGACCGCCAAGGCAATGCCTGACGATCAGAAACGCTGCATTGAAGCCGGCGCCAATGACTATATGGCAAAGCCGCTTGACGTCGAAAAGCTTCTGTCTCTCGTGCGGGTCTGGATGCCGCAATGACGGAGACGTTCGAAAAGGTGGAGGATATTGAGATCCGGCTGCTGCTGGAGGCGCTTTATCATCGCTACCACTATGACTTTCGCAGCTACGCCATGTCGTCGATCCGGCGGCGGTTGCGCCAGGCACGCGAACAGTTGGGCTTTGCGACCATCTCAGCCATGCAGGAGCGCGTCCTTCATCATCCCGAGATGCTTGACGACATGCTCGGCTTCCTTACGGTCCAGGTCAGCGAGATGTTTCGCGACCCGTCCTACTTCGCGGCGATCCGGGAGAAGGTCGTTCCGCATCTTCGCACTTACCCCTCCTTGAAGATCTGGATTGCCGGATGCAGTTCGGGCGAAGAGCTCTATTCCTTTGTCATCCTTTTTCGCGAGGAAGGGCTTGAGGAGCGAACCCTCTTTTATGCGACGGATATTAATCCAGAGGCCCTCGCCCAAGCGGAAGCCGGAATCTATGACATCGAACGGGTCAGATTGTTCACCGAGAACCATCGTGACTCCGGCGGCAAGGGATCTTTGTCTGACTATTACACGACGGGCTACAACCGGTGCATCCTGGACAAAAGCCTGCGGCGCAATGTCGTGTTCTCAGATCATAGTCTTGTGACGGACCAGGTCTTTGGTGAGATGCAATTGGTCTCCTGCCGGAACGTCATGATCTATTTCGACCGGGATCTACAGGACAGGGCTGTCGGTCTTTTCCGGGATGCGCTGCCACGCAACGGCTTTCTCGGGCTGGGCTCGAAGGAAACACTGCGGTTTTCAACGCATGCCGATGGCTTCCGGGAGTTCGTCCGAGATGAGAAGATCTATCAGAGGATCGGCTCGTGAAGGACAATCCGAACGGTGCGATCATCATCGGCGCCTCTGCTGGGGCGCTCGAAGCCCTGTCCGTGCTATTGCCACCACTACCTGCGACTTATCCATATCCCATCTTCGTCGTGGTGCACTTACCGCCAAACAAACGCAGTGTGCTCGCCGCGATTTTTGACCTCAAATGTCAGCTTCGCGCGATTGAGGCGGAAGACAAGGAGCCCGTGGAAGCCGGGTTCATCTACTTCGCGCCCCCTAATTATCATTTGTCGCTCGAGGGGCGAACGCATGTCGCTTTATCCAGCGAAGAAGAGGTCCTCTTCTCGCGGCCCTCGATCGACGTGGCATTCGAGAGCGCGGCAGATGCCTGGGGCAGCCAACTGACAGCGATTATCCTCACGGGCGCCAATCATGACGGTTCCCAAGGCCTTTCGGCCGTCGTTCGTTCTGGCGGAACGGCAATCGTTCAGGATCCGACCGAGGCTTTCACTCGGGCCATGCCCGAAGCTGCTATCCGCGCATGCCCAGGCGCTCATGTTTTGACCTTGTCCAAGATTTCAACCTATTTGCAGAACATCGAAAATGAACACTGACGTCAAATTCCTCTTGGTTGACGACCTTCCAGAGAACCTGCTTTCTCTGGAAGCTCTGCTACAACGCGACGAGCTGATGCTATTGAAGGCGCGGTCCGGCGATGAGGCTCTCGAGCTTCTGCTCCAACATGATGTGGCACTGGCGCTGATTGACGTTCAGATGCCAGGACTGAACGGCTTCGAACTTGCCGAACTTATGCGAGGCAATGAGCGGACACGGCGGGTTCCGATCATTTTCGTGACTGCCGGTACCCATACAGCCGAGCGGCGGTTCCAGGGATATGAAGCGGGCGCCGTCGACTTTATTCAAAAACCGATCGAGCCGGATATTCTGCGCAGCAAGGCAGAGATTTTTGCAGAGCTCTATCGTCAGCGTAAAATGATTTCCGAACAGCGCGACCTTCTCGAGGCGCAGACTCGCGCGCTTCAGCTCGCCGACAAGCGAAAGAACGAGTTCATCGGCGTTCTCGTCCATGAACTGCGCAACCCACTCGCCGCTCTCAATGGCGGGCTGAAAATTCTTTCGAGAAAGCCGGATGCTGGCAAGGTGGAGCAGATCCATGGCCTCATGCACCAACAGATGGACCACATAATCAGGCTCGTTGACGACCTGCTCGATGTGTCACGGATAACGCAGGGCAAAATCAATCTCGTTAAGGCTGACTTTGACTTGAGAGATGCCATTCACTCTGCGCTGGACATGACAGGACAGGCAATCGAGGAGCGAAACCATGCAGTGACCATCAGGGTTCCGGATCAGTCCTGCATGATATCCGCTGACAAGGTTCGGCTGACACAGTGCATTTCAAACCTCGTGAATAATGCCGCAAAATACACGCCAATGGGCGGTCAGATTGAGGTAGCGCTGGAGTTACATCCGCGCACCTATCGCATAAGCGTAACTGACAATGGGCTGGGCCTCACTACCGAGGCCGCTGGCGCAATCTTCAGGATGTTTGAGCAAGTCGAAGAGCATCGGAAGCATGCTCATGGGGGACTTGGGATCGGCCTCGCCCTCGTCAAGCAACTCATGGAGCTACACGGCGGCGATGTTTCGGTATGGAGTGGTGGTCCGGGGTTGGGCAGCGTTTTCACGCTTGAGCTACCGATACAGGCAGCGATAGCTCCATAGTGGAGAATGGCTGCTTCCAGGATGTGTTCTGGCGCTCTCGAATGACGGAAATGACGGCGCGTAGCCGCCTGGCAGCTATCTGTGCCGGAATATATCCTTCGGGCCGGAAGGCGAATTTATTCAGCGCACTGAGAGGGGAGAAAGGCGCTCTGCCCTCTCTCCCCCACAAGCACTAAACCCGTCTCCCCATGCTTCGGCCTGCGGCCTGCAGCACCGGCCGCATTTCCATGAAATACGTCTCGGCCCTCCGGGTGGGTGATCCCCCTCCGGTTTAGCGCTTGTCCCCCTCTCTCCAGCTGTTCCGCACGAGCTCGGGAGCAGGAGCGGGGCTCCTGCCCTCCCCTCGATTTCGGGAGGTCAAGGAGTGATCGCTTGCGCTTGTGGAGAGGGAAAGATGATAGAAAAGCTTGAGCTGCAGCCAGACGAGCCATTGTCCGTGAAGGTCGAACGTCACCGGGCGGCTTACCTGGCAGTCCTCAGCGGCATGGGCGGCGCTGACATGGATCAGGAGGCGGAGGCACGTATGGAAATCATCAGGCACGCGCCGTCAGATCCAGATGAGATAGATCAGAAGCTGCTTTACGTAGCAGGGTATCTGATTGCCTCCAAGGGGAACCTAAGCCCTGAGGAAATGGAGCTTCTTCTTTCAGGCTCCACCTCACTGTCCGGGCATTGATGCTAAACAGGCATCTGGCCCTGAAATCAGTAGTTGGTGGCAACCCATTCGCCGGATGCAGACTTGGCAAATCCAATGACGCGATCGAGAGGAGCTGCGTTCGGATTCCTCTTGATGGCCGCAACGCATGATACGCCTGGACCGCTGGCGTTCTCGTCGCACTCTCCCAAAGCAAGGGCTACATCGGCTTCACCGCGGCCGGTCCTCAGAGGATTGCGGGCATAAGCCTTGCGGTATGCGGCCAGAGCTTCCTCTTCTGTCGGTATTTCAAGCACAGGGGCCGGAGGTTCGGCAATTAGGGAGGGATTGGCTGCAATAAGGGCCGCGATCTCCGCATCAGTAGGGGCCCGAACAACCGGCTCTGGCTCCGGCATGACGAGATAAGTACCTCCAGCACCGGCGAGAATGCCGATACCTGCGGCTGCTACGATGAGAATGTTGCTGTTCATGTCATCCACTCAGTCATTCAGGTTGAACCAAGCGCGCTGCTTGACGCCCCTATCGTTCGGAATGTCGAAATAATAAGGGTCTGCGCGGCGAGGGCGGGGCTGAGTGATCTGCACCATGCACCCATTGTCTCGGTTGAAAACATCATTGTCGTTGTTCTGGTTGATCTGCCGGATCGTGACACCCTTGCGCTCGTTTTCTTGGCTGTCACCAAATTGGGTACGGAAGGCGGCACGGTTGCTGCACTGGTTGACGGTCTTCGTGCACTGATCCTTGTCGTCTCGGCCCAAGAACGGCCGGTCCCCATCGGTGCGGGAGGAAACGGCGGTCATGCCGGCAGGGCATTCCTCGTAAGGTTCATAGCCCGGTTTTCCGGCTTTTGCTTCATGGCAGATCGGCCAGGAGAAGCCGGGCTTCGCCATAGCTGATATGAGCCTTTTCATCGGGGGAACGCAGTAGGGGACGCCATGCCATGACGGGCTTTGTGAGGCTGCGCACAAGAGGATCTGGCAACCCCATGAGGCATCCTCGGCCTTGGCAGATGCTGGAGAGATGGCAAGAGCCGCGAGACCGGCTGCGGCAAAATACACTGGTTTCATATCAGGTGTCCCTCTTGATCAATGCTGCTGAAATTGCCGGCTCGGAAAGAAATCTTTCGAGCGGAGTCCTGTGCTGGATGCGTTCGCCTGCAGCGTAGATGACGGCCGAGATCAGTGCGAAGCACGCAAACCAGGAAATGCCGATGCGATAGAGCAATGGCTGATTGGGAATGTCCCGAGAAACCGCGGCGAAGGCGAAGAGCCCGACCAGGTAGCTGTCGAAGGACAAGTGACGCTTGTCGTGGAAAGCCAGCGACAGGATGAGAAGGAAGGCCGCTAGTAGCGCGTGGATCCACCAGAGTCTCAGCGCCGGGATTATGAGGGCGATCGAGAGGGAGATGGCAAGGAGCAAACCAGCCAAGGGATCCGTTGCGAGAGAGTTCGCAATATGTGCGAGGTCTGGCAACTATCGGTCTGTCCTCTTCGGCTTGTTTCGCGCATCAGCAAAAGGAGGAGAGATCTCGCTTTTCCTCTCGGCCAATAGATTGAAGTCGGCGATCGGATGCCGATCTAGCGTCTTGTCGACAGCTTTGCGGCGCCATTCGTTCATGTCCAACACGTAGGTTCCCCACATCCCATACCGGGCGGCCATCGCGTTGGTCTGATAAGCGTAATATTGGGCGTTGATGTAAGGGGAATCGAGACGAGCCCAACCGACGCGCAGCATTTCGGCGGCGAGATCCACACCGTTAGTCGTGCATTGTGCGACGGGTATCCCATCGTTCGCGTAGGCCAGACCGACGCAAGTCGTGGGTCTGTTTCCGACAGTCCTTTTCAGCCAGGCCTTGGCGAAGGGACCGCATGGAACGGGGGTAGGAGCCTGTTGCTTCTCCCGGTTGGTCCACTTTGGGTTCAAAGCCCATTGAGGAAGCTCACAGGTGTCGATGCCAGCCAACCTCACTTTATAGCCATTGCCAAGCGTGCCGAACCATAGCGTGCGGCCGTCGAGAACGGTTACCGGGCCTTTGAACGTCGGCAACCGAACAGCAGCAGCAACTGGAGGCGCAGCCTGACCGCGTAGGGCGTGCCAGTTCTGATAGATCGGATCGGCGGCAAACGCTGGCTGGGCTAAAGAGCTTGCGGCGATAAAAAGGATAAGGCGGTTTATCATGGCTGGGCGCTCCTCGATCGCTGGTTCGCCTCACGACTAAGCAGGATGGAAGGATGCTGAACGTCGGAGAATTGCCAAAGGCCGGCCTTCTTTTGCTGAGCAAGCTGCTCGGCTATGGCGTAGGGGGCATGATAAGGGAGACCATCGGTCTTCAAGGCGGCGAATGCATAGCCGCTTGTCACCATGATCTGCGCGAGGTCGAGCCTTTGACTGCCAACCGTGGCGTAACAAACGACATATGAGATGCCATTAAGCTTCGCCACGGGGGCACAGATCGGTTTGGTGTCCTTGATGTAGGCAGCCAACATCGCAAGCGATGCCTCACCGCAGTCCTTCTTATTGCCCTGACCATCCGTGTAGGCAGTGCCGCGTAAGCAGGACTGGATGCCATAGAGACGAAACCGCTCTCCGTTCGAGATCCAGGTGTCCCCCGTTTCCAAGGTAACGCCGGGAGCAAGATCGAAGTACCCTTCAGGTGCGGCATTGGCGGCAAAGGGCAGTAGAGTCGCGACGAGTGCAGCAGCAAGCTTCATTGCGCCTTCACCCGAGGATCTGCCCACATACCGTAGGAACCCTTCTGGCCGATTTCCTGAGCTTCCGTGAGATCAGGACGTTCGAATGAACCATCGGCTTTCTTAGTCAGGCGAACCGCTCCCAACGACAGAAGCTGCTCCTCAAGATTATCAACCGTGTCCATTGCTCCAGGATAGCTATAGTAGCCGTAGCAAGTGACATCCTGAACGGGGGCAGTCTGCTCGCTGATGAAGGCCCTGCAGAACAGAACCTTGGGGCTTTGCAGCATCGTTTGCAGCTGCTGCGTACCAAACTCCTCGCAAGTCCCGGAATAGTCCTCCGCGCGATTGACCAGATCGCCGTTGCAGGGCTGAACGCCATACAGATGCAACGTTGTCGATTCATCGACGCGAAACTCAGTCGCCGAGATAGCCTTGAAGCCATTGGCCGTGGCGTAACCTTTGCGATCAGCGACTTTACCGGTCCCGTCGTAATACTCGACGACAAGAACAGTTTTGCCCGGCGCCGCCAGCGATCTGATGTAGTCCTTGTTCACCGCAGGAGCGGCAAGCGCTTGTGTTGCCATTGCGCAACTTAGAAGCGCGGGAATGATGGCCTGTTTCATAATCTAGCCCTAACCATCCGTAGTGCGATTGTAGACCCTGCAAAATAGGGTTTAACACCGATCAGAAAACTTGTAAGAGTGCATCAAATCGGTATCATGTGTGCATTAACTCTAGTCGGTTTTCGTGGCGATCACAACACCGTTTGACGGGCGGGTGCGATGGATAAAAACACTGTCTATGGAGGGTATCTAGGCCCGCGAACCCTGACTAGCGCAGCATTATCCATGCTGCTCGCGGCCAATACTGCTGCGTCACAAGACCTAGCCACAACAGGCCGTATTTCCAGCAGTTACAACGGTTATGTGACAATCAACGAGGAATCTCTTGTCACGAACTTCGAAGATCGCTGGAGCGGTGTCGAGACATCAGAGAAGGAATTTGTCCTTGGTGCAAACGGTGTTGTCACGAAGGGCGGAGCCGAAGTTTTGGGCGCAACGGCGTCGAACGACGCGGGCGCCAAAGGGCATCACATTGATGCGGCTGTCAGCGCGTATTTTGATGTCTCAGAGCGCGCCACGGGCCGCATTGAGCCTGTCCAAACTCCTACTCTAGATACTACATCTAGTGATACCCCCGAAAATCTAGGGGCAGGAACTCCCGTTGAAGAGTGCGGGCCGTCGCCCCTGTCACCTGAGGAGATTAGAGCGCTGGTTGCATCCACTGCGCGCCGATACAGCGTCGATGAGGGCTTCGCGGTTGCGATTGCTTGGGCCGAAAGCCGATTCGATGAGATCCGCAATTCACCGAAAGGCGCACGCGGACCGATGCAGCTTATCCCCGAAACGGCGGCTCGCTTCGGTGTTCAGGACATTTGCGATCCTGCTCAAAACATCGAGGGCGGGATGAAGTACCTCCGCTTCCTGCTCGATGAGTTTCAGAACCCGCTTCTCGTCGCAGCCGCTTACAACAGCGGGGAGGGGCGCATCTACGAATATGGCGGCGTTCCGCCGTTCCAAGAAACCGTCGGCTATGTCGCAAAGGTCGTGAATTTCCAGCTTGGCCTACCGATGCCAACCGGCAAACGGAAGGCGAGCGGGATCGTCCGAGACATGGCGGCAAAGAACACCAGCGATGCCGGAGTCATCGCTGTGGAGAAGACCGGCAAGTTCGTCGGCGGCGTGATGCATTTTTAAGGAGAGAACTATGAAGAACGTCGTTTCCCGGCATTCCGGGGCATTGAAGGCAGTAGCGGTCATTGGCTTGGTGGCAGCCCTGCAGGTTGCAGGCGCTGATCAAGCGCTTGCACAGGCTAGCGGTGGCGGCGGCGGTGCATTCGCCCCCCTTCAGACAGCCGTGCAGATGATCGTTGACTTCATCACCGGCCCCTTCGGACGTCTGATGGCAATCATCGCCGTGATCGGCCTCGGCTTCCTTGCATTTGCCGGCAGGCTTTCGTGGTTCACGGCCGGAGCCGTCGTCATTGGCATCGGTCTCGTGTTCGGCGCCCCTGCCATCGTTGACCAGATGATTTCGTCGGTAGGCGGCGGCTGATGAGCGATTTTCAGGACGAGAAGCCAGCTTTGACGCCGTTGGTGATCGGCTTGACCCGTTCTCCGACGCTATGGGGCGTGCCCTACATGGCGGTCGTCCTGATCATCGGCGTGACAATCATTGGGTGGCTGGTGACGAACCATCTGGCGGCACTGCTGATCGCGCCAGCCGCCTACCTTGTCCTTTTCTCGCTTTGTGCCTGGGACAGCAAGATTCTCGACGTCCTGCAGGTCACGTCCCGCAAGACGCCAAGGACCCCCAACAAGCGCTTTTGGGGCACCAACTCATACGGACCATAGTAGATGCTGAAAGTCGTCAAGGAAGAGCTTGGGTTTGGGAAGGTCGCCGGCAACGAGCGGCCTATGTCCGTTCACATCCCCTATATGCGGCATGTGTCTGACACGGTCATCGGGCTCGAGAATGGAACCCTGATCAGCGTCATCAAGCTTGATGGACTGTTCTTCCAGACGGAGGACCAGGCCGAGTTGAACATGCGTTCTGTTGTGCAGAACACCATGATCCGAGCACTAGGTTCGAGCCGCTATTCTCTTTGGTCGACTGTAATCCGTCGTGAGGTCGAGACCGAAATCGGCGGTTCGTTCGATTCCTCCTTCTGCGAGATCCTGAACGATCGCTATATGGACCAACTTCGCAAGAAGCGGATGTTCACGAACGAAATCTACCTGACGATTGTGCGTTCGGGCATTAAAGGGGCGCTTGGCCTCGGCGACTCGCTGAAGCGGATCTTTGAACGCTCGAACAAGCAGGCCAGGGCCCAAGCGACCCGTGAAGACGTGACCGACCTCGAAGAGCTGGTTGGGAACATCATGAAAGAGTTGCACAAGTACGGCGCAAAGCCGCTTGGCATCACGTATCGCAAGAAATCAGACGATACCGCGAAAAAGGATATCGATGGAGAAGAGGCTAAAGGCGATCCGTATTCGGAGCCCTGCGAGTTCTTCAACACGATCCTGACCTGCGGTGTGCCGCGAAAGATGCGACTTCCGCGCATGGGAATTCGCAACTACGTCGGCACTTCACGGCTTCACTTTTCAAAGCGGACTATGCAGGCACAAGCGGCGGTGGAAGAAGATAGCCGCTATGCCGCTCTACTCTCGATCAAAGAATATCCTCCATTCACTGGTCCCGGCATGTTGGATGGGTTGCTGCAGGTGAACCACGAGTTCATCCTGACTCAGTCCTTCACCCTTGCAGACAAGCCGATCGCACAAGAGCGGATCAGCCGCCTTCAACGCCAAATCAAGGCGTCCGACGAAGCAGGTAGTTCGGTCGAATCCGACATCGACTATGCTTTGAACAGCCTCCTCAATCAGGAGGCTGTATTCGGCTTCCATCATTTTTCGCTTCTGTGCATTTCGCGGGACCTCGACGGATTAAGCCGTTGCGTGTCGGAACTTGGCGCTTGCCTCACCGACATGAACATCAACTGGCTCCGGGAAGATCTCAATCTTGAAGCTGCGTTCTGGGCGCAGCTGCCGGGGAACCGCTCCTACATCTCCCGCATCGCCATGCTGTCGAGCGCCAACTTCTCCGGCCTTTCCTCGATGCATAATTTCGCGACTGGACAAGCGGATCGCACCCATTGGGGCCTGCCGATCACCATTCTGGAAACGACCTCACAAACCCCCTACTGGTTCAACTTCCACCGTCGCGATATCGGGCACTTCACGGTGACTGGTCCGACAGGATCTGGCAAGACCGTAGGTTTGACCTTCCTGCTGGCTCAGGCGATGCGGGTTTCACCCACGCCTCGCGCCGTGTTCTTCGACAAGGACCGTGGCGCTGAGATCTTCGTCAGGGCGATCGGCGGAGCCTACGAGGTTCTGTCTCCGGGAACGCCCACGGGCTTTAACCCGCTGCAACTGGAAAACACCGGCGAGAACCGGGAATTTCTGGTCCGCCTGCTCAAGGCCATGCTGCGCGGCGATCGTCGCACCGACTTCACGCAAGAGGACGAGGACACGCTGGAAAAGGCAATCGTCCGGATCATGCAGGAGCCGGCAGCTCAGCGGAACCTCCCCAATCTTGCCGGCCTCTTGATGGGGCGGTCCAAGGCCGATGCCAACGATCTATACTCGCGGCTTCGCCCTTGGATCGAAGGCGAAAAAGCCTGGCTGTTCAACGCTCCCCATGACGTCCTTTCCTTCTCGGGTCACAGCGTCTTTGGCTTTGATATGACCAACATCCTCGGAAACGAGGAGCTAAGAACCCCTGCGCTGATGTATCTTTACCATCGGCTGGACGAGCTGCTGGACGGTAACCCCGTCATGTTCTTCATGGATGAAGGCTGGCAGCTTCTGATGGATGACACTTTCAGCGCCTTCATCGTCGACAAGATGAAGACGATCCGAAAGCTCAACGGCATCGTGGGCTTTGGTACGCAGTCGGCCGCTGACATTACCAAATCCAAAGCGTCGCACACGCTCATTGAGCAATCGGCGACCAACATCCACTTCCCGAACCCACGGGCTGACGAAGAGAGCTACATCAAGCGCTTCGGCCTGACGGTGAAGGAGTTCAAGTTCATCAAGAACACGCCTCCTGAAAAGAGAACCTTCCTGATTAAGCATGGCAACGACTCTGTCATTGCGCGTCTCGATCTGTCGACAATGCCGGATCTCGTGAAGGTGCTTTCAGGACGCAAGGAGACGATCGAGGAGTGCGCGGCACTTCGCGAGCAGTACGGAGACGAACCCGAAAACTGGTTGGCGAAATTCTGCGGATGGGAGAAGGCCGAATGAGGAACAGTCGGACTCTAACGCTGCTGGTTGCAGCCTTGACTTGGGGCACAGCGCCCCCCGCCTCCTCGCAGGTTCCTGTTACGGATGGTGCCCTCACTTCAACCGATGCAGTGCGCAATGAAACGACGAAGCAGATCGAGGGAACAGACAGTCGCCGGCACTCCGTGAGCAAGAGCGTCACCTGCTCGATGTACCGGCCTGGGCGCGGAGGTGACGCCCCCTCGGCAGCACAAGCCAATCCGGAGATTGTCGGGCTCGTGAAGCGAGTGGCGCGTGAGGAAGGGGTAGACGAAACCCTCTTCATGTCTCTCGTCTACCAGGAGAGCCGATTCAATCCCTGCGCAAAGTCGCCTGTCGGCGCCATGGGCTTGTCGCAGCTGATGCCGGGCACAGCCAAGGATCTTGGTGTGAACCCTCACGATATCGAGGATAACCTTCGCGGCGGCGCACGCTACCTGAAGCAGCAGCTCCGTACCTTCAACGGCAATACCAACCTCGCCCTTGCCGCATACAACGCGGGGCCAGGCAACGTTCGAAAGTATGGCGGCATCCCTCCGTTCAAGGAGACGCAGGGGTATGTCGCCGCGATCAAAGGGAAGTGGATGCCTCAGTTCGGAGGCTCCGATGTGTCGAACATCCCCGAAAACTTCGGCGGAGGCACGTCAGGCTTTTCAGGTGCGAGAGACGCAACGATCAACTCCATGGCAACCAGCCAGTCGCTTTCCGAAAACAGCGGGAACGTTGCGTCATGGCTTCAGCAACTCGGCCAGATGGAAAGCGGCACGATCCAAGACAGCTGGGACCACAATTCCGGCGCACGCAATGCGAACCTCGAGATGATGAACCAGGTCATCCGCCTCGGAACAACGATGGCGGAGCTATTGAATTCTCAAAATGCACTCGATCTGGGCGGGCTCTCGGGGTCTTCGCGGTCCAGCGACTACAAGCGAGACGAGAAGGAAGACGATCGCGAGGTAGCTGACCTCTGCGACAAGGAACTGCAGCTTGAGTGGAATCCGGACGAACAGGCCTGCGTTCGAAAACTCGAACCAGAGGCTGACATGAAGCTGATGTTGAGCGCCGAATGACAAGGAGAACGGCCATGAAAAGAGCATTTCTGACTGCGTTTTCGCTAGCGATGGCGTCTACTGCGCATGCACAGGTCCCTGTGATCGACAGCGCCAACCTGAAGATTGCAAGGGAAACCTCTCAGACAACCGATCAGATCCTGGATACCAACAAGGAGGTTCTGAAGACGGTAGAAGAGACGCTGAAAGCCGTCACGGGGGATCGCGGGAGCGTTTCCAATCCCATGCAGAACCTCGCCGTTGGTCAAGGGTTCAGCGTTTCTCAGATGCCGTCACTCGACAGCCTCATGCAGGGCGGAGTCCCGAACTTCGGCAGCATGGGCGGTGACATCGGCCAGATTGCCACCACCTTCATCAACGGTCTCCAGCTGGTTAAGAACTTGTCTGGCAAGGCGGACAGCACGTTCTCCGGCGACAAGTCCTACGAAGAAATGATGAAGACCGTCCTTGGAGTTGCTGCCCTAGTCACCGGCTCGCAACAGGCCGTTCAGTCGCGAACACAGGCATTCCAGCAGGCAGGTCAGCAGATCGGCCAGGCACAAGACATCAAAGGGTCCATCGATCAGAACACGCAGCTGCAGGTTCAAACCGGCCTGACGATCAACGAAATGATTGGCGTGATGAATGGGGCAGTCGGCTCCCTGCAGGCTCAAAACCAGCGCCGCCTTGTCGACATCTCCAATACCAAGAAGGCGCTGACCTACGGTGACTAAGACGTTTCGAGTGAAAGGCTTTGTGCTCCTCTCCGTTCTGGTTGCTGCCGGCGTAACCGGCTGCGCCGGTGCTCCAAAAGAGAAGACTGCACCATGCAAGAGGCCGGCAAACCTCACATCCTACGCCGAGGATCCGCGACAGGAATGTGGCCCAATGACCAGCGTGAATGGCAACCCATCGGAAGCGCTGGCGGCGATCGACGCTTTCGCTGCAAGCGGAGAGCAGTGACCCCATGAACTTTCTAGGCGGCCTGCTTGAGGCTCTTGAAGATGCAGGGCGGAATTTCTCCCAACGGGCTTATGAGGTCGTTGGCGACGAGATCATGCCCTTGCTGACGATCATGCTTATTGCCTACGTCGCCTATTACGGACTTCAACTCGTCATGGGGACCGCGCGAGTGAGCGTCGGCGAGATCGTCGGCCGGGTCGTGCGGATGATGCTTATCGTCGCCTTTATTGATCAGTGGGGCAACTTCCAACTCTTCTTTTACGACTGGCTGAACAACACGCCTGAAGACGTGGGGCGGGCGCTCTTGACGGCTAGCAGTACCGGGATAACTGAGCCGACAGACGGCCTCTCCATGATTTGGGAGACGGCAAATGAGGCAGCAGCAGCATTCGCGGAGCAGTCAGGCTACTTCGCCATTCTCCCGGGCCTTGTAGGGTTCCTGATCATGCTGGCGGTTGGGCTGTTCATTGCCGTTGCGCTTGCCATCCTCGTGCTTGCGAAGGTGATGATGTGGGTGCTGCTTGGCACTGCACCGATCTTTATCGCCTGCCTATTGTTTGATTCCACACGCCAGTACGGAATGGCTTGGTTCCAGCAGGTTTTGACGTACGCGATCATTCCGCTCTTCGTTTACGTCGTCGCCGCCTTTCTCATCACGACCATGGACGCTGAACTGCAGAAGGTCGCAGCGGCAGCATCCGCGAACGAGATCCAGCTAGACGATATCTCGGCTTTCGTCCTGATCTGTGCGGCTGGCGCTTTTGTCCTCTTCAACATTCAAACTCTCGCCCAGGGAATTACCGGGGGCGTGGCAACGGGCGTTGGGCAGATCGCTCGATCGGTTGGCTACGCGACCGGTGGTGCACTGCCGGCACGAGCTTTGGCCGCGACACGTTCTGTAGCCGGCAGGGCTGGAGAATTAGGAATGGCCGCACGCGCCAGAACCCATGCCGGCATGAGGGGAAACATCCAAAACGCCGGTGCAGCAGAAGCGATGCAAAACAGAATTACCAACAACAGTCTGCCCAACTAGGCAACTGGTGGCGGGATTAAGGGCTAGGATACATGGCAGAGAATAACGATGCTCTCCGGAGCTATTTTCAGGATGGGGACCGTTGGGAACAAGAGATCGTCAAAAAGGCCAAACGGTCCAAGTCGTTCGCTTGGCTGATTACGCTGATCTTCGGCGGCATCACGATCCTGTCGCTCTCCGCATTGGTGATGCTCGTGCCCCTCAAGAGCTTCGAGCCGTACATTGTCGAGGTCGACAAGAACACTGGCTATATTGAGGTCAAGACAGGGCTGACCCGAACATCGAATATCACCGATCAGCAGGCGGTCACTCAGGCGAATGTCGTCCGTTACATTAGATCCCGCGAGGGCTATGATCCTTTTGCCATCGAGCAGAACTTTGGAATTGCAGCTTTGCTCTCTACCGGCGACGCAGCGCGCGACCTCCAAGCCCAATGGAGTGCCGCGAACCCTGACAATCCAGCTCGCCGGCTCGGCAAAAATAAGTCGATCACCGTCGACATAAAGTCTGTCACCTTCCCGAACACGACAACGGCGCTCGTCCGGTTCTCGACGCATGAGCGCTCTGATTCAGACGTCATCACGCGCCATTTCATGTCTATCGTTCGCTATCGCTACACGGATACGCCTGAGCGCAACGAATGGCGCTTCGAAAACCCGTTGGGCTTCCAGGTGTATGACTACCGCCGAGATCAGGAAACGGTGACCTCGGGAGGCCAGCAGTGAAATATGGCTTCCTACTGGCGGCGTCGATCGCCGCTCTCACGATGACTCACGCCTATGCGGCGCAACAGCCCCGCCCTGGCAGTCTGGATGCGCGTGTGACCAGTGTCGTCTATCAGCCGAACAACGTCGTGAAGGTGTCTGCGACCTACGGCATCTCAACGATGATCATCTTCGACGAAGATGAGAAGTTTGAGACGATCTCGCTTGGCGACACCGACAGTTGGCAGGTTGCCCCGTCCGAAAAGGGCAACATCCTTTTCGTCAAGCCGATAGCCAAGGACGTTTCCACAAACATGAACGTGGTGACCTCAAAGAGGATCTACTTCCTTGAGCTCAACGACTATGCACCGGAAGCAGGGAAAAAGGTCTTCGGCATTCGCTTCGTTTATCCGGAGAAGAACCTGAACGAGTCTCTGCGGAAGGAGGCTGAGTTTCGGGCAGCTAACCCGAACATTTCGAGCATCGACAAAGCGAACGTCAATATTGACTACTCTTTCTCGGGCGACGCGGCGCTGAAGCCGACAATGGTCTTCGATGACGGAAAGAAGACCTTTTTCAAGTTCGGCCGAGGGACCGTGCCGGCCATTTTTGCCGTTCAATCCGACTTCTCCGAGACCCTGCGAAACTTCCGCAAGGAAGGCGAATACATCGTCGTTGACGGCGTAGCCACGCAATACACGCTCCGGGACGGAAACCAGTGGACGTGCATTTTCAACCTCCGCAAGCCGGACTTTGCAGCACCTGATCCTGACATCATGGCTCCGAAACCGGATCTTGATGCCAGCAAACGCAGGAGGAGCGGCAACTAATGAAGCGCAGCCTTGAACTCGACGCAATGGCGGCGGCCGACGAGGCCGAAATCAGCAATCGAAACGTGAAGCGCAATCAAACGGTCGGCATGGCCGCCCTTTTGCTGGCTGGCGTCTTCGCCGCGTACCTGGTGCTAGCCACGTCCGGAGAAAGCCCGCCTGAAAGCCCTCAAAGTGAGGAGGAGTTCCGTACCACGACCTTCCGGCCGCCCGGTTTCGTGCGCGATGGAGAACCCACTCCCCCACCACCCGAACAGCCTGTCTTGGAACTTCCACCTCCGCCTCCTCCGCCGCCAGCTCCGCCGGTGGACGTCACTGAATTCAACGTGCCTCCCCCGCCCGAAGTAGCTCAACCGGCGAGCGCTCCCCCGCCCGCCGAAGAGGTATTTCCGGAGCGATTTCGGTCAAAGCTAATCACGCTTGACCAGAACCTGGGAGGATCCGCGAATGGTTCGCTTGATGGCTCGAACAGCGGCACGCCTTTGACCGTCGCTGGCGAGGATCGCAACAGCCAGTACCTGTCCTCAGCAAGTGCGATCGGTGACCGTTCCGCCAAAGCCCGGCAGATTGAGCGCATCGACGCCATGATCCCAGAGGGTACGCTGATCCCCGGCATCTTGGAAACGGCGATCGTCAGCGACCTTCCGGGCCAGGTCCGGGCTATCACATCCAAGGATGTCTACTCCTTCGATGGGCGGCGTGTCCTGATCCCAACAGGAACACGCCTGATCGGGGAATATCAGTCCGAAGTTACGCGGGGGCAGAAGCGGGTCTTTGTCGTGTGGACGAGGCTGATCCGGGATGACGGCGTGTCGGTGCGCTTGAACTCCATCGGCACGGACAGCCTCGGGCGATCGGGCCTGTCGGGTCATGTCGACAACAAGTTCCGTGAGCGCTTTGGCGCATCAATCTTGCTGTCGATCGTCGGAGGCGGTGCAAGCTATCTAACCGGATACGGTAGCGACTCCAGCTCCGGAAACGATGACGCCGAAAGAGGTGCTGAATTGGCGCGAGAGACGATCGCGCAGACCTTCAGCGACATGGCGAACACGGTCCTTGCCGAAAACCTGAGGATCCCGCCAACGATCAGCGTACCGCAAGGCGAGCGGATCTTTGTCTATGTTCGCCAGGACCTCGATTTCAGCGCCATGTACGACGATCCTGTCACGGAAGCGATGAAGGAGATCAAACGTGAACGTTATGGTAGGTAACACGACCGCTCATGATCCTCATTATTTCCTGAACCGGTCTCTGGAGCCCATCAGGCAATTTCTCGATGACCCGAAGGTGGTTGAGATTGCGGTGAACCGGCCAGGCCAAGTCTATGTTGAACGCTTCGGTGCTGATCACATGGAGCATCATGAAATCGATGCTCTGACGGCACGCGAGATCGAGAACATTGGCGAGCGGGTTGCCGCAGC
This sequence comes from Agrobacterium sp. BT-220-3, assembly GCF_025910175.1. Lineage (NCBI taxonomy): Bacteria > Pseudomonadati > Pseudomonadota > Alphaproteobacteria > Hyphomicrobiales > Rhizobiaceae > Agrobacterium > Agrobacterium sp. BT-220-3. The sequence goes on from NZ_JAPAIX010000015.1 coordinate 31,364, forward strand.
GACAAAGCAGTTCCTCAACGCCGCTAATCCGATCCTTAGCGCAGCACTGCCGACCGGCGAACGTATCCAGGTCGTCTTGCCGCCCGCGGCACCTGACGGTGGGTCGATCACGATCCGTAAGCAGGTTGTGCAGAATTTTTCTCTGCAGGACTACCGTGACAACGGCTCTCTCGACAAAGTCTCGGTTGCCGTCGGGGGCCTAAGCGACGTGGATCGGGAGCTGATCGCCTATCTACGCGCGGAGAAGATCTACGACTTCATCCATACGGCCATCACGAAGCGGGTTTCGATCCTGATCAGTGGCGGCACGTCGTCGGGCAAAACCACGTTTCTGAACGCGTGCCTGAACTCTGTAGACCTGAATGAGCGGATCCTGACGCTTGAAGACACTCGTGAGCTATTCCCACCACAGAAGAACGCGGTCCACCTGATCGCATCCAAGGGTGGGCAAGGCACTGCAAACGTGACGATTCAAAACCTTCTTGAATCGGCGCTTCGAATGCGGCCGGATCGCCTCTTTGTTGGCGAGATTCGTGGCGCTGAGGCCTTTTCATTCCTTCGCGCCATCAACACAGGCCACCCGGGCAGCATGTCGACAGTACACGCCGATACGCCGCTCGGCGCCTATGAACAGCTTGCCATGATGATGCAGCAGTCCGGCATGTCCGCCGGCTACTCCAAGCAGGACCTGATGTCCTACATCCAAATGGTCATTCCGATCGTGATCCAGCTCAGGCGGGAAGGCGGCAAGCGCGGGGTTTCCGAAATCTACTTCGCGCGGGATGCATCATGAGTAAGGGGCTACAGGCCTTCTATCTGTTCTTCTGCCTGTTGATCGCATTTGCAGTCTGGATGCTGGCATACGGGGCGGGGCTTCAGCTCTTCTACGGTGACGGTAGGATCCTCGAGGCGACAATTACCTCAAACCCATTCGCACCAATTCAGCAGTTCTGGGCCTATAGCTCCTCCCCGTCCCTTCAAAAAGTCGCGCTCGGCTCCGTAGTGCCCGCGCTGCTCGTATCAGGCCTCATTGCTTACCTTGGGCTCAAACCTACCAGCAATCCATTGGGGGATGCGGCCTTTCAGGATCTTGCAACCCTTCGGCGCGGGAAGTGGTTTGGCAAGAAAGGTCACATATTCGGTCGCATCGGGAGCAACGTCCTCCGCGCGTATGACGATCGCCACCACCTCATTATTGGCCCGACGCGATCCGGTAAGGGCGCGGGCTACGTCATCCCCAACGCTCTCATGCACGAAGGCTCTATGATCGTCACGGATCTGAAGGGCGAGGTCTACAAGGCAACCGCCGGCTATCGGAAGCGCAACGGCAGCCAGGTCTTCTTGTTCGCGCCGGGTTCCGAGACGACCAACAGCTATAATCCCTTGGATTTCGTTCGTCCGGAGCGAGGCAATCGCACGACTGACATTCAAAATATCGCCAGCATTCTTGTACCGGAAAACACCGAATCCGAGAATTCAGTTTGGCAAGCCACAGCTCAACAGGTTCTCGCCGGCGCCATCAGCTATGTTCTCGAAAGCCCCTTCTACAAAGGACGCAGGAACCTCGGCGAGATCAACTCCTTCTTCAACAGCGGGACCGATCTGCAGGCCTTGATGAAGTACATCAAGGAGAAGGAGCCATACCTGTCGAAGTTCACGATGGAGAGCTTCAATTCCTACCTGTCTCTCTCGGATCGGGCCGCGGCCTCGGCACTGCTTGATATCCAGAAGGCGATGAGGCCGTTCAAGAACGAACGCGTTGTGGCCGCAACGAACATGACCGACATGGACCTTCGATCCATGAAGCGTCGCCCCATCACAATCTACCTTGCCCCGAACATCACCGACATCACGCTTCTTAGGCCGCTGCTGACGCTGTTCGTTCAACAGGTGATGGACATACTTACCCTTGAGCATGATCCCAACTCCGTGCCGGTCTATTTCCTGCTGGATGAGTTTCGCCAGCTGAAGCGCATGGACGAGATCATGACGAAGCTGCCCTATGTGGCCGGCTATAAGATCAAGCTCGCCTTCATCATCCAGGACCTGAAGAACCTGGATGAGATCTATGGTGAGACGTCCCGACATTCGCTCCTTGGCAACTGCGGCTATCAGCTCATCCTTGGTGCCAATGACCAGGCCACGGCAGAATATGCTTCCCGCGCGCTTGGCAAGAGAACCATCCGATATCAGTCTGAATCCCGCACTATCGAGCTTATGGGCCTCCCGCGCCGAACAAAGGTCGAGCAAATTCGCGATCGGGACCTGATGATGCCGCAGGAAGTGCGCCAGATGCCCGAGAACAAGATGATCTTGCTGGTGGAGGGTCAGCGGCCAATCTTTGGAGACAAGCTGCGCTTCTTTAAGACGCAGCCCTTCAAGGAGGCGGAGGCCTATTCTCAGACACACATACCGACCGTTCCAACTGTCGATTACCTGCCACCTAAACCTGTTCCAGCGACCACGCCAGCCTATGCCAATGCAGGCCAGGAACAAGCTGAACAAGCGGAAGCGATAAAGCCTGCGACTGAGGCGAAAGAGGAGGAGCAGCGGGCGCCTGTCCAGGAGGAGGCTCCGAAAGAGCCAGCGCCCTCCACCTCGCCCGCTCGTGTTGTGAATCCATCCGCCCTGGCCAACAAGAAGGTCAGCGCCGGGGGCACTCCGGAACCTGCTAAGGCAGCTGTGCCCGCTCCCAAAAAGCACACAACACCTGTCTCAGAGAACGACATCGAAAAAGCGCACAATGATCGGGTTAGTCGTCTAAGGGAGTTCGTCGAACGGGAAGCCGAAGGCAAATCACCGCGCAAGAGGAAGAGCTTGGAAGAGCTATTCGCAGCGACCGTTCCTGATCCAATCATGGAACAGGCCGGCCGCTAATTCAGGTTCAGAAGGGCCAGAAGCTGGCTGCGTACTGACCCGCCTCTGTTAGCCAAGCCACAGAAGCATGATACCAGCCGATCACGGTCCCGTAGACCTTGATCAGGATCGCGAGGATCCCAACGGAGACCATACCCCACACCATCATCTTGCCGACGATGTCGGCAGACTTGGGGTCGTTTACTTCCACCAGGTAGGTGTTCTGATTACCGTCCTGCATGACACTTTAGCGATCACGGTCGTCCCGATTACGCTCCCTCTGTTCAACCTGTTCACGCTCCAACTCCTCGAGACGAGGAATGTGCTGTTGCGCGGGATCAGTCCGAGTGGTCTCGCCGCCCCGCTGGGCCGCTTCCCTGTCTCTGTTTACACTTGTCTGCTGCCTCTGAGTAGCGTCCACCGTCTCAGCGAGCTGGTGAGCCTCACGCTCCGCTTGCCCAATCGGACGTTCCTCTTCCAGATCCACCCTGAGATCGCGTTGGCGATCGTCGGCAGTATCCGCAGTTATCGGCTGCTTGTTTGACTTGTTTTCGTCCCCACGCTCTTCATTGCGCTCAATGGTCTCGATCTCCGCGCGCAGTTCCGGATCTTCGTTGGCAACATCCCGTAGATAGCCGTTTCCGGTAGCGGCGAGTTGAGCTGCATGATGAAGCGAAGCCTCAAGGCCCTTCTCATACTGCTCCCGGTTTTCGTCTCCGAGCTCGCCGGCTTCGATATGGGCGAGGCCGGAGCGATAGTGTTCCACATTTGCCATCGCATCGTTACCAGCCTCAACGACAGCCTCTCCATGCTTGGCAACAGCCGCCTCCCACTGAAGGTTAGCATTCGTCTGCTCTTGCACCTCAGATGCCGTTCTTTCCGGCGCGACGCCACTTTCTCTGGAGACGTCGCCAGCAGCGTTGCGTCCATCCTGCTCATCAAGCCCACGCTCCTTCATTTCGAGCATCTGCCTGCGCAGATCGACGATCTCGCGAGCGAGGGAGGAAACTTCTTCGAAGCCTGACCGGTCCTCTGGACCAGCGCTGCGCTGAAGGTTGAATAGAGCCGTTTCAACAGTCTTTTCGTACGCTTCGAACTCTGGGCGTGTCTGCTCGCGCATGTCCTTTGCCTCCGACAACATGTCTCTGATTGCTACCATATTGGAGCGGTAATCACCGCCGAAATCTGCATGAATGACTGCACCAGCAGGCGATTGATCCGTTTGGGCAAGGCCGTTTTCCAGATAGGAGCGATGCTGAGCGGCGTAGGCCGCAACCACTGTGTCGCCGGCGTTGACTGCAATCTTCTGCCAGGTCTCCTGCGCTTTTAGGATGTACTGGCGGCTTCTCTGGCTCGTCGCCACCACGCGCCGACCAGCTCGCTTTGCGTCATATCGCGCCTGCGCCGGATCGCTGGTGCCTACATGCTCGGTTCGACCGTCATGCTTGACGGCGCGAACCTGATTTCGCGTGAAGGCTGGCGGCGTGGCGAACTCTCGCCGATCGGTCATTTCCATATTGATGCCGTGGTCACGCGCCTTCTCGGCCATGACCTCACGCCATTGCCTGAAGGTGGCCGGAGTCGTCTCGATCCGGTCGCCCGATTCCGAACGCATGGTAACGATGGCATGAGCATGAACATGCGGCCGCTTGCCCCCCTCCCCTGCTTCTTTCGGATCGCTCTCCGGATCGTGCATAGCGAAAACGTACCGATGGCCCGCAAACTGCTCAGCCAGGAAGTCGCGAACAGCTCCTTCGAAAGCGACAGCATCCGTGCCGGCACGCGCCGACATGATCACGTGCATCACGTCACGGCTCTTGCGGCTATGCAGCTCATCCCGCCATTCCTTTTGCACCAGGTCGCCCGCAGCCTTGTCATCGGCAATCGAGCGTCCCTGATCGTCTCGAACGTCGTTCCGCTGCGCGATCAGGTCTCGCAACTTGGCAGCGCCATATTCCACGCCATTGCCATAGCCTGTGAACGAGAAAGCCGCGGGGGCCTCTTTCGCAACGGCGCTGGCGTCGAAACGCTCCTGAACGATGGCGGCCGCCTTCGCGTCAGCCGTCAGCCGCTCGCCCTGCCCGCTGCGCAACACAACATAGCCCTCGACCTTCAGCGATCCGTCGGTTCGGGTTTCGACAGAGTAAGCGTAGCGTCGATCACCAAAGCCACTGCTGAGAACGTCCCGCACCTGCTCATGCGGGTTCGAGCCGCCGGAAACGCTCACCTCGACGCTAAACGCGCCGATATCGCGGCTCTCGGTCCTGTTTTGGAAAAGGTGATCCCAATCGCCACGGAGACGCGCCAGCTCCTCACGGCCACGCAACGTCTCGCTGTTCTCGTTCTCAACCTTCAGCTCCCCCCCTCTGGAAACATAGTTGAGCATCGAGCCGACGCGGGCGCCACCACCGTAGGAAGCCAGTTTGACAACTGCTGGCTGGCTCCCTTTGGCAACGCTCGCAAGACGAACGTCCATTGATCGCATAGCACCCGAACCGGCAGCCATCGTCCTCGAAGGCGATGACACGTTGAATGCCGAAGTCCTCACCCCTCCCCTAGATGCCGACCCGCCTTTAGACATCCCAACCTGGTGCTGCAGATTCTTCAGTCTCTTCTCAAGCTCTTCCTCGACAGCCCTCCCACGGCCGCCGAGCGTCATTTCGTGCAATAGCGCCGCGCGCCTTTGCTCCCATTCGCTTGTGAAAGTGCCGAAAAAGAACTCCACGGCCTACACCTCGCCTCGGCGCTCATGCCCGGCACGGCGCGAAAGTGTCCGCAGCTCACTCATTACAGCCGCCTGAATCCGCTGTACGTTGCCAAGGTTGATGTCCAGCTCTGAGGGATGGACACCCTTTCCTGCATTCAGGGAGCGGGCTACCTGATTCAAATTGATGCCGATCATCCGCATGTCTTCGAGCAACGCGGCCATGATCAACCTGTCTTCCGCAGTCAGAATGGGTCGAACGCCAGCACCCTCGAGGAGCAGCGAACGGAAAAAAGCAGACACACTCATACCGGCCGACTTGGCCGCTTCTTCGATGGCCGAATACTCTGCATCGCTGACGCGCACGTTGATTAGACGCCCCTTGCGTTGCTTGGCTGTCGGCACTTCGATTGTGTCCTCACTCATCAATCAACTAGGCCTCCCCGGAGCTTTGCGACCCTCATCGTGGGCTTGTCCCACGATCGCAATGCAAAATGTAAAACATTTTTGCGTATCCTGCCACTCTTAACCTAAAGCACTACCCCATAATTTCAACCAAATTCCACCTCTTGATTGGCTCCGCTTCGCTTCGCACTCTTTCCGTTGGAACGCTCACCAGGGTTCACCGCCAAAACCGCTTCTGAAGGCCTTTGTCTGTCCCTCGTACTCAGGCGAAAGGGACGCTTCGCTCTTCGCCCTTGCGCCCTCCGTGCGAGCGCCAAGTGAGGCCTCACGCGGCTCCGGGGTTCACCACTCGACCTAAGCACTCGATTAAACCACACGACTAAGTCGTGTGGTTTGATAGATGTCCTAAAGCGTGTGTTCACACGCATGTTTTGATCTTAACCTGCGTGTGTTCACATGTTAGGTTTGCTTCGATGTGAAGATCTTAACGACGATACTGATGTGCCGATTGAACCCACGTCGGATCGCTAGGGGGCGGGGGAACCATTAGTCTTGAGAGGATCGTGTAATGGCAATCTGCATATCGCTGGTAAGCGGCAAGGGTGGAGCGGGCAAGACAACCGCCGTAATCCTAGTCGCTGGAGAATATGCGCTTCATGGTAAGCAAGTGCTCTTGGTCGATGCCGATGGCCGACAAAACCTGAATGAGTGGTGGTCCCGTTCCGAGGCGAAAGACAACAGGCCAGACGGCATTGAGCTTCGCACTGCAGTAACCAACGCATCACTTCAGCATATTCTGGAGAACGAAACGCATGGGTTTGACGTCGTGCTGATCGACTCGCCCGGTCAAGACACCGTACTGCGAGACACGATCATCGCCGGCTCGGACATCGTTATGACCCCGATCCAGCCAAACCAAGACGAGATTCTTGCTGCCGGCCAGGCAGCAATGGACGTGGCTGACACCTGCGATCGTACCGGGCGAAACATTCCACATCTCAACTTCAGAACCCGGATTACTCTCCCGGGACGTTCACTGGAAGCCTACCGCCTGATACGCCCCTTCATCGCAAACTTGCAGGAACAGGGATATGATTCATACCTCTTGGACACTGAGCTTTATGAGCGAAACCCATACCGCGACATCAGACTTGGATATGGGACGCTGCAAATGCTGGAGCTGAGCGACTCAGTCAAAAAGGCCCGGAGCGAGGTCATGACCTTGATGCAAGAAATTGAACGTTTCCTGCCGAACGAGCAGAAGAGGTCGTAAGATGGCTAAAGGGACTTCCAGCATATCTGATTTTCCCGTTGCACCGCGACGGTCCCGGGGGAATGTACCCAATCCAATGTCGCAGCCGGCTATAGACAACGAAGCAGAAAACGCGGTCGCCAGCCATCAACCGGACGAGGTCGCTGTCGAAGAAGCTCCTGCTCAGGTACCAGCCGTTCAGGGGCCCCCAAGATCAAGTTTGATTTTGCCCTCACCGGAGGCTCGCCGGGAGAGAGCGACGAACAAGTCGTTGGAGCGTGAGGCGTCCAGAATACGACTGCAGGAGCTCAAGCAGAACAAGGCGCGCGAGAGCAAGCACTTCGTCAATTGCCCTCTTGATTACGACACCAAGAAACGCTTGGAGCGCGCAGCCTCTGAAAACGACTTAAAAATGACGGTGATCGTCAAGGTCGCAATCGACCAGTTCCTGAAGGATAATGGTTATTGATCCTCGACCTTCGATTTCTGGCCGGGGTGGCCGTGGGCACCACCCTTGGCTTATTGATCAACCCTGAAGCAGCGGAGAAGGCAGGGATCGACATTCAGTCCATAAAGAGGACTATGCCTGTTATTGGTTCTTCTCCAGCCGAGCCGGTCAAACAAGCTGATTGGCCAACCAACGAACACGCGAAACGGGAGCTGTTCCGGTTTGCGATGTGGGACTTTGAGACACTTGGGCCGAAGTCTGAGATTTTGATCACAAGGTGCATCAGCATCGACCAGCTTTCATTGGCATGCGAAATGCGCGTGAAGCTGAGCTGGATCTCCGAAGAAAGAACGGTCGAAGGCGTTTTTCAATCCAGCGCCCACAGCTGGAACCTGATCGCTGCGAAAGCCGTGAACAGGAATGATCCCACTGGATCTTGATGTGATGGACAACGCGCCCTGAGTTGCGGATTTTATATCGAGGAGATCAGCACCCTGGCATTCATTCCCCCCACTTTTGTTAGGGCTCTGTAACTGGCGCGCAGGATGACAGTGCCTTAATGGCACGTTATGGTGCGTGATATCTGCCACAGGCGGATTTGGGGACTGAGGGAATACCGACTGTGCGGAATCTATCCGACTATATCAAATCAAGGGAACTGGTTGAGACTACAGATCCAGATTTCCAGAGACCCTTGTACCGCAAGGAGGGATTCGACGGCATAGTCAGCTTCGGCGAGATCGACGCAAAACTTTCCGCGTTCCTACTCGACGAACGCGCGAAAACTGGTCTGACCCAGAGTGATTTCGCGACCCTGGCTGGTCTCGCTCGAGTGGTCTACAGCCGCTACGAACTGAACATTTCGCGACTGACCGTCTCTCGAATGATTCACCTTTCCGAGCTCCTTGGGTTCCTGCCGATGCAGATGATTCATGCCGCAGCACCTCATCTCTACGGTAAAAATCCTGAAGAGGCCGATGATCGGGTTGAACTCTTCAGACTCATTCATGACCTCCCGCATGACACCATACGCAGTTTGATCGGTATAGTTGGCCAACTGACGCCTAAGGATGTTCTTGAAGCTCGGCAAAAAGCGGAAGCGGAGGCCGAAGCAAAAGCTGAGGCCGAACGCCAACGACTGACTAGAAAAGCGGCGAGAGTCAGCAGGAAAGGCCGTCTCCCTGGCCGGCCACCAGGTCGAAAATCATCCAAGGTCGATACACCGACAGACGATTGAAGAACGGAAAGGGCCGTCAAGTGATGGCCATTTAGGAACGCGTCGTCCCTCGTCCCTGTGGTCTATTCGATCGAGCCCACGACCCGGTACGTCGGCACTACCCCTCACCCCGTTTTCCGATCGCTGTTCGCATTGGCGCGCATCAACGACATCAGCATCGGTCCCAGTCCGAACTCCCCTCTCCTCGCCCGGCGCGTGAGATCGCGGAGATATCCACCTGCCGAGTTGATGTGCCCTGCCCTCTCCAAGATTGCAGCCATGGCAACCGCCGCGTTCTCCGGCCCCATCACCTCACAAGCTTCTTGGTAAGCCGACGGGCTAACGCCAAGCATTGATCGTACTACCACCGCGGCGCCCATCAGCTCGCGCCAATGGGAGATCGTGCCGCCGGGCCCGTATTCCGAAATCTGCGGGCAGGCTTTCAGGACCATGGACAGCGGGAACGCCTTCATCTGTTCCGGCTTTGCCAACGGCTGAGCAACCGCTTTGGGTGCTACTTCCAGCTCGACGGCTCCGCCCTGCTCTTTTCCAGAGCTAGGTTCAAGTTCATGGATGGATTCGGATTTTGAATTCTGTATGTGACAGCCATTTTGAACAGCATTGCCGTCCATATTCTGAGAATCTAACTGATTTTCCAGAAGGTTGAGGATTTCGGTGCGCAAAAGCTGAATCTCGTCGAGGATTCCCTCCACCTGGTGACGGTCAGGATTGCGGGGAAGTCGGCTGACAATGCCGACATACATGTCTTCGATGGCCTCCCAGTCGCCGTGGGCCCCCTCCTCCATCGCGGCGGAAATTAGCTTGCGTACATCACGCCGGCAGATAGTCAGCGCCTCTTTGGCCCGTCTGAACTGCAGGCGTTCGGCAGCGACTTCCTGTGCCAGGATTGCAAGTTCCGCAGCACGAGCCAAAAGTGGAGAAAGATCGAACCCGAAAGCTTGCTCGATATCGCCACACTTGTCCCGGTGAGCGTAGCGCTTCCCGTTCGGACTATCCTTGCGCTGGATGAGCCCGGATTCGACCAGTGCAGCCAGATGTCGCCGCAGGGTCGTCCCAGTGATGCCGTGCGCTCTGACAGAAAGCTGGGCGTTCGAAGGGAAGACCACCAATCCGCTATCGCAGTTGAGCTCGCTTTCCGGATAAAACGTCAGCAATGCGTCCAGCACAGTCAGCGCCCTGTCCTGGAGGCCGAGGCGTTCACGGGCCTCACAGGCGTCGCGAAACACCTTCCATTTTTCGACCGGGCGGTTTGGTTTCGTCTCGGACGCCTGAAGCTGCCTCTTCACGAGAGCAAGCACCGCCGGCCGCCGCCCAAAAGGCGTCGTCACATTTCCCGTCTGCATATTCCTTCACCTTTCTTCAGGCAAAAGAAATCCGCTCACCAAAACGATGCCAAAGACTCTTGACTGGGATTCATGGAAATGCGATTCTCGATCTTGCTAGGAATTGAGAGAGGCTTCCATGACGGAAACGTTTTGGGGGCCTTTTTCTTTTGTCGCGGTCTCTCCTCTTGACCAATTAACGAGTGTCTCGATCACACCTCTTGGTGAGTTGGATCGGACTGATTGTTGTATTCGCTTAGAAGGTCAGGCATTCGGTCCGCCAGCCAGCGCGCGAAAGCGCGTTCCTGCTTCGGGATTGAGACCGTAGTTCCAGCCGAATTACTCTTCATGCGGCCAAAAACTCGGTCACCCACGGCGAAGTCAACAATCTCTTCAGCTGGTTCCGCAGTCACTTTGTCGGCTGCAGCACTTGCAGCTCGTATCGCTTGGGCAATACGGCTGGAGCTGTCAGCGCCTCGAAACTCGACCGTGTCGATTATCTTGCGAACACGTGCTGCGCTGCTCGGATCTTTCAGCAACTCGGCAAATGCGGTCCATTTCGGGCGACCAACTCCTTTTGCTCTGCCGATCGCAAGAATGATGTCTTCGGGAACCGCCTCCGTCACTCGAAACAGATGCGATATTGCCGCTTCTGAAGCTCCCAAGATTGGGCACATGGCGCGATGGGAAAGGCCAGCACTTTTGAGCTGTACTGCCCACATTGCCTGCTCGATCCAGGTCAAGTTTTCCCGAACACCATTCTCAAGCGATTGCTCTTCAATCAATTGCCGATCGGAAAGCTCCCGAACATACGCTCGAATCTTTATGGTCTCCGGGCGATCCGCTTCTGCCATTATGGCCTTGATCGCCGCCCATCGACGGTAACCGTAGGCAAGCTGGTAATGATCCGGTTTCGTCGGATGCGGCCGAACGAGAACCGGAATTTTTTGGCCTTCGCTTGCGATGGAAACCTTAAGCGCCTCGAGCTCTTTGGCCGCATCTTCGTCGTTGCTAAAGCGATCTCTATAGGGGGAGCGGTCGATACGGTCAGGATCGAGTGAAATGACACTATCTTCGGTGAGCTGTGTCAGTGCTCGACCCACATTAGAAATGACCGGTGAAGAGTGCCGCCGCGCCAGCGAGGGCTTGTCAGACGCGTCCGACACCACAGTAGATTCTGTCCGGTTTTCGGCGGCCGCCATTCGCTGAAGGATGCTTTTCTTCATGTGCTACGCCCCCAAACTTTGTGAACGAGGTCGAGGATTTCGGAGTTAACTCGATCAGCGCTCTCAATTGCACGCTTCAACGCTTCACGACCGACCTCGCCCGACTCGAGCTCGTATAGGGTCTTCTTCGCTACCGCTGCACCGGCGATTGCCGTCGATTCGAGCGCCTCCGCAACCAGTACATCATCACCAAACAATCGGCGCATGACTCCAGACATGTACTTCTGAGGCCCGTCATTCGGGTTCACGCGGGTGAGCAGGAAACGGAAAAAGTCATGCTCAAATTTTGCTCCAAACTGCCCCAGCACCTCCGATAGATCGGAGATCATGATCAGGAACTGATTGCACGATGCAACGTCGAGCATCGCCGGGTGAACGGTAATGATTAAGGACGTTGCTGCGTAAAGAGCGGCGAGCGTTGAGTATCCAAGGGACGGTGGGGTGTCGATGATAACGATATCGTATCGATCATCGACGCGGGCCAGAGCACTGCTTAACCGCTCGAAAAACAAACCCAAGTCATCTCTGGTTTTCGAGGTCAGATAGGACGGGGTATCAAACTCAAAGTCCATTAGCTCCAGATTGCCAGGAACTAGATCTACACCCGGGAAATAGGTTGGCCGGATCACTTCAGCGAGCGGCCGCCTCTCATTGTCATATCGAATGGCTGCATAGGCTGTTTGATTCTCGCCGAGATCGAACTCGGGCTGAATACCAAATAGCGCAGTCATCGATGCTTGCGGATCAAGATCAAGACACAGGACCCGATAACCCTGAAGCCCTAGAAAATGTGCAAGATGGATAGAAGTGGTTGTCTTGGAACTACCACCTTTAAAATTCGCCGTAGCAATTACCTGAAGCTTTTCCCCTTTGCGACGATGCGGAAGCAGCTCGCCAGCTTCGTCCGGACGAAGTTCGGCCAGGAATGCCCTCAGTTCCTTGACCTGTTCTATCGTGTAGGTTCGCCTGTTGTTTTCTGCACGCTCGGGCAAAGGCCCCTTCCCTTCCAACGTCAACTGGCGAAGAGTACTTTCCGGAACCTTGAGTAGCCTCACTAGGTCAAGGGTTGAGAATGTCCGACCAAATGTTTTCTGCGCAGAGGGTGGATAAACAGCCTCACGCATATCGTTCAGCTCCGCCGAGAGTTTCGAGGTGTAGACCCCGATCTTCGACGCAGTGTCTCTGACGCTCTGAGAAGCTGGCTGCAACATTCAATCCTCTTGACGGTTCTGACCACTTTACGAGATCATTTCCGTCAGGGATGCCAGACTGACACCGATTCTTCAAGGCGTTTTTCGTTAACAAGAAGTTAACGCATCAAGGATGCCCGACTTTACAGTTGTAAAGTTTTGGGTCGATGCGCATGAGGCCCGACAGTTATGCCAGGGGCCCTACCCTTTAGAAGAGCTGAACTGTCGCAGATAGTCAGTGACTGCCTGAGCCTTTGCGGCGGCAGTGATGACTGCACGTGAATCCTGCTTGAGCACCTTGAGCCAGTTTTCAACGTAAGCCGCGGTGTTATCTCGCGGATCATGCTCGATGCCAAGATCGGCGCAGACGAACGCGGCTGAGATCTCGGCAACAAGCTCCTCCATGGCGTAGGCCTCACTGCCGAACCGCCCACTCAGATCACGACCCAAACGTGCCTTTGCACCACTCCAATGAGAAATTTCATGAAGAACAGTGCTGTAAAGGTGAACCTCGCTGAGGAACCGCCCCCGATCCGGAATCAGAATGTCATCGAGACCAGGGCGATAACAAGCCTGCTTGCCGCCGTAGGTGATCTTCGCGCCAGTGCGATCTATGAAGGATTCGACGTTTTCGAGAACTGGAACGGCATCCATTAGCAAATCATCGGCCGGGCTCTTGAAGCGGTCAGGCAGGTTATCGACCTGCTCGACGTTGAAGACAGCGTAGCCCTTGAGATAGGGGACTGCGCGATCGTCCGCCTCCTGATCCTTCGGCGTGAAGGTGCCGTACTTGACGACGAGGGTTCCTTGTTCGCCCTTGCGGACCTGGGCGCCAAGCTCCTGAGCCTGCCGGTAAGTCATCCATGTGTTTTCGTCGTAGCCGGCGAGTTGCCCGGAGAGCCACAGCATGACCACGTTGATGCCGCGATAGGCTTCGCCGGAGGCACGCAGCGGCGTAGCCGACCTGCGAACATTTCCGCGCCATGGCCGAATCCAGGGCTTGGTGCCGGCCTCGAGCTGCTGGATGATGGTGTCGGTGATCCGCTGGTAGGTGTCCTTTACGCTCTGCATTGCCGTCTCCTGTTCGTTGGTTGACGGCAAAGATCCGAAGATAGCGAAACGAGCCCATGCACCCGTAGGGCCGCAACGGAGTGTAGGACCGCGCAAGCGGTTGAATGGGTGAGGGGCTATCGTAGTTTGTCCGTCAAACCATCCAACGGACAGGAGAGGGCGCTGAGCGTAGGCACCCCGACCGACGACACGGGCCCTCAATGCAGCGTCAGGGCCGCAGATCAGCGCTCTCGGTCGTCTTGGTCACGGTTTCGCTGGCGATCGGCAAGCTGCTGCGCTTCGATAGCCTTAAGCTCGGCATTGATGTGCTGCGACTTAGGCTCTTGGGCCTTTTGCTGACCTGGCTGCGAATGGGCATTTTGGACCTGTTCCGGCCGACCCAGAGCCTTGAAATCAGATCGAGCGGTGAACTTCACCTCCTCGTCGTCAAGAGGCATCCGCTCGGGAAGGTCAGCGCGGTCAACGGCCACAATCCCCCCATCGGTCACGAGACTCGCCACGCGATTGTCATGCCCGAGAACCTGCCCTTCGATCACTTCGCCCGGGCGGGCCGTGCGGATATTGTGCTCGAAGGGTTTCTCGCCAGCCTGCTCAAGATCTGACATGGCGCTGCGGATCGCCTCGCGGCGGTTAGGATCCATTGCATCCTGGATGAGGTGCTTCATCGCAGGACTGGACGGATCATTCGTGGTCTCAATGGATGCCTCAATCATGCGAGGTTTGGTGATGACGGTCAGATCGATGTCATGCCCATAGGTGCGGCCCAATGAGACCACCAGAGCTTCGTTTGCCCTTCCATTGCCTTCGCGGAAGGCATGAACATAGTTCAACTCAGATAGGACGTGAGCGGCCTTCTCGGCGAACTGCTCAGGTGTGGCGGCTCGCAAGCCCTGAACGTCTCTAGCAGGCCTCAGCGCCTCGTTGAGACCCATTTCGATGCGCGAGCCGGGGAGGAAAGTCGTATCGCCCTTCGAAAGCCCGCCTACCGGCTCTACCCGATGCCCATCGACGACAGGACTTTCATTTCGCGTATGTCCTGCCCATTCATAGACATCTTGAAAGATGTAGCCGTGCAGAGCCTTCAGATGCGCTGCGTCGTGATTCCCGGTCGGGCCTTTTCCCTCAGCCAGCTCCGTTTGCCTCAAAGCCGTAAAAGCGTATTCGGCCTCACGTAGCGCCGAATGGCTCCTGATATCCAGCTTGTTCTTCAGAACATCCCTTAAATCCTTATCCTCTGAAGTGTTTGGATAGGTGTAGGAGCCTTTGGCTCCATCATCGCGGGCCAAGCGAAACCTCATGCAAAAAAGCCGCCTGAGATCACAGGCGGCCGCGAGAAATATCTAAGTGATTATCAAGCCCGCTTGAAGCGGGCCTGCAACTCTTGGCGCATTTCCTCGGAAGTGATGTCTCCCGCAACGTAACGGCCGTTTGCTTCTTCCAAAACCGGATCGCCAGTGTAACCCTGCCGCATATTGGCGGCACGAGCCTGATCGACGGCTTTCTGTCGGGCTGCAACAGCTTCCGGAGAGCGATCGGGGCGAGGGGCATGAACGTTCATTGGCAGAGCCTCCAGTTACTGTTTCACTTAGCACAAAAAGAGCCGAATATCCAGAGAATGCGGGGTAATCAGCTCTTTTATGGTGGGAGCCCGATCAGAGATCGGGCCTCCCAGGGCGATCAATCGCGGGGTTCCCATTCGATGATGGCCTGCAGTGCCACGTCATCTTGGCCGGGGTAGCGGCCCAAGTTGGCGTTGAAGCCGAGGCGCTTGATGGAGAGGGTGTAGTACGGCTTCCCTTCTCCGCTGGTCTTCTTCCAGATGCCGCCAACTTCGATGTCGTGGCCGCGAGGTGATTTGGCATAGACGCGATGCGTCGGAGCCTTTTCGTTGGTGGAGTCGAAAGGTGTAACCTTGATGTCCAGGTCCCGGTCGATGGTGGAGATGAGGCCGGTTCCCTTGGCGTTGTCGATGTCGTCTTTGTCGAACTGAATGAAGTTGGTCATGCTCATGTTAATCACTCCTCTATGGTGGTTGCGATGATCGTTCATTTAGGCACGGCGAAAAGCGGTGCGCACCGTAGGCCGGAGCGCAGCGAAGGAGGCTGGCCGGGGACAAATTTTGTTTCGCGAGGAAGCCGAAGGCGGGGGAAATTTGGAGACGAACGGCTTTGCGCCAACCGCGTCGCCGTGCGAACGGGCATCAAGAGCAACCACTTTGGAGGTGTGGGGCCTGAGCGCTTGCAGCAATACGTCACCTCGACAAATGGGACATCGGCACAGGTCAAGGGCGGGATTGTGCTGAATGCAGCCGAACCAGCAGCCTGAAACAAGAGGCTGGGGTAACCGATGGTTTCGCCAAAACGTGAGATCTCGCCATCTGTTGCCCATTTGAGCGCCGCCAGTCGTTCAGTTGCCGGAATGGCTGCGGCGATAGGAGGAGGGCGATTCAACCTGAGCGCCCCACAAGCCTTGGCCTCGCTGTCGAGCTCTTGCCTCGGCGCGGCGATACTGGTCCAGATCGATCGGGTGGGATCTTGGCAGATAACGCAACAGGAGGCTGGCTTGGCCCGCCTTCACCATTTCAAGGCCAATATCCGAGCCATCGACGAAGCACTGGCCGACAAGGCGTTTGTACTGGTCTCGATCGACTTCAATGCAGCGGACATGCTTGCCATCGATCAAGCTGGCGAGGAACCGTCGTGCCTCGATGCCGCACCTCCATATCGCGCCATTCCTGAAGCCGGTTTGATCGCGCTCACAAGCATCAATAGCCGCAATGCGGATCCTCTGCTGACGAATGCTGAAGGTGTCTCCATCAATCACGCGCGCCTGGCCTGAAAAATCGGCCGACGCAGCGGAGGCAGTGAACAGAAGCGCAGCCAGCGCGGCTCCCACCAAGCGAATATTCATCAAGCGCGCGCCTCCATAGAATTGCGGGCTGCCAACCCAAATACCGAGCGGTTCAGATGAAGCTCTCCGATCGCGGCTCGGTCTGTCATGGCCCGCAAATACCCGCCAGGCGAGCTGATTTCGGCGCGCGTGTATTTCTCAAAGGTCAGAGCGATCGCAACCGCAGCCGCCTGCTGGCCCATTCGTTCCACGGCCCGCAGGCGCGCATCCTCGGACACGCCGGCGATGCGGCAAAGTTTGGGAGCGATCCGGTCCAGGTCCGCCCAGCTACGCGGGGGCTCGTAGCCATATTCGGCAAGGCTTGGCGTAGCCCGCCACACATCTTTCAGCGCCACAAGTGAAGGCCGCACTTGCAGTTGCCTATTGCTTTGGCGCGAACGGCTCCCCAGGCTTTCCTCAAAAGCCCTCTTGCTGGCGGAGCCAGCCCTTAACGAACTGATTTGTTCGCCGTTAGGCGAACGCCGTTCATCATTACGAGCTTCAAAAGGTCTTGGGGTTGTAATCTGTATGTGCATGTCGTTTTCGACATCCGCGCATGTCGGATTTGCATCTATGTCGGGCGCTTGCGGGGACCGATTCACGTTGCGCAATCGGTCGGCAAGCCACTCCAAAAGCATTGTTGCCTTCCGGAGGACATGGGCCGGTGCGTGCTTGGCCGATCCTATGAAAGCCGCGATCTTCTCAACACGGGACCCGATCCGCCCGAGAATGGCTTCCCCTCGCTCGGTTGAGGACGCCAGAGCATATCTCGCGGCACGCAGAGCGTCCCGGAAGCGACGCGCCGCGCTGTCGCGCACTCGAATCTCTTCCCGCTTCTGGCGCACCAGCTGATCAAGTTCATGGTGCCGAGCGATCAGGACACGCAGATCAATGCCGCAGGCGTCGGCAATATCACCTTCGCCGTCACGGATCGGGTAGCGCTTGAAATTCGCACTGTCCTGCATGGTGACAAGGCCGAGGTCGTACAATCGGGAGAGAATCCGGCTTACGCGCCCTGGCGACTTGTTGATGTCATAGCCGAGCTGTCGGTTCGACTTGTAGACGATCGGCCGCCCTCCTTTGTCGAAGGCGTCTGCCTTGGCGGTCGTTATGATGGCTTCCAGCAACGCATATTCTGCGGTCGTAACCATCCCGATTGTCATCAGGTTTCTTGCAAGTACCGCCAGCTGGCCGCGCGTCACCGTTCCGATTTCCGTTGACTGCGCCAGTCGCCGGAATTCGGCTCGCTCCTTCGTCATTCTGCGACCTGTCGGCCGCTTGTGTTGTGTGGGTTCCCCCATCGTCCGTCTCCTGTCAGAGGCCAGACAAAGCTCCGCCGTTCACCGAAAAGGTGTTTTGATTATTGACATCGGAGGGGAGGTCTGCGAGAACGGTTTTGGCTTATTATTACCGAACTGCAGACCGCTTCCGGATTCTTCGGGAGCGGTTTTTCTTTTCTGGGCCGGGTGTTATCTCCAAAAAGCTGTTAGAATGTGTGAGTCGGAATCGGTTACGGTTCCGCTCGTTACGATTTGTAGCCTGAGATACCGAATTGATGCAAGTTGACACATTTCCGCGCTGCTGCGCCGATTCAGCCGGCATCTGAAATAGCGCTTACGTTTCAATTTGTTAGCATGCTTTTCCGCGTCTTCCCTCTCTTCACGCTGAAATCTTGAACGTTTCCAGAGTAGGATTTACCCCCCGTTATTGTTGGGGAAATTCAACCGGGTGGGGAGGAGAGTTTGAGAGGAGGGGGCGCGGGCCTCCTCTCAACAAGCGGCCTGATGTGCCGTTCCCCGATACGTTTCTGCCTCCCAGGCACCTGCGAAAGCGCCCGCATTGGCTCGATGCCAAAGCGGGCGCTAAGGTGCGATCTTGCAGTAAACTCAGCCGCGCTGAATAGCCTCCTCAAAGTGGGTCGGTGGCAGATCGAAGGCCTTTAGCGCTGTATCGAGTGCCTTTTGCACGTCATCCCAATCAACATGCTCCGGATCGTTCAGGTAGGCGTTGATTAGCTGGCAGCAGCTTTCGGCGGCAAGGGTCGGATCAGGTACGGAATCAAGCATGGCTTGTCCTCTGGAATAGGGGAGCCGGTCACGCTGGAGGACGTGACCGGCGGAAAGCAGCGGCGGGATTATTCCGCTGCCATCGGGAACGAGTGTTCGTTCTTGTCCTCTGAAGTTTCAGCCTCACCCTCTGCGTCGGGGTCAGACGCGATCCGAACGTGAGGCGGAAGCCAACCGCTGTCCTTGATGGACTTGGCGGCATACTCCGCAGCCTCGCCCTTCTTCATGTTGCCGACACCAGCGGCGAAATCCTCGCCGCGCACCTCGGCAACAACGGCTTGAATGGTCGGCCTGTTGACGTGGCTGAAATAGCTTTCCGCCGTGGTCTCAAACCAGTCATGCATGTCCACGTTCAATGCGCGGCCCATCTGGTCGGCATGGGCCAGCGCTTGGCTGCGACTGCTGAACTTCTTCTCAACCGCATTGACGGAATGGGCGGCGGCATAGGCCAGAAGCTGCAACAATTCGCTTTGTGATTGATCCATCAGCCATTCCCAAAGGTCAGCAGGATCGCCGGGAAGCCGATGCCCATAGTTTTCCTCAAGGCTTCCCCACGCCTCAAGGGCCTTGTTCTCGGCGGGCCGCTTCATCGAACCGTCCAGCACTTCATGGGTGACAGAGATTTCAAGCGCGCTCTGGTGGCCGGGAATGCCCCATGCCGTACGGTACTGCACCTTGAGCAGCATTGCGTGGACGACCGCCACAAGCGCAATGTCGGGATTGTTCGCCAGCTCGACACGAAGTGCCGCCGTCTTCTGAGCGGTCAGGTCTTCAATCAATGCGGCTGAATGGGTCAGCCCCGTAGATTTCGAAGCGCCGTCAGCCTCCTCGGTCGCCCCGCCTTGCTTCCCTTCCGTGGCCTCGGCCTTCTTCTTGTCCTCGTCGCGGACAAGGCCTCTCAGCACCGACAACTTGCCCCAATGGTCGATTGTGACGATTGCCCCTGCCATTGCGAGGTCTTCGCTGCGATAGGCTTCTTCGCGCTTCTGCAGGACGGCGATTTCCTGCTCGACGGCGGACAAGGCGGCCTCTGCACCTTCATCCTCCTGATCCGCATCGATCTGCGCCGCCAGTTCGTCATAACGCTCAGTCAGTGCGTCAAGCTTGGCTTGATCCTCGTCGCGGAGGTCCACGCGCTGCGGGTAAACCCGGGCCATCTGATAGATGTTATCCGGCTGCTGAGCGCACCACTCGACCCATTTCCAGCCTTCGGCCTTCACGGCTTCCGCCTCGACCTCCAACTTCTCGGCAACCAGCTTTTCAAGCAAGCCGCTATCGCATGCAAAGCCTCCTCCCTGCTCGGCAAACAGGTCGCGGCGCACTGGACCGCCAGCCGCCTCATAAACCTCTAAACCGCCGATCAGCGCGAGCCGCTTGTCGCTTGCAGGGACTTCATCCACGGCGAGACGGCGCTTGATTGTGTTGGCGCTGCGGTCCCATGAGGGGAGGGCATTCCAAACCTCTTCCTGTCGAGCGTGATCGTCGGTGATGGTGAAGGCTGCAAGCTGCTCAAAGGTCATATCCTCGGCGCGGAACGCCCCGAACAGGACAGGGGAAACTTTCGCCAGCGCAAGACGGCGGTTGACGATGATTTCGGTTGTCCCGAACCGGGCGGCGATGTCCATGATTGACTTGCCCTCATCGAACAACGCTCTGAATGCCTCGAACTGGTCGGCGGGGTGCATCGCCTCCCGCATCACGTTCTCGGTCAGGCTTAATTCCGTGGCGTCACCCGCCTCCCGGACAATGACATTCACAGCGTAGTCAGCCGTAATCTCGCCCCGTTCGGCCAGAAGATTGAGGGCTGCAAGGCGGCGACCGCCAGCGGTTACGAGGTATCTTCCCTTGGATGCCTTGCGCACCACAAGGTTTTGGATGACGCCATTGGCGAGGATCGAGGCCGACAGGCTCTCGATGCTCTCCTTGGTGTAAGTCTTGCGGACGTTCTTCGGGTCTGCGTCCAGCTTGTTCAATGCTACCGCGATGATGTTGCTCATGGTCTCTTGCTCCAGTTTTTCCCGTTTCCCTTGGGAGCAAGCCCCGCTAGTGGGCGAAGCCTCTGCCTTCGTTTTCGAAGGATGTGCCCCCACATCCGGCGGAACGAAGGGGGAGGGCGCAGCCCGCTCCCGTTAGGACGCGGATCGGGTCATGGGGCGGGAGGAAGGAAAAACGGAAGGTTTGCCGGCCTGACGGCGAAAGCCGTTTTTCCTGACGAGCGACGGCGCCTGCGCGCTTGCCCATTGGCGCGATCGGCGACCTATCGTAAGAGCGGTACAGGGTAGGATCGATGGGCGGCCGATCCCGGCCGCTCCTTGCGGATGCGAACCGGCGACGCCGGTTCTCCGTCTTCACCAGGTTATAAAACGATGGATCTGCCCGCTGCGCTCCGAGTGATGAGCGCTCCGCTCCTCGGGCAGCTCTCCATTTCAACTTGATTTAATGTGTCGATAGCGGCGGTTAGCCGCTCGGCTCGGATCGATCGGCGCGAGTCCGAGATCCGAGAAGGACAATGAAGAACATCGGAGCTTTCAGCATAGCGCCGCCCCTCCTTCAGGGGCGGGAAAGCGGGAATTCTCGACACGGTTTTGACGGAAGAAGGGAAGCCGCAGGAGGCTTAGCATAGCGCCGCGAAGCGGAAGCCGGGACCGACTTCCCCCGGCAAAACCGTTCCTTGCCTCTACAGCCTGGGCGTTGCGTTCATGATGTAGTGGGCGATCTGAAACAGCTGTTCAACAGTCGCAGCCAGGTCAGCAGAGGCTTGCTGGATCTCTGGCGGTTGGGACGGATCGCCGGCGAGATCGCCAGCCTTGGCGATGATATCCTCGCAAGGATCTGCGATACTGTGAATGAGCTTCAGCAGCTCCTGGGCGGTTGCCTGATCCACCAGTGCCTGTCCTACGTCGTTTCCGGGCACCGAAACCCTATGGAGCAAGCGGACGGAGGTCCAGAGGCTTCCTAAGCGGGTTGTTAAGCTGTCTCTGCTGAAATGGCGGAATGGTAAAAGGACCGCGAAAGCCGCCAAAACCGCTTCTGACGGAAGATAAGGCGCCGCTGCGAAGCGGACGCCTGAGACCTCGCGACCCTGAACAGCCGCGCCTCCTGTTCGATCCCATGCCGGATCGCGTCGAACCTTGCCTAGCCGTCTTGAAGAACCGCCCGCCGAAGGGGCCTGAATGGTCCTACGATATCAAGTGGGACGGCTACCGGATTTCTGTCCACCGGGAGCTATCCAAGGTGAGGATCCTGACACGCGGCGGCTTTGACTGGACGGAAAGATTCCGGGCCATTGCGTCAGCGGCGGCCGCTCTTGGTCCGGCGACATTCATCCTCGATGGTGAAGCAGTCGTGCTCGACGAGATGGGGCGATCAGACTTCGGGCTGCTGCAGGGCTCGCTTGGGGGCCGGACCGGAAAACACCCGGCTGCAACCGCGCTCATGTTCGCGTTCGATCTCATGTACCTCGACGGCCATGATCTGCGTAAGCTGGAATTTGCTGCACGGCGGCACATCCTTGAGGATCTGCTTGATGAGGCCACAGGGGCGATCCGCTTGTCCGAGGAAATCAACGAGGATCCCGAAAGGCTGATCGAACACGCTTGCGCGCTGGGCCTGGAAGGCATCATCGGCAAGCATCGTGATCGCCCCTACAGACCGGGCAAGACTGGCGACTGGATTAAGATCAAGTGCGTCCAGCGCGAAAGCTTTGCCATCCTCGGCTACGAACTGTCGTCAGCTATGCCAGATGGCTTTGGAAGCCTCCTTCTCGGAGCTCTCAGAGGAGGTGAGTACGTCTATGTCGGAAGTGTCGGAACTGGCTTTAAACATCAGCAAGCGCGAGCGTTGCGAAAGCAGCTCGACAAGCTGAAAACGAACAAGCCGGTGATCCGCTTCAAAGAGAAGACCCGCATCGCGACAAATCCAGGCCTGATCGCTGAAATCGACTTCCGGGGATGGACGTCCGACGGGAAACTGCGCCACGCCTCGTTCAAGGGACTTCGCGACCCTGAAGACGCAGCGGCAGTATATTCGCTCGATGTTGGAGACGCCTAACCGGCAAGATTGGGCGGGGGCATGTTTCTTCTCAGAGCAGCGAGAAGCAGGTCTAGATCCCGATTGGCATCCGCCGCCAGCATGAGGTTGTCCGCAACCTCTGTAATGGCAGAGAGGACTTCCGTCTCCTCCCAACCTCGGCGCATGGCATCCTCTACCAGGTCCTGCAAAACAGTTTCCACCGCCATCTGACACGCGATGTAGCGGCTTTCATCCTTTTCGGGTGGCGCTTTTGGAAAGTCGGTCATGTTCCAGCAAATATGCTTCCTGCGGGCGCATGCAAGGCCGCGGGTTCGGGATCACGACGGATAGGCCGCACCCTGCAGGGCAGGGTGCGGCCGTACTTCACTGAGGCTTGTTGTCGTTTCCGGCCTTGCTGTTGAGCTCGACTTGATAGCTGAACTCGACCTTGGCGATGAGCGGAAGCATCACGGCGATGGAGAACCGAAGTTGGCCCTTGCGGGACAACTTCGCGATTTGCCGGTTGATGAACTGGCGAAGGCGACGGCCGGTTTTCTGGCAGAAGGTTACGAGCGTTTTCATCAGAGTTCCTCCTTAGTGGTTGTGCGTAATCGCGAAGCTCGAATACGGCTGGAACCGCCGAGTGCATCGCGCAGCGATCGCAACGGAGCGAAGCGGAGAGGAGAACCCTTCAGGGTTTCACGCCAAGGCGGGGCCTGACGTATCGTGCGCAGCATTAGATTACGTACGGCCACTAAGGAGCGGCCTGAAAGCGCGGCCTTCGTAGCCCCAGCCGTCGCCTTTGCCTTCAACCGGCAAATCGTGATCCGGCCGCCAGATCGGATCTCCATCGCCGTGATGCTGCAGCGGTGGTTGAGCTCGCGTCGATGCTCCTAGCCGGAAACGACAACAAGCCTCAGTCAGCCGTCCCGCTTGCGGGGCGCGTCCGTCGTGAGGGGGAAGGGGAGTTTGAGGGGAGGGGCCGAAGGGGGCTCCCCTCATTGCGGTCGGGTGCCGCTCGATGCGGCGCTCAAGCGCCCTATGCCTGAGCGGCGTCGCGCTTGCGCAACAGAAACCGCTTCAGGCTCCAGCCAGCTCTCAAGATGTAGGGTGGCCGCGCAAGAGAGTAGTGGCCGCAATTCAGCTGCACTACGCTCACTCTGGCTCCGGAATTCTTCAGCCTCCGTAGCAGGCGTTCTGACAGGTCCGGCAAAACAACCGTGTCCCTCGATGCCAGTATGACATGAAGCTCGAGGCCTGGCCGCGCCAGCTTGTCTGCATCGTTCTCGAGATTGAGAGGTGCCCACGCTCTTTGGAGCAGGGCGGGCGTAAGGTGCGGCTCGAGGCTCTTCCGGATCGAACGGGTTGCGCGCCCGGTCCATACCATTTCGGCAAGGCTTCCTGCCGTGAGGAAGAGTGACGCCCGAGAAACGGCGGTTTCATGCGCCGCGACCAGTCCGGCTATCCAGGAACCAAGACTCATCCCGAGGACAGAAACATCCCGATACCCCTCGCGCTTCAGCCAGCGGATAAGCTTGCGCCCGTCCCATACAGCCTGTCTGACGGCCTGCACCGTTCGGCCGAGATTGGCGCTGAGCATGTAATCGGCATAGAGCGAGCCCGGACGCTTGCGCTCCAAGTGGTAAGGCATGGCGATCTCGATTACCGCAATCCCTTGCCAGGAGAGGAACCCGGCAATCTGCCGGTTCCGACTTTCGGCGTTCCAGTGATGGAAGATCACCACCGCCTGATCGCGTTTTCCGCTCTCCGTGATCCTGGCCCACACGATGTTGTTTTCAGCAACATCGGTTGCAACGTCCGAAGGGAATTTCAGCCAGCCATCCCGAAGCTCAAAGGTTTGGTCGCTTGAATCAGGCGGCTCAAAAAAGTCCGGGTCAGCGGCGGCCGTTTCCGCGAGAACGCAAAACTCCTCTACCGTTTCAGCCGCCCCCATGCCGGGAAATGCACGATCGGCGTCCAGAATGAGGTCCGTGGTCTTCTTGGCCTCTTCGCCGCGTTGGGCTCGGCCCTCGTCCCAACGATCCAGCCAATTATGAAACATGGCTGTCGCCTCTTATCTCACGAGCACGCCAAGCTGGCTCAAACGCCGGATCAAATAGACCATAGGTCGCAATGAGTGCGGTAACGATCAGCAAAACAGAGAAACCATCGAACGCGTCGATCAACATGTATGAGACGAAAAGCAAACCGATCACCGCAGACATCTTCCACAGGGGGGAACGAAGCCGCCGATCATCCCCCAAGCGGATTGCTCCATACACAAAGACGCTGCAGGTCGAAAGCACGACGAGCAAGCTGCTGTAGTGTGTGGGCATGATGTAATCGAAGGTCCTATCTCCATCGTCGTAATCTGCCAGCGCAGCCCAGACATCGCGGACCAGCCATGTCACGAAATCCGGGCCCTGCGATGCAAGATAGGCACTTTGTGCCTTCATGCAGATGGCAGCAAGGACGACGAGCACGGAACATCTGAAGACCCCGCGCATGATCCGCAGACCGATTTCACTGGTGTCCGGCCAGCCTCTCTGCTCGCCAAGGAGTTCAGTTCCGCGTTTAAGCTTCCATAGATCATGGATGATCGTATGCAGCAGGATCAGGCCGGCGAACAGCAGGTAGAAGCTTGTGGACATGTAGAGATAGGCAAGGGCGGTAAATACGATTGCCGCCGGCGTCGATAGGATATCCGGCCTGATGATACCGATCGTCCCCCAGCTTGGGGCAAAATCCTGCGCTTGCTCAAGCAGAGGGATAAGCTGCACGCCGATCCATTGCACCACGCCCGCGAATAATATGCAGATCAGGAAAACTGCCCAATAGGTCTGTGAGTTGGCCTGCAAATGTAGCGTCCAGGCGTCGCCGCTTGTTACACGATCAGCCTCCGCCAGTAGCCTGAGCCGGCCATCATGCTTCCAGAAACCCAGAAGCTCGATGACGACGGCGAAAAACAGTGGCAACAGCACCATGAACAGGAAGGTCCAGTTCGGTGCCCAGAGGAAGCCAACCTGCTTCTCGATACCATCCGAGCGCACATAGGTGATGCTGTGGATCCCCAAAATGTATGAGAGGAATCCGAGGGCGGACGAACCGGCGAAGATCCAGGCCGGCAAGTTCAGATGTGATCCATGCGAGAAAATCGCCTCGGTCTTGATTGCTAAACCCCTTGGCCGCTCCGCTGGCATCGTTTGAAGGTCCACCGAGACGACGGGCGTTAGAGGAACCTGGTTTTTTTCTGGCGCTGACGTGTCATGCACACGCAGGGCAGTCGCAGTCGAGCCACCGGTCTTCTTTTGATCTCGCCGCCTGGCGGTCAGACGCGCTTGGGCCGAGCTGAGCTCATTCAGCCAATCATTCGTCGCCTCGCGATCGTCGCAACCGAAGATGCGTGCCAGCCAGCGAATGTTGGCCGGACTGATGCCTTTGTCATTCTCCTGAAACCAGAGCTGGACGGTGCGAAGATCCACTCCGACACGGTTGGCGTCGATCTTTGAGATGGCATCCGCCAGTAGCTCCGGCGTCCACGGGCCTTGGGGAAAACCGTCTTCACCCAAGGGGCGTCCGGCACCCGCAGCAGCCATTTTCTTGAACAGTTCCTTGAAATCGCTTCCATCCGCCGGCGGTGGAACAAAAATCTTACCGTTTTTTTCCAATGACTTACAGCCCAGGATTTCGTCTTGTTTCGTATCCTATCGTGCGTTGTGGACGATTTGATGGTCTGAGACGATCCCCAATGCAACTAGATCGGTGAGGCATCCGCCATGCTACTGTCGTCATCCAGTTCGCGTTCGTCCTGTGAAGCAATTGCCGCTCGATGCACCAAAACGGCTCCGGCATTGTCCACGCCCAGCAAAGTGGGAACGGAGATCGCAGCTGGTGGGACAGGAGAAAAATCCTCGCTTCGTGAGCTGATCGATCAGCATTCAGCGGCAGTTCAAGGGGGGAAAGAGGCGAAGGCGAGCCGTCAGGCAATCATCAATTATGAGCCAAAAGGCGACGGTGAAGCATATCTGAAGCTGACCTATCTGGCCGGTTATCTGATCGCGACCAAGAGCTCATTATCTATCCAAGAGCTGAAGTCGATTTCTGAGAACTCTGGCGCTCGTAGACGCCCCTGATGTTCCGATACCGGCCCCTCTTTTGCGGCAGCAATCGGGCGGGAGGGGAGCCGAGGGGAGGGGCATTGGGCTCCCTTCGGGCGGACCGCAGCTCGCTCGATGCGGCCAGGTTCGCAACGGCCAAAACGATGACGGGGCCGGCTCTTTCGAACCGACCCCCCAACAAAAGCGTCAGACTATTGTCAGCGCAACAAGCCCAATCGCTCGCCAAGGCTAGACGGTGTCGGCGTGACCGACTCCTTTGTCATGGCGATGATGGCGTTCTGTGACAGCCCTTCGATCTCATAGCCAAAACGGCGCGCGCTCTCGATGATCGATTCAAGGCTTGGGTGCTGCTCAAGAAGCGTCCCGAACCAAAGCGCGTATTCGTCGGTTTCCTCATCGGGAAACGCCTGCAGAAAGAAGGTGCGCAACGGCGGATCATAGCCGATTACGGCATTCTCGTCAGTCTCTCCGTCGGTCTTCACGGTCACTGTGTAGCGGCTCAATGGTGTCCCTCCTGATGTCGGGCCGCATCGAAATGCGGCCAAGGTCCTATTTGAACAGCGGCATTGTGCGCTTGTTGGTCAGGTTGGCGCGGTCGGTTTCAAAGCGGTAGCCGTCCCAATCCTTCCATGCTTCCCAACCTGTCGCGGTGGCGCGTCCGTACCAGACGCGCACCCTGACCTTATTGTTTCCAAGGTACTCGACAACCTCAACCGTATGGCTCCCTCCTAAACCGGAGGGCGTGTCGAAGACCTCAACGCCTCGGCGCTGGTTTTTGCTTTTCATCGCTTCGCCTCCCACAGCCGGAAATAGGCTTTCACCAGCTGGCGGCGCTGCGCGTCGGCGGCACTGCCGCCGAACATGGCGTCGCCTCGGCCGGAAAACTCCATGACTGTAAAAATCTGCTCACTCATGTGGGGATCCTCTTTGTCCGGGCTGATCAAGCGGCGCTGTCGCCGCTGATCGATTTCAAGACACGACTTGCCGCATAGCGCCCGGCCTCGTTCAAGTTGCGCTGCCACGCCCCTTGCGACGGAGACCAGCGGAACCCGTGAGATTTCAGGGTGCGCCGCGTCTGTTCGTCCGGCTTGCCCGGAAACAGCAACTGAATGCGGGCCATGTCGGCATTTTCCTTGACCGTGACGGCTCCTGCCTCCGTCTCGACGTCCTCGGCGCGGTCGCCGCGCTTCTTCATCGCAGCAAGCGAAGCGAGGCGGGTTTGCATGCGGCGCAGTTCGGCGCGGGTGTTGGTGGTGGAAAAGCCGCGTCGGTTCTGCCACGGGGCAAGGGTAACGCCACGCGATGCCCTCTCCTCGTCCATGCCGGTTTCTGCCACCACACGGGCCAGAATGTCGGCTTCGCTCGCCTGATCCTTCTCCATCCGACGAATGATGACATTCGCTCGTTTCATCCGGTCGATGGACAGCGCCAGGTCTTCGATCCGCGAGGCGATGCGCTGCATGGCGGCCGGATCGCCGGAGCGGATCGGCTCGTCATCGGTCCCGTGCGGAAACGCCTTGCGCTTCACTGACTTTTTCGCAGTCGCGATATGAGCCGAGACATCAGCACGGCGGGCGTCTGATACCCGCATCCGCTTTTCATTGCGGGCGACGGGAAAGCGGGCAGGTCCGGTGATAAACCAGTTCATGCAACGGCCTTCCGCTGCCCAATACTTGCGGGTGATCTCGACATGACGGCGGGCAAAGGCCCCTAATTCAGCCTCCGGCAGGGGCAGTTTTGCTTGCTCCCACAGCTCCACCATGTAGGCGGCAAAGCGGTTCAGGCGCTCTGCCAGCCCTTCCAGTTCGGAAAGGCTGCGCCGCTCCGGAAAATGAGTAAGGGCATGGAAGCTATGTTCGATGTCCTTCGCCGCGATGGTCGCGGCAAAGGTTCCGGCGAGAATGGGCAGGGTGCGGTCCTCGACAACAGCGATGATCATCGGACTACCCCCGCCATGACGGTTGGGTGAGTGCGAGTGATGCGGGTCTGGAACCCGATCAAAGCGCCGCCCAGAATGACCCCATTGGGGGAATGCTCGTCTGCCTTGGCGAAGACCGGATCAAGAACCGGCTTGCAGACGTTCAGGCGGGCCGCCACTTCCTCAATGCTGATCAGCGGCGGCAGGACATGCGAGCCGTCCAGACTGGCAAGAACGATCTTTTCGGCCAATGGCTGCGGGTAGCCGTCAAAGACGGTGAAGGCGGTCAAGCCGTCGCGCAAACCCTCCTCATCGACGATAAGAACGTGGTTCGTGTCGAATGGTACGACCTCGACAAGCTGGCATCCAATCAGCCCGTAGGTCTGAGAAAACGCGCTCGGTGCTGCGACCTCGGCAGCTTGAATGGTCACGGCTTCCGGGTCCAGCAGGTAGACGGTTGCGGTTGTGGTCATAGTTCTCACCCTTTCTCCAATTCCGCGAAGCGGTCTTCTCATGCCCCTCGTGGGCAGGAGCCCCGCTCCTGTTCCCGAGTTCGCGCGGAGCAGCGGGGGAGAGGGTGGCAAGGGGATAAAAACGGAGGGGGTTCGCCCGCCCGAGGCAAAGCCGAAAGGGCGTCGTGTCAACGGCGCTCCTGCACAAAGCGCTGCCCCAAGGCTGCGCGAAGGAAGGACGGGGAGACCGTTTTTTCCCCTTGTGAGGGAGAGGGGGCAGCGCTCCTCTTTCCCTCATCAAAGAAACAGACAGGACGCCTCCGGCGTCACTGCTTTATCCTGGCCTAGGCCGGCAAACCGCTGATGCTGATTACTGTGAAGAGCAGTAGGGGAGGGGAAAGGCCGCCCCGATACGAGGCAGGGCGGCCTCCGTAGGCACGCGACAAGAAAGGGCTAGAGACTTGCCACGACCTGACTTGATCAACAGCCAATATGGGTCGATCGGGCGAGGCTGTAAATGTTCCGAACGGATTTTGCCTGCGATGAAACTGATTTGAGGCGAAGCCGCAGCGCAACCGATCGTCACCCGAATGGGCGGAGACAGTGTCTGCTGGCTCCGTGCCGAAGGCATAGAGCGGGGTCGCAAAGCGATGCGCCAAAGCAGCTATCCAGGGTAGACTTTCGAGGCACCATCTTTAATTGTCCCGGAGGAACAACGATGAAATTCCAGTGTGGTTGGTGGCAATGGCAGGTTTCGGACTCGAGCAGTGGGTAAGCTATCTCGGACTTGAACGCGTTGTAGACCCAGACAAAGATCATCCGGTTTATCGCAAGCCGCTCGACGGAAAGATCATCGATCTCAGGCAACTGGATCTGCTGGTCGCGCAAAGGCTGCGTGACCTGCGAACCGACAGACAACTTGCGCAAGCCAAAGTGGCCATGCTGCTAGGGGTGAAGGAGGCAGCCTACGCCCGCTACGAAAACGCCTCATCCTTGATGACCGTCGGACGCCTGCTCCACGTTTTCGAAGTCCTGAATATCACCCCGGAAGAGTTCTTCGATCCTCTCGTCAACGAGCAGCCCTCTCACTCCAAAGCCGAGTCACGCGAAGCCCTGAGAGACCAGCTGATGGAGGAAACGGTCGACCACCTGAAAAAGCTCGACGATACGACCTTGAAGATGGTGCATGATCTTGTGCTTGCCATGGAGCCCCGGACGATCGAGAAGCAGAAAGGGAATGGCGCGGCGAAAGCCGCGCCATAACTTGCACTCAATGGGTTGGCTCTGGTTTCTACCGCGCGCCGGCCGCCATTGGCGAATAGCCGGCGCTCATGCGGCGTCCTTCCCCCCTTCTGGCGAAGGCACCGCTCGGATCGATCGGCGCCAGTCCGAGATCCGAGAAGGACAATGAAGAACATCGGAGCTTTCAGCATAGCGCCGCTCCTCCTTCAGAGGCGGGAAAGCGGGAATTCTCGACACGGTTTTGACGGAAGAAGGGAAGCCGCAGGAGGCTTAGCATAGCGCCGCGAAGCGGAAGCCGGGACCGACTTCCCCCGCCAAAACCGTTCCGTTAGATTCGACAGTGACAGGAAAGGTGATCCCATGACCAATGCTTTTGACCAGGCACTGCAAAAGGCAACCGGCGGCTACCCAGTCGATACGCTGATCGTAACCAAAAACGAGGATGGCGAACCCGAAGTGTCCATGTTCGTCCTCGATGCGGACAATCAGCTGCTTCACGTTTCCTATGACCCAGAGGGCGGTATCATATTCAAAACCGCTCAACAGGACGAGCTGCTATTCTCGCGCCAACTCCTTGAGACCATCGCGAAGATGCAGGTTTCGGCGGACAGAAGATGGAAAGAGCTTCAGCGTCATTGGGTGGACGACAAGGCGACCTGGGAGGGCTTTGAACATCTTCTCGATACACCAGATATTCAGTGAAGCGAGCGCGTCGGCTCCGGCAGCAGCTTTAGCATCTGCTTTACGACCGTTCGCAATTTCCTCCAGTCTCGCAGATCGCCTTCGTTCACGCGCTCCTGGATCGCCGTTAGGATCCATCCAACGCAGGCGATATCGTCCGCAGCGCGATATTTGTCTGACCTGTGGAAGCACGCGACGATGCGAGGCCGCGCGCCTTCCTCGGTCTTTGGAATCTGCGAAACCAGATCCTGCGCTTCTCGATAGGCATTTGCCACACGTTTGAGGTCGTCTGGCCCGGCTTGGGTGATCATGCCGACGGTCCACATCAGCGTGTTTGACAGGTGTTCCACTTCGTCAGTCATGGCGATCCTTATTCCTCTCCATTGTGACAACGCCTCAAAAAGTTAACACCACGCGGACACTCGCGTCAGGTGCAAATCTGCAGATTAGGCTCGCGTCATGTTCCATCTTGACTTTTAGCGGCCCATGCGTTCCCTGTTTGTTCCTTTCATTCCGTATCACGAAAGGACCAGTTTGAAATGCTTGTCAATCGGCGTCGTAACGGGACCCCTTATCGGCTCCCAAAAGGGACCCCTGCCTCTAGTTGCATCGGGTCAGCGCGCGTAGGCCCGGGGCTCTCCATTTAGCGCAAGGGCCTGCGGG
>NZ_JAPAIX010000016.1:0-47445 GCF_025910175.1 Agrobacterium sp. BT-220-3
GCCGGGCTGTGGTTCCGGCGCGGTCGTCTCGTCATGGTATCTCCTGTTCACGGCATCTAAGCCGAAGTCAGGCAGAAATTCCACTTATCCCCGCTGTTCAAATTTCCCGAGCCAGCTCTCATCCAAGATAAGCAAATTGATTTGAACCTGCTCAAGGACCTTCGGATCGGTTGCCCGCTCAATCGAGTCGATAATATCCATCGCCGTCGCTACACCGGAGTTATCGTTGTACCCTCCGTCGACCAAACGGAGGTATGCGCGCTTCTGGATATTGTCACCATCGTCTGGAGTGAACGGCAGTTCGGCTTCGACGGAAGCAGGGGGAGTAACGAACGGAAAGCGAGCGCTTATGGCCGCTGCAGTACTAAGAGCTAGGTTCTTCGACGCATTCAAGTCCACGAAATAGTCGATAGTGAAATGACTGTTGGCATAATTCTCAGCCTCTCCTTCACGATCTAGCGCCGCCTGCAATCTCTCAGACTCTGAAAGATGAGGTCTCTGCCACTTGGCGTGAGAAATTGTGAGGGGAGAGATTACAACCCGACTGCCGGTCTCAACATCGGTGGCATTGAGGAAAAGAGCAGGACGGATGGACTTCGGCGTCCAATTCAACATATCCGAAGAAGTGTAAGGGTTCGGTTGATTGGGGAATATCTCTGCCCAAGACAGTTCGAAAGATCTCTCAAGTGATCTTACCCTATCAAAAGTCTGAATAGGATAAGGTATAAATCGTTGGGCAAAGTCATTGAAAAGTGTGGCGGCGAGCAACGGCGACAGAAAATCGGCTGAAAAAAAGGCCTTCGTCTGACGCGCGAGCTCACCAGACTCCTCTTGTGGCGCCTCGCATCCCTTGTGATCATTGGCTGGTGGTGCGGCGCCGAGAAGGCTATGGAAAAGCGAAGACCCGACGCTTCCTCCTGAGACACCGCTAATCGCGAAAATGTGCGATGCGAAGTCCGGGCATCGATCCTGCATCTTCGCTAGATAGAGGGCCGAATAGTACCCAGCGTATGCACCGCCACCTGCTGCAGCCACGATGTAGACCGGATATTTTGAGCTCTCGAACTTAGTTATGTCTGGACGGTGGGCGAGCCAATCAGCGAAGTCGTAGGTAGATGGACGCTGAGCGCTTGAGACGCTCGCGCTCTGTTCGGCACCTACATCAGCCGACCTCACTCGGTGATTGTCGTTGAGGTTGAAGCCCGAAAACACGAAGGCCAGACCCGCCAAGATGGAAATCATAGGGATTCCGGTTTTCGTATTGAATATCACTAGAATATTTAGCGCGAACGCCAATGAAAACCCGAAACAAAACAGCAGACCAACGGGCGCAACCACACTTGGCAAAGATTGAGGTGAAATAGTGAAGGCGACGCAGAACAAGGCAAAGGGTGCGACTGCGACAACTAACATAGTCCACGACGCCATTTCCTGGCGAAGTATCCCGGTCCGCCTAGGGAAATGCCTGAGAAGAAGCCAGCCTAACACACATGTTTGAGCCAAAAATAGTGCGGGTGGCGTTATGCCTGCCTCCAGCATGGACGTGGCGAATTGCGAAAGAGATACGTCCTCGGGTGCAACTGCATAGGCGACGGCGACACTGATCGTCACAGCTGCATAGATAGAAAAATGAACCACACGCCAAAGTCGCTCGCCTTGTGCACTATTGCGCCTGCGGACATGGGCGGCTACCAAGGCGACCACGACCCCAACAAGTAGTGCGACTAGAGTTTTGGAGTAACGAAGTAGAGCATTCATTGCTGAATCAAGTTCGTCAATACTTCCTGGAACGGTGGCAATGACCAAGCTCGCTATCGGAAGCAAGCTAAGCCCCACACAAAACCACCAGGGATCAATCCGCCACGAGATTTTCTGCCTTAGCGTGTTGGAGTTATCCGTGCAGCAGGCCTCGTACGTAGTCGAGGAAACTATTATCGCGTAAAGTGTGCCCGTGACGACTGTAGCCAGGAGGAAAGGGAACTTGATTTTAAGTTCCGTATTCTCGTCGAGGTACGAGAAAAGAAGTTCGCGGGTTTGATCGGGAACGAAAATTGCGCCCATCAGAATCATCGTGACCGCAATGCCTCCGCGCAGACGACTGACACCTGCGAACACGTTAGCGACAGACATATGTCCCTCCCTTTTGACGCGTCTATTCAATCAGAGGGTGTCACCTTGATCCAGCCCACTCTGGCTGTTTTGAAAAGCTTTTTCGTCATCCCAAGATGTCGGATAAAAGCGCGATGGAAATGCCCCGAGCTATCGCTTAGTCGTCGGCATGCAACCACCGATATCAATATTCGCTGGAAGTTCTTGTGTAAAAGCAAGATATCGACATCTCTTGTCAGTTCACGCTTATGAGCATTCGCTAAGTTGCTGATCGCCGAACAACAGCGTCAAAAATTTGCTCAGCAACCCTTAGTCCGTTCACGCCACTCGTAGCGCCGTTTCTTCCTGGAAGCGGTAGCGTTGCGGAATGCATTCGGTCTTCCGATGACTGGATCGATTGAGCTCAAGCGTGACCAAACTGTCATCAGCGAATGCAGGACTCAACTCCAATCGCAAATACTCAAACAACTGGCGATCATGCACTGCGATCATAATCTGCCGGCCATGCTCCTTTGAGAGTGTTCGCAGCAGCGCCGCGAAATGAGCGATATGGATGTCGTCCATTGACTGCACCGGATCGTCCAGAATCAACCATGGCAATTGCGCAGGCACCGACAGGTGGAGGGCAATGAACAAGGTCAGCGCAGCAGTATTGAGGTTTCCGGCACTGAGCATTGCCCCAGGTGTACCGCCTGCGACTTCATCACCCAAATCCCGATGTGGTGTGTACAGCGCCGGCTGCAGGCGACGCGTCCCTGAGGTCGGAATGCGAAACGCCGGTACAAACGTTTCACCCGGCGCCAAGCGGACGAACAGGTCGCGCCATAGTTTGTTCAAGCGGTCGTTGAACTCGCGCCGGATGATGGTCGAACGAACGGTGTCAACTTCACTAAGAATCGTTTGCGCTTGACCACGCAATGCCTTTCCACGTTCGAGCGCCTGCGCCACGCGCTCTACAACGGCCTGATGTCCGGCGATCACACGGTCGATTTCTTCCACACGCGACTTCATTCCACTGATATCCAGAACGATATCACGCACTCTGGTCCGGACTCTCACGCGTTCATCAAGCCGCTGACGCTCCTCCGTCAGCAGTGCTTCGATACGCATTGCAAATGCAATGAGTGCCTCCCCTTCGCTAAGGCTTTCGAACTGCATCGCACCAGCGATATCGGCCAGATTGCCTTGGATCGCTAAACGGCGGCTCTGCCGCTGCTGAAACTGGGCGAATGCACGGCGGGAGGCAACGTCCGCTTCCACCAAGCGTTGCCCCGCTTCGGAAACCTCACGTACTGCATCAAGTAATTGAAGTGCGTCACCCACCTCACTCGCACGGCGCCCCTGAGCAGCCAACACCTGAGGATCGATCTGCCGAGCCACTAGTTGCTCGATTTGCTCCCCCACCCGATCAAGGGCACTCTGCTGCTGATTGCGGGTCTGACCCAACACGATCAAACGCTCTGCAGAACTCGAAAGAGCACGCGTGCGCGCATGCACGTGATCTTGCAACGCGCCCTCATCCAGCTCGCTGTAATCGCGTCCGCATACTGGGCAATGATCGCCCTCGATTAAGCTCGCAATCTCTGCCAACGCCGCGCTCAAGGCACCGGCATTGCCGGAGATCGCCGCCACCTCGCGATCGATGCTTTGCAACTGCGTAATGGCAACCTCGAATCGGTCTCGTGCCTGCGTCAACGCCGCGGCTTCATCTTGATTGCGCTTCACACGGGCCGTCAGCTGCGCTTGTTCTACTGAAAGCAACCGATGCGCTTCAGCATAGAATTCATTGAGGTTTCCACCTAACGCAACGTCCGGCAACAACGCCTCAACCCGCAACCTTACATCCAGCGCTTGCGCACCATGTGCTTCTCGCCAACTGTTCAACGTCGCGCCAGACTCTCTCACGCGTGCGGCCAACACCTCCTCGGTATCGGCGTCATTATCGGCGCCGTCTGCCATATCGCGACGGATCGAGGCGAGCATACGTAGATGGTCAGTGACGCTGGCCAGCCGGGCCTCATCCTCAACAGCTTCGCGCTCAATCTCCTGAACACCATCTTCCGGCGATCTGTCCTTCGGCTGCAGATCCAACCCTTGGAATAAGGACACCAGCTCCAATCGCCGGTTTGTCAACATTTTCACAATGGGAGCTTTATTGTCACGCTGCACCTTTACGAGCGCTTCTAGACGCTCCTTCTCCTTCTCGACATGCGACCAGCGATCAACGGCTCGACGAAGATTGCGGACGTCCACGACAGGCTTCAGCCCCGCCTCCAATGCATCAAGCCGATCCAACCCCAGCAGACTGCTGACGAAGCGCGCCAACGGCGAGTCGAGCTCTGATCCGGACTCCTGATAAATTTGCAACAACTGTCCCAACAAAGACTGGGGAAGGTAGGCGCGCTCGGCGAAGAATTCCGCAAGCTCAGCAGTCAGCGACACCCCTACCTTCACAGCGCTAGGCGTCAGATCGGTCCGATAAGTCGCGAGTTGGTGTTCCATTCCAACTTTGGCCTCAACGTATCCACTTGTGGCGCGCTTATGCAGCAATTGCTTCTGGTAGTGCGGATCGGCGCGACGCAGCGCATCGACTTGGCCGGTCAACGCCAATTGGATCGCCGATAAGAGGCTCGTTTTACCCGCACCGTTTTCACCGTGTATCAGCACCACCTTCGCATCCAACGGTGCATGAACATGCCCGCGGATACTACGGAAATTTTCGATATCAATGCTATGCAGTTGTGCATACATCAGGACGTCTCCTTGACTTCCATGCGCCTACTGATGAAGCGCCCTAGTTCGCGCTCCACGGCACCATCACCCTGGCGCGAACTCTCAAGTAACGCAGTCACGAACTCTTGATCGAGTGACGCCGGCAGTCGTGCCAGCAAGGTGTCTTCGGCTGTCTGCCCGCCCTCCGATCCCTCCTCGCGCGGAGGAATGTCGAGCGGGAGCAGTAGCCGAATGCGATCATCCAGTTGCTGAAACGCCAGCGCATCTTCCGGCACGCCATCCAGATCGACCTTGATCGGTTCGACAATCAGCACGCGGCAAATTTCGGCTAGTCCATCCATGTCACTGCCTGTAGCCGCACCCGCAAGCACGACGGTCAAAACTAGGCGCGAGCCAGAAATATCCAAGGCACGGCTGAGCGCTTCAATCCGTCGGCGCACACGCGGGAACTCGGTATCACCAGCATCGCCGGTGGTCGTGTCGACCAAAATGACCAGATCTAACGCCCTGCCATCTTGTCCCCGGAGCGCGCCGGTGAACTCAAAATTCACCGAAGCCACCTTGAAGGGTGTGGCAACGTCTCGATAACCCGCATCGCGCAGGCGTTGGCCGATAGCCAAGATCAGCGGTGAATGACTCATAGCGCCAACTCCGTGTAAAACTCACGCGCAATGCCCACGGTATCTGCCCCGCGTTCCAGCACCTTCTGCAGACTGATGTGCTGGGTATCCACACGGCCAGTTCGTCCCGGCGCCGCTCTCACGCGCCTCGCGTTGCCGCCACGCTCCATCATCTCGCTCCATGTTGCATCGGCATGGATCACGATCGCGCCGTTGTCGTCCAATGCGCCAGCATTTTGCAAGCTCAACGCCTCGCCAGCCCCCTTCACGACAAAAACGGGCCGAATCGGAGCCCCCTCCCATGTGCCTTGCGCGCGCAGCGCCCCTTGGGACAGCGGCTCATTAGAACGAGTAACAAGTTGCCAACGGCCGTCCGTCTGCCCGTGGTGGAGCATGGCCATCGCGATCGCGAAATCACCTAACCTCGCCGTTACCGCATTGGCGTCAGCCGCAAGTTGCTTCGGGCCGGACGCGCTGACCCGCTCGTACTCACCGGCAATTTTGGGCAGCCCTCCGGTACGGAAAACTGCGAGGACACGCGACCAAGCTGAAAGCGCTTGAACCACAAATGGCGTTCTACTCTCATCACTGGCATCAACCACCGCATGCCCTGCGACAGCATTGCGCAACTCCCGAAGAAAGGCAACGCAATCATCGATCGCCACATCTCGCCCAACGCCGTGCAGACGTTCGCGCATCAACAATACAAGTTTCCGCTCCAACACGCCGAACACCAACGCGATCAGCACCTGCTCTGCCCATGCCCGCAAGTGCGAAGCGGATTCAATCGCCGCCATATGTTCGTTATAATGATCCCCATAGACAATCTTCAGGACATCCCGCTGCCCTTCTTTGATCGTATCCTCGCAAAAGACATGCCCTGGTGCCCCGGGATGGGCCGGCCACGGCCACGGGTTGGCTTTCTTGGCCCTAGAGAACACACCTTGCAGATTGGCATCTTGGATCGAAAGACCCATCACCAATGAATGGTGGTTTGTCGCCAACCCCGTAATTGCTGCAACGACCGCCGCAAATTTGTCCTGAGTGGGCCACTCTGTGATTTGCGTGTGACTACCGGTCAGATAGGGCCTGAAGGTGCCCGCCTCATCAGTGGCATGACGGATACAGCCGTGAAACTTCAGCAACCGCGCATTCCCTGCGCCTCCTCGCAGATGATTCGGATCAACAACGACCTGCAGCAATCCATCCGCACCGCCGCTGAGCTGCGCAACAGCCGCCTCAATAAAACCGTCCCAGTTCCCCGATGCCATTTCCCGCACGGCACCTTCCAGCACGAGAACTGCAATACAAAGATGCTCGGCAGCTGGAGCAGTCGGACGCGAAAATACCGTTCGAATGTCGACGGCCTCCCACAGCATGAAATCCGCGGACTGACCGGGAATACGGATGTCCAAAAATCTGGAATACTTGTTCCAGATTTTGTTGCGTATCGCCGCAGACTGCGGCCATTCCACAAAAGGTTGATCATAGAGGGGACGCAGATCCGCCAGCGTACCCTCGCCCATAAGCAACGCTTCTTCCAACTTTGGACAGAACACCTCTTTCGTCGCCGGAGCCACAGCACGCACGCGCAGCGCCTCGATCCCAACCTCTATCAAGCCTCCAAGACTGGGAGCTTTTCTCGATATGCCTGAGCCAATCCACAAAGCGAACTCGCCATTGGCAACCCCTTCTGCTACCCTTGAGAAGTCGCCATCGAACATCTCGAGCACTTCCCGTACGGTCACTTCACTTGCAGTGGGCACCTTTCCCCCTTGTCATCTATGCGGTGAACTACCGATTACTTACCGTCCAAACTCATCCGTAAACAGTAACAGCACCTCACAGGTAATATAAACACATCAAACAACTTAACTATGTATTTATCGACCGACTGGGTTGGAAGGACTAAAAGCGCACCGAAGCTGCGAGGATCGACTCCACGTTCTTTGGCTGCAGTGGGCGCTTCTGGCCTACCAGGATGCCCTTGTTCCGTGGATATCGATTACGCAGTACGCCGGTGTCCGTGCCAAAGCCTCGCCACTCCTCCCACCGCGTCGCCTCAGTCAGGCCACCGGATTATAGCACGTCTCGTCGCTACTCGGCCCGAAGCGCACAAAAGTAACGAGAAATCAGTTGACGGATGGGGCGCATTTCGGATGCTTGCCTGACCATCGTGCAATCCATTCCGATTTTGAGGTCTTACTTGGAAACTGAACGTTTGATCCTGCGCCCGCCCTGCCGTGCGGACATTCCACAGCTATTTGAATTCCTTGGAGATCCTGTGGCGATGCAGCATACCCATAGAGATAAATCGCTGAGGGAATGTCAGAGAAGGGTAATGATTCATGAATGGCGAAGACGCCGTGATGGGAGTGCGCCATGGGTGGTAATACGTCGCGCAGACGGCCGTATCATAGGATGGGGTGGCTTGTACGAGGACCCATTTGATCCAGGTTGGGATTTCGAGGTTGGGTACTACTTCCGCCCGGAAGTTTGGGGAAATGGTTACGCTTCCGAGCTCATCAGCGCAGCATTGAGCTTTGCAGATAGTGAGCTAAAGCTACCGGAAGTCTGGGCAATGGCCCATCCGGATAACAGCGGCTCGAAGAGGGTTTTAGAGAAGGCTGGTTTTGTATTCGCGCGCCACATCCATGATCGAAACCGCCTTTTGTTTCGCAGGCCGCATCCAGTCGCATGACCACGTCCGCAATTGGCGGAAGCCGTCATAACGGCAGTCACCCCAAACCGCGCCATGTAGCCGCCCTTAATCGTCGTTCTCGCCCCGCGCCACGCTCCTCCGCGGGCTAACCTTCAAAACAAACGCATTGAAGCTTGGTACCAGACCCCTTACACGCTGCTCGCAATTTCCTGATGATTGCGATAGCCCGCCACTCATTTAGGGAGCGCGCATCAGTATGCATGGAAGCTGACAAAGGAACACAGATGTCGATCACTGTACAGAAGACAATCCCCGCTGCGCGTATGCACCAGTTCCATCAGATGGTTGATAGGTGGCTTGAGGAGGGGCCAATCAAGCTCGCGACGAATGCCACAATAACCGCAATGGACAATGCCGGAATCCCGAAAGCTGAACAGTCCGCTATCATCGAGGATCGCGATATCATCATGAAACACAATATGCGTCTCGGTGTAATCAGCGAAGTATTCGCACCAGCCATCGAGAGAACAGTGAATTCGTCTCGGTCGGGAAGTGAAGCACAGGATGAGATTGCTCGGTTAATTGTGACTGCAGTTGGCATCCGTCAGGAAGATGATAGTGAACTGGTCACATTCACCTTTACGACTGAAGATGAGGCAGACGCATTCGACAAAGCCATCTAATGCATCGCGAGCGGTTTTGAATTTGATTGATTGACAGGCACCCTGCCGATGATAATTACGTTCGTCTTCTGTGGCCCTAACCGGCCATCTGCCGTTGGAGAAATAGTCGCAAATGTCCTGATTTTTGCTACAGGGGCGGCAAACGTCGTTTGACGGACGTTCCCTTGATGACGGCGGTGCTGGTGACGGCGCGCTCGGAGAGCGCTTCAAGAACATCGTCCATCTGCTCGATCGTATGAACCACGAGGCGGGCAAGGAATGGATCGTCGCCGGTGATCTTGTCGCATTCGACAAATTCCGGGCGCTCCTGAATGAGGCGTTCGATGAGGTGGAGTTTGCCAGGCAGCGGCCGGATTCGCACCATCGCCCTGATCTGGTAGCCAATGGCGAGCGTGTCCACATCGACGGTAAAGCCCTGGATGACGCCGGTGGCCTCAAGCCGGCGAACACGCTCCGACACGCTCGGCGATGACATTCCGACAAGGCGGGCGAGCTCGCTCATCGACAAGCGAGCATCGGAATCGAGGGCGGCAAGAATCTGCGCGTCCGTCGCGTCCAGAGTTGACTTCCTAAATTAAAGGTTTTGAGCTGGGTTCGCCTTCTACATAACAGGTAATCTACAGAAGCAGCCTTTGCTTTTGCATATAAATCGAGCGGATCGCATTGCATGATGGCTCCAATAGGAGAAAATCATGCTGCTTGGGATCATCGCCGGCCTCACCACTTGCGCCCTATGGGGGCTGACCTTCATCGCGCCCCGCGCCGTCGGGCCGTTCACGGCATGGGACTTGACGATTGCCCGCTATGGCATCTTCGGCCTGGCCTGCCTGTTGCTGATGGCTGACCGACGGTTTCGCCCCATCGGCATTACTCGCTCACGGATTCTGATCGGGTTGCTCCTTGGCGGGGCCGGATATGTCGGGTACTTCATCAGCGTTGCTTTCGGCGTCCAGCTCGCCGGTGCTGACGTACCCCCTTCATCATCGGCACCATGCCGGTGTTCCTGGCCATCATTGCCAATATCCGGGACCGTTCCGCACCCTGGAAAGCTCTCGCTCTGCCCTTGGCGCTGATCGCGATCGGAGTAGCTATCGTAAACGCCGCGACGGTCAGCGCCACCGACGTCGCGGATACAAATGCAATTTTGCACGGAGTTCTCGCCAGCTTGGCGGCACTGGCGATCTGGATCGTCTATGGTCTGGCGAACGCGGCTGTCATGCGAGCGGCAGACGCGCCGGACGGACTGCAATGGACAGGGTCGCAAGGAATTGGCGCGGCGATCGGAAGCCTTCTCCTGTTACCATTAGCTTCGTTTGATCTCGCGGACACGGCATCCGCTTCGGAGACCACTCGCTTTATCGTATGGGCGCTGGTGACGGGGCTGGCCGCGTCCTGGTTTGCAACCTGGTGCTGGGTAGTTGCCTCCTGTCGCTTGCCGCTGGCGCTCGCGACTCAGCTCATCGTAGCTGAAACGATCTTCAGTCTCGCCTACGGCTTCATGTTTGAGGGCCGTTTCCCAACCCCTGCCGAAGCAATTGGGGTAGCTATGCAGTTTGTCGGCGTCTGTTCCGCCATTGTTGTTTTCAGCAAGCCGCGTACGCCGTCCAGTTTGTCACGAAACTCCCAATTGAAGCGACACTTGTTTTTCTGACTTTTGCGACGCTGCAGAATAGGGAGTTTTGCGGTAGCCGCAATGTCTGGTGTTGGCGCTCTACGGAAGTGATAACCGGACCGACTGCTTATATGCGTCCGCCCAAGTTGTCTCAACGGCCGAAATGAAGGCGCGTTGCCGACGTTCAACCGCCGCGCGCCGAAGGACAGCTTCGAGCCCAATCTGGACATCGACGAGCAACTATGCGCACCGTGGATCATGTCCCTGACGCAAGACCTCGAGAAAATTCTGGTGACTGTTCTGCCAACCGATCCCAGCTTTCGGCGGATCGAACAGGCGTTGATAGACAGCTGCATTCGTGACACTCGACAATACGCTTTGGAGGGTTCCAAAGAGGCCTTTCTGTTTTCCGCGATGCGCCTGCTCGCGCTTCCCGACAACGGACACACACGGCTGATCCCGAATGATTCCATCTCGGTCCTCCCTTTGAGGTTTGTGAGCGTCGGTAAGGCGGTCCAGTTAACTGACACGGCACTGGAAACAACTGCTCCAAGAGGAGAGCTGATAGCAGTCAACGGCACACCTTTGGGCCAAATTGAAGCCGCCGCAGAGAAATTTTTGGCCGGAACGCGCCAGAGGAAACGCGTCATCGGACCGATTCTTCTCGCATGGCCGTATGCGTTAGCTCAGCTCGGTTTTTCTTCAAAAGAGAATACGACTGAATATCGCGTGAAAGACGAGAATGGGCAGATAACCGATTTGAAAGTGGAGAACGGGCATACGGTTCCTGCATCGATGCTCTACCCGAGAAACGAGCATGGGAAGGCTGATCCCGCCTGGGGACCCGAGAGATTTGTGGAGATTAAGGACTGGCAGGGGCTTGGGCTTTCAATATTACTGCCAAGTTTCTTCGATCCAAGCGAAAGTGCGCTGCCGAAAGCCGTCTCTAGTGCAGCGAAGCATGTAAGCACCTTCTCGAACAAAAGACTCTTGATTGACGTTCGCGGAAACACCGGTGGCGACTTCCTTCAAACGATGCCCTTGATCGACGCCATCTCTGAAAACGCAAGCAGGCAGGTTGTTGTGCTTGTCGATAAATTCACGTTTTCCGCAGCGATAGTGTTTGTAGCCATCCTCAAACATCGTCTGGGACGTCGGCTCAAAATCATCGGGGAAGAAATGGGCGACGGATTGATGTTTTTTGCCGAGGGAGGGTTGCTCGATTTGCCGATCAGCGGAGCGGTCGTTCGATACTCGTCAGCCTTTCACGACTGGGAGAACGGAACCAGCAACGAAACCACACCGGCTGAGATCGCGCGGCAAGTGGTACCGGCAGGAAAGCTGAACGTGGATTGGGAATGGGTCGTAAGGTCTACTGCCGAGAATGCACAAGGCGCGTTCTATCAACAAGTTCTAAAGAGTCTGGACCATTAGACGAACGGCGGCTCGGTCCGCACTGCTGGCGGCCGACCCTCGGAAAATGGATCAAGACGCTGCGCAAGGAACTGACCCGGTTGCGCGAGCTTCTGCGCAATGGGCGCTGTCTGGTCTGACCGCAGGCCCGTCTACCAGACCATGTCGCAGGCCTTGACGGCCTCGACCCGCGTGACGATGCTGTCTCGATGAAAGACCATCGCATCGAAAAGGTTCTAGACGACGCAGGTGTGTGAACGATGATGACTTACACTATCCAAATGCTGGGTCACAATCCGGACCTGCTACAAAGCGTTGCGGATTTGATGCAGGAAATGCAGGCGTATTATCAAGTGCCCTGCCCACCCTACGATGAAGTTCTGCAGGGGTTGGCGGAACGACCGGAAGCTGCCGAAATCATCGTCGCGACCGATCAGCGTCTCGTGGTCGGGTTTGCTGCATTCAGCGCCATCTACCCTGGCCCATACCTGCAAACAGGCCTTTTCCTCAAAGAGCTTTATG
Organism: Agrobacterium sp. BT-220-3; assembly: GCF_025910175.1. NCBI lineage: Bacteria > Pseudomonadati > Pseudomonadota > Alphaproteobacteria > Hyphomicrobiales > Rhizobiaceae > Agrobacterium > Agrobacterium sp. BT-220-3. The sequence continues at coordinate 12,355 of NZ_JAPAIX010000016.1, forward strand.
TTCTCAGCGCCTATCGTGGCCGCGGCATCGGGCAGGAACTCGTTGCACACCTTGCGCAGCTGGCACTGGAGCGCAAACTGTCAAGAATAGACTGGACCGCAGATGCAAATGATGAGCGCCTGCTGCGTTTCTATGACAGCATTGGCGGACAGCAAAAACCTGACAAGATTTTCTATCGGCTGGATGGTGATGCCCTGAAGCGCATCGCCTCCTGACGTCGGGATGAACTCGATCTAATCTTTCGTTGAACGGGCCTCTTCGTGCAGCCATTGTTCAAAAAGACGCATCGACTGGCTTGTGGGAATGTTGCCCGGCTTGGTGAACCAGTATCCATGGTCACTCCGGAAGCCCAACCCTCCGGGATTGACAAGGCGGCCGGCAACAAGTTCATCGGCAATCAGGCCATGCGGGATAAGCGCCATGCCCTGCCCTGCCAGAGCCGCGCGGATAACCATTGTATAATAGCCGAAACGCATCGTGTGGCGAACCTCCAGCCCGTGCAATCCATTCGCCTGCACGAAGAATGGCCAATGGAACGGGGTCTGTGGATGCTCCAGCATGACACCCCGCGCTGCGGCTTCGATGGTCCCGGGATTGCCAAGCTTTTCCCAGTAGGATGCGGCGCTGACCAGGCGAATGTCATTGCCGAAAAGATATGTGCCGTCCTCATCTGGAGCTGGACTCACCAGGAAGCGCACGCTTCCATCTGGAATCTCGGTCTGTGTTTTTGACACGAAGGTCGTAAACTGCACTTCGATTTCAGGATGGCCCTCAGTAAATTGAACAAAGCGCGGTAAAAGCCAGCGGTCACCGAAGATCGGCGGCACCTGAAGACGAAGAACACGCGGCCCTGGTTTGAGGCGAGCGACCTTTAGAGCCGCATCTTCCATTGCCTTGATCGCGGTACGGGCATGCTCGATGTAGATGGCGCCCAACTCGGTTGGAACCATGCCGTTCGGCGTGCGCTGGAAAGCCGGACCACCGATGAGTTCTTCCAATCCGATCAATTGCTTGCTGACTGCACTTTGCGAAAGCGCGAGCGGCTCTGCGGCAGCACTTGTCGAGCCGCGTTCGGCCACGGCCAGCAGAACCTGTAGTGCCGTCATGGAGGGAAATTGCTTGCGGCCAGACATACGCGCACCTCGCCCTTTCAGTCGATTTCAGACTAATCCTCTGCGCTAAATCTAACTAGTCGTTTTTGTCATAGGCAAGCGAATTAACTTCGCTTGCCTTAATTCCCGGCAAATAGGAGCATTGCCTCAATATTAAACAAAAAGGGAACTATCATGTCGGAGCCGACCCAGCTCTGGGGTGGACGCTTTAAGTCCGGCCCCTCGGAAGCACTTGCCAATCTTTCTCGCTCGCACCCCTCTTACTTCCGGCTTTACCGCGAGGATCTTGCCGGTTCGCGTGCCCATGCATCCGAATTGAAGCGTGCAGGCGTACTGGATGAGGCAGAATTCGCCACGATCCGTGAAACGCTCGACCATATCGAGACCGATGTTGCGACAGGAAACGAAAAACCTATCGCTGCCGATGAAGACATTCACACCTTCCTCGAACGCTTGCTGATGCAGCGTCTCGGCGTGCTGGGGGGCAAGCTGCGCGCCGGGCGCTCGCGCAACGACCAGACCTCCAACAATACCCGCCTGTATCTTCGCCGCATGGCGCGGGAGCTGTCCCGCGGCATTGTCGAAATCGAACTGGCGCTGGTCTCGCAGGCCGCACGGCACACGGAAACGGTGATGCCCGGTTTTACGCATCTGCAGCCTGCCCAACCCGTCGTGCTCGGCCATCATCTCATGGCGCATGCACAGAGCCTGCTTCGCGACCTGGAGCGCTTCGAGGATTTCGACCGGCGTTTCGACCGTTCGCCGCTGGGTGCCGCCGCACTGGCTGGTTCGGGCATCGCCTGCCGCCCCGATCTGTCGGCGGTCGAGCTTGGTTATACAGCAGCCTGCGAGAATTCCATCGACGCGGTTTCGGCACGCGATCATGTGGCCGAATTCCTGTTCATCTGCTCGCTGGTGGCCATCAGCCTGTCACGCCTTGCGGAGGAAATCTGCATCTGGAGTTCCAAGCAGTTCAGCTGGGTCAGGCTGCATGATTCCTACTCAACCGGCTCCTCCATCATGCCGCAGAAAAAGAACCCGGATATCGCTGAACTGACCCGCGGCATGAGCGGCACTCTCATCGGCAACATCGCCGGTTTCCTGGCAACAATGAAGGCAATGCCGCTTGCCTACAACCGTGACCTCGCAGAAGACAAGCGCGCACTCTTTGAAAGCATCGACATTCTCGAACTCATCCTGCCAGCTTTCGCAGGCATGGTAGAAACGCTGGAATTCGATGTGGTCAAGCTGCGCGACGAAGCGCCAAAGGGATTTACGCTGGCAACAGAGGTTGCGGACTGGCTTGTCTCGCAAAATGTTCCGTTCGCGCAGGCGCATGACATCACCGGCGCTGTGGTCCGCTATTGCGAAGAGCAAGGCCACGACCTTGGCAGTCTGAGCGAGGAAGACCTGCCCAGAATCGACGCGCGCCTCGCACCCGCTGTCCTCAAGGCGATCACATTGGAAGGCGCGCTTGCCAGCCGCACCGGCTTTGGGTCGACAGCGCCGGTCAAGGTCCGCGAGCAGATCGAACGCTTCACCGTTGCGCTGGAAGCAAGGAAGACATTCGCTGTCAGCACGCTGAATCTTTCCGGCCACGACGCGGCCTCAAGACGCGAACGAGGTGCACGATGAGCATGTCCGACACCCATCCCGCACCCCACGACCAGAAATACGAGATCGCCCACCTGACGCTCGTTCCCAAACGCCATACTGGGCGCATGGTCGCGGCAGCACTCGTTCTTCTGGCTCTCGCAGCGCTTGTCCGTGCCTTCAGTGTCGGCCAGATCGAGTGGAGCTATGTCCGCGATTTTATCTTTGCACCGGCGATCCTGCAGGGGCTGCAGAGCACGCTGGTCATGACCGTGGCCGCCATGACGCTCGGCATCGTGCTTGGTGTGATTATCGCCCTGATGCGCGTATCGGGGAATCCGGTCCTCTCCTCCATCGCAGTTGGCTATGTATGGATCTTCCGGGGCGCGCCGGCGCTGCTGCAACTGATGATCTGGTTCAACCTGGCGCTGATTTTCCCCACGATGGGAATTCCCGGCCTGTTCGAGGTCCGCACGGTCGATATCATGACGCCGTTCGTCGCGGCCATGCTGGGCCTTGGTATTTCCCAAGGCGCCTACACGTCCGAAGTTGTGCGTAGCGGTCTTCTGTCTGTGGATAGCGGACAGTATGAAGCAGCCCGCTCCATCGGCATGACGCAAATGATGATGTTGCGCCGCATCGTGCTTCCGCAGGCCATGCGCGTCATGGTTCCGCCGATCGGAAACGAGGTGATCGGCATGGTCAAGCTCACCTCGCTTGCAAGCGTCATCCAGTATTCGGAAATCCTGCACAATGCGCAGATCATCTATTTCGCGAATACGCGCGTGCTGGAATTGTTGCTGGTTGCCAGCTTCTGGTATCTCGCGGTCGTCTCCGTCCTGTCCGTCGTCCAGCATTATATCGAGCAGTATTTCGGCCGCGGCAGCAAAGCCGTCAGCGCATCGATGTGAGGGGGATGAGATGAGCAAGGAAATCGTTGTAAAGGCCGTTGACGTCACCAAGCTTTATGGGACTTTCACGGCGCTCGACAAGGTCAGTCTGGAAATCGCCAAGGGAGAGGTCTGCTGCATCATCGGCCCTTCCGGGTCGGGAAAGAGCACCTTTCTGCGTTGCATCAACCAGCTCGAAAAAATGAACGCCGGAGCAATCTGGGTCAATGATGAGCTGGTCGGCTATCGCCGCGAAGGCGACAACCTGCACGAAATCAGCGATGTGGAAATGTCGCGGCAGCGCCGCCGCGTCGGCATGGTATTCCAGCGCTTCAACCTGTTTCCGCACAAGACTGCGTTGGAAAACGTCATGGAAGGCCCGGTCCAGGTTCTGCGCGAGCCGGTAGCCGATGTCCGCAAGCGCGCACAAGATTTGCTTGTCCGCGTGGGGTTGGGCGACAAGGCCGGACATTATCCCTCGCAATTATCCGGCGGTCAGCAGCAACGCGTGGCAATTGCCCGCGCGATGTGCATGCGCCCCGAGCTGATCCTGTTCGACGAACCGACGTCCGCGCTCGACCCGGAACTCGTCTCCGAAGTCCTGGATGTGATGAAGGATCTCGCCGCAAGCGGCATGACCATGATCGTGGTGACGCACGAACTTGGCTTTGCCCGCAACGTTGCAAACACCGTCGCCTTCATGGAGGCGGGCAAGGTGGTCGAGGTCGGCCCTGCTTCTGAAGTTCTCAGTACGCCGAAAAGCCCTCGTACCATGGAGTTTATCAGGGCAGTTCACAGCTGAAATCGATCGGGCCGGTCATTCCGGCGCGGCCCGCGCTACACAACTACACCAAACCAGTCAGCTTATAAAAAGGGGAATTCACATGAAAACAGCTCTTATCACCGTCGCCGTACTTGTCGCCTCTACGGTGGTGCATGCCGAAGGCCTGCCGGACCGCATCAAGTCAGCGGGCAAGGTCGTCGTCGCAAACCAACCCAATTATCCGCCGATGGAATACAAGGACCCGGCGACCAACACGCTGGTGGGGGTCGATATCGATCTTGGCGTGGCGCTTGCCAAGCAACTTGGCACCACGGTCGAATGGGCGGATATCGGTTTCGAACAGATGATCTCGTCGCTCCAGACGGGTCGCGTCGATCTCATTCATAGCGGCATGAGCGATCTTCCGAAGCGCCGCGATACACTCGACTTCGTCGATTACATGAAATCCGGTGCGCAGTTCTACACCTCAGCGGCGCGCAAGGAGGAGTTCAAGACCCCGGCCGACTTCTGCGGCAAGACGGTGGGCATGAGCCGCCGGACGTCCTTCCCGGATGAAACTGCAAAATGGAGCGTGGCAAATTGCGAGGCCAAGGGGCTTGCCGCCATCAAGGTGGTTGGCACGGAGGGCTCGGCGGATGCGCGCGCCCAGCTGAAGCAGGGCCGCCTGGATGGTGCGGTTCAGGGCTCGGAAACCCTGCCCTACCTGCTGACACTGGAAAAGGATACCTATGCCATCGTCGGCGAGCCCATCACCACCGTTTACCAAGGTATCGCTTTCTCCAAGAAGGACACTGCATTGCGCGATGCCTATGCAGGCGCCCTTAAGGCTCTCATGGACTCAGGCGAGTACAAGGCGATCTTCGCAAAGCACGGACTGGAAGGCACGTTGCTGGACGGCATCTACATCAACGGTGAAGCTGCCAAATAAACAGCAGAACGTCGGTTACAAATTCACCCGGTCGCGTTCGTTTCGCGACCGGAAGCTCTCCCGCGTTGATCTTGCGGACCTTCCCTTGTTCCAGAGTTTACCCATGACCCGTCCTGTCGCCAACACGCCAATTGACAAGCTCGCGCAATTCGTCTCAGCGCTTGACCACGATGCCATCCCCGCCAGTGTGGTTGCAAAGGTGAAGGTTCACATCGCCGACACTCTGGCGGCCGCCATCGCCGGTGCCCGTTCTGGCGAATTTGCAATCACGCACCAGGCGATGCACCCGAAGGGCGCGACGCGACTTTGGGGGACAGGCCTATCCGGCTCGCCGCGAGATGCAGCGCTGATAAATGGTGTCGCGGCCCATGCCTTCGAACTGGATGATGCGGGCGGCTGCGATCATTCGGGCGCGGTGATCATGCCCGCCGTCTTTTCGGCACTGCATGAAGTGGCGCGGCCCGTGGACGGCAAGCGGATGATCGCCGCCGTTGTCGCCGGCTATGATGCGGGACGCCGCATCCTTGAAGCGACCGGCGGCTATGATGCCCATAATGGACTTGGCTGGCATTCCACCGGTACCTGTGGCACCTTTGCTGCTGCCGCCGCCGTCTCAAACCTGCTCGGATTCGATGCGTCGGCCACCCGAGACGCTATGACCTTGGCGACAAGTTTCTCCTCTGGCCTTTGGGCCTTTATTCATGACGGTTCGCAGGCAAAGAAGCTGCATGCCGGTCGGGCTGCGGAAGGCGGCCTGGTCGCAGCCTTGCTCGCCGCCAAAGGCTTTGCCGGACCCTCACGGGTATTTGATGAGGTATGGGGTGGCTTCTTCACCTCGTTCAACAGGTCTGCCTGCGAGCCTGGCCTCTTGTCGGAGGGGCTCGGCGATGTCTGGAAGGTCAACCGGGCGGTGCTAAAACCCTACGCGTCCTGCCGAGGCGCGCATTCCGCCGTCGATGCGCTCGACGACCTGCTCGCCGAAACCGATCGCGCGCCCGAAGTGATCGCCCGGATCGGCCTTCGCATGAGCGGCATGCTGGCGAATATGTGCGGCGCAAAGGTCGCGGGTGCCATGGCGCCGACCCAGATGAGCCTGCCTTACGCGCTTGCCGCCCGATGCGCCTTCGGCACCGCGGGCCTTCAGGCCTATACCGAGGAGCGACGTAAGCATCTGGAGGTGCAGGCGATGATGGACCGGATCGACATTTCCGTTGATCCATCGATGGATGCCATGGCTGAGCCTGTGGTGACACTGACCTTCCGTGATGGCCTTGTTGTCGAGCGGATGGTACCGCGCGCCACCGGCTCTGCCGAGCGACCGATGCCCGCTTCCGCCGTTGCAGCAAAATTCCGAGAACTGACTGCCATGAGCCTGCCCGAAGACCGGGTGGAGACGCTCTGGCAGATGCTCGGCAAACTTGAGCAGATAAAGGATTGTACGGAGATCGAGGCACAGATGTCCGGGCATGCCGAAACACGTCCCACCTTCCGCTGAAAGGCAGGTCCATGACCTTCGATATGACACCACGTCCCCTCAACCCGGCAGCGAAGGCACCGGACATGACCTGGCCGAACGGCGCAAGGAGCGCGCTGTTCATCGGCTTTGACGTCGATGCTGAGACCGCCTGGATCGGCAATAACCCATCCAATGTCGATCGCATGGTCACTACCTCGCATGGTGGTTATGATGCCCGCGTCGGCATAGCCCGGATCCTTGGCCTGATGGACGAGCTTGGTCTGAAGGCCACTTTCTTCACACCCGGCTGGACAGCGCTTGCGCATCGGGCCGAATGCGAAGCCATGGTGGCAGCCGGCCACGAGATCGGTCATCACGGATATCTGCACACGCTGCCCGATCGCACCAGGCTTGATGACGCCATGGAGGAAATCGACCGCGGCTTCGAGGCACTGCAGTCGGCGCTCGGGGTTCGTCCGGTCGGCTACCGCGCCCCATCTGGCGAAAATTTTCCCGAGCTCCTCGCCTACCTGAAAAAGTCAGGCATCCGCTATTCCAGTTCCTTCCGGGACGACATTTTGCCCTACCGGCACGCGGCAAGCGGTGGCGTTCCAGGCCCGGTCGAAATCCCTGTCAACTATGCTTTCGACGACTGGAATTTCGGCATGACCAGTCGAACCAGTCCGCGCGCGATCTTCGGGCGCGACACGATCCTGCCGCTCTGGATTGACGAGTTCGAGGCAACCCATGCCTGGGGCGGGGTGACCACGCTTGTGCTTCATCCGCAAGTATCGGGCCGGCCGATGCGCTGGCACCTGCTGCGGGACTTTCTGAAGCATGTGCTTGCCAAAGGCGATGTGTGGATCGCGACCGGCCGCGAAATCACCCACCATTTCGAGGCCCAGGAAGCGGCCCGTCTGTAAATTCCACCGATCAAAAAAGGATATATGCCCATGGCTTTCGATGAAGATGCACTCATGCGCCTGCGCGCGCGTTATGGCGAAGGCCACGGCGGAACCATTCACGATCCCGAGTTCCGCGCCGTAGCCGACCGTATTTTTTCGGCAAGCGGTACACGCGCCGCGCCCTATAGCGGCATACCGACGTTGCTCGATGCCGCCTATCGGGCGATCGATCCCGTTCAGCCCGATGTTGATGATCTCGACGTCGCCCTGATCGGGGTACCGATGGACCTTGGCGTCACCAATCGGCCGGGTTCGCGCTTCGGGCCACGCGCCTTGCGATCGATCGAACGGGTCGGGCCTTACAATCATGTCCTCAAAACCGCGCCGCTGTTCGAGATGAAGGTGGCTGATATCGGTGACGTGCCGTTTCGCAGCCGCTACCGGCTCGAGATGAGCCATGAGGATATCGAGGCGTATTTCAGAAGGATCGTACAGGCAGGCGTCATCCCGCTGTCGGTTGGCGGCGACCATTCGATCACTCATCCGATCCTGAAGGCCGTCGGCCGGGACCGTCCCGTTGGCATGATCCACATCGATGCGCATTGCGACACCGGCGGTGCCTATGATCTTACCAAATTCCACCACGGCGGCCCATTCCGCAACGCGGTTCTTGACGGCGTTCTCGATCCCACCCGCGTGGTGCAGATCGGCATTCGCGGTGCGGCGGAGTATCTCTGGGAGTTTTCCTACGAGAGCGGCATGACCGTGATCCATGCTGAAGATCTCGGCAGGATGGGCATTGACGCCATCATTGAGAAGGCACGCGCAGTGGTTGGCGATGGCCCGACTTATCTGTCTTTCGATATCGATAGTCTCGATCCGGCCTTCGCGCCGGGCACCGGAACGCCAGAAATCGGCGGCCTCACCAGCCGGCAGGCGCTCGACATTCTTCACGGACTGAAGGGGGTGAACTTCGTGGGTGGCGATGTGGTCGAGGTCGCCCCACAATACGACACAACAACCAGTACCGCCCATATCGGCGCCCAAATGCTCTTTGAGATCCTCAGTTTGGTCCGCTTCAGCCCGGCGATTGCCTCAGGCACATAAAACTGCACCTCGGCGGGCTACCAACGAACGGCGGAAAAAGCTTAAACGCCTTGATGGGATGCGAACTTTCGACCCGCTGGGGCGGAGATGGAAATTGCGGTCCCAAGAATAGCTTCACTTCGTACGTTCGCGAAAATCGTAATAGGCGCTGAGGCACAAAAGAGTGATCGCAATTACCGATATAAGAATGCCCCAAGCAACATAATAGAAAATCGTGTTTTCAATCCCGATCACGGTGGGCGATATATAAATTGCCATACCCATGAGGCTGACGATCATAGATGCCGCCGCCCGCACTCGACCGATTTCTTCGGTTTTCGCCAAAATCAATATGCGACCGTCACAAATGGCTCTCCCCAGTGCAAACATTCCACCGAGCAGCGCATAAAGGATGACAAGAACTGGAACGCTTCTTGACGTCGCAAATGCAACCATGACCAATCCCACCAGGGTCAGAATAACAAGTTCCCAACGATGAGCGGTGAAAAGCTTGGTTTGTGCTGCCGCAGTCACGAGAATGGCTCCGCCCCCGATCGCCCATGCTGCTTCAAGAAGACCGTAAACGTCACTGCCTCGCCCAAGGGTGTCTTTGACAAATCCCGGCACAAGAACGTTTGCCATTTGAGATGCGGAAAAAAACAATCCGACATTCACGATGGTGAATGTCAGGGTGCGCTGATTCAGCATGGCTCGTAAGCCTTGTTTCCAGCCAGCAACGATATCATGTGGGTTTGCCGCGGGCTCGTTTTGATAGTCGGAAAAGAAGCGGTTGATGATGAGAAATTGTACCCCCATGAGGGCGACCATTAACAGGACCGACCATATGGTTGGAACATAATGGAGCAAAACGCCGCCAAGTCCTGTCCCGCACAAGATGCCGAGTTGGCGGCAAATAGAAACTCGGATCGAGAGCTTCATACGTTGTGATGCATTCACTGCTAATTGGACGATTCCATCCAGGGCGCCCGCGTTGAGGACCGTTCCAAGGGAAAATAGTGCGGCGTATGCAAACAGCCACGGAGCGGGGGTGCTGACGAGTGCTCCAATGGTCAAGGCAATAACACCCAAAAACCTCAAAGCCTGTCCTCGACGAATGACGGACAGACGATTTTTGCTATCGACAATAACCCCAGCATAGATTGAGAAAATGAACGACGTGGCGCTACTGACGAAGAACAATTGTCCGACCAGCGAAATCGACCCTTCAACTGCTGCGATCCAGGAGGTCACCACAAGGCTAAGCCCAATGGTTGCGAAGGACGCAAACGAAAACACCATGACCGCGACTTCAATTATCGCGACATCACGTAAATGCTGAACTAGCCGGATGGAACGCGTTGGATCTGCCAAAGTCGCGCCTGTTTTTAGAACTCAATAACAATGTTACCCGCCGACCATCTGAAATCAGCGGATAACATTAGCGACTGTAAGCTTCTCTATCTATTGCATAACATAACCGGTTTTGACCGCGTCCGTAGATACACTCCGGAGATAGTTGCGAGTTTCCTCGTGTCCTATAATAGGGTCTTGAAAAATGTCCCGTGCATGGAAGCCACTTGAATTGTTCAGTACGATCATCCGGCGAGATTTTTGTGGGGCGGCGTATCTAAAGGGATTGCGAGCAATAGCAGTCTGAAACGCCTTTAATCGATCAGTGTAGTCGGCGTCGCAATTGTCTTTCCCTGCAAACTTTCCGTTCATGAAAGTTATGAGACTTCCGTCTTCATCCTCACTGAAGATTGCGGTTTTCACTTTTCGCTCAATAACGGAATCGATCTTAGTGCCGCTCTCGCCATATATCGAAGGAGTGAGATCGAAGGTGAAATCGTCGTCGAAGCCTATCCCCTCCACGTGCTCTCCCAGACCTTCAATTGAGGAAATGGGAACCCAATAGAAGCTACCGCAATTTCTATAGTTGATGAACGTATTGTATATAGCAATGTAACGCGGCACACCTAATGTGTTGTTTTGAATACGTCCGTCAGAATGAAATTCGAGGATATCGGTGGGAGATATATTTAAAAGTCCCGCCTCGTTAAGAGCTCTGTTGCTTTCATAGGACGCGCTGAACATCGTGAAGGGTGTGAGGTTCTCGACATCCCTCGATGGATTAATGAGCACTGACGTAAGAGCAACTGACACTAACGCACCTGCAATCGCGTCATCGGTGAGGTCTTCGTAGATCGAGGGCACATCTACAGCAGCGATGCCGCATGTCCTGTCTGAAATATTTGAGTTAATCTCCAAAATCACATCAGAAAACGCAGCTTCGAACTCGTTAGCCAAGTGTTGCAGGGTCGGGGTATCTCGGGTGTCCGCGAGCGATCGCAATTCACCGTCGACATCTAAAACGTCATGGCAAAAGTCGCGCACTTTCTCACGGTTCAGGGCAAATGAAGGCGCTTCCGTGTAGGCGGGGTCGTGTGACATGGGGCTGTCCTTATTCTACGTTAATATGTCGAATTTAAAGACAGAGAGGGGCCGAAAATCGGCCCCTCTCGCATATTCACACTGTGGTTGTGTCGCTGCATTCCGGTCGCGTCAGGCTGGGTTTTACGCCCTTAGCCAGACGCTTCATCGAGACTGTCGTAACGGGTTTGACATCCTTGCGATCATCGTTGGTTTGCATCGTATACTCCCTTGTGAGCAAGATCTCCTGCTCGTCTCGGTTTCTAAACAGCCAACCACTGGCTGCGAGATTCATCCAACCCGAAGTTTTATATTAAATCGAGTGCATGATGTCGCGGGTACCTTTTCGCGCTGTCGAAGGTTCTCACTCGTGCACGACCTTCGAGATGGCTACTGGAGCGCCTGTGAACGCAAAGGTCGCCGAGCATATTGCGCGACCTTAACCGGCAGCTCGTTTGTACCGGCGCAGACGCGAACTCTTTTGCTCGTACTGCATTTTTCGTCCGGCTTCAGGGAGAGGTTATTTGGGAATGTATTTTGTCTTGCAAGGCTAGGAACTGCGCATTTCTCCACCAAACACAGCCTTGATCCACTCGATGATAATCTGCGTAGGTGGTGTCGGCTTCGTGACCGTAATCATGCGGATATCAAAAGATGGAAGGCCAGAAAAACCTTCCATCATACCAAGGATAACCATGTCTTCGGTGACATAGGAGGCTGGAAGCGGGGCAACAGCCAAGTCAGCGCCGATCACCGACCGCTGCATCATGCTGTGGTTGCTGGCATAGGCTATGCGGTACCGTCGGCCGCTTTCTTCTAGCTGTTTGACGGCCGCCTCTCGCCAAATGCAGCCGCTCCCGTAGAGTGCCAATGGTAGAGGCTCGCGCTGGTACGCAATACCACCCTTGGAGCCTACCCATACCATGTGCTCGCTCGCCAGAAGCTCACCCGGTTTGACCGCGCTGTCAGATGCGAAGTTTACGATCGTGAGATCAAGTTGCCCCATCGCCACGCGGTCAATAAGTGTTTCACTGTTGCCCACGACGACGTTTACCGTGATCGAAGGATAAGCATTGTCGATTTCCCTGAGAACCCTTGGTAGGATCCGCTCCGCAATATCGTTCGGTGCGCCGAGCGTAACCAAACCCACGAGATCAGGCGTCAAGAGCTGCGCTACCACCTCATTGGACATCGCTAGCAACCGTCTCGCGTAAAATAGAAGCTTCTCCCCCGATTGCGTCAATGCGACATGTTGTGAATTTCTCACGAAGAGGCTGGTGCAGAGTTGGCCCTCGAGTTTTTTGATCTGCATCGAGACCGCAGACGGAGTCCGATTCACCTCTTTTGCTGCGCTCCCGAAACCGCCTGTGTCAACGATCGCAACAAAGGTTCGAAGGAAATCGATGTCGAGAGGGTTCAACCGCGTTTCAATTCTAGTTTGCGGCACTTCGATCCCTCTCGATATCTATCGCACATGCCGCGTTAGACCGGTCATCCGCGTCCAGGATTAGGTAGCGGAAGGAACTAAAATCCTTGTTCCGGGAACAGGTGGCAGTTGTAAATCTTATGCAATTCATGTCAATTTAATCCAAAGGCAAGGATTCCGGTAAATGGACGACAAAATCAAAAACAATGACAAGCCTGCTCCCCTCGTGGTGCGGGATGGCCTGCGCGCGGCTATTTTCGCCGGTGAGTATGCGGCAGGAACACCATTGCGCCAGGATGAAATAGCAGCGATGTACGGTACGTCGCGCATCCCCGTGCGAGAGGCACTGCGCCAACTGGAAAGCGAAGGCCTTGTCAGTTTTGAGCGAAACAAGGGCGTAATCGTCAAGGGTTTCTCCATCGAAGATGTTGTCGAGATGCTCGAAATCCGGATTGCGCTCGAGTGCCGCGCGCTGAAACTCTCCGTTCCCAATATGGCGCTCGAAGACTTCGAAGCGGCGGAGGCTATTCTGAAAGCGTACGACGAAAGCGAGGACCAGTCGGCGTGGGGTGAACTCAACTGGCAGTTTCACTGGACACTTTATCTTCCATGCCAGCGGCACAAGCTCCTGGACATGATCGAAACCAACTACGGCCACGTCAGCCGATATATCCGCCGCCAGGTTTCCGCGGCGACAGGCAAGACAAAGCCCCAGCACGATCACATAGAACTGCTCGGACTATGCAGATCAGGTGATGTGAATGGTGCCGTGAGTTTGCTCGAGCGGCACATCGAACAAACCCAGAAATCGCTCCGGGCCTCGACGCGTCGCGCAGAAGCCCGGTGATCTTCTTCAGATAATTCCCCGCTCGTGAAGCGGCACGTTGTCGACGACACGCTGCCATCCGAAGCGTGTCAGGTCGATCGTCTCGTAACGACCGTCGAGGAGGAGCTCGGCCATGGCAAGGCCACAACCCGGAGCGTGCATCAAGCCGTGCCCGGAGAATCCCGCCAAGAGATGGAAGTTGGTAAGGCCGTCAGCACCGCTCCCGATGATCACGTTGCCATCGAGATCGTTCTGATCATAAAGGCCTGGCAGAGTATTCTTACATTTCGTCTTTTCGAACTGTGGGAAGCGATGAGCCAGCGCTGGCCAAACGACATTCTCGAAGTAGTCGTGGTCCACCTCGAAATTATATCCGCGCGGCTCGTCGAGTGTCGGCACACCACCGGAATAACCCTTGCCCTCGGGACGGAACGCCAGGCGCTCCGGGTCCTTCAGGTAAGGCAGAGGCTCGATTGGATCTTCGGATTCGAAATAGTGTTCGTACCGACGTAGAGGCTCAATCGGCACCTTGAAGTCCAGCATCTCGCAGAGGTCCTTAGCCCAGGCTCCGGCCGCATTGACGAACTGGCTGGCCTCCAGCGTCCCGCCAGACTTGAGCTTCGCGCGGATGACGATAATGCCCTGCCGGTCAAAACCGAACACTTCATCGGCGACGAAGTCGACACCAAGGCTCTTCGCCTTCTTCCGGAACCCCATGAGAACGCTATGCGGGTCAAGCCAGCCATCGTCCGGCGAGTGAACCGCGGCACCGAGGTCCGACACGTTCATTGAGGGGAATTTGTGCTTGATTTCGTCCGGCTCGAGCCAGAGGACGTTGCAGCCCATTTCCAGTTCAGTGTCGAAATTCTGCTTAAGCATCTCGCGCGATGTCGGAGGTACGATGAAGAGGTAGCCGTTCTTCTTTAATCCGATCTCTGCTTTCTCACCGTCGACCGCCATAGTGTCGGCGAAGTTATCGAAGAACGGAATGCTGAAGTTGGACAGCGCGATGTTCTCGGGAAGCGAAAAAAGACGCCGCACACCGCCTGACGCACGCGGTGTAGAGGCGAGGTTATAAGTCGGATCGCGCTCGACCACTGTCACGCCGACGCTTGGGTTCTTAATCTTGAGAAAATACGCTACGGCCGAGCCGATCGCGCCGCCTCCAATAATGGCAATATCCGTCTTCATCGCCTCTTCCTTGTGATTAGCGGTCAACTGTTATGAGGTTAAAGCAGGCCACGACTGCCTGCCAAAATGTCGCCTGCCAACGACGGGTCTGAGTATCTGTCAGCACTTAGGGCCTTGGCGTATGGAACGAGAGGACCACCCATCACCCAGTCAGCGCAAATTGAGCCGGTCATACAGGCAGCCATCGTACCAAATCCTGAGAGAGCACCAGCGACGAACGCGCCGGGAGTGCCGCTTGGACCAATGAGCGGCCAGTTCTCCTTGGTCATCGTGTAGTATCCACCGTAGTGATGAGCATTGCGGGGAAGCCTGCCGACGTACCGCGCCAGACCGGGTTGAAGACGGCTTGCGCCGCGCAGGACGATATCGGGGAATTCGGGGTCGATCGGTTCTGGTGCGTGCGGGTCCGTAGCCGTCTTATTGTATGCCCAACCCAATTTGATCCAGGCACCATCGACAGCCCCATCGGGTCTGCAGTGGATGCCGCCAATCATCTGCTCCGTAAACCTTGCTGTTGCAGGGTTTTCGCGGAGTAAGTCCATCTCCTCGTCCGTCCAGGCAAGCGTCTGTGGATCGAGGTCGATCGTGAACGGGAGATCGCGCGGCACAACACGCTGCCTGTCTTCGAAGCTGATCTTCTGTTGATAGACACACTCGACGGGCAGATCCTCGCCAAGCATCGCTGCAACGTCGCGGACAAATGGTCCGGCAGCGTTGACCAACCGGTCCGCAACCACACGAACGTGCTCGCCCGCCATCTTGACATTCAGCCAGAAGGGCTCGCGGTTGTCGATCGACATTAACTCCCCGCGAAGTATCCGCCCGCCTTTGTTCCGGATACGCTCCAGCATGTATTGGCCGAGTTGCTGACCGCTGATCGAGCCGGCACGACGCACGTGAAGGACGGTGTGAACGTCCTTTGCCAGTGTCGGGAACACGCGCTGAATCATTGCTTGATCGCAAACTACGTCCACGCCTGCCGGAGCGCCAGCCCAGTCGGAACTGGACTCTTTGTAGGAGCTTTGCGGCGCACCACCTTCATATACTCTCAGGCGGCCGGGATTATCGCGGTACGACTCCTCGAGCTCCCCCATCAGGTCATCCGGTCGCTCTCTGCGGGTGATGAGGGCATAACCCCGCCGCGTCATATTGATCATGTTGCCGGAATCCCGGGCAATGCGATCCATGAGATCGATGCTGTCATCTGTAAATTTTCGCATGACCGCATCTGGCCACCAGTTGCGGTAGTTCTCGCCGGATTGGGCAGAGGTGAGACTCATCGGATCGCGAGGATCGATAATGACAACGCGCTTCACACCGTATTTTTCGACGAGATAGTAGGCGACCGAGATGCCGACAATGCCAGCCCCTATGATGGCGACCTCGGCATGTTCCTGCCCACCTGACATTGCAATCTCCCTGCCTCATTACCCTGCCCTCAACAAAGGCGAGATATTATCCAACTTCTGATAATTGAATACGATACAGAAATCTTTTATACAATACCGAAGTTTCACTTTCCCGCGGTGGGATCGTTGAATGGCGGATGTGAGGAAGATGATTATGTACGGTGAAAAACTGGCAATGCTGATCGACGGAGAGTGGATCGGTGCTGACGCGCGCGATAGCGAAGCCCTTTTTAATCCCGCGACCGGAGAGGAGCTTGCCGCGCTTCCCCGGGCAACAATTTCGGATCTCGACCGGGCGCTCGACGCGGCCGGACGTGCGTTCCGGACGTGGAAGCGGACGACAGCCGCCCATCGCTGGCAGGTCCTCAGCCGTGCCGCCGACCTGATTGAAGAACGCAAGGCCGAAATCGCGCGCGTACTGACTCTGGAGAACGGCAAGTCGCTTCGCGAGGCCGCTGGCGAAATTCAGTTTTGCGCCGACGCGACGCGGTGGTACGCCGAAGAAGGAAAACGCGCCTACGGCCGCACTATCCCGTCGCGTAGCCTCGACATACGCCAGACCGTGCTTCGCGAGCCCGTCGGTCCTGCCCTCGGCTTCGCGGCCTGGAATTTCCCCGGTGGCAACGTGACGCTCAAGATCGCCGCCGCCCTTGCCGCAGGCTGCAGCATCATCGTGAAGCCGAGCGACGAGACCCCGGGGACGGCAGTTGCCATCGCGCGTTGTTTCCAAGATGCCGGGGTGCCGGACGGTGCGCTTAACCTCGTATTCGGTCCTCCTGCGCCGATCTCGGAACACCTGATTGCGTCAAGGATTCCCAAGAAGGTGTCACTCACCGGCTCGACCCCGGTAGGTAAGCTTCTGCAGCGACTCGCATCCGACACCCTCAAGCGCTGCACGATGGAGCTTGGCGGTCACGCGCCCGTCGTGGTTTTCGCAGACGCCGATATAGAGAAGGCACTCGACGCTTTGGTGCCGTCCAAGTTCAGGAATGCTGGACAGGTCTGCACTTCACCGACCCGCTTTTACGTTCAGGAAAGCATCTACGATCGATTTGTTGACGGTTTCGTCGAACGCACCAAGAAGATCGTTGTTGGCAACGGGCTTGACGATGCGACGCAGATGGGACCGTTGATCACGAACCGCCGGCTGGACATGATGGATGAATTCGTGACTGACGCCAAAGCTCTGGGAGCACAGGTTCTGCTCGGCGGCGAACGCATTGCCGGCACGGGTAATTTCTATCTGCCAACGGTTCTGCGCGACGTCCCTGACAACGCAAAGGTTATGACGGAAGAGCCGTTCGGCCCCCTCGCCCAGTTCGCGTCCTTCAACACTATGGACGAAGTCATCGAGCGGGCAAACGGTCTGCCTTGGGGCCTTGCGTCGTATGTGTTCACAAGAAGCGCCGCAATCTCGGCCACGATGAGCGAAGAGCTTGAAACAGGTTGCGTCGGCATCAACCACACCTCCGTCCACGAAGCCGAGACGCCATTCGGCGGTGTGAACGAGTCAGGTTACGGTTCAGAAAGCGGAATGGAGGGGCTAGACGCCTACCTCCGCACCAAGTTCGTCGCAGAAAAGCGCGTACTGTGACAGACAGCGACCTGGGAAAGAGCGATCGCACTCGCCGTCCCGCACCTGAACTGGTACGGGACGGCCTGCG
This sequence comes from Agrobacterium sp. BT-220-3, assembly GCF_025910175.1. NCBI lineage: Bacteria > Pseudomonadati > Pseudomonadota > Alphaproteobacteria > Hyphomicrobiales > Rhizobiaceae > Agrobacterium > Agrobacterium sp. BT-220-3. Next base: position 30,055 of record NZ_JAPAIX010000016.1, read on the forward strand.
AACGGCTATCTTCAGCGGAGATTTGACTGAAGGCACACAGCTTCGACAGGATCAGCTTGCCGAGCAGTACGGCACAAGTCGCATCCCGGTGCGTGAGGCACTCCGGCAGCTGGAGGCTGAGGGCCTCGTCAAAATTGAGCCAAATCGTGGTGCGGTGGTGACTAGCCTCTCGCTCGACGATGTCCTCGAAATGCTGGACATCCGCATAGCTTTGGAGTGTCATGCCCTTCGCCTGGCTATACCGAATATGGCGGAGGAAGACCTGGAGCATGCGGCAAGCATCCTTGATGCTTACAATTCGGACCCGGACCCCGGGAACTGGGGTACGGTCAACTGGAGTTTTCACTCGACGTTGTATGCGCCTTGCCACCGGCCGAAGCTCTTGCAGATGATCGAGGCCAATAACGGACATGTGAACCGCTTCGTGCGAATGCAGGTCTCGCTGGCAGCGGGCAAGGAGCGACCGCAGCGCGAACATGAGACACTGCTGGAGCTCTGCCGTGAAGGAAGGATCGAGGCGGCCGTAAAGCTTCTCGAAACACATATTGAGCAAACCCAGAAATCCTTCCGAGCCAGCCGACGCCAACGAGGTTGAGCACCAAAAGCGTTTCGTCTTCAAGCGGCGCAAAGGGTTGGCTGAAGATGAAGAGCTCTAGGATCAGGGGGAAAGCTGCTATGACGCAAGCCGGCGCGGCAGTTCTATCGGCCGCAGGACCGCAGGCGACTGTGCCGCCGCGCCTGTCGCCCGCCACTTCAAGCGCCGGCTTTGACCCATTCATGACATCGCGGCCCATGGCACCATTATTGACAGGCAGGATGGCGTGCCAGGCGCTCGACGAGAAAATCCACGAAAACCCGCAGGCGGGCAGGCACGGTATTGCCCCCAACGAACACCGCATGGATGGCCTCGCGGTCACCGGGGTTGAACGGCTCGAGCAGCGGCACGAGCCGGCCCGAGGCGATATCCTCGGCGACATGGAAGCTGCCGACCCGCGCAATGCCGGCCCCCTCGCGGGCGAGCTGGACGAGGGTCTCGCCGTTATTGGCTTCGATGGTGCCGTGGACCGCAAGCGCATAATCGCGCCCATCCTTCCGGAACGGCCAGCCTGGTTCGATGCGCCGAAAGTTGAAATTCAGGCAATTGTGGCCTGTCAAATGCTCGGGAATTTCCGGAATGCCGGCGCGAGCGAGATAGTCCGGCGAGGCGACGATCGTGCGGCCGGTCTCTCCCAGCCGTCGTGCCGTCAACAAACTGTCAGGCAGCGGGCCGAAGCGGATGGCGACATCGGCCCGGCCGCCCATGATATCGGCCAGCGCGTCGCTCAGGCTGATGTCGAGCAGGATGCCGGGATAAATCGTCGAAAACTCCCCGAGAAGCGGCACGATCTGAAGACGCCCATGGGCCAGCGCTGCGCTGATGCGCAACCGGCCGCGCGGGGATGCCTGATCGGCGATGGCATCTTCGGCCTCTGTCATGTCGGACAGGATGCGCAGGGCGGCGCGATGATAGGCCTCGCCCTCCGGTGTCAGGGTGATCGAACGGGTCGTTCGCACGACGAGACGTATGCCCAGGCGGCTTTCAATGCGGCTGATGATGCGGCTGACGGCCGACGGGGTCAGGGCGAGAAGACGCGCCGCCGCAGACAGGCTGCCTTCACGCACGACGGCCGCGAAAGCTTCCATCTCACCCGATCTGTCTGCCATGCCACGTGCCACTTATGAATCCTACGCAAAGAACCTGGTCCGAATGACGGGATACTCAAGGCTTTTCGGTTCATTCATAAGTTTGTGACGCATAATGAGGACATTTGCAATGAAACTGAACCTTCCTTTGCTGGCGCTCGCCATGGGCGCCTTCAGCATCGGCGTCACCGAATTCGCCCCCATGGGTCTCCTGCCGGTGATGGCGGCCGATCTCGGTGTCTCCATCCCCACGGCAGGATTGCTCGTCAGCGCCTATGCCATCGGCGTGCTCGTTGGCGCTCCCGTGATGACGCTCACCACGGCGCGCGTGCCGCGACGGACCTTGCTGATGGGCCTGATGGCGGTTTTCACGCTCGGCAATCTGCTCTCGGCGATCGCCGGCGATTACACACTGCTGCTGATCGCGCGCGTGGTCACCTCATTCAATCACGGCGCCTTCTTCGGTGTCGGGGCGGTGGTGGCAGCAAGCGTCGTGGCACCGGAGCGCCGGGCGGCGGCCGTCGCCACCATGTTCATGGGGCTGACGATCGCCAATATCGGCGGCGTTCCGCTCGCCACCTGGGCCGGCGAGGTCTTTGGCTGGCGGTCGGCCTTCTGGGGCATTACCGGTCTCGGCATACTGACCATGATCACCCTGTGGCTGGCTTTGCCACATCAGCCTGCAGACAAGGATGCGGACATGATGCGGGAACTGCGGGTGCTGAAACGCCCGGCCGTTCTCGCCGCCCTGGCCCTGACCGTCGTGGGCGCCAGCGCCATGTTCACGGTCTTCACCTATATCGTGCCCATCCTGCAGGTCGAGACGGAAGCGTCGTCCGCGTTTGTGACCGCGATGCTGGTTGTTTACGGTCTCGGCCTGACGGTGGGTAACTGGCTGGGCGGACGCTATGCCGATCGCTCGATCGATGGCACACTGATCGCCACCCTGGCCGGTCTGGTGGCTTTGCTGGTTCTCTTTACCTACGGCATGCACTGGCCCGCACCTGCCGCCGTTCTGATCTTCCTGTGGGGCGTGGCAAGCTTCGCCCTCGTGCCGCCGCTGCAGACACGGGTCATGGTGGCCGCCGCCGATGCCCCGAACCTCGCATCTGCGGTCAATGTCGGCGCTTTTAATCTCGGCAACGCCATCGGGGCCGCCCTTGGCGGGGCGGTCATAAATGCCGGTCTCGGCTATCCCGCGGTGTCGTTGGCTGGAGCCACAATGGCGGCCGGCGGACTGGTGATGGTGCTGGTCTTGCGGCAGGGGGCGGGCAAACGCGCCCTCCCGCAAAATTGCGGGTGATGGCGCGTGCATCATGTCATAACCGCCTTTTAGAGCGCTTCATCTTCATCCGGACGCCTTCTGCCGGAAGGAATGTCGGCCTGGACCAAGGCGGTTGGCGAAGAGCGAAGCTGAAGCTGCAGTCGAGACGGCAGCCACCGGTAGTGAGCGAAATTCATCCGGCCCGATGGGTTGGCTGAAACCGGCCGTCCGCAGCGTCGGCCCGCTTGTATGATGGGCCCGGCATCGCCCTGCGCCGACCTTCTCGCGGCCCGGCCGGTTTGAGCCAGCAGAATTACTTCCGTTTGAAGATGAAACGCTCTAAGGGCGCTCAACCTCCGTTCAGCCATTTTTGCCGCGCTGGGAGATCAAGGTTCCGCCGAAAGCCCAGTTGTCGGCGCTGACGTCATTGAAGACGATGCTCACGGTTTCAGCTGTGCAGCCGCAGTGCTCGACGAGGGCATCGGTAACGGCCTTTGCGGTTTTCTGCTTCTGCTCGACCGTGCGCCCTTCCGAAAGATCGATAGTGATCCAAGGCATTGCTTTTCCTTTCTTTTCAAGCGCCTGCGGAATTCGCCTCAGGTCGCCAGTTTCGATTTGACAATACTTTATACAATAAATATAAATCGTATCCAATCTGTTTCTTGACGAATAGGGCGATCCCAGGGTGAGCGCATGCAGTATGATTACATAGTCGTGGGCGCCGGTTCGGCGGGCTGTATCGTGGCCGCCCGCCTGGCCGAAGACCCCAGGAGTAAGGTATTGCTCCTCGAGGCCGGAGGCTCAGACCGTAGCCTCGTCATCTCGATGCCGGCCGCCCTACCCTTCGCCTATCAGAGCAAGAAACTTGGCTGGGGCTATCAATCTGGCCCGGAACCCCATCTTGGCGGCCGGACCATCGATGAGAAGCGAGGCCGGGTGATCGGAGGCTCATCTTCCATCAACGCCATGTTGTTCAACCGCGGCAATCCGCTGGACTTCGACAGCTGGGCTGACGATGGCCTGACCGACTGGAGCTACGGTCATGTGCTTCCGTATTTCCGTCGCATGGAGACTTTCCAGGATGGCGCTGACGATTTCCGTGGTGGCGATGGCCCGATGAAGATCAGCCGCTGCAAGGCGGATCACAAGCTCCACGACGTGTTCCTTCGAAGCGGCGAACAGGCTGGTTACTCGGTAACGCAGGATCACAACGGCTACCGACAGGAAGGCCTTCATATCGCACAGGCCTACATCCACCATGGGTCACGGTGGACGCCTGCCGACGGCTACCTGCGCCCTGCCCTGAAGCGTGGCAACCTGACGCTTCTCTCCAACGCATCCGTCCGGCGTGTGATCATCGAGAACGGCGCCGCAATCGGCATCCAGGTCGAGGACAAGGACGGAACGCGACAGATTACGTGCGATCGCGAGGTCATCCTCTGCGCCGGCGCGTTTAACAGCCCGCAACTGCTGATGCTGTCCGGCGTCGGTGATCCGGACGATCTGCGCTCGCTCGGGATCGAACTTAAAGCCGAAGCCAGGCAGGTTGGACGGAACCTCGAAAATCATCCCGGCGTCAACTTGCAGTACACGACCGGTTACGAAGATTCCCTCGTCTCCGAGCTTAACCTCTTCGGGCAGGCAAAACTCGGAGCTGACTGGCTGCTTCGCAAGAAGGGTCTTGGCACCTCGAACTTCTTCGAGACCGGAGCCTTCCTGCGTACACGATCCGATGTCACCTATCCGAACATGCAGTTTGAGTTCCTGCCCCTGACCCGCCAGCTCAAGAACGGAAAGCTGGTCGCCATACCCGGTTTCCAGTTCTGGATGGACCTTTCCAGGCCCCAGAGCCGCGGCCAGGTGAAACTCCGCTCGGCGAGCCACAAGGACGCCCCTTCGATCGTGTTCAACCATCTGAGCACGCAGCAGGACATCAAGGACATCATCGACGGCATCCGAATGGCGCGCGAGATGATCAGACAGCCAGCTTTCGACAGGTTCCGCGGCATCGAGCTTGCTCCCGGTCCGGACGTCCAGACGGATAGCGAGCTGGAAGCATTTATCCGCGCCAATGTCGGCACGTCGTTCCACCCGGCGGGAACTTGCCGGATGGGTACGGATGCCGATGCAGTCGTTGACGGCGAAGGCAGGGTGAACGCCGTTCGACGCCTGCGCGTCGTCGATGGCTCGATCATGCCGAAAATCGTCACCGCCAATCTCAGCGCCTCGATCATGATGATGGCTGAGAAGATTTCGGACTGTATCCTCAACAAGGCTCCGCTGCCCGCCTCCACTGCAACCTATTACCAATCTGCCAACTGAGCGCCCCCGGCGTCTCATCGGAGACACGCGACATGAAAATTCTGGTCACCGTCAAACGGGTCGTCGACTACAATGTAAAGATCCGCGTCAAGCCTGATGGCTCGGGCGTCGATCTTGGCAACGTGAAGATGTCCATGAATCCCTTCGACGAGATCTCCGTCGAAGAAGCGCTTCGCCTCAAAGAGGCCGGGAAAGCCGATGAGGTTGTCGTCATTTCCGTTGGCCCCACAAAGGCGGAAGAAACGCTTCGCACCGGGCTCGCCATGGGCGCGGACCGCGCCATCCTGGTCGAGACCGAAGACAATCTGGAGCCGCTTGCCGTCGCCAAGGTCGTCAAAGCCATTGCCGAACAGGAGCAGCCCGGCCTGATCATCGTCGGAAAGCAGGCAATTGACGACGATTCCAACCAGACCGGACAGATGTTGTCGGCGCTTCTGGGCTGGCCACAGGCGACATTCGCGTCAAAGGTCGAACTGAAGGAAGGTTCCGTGGACGTCAGCCGCGAAGTGGACGGTGGTATCCAGACCATCAACGTCAAGCTCCCTGCGATCGTTACCTCCGACCTGCGTCTTAATGAGCCGCGCTACGCATCGCTCCCCAACATCATGAAGGCAAAGAAGAAGCCGCTCGACAAGAAGGCCCTGGCGGACTTCGGCATCGAAACCTCGGCACGCCTCAAGGTTCTCAACACAGAGGAGCCGAGCGGACGTAAGGCCGGCATCAAGGTGAGCAGTATTGCCGAGCTCGTCGACAAGCTGAAGAACGAAGCTGGCCTTCTGTAATTGGCCGAATTGAGGAGTATTCACACATGACCATCCTTCTTCTCGCAGAACACGACGGCTCCACCGTTTCGGACCAGACTGCAAAGGCCCTGACGGCCGCTCTCCAGATCGGCAGCGACGTCGATATCCTAGTGACGGGCAAAGGTGCTAAAGCAGCCGCCGAGAGCGCCGCAAGACTGACCGGTATCACGAAGGTCATTCTGGCGGACGACGTATCGCTTGCGCACGGCCTCGCGGAACCGCTCGCCGCCCTTATCGTCTCACTGGCGGGTGGCTATGACACAATCATTGCCGCCGCGACCTCCTCGGCAAAAAACGTCATACCGCGGGTCGCGGCCTTGCTTGACGTCATGCAGATTTCGGAGATCACGGATGTCGTCTCCGCAGATACCTTCAAGCGTCCGATCTATGCCGGAAACGCCATTCAGACCGTTCAATCCATTGATCAGAAGAAGGTCATCACAGTCCGTGCGACCTCGTTCTCCCCCGCCCCACAGGGCGCACCGGCTGGCATTGAGGAATTATCGGCCGCAGCCTTTCCTTCCGATCTTTCCAGTCACGTATCGGACGAACTTTCCAGATCAGATCGCCCCGAGTTGACTTCGGCGAAGATCATCATTTCGGGCGGCCGGGCGCTCGGCTCGTCCGAGAAATTCAGGCAAGTCATTCTTCCCGTAGCGGACAAGCTTGGCGCTGCCGTTGGCGCGAGCCGGGCAGCGGTCGATGCGGGATATGCGCCGAACGACTGGCAGGTCGGCCAGACCGGCAAGGTGGTCGCACCGCAGCTTTACATCGCGGTGGGCATTTCCGGTGCGATCCAGCACCTGGCCGGGATGAAGGACTCGAAGATTATCGTCGCAATCAACAAGGACGAGGAAGCACCGATCTTCCAGGTTGCGGACTATGGTCTCGTCGGCGACCTCTTCGAAATCCTGCCTGAACTCGAGAAATCCCTCTAACAGGAATTGGAAAAGCCCATGGCGCACATCGTACTTGTCGGAGCCGGGAACATGGGCTTTGCCATGCTTGGCGGATGGAAAGCTGGAACCCACCACCGTTTTACAATCGTGGAGCCAGACGACCGTCTTCGCGAACGCGCCGCTGCGCAAGGCATATGCGTCCTTGCGCGTCTTGCCGACTGGACGGGTCCCGCATCGGCCGATGCGGTCATCGTGGCCACGAAGCCGGATGCCGTTCCAACTGTCGTCTCGAAAGTCCCTGCCGTTGCCAGCAATGGCGCGGTGGTGATCTCGGTCGCCGCCGGCGTGACAATCCAGGCGATCACAGCCGCTCTCGGGACCATGAGCATCGGCGTCATCCGAGCCATGCCGAATACGCCCGCCGCTATCGGCGAGGGGATGATCGTCTGCTGTAGCGCAGAAGCCGTGACGGAAGCCCAACGCGAGTTGGCCCAGGAATTGATGTCCTGCGTCGGCACGACAATCTTCGTCCGCGACGAGACATTGATGGATGCCGTAACTGCTGTGTCTGGGTCCGGCCCGGCCTATATCTTCCACTTCGTCGAAGCGCTGACAGCTGCGGCTCAGGCAGCAGGCCTTGATGACGAGACTTCGTCCCTGCTCGCCAAGCAGACCGTGTTCGGTGCGGCAAAGCTGATGATCGAGAGCGCCAACTCTCCGTCCGAGCTCCGTCGCCAAGTTACTAGCCCCAAAGGCACCACCGAGGCAGCTCTCAATATTCTTATGCGCGAACGAAGCGGATTGACCGCCCTGCTCACGGAAGCCGTCGGAGCAGCAAAAGCGCGTTCGATCGATCTGCGGGAATCAGCCTCCAGGTAGCCACAACGCTCTCCAGTCACAACGCGGTCGCAAGCGACCACGTGTCGGGTTGGTACAGTCGAGGACCGACAGCATTTGAATAGGTGCTGTCGGTCCAAAGCGGACGTAGATCATTCCGTCCAGGATTCGATTTGCGCCAGTTGCAGTCATTGCGCCTGGTCTTGACTGCAGGCACTCTCTCGAAAACAAACAAGGCCCAGAGGATTGCAATGCTTCGAAAAGCGATTGCCGCTGACATCGCGGCCCTCAAAGTGGTCCGGTCGACTGTCGTTGAGAATACCCTCAGCGATCCGTCGAAGGTCTCGGACGACGATTATGCGTGGTTTCTTAGGAATCCAGGCATTTTTGTTTGGGAGGAGGTTGGAATGGTTGTGGGTTTTCCGCAGCCGACCCACGCGATGGCAGTATTTGGGCACTCTTCGTCACACCGAGCTTTGAAAAGAAAGGCATAGGATCGAGTCTTCTCGCAGAAGCCTGTGCTTGCCTCCGATCGTCGGGCGTCAAGCGGGCATGGCTTACGACCGACCCGGGAACCAGAGCCGAACAGTTTTATCGATCGGCGGGGTGGCAACATATTGGCGAGAAGGACAATGAACTTCTTTTCGAGATGCAATTGTAAACTCTCAGGCAGGATGGGGCTGCATTGGTCCGACTGCGATCATTGGGAATCTCATAAATCGGTCGTGAAACTTTGACCCTGGCGATTGAGTGATGCGACCTTCGTTGTGGGCGTCTACTTCTAAAGAGCGGGGAGTACGTCTTCGGCAAGCTGAGCCAAGATCTCGTTCACCGGGCGTCCCGTGTCGTTAAGATTGAGAAGGACTTGGTGGGTGCCGGAATGAAATGGTCCCGTCGATTCCCTCATCAACAATGCGGGCTATGGTCACGAAGGTTTTGTGGAATGGGCCATAGTGGACCTTGTCCGCGGCCCGTCGATGTAATCGCTCCCGACCCCGCGCAATTCGGACAGCGAGTCCATCGCCGCGCACGTCCCTGGCGGTGGGCATTTTATTTGACTGGATGGTGGCCCGGCGTGAAAGGGGCCACCATGGAAACGGAAGCTTGGCTTCCGCAAGACATATCATCCTATCGGATGTGCTGAAGGAAGGTCGAAAGGCGATCGCTTGGCGGGTTTGACAGCAACTCCTTGGGGTCACCGTCATGAAGGATGTGGCCTTTGTCAATGAACAGCAATCGGCTGCCGACGTCCCTTGCAAATCCGATTTCATGCGTGACGACGACCATCGTCATTCCCTCGATCGCAAGTTGCCTCATGACCTGAAGCACTTCGTGACGGAGTTCCGGGTCCAAAGCAGACGTGGGTTCATCAAAAAGCATTAGCTTCGGCTTGATGGCAAGAGACCGCGCAATGGCCACACGCTGCTGTTGCCCGCCGGAAAGTTGGCTGGGATAATAGTCAGCTCTTTCCCTGAGTCCCACCTTGTCCAACAAATCACGGGCGATGGATTCGGACTCGGCCTTACTCGCACCGCGAACCTTCCTCGGTCCGAACATAACGTTCTCAAGTGCCGTCATATGCGGAAACAAGTTGAACTGCTGGAAAACCATTCCAGCTTCCAGTCGGATTTGGCGTATCTCTGCCGCGGTTCCTTTGGCACTGATCCCATCGACGATCAGGTCGCCGCCCTGGATCGTTTCAAGGGCGTTAATGCAGCGGAGAAGGGTGGATTTTCCAGACCCGGAAGGACCGATGAGGAAGACAATCTCGCCTGGATCGATTGAGAGATCAACGCCCTTCAGCACTTCGAGGTTGCCGAAGCTTTTCACGACTTTTTTGAATTGGACGATACTCATGACAGTTGCGCTCGCTTCTCGATCAGACGAAACGCGATCGCCATGATGCTGATAATCACAAGATAAATCGCGCCGACCGCCGTCCAGATTTCGACGGCGCGGTAGTTCTCAGTCATGATCTCCTGCCCCGTTCGGGTCAGCTCGGCGACGCCAATTACGATCAGCAGCGACGTATCCTTCAGGCCGATGATGAACTGGTTGCCGAGGGCCGGCACCATCCGGCGAAATGCCACAGGTCCGATGATGTGGAGCAACACCTTGTGCAGAGGCAGTCCCATCGCCAGGCCGGCCTCGCGAAGGCCATGGGGGACGGCCAGGAAACCCCCACGCACAATTTCCGAGAGATATGCGGACGAGTTGACCGTCAGCGCGATCATACCGGCGGTCAGCGCCGTCAGCTTGATATCGAGCAATGAAGGTAGCGCGAAATAGATGAACATGATCTGCACCACCATCGGCGTGCCGCGGATCAAGCCGACATACACCTGCATGATGAAAGAGATATATTTTGGCGCATATGTCCTCGTGACACCAATCACCGTTCCCAGGATCATTCCCGCCAGAAGCGACGCGGCGGCAACCATAACGGTTACAGCCGCGCCGCGTAGCAATGCGGGAAGAGCGTCGTAGATTGCCGACCATTCGAAGGTCATGACAGCTCCCCTTCAGTGTAGATTACATCGATGTTAGTGAGTTCTCACTTCGCAGACTTGCCAAACCACTTTGTGTGGATGGCATCGTAACGGCCATCAGATTTGATGGTCTTCAGCGCTGCGTTGACCTTGGCGACGAGCTCGCTTCCCTTCGGAAATGCGATGCCTACCGGAATGCCGTCACCGACCGGTTTTTCGAGAACTTTCACCTTGTTGTCGCCTTCGGTCTGCGCGTAATAGGCTAGGAACGGATAATCGTAGACGACGGCATCGGCACGGCCTGCCCGCAACTCCATGAACATGTTGGTCACCTGCGGGAACAGGGTTACGTTGGCAGTTGGAGCGTTTTCCTTGAGCCAGGCCGTTGCGGCGGCACCTGTCACGGAAGCGACTTTTTTACCCGCAAGGTCTTCGCCGGACTTGATGGTGGTATTGTCAGTCGCCACGAGAACGCCGAGCGAACTGGTGAAATAGACGTCGGAGAAGTCCACGACCTTCTTGCGAGCATCGGTCATGAAGATGCTGGAAATCGCGAGGTCGATATTGGCTGTCTGCAGGGCCGGAATAAGGGCACCAAAGTCCATAGGGTTTACTTCGTATTTGAAGCCGGCATCTTTTGCGATTTCAGCCAATAGATCCTGGTCAAAACCGACGAATTTTTCGTTCTGAACAAAGTCGAACGGTTTTGAATCAATACTTGTGCCGACAACGATAGTCTTGTCCTGCGCCAAAGCTGAATGAGCCAAAGTTACGGTCGCAATGACCGCTGCAAGAAGTGTGCGTCTGTTCATTCTCTTGTTCCCCATTTTTTGAGTTGAAGCTGGCCTGGGTCCCGCCCGTCGAACACTCAGGGTCAACCAAAATGGATACAATCACACAGAATCACATAAATCAATTCGAAATCGTATAAAATAGTGACAGCACGCATACAGCTCGATGGTGGCGCTGCGGTATGCGCTCTCTGCGCAAAAAAGCTGAAATCCTTGACGATACTGGCTTGTCGTCGTGGGGAATGGGTATGGCCTCTCGGGAGACAGACCTGATCGAAGCAAGCGCACGCTGTGCAGTGATGCCAGACTAGATGGCTAGTGAAAGTTACGGCTTTTCACCCTCGATTTTCGGCGACGTGACGGGACTGTCGCCGCACTCGTCAAGGCGGGTTTTCCCGCCGAGATCAGGCGGCCGGGCAAATCGGTTGCTGGAACTGCGCCAAACAAGATTTGCAATCGTGGGAAAAGTCGAGCCGCGGTGCGGTTGGAGATCCTTCCATCGCTGATGGATCAATTTGCCAAAGCTCCCGAGAAACTGTCGCACTTTGCCACCGCCGTGGGTGTAGGGATGGGGAGCAGCATTTTTTACTTGCGACCTTTAGCGTATGCGATGCTCCGCTCGCACCCCGATCATTAACCGCCCTGCAAAGCAGGTGTCGCTTTATTTCGAAAGCCTGTTCAAAACCTGCTCCGCCCCTCTCATAGCATTCAAAACGATAGCAATGTTTCCTGCGCATAGCGATTGAGACTTGCTTTGGACCGGTTCTTTAGGCCCACTGACCGACTTCTCGAATGACCCGTCGCAGCCATTGATGTCCCGGATCGGCGTCGTAGCGGGCATGCCAGGTTTGAACGACCCGAAACGACGGGATCGCAATCGGAGGAGGAAAGAGCTGTAGAGGTAGCCTATTCGCGAGGGGTCCAAACAGGCGGCGAGGTTCTGTCGCCACAAGGTCAGATGAGTCCACTAGCAACGGCGCCATCAGAAAATGGCCTACAGTGACCGCCACCTTCCTTCTCAAGCCCTTCTCCGCCAAAACGGAATCCACATAACCGTGCGGATGGCCCTTCATCGACACTTGCAGGTGCCGCAAGCGCAAGTATCGGTCAAGATCCACTGAAGCATCGACCTCGGGATGATCCGCTCGACTGGCACATACGAAATCTTCTTCATACAATAGTTCCTCGCGCATATGAGAGGGCGGGTCTGGAAAGTTTCCGGCAATGAGCTCCACTGCGCCGTCTTCGAGCATGGTTAGACCTACGCTGCGGCTAGTGTTGCGGACTACGAGCGACACGTCAGGGGCCTCGTGGTCGAGACGGGCCGTCAAACGGGGCAGGAGCACAAGGGCAGCATAGTCCGAGAGGCCCATAACAAACTGGCGGGAACTGTCCGCTGGATTGAAGCCGCGTGAGCCGAAAAGCACATCATCCACCTGGTCTAGGATCGAGCGGACAGCGGGGGCCGCTTGCTTGGCGACGGAAGTAGGAACCATACCCCGCGGAGACCTTACGAACAGAGGGTCACCAAACAATCCCCGCAGACGCCCGAGCGAATGGCTCACCGCGGACTGCGTTAGTCCGATCCGATCAGCTGCTCGGGTGACGTGCCCCTCCGCGATCAGAGCATCAAACACAACGAGCAGATTAAGGTCGATACTTTTCAAATGAATTCTCTTCATGATCAATATGCTAATTATGAATTTGTGTAATCGCAAGAGTGCCGCCAATGTTCGATAAACGGTTACTCTAACACTAGGTAAAGCACGTTATACGGTCAGGAATCGCCATGGCACCGACTGTCGTTTCAAGACTGAGATCCGACCGAAAAACGGTCTTCGATCGACACAAGCCTCACGCTCTCAATGAAGGACATTCACATGATTGATCGCCGCACCATGCTGTCTACCTTGATGCTCGCAAGTTCCGGCTTTTTGGCCATGGTCGTCGCACCAACGTCTTCCGCCCAAGCCGCCAGCGCGCGCGTTGAACGCCGTTGGAATGGATTCAGTTCACCTGTGGGAATGGCCTTCGATTCCTTCGGAAATCTCTTTGTCGCGGAATGGAGTGTTGGGCGCGTCTCGCGCATCACACCCAATGGCGATCGAAGCACTTTCGCCAATGGTCTGTCGGGTCCATCCGGGTTGGCAATCGATGCGGATGGCCGAATCTACGTTGCATCCTACTCCAGGGATGAAGTGTATCGATTTTCAGCGGACGGAAGCAGGGAGACATACCTCTCCGGTCTTGCGACACCGGCCGGCCTTAGCTTCGATCGGACGGGGAGGCTCCTTGTCGCGAACCGGCAGACCAATGAGATCCTGGCATTCGGGCAAGACAGGAAGCGCGAAATCGCGGTCTCAGGATTGCAGACGCCCGTCGGCGCCGTGCATCGACCCGATGGCGGCTTCATTGTATCGAACATCGGCGGCGGCGTCACAATCCTTCGCGGGAATGGGAAGCGTATAGAGACTGGCGAGGCGCTAAGGACGCCGGGACCGGGAATTGCCCAAACGACCGATGGGCGTGTGTTTGTGGTCGACTATGGAGGAACCGGAATTCATGAGATCTTCGATGACGGTCGGACTGTGCTTTTCGCGGACGGTTTGTCGAGTCCCGTGGGTCTCACGATTTCCGCGTCCGGCGAACTCTTCTCCGCCGATTGGGGCAACGGGGCCGTCTATCGGATCGGTCTCTCCGCTTGAATTCAGCTAGCAGCTAGCAGTGGCGGACGTGGATGAAGCGATGTTCAGACAAGTACTGACAGCAGGCTGGAGCCGAAATCCAGCTGGGCAGGTGGCCATTTCCGCGGGCCTAATGGCCTGTCAGGAGAGAGGCTTGATCGACACAAGAGCGCACTCGCAGCGGTGCCAGATTACATGGCTAGTGAAAGTTACGGCTTTTCACCTTGAGAGTATCGATATGCAAATCCGGAATGAGAACATTCCGCGGCTTCACCGCTAGAGCTCGATCTCGTGAATCCGGACTTCCCGGCGCGCCGTGTGAAAATTCGTCACCTCGGCCGGTCGGCAGCTCGAAAGCCTGATCGCGATCGGCGAGAGCCGACAGGTCACCCGACAAATCGAAGAGTTGTTGAGCGATAAGGTGCACGACCTCCCCTTCCCGCTGGATACGACCATTGATCGCCATCATGCTCGATCCCAACACCACGCGTCGACGCTGCTCGAATAGCTTGGGCCAGACAACGACATTGGCCGGGCCAGTCTCGTCTTCGATAGTGAGGAACATCACACCCTTTGCCGAGCCCGGTTTCTGGCGCCCTAGTACCAACCCTGTCGTCATGAGCCAGCGACCGTCGCGGGCCGTCATCGCCTCCTCGCAGGTAACGATGCGTCTTTCGACAAGATCCTTCCGCAAAAAGGCGACTGGATGCTCGCGCAGCGTCAAGCCGGTATGACTGTAGTCCAGGACTACGTTGTGAGCCTAGATTGATCGATCTGGACAGCTTTTTTGAAGTCTTAAGCAGTCAGGTGCCTAAGGATGAGAGGCAGGAAAACCGTGCCGCTCCGACAAGGCGGCAAGAATTCTGTCTTTCTGTTGGATGAAAGCATGCCCGTTGTAAGTACCGGTTTGATGGGCCGATGTCTCCCCTTCAGCAAGAACAAGCAAAGGCAAAGATTGGTTTTTCTCCCCCACCAACTCAACGACCGGCAGTCTGGGTCGGGCCCACGCAATTCGCTCTACGTCGAGACGTTGCGCGAGTTCTGGAAAGGATGCGAGGATTCCTTCCAGCAAGGCACAGTGCCAGCAATAGAAAATTTGCCCTGGATAGGCCGGATCTTCGAAGCCAGGACGAAGCAGGAAGAGCTTATCTTTGTTCATAGTTCATAGTTCATAGTTCATAGTTCATAGCGCATTGCCTTCTGTACATGATCCCTACGCGCCGACGGCTTAAGGCTTTGTCGTGACAGCGTGCCGCATCGCTTCTCGCATCGCAACCACAAATGCGATGAGAGCGCACATAGCACAGAGGCCGACGATCATCGTTGCCCCGCCCCTGATGCGTTGCGATCGGCTAAAGCCGCCAAGACGACCGCGATGGCTGCTAGAGAAAATGCAAGGGGAGCGACTGCCTCCCATCCGAAATGCGATACCGCGAGGCCGAAGATTGGCGGACCGACGAGCGAACCAAGAGCTCCGCATTGCGCAAGGGCTGCATTCGCTGACAAGATCGCAACCTCTCCGTCCTTGCGGCCTGCCAGAGCCGTTTCAGGCAAGCGTGCAAAAATGAGGGCCGGGCACACGCCGAGGACTGCACTGAAGGCCCCCGCGACAATCGCCGCGGAGGCTTGCCCGGCGCCGGCGATTGTCGCGAACGGCGGAAACAAGAAGAACAACGCGAGCGAGGCCCCGAACAAGCTTAACGCAATCATTACCTGCCAACGCCGACGATAGTCCTGCCCTAGTACAGAGCGCGTTCCGACATGCGCGCAAAGACTGCCGAGGACGCTTGCAAGCGACGCGATTCCGGTAATTGCGCCCGCATCGCTGTAACTGCTTGCATACTGCGTCATCAGATAGGTCGGGAGTAGCACGATAATCCCAACGACGATCATCGCGTAACAGCCAAAACTCGCCGCCAATCCCCAAACCGCCCCAAGTCTGAATTCAGTACGCGGATAGTGGATCTGTGCTGACTGCGGCAGTTGAAGGCAAGGCAATAGCAGCAACAGACTTAGAGGTGCCCAGACAATTAGGGCGGCAGAGACCGACCAGTGCTCAGCCAGATATCCCGATAGAAACGCACCTAGTGCAAAGCCTACCGGGACGAAGGTGCTCCAAAGAATAAGCGCAGCACGACGGTCCCGTTCGTCCGGCATGAGAGTAAGAATGCTGGGCGCTGCGATGGCGATCAGCATATAGGCGACACTTTCCGCGAACCTGAGTGCCGCGAAATATGAAGCCGTGACGACGATCCCTTCCAACAGAGTTGCGACGGCGAGTAGCGTTAGAGCAATTAGAAGGGCGGCCTTTCCGCCGAGATATGCAACGAGGCGCCAGGCCGAAAAAGCCAATACGGCCGTCGTCAGTTCGAGCGCTGATGCCAGCCAAGCCGCCCCAGTGAGGGTTAAATGCAGCCGTTCACGGAGGGCGGGTAAAAGCGCCGCCGCCTTACCAAGCTGAGCAGCCGCTACGACGCCGACAATCCAGATCGTGATGTAGAGTTTACTTTGCATTTTTCCACGTTTCAAAACGTAATTATTTGAATAATCGAGATATCTAAAACAAATCATCATTTTCGGCAGAAATTTTCAACTAAATACCATGCATAAAATATGCACAACCGTGGACAAAATTCATATTTACAAGCTTTAATATCAGTATTTACGAAATAGAATGCGAAAAAGCGCGAATATTTGTTGAATATTCGAAAACTACAATAATTATAATCACAATTTTACTATGACATGAATGATGGAAGCGAGCGAGAGGCTGAACTTGGTGTCACGAGTTGCTGCCACGGAAATCAATTCGGGATCGCGGTATTGTTTTACCGGTTGAAAGCTCGAATTGAGCATCCTCGCTATCTTCAAGTGTCGTCACCAGACGGCCGATCATACCATTCGATAGCAAGATACGTTCCCAGATAGCTCTGCTTTGCGGAATATGAATTATCGGATGATTGTTAGGTCCGGTCGAGATGATCGTCCTCGCGCCCAATTGATCCGTCCAGCCACTCTTTTTAAGAGCCAGCTCGGCATCCAATATCTCTTGCGATGCATAAGGCAGCATCGACTTTCCAATCACGTCGGGCAACGACGTTTTCCATTCGTCGAGCCGGCGCCCCGAAGCGCTCAGCAGACAATGGGTTTGGTCGCAGATAAGATGTACTTTAAGGCTTGATGTAGTGACGAGACGTTTGATAGCGTCATCCTCTGGGAGCGTCACAAAGCGATAGAAAATGGTGTGAAGCCGTGTTTTTGTGTCCTCTGGAAGCAGGCTCTTTCTGCGCTCCCACCGCGAAATAGTCGCTTGGTCAACGCCGGCAAGCTCCGCGAGATGTGACTGCTTCATATTTCGCATTTTTCGAATGTGGCGCAAGGTGGGGCCATCAATCTGCATCAGTCATATCCTTCTCGATTTGGTATCCACTATCTCCTGTGATGCAAAAGGCAGCATGACGTCTCCAATCGTGTCGGCAACGGTGTTCTTCATTCATCGAACAGAGCTGGCTCGGGAAATTTGAACAGCGGGGATAAGTGGAATTTCTGCCTGACTTCGGCTTAGATGCCGTGAACAGGAGATACCATGACGAGACGACCGCGCCGGAACCACAGCCCG
>NZ_JAPAIX010000017.1:0-44096 GCF_025910175.1 Agrobacterium sp. BT-220-3
GCATCCGAACAAAAAGCCTCCGATGAAACCGGAGGCTGTTGTAACCCCATTGCAAATGGGGGTCCCGTTTGGACGCCGATCACCCCATGTGCGGGGTCCTTATTCCATGCCTAATCACAATCTTCCCGATAAGCAGGCTTGCAAGATCACCGTTGAGCTTCTGGCACTGGCGCATGACCGCGGCTGCGAACGCGAACTTGCCGAAGAATTGGCCAGGACACTCGATGCTGGTGAGTTACCCAACCTGGCTGCCATGCGAGCGCTCTTCGGTCCGGACCCGGCCAAGCTGCCGACCGTTCATGTGCAACTCGCATCGCTTAACGGTTATGAGGCCCTGATCGGGACGGGAGAAGCCGCATGAAGAACGCACACGCCATCGATGAAGCACGGCTCGGTATCATGCTCAACGAACTTCGGTTGCCGACAATTAAAACGCTTTGGCCGCAATTTGCCGAGCAGGCGGACCGGGAAGGATGGCCAGCAGCTCGATTCCTGTCGGCTATTGCCGAGCACGAGCTGGCAGAACGTGCAAATCGCAGGATTGAACGGCATCTCGCCGAAGCGCACCTGCCGCCTGGAAAGACCTTGGACAGCTTCGCCTTTGACGCTGTACCTATGATCTCGAAGGCGCAGGTCATGGCAATTACCGCCGGCGACAGTTGGCTCGCCAAGGGAGCGAACATCCTCATGTTCGGTCCGCCCGGCGGAGGAAAGAGCCATCTTGCTGCTGCCATCGGTCTCGCGCTGATTGAGAACGGATGGCGGGTCCTGTTCACCCGAACCACCGATCTTGTGCAGAAGCTTCAGGTTGCCCGTCGAGAACTCCAGCTTGAATCAGCCATCGACAAACTCAACAAATACGACCTGCTCATCCTCGATGACCTCGCCTACGTCACCAAGGACCAGGCGGAAACAAGTGTGCTCTTCGAACTGATCTCGGCCCGATACGAGCACAGGTCGATCCTGATCACCGCCAATCAGCCGTTCGGAGAGTGGAACAGGGTCTTTCCCGATCCTGCCATGACACTCGCCGCAGTCGACCGGCTCGTGCACCATGCCACGATCTTCGAGATGAATGTCGAAAGCTATCGCCGCAGAGCAGCACTTGAGGAAAAGCGCCAGCGAGGCCGACCCGCTTCGTTTGCGACAATCAGGACCTCAACGCTGTCTGTCGCGGAGCGGCAATCAGAAAATGACGAAGAACTTGTCAGCGACAATCAGCATGATAATCTGACCCCGACCGCGACCTAAGAATCTCATCCAGATTGTCGCCCGCGTCTCATCCTAATCGCCGCGCTATATGCTCGACAGTTCGGGGGCCATGCTGGACAGGTCGTCTAGCCCCATGTCTGAAACACATCCGGATAGGGGGATAGCTATAAGGGCTCCAAGGCAGGCATTCCGCGCGATCAGAAGTGCTCGCTGATTCAAATTCTGAAACCAATTCATTTCGTCACTCTTCGCGCTTTCAATGAAACCGTGCCGACATCACCAATAAGGTGCCGAGCGCACCACGGCAGCCGGCAATACAGGAAGGGGGGCACGACCGCACGACGCCGCATCGAACAAACCCTTAGCCACCGGTACAAATATAGGACCTCAAGTAACTAGAGCTACAAGGGGCAGCCCCAGGAAAGGCTAAACGCTCCTCCCACCCAACCATCTACTCATCTTTGGGCACGGGACCAGGCACAACATCGAGCAGAGATTTATCAACCAGGGGGGTTACCTTCATTGGGTTTGCTCCGGAGGTGCGCATCCGCTCCAGATCTGCTGCAGTGAGGTAATCGAGCTTGGTGATCAGAGTTTTATAGTAGGCTTGCAGACCAATCCGCTTGTTCATCCGCGCCACCAGATCTAACCTTAAGGCATCGGCGGCGAATTCGGGGTCTGTGAGCACCGGTCCAGACAACAGTGTCGCGATCAATTCGTCCGTCAGTTCTGCCTCCGGGCTGGGACTAGCACGCAGTGCCTCGTCATTTGCGGTCAACGTCACTTCTGCAACGACGTAACCGTCGACCTTTCTCTCCCGAATAATCGGGACGGTCACCATCGCCGATTTGACCACCTCATGTTCGGTTAGCCCGGGAGACTGCGTCTCAACCTGTTTGGGCGCTGGGGCCCACTGGAAACCAGCGTAGACAGCAACCAAGCACACCAAGACACACCACGCTCCGGAGCATGCAATCTTCCACATTTACTAATCTCCATGAGGATCAACCGGAGCTACGCCGGGATCCTCCACCGATCGCTGTGCTGCCATCGCATTCAGGCGTGATTGGACAGTGCTCGATCCCTTAGTCGATGAGAGCCGCTCTCAAGCCGCGTGTTGGACATAGTCCAACGCAGCAGACACCTGGTTACGATCTCCGGGCGGTATTAACGGTAAGATCAGGCTCGGGGAGGAGGATCAAGGGGATCAATGCCTGCAAAGACACGGAACCGATTTGGTGAAACTCTGTAGGCAGAGAGCATTCGTTCCGAAATTGCAGCGCTTTCCTGCAGGCAAGCCAGAAGCTCGTGAGAATGCTCGACCAGATGCTGGCATTTCGCGTGGGTACCAGCAGACGCAGTCCCTTGATGGACGGTTCTGGATATCGTCGCCCCGGAGATGAGATCCCGTGCGACTGATCCATGCGGACTCACAATAGCGACTGCCAACAGCAGTGCCATACACAAAATCCGAATCGATTTTCCAAGCCGCGACATCATCACACGTCACAATTAACCTGTCTGAGATTGCCTGAAGCTGGTGCACAGGCACCGCCGCACAATGGAGGACGCAGACAATAAGAATTGATTTCCCCATATGTGACCATAGCCTCTAGAGTCGAGATATGATCGGTTCAGTCGCACATATCTCGAAAAAACTTGGCATGATCGCTGCGTTTTCGCTGGTGGGATTTGTGTTCGTCAAGGCTGTTTTTGCCGTCGTTTGCTGGGGCATAGGACATGACTCCTTCGAGGCCATCGCGGGCATCGTCTCATCCATCGGCCTTGGGGGCTGGATCGGCATAGAGGCCTATCTGTCGTTCACAAGCTGGCGATCTCATAAAAAAGTGCCTGAATTCGACACAGGCCGATAAAATTGCACTGAATTTCTTTGCGTGATGATCGTGTTCGATCCGCATAACTCGTCCCAACACATAGGGACGAGTTATGACCTTCAGATTCCTGCTCGCAATTTTCGCCATAACGTTCATTTCGACAGGCGCCGCTTGGAAACCGGAAGCGGCAACATGGGATTCCATGCCTGTCGCCGGGGCGACGTCGCAACCGATCGGCCACTTCGAATTTTGTAAAAGATATCCCGAAGAATGCCAGCCTAACGCTGCAGATCGCGCACGCCTGAAGCTCACAGAGGAAATCTGGAATAGCCTCGTTGAGGTCAACCAGGTCGTCAATACAATTCCGGCTATCGAGGATATCGAGATCTATGGCGTCGAGGAATTTTGGAATTATCCTACCACCGCAGCCGACTGCGAGGACTTTGCTCTGCTGAAGCGCAAGCTTTTGATGAGGCGCGGGATCGCGGTCTCCAATCTGCTGATCACAGTTGTACTTCAACCGGACGGATCCGGGCATGCTGTTTTGACGGTGCGGTCGGAAATAGGCGATTTCATTCTCGACAACTTGCGTGGTGAAATCAGAAATTGGTCGGAAACAGAATATACATATCTCAAGCGTCAGGATTCCCGCAATCCTGGCAAATGGGTGAAGATCAGGGACGGTCGAGACACAACAGCGGTCAGCGGCATTCGCTAATCGAGGTGACAAATTAGACCGGCCGATCCTGCAGCAGTCAGCCGGGTGCCTGACGAGGTGAAACCTCGCAATGATTGGCGCCCCAGCTCAGATGATGAGCCCCGGCCGCCACTACACTTTTCCTTGATGCAGCAACTGGCACAAAATTTTGCACTTGAAGCTCTAGTTCCTAGAGGCCGCATGGCAAACCAAGTGAGCGTGAAATCCCGCTCGCGGCCAATCTGCCAAATCGTAGCGAATGTAAGAGTGTGCTCAGTCTGGAACCGAAAATGCTGTTCTCGAAAAAAGCCATGTTCAGGCTTACCGTCATCGTCCTCGGGGTTACCGCAATCTGCGGTATCGATCTGTCCGTCAAATTCGTCATGGCGGAGCTTCTGGCAACCCCGACTGGAACAATCGAGTTGACCTCTTTTTTCAACCTGAAACTCACCTATAACACGGGCGTTAGCTTCGGGTTATTTTCGGACACCATCGTGTCAGCGCCCCGTTTGTTCGCCACACTTCAAGGGGGCATCGTAGTCGGACTCGTCATTTGGGCAGTATTCGCCAACAGTGTCCTGGAGGGAATGGCCATAACGGCAATGGCTGGGGGTGCGAGCGGAAATGTGGTTGATCGTTTGATGAACTTGAGGGTTACCGACTATTTGGATTTCCACGCCTCCGGGTGGTCATGGCCTGCCTTCAATATTGCAGATGTGTTCATCGTTTGCGGTGCCATTGTCCTTGTGGCGGCGTCGGTAGTTCAGACGAAAAACGAGCATGCGTCCACGAACTCCTGACGGGGTGCGGCGCAAGGAAAAGGCGTCAACTCTCGGTTTTGTAGTAGCCTTTATTCGCGATTTGGTTCTCCATGGTGATGATTAGTTTCCGCGGCATCTGGAGCAAGAATATCAAGCGGGACAGCACGCAAGGTACCGTCATCGAATTTTAGCGTCATCGTTGCGGCTTTCGGAGGACCCGAATTTCGCATCAGTGAAATGAAAACCGTATCCTGTCCCATGTCCAGTTCCGCTTTTCGGGGGATCACGACGTAGGTGTCCGACAGCGGCACTTGTTCGAAGCCCTTGGATTTGGCCATCGGGCTCACGAGTGTTGCAGTCGAGTACCCTGTGACGTTGACAGAGACAATCGCCATGTCATCGGGCGTACCATTGTAGACAGTGACATATGCTTTATCCGTGACCCCGTCCGGCGCTAAGACCAGTTCGGCATGTTCGATAGTCAAGGCGTCGTAGTCGATTTGATGAGGTTCATTTGTCACGTTAGCCCAGGCGCCGCTCTGACCGGCGAAAAGAAATGCAGTGGCTGCCACACACCAACGTTTTGCTTGATTTGCCATTTATAAATCCTCACATGTTCCGAGCCATTGCTTACATACCTCTCGGTTGTTCGAGGGTTCAGGTTCGCGTGATGGGCTAATTTGTCGCGGCCTGCACCTGCCGCATTTGGAGAGGGAGGTAGCATGCTCACCATTGGAGATCTGTCCAGGACCACGGGTGTCAAGGTACCAACGATCAGATATTATGAACAGATGGGGCTGCTCTCACCGCCGGAACGTTCTGAGGGCAATCAGCGACGTTACTCGAAGACCGAGCAGGAACGCCTCTCATTCATTCGACATGCCCGCGACCTTGGATTGACGATCGAAGCTATTCGCGAGCTTATAGAGCTGAGCCAGCATCCGGAAAAGCCGTGTGCAGAGGCCGACAAGATAGCTGCCGAACAGCTTGTGACAATCCGACAGAAGATCGAGAGATTGAAGAAGCTGGAAGCCGAGCTGGAACGGATCTCAACACACTGCCATTCGAATCAAGTGCGCGATTGCTATGTGATCAGGGCCTTGGCAAACCACGATATGTGCACCACCGAGCACGACTGACTACAGCATTTCACTGCCCAAATACCTCTGAGTACACGGCGATCCCAGTTGGTACCGATCTGAATGATCGGGGCGGTTGGTGGCGAGCTCCAAGTCGCACAGATCGTCCAGACCAAGAGACTGCATCAGGGGTCGCAATCGCCTAGTTCGTGAGGGTCACATCAGGCTGCCCGCCAGCTCACTGAGTGCTTGAAAGTCCTCCGGAAGTAATGGGCAGCTCGGTGCGAGCGCATCAGGAAACGAAATCGACCAACAGCTTCAGGTTCAGCAAAGCGATTACGATGGCGATGATCCAGGCAAAAGCCGAGAGCCAAAGAGGTGCCTTCATCTCTCCCATCTTATCAGCATCGGCTGTGAACATCACCAGCGGGAAAACCGCAAAGGATAGTTGGAGGCTAAGCACGACCTGGGTCAAGATCAGAAGCTGGGCAGTGCCGCTGTCTCCGAAAGCTATAGTGACCCCTGCTGCGGGTATGATGGCGATCCCCCGGGTAATCAGACGGCGAAGCCAAGGTGCAAGCTGGATCTTCAGGAACCCTTCCATCACGATCTGACCCGCAAGCGTCGCGGTAACCGTTGAATTGATACCGCAGCACAAAAGGGCGATTCCGAACAATGTCGGTGCGAAGGCCAAACCGAGCAACGGGGCTAGCAGACTATGAGCCTCACCCAGTTCTGCGACCGAAGTCCGCCCGGTTTCGTGGAACGTAGCGGCCGCCAGAATGAGGATCGAAGCATTGACGAGCAGAGCGAACATCAATGCGACTGTGGAGTCGATCGTCGCGAATTTCAGAGCCTCGCGCTTTTCAGGTAACGTATCGCCAAAGTCCCTCGTCTGCACGATACCGGAGTGGAGGTAGAGATTGTGCGGCATAACGGTCGCACCGAGTATGCCAAGCGCCAGATACAGCATGTCGGGATTCGTGATAATCTCTGTCGTTGGAGCAAAGCCGAGGATCACCTGACCCCAATCCGGATCGGCAAGAGCGATCTGTCAACGGCGGAGTAAAAACCGGCCACGGGGCGGAGCAAAAGTCGGCCACTATGGCGGCCGCCTGAGACCGCCGGGAGGGCGTAGCCCGAGCGGGGGTCTCAGGCGGGGGCGGCGATTTTTTGAGAGGTGTCAGCCGGCCTTTCGGGCGCGGCTCTGGGCGAGACGATAGCTGTCGCCGTTCATCTCGAGGATGTTGACGTGGTGGGTGATGCGATCGAGCAACGCGCCGGTCAGACGCTCGGATCCCAGGGTTTCGGTCCATTCGTCGAAAGGCAGATTGCTGGTGATCAGGGTGGCACCGCGCTCATAGCGTTGCGAGATCAGCTCGAACAGCAACTCCGCGCCGGTCTTTGATAGCGGGACGAAGCCCAGCTCGTCGATGATCAGTAGCTTGTAGGCCGCCATTTGCTTCTGGAAGCGGAGAAGACGCCGCTCATCACGCGCCTCCATCATCTCACTGACCAGGGCGGCGGCCGTGGTGAAGCCGACGGACAAGCCCTTCTGGCAGGCGGCCAGGCCGAGGCCGAGCGCCACATGGGTCTTGCCCGTGCCGCTGGGGCCGAGAGCGATAACGTTCTCCCTGCGCTCGATCCATTCGCAGCGCGCCAGTTCCAGCACCTGCATCCTGTTCAGCTTTGGGATGGCGGCGAAGTCGAAACTGTCGAGGCTTTTGACGACCGGGAATTTGGCCGCCTTGATCCGGCGCTCGACCTTGCGCCGGTCCCGCTCGATCATCTCCCGCTCGGCAAGCCGGAAGAGGTAGCCGACATGATCGACACCTTCGGTGGCGCAGAGCCGGGCCAGCTTCTGATACTCGCGCTGGAAGGTCGGCAGCTTCAGGGTCTTGAGATAATGGGCGAGCAGGATCTCCGGGACTTCGGTGCTCATGCCGCTTCTCCCGTATCAGACGACAGGAGGCGCATATATGCCTTCGCCGAGGTCTTCTCGACAGTTGCCCTCGGCAGGTACGGATAGATCGACAGGTCCAATCGCGGTGGCCGGCGCTCGACCCGGCACAGGATCAGATGTTTGACCGCATCGAAGCCGATCGCGCCGAGCTGAATGGCCTGCTTCACGGCCGCATGCAGGTCCGCAAGCTCGAAGCTCTCCAGAAGACGGAGAACCTGCACGTATTCCCGCCGGCCATGCTTGGCCATGCGGCCTTCCATCAGCCGGCGCAGTGTGGCGAACTCTCCGGGCAGGTCCCAGCCTTGGAGAGGTGCAGCTTGATCCAGAGAATTGATCTTCTGCTCGATCAGCGGCAGGTAGTGGACAGGATCGAAGATGACATCCTCGCGCTCCCAGCTTCGGGGATGGCGGGCAATGATCTCGCCGCGGCAGCCGATGACCACCTCGTCGACATAGCCGCGAACCCAGACATCCTGGTGGCCGTAGGCGACAGGCACGGAATAGTCGTTGGTCTTGTAGCGCACCAGAGACTGTGCCGTCACAATGGCGCTGGCCTGGTCGCAGGCGTCAAACGGCGACGCCGGCAAAGGCCGCATGGCAGCAACATCCCGCTGCAATCGTTCGCCGATCGTCTCGCTCTCGCCGCGCAGCCTGTCGCGCTGACGCTTACGGCATTGCTCTTCCAGAAAAGCGTTGAACGCATCCCATGTCGGAAACTGCGGGATCGGCACCATGAAGTTGCGCCGGGCATAGCCGACAAGGCCCTCGACATTCCCTTTGTCGTTGCCCTTGCCAGGCCGACCGTAGCGATCCCGGATCAGGTAGTGAGATAGGAAGCCACTGAACAGCGCTGCCCGTTTGCGCGTGCCGTCGGGGAGGATCTTCGCGACGAGGCAGCGGTCGTTGTCGTAGACGATCGACTGTGGCACGGCCCCAAAGAAGGCAAATGCATGGATGTGGCCGTCGACCCAGGCCTCGGCCACCGCCGCCGGATAGGCCCGCACATAGCAGCCGTCGCTATGCGGCAGATCGAGCACGAAGAAGCGCGCCTTCTGCTCCACGCCGCCAATCACGACCGTCGCCTCACCGAAGTCCGCCTGCGCATGGCCGGGCGGATGCGACAGCGGCACAAACACCTCTTGTCGGCGCTGATCCCGATCGCGCATATAATCCTTGATGATCGTGTAGCCGCCGGTGAACCCGCATTCGTCGCGCAGGCGGTCGAACACCCGCTTGGCCGTATGGCGCTGCTTGCGCGGCACCTTCAGGTCTTCATCGAGCCAATGGTCGATCGTCGAAACGAACGCATCAAGCTTCGGACGCCGGATCGGTGATCGCCGCTGATAGCCGGGCGGCGTCGAATAGGCCACCATCTTGGCCACGCTGTCGCGCGATATGTTGAAATACTTTGCTGCCTGACGCTGCGTCATCCCTTCGGAAACAGCCAGGCGAACCTTGAGGTATAATTCCACGGTGTAGATCCCCTGTCCCTCCTGCGATCATTGCAGAAAGGAAATAGGTGGCCGGATTTTACTCCGCCCGCAGAAGCATTATGCCGCCGCTACCGTGGACGACTTTTGCACCGCCGCTCTCACCCGGCAAGTGGGTGAAAATCAATGACGGTCGTGATACGATTGCCGTGGGCGGCATTCGGTGATCAGCGGCATGTTGTACTCTGACCGTCGTTGTTGACGATCACAATACTGCAAGCATGAACGTCGCCAGCACCAGCCCCCCAAGAAAGGCCGCAACCATCGTGGTCGTCCGCGCGTTCGGGCGTTCCGGTATCGTTGTCCGCGATGAGTTCTCGTCGGGTGACTGACCAGCGTTGGTAGTCCCGGCTAACGGCTCCTGATGCAGTGCCTGGCCTTCTGGAGATGATGAATCCATCTCCTCCAGTGCTCTGTCCAGCATTACGCAGGTGATCGTCGTTTCATCGAATTTCACTTCGAACTCGAGTTTCCGACTGCTTTCAATTTTATCGAGAGCTTTGACAGCAGCGGCCTGCTCGCTATCAGCTTCAACGAGTGATCGATGGGTGACAAGAAAAAATGGCATTCGCTCGCCAACAACTCTCGAGGTGAAAGAGAGCCGGAGACAGTCAGATCGCGCCCGGAGGCTTCCCCATGACTGCATCCAGACTTGTGATTTGGTCCGTGTGTTCGGTATGGACCAACGGTTTACCGAACACACGAATGAGCAATTAGCTTGATAAACTGGATGAAGTCAGCGCTCTTACGGCATATTTTTCATCATCTCCGGTGACATGGGCATCATGTTGGTGTTGAGGTGATACATAACCCAGATTGATCCGACGAGCACGATGACAAGGATCACGATCGTAAAAATCAGTGCCATCATGGTCCACCCTCCTTCAGAGCGGCTGTTCATGTGCAGGAAGTAGGTCATGTGGACAAGCATCTGGATGCCGCCAAGGATCATGATCGCCGCGATCGTTATCATCTTGCACTCGATGACGTCGCCCATCACAAGCCAGAACGGGATGGCCGTCAGAATAAGCGACAGGATGAATCCCGTCATGTAGCTCTTGAGAGAACTACGCCCCGAGCGGTGACCGGAATGCCCTCCGTGTGCTCCATTATGAGAAGAATTCGACGTCATGCGACAACTCCCATAAGATAGACCACTGAGAAGACACCGATCCAGATGAGGTCGAGGAAGTGCCAGAACATTGACAGGCACATCAGTCGTCGATGGTTCTCCGGAGTGAGGCCAAACTTCGACACCTGTATCATAAGCACCACAAGCCAGATGACCCCAAACATGACATGGAGGCCATGCGTGCCGACGAGGGCGAAGAATGACGACAGGAAGGCGGACCGCTGGGGACCAGCACCCTCCGCGATCAGATGATAGAATTCGTATGCCTCCAGCCCCAGGAATGCGAGGCCGAGCAGGCCTGTGACACCAAGCCAGAAGATCGTCGCACCCTTTGCATTGCTCTCGGCACGGATCATCGCAACACCATAGGTAATCGATGACACCAGCAGGATTACCGTCGCAACCCCGATCAACCTGAGATCGAAAAGATCGCCAGGTGCAGGACCGGCCGCGTAATTACGACCGAGCACCGCATAGGTGGCGAAGAGAGCCGCGAAAATAAGCAGGTCACTCATCAGATAGAGCCAGAAGCCCAGGTTCGTGCTTCCTTCAGGATGATGTTCCTCATCGAGATGGAATTTCTTGTCAGCCCGGGGGGCGTGAATCGGGTTTGCCATGTCAGTTCCCCTGGGCGAGCAGCTTCGAACGTGCGTCTTCGACCTCGGCAACTGTTGCTGCCGGGATATAAAAGTCGCGGTTGTAGTTGAAGGTGTGGGCGATCGAGATGATAATGATCGCTGCGAATGATACGATGGCGAGCCACCAGATGTACCAGATGAGCGCAAAGGCGAGCGCGATGCTGATACCGGAAAGGATGACACCGGCACCAGTATTTCTGGGCATGTGAATCGCCTTGTATCCGGCCAGTGGTCTCGCGTATCCACATTCCTTCATGTCGTGCCATGCGTCCATCTCATGGACCACTGGAGTGAAAGCGAAGTTGTATTCTGGCGGCGGCGAGGAAGTAGCCCATTCCAGGGTTCGGCCACCCCATGGATCGCCCGTCGTGCAGCGGAGCTGGTCGCGTCTCCTCACGCTGACGACCATCTGGATAATGAAGAACAGGATACCGAGTGCAATCAGGCCCGCCCCGAATGCGGCGATGATGAACCAGATCTGTAACGAGGGATCATCAAACTGCGAAACTCTGCGCGTCACGCCCATTAGTCCGAGCACATAGAGCGGCATGAAGGCGACGAAGAAACCGATCTGCCAGAACCAGAAGCTCATCTTGCCCCAGAACGGATCGAGCTTGAAACCGAAGGCCTTCGGCCACCAATAGGTTACTCCTGCCATCAGGCCGAACAGCACGCCGCCGATGATGACGTTGTGGAAGTGGGCAATCAGGAAGAGCGAATTGTGCAGCACAAAGTCAGCAGGAGGTATAGCCAGCATGACGCCTGTCATACCGCCGATGACGAATGTCACCATAAAGCCGATCAACCAGTACATCGGCAGTTCGTAACGGATCCTTCCCTTGTACATCGTGAACAGCCAGTTGAACATCTTCGCACCCGTCGGGATCGAAATGATCATCGTTGCTATTCCAAAGAAGGCGTTGACGGACGCACCTGCTCCCATCGTGAAGAAATGATGCAGCCAGACCACATAAGAAAGAAGCATGATCGTACATGTCGCGTAGACCATCGACGCGTAGCCGAACAGCCGCTTGCCCGAGAACGTAGATGCAACTTCCGAAAAGATGCCAAAAGCCGGGAGGATCAGGATGTAAACTTCCGGATGACCCCACATCCAGATCAGGTTCACGTACATCATCGGGTTACCGCCGAGATCGTTCGTGAAGAAGTTGGTGTCCAGATAGCGGTCTGCGGTCAGCAGCGCAAGCGTTGCCGTCAATATCGGGAATGTCGCCACGATCAGGATGTTGGTGCAAAGCGAGGTCCAGGTGAAAACAGGCATTTTCATCAGAGACATCCCCGGTGCGCGCATCTTGACGATGGTCGCAACGAGGTTGATGCCCGACAGCGTTGTTCCGATGCCGGCTACCTGCAAACCCCAGATGTAGTAGTCCACACCGACGCCAGGGCTGTAATCGGCACCCGACAACGGCGGATAGGCCAACCAGCCGGTCTTTGCGAATTCTCCTACGAATAGCGAGATCATGATGATGATCGCACCCGCCGTCGTCATCCAGAATGAGAAATTGTTCAGGAACGGAAATGACACATCGCGAGCACCGATCTGGAGCGGCACAATGTAGTTCATGAACCCTGTTATGAACGGCATGGCGACAAAAAAGATCATGATCACGCCGTGGGCGGTGAATATCTGATCATAGTGGTCGGCGTTCAGGTATCCCTCGTTGCCGTTGAAGGCGATGGCCTGCTGAATACGCATCATGATCGCGTCGGCGAAGCCGCGCAGAAGCATGACGAGCGCCAGAACGATGTACATGATGCCGATCTTTTTGTGATCGACAGATGTGAACCATTCCCTCCAGAGATAACCCCACAGTTTGTATTTCGTAATCAATCCCACGATGGCCAGGCCACCGATAACCACGGCAACAAACGTGCTGCGGATGATTGGATCGTAAGGGATCGCTTCCCAGGTGAGCCGCCCGAAGACGAGTTGAGCGAGTGTTAGATTTTCGAACATCTTATCTGTCGAATCCTTCAGGGTTTTGCGGGCACTTCAGCGTCGAGCCGGTCGGGTGCCTGCCCGCTCTCATCGCTTTCGGGTGTGGTGGGATGCTGCATGTTCTTCATGCTATGGTTCATCGGCATCGACGGCTGGCTCACCTTGCTATCGATGACGTTCGCGGGGCTCTCGCCGCGGGTCGGGGTGCCTGTGACAGGGGCGGGTGCGACATCGTTGTCTTCGGCTGCGCCGGTCGTCCGGCGGTTGTCGTATTCCAGGCGCGCCCGGTTTTCCCGGCTCTCCACACCTGCCCCGCCCATCTTGTCGATGTGCATCATCTCATCCATGCACATCTGGCCTTCACGGGCGCACATGTTGAGCACCGAGCGGTAGAGACCTTCCTGCACCGTGGAGTAATAACGTACAGGTTCGGCCGTGCTCGGTTTCTCAAGCTTCAAGTAACTGTCCCGGTTGAGTGCCGTGCCGGTCCGTTTGACACGCGCGACCCATTGATCGAAATCACCCTGGTTCAATCCAAGGAACTTGAACCGCATCTGAGAGAAGCCGTCTCCACTATAGTTGGCAGAAAGACCATCGTAGGTGCCGGTCTCGTTGATGACGGCATGGAGTTTCGTCTGCATTCCGGGCATGGCATAGATCATCCCGGCGAGCGCCGGCACATAGAATGCATTCATGACCGATGATGCAGTTAGCTTGAAGTTGATCGGTACATCTACGGGCGCAGCAAGCTCATTAACCGTAGCAATTCCGTACTCCGGATAGAAGAACAGCCATTTCCAATCGAGTGCGACCACTTCTACGGTGATCGGCCTGATGTCGGGTGTAACAGGACGATTTGCATCGATCCTGTCGAGTGGGCGATATGGGTCAAGTCTGTGAGTGCTGATCCACGTGATAGTTCCCAGCGCAATGATGATGGCAAGCGGCGCTGACCAGATCACCATCTCGAGTTTTACGGAGTGATGCCACTCCGGGTCATATTTCGCCTTCTTGTTGGAATGGCGGTAATGCCAGGCAAAATAGAAGGTGAGAAACAGGACCGGTACGATGATGAGGAGCATCAGCACGGTTGCGATGACGATGAGATCCGCCTGCTGACGTGCAATATCGCCGGATGGCGACATTACGACCATCTTGCATCCACCGAGCGGGAGCAAAAAGGTGCCAACAGCGAGGAGAAAGAGCTTTTTTGACAAAGACACCTTCGACTCCCGATGTAAGGGATTATGAGTTCAGGATGGAATCCGGCTGCTCTTGAGAAGTCCCGATACGTAGCTCACACGCTCCGCCAGATATCGGCGAAGAATGGCTTGGGCGTAAGAGATCCATGGTCGAACTGATTCAGTAAGACGTACGTGCGCAGTGCCGAACAGATTGCCTTAGCTCAGGTATTTTGGCGGGCGCGAGATCAGATAGATCTGGCTTTCACGAAGGAGGTCCGCGGATACGGAATATCGCAGTCCTTCCGAGAATCTAAAATCATACAGCTCTGCTTGTAGAGACCGCTGCTCGCAGCGGACGTGATGGTCGGCCTCAGACAAGAGGAGTTTCCTGTTATCCACCGGTGAACCTCGTTCCTGCACGAAGGTAGCGACACCGGGCGGAACAAATGTGCGATTTTCCAACGGAGTCGAGCAGAGGCTTCCGGAGATGATCTGAATGAAGATCATCGTCAGGACAGCCACGGTCTTCCAACTGGTTAAAACGCTGCGGATCATTCGTTCCAGACAAGCAAAATGACATAAATCAACAGATGACTAGCAAAGGTCGAACTGAAACAAAAGCTGCGAATCTGGGACTGCGCCAATTTGTCCCTGATGATAAGGCGCACTCCATCACGAGCCTTACACAATTAGTTGAGACCCGACCTTAGCTGTCAGCAAGCGCTTGAACCTCAAGCTACTAGAGATCGTAGAATTGTACGGAATCAGTAATGTGGAGGATTCAAACGTGTCCTTCAAATGGGGATATGCATGCTCAAACCGCGTCTGATGAAACGTCGGTCACTCGTCGCTCTATCTGGTGGTGCATTGGCATCAGCCGTCTTTGGAAGCCCGGTTTCTACAGCGGCGGCTGTCGTCAGGCCCGCCAGTCAAATGGAACCGAGCGAACGTGAGCTTGAGGCCCGCTACGCTGCAAGGAGCGACGGCGGCTACCGGTTACCTAGAGTTCCCTTTCGAAAGATCGACCCGAGATACTATCGGCAGCGCGTTGAAAACCTCACCGGCGAGCCTGCGGGCGTTGTTTTCGTCGATGTTCGCAGCAGGTTCCTCTATCTCACTGAAGATGCTGGCACGGCAATGAGATACGGTATCGGTATCGGGCGCGTGGGCTTCACCTGGTCGGGTGAAGGAATAATCCAGTGGCGGCAGAAATGGCCCCGGTGGACACCGCCTCCGGAGATGATAGCGAGACAACCAGAGCTACAGAAATATTCATATGCGAACGGCGGCCAGGCACCCGGCCCCAATAATCCGCTTGGTGCTTGTGCTCTTTACATCTTCCAGCATGGCAAGGACACGCTTTACCGGCTTCACGGCACCACGGACTGGCGTTCAATCGGCCACGCCGTTTCGTCAGGCTGCGTTCGCCTCATCAATCAGGATGTGATGGAGCTTTATGAAACCGTCCCGTCAAAGGCCCGGATTGTCGTCATGCAACAGGGAATCCGATGAAGGCATCATTAAACAAGATCACAGCCAGAGCCGCTCTCGTCCTTCTCTGGGTTGCCGCGCTATGCTTGATCGATCTTACCACGAAGTATCTGGTTGTAACCGAATTGATGGATCCACCGAGAGTAATCCCGGTAACCCCATTCTTCAACCTGGTGCTTGCCTATAACCCGGGTGTCAGCTTCGGCCTTTTCTCCGACACGATGGGATCGGCTCCACGACTGTTCGCGCTGCTTCAGGGCGTAATCGTGATCGCGCTGGTGATCTGGGCGGTAATGGCAAAGACTGCTGCAGAGAGGGTTTCGATCACGGCGATTGCAGGAGGCGCGAGCGGCAATGTCATCGATCGCTTCTGGAACCTGAGCGTCACGGACTATCTGGATTTCCACGCCTTCGGTTGGTCATGGCCAGCCTTCAATCTGGCAGACGTATTCATCGTCTGTGGGGCCTTCCTTCTTGTCGCGATCTCGTTGCGTCCGGACCGACATGCGATTTCGTTGGCGAAGACATGATTGTCAGGCGTAGCGACACGATCGCAGTGGAACTTGATCTCAACAACTCAATCCTCATATCAAAATTCTGTGCTGGATACCCCCATCACGTCTCGATGGCGTCAGTTTCTTTTCAAACTCGAACAAACCGCAGTGGTTCGACGCTGCATGTCATGACTGGAGTATTCATATGCTGACAATCGGTGATCTATCGAAGACGACTGGGGTAAAGGTTCCGACGATCAGATATTACGAGCAGATGGGGCTTCTCTCGCATACGGAACGCTCGGAAGGAAATCAGCGACGCTATTCGAAGACGGAAGGTGAGCGGCTGTCCTTCATAAAGCACGCACGCGAGCTTGGACTGACGATCGAGGCCATCCGCGAACTCATCGATCTTAGTCAGCATCCGGAGAAACCTTGCGAGGAAGCTGACGGTATTGCCGCCAAGCAACTCGTAACCGTCCGTGAGAAGATCCAGCGCCTAAAAAAATTGGAAGCAGAACTGGAGCGGATCTCAACGCACTGCAATTCCAACCAGGTACGCGACTGCTACGTAATTCGGGCTCTTGCCAACCACTGTCTTTGCTCGACGGAACACGACTGACAGGTTGCTCGTTTCGCGCTACGTTTCGTTCATCTCGTCTGCAATCTGGGTAACTCATGACCCTTTCAACCACCGCCTACATTAGGGCTTTCCGTTGAGATGAGGCCGCTGCCGCCGGAAAGCGCTCCTATTTTCAGTATAGGAAATGAAGATAGCAGAAGGGTCTGAAGCCTTCTCGCCAGTCTCAGGAAGCTCAGGGTTTTTTCGCCCATGAGAATATACTTGGCGGCCCATCATAAATCATAATCATCTTCGCATCCTTCCGTGTCAGAGGGCGAATTTCGTTACGTTAGGACGCGACGAAATCCACAAGAAGCTTGATGTTCAGGAGGGCGATCACGATTGCAATCAGCCAAGCGAAAGCAGTCAGCCAGTAAGGAGCCGTCAGTTCCCCCATCTTCGCCCGGTCGGATGTGAACATCACAAGCGGGAACACTGCGAACGAGAGTTGAAGACTGAGCACCACCTGTGTCAGGATTAAGAGTTGCGCTGTTCCACCGTCTCCAAACAATATCGTAACCCCGGCAGCCGGAATAATGGCGATACCGCGTGTGATCAATCGTCGTAGCCAGGGCGCGAGCCTGATGTTCAAAAAGCCTTCCATGACAATCTGTCCAGCCAGTGTCGCCGTAACCGTCGAATTGATACCGCAGCATAGGAGCGCGATACCGAACAACGTTGGGGCGATTGCAAGACCGAGCAGCGGTGCAAGAAGGCTATGCGCTTCACCGAGTTCGGCCACCGTCGTCTGGCCTGTCTTGTGGAATGTGGCCGCTGCGAGGATCAGAATTGAGGCATTCACGAGCAACGCAAACATCAGGGCGATTGTCGAGTCGAGGGTGGCGAACTTGAGTGCCTCCCGCTTCTGGGGGACTGTTGTGCCGTAAGCGCGTGTCTGCACGATCCCTGAGTGGAGATACAGATTGTGCGGCATGACGGTTGCACCAAGAATCCCTAGCGCGAGGTACAGCATATCCGGGTTGGTGACGATCTCTGTGGTCGGGGCAAATCCGAGGATGACTTGTCCCCAGTCGGGATCCGCAAGCGCGATCTGGATGGTGAAGCAGACGGTAATCACACCCAGCAACGTGATTACGAGCGCTTCGACCCAACGGAAACCTAGCTTCTGGAGATACAGGATGAGGAAGACGTCCAGTGCCGTGATGACGACTCCCAGTTCCAGTGGGATGCCGAAGATCAGGTTGAGCCCGATCGCAGTGCCGATCACCTCCGCTATGTCGGTAGCGATGATCGCTATTTCTGCCAGGATCCAGAGGACGATGCCGACCGGTCGAGGGAAGGCATCGCGGCAAGCCTGCGCAAGGTCTCGCCCGGAGCCGATCGCGAGACGGGCGCAGAGCGACTGGAGCACGATCGCCATGATGTTCGACACAAGTGCTACCGTCAAAAGCGCATAGCCGAAGCGGGATCCGCCGGCGAGAGAGGTCGCCCAGTTTCCAGGATCCATATACCCGACTGCCACCAGGTAGCCTGGACCAAAGAAAGCCATGGCCCGGCGAAATGTGCCCTGCCCGGTCGCCACCGCGATGGATCGATGCACGTCAGACAGCGACGCTTCCCCTCCGGCCCGCCGCCAGCCCTTTACCGGACTGTCCATAGATTCACCTACGATTCTTGGTTTTTGCTTAGTTGCTATTGCAAATCATTCGCATGAAGTTTGAGAATTGACAAGTGCATTTTCCAAGGCGGGCGATGAACCGGGATCTGCTCGGGTCGCACCTGCTCTGATGCCGTTCAGCATCGAAATACAAGAGGAACCCAGCAAGTATCATCGCACTCAACCATATTAGCAGTCGCCTGAGGCTTCACCAGACAACTGCGGAGGGATTGTCGACCCTGAGGTTGATAGAGGTCCTGTGAAAACGCTCTAGGCCACTAATCATGGATCTTGATGGCCGGAATGATCCTCGCCCGACTCTCGTTTCGGCTTCTGCACAACGAACTCGACCTCCACTGCTCCTGCTTTCTCGAACAGGAGCGTCGCCTTGAACTTCTCACCTTCGACCGGCCGATTTATGGGCTTGACCAGCATTATGTGGGTTCCACCGGGTTGAAGCGCCAAGGTAGCACCGGGGGCAATTTCGAGGCCTTGCTTCGCCGGACGCATTTTCGCTACCCCATCCACCAGGGAGGACTCGTGGATTTCCAGTCTCTCGGCGATGTTAGTCGTGCCACCGACAAGACGGTCAGACTCCTGTCCGGTGTTGACGATCGTCACATAGCCACCCAGCACCGGAGCGACCGGAGGAGCCAGTGCCGACCAAGGGTGCCTAAGTTCCAGCTTTCCTGCCTTGAAGTCATGTGCAAACGCCGTTCCAGCAAGCAGACATGCAAAGATTGTCGCGGCGACGCGGATTGTCGAATTCGATCTCTTGTTCATTGCTTCCTCCTTCTCACTGCGACACCGTCTGACCGTCTTGGTACTGGAAAAGCTCCTTTGGATTCCAGACAGCGAGGACCCCGACCAGACTGAATACGACCGAGGTCGCTACCATCAGCAGGATCCCTCCAAATACAATTTTCCTGATCATTTTACTGCCTTCAACGTATGGGGCGCAGGAGGCGCAAGGCGTTTATCGTAACAAGCACAGTTGCACCCGTATCTGCCAGGATAGCGGGCCAGAGGCCAGTGATTCCCATAATGGTGGTGACGAGAAACACAGCCTTGAGGCCGAGCGCGATGGTGATATTCTGAAAAATGTTTCGCATCGTACGCTTCGAAAGATCGACCATGAGAGCGACATCCCCGACTCTGCCGTGGAGTACCGCGGCATCGGCGGTCTCCAGCGCGACGTCCGTGCCGCCACCCATGGCGATGCCTATATCTGCCGCAGCGAGAGCGGGAGCATCGTTGATGCCATCCCCGATCTTGCCGACCACGTAACCTTCCTGTTTGAGTTCGCCAACAATACGCTGCTTGTCCTCAGGCATCAGTTCTGCACGAACTTCAATGCCAAGCTGAGCGCCAATGGCTGATGCCGTGCGAGCGTTGTCGCCCGTAAGCATGATTGCTTTGATCCCGAGATCGGTCAGTGCCTTAAGGCCCTCGATCGCGTCCGCTCGGGGTTCGTCGCGCATGGCGATGGCACCTGCAAGTACATCGCCGATTACCAAAACGGATACAGTCTTGCCATCCTCGTTCAGAGAGGTAATCTGCAGCGAATGCGCTATCGGAATCGTCACACGCTCGGCAGCAGCCTTCGGAGATCCGAGGAAGACTTCCACGCCGTCGATGACCGCGCTAACGCCTTTGCCGCCGAGTGCCTTGGCATCGGTCGAAGCTGGAGCATCGAGCCCGTCTTCATCCGCTCTGGCGAGGATCGCGACCGCCAGCGGATGGCTTGATCCGGTTTCAAGTGCCGCAGCATAACGGAGTACCTCGGGACTACTGCGGCCGAAAGGAATAACATCCGTCACCTTGGGCTTTCCTTCGGTCAACGTCCCCGTCTTGTCGAACGCGACTGCAGTCACCCTGCCGACCCCTTCGAGAACTGCGCCGCCCTTCATGAGAAGGCCGCGCCGTGCGCCCGCCGACAGTGAAGCGGCAATGGCAGCAGGTGTCGAAATGACGAGGGCGCAAGGGCAGCCGATCAAAAGGATCGCAAGCCCCTTGTAAATCCATTCACTCCATTCGCCGCCAACAAGTAAAGGTGGGATGATGGAAACCAACGCGGCAACGACAACCACGCCCGGTGTATAGTATCTCGAAAAGCGATCGATGAACCGCTCTGTCGGAGCCTTCGATTCCTGGGCTTCCTCGACCAGGCGGACGACGCGAGCAATGGTGTTGTCTTCGGCTGCAGCGGTGACACGAACGCGCAGTGCCGCGTCGCCGTTGACGGTACCTGCGAATACGTTATCACCGATCACCTTGCGGACCGGTACGCTTTCACCCGTCACGGGTGCCTCATCGACAGAACTTTCACCTGACATTATCACGCCATCGGCCGAAATCCTGTCACCGGGGCGAACAAGTATAATTGAACCGACAGCAAGCACCTCTGCCGGAACCTCGCGGGTCTTCCCACCCTCTTCCAGCAAAGCCGTCTTGGGCACGAGGTTTGTCAGAGACTTGATACTGTCGCGAGCCTTGCCAGCCGCAACGCCCTCGAGGAGCTCACCAACAAGGAATAGAAAGACAACGGCCGCCGCCTCTTCGGTAGCGTTAATAATCAATGCGCCGACAGCGGCGATCGTCATCAGCATCTCAATGGAGAAGGGAGTGCCTGCCCTCGCAGCCATAAAAGCACGACGGGCGATGGGTATAAGGCCAACCAACATGGCGATGATGAAGGCGTAAGTATCTATGGCCGGAACCAGATTGCCGATAGCATATGCGGCAGTCAGAGATCCGCCTGCGATTATCGTCAGGCGCCCCTTGCGGCTACTCCACCACGGCCCTTCGCTTGGCCTATGATCATGACCGTGAAGACCCTCCAACTCAACGTCCGCTGACGCCTGTCCGTTGGTATGGCCAGCATCGTCTTGCGATCCTGAATAAGTAGCGGGGGACCGCTTCGCGGTAGGAATGATCGGTGCGACCGAGTATCCAAGGCCAGAAACCTGCTTCTCAATAGCTTTGAGATCAGCGAACGCGTGCTTGACCGTCATCGTCCCCGAGGTCACCGAGACACTAACATCTTCAACACCCGGAATGCGACGGACGGCAGTGTCGATCTTGCTTGCACATGAAGCACAATCCATTCCACCAACGTGGAAACGGGCCTGACCATCCGGGATCGGCCTCTGGCTTGATTGAGAGGTTGCAGAGTGATCGTGCCCACCGTTGTTCTCATGGGTATGGTCGTGGGAGTGCGTCTCGTTGCCATGCTTGTTCATGCAAGCAAAGCCATGCTCGTGGGGAGTCGTACCATGATCGTGCGCCTGCGCGTGCTCATCAGGTGAATGATCATGATCGTGGGAACAGCCTGGCCCATGGACGTGTTCTATAGCAGATGGCACCGCTTTAGACTTGGCGGGAATAAGCTTCGTCGGATATCCAAGGCCGGTGACCTTTTTTCCCATATCCTCGACATCGATTGTGTCGTCATGCTCGACTGTCATGGTCCCGGCGGAGACGGAAATCGAAACATCTTGAACGCCAGGCATGCGCCTGATCGCCGTATCGATTTTGGTTGCACACGAAGCGCAGTCCATGCCCTCGATCCGGAATCTCGTCTGAAGTGGCTCAACCATATCATGTATCCCCATATTGATACGGCAAGCTTTACGACCTCTAGCCACTAGAGACGCAATGGGAAATTTTTGCTCTTTTGCATTTCGGTGAAAACTGCTGGATTTCACGATATCCGTGACGAGTTCTCGGAAGCGAACAGATTATTGCATACTCGCTTTGATATATTATTAAAGCTAATATGTTAAACTTACCGTCTCGGCTCTTTATGCTCAATGTGGTGAAATGAATGACTTCTGTCCGCAACGGTAAGCTTGGAAAAAGTCTGCTTTTTATTTCGATTTGCAGTTTGAGCGGCGTTCTTTCTGCATTGATATTCGGAAGTAGCCTCTGGCTATTCGATATTGTTTTCCTGTTCTGGCCCTACGTCACTCTATCCGCTTTTTGCCTGCTGCTCGCGACGTTCCTTCTTGGGGAGCGACCGGCGCGGCTTTTGTGTTCCCTTGCATTTCTGGCAAGTCTGATGCCGTTCTTTATGCAGCCTCAGGCACCGCAGGGGGCTGCGGACAGGAATTTACGCGTTATCTCAGCCAACCTGCTGATGCACAATGATGCGGAACCTGGGGGTTTTCTGCGGTTTCTGACGGAGCAACAGCCAGATGTCCTCTTTCTTCAAGAGACTGAAGACCGCTGGCAGAAAGCAATCGCGGCTAGCGGCCTGTTTGGCTATCAAAGCAGTTCTAACCTGCCAGCGCGCGACGATATGAAAGTCTTTTCGCGTCTTCCTATTCTCTCGGAGGTCAGGCTTTCGTCCGCGCAGGCGTATGAGCGATATCCGATGCGCCTCGTTCTGGGGACGGAAAATGATCCGCTGATTCTTTATGCACTACATCCCGATACACCGCGTTCGCCAGCCCGCTGGAAAGGCCGAAACGCTTATCTCGACGGATTGGCGGATGCTGTCCTGTCTGAAAAAGAGGGCGCGAAGCTTATTGTTGCCGGTGACTGGAACACACCGCCGTGGTCACCCTACTTTGCGAGATTTTTTGAGAAAAGCGGATTATTCTTCGCACGTGCAAGCAATGTTCCTGTGATGACACGATTCAGCCGTCGGCTACCGTTCAGATTCGGTTCCATGATTGACCATATCGCGGTTTCGGGTGCTTTAAGACTGGCAAGTTGGCGGGTCGGCCCCGATTTTGGATCCAATCACATTCCGGTTGTTGCGGATCTGTCATTTAATTAAACTCAGGCTGGCGGTTTGTGGTTTTTGCATCGGTTCAACACGCCGGGCATATATATGCCCGGTAGAAGCCATAAAATCTGGTGTTAGCTGTCTATTGTTTGACGACGATCCGAGCCTTGTAGGGAACCCTCTCATAGAGGTCGATGACATCCTGATTGATCAGACGGACGCAGCCGGAGGAAACCGATTTGCCGATGGATGACCATTCCTTCGTGCCATGTAGACGATAGAGCGTATCCTGACTGTTCTGGAAGATATAAAGCGCGCGTGCGCCGAGCGGATTGCTTGGTCCCGGTTCCTGTCCACCGTTCTCGACCGAGTATTTTTCCAGTTCAGGTTGCCGTGCAATCATTTCTGCCGGTGGTTTCCAGCGCGGCCATTTCTGCCGCCACTGGATGATGCCTTCGCCTTGCCAGGCGAAACCGGCGCGGCCGAGACCAACACCATAACGCATGGCCGTGCCACCTGGTTCGACGACATAAAGGAACTTCGATGGCGTATCTACGACGACCGTTCCCGCAGGTTCGCCTGTCGGATCTTCGACGCGCTGACGGTAAAACTTGGGATCGATCTGCTGAAACGGTACAGCTGGCAGCTTGTGGCCGCCATCTTCGAGGGCCGCGAAGCGTGTGACCATCTCGGCTTCGCCTGGCGGACCGATCGGCCTGCGGGCAATAGCCGGTGTCGGAGCAGGCTGATTTACCGTCGCACATCCCGCCAGCATCGTGGTCAGGGAAGCGGCTCCCAGCAGAAAGCCCCGGCGTTTAAGCTGTTTATCATCGAATAGCATTCAAGTCCCCGTGATTTGCAATTTCAGTTATTGAGAGAGGGTTGTTGTTGGCGGCCACGGCAGGCCGCAAACATGTCCAGATCACGCTCGTAAACGCTGGTGGATACATTCATCATGCCGAGAAGACTGGAAAACAGGTTGTCGTGCGAAAATGTGTTTTCGCGTCTTTGTTGCTGGCAGCGGGTATCAAGCCCCATCGAGGCTGCGAACTCCGGGCTGAACCAGGTTAGCAGTGGAATGCGTGTCTGTTCGTCGGGCGCTATAAAATAGGGCGTGCCGTGCAAATAGAGGCCATTTTCCCCCAGCGATTCCCCGTGGTCGGAGACGTAGAGCATACCTGTCGCCAGCGTATCGGTCCGGGCTTTCAGGCGGTCGATGATGCCGGACAGGACGAAATCGGTGTAAAGGATGGCATTGTCATAGGCATTAACGATTTCTTGGTCCTTGCATTTCGCCAGCTCGGTGGTCGTGCACTCGGGCACGAATTTACGGAACGCTTCAGGATACCGCTTGTAATAGGCCGGGCCATGATTGCCGATTTGATGGAAGACGAGGACGCTGTCCTGCTTCACGTTTGAGAGCCACTCATCAATCTTTTCGAAAACGATCTCGTCGTCGCAGGTGCCATCGGCACAGAAGCGTGGATCGTTGGAATTGTAAATATTGACGACGCGAACCCGGTCCGCAACGCCCTTGCTGCCGGTGTTGTTTTCGATCCACGTCATGTTGATGCCTGCCCGTCTGAGAACATCGACCGCCGTTTCATTCTCTAATCCTCCGGCATGGGTGTAGCCCGAACGTTTCAGATTGGAGAACATGCACGGCAGGGAGACGTCGGTTGCCGTGCCGCAGCTGGCGACATTGGAGTAATAGGTGACGTCCTGTTTTTTCAGAAGCGGATTGGTTTCGCGTTCATAGAAACCGAGAGAGAAATTAGCACCGCGCGCCGTTTCCCCAACGACGATGACAGCAACGCGTAGCTTGCTTAAGCCGTCCCCCGGAGTAGTCACGGTTGCATCCTCACCCAGCGGCTTGACGACAACGTTTCTTTCATTTCCTGTCGCCAGAGCCACTTTGGCGATAGAGACGAGAGGTGTAACCGGATTGAGGGTTTTCGCCAGTTCACGCTTGGTCCGTATAACGGCTGAATAAGGCTTGTAGTAAAGCGCTCCGCTACCGGCGATGATTGCAATGCAGGAAGCCGTGATGCCAACATTCCACAACACGACGCGTTCGGCGGATGGAAATCTGACCCGAACCCACAAGATGAGGAGAGAGGGAATAACGGCAACGAGAAGCATGTGCCGGAAGTAACCGGCAGTCAGCAGGTCCCCGGCCTCGGCAGAGGTCGTTTCAAAAACGTTGCGCACCATATCCGTATCGATCAACACGCCGAGATTGTCGATGAACCAGGACGCGCCTCCAGCCAGCAAGACAAGCAACACAAGCACTGGCTTGAAGAGATATTTGACAGCTGAAAGAATCGTCAGGACAAAAAACAACGCAACTATGACGAGATTGAGCGCCAAGAATGCGCCCATCTCGTCCGCCAGATAACGCCCGGCCTTTTCCCAGAATGTCGCGTTTGAAAACGCCCAGAAACATAAGGCTGCCAAAAGTGCGAGCAGACGGTAGTCTAGCGACGGGCGATAAGTTTTAAAGAACCTCAATCTGGCTCCCTTGCCGCAACGTCACGAGATGAGGTGCGTTGCCTTGAATTTAAGAGTTAAGATTTAATTTCCCGCGGACTGTACAGGTCTCCAAGACCTCGAGGTCTCATGGGGATCGGCAAGCGCCGCATCCGGCCGGCTGACGGGATACTTGATGCCCGATACCGCCTCCGCCATCTTTGTCGCTCCCTGTTTCTTCAACAGTGAGCGGAAGCTCGGATGCATACCGCCATCGACATAGGCGAGGGCCGCGACGGAGGAAGAGGCCGACAAGGCCGTTTCGGCTTTCTGGCGCTCGGTATCGAGTTGCGCAACGAGACTTGCTGCATTCTGCGACACGCCTGCCGGGCAGGCGGCGAGAGGATCTCTGGGTTCCCCGCCCGTGAACTCGGTGTTGAACACGTAACGCCGGTCGCAGACGGAAACTTTCGGCTGACGGCGCGTCACCGCGAATATGTCGTACCCTTCCTTCAAGGTCCGCCAGAAGGGCATATTCGGATCGTCGCGGTGACGCGCCATGTTCTCGGCCGTCATTCGAAATGGATAGGCCTGAACCTGAAAGCGGTCCTGTCCGCTTCGCAAAGCCTCCTGCACGATCGCATAGATCTCTCCAACGCCCTGATCCGTCATGGCGTAGCAGCCGGAAGACGAGCACGCGCCATGCACCATCAGCGCATCGCCGGTATAGCCAAGCGCCGATTCCAGACGGTTCGGATAGCCGAGATTGAAAGAGACATAATATTGCGACTTAGGATTCAGCATTCCAGCGGAGACATGGTAGAAACCTTCCGGCGCCTGCCGGTCTCCGTCGCTTTTCTTGGGGCCGAGTTTGCCGGACCAGCGGCACATCGGGTAGGTCTTCAGGAGCGCATAATTGCCTGTGCGGTCGATCTTCCAGACCTCCAGCTCACTTTCCTTCTTGAAAATGCGAACCAGCACAGGGCTTGCGGGCGTCATGCCCTTTTTCGACATGTCCGCGATGACCGCGCCTGACAATTTCGGCGGCTCTGAGGAAAGCTCGGAGAGGCCCATGTCCATCGCAACACAACCCGACATGA
Organism: Agrobacterium sp. BT-220-3; assembly: GCF_025910175.1. Classification (NCBI taxonomy): domain Bacteria; kingdom Pseudomonadati; phylum Pseudomonadota; class Alphaproteobacteria; order Hyphomicrobiales; family Rhizobiaceae; genus Agrobacterium; species Agrobacterium sp. BT-220-3. Next base: position 26,481 of record NZ_JAPAIX010000017.1, read on the forward strand.
GCATGCCGGCGAGAGCGAGCGCCGCCAGCCGCGGAAGGCGGCAGACAGCGTCGTAGCGGCGAAGACAGACACGGCTGAATTTCGATGTAGGCATGAGTGTGGCTTATTCCGCGTTCTGGCCGTCGTGATTATGACCGTCGTCACTTGCCGCCGGCAATGCGACGTCTGGTACCAGCTTTTCCACCTTGGCGCTGGACCGCAAGCCCGTGACGATCCGGCGAATTTCTGCCGTCTCTAGAGATTGACGGATTTGCGGCGCAACGGTTTCGAACGAAGGGGGAGGTGTGTTTCTCATTTCGTCCAGCCGCACAACATGGAAGCCGAACGCTGTCTCGACCGGCGTTTTTGCGAAATCGCCCGGCTTAAGCCCATCAAGTGCTGTGTTGATTTCCGCTGGCAGTGCCTGGCGGGGACGAAAACCCAGATCGCCACCCTTGCTGCCGGTGACCGTATCGGTTGAGCGGCTGGCGGCCAATGTTTTGAAGCTTTCGCCTGCGGTCAGCGCCGCGATGACTGCGGTCGCGTCCTCGCGGCTTTTCAGCAGGATATGGCTGAGTTTGATTTCCTCTGAGGGCGGAATTGCCGCGACCTGCTGATCGTAGATCTTGCGTATCGCTGCATCGGAGACGGCCTTGTCGAGCTGCTGCGATAGATAGGTCGAACGCAGTGCCTGTTCGGACAGAAAGTTCAGCTGCCGTTGATATTCCGGGTCTTTATCTATCCCTGCTTTGCGCGCGGCCTCAGCAAGCAGCTTGATGTCGACCAGCGCATCGACCACGGCAGAGGTGCGGGCTTCGGGGGATATGTTGGGAGCCGGGTCACCGAAGAGGGGTGCGGCGAAGGCGACGTCCGATTGGGTGATTTCGGCGCCATTTACACGCGCCGCCACATCTTTTGCCGTATCCTGTGAAAAAGCGGTGGTGGCACAAAGAAGCGCAATGGTGGTGATGATGAATGCGTGACGCGGATGGTGGATCATTTCCCGGCTTCCTTGAGAAGAGGCTCAACGATCGAGCGGAATTCATCGACCGGAATGACGCCTTCATACTTATTCCCGTTGATGAAGAACGTGGGTGTGGAAGTGACGCCAAGCTCCCGGCCCGTCGCTGCGATCTTGTTAACGTTGTCCAGCAAGGCCTGATCGGCAAGACAGGCCTCAAGCTGCTTTTCGTCCAGGCCGGTCATGGAAAGTGCGGACAGGAAACCCTGCTTGCCGTCGGATGCACGCGCCCATGTCGACTGGCTGCGAAACATCAGGTCGACCGTCGCGTACCATTTGTCATCCCCCACGCATCGGGCCAGCATGAAGGCTGCCGTCGAGCGCGGGTCAAACGGAAACTCGCGGATGATGAAGCGCACCTTGCCTGTATCGACGAACTCTTTTTTGAGCGTGGGCCAGATGTTGATGTGAAAATTCGCACAGTGCCCACAGGTCATCGAGGCATATTCGATGACCGTCACCGGCGCATCCGCTGCTCCGAATATGCGTTCGGGAAGCGGGCCGGGATCCATCAGTCCAACCGGTGCGCTCTGCGCCTCAGCCTTGCGGTTGTAAAACAAAGGCGCTGTGATTGCCGTAACCGTTGCCCCGATCATTATCTGTCTGCGCTGCATGTGCTCTCCCGACTGCAAATCGCGCGCAAGATAAAACCTCTAGTAGCTTGAGCTGCAAGAGGCGCAATGCAGATTTTGAGCGACAGCGGCATCACATTCCGCTGATCGCCATAGTCATGGCCTGAATTTTAGGTATTTGATCCCTCTGCTTTCACGAGCGAGCCAGGTGGATCGACCTGAACCGTGACGTGATCGATCGCGTAGCGCTCTTTCAGCCAGCCTGCCACCAGCTGGGGAAGCGATAGCGGATCGGTATTTTCAGCCGGAGTGACGTGGATCGTCGCCACGATGGTATCGTCCGTCAGCGTCCAGGCGTGAAAATGTCCAGCTTCGGATATCTCGGTCAGCGCAGCCAGACCCGTTTCGACACTTCGGGCCTTGATGCCGCGGGGAACAGCTTGCATCAGAACAGTGATCGAATCCGTCACCAGACCCCATGCCGAGCGGACGACGAGAACGGCAACGAGAACTGAGAGCAAGGGATCGAGGATGGTCCAGCCGGTCAGCATGATGCCGACCGCTGCTGCAATTGCACCTACAGATCCAAGCAGGTCGCCGATGACGTGGAGGAATGCGCCGCGCAGATTTGCGTCGCCCTTGTTGCCGGACCATAGCACCCAAGCGCCTGCAAGATTGACGAGCAGCCCAATGACGGCAACGATCAGCATCGGTCCTGCCATGACGTCGACCGGCTGGTTGATGCGGTTTATGGCCTCCCAGGCTATCCAAAGGACCAGAAGCAGAAGGGTCGCACCGTTCGCTAGCGCGGCCAGCACGCGCACGCGGTGATAGCCATAAGTGCGCGTGGCATCGGCTGGCCGTCGCGCCATGCGGTATGCGATCAAGGCCAGCAGCAGGGCTGCAGCGTCAGACAGCATGTGCCCGGAATCGGCGATCAGCGCGAGTGAACCAGACAGCCAGCCTCCCGCTGCCTGAATGGCTGCGTAACAGATAGTGAAGATGAAGACAAAGCGGATACGCCGTTCGTTGTCATTTGTCACGACCTGTGCGTGGTCATGCTCATGATCGTCACCCGGCTCGTGCCGGTGTTCGTTGGCTACGCTCATGGTTGTTCCATCCGTTGTGTTCAGTAGCTCGGAACGTAGGGTGCTGCTCCCCTGTTCGCAATGGCGGCTCGGCAACAGTTACGACAACCAGGCCTGTCGCAAATTTTTATGGTTGACCGGCTGTTGAACAGGAATGGAGAAATTCCGCTCCCAGTTTAGCTGAGCATATAAATGCCGTTGACCGATTGCTCCGTAGCGATAGGAGCCAGACGGGCAGACCGCCGGGAAAGGACTTCCTTTCGACCCCTCAGCTCTCCCATCAAGTGCTCGATTTCAAGGACCTCATCCTTAATTAAGTCGTAGGTGGCGGCATTCTCGAGCGCGTCGATTCCTTCACGTATCTTGTCGACTTCCTCTTCGAGAGCGTTGAGATCGGACCTAGCCTCGTCGAGATCCTTCTGCCTGACGAGCTGCACACTGTCCTTGATACGCCGCTCCTCCGTGCCGATGTCGTCGAGTTCCTTTTGAATGCCTTTGATTGAGCGGTATATGTCGACATCGATACCTAGGAGCATGAGATGCGGAGCGTAATTGTCTGGGATCCGCGACTTCGTGTCGAAGCAGCTCACGATGGATTTGAACTCCGACCGCTCGTCCCGGACCAGCGGTCCAAGGATCTCGCGGAAACCAATCTCTGACCTGTCATCCCCGAACAGTCGAGCCGCGAGAAAGTCAGTTGCGTCTTCCACCTTGGCAAACGTCGTCTCGCGATCCGCCACAGTGATACGCGGGCGCTCCGCCTCGGCGACAGACCTTCTGATAGTGTAAGGGATCCCGTGCATTACGAAATCGATGCAGATAAATGTGGCGGGATCGAAGGCTGCCTTCGGAATTCTTGTCACGCGGCTGTCGGACTTGCGCTTCAGGAGCGCGAAGTTCACGAACTCGATGCAGAGCGATTTGCCCACCCCGTTGTTCTTCGAGCTTGTCGCATCGCTCTCACCCAGGATGATATTGACCCCCTCCCCAAACACGATGGGGTCAATCGCGGGTGGATCTGTGTATAATCGCTTAATCCGCATCGCGCGCGATCAGGTAAGGTTCATCGAAATCAAGCAAACCGACGGCATAGAGAAACGTCAGTCCGTATAGAAAGGAGTTGGATGAGAACCAGGACTCGCGCTTGAACCGGTCCACCACGTCGAAGATGCTGACCCGATGCTTACCTGAATCTTTCAGGTAACGAGCGATCTCGAAGCCGACGATCGCAGGTGATTTGTTCAGGGCCTCGTCTTTCAGAAAGATGCTAGGCACTTTGCGACCTCTTGTTCGGAAAGACGTTGCACATGATTAGCTGATCGATGAGGTAGTACCTGACCGCACCATCATCGAACCCAGCGTCGCTGCTTCCCATCATACCGAGAACTCGCTGAGTCAAGAGCTCAAGTGCCGCTTGAGGATCGCCTCCGCATTCAGTCAGAACGCGGTCGCTCCAGTTCATGAGGTAGATCTGCAGCTTCCGAACCCGGATGTGGCCGAGATGCGTGTGCGCGTTCACTTCGGACAGGACGCGACCATAAAGTTCATGGAGATCGACATACTGCTGCGTCAAGAATGGGGCATGATCTGCGAAGCGATCGTGAATCTTGCCGTCGGGATCAGGATCCTCGCGATTGTCTCCTGACGACAACCCCTCTTCCGCGGAGCTCAAGACCTCGATGAGACGCACGAGAGTGCCGACTTCGTTAGAAAGCTTCGGTTCGCGTACAAGCAACTCGCGAGACAGGAAATCGTGGCATGCCTCCATCTTCGCGGTTGAGAGGTCTCCGATTTTTTTAAGAAGATCAGCGATGTCCCAGACATCGTCGCCAAACGACAATTTAAACCGATCGTCGCCCAGTCCCGTCTCGCGATATTTTTTCTTTTGGCCTACAATGAGCATGACGAGGCGATCGTACTTCGTCTGCAGCCCCTTGCCGGTAAAGCGATCAAAGGTGTGCTTGATCTTAGAGAGGTCGGGCGTCGATGTAACTTGGATCGCGATCCGACTGCTATCGCAGCCGAGATCAATCGCGGTGGCGTTTGGCTCGACGATGTTGATGTTCTGCAGGTCGTAGTCGAAGGCAAGATTGAGAAGGTCACGGAAGAAATTTTCTGCATGGACGTTTATATCTTGCAAGTTTAATTGGTTCGACTGCTCCACGATGACCCGCAGATGCGTCATCCTGTAAATAATACCTTGCAGAAGTTGAGCGCGGTGCATTCCCATGTGACCTTCCATCTTCGCACACCGAAAACTTATCGCTGACTTAGGCTGAATTCTCAATCACGATTGATGGAGAAGATTCCACTTTTGAGCGCAAAAGACTGTCTAGAATCCCCTGAAATAGATTGCGCCTAGCTAGCCTGCTTGAAGGACTGCGATCAGAGAACTCCCCAAGCCCGGAACCTGCCCCTCCCCGTCATCTCCCGGAGGCCGAGTTCCACCACGATCCGCCGCGCCGCCTGCGGCGTAACGTCCAGCGTTTTCGCCACCATCGCGGCCGACACGAGCGGTTTTGCCATGACGAGCTCGACCAGCTCCGGCAATTTCGAAGACGTGCGTCTTCCCGCCAATTTGCGCTCCATCATCTGGCGAGCCAGTACCAGCCGGTCGTGCTCTTTCAAACCGATCTCCGCCGTCGCCAACAAACCGTGGGCGATGGCCAGCAGCCGTGTTTCCCGATCGCGATGCCTTCGCCGATCGACAGGGATGGTTTTGAGGCCGTGGTTGATCGCAGCCAGATGGGCACCCGTGGTAATGCCGGCCTGCCGCAGCATGGCGGCAGCAAACAGCCTCCCGAGCCAGGGTGCGTGCTGTAGAACCTCGAGCGCGTTCCAGGCATCGAGGGCGATGATGGCCTGCAGCGCCTCCGGCAGATTTTCGGCCTGGCGCAATACCTCGCGCCACTCGTCGATCCTTGCATCCTCGTCCCAGTCGAGATCATAGACGAGCGTGTCTCGCTCGCGGCTGTCGACCGCAGGACGGTCGCGGCGTTTTGCGTGTTCGATCGCAGCATCCGATCGTGCTAGCAGCGCATCGATGGCTGCGAGGTCGACGCCGGGAAGCCCTTCGGCTTCATCGATTTCTTTCCCCTCCCCTTCCGGATTTCTTCCCTCAGCCGCGGACCGCATGATGCCGGCCTGCTCCGCAGCGTCGGCGCCAGCCGACGTAATGTCCGATGCTTGTCGCAACGTGCGGATACCCTCTGCGGACAGTGCCCAGCCGGGGAGTTGGGCGGCGATGCGCCGGCGAGTGCGCAGCACGTCGCGGGCGATGGTCAGTTCGTGGGTCGGTGTACGGATGTCACGGGTGGCGTCATGGAGGACGAGGTCCTCGAGATGCACCAATTCGCCGTCGATCCACAGCGAGGCACACGCGTCGCCATATTGCGACCGCTCGAGGAAGCCGGCGCCAACCGGCGAACGGGCGATGCGCTCGTCGAGACGCGTAAGCGCGATACCGGTGTGGCTTTTACTTTCGCATTTCAAATCGGAAATTGTCATACGGGCGTTAGGTTTAGGGGCTAAATCCGGGTCGATTTTTCGCTAACGCTTTCAAATGAAGCTCCCTTGCCAAAGCGATTTCACGATCGAACCTTGCCGGCGAATCCCCCGATCTCGGACGAGCAGTGGTCGATGGCGCGTCGCATTGCCCACGAGCTGGACAAGATCCTCGATGGCGGCGGCCCGAGGCAGGCTGCCATCACGCGCGCGGCCGCTGAACTGCGCCTCACCACACGGCAAATCTACAATCTCCTCGCCCGATATCGCACCGATCGGACGGTGACGGCCCTGCTGCCGCGCACTGCGGTCAGTCGGCGCAAACGGCTGTCGGAACAGATCGAGGAGATCATCGCGACCACACTTCGGGAGAAGTGGCTGACGCTCGAGCCGACCGGACTTGCTCCCGTGGTCGACGAGATCCGCGCGCGCTGCGAGGAAGCCGGTCTTGCCGTGCCGTCCTATGTGACGGTCGCCCGGCGCATCCCGATGTTGTTTTCGCCTGAAGAGATCGCGAAGAAGCGTTCGGCCAATCCGAAGCACCTGATGCGGCTGAAGCCGAGACCGGGCTATATCCATGCGCCGCACCCGCTCGCCGTGTGCCAAATCGACCATACGCCGACCGACATCAATTTCGTGGAGGTTGTCGATGGGGCTGGTGTGTTCGTCGGCCGCCCTTATCTGACTGTCATCACCGACGTGGCGACACGATCCATTCTCGGTTTCTGCCTCACCCTGGAGAAGCCGTCGGTGTTGTCTGTCGCGCTATGTCTCGCCCAGGCCATGTGCCCGAAAGATGCATGGCTTGCTGCGCGCGATCTCGATCATGCCTGGCCGATGTTCGGTCGACCGCGGCTGCTGGTCGCGGACTCGGCGATGGAATTCAAGGGGCATGCATTCCAACAAGGCTGTGATGATTACGGCATTCGTATCCGCCCCCGCGATCGTGGGAGGGTCCACCACGGCGGCGTGGTTGAACGGCTGTTGGGAAAAGTCAACGGGGTTCTCGCCACCTACCCGGGCTCTTCGGGCCGTTCGGTGGCCGACCGCGACGAATATCCATCCGAGCGGCGCGCATGCCTGAGCTTTGCCAATCTCGAGCGCTGCGTTGCGCTGGCCGTGATCGATCACAATCTTCAGGAAAATTCCAAGACCCTGAAGGTGCCGCTGACGGAATGGCAACGCAACAGTTCGGCACTGCCGGTCTACGGCGACGATCCGCAACGCGTGCTGCTGTCGTTTCTGCCGAGGACGAAACGGCAATTGTCGCCACAAGGGATCAGCATGTTCGCCCTGCACTATTATTCGGCGTGGCTGGGCGCCTTCGTTCCAGAGCGGGACCGGCTTGGAAAGCTCGAGGTGCGATACGATCCTCGCGACGTCAGCCACATCTATGTCCGCGACCCGGAAACCCGACAGTTTCGACCGGTCGAACGACGCGACGGTCAGCTGACGTCAGTGACGCTGTGGGAGCATGAGGCGGAACGCGCCCGTCGACGAGCTGCAAACCACCGGTCAAGCACTCAGAAGGTTGCGCTCCGCCGCGAGATCTCAGCCATTATTGAAGCTGCCAAACCGTCCAAGCGCCAGTTGCGCGATGCTGTCCGCAATTCCCACGCCGTCGCCGCGGAAAAACCTTATGCCGTCATGCAGACACCGGCGCCGTCTCCAGCAGAGCATCCTCCGCGCCGGAAGAGCCGGCTACCGGTCGAGGATTGGTAGCCATGTCCGATCATTTGCTCGAGCATGTCCGGCCGTATCTCGACCGTGATCCGGAAGAGAGGATCGCCTATATCCGCGCGCCACGATGGATCGGACATCATGCGGCCCAAGACAGCCATCGGCGGCTGACCGAGCTCGTGGAACGACCTCCGTCCCTGCGAACCCAGGGGCTGATGCTGGTCGGACCCTACGCCAATGGCAAGACGATGATCGCCGAGCGGTTCGCCGTCGAGCACCTGAGGAGGGCGCCTGAGCAAAAAGTATGGATCGTCCAGACACGCGAAGGCGCCGGCCTCGGCCACTTCTATGCCAGCATTCTGCAGGCGTTGCGCGCTCCTGGCGGTAACATATGGGACCTTCGCCGCAAGGCGGAGCAACTCGACCACTTGCTGTCCAGCCTCAAACCGAGAGTGCTAATTTTCGACGAGTTTCACAATGCGTTGCGGGGCCGGGCGTGCGACGTCGAAGCCGTCTTCGCCTTCCTTCGGCGGATCGGCCGCCAGTACGACATCTCGCCGGTGTTGATCGGCGAGGTGGCGGTCTGCGATTTCATCAACGCCACCAGCGAGATGGCGAGCCGCTTCGAGCTGGTCGCGGTTCCGCGCTGGCAATATGACGAAAACTATCTCATGCTGCTCGACAGTCTCGAGGCCGCATTGCCGCTCGCCAAAACCTCGGATTTGTCGAACGAGCCGCTGGCGCGCCGGATATTCGGCCTGTCGGAAGGCTTGATCGGCGAGATCGTCACCATCGTCACCAAGGCAGCCATTGCGGCGATCAGATCCGGGACCGAACGCATCAGCAAAGCCAGCATCGACGAGCTGCGCCACGTGCCGGTCTCGCAGCGGCGCAACTCGGCTTTGCGCGAGAGCCTTCTATGACGACGGTCGACCCGCACGCGCCGGTCATCAGCATTCGCGAACGATATCGTGACATGGTTTCCGATCGGTGGCCTGGCATCATTGCGCCGCAGCCGGACGAGTTGCTGTCGAGTTGGCTACATCGGCTTGCCCACGCCAATGGGGTTGCTCCTCGCGCCTTCGCACGCGTGCTCGGACTCAATCCGGGAATGTGGTCGGCAGCCCTTGATCTCAGGCTGCCAGCCGACGTTGCGAACCTGCTGAGCGCCAACACCGGTATCGCGCACAATCAGCTCGCCGCGATGACGTTGTCGCATGACTTGCCGCGGGAACTCCTGCTGCCGCTACGCAACAACGGCCGTCAATGGAGTTCGACCTGGCTGCAGTTCTGCTCCCGCTGCCTTGCAGAGGACGCGCAGCCATATTTTCGGCGTCGATGGCGGCTGGCAACACGGCTCTCATGCATAGAGCACGGCTGTCGATTGCGCGACCGATGTCCGTCCTGCCTCGGCTGCATTGCGGTCTTTGACCAGGCCGAACTCGTGCCGCAACATTATTGTGTCGCGTGCGGCTATGACTTGCGCCGCGCACCGGTTCCCTACCTCAGTCCAACGGCGAGAACGCTCGACCGATGCATCGACAATTTCTGCAGTCTGGAAGCAACCGCCCATGCCTCGTCTGGCCCTCTGCTTATTCGTCGCCTGTTGAGCATGCCGAGTGCTGCTGGCGGCCACTACTCGACGATGATGCTCACCAGTCTGTCGACATCCGCGAGGACATATTGCGCCGAACATCTCAGTCGCCCCAGTGAATGGCCCGTGGATGATGAAAACGACCGCAAAGCTCGCCGTCTGTGGCGCCTGGTTCCGCCGACGAGTGATCACTGCGCCTGGATCGAGCTGCTTGCCAACGCTCTCGGCCGAAAAGGAGGTCTGCCGGGTGCCTCTGAGGTCAAAAAACCAGGCAAAAAGATTCCGTACTTGCTCGGCGCCTATGCCAGAATGAGCCCAGGTCCCGGCTGTCGCCTGCCACCGGAGTTGATTGAACGTAAAGAAGCACGCAAGACCTGAACAGTCACTCCTCCACAGAGTCGCTCTCAGACTCAGCAGTCGCGCCCTCTCCCAGCGCCTGCCGGCTGAGCAGCCCAGCGTCCTCGAGCCGTTCCAGATCGGGAAGGTCGCGTAGCGTCTCAAGACCGAATGCCGACAGGAAATGCTTCGTCGTCACATAGGTGTAGGGCGCGCCGGGGGTCGGGCTACGCGGGCCGGAGCCGAGGAAGCCGGCGTCGCGCAAACTGGCGATCATGTCGCGGCTCACCTCCTTTCCGAACATGTTGGACAACTCGCCGCGGGTCACCGGCTGCAGGTAGGCGATCGCCGCCAGCACGGCGGCCTCGGTTTCGGACAGCGATGCGGTGACGCTCCGCGTTGACGCCTGCGAGGCGCGGATCGCAGAGGTGTAGGCCGAACGGCTCCGATGCTGCCAGCCGCCGGCAACCGCGACGATATCGTAAGGCCTGTCACGTAATTCCTCCCTGAGGTCGTCGATCAAAAGCTCGATGCTGCAGTTTCGGCCGACGACTCGCGCCAATGTTTCACGGCTGACTGGTTCGGCGGCGGCAAAAATGACGGCCTCCGCCCGGAGCATCCATTCCCGCCAACGCAATTCCGGCGGCAAATCCTCAAGCTCGCGATCGAGCAACACCTCGTCTTGCGGCCGTGCCTTGCGTCGTGTCGCGCTCGATCCCGCCATCATCACAACCCAAAAATCCGGAACGAGGTTCGGCCGGACAGCTCGCGCACCGCGCCAAAATTTTGGAGCCGTTCGAACAGCCGGGTGGCGGCCCAGCGGGAGAGAGGGCTGCCCGGCGCGGACGCCGGCACGGCATCCTCGTCGAGCAGTTTCTGGATGACGACGCCGGCGCCTTTGGTCCGCACTTTTGGCGCCGCCGCCAGCAATCTTTCGGCCCGCCGGCCGATGTCGTTGGCCTGCCGCAGCGCCTCGACGGTGCCCGCGACCAACGCCAGGCACACCGCCCGCGGGAAGGCGGGCTCGCCCGGTCGCAGCCGGCCGCGGCCGCCGAACGTCTTCAACGCCGCGCCATAGCGTTCGCCCATCGTGAGCGGCACGCCACAATCCCAGCCGAGTTTTTCCGCCAGCAGCCGAGCGGCCAGCCACCAGGCCAGGATTTCGGCGTCGGGCCGGGCGGCGCAGATTTTTGCCACGAGATCGGCGGCGACGAATGGCGCTGTGCGCGGCGACTGCAGCGCGGCGTCGAACAGATCGGCGATCTCACTGAGACCCTCACGGCGCAAGCCGATCAGCGCCGCCAACTCCTCCAGAACCTTCGTACCGACCGGTCGCGTCTTCCCCGCCAGTTTGTGGAAGGCCAAAACCATCGCCCCGGCCGGCCCCGGATCGTCGCCGGGCGCGGTCAGCAGCAGCGCGTCGCGCAAACCCGCTTCGCCCTCGTTGCGGCCGATCAGCTGCACGGCGGCTTGCGCGCATCTCAGCGCCAGCCGCTGGCGCCAGCAACCGGCCCAGACGGGTTCGGCGCGCACCAGATCGTCCAACGATTTCAGGGCGATGCCGGCGGCAAAGGCGGCATCCGTCTCGCTCATATCATGGTGGCGCGAGGTCGCCCAGGCCGGCAGAAGCGGCACGGCCGCCGGCGTGATCGGAGTGGCAAACGGGGAGCGGCGGCGCGAATCCATGCACCAGAGCATAATCGAGACGCGCGGTTTGTGCTATCAATTTCCCACAAAACCGCACAGCTTGTCATGATTGTTTTATGTCCAATAACCTTCCATTACCGGACATATGGTGATAGGCTTCCGAACCATGGAAATTTCCCCGGCAAACACGCCCAAAATCGACGATATTGATGACGGCGACCTTCCCGCCGGCGTCGAGCTCGTCGTGGAAATGGGCGCCGCGTCGCGGCCGGCGCGGCTGGAGGCGCTGGTCGAGACCGCGACAGCCTACGCCAACGCCGCCAGTTCCGAAAACACCCGTGACGCCTACGCCAAGGACTGGCGGCATTTTACCGCCTGGTGCCGCCGCGAGGGCTTCGAGCCGATGCCGCCGTCGACCCAGGTGATCGGCCTCTATATCGGTTCTTGCGCTGCCGGTGATCCGAAGCACAAGTCCCCTGCCCTGTCGGTCGCGACGATCGAGCGGCGCCTCTCCGGCCTCGCCTGGAACTTTACCCAGCGCGGCACGCCGATGGACCGCTCCGACCGCCATATCGCGACGGTTCTAGCCGGCATCCGCCGCAAGCACGCCAAGCCGCCGCGGCAGAAAGAGGCTGTGCTGGGCGAAGACATCAAGGCGATGGTCAACACGCTCGGTCATGATCTGCGCGGTCTGCGTGACCGGGCCATCCTGCTCCTGGGTTTCGCCGGCGGCCTGCGCCGGTCCGAGATCGTCGGGCTCGACATCGTCCGCGACGATCACAGCGACGGCCATGGCTGGATCGAGATATTTCCCGGCAAGGGCGTGCTGGTGACGCTGCGCGGCAAGACCGGCTGGCGTGAGGTCGAGGTCGGTCGCGGCGCCGTGGACCAGACCTGCCCCGTTGCTGCTCTCGAGAACTGGATCCGCTTCGGCCGGATCGCCAGAGGCCCGCTCTTCCGCCGCATCTTCAAGGATAACAAGACGGTCGACGTGGAGCGGCTTTCCGACAAGCATATCGCCCGTCTGGTCAAGCAGACCGCGCTTGCTGCCGGAGTCCGTTCCGATCTGCCGGAAGGAGAACGGGCGGGGCTGTTCGCCGGCCACTCGCTACGCGCCGGCCTTGCCTCCTCGGCCGAGATCGAGGAGCGTTACGTCCAGAAGCAGCTGGGCCACGCCTCGGCCGAGATGACGCGCAAATATCAGCGCCGACGCGACCGCTTCCGCACCAATCTCACCAAGGCGTCAGGGCTTTAAGAGGCCCTCCCCTGCCCCGGAAATGAAATCGTTAGGTCAAAAATGCGGGCTGGATTTTCAGCTTAGCGCTTCAATTGAAATCGGGAAGTAAAAGCCACAACCGGCGTCGAAAGCCGGCCGCATCAAGGCATTCATGCTGATTTTTGAAACATCGTAAGCCATTGATTTTATGGTAAACGATTTGCTAAACGAACTCTAGTTGAATAATCAAGTTCGTCACATGGTATGATTAACGGCTGGGTTTTAAACCATCGATAAGTAAACCTTATCGGAAGTGATTGATCTGACGACTCTGAGGGCTTAATGTTGTGCCAAAACACGGCGAAACCACAGCAGGATGCGTAGATCTTGATGACGAACAACAGGATGAAGAGCGGCTCAGTCGCTGCGAATGGTCGCCTTGTGCCGCTGGCTTCTCGCGAGCTCAACGAACCGGCGCTTCACCTCTTCAAAGAGTGCCGGAGGTAGCGGCCCGTGATACCCGCTCTCGCTATCAACAGGCCGAACGTCGGGCCCCGGCCAGACAAAGCGGTTGCTTTCGGTCAACACGATCCAGGATCGCTCGTCATCGAGACCCAGGCGGCGCTTGGTAGCAGGCGGGATTTCGATTGCATCGTGGGGATCAGACGGCGGCGAATGCGTTATCGGCAGGACACGTACTGCAGGTGTCCCGTCCTCAAGCATTGCAACAATGGCCAGCACGACAGCGGGGCGATCCTTGTCACCCTCTTCCCGTCCGTCCAGATGCTGCCAGTGCCAGAGATAGGAATAGCGAAAGACCCAGCCGACCTTGGGTTCAATCGGCAGCATTCTTGTCCATCAGCAGTTCGGTATTGAGATGATCCAAGCCAGGCTCCATCGTCGAAGCCTCGATCGCGTCAAGCTCGTCGTCACTGATCGCAGCTGTCAGATCGACCCGCCGATCGCGCTTGGCCAGGCGGACGTAATCTTCATAGGCCATGAGCACCGTGCGCGGCCGGCCGTTCTTGGTAATGATGACCGGCTCTCGCACGGCTGCATCCTGGTAGGCACCGAAATTCTTCGAAACGGCAGCTGCCGTCACAATCGACGTCATGGCAGATCTCCTTTGTTCCGGAATATACGGGCTTTCCGGAACTTTTGCAAACCTGCTGATTACCCGGGGATCAAACCATGATGCGAAAGCCGGCGATATCACTGTCGACTAACGAGTTGGTGTCGCGGCGTTTGGAAGAACTGGACACTATCGCCGCCGTTCTTCCAATGGAACGCCGCGACGAACTGGCCGAACTTCTTACGGATCAGGATGTCGACACACTTCGGCATCTGGTTAATGAGGGCATGGGCGCCAACACCTTGCGTGCCCTGACCTCTGATCTCGCATATCTGCAGGCATGGGCGCTGGCGGCCACGGGCCGGTCACTCCCCTGGCCCGCGCCCGAGGCTCTCCTGCTGAAGTTTGTCGCCCATCATCTTTGGGATCCTGAGAAACGCCTGACAGATCCGGGCCACGGCATGCCTATCGACATCGAAGACAAGCTACGGCTCCAGGGTTTTCTGCGGAAGACGGGGCCGCATGCCCCGGATACGGTTCGCCGTCGACTGGCCACCTGGTCGACGTTGACCAAATGGCGCGGACTGGTTGGCGCCTTCGCCTCCCCTGCTCTCAAGTCGGCGATAAGACTGGCAGTACGAGCAACCCCGCGCCCTAAACGGCGCAAGAGCGCCAAGGCGGTGACAGGCGATGTCCTGTCCAAGTTGATTGGCACATGCCGGTCCAACAGCCTGCGCGATATCCGAGACAAGGCGATCCTGATGGTTGCTTTCGCGTCCGGTGGTCGGCGCCGCAGCGAAGTTGCCGGACTGCGCAAGGAGCAGTTGGTCATGGAAGCACCCATCCCTGTCGAAGGGTCGCCTCCCCTGCCCTCCTTGTCCATCCATCTCGGTCGCACCAAGACCAGCGGCGCTGACAATCAGGAAATCGTCTATCTCACGGGCCGGCCTGTCGAAGCGCTGAATGCCTGGCTCGCGCTTGCCAGGATCGAAAGCGGCAGTGTGTTTCGGGCGATTGATCGCTGGGGCAATGTCTCCAAGCGTTCGCTGGATCCGAAGGCAATCAACGACATCGTCAAGCAGCGTGCAGATATGGCTGGTCTCGATCCTGCGGAGTATTCAGCGCATGGCCTGCGCTCCGGCTACCTAACCGAAGCGGCCAATCGCGGCATTCCCCTCCCCGAAGCTATGGAACAATCCCGGCATCGATCCGTCCAACAAGCATCCGAATACTACAACAGCGCAACGAGACGGAGTGGCAGAGCAGCCAGGCTTCTCTAGGTCGGTGATGGGCTCCCTAAGGTATACCTCTTGAGACAACCTCGGTGAGACGCCAATCAGTGTATCATTTGGGTTGATTTTGCTTTTATGAGACGCTACTCATTGAAGGTCTAGAACCTATTGAGACGTTTCATGGCTGTTTACGGGTATGCGCGGGTCAGCACGATCGATCAGGATCTTGCTATTCAAGAGGCGGCTCTGAAGGAGGCCGGGTGCACGGTCATCCGGGCGGAAAAGAAATCTGGATCGACCAAACAGGATCGGAAGGAGCTCAATACGCTCCTGGAATTCATGCGCGACGGAGACAGCCTGGTCGTGACGCGGGTCGATCGGTTAGCGCGGTCAGTTGGGGATCTGCAGGACATCGTACGGCTGCTCAAGCAAAAAGGGGTGACGCTAAAAGCGACCGAACAGCCGATCGACACCAGCTCAGCGGCCGGCAAAGCTTTCCTTGATATGCTCGGCGTGTTTGCTGAGTTCGAGACGAACCTTCGCAGAGAGCGACAGATGGAAGGCATCGCTGCTGCCAAGCACAGAGGGGTCTATAAAGGAAGGAAGCCCCACGTCGATGTTGCCGAGATCTGCCGTCTTAGATCCGAAGGAATCGGGCCAACAGATATTGCAAAGAGGCTGAGCATAGGCCGGGCGAGCGTGTATCGTGCGCTTAGAGAAGTCGCATCCTCCTAGTCGAGGGCGACATCGCCCCAGCAAGGCGTCTAATTATGGAACCAAATGCGACTTCATCCATCATGGACCCTAATGCTCTTAAGGAAAAACGCGAGATGACGCCTATATTGTGGATGTGCCATGCGCCGAGAAACTGTACGCACAGTCAGGACAATGACACATACTCGGTGCTAGTGTATTAGGCTGCAAATACCTGATTTGGATCCTGACGAAGTTGTTGACTTGTCCTATTTCAGCCAAGCCTCGGGACATAGCCTGCTGATAACATTCCAGGTCATTGATCAGCGCCCCAAACTGTCCATCAGAGATTCTGGCGCCCTCCACCTTTCCCATCACTTTGATCGCGGCTAGGCCGGAGGTCAGGTGGTCCATGTCGTCCTTGGCAGCAAAGAACCGTTGAGCGCAGTCCTGAATGACACCTAACCTTGATGCCGCATCGTTTAACTGACGATCTCTTAGCTCTTGTAGCCGGCTGATCTCCGCTACAATAGCGTCGCCAGCCCGCTCCTGCGAGAAAACCTCAGCCATCTCTTTCTGGATTTGTGCAGCACAGTCACGGAAGGCACCGAAAGTAATGGCATCTGTCATTCCCTCTACAGCTTCACGGAACAGATCCAGCATTTGCTCGATAGACTGCATAAGGATGCCATAGTTGCGGGAAATGATACTCATCGAGTTCCCCGCATCTCCAAGCCCGCCGGCTTGTATACGCAAATTCATTGGCACGTATCGGTATTCCCATGTGGCTGCGGCAACCGCTTCCGAAGCTGCTACAAGTCCCCCGGTAACGCGCAGGAGGTCTTCCAGAGCGGCAACGTGTTCTGGTGTCTCTCTTCCCAGCAACGCATTGCGGCTACGGCCTCACCAAGCCGCATCACCTGTCGTAAAGCAAAAAGGGCGCCGGATCCACCGGCGCCCCCGCATCTTCCCGCAACCCTCGTCGTCTTGATAGTTGATGTTCTGGCCGGATGGGATTGTTGCCGTGGCCTTTCTCTGTGCGATAGCGGTCGTCTACGCCTTGAAAGGATTTGGACCGCCGACCACGCCGTTCACCTTCGAGATCTTACTAACTGGTAGGAACAAGGTTGGACTTCGCTCGTTCAATGCTGGTCACAAACGATCTGGAACCCGCATGGCCGAGCCTGACAAGAAACTATCGCTGATCGAAGAACAGCTTGTCATCGACAAGCGCGCCGTGAGCGACGGCCGCGTTCGCGTGAGCACCAAAACCGAGTTTGTCACAGAAGCAGCGGAAGCACGCCTCGACAGCGAGAATGTCGAGGTGACGCGTGTGGCAATCGGACGTGAAGTCTCAGAAGCGCCGGGTGTTCGCACGGACGGTGACGTGACCATTGTACCTGTGATGGAGGAGGTTCTCGTTGTCGAGAAGCGTCTGATGCTGGTCGAAGAGATCCATATCCGCCGCGTCGCCACCACCGAGGACGTTTCCATTCCGGTCGAACTGCGCAAGCAACGTGCCAGCATCGAGCGCGACGAGCCCTGAGCTAATTATCAATCCGAGAAAAGGAGAAACTCATGACCGACAGCGAAACCACATCGTCATACGGCGCCTCGTCATCGAACACGGTGACGGCCTTCTTCGAAAACCGCAGCGATGCGGATGCCGCCGTCGAACGCCTTGTCAAAGACGGGATTGCCCGCGACGGCATTCGCGTCGTCGCCGGCAAGGAGTCTACAACCTCGACTGAAGTTGCCTCCGAGCACAAGGGCTTCTGGGAGAAGCTGGAAGACTTCTTCTTTCCCGACGAGGACCGCGCCGTCTATTCCGAAGGTCTTCGCCGCGGTGGCTATCTTGTGACGGTCAGCAACGTCACCGCCGCCTCTTATGACAAGGTTATCGATATCCTCGATGACGAGGGCAGCATCGATCTCGATCAGCGCGCCGAGAGCTGGCGCTCGGAAGGCTGGAACCAGCAGGA
>NZ_JAPAIX010000018.1:0-41121 GCF_025910175.1 Agrobacterium sp. BT-220-3
TCCTGCTGGTTCCAGCCTTCCGAGCGCCAGCTCTCGGCGCGCTGATCGAGATCGATGCTGCCCTCGTCATCGAGGATATCGATAACCTTGTCATAAGAGGCGGCGGTGACGTTGCTGACAGTTACTAGATAACCACCGCGGCGAAGGCCTTCGGAATAGACGGCGCGGTCCTCGTCGGGAAAGAAGAAGTCTTCCAGCTTCTCCCAGAAGCCCTTGTGCTCGGAGGCAACCTCAGTCGAGGTAGTAGACTCCTTGCCGGCGACGACGCGAATGCCGTCGCGGGCAATCCCGGCTTCCGCAAGGCGTTCGACGGCGGCATCCGCATCGCTGCGGTTTTCGAAGAAGGCCGTCACCGTGTTCGATGACGAGGCGCGGTAGGACGATGTGGTTTCGCTGTAGGTCATGAATTTCTCCTTTTCTCGGATTGATAATTAGCTCAGGGGTCGTCGCGCTCGATGGTGGCACGTTGCTTGCGCAGTTCGACCGGAATGGTAACGTCCTCGGTGGTGGCGACGCGGCGGATGTGGATCTCTTCGACCAGCATCAGACGCTTCTCGACAACGAGAACCTCCTCCATCACAGGCACGATGGTCACGTCACCGTCCGTGCGAACGGCCGGCGCTTCTGACACTTCACGTCCGATTGCCACACGCGTCACCTCGACATTCTCGCTGTCGAGGCGTGCCTCCGCTGCTTCTGTAACAAACTCGGTTTTGGTGCTGACGCGGACGCTGCCGTCGCGCACGGCGCGCTTGTCGATGACAAGCTGTTCTTCGATCACCGAGAGTTTCTCGTCAGGCTTGGTCATCCGCATTCCAGATTGTTGCGACCAGCATTGAACGAGCGGAATCCAACTTTGTTCCTTGGAAAAGGTCACACGTCACCAGCTGCGCAAAAATCGCCCAAGGCCGGAACAAAGTATTGACGCAGTGATTTTGTCGCTCACGAAGAAAGGTTGGATAAGCATGGTGAATATTCTGATCGTCGAAGACCAGTGGCTGTTATCGAGCGCGGTCGAAGAGGCAGTGTTGTCGCTTGGGCATGAGGCCATCGGGACGGCAACCACGGCAAAGGAAGCGTACGAGCTTGCCGACAAGGCAGAAGTTGCATTTGTCGATGTCAATCTCATCGATGGTGCGACCGGACCGGAAATCGGCCGACGCCTGGCGGCAGACGACGTCACCGTCGTCTTCATGACCGGCAACCCGGAACAGCTTGGCTCAGGCGTCGATGGCGCCCTCGGGGTGATCTCAAAGCCGGTG
Organism: Agrobacterium sp. BT-220-3; assembly: GCF_025910175.1. Classification (NCBI taxonomy): domain Bacteria; kingdom Pseudomonadati; phylum Pseudomonadota; class Alphaproteobacteria; order Hyphomicrobiales; family Rhizobiaceae; genus Agrobacterium; species Agrobacterium sp. BT-220-3. The sequence continues at coordinate 1,263 of NZ_JAPAIX010000018.1, forward strand.
ATGGACCTTGAATTGGTCGAGGCGATCCAGTTCGCAACGGATCGTCACGCCGGGCGGGACTGTATCGCTCCTAAGCGGTTTATTGCGTTTCATTGACGACGACTACTCGGCGAGACCCTTCTATTCGTCGAGCTCGTTTCGTGTGACGCTCGCCAACTCGTGGAGCCCCTCGGCGCGGCCTGGCTCCTCGTCAGCGGCCAGAATAACCGCGTAGAAGGCGGCCCGAGATATTTCTTTTTTAGACGCAGCAGCGTGTTTCTTTCTGACCGCGTCTACGAGATCCTTCGGTCGCATTCCCGGGAGAGCGAGTTCGGCGATCGTCCGCGCGATATCCTCAATGTCTGATGCCAGTTCTCTTGCCATCACCTTCTCCATTCGAAGATGAGATAGCGAAGGGAGATGACAGCGCGATGTCAGAACGCGTCTGGTCCGCTCAAAGTCAGATTTGCATTCTCAGGCGCGTTTCCGGATGCGTCAGGTCAGGCCTTACCCCCAACGATACGTTTCGCCGCTCAAGCGAGAGTGTGTAGGCGGGTAAATTCCGTCAACTTCCCGACTGAAGGCGCATCTTGCGCAAACGCTCGGTCTTCAGCCGCCGCTCCTCCGCCTCCGCCTTGATTGACGCCATGGCGCTGTTATGCGTTGCGTCGAAGCGTTGCTTCCTGTCCGCCAAGGAACTCTTCTCGCGGTTTCGTTTTTGTGGAATGTCGTCATCTTTCGATCACGATGAACTAATGCTCAGCAAAACAGCGACAAGTAGAGGGGGACGTCAACAAGAGGAATGTACGACAGGGTACGGTGCTGATGCACCATCGGAACTTATCGTTTTGGGATGACGTTATCTGGCACCTCATCCTGGAGAGCCCCGATGGCCGACGATCCCAAATCTTCTTCACCCGCAGTTCAGGCTTACGAGTTGGAGAAGGCACGACAGCGGCAAGAGGAGGACAAGGGCGATCTCGATAAAGGCCTCGAAGATACCTTTCCCGCGTCGGATCCTGTTTCTCACACGATCACCTCCGTCCCGGCAGGCCGCACCGATCCACAAGAGGCTGAGCGCGTCAAAGCCAGTGCTCCTGAGAACCAGCAAAGCGACGGTTTTGCAAACAGCGTTCGCGGCTGGATCAAGGAAAACCCGCTCACTGCTGTAGCCCTCACAGCTGCGGTCGCCTGGATCTTTGGCGCGACCCGCTAACCGGGACGACGGATGTGAACACCTCAATTGACGGCCCGCTACCCGCGCCCCCTTCCGGGCACGCCACGTCGCGTCCGACATCAGGCTCGGTTCTGAAGAAGCTTGGCCCTGGCCTAATCACTGGAGCCGCCGACGACGATCCAAGTGGGGTCGCAACCTACTCCCAGGCCGGCGCGCAGTTCGGCTTCAACATGCTTTGGACCATGTTGCTGTCTTATCCGCTGATGTCGGCAATCCAGCTTGTCAGCGCCAGAATTGGCCGCGTGACCGGATCGGGGCTGGCGGTCAACATGGGTGCCATCGGATAGCCTCGCTCCGTGATCTGACGAACAGCGTCGCGCTTAAACTCTTCGGTGAAATTCGATTTGCTCATGATGCTCTTCCTGCCTCAAAATTAGGAAAGAAGGCGTCTACAGATCTCGGGGCTATTCAGAATCAGCCTTACATTATGGCCACAGCGTTGAGCAAAGCGGCCCCAAAAATGGCCGGTGGCACAAGCCTCCCGCTCCCCCTCGCGTACAGTCGCCCTGTTCTCCTGTCGTGTTTTTTAAGTTTGCCGGTATTGCCGGCGGGGTTAGCCTTGAACCGTCGCGTCTTTCCAACGGGTAGCGGCATAGATGCCCGGCGCTTACGAGGAGCGTCGGGCCTCATTCTTTTTGAAGACTATAAGTTACAGTTGAAACGTAAGCTTCGCGCAACCTATCTGCGCTATCTTCTATTCCAACGGCACGAATGCCAAGAACAGGCATCATAGAATGCAGCGGCGTTGCGAATAGCGCCTAAGCGTGAGCTCGTCACCCCGCCAGGTGACGGGCTTTTTTGTTCTCACCTGTGCCCAGGAACGTTTGGTTTTTTAGCGAATTGAAACATTGCCGTCGGTGTTCCAATTCCGCAGCGGCACGAGGCCCGCTCGATTAATCTCCAACGAGATCGGCGGGCCTCACTTTTTTGAGTGCGACGGGAAGCGTTTCCCGAGCCATTGTAGTCTTGGAGTGCCCGTTTCGGCGGACATGCCAGTTTGATTTAGCCCTGATGAACTGCCGAGGGGAAGCCATTTTGAGCGCGGATGGGGATGGATTTCGTTACTTGATCTCGCCGTGCGACGCTCGATCAGATTTGTCGACTGAAGCTTTGCCCAGTGCTGCTTGGGAAAGGTCATGTAAGCGAGGACATCCTGTTCGGCACTATCCATCAGCATAGCGAGTTTCGGAACCTTCGGCCTGATCTGGTCGGCGACACTGCGCCATTGGGTGCTCGCCGCCGCTGGCGTGTCCTGAGCAAATGCCGTGGCAATGAAGGCGGACACGACGCGACGTCCGCTCTTTCCGGCTTGGACCAAGGCATTGCGCATGAAGTGAACCATGCATCTCTGCCAGGCCCTGATTAGGCATGAAATAAGGGGTCTGACTCAATCTTGATGATGTTTTAGATTCCACTGGCCTGGTTTTTCACGGAGAACCAGCGCCATGCGAGCCCAGTTTCGGCTTTCCGATCTGATCCCAGCCGAGCTGACGTCAAGTCAGTGCACCACACATCCGATGCGATGGTCATCGCCGCATACGGTCATTCCCCAGGTTGCAAGTGTCCCGAATGCGGTACGACCTCCCATCGCGTTCATAGCCGCTATCCTCGGATGATCGCCGATCTGCCGTGTGCGCGCCGAAGGATCGAATTGCATCTGACGGTCCGACGCTTCGTCTGCAATGTCGTCCATTGTCGCCGAAAGATTTTCGCCGAGCGTTTCGGTGATGGCGTGATCCGACCGATGGCCCGCCGCACGGCACGCCTAGAGACCTTAGTTTACCATCTCGCTTTGGCATTGGGTGGTCGGCCAGCAGCACGGTTCGCAGATCGTCTCGGGTTACCGGTTAGCAATGACACGCTGCTTCGAACCGTTCGCCGATATGATCGCCCACCACCACCGCCGCCAAGCGTTATCGGCATTGATGACTGGGCGTGGCGTAGCAATCACCGATATGGCACGATTATCTGCGATCTGGAACGGCGAAAGACGATCGCGTTGTTGCCCGACCGAGAATCCTCGACCGCAAAGGCCTGGCTGGTTGAGCAGCCGCAAATCAAAATCGTCGCAAGAGACCGCGGCGGCGGATATGCACAGGCCGCTGCGCAAGCCCTGCCACAGGCCGAACAGGTCGTCGACCGCTGGCATCTCATGGAAAATGCTAGCCACGCCTTTCTTGACGCCGTTCGCAAGTCGATCCGGCAGGTGCGCCTGGCAGTTGGAACAGCAACCGTAAGCCCTAAGCTTCTGACTGCCGCCGAGCGTTTGCAATATGAGGGCTATCTACGGCGTGAAGAGACTAACTCTGTCATTCGTGGGCTCGTCGGCGATGGCGTGTCCATCAAGGAAATCGTGCGCAGAACAGGACATAGTCGTAAGCTCGTTCGCAGTGTCATCCGTGGTCAAAGGACCGACATCTTCCGAGTCCGGCAAACTTCGCTCGAACCACACCTCCCGTGGCTCGAAGCGCAATGGGATGCCGGATTACGAAACGGCGCTGAACCTTGGGCGGCAGCTTGGCTGGCTGGTTTTGGCGGCGGTCTCCGCGTCGTCACGGAATGGGCAACACGACGAAGAAGGGCCGAAAAGGCCGAGAACGGGCTCGGTCACGCGCCAACAGCACGCACCATCGTCCGCCTGATGACCCTTGAGCGCAACAATTTGACCAAGGCGCAGACGATGATGGTCGCAGCGATTGAGGAGCAGCTACCAGACCTTGTCGACGCAAGAAATGTTGTGGAGAGCTTCCACGAAATGCTGCGGCGCAAGTCTAAAGATGATCTGGACACATGGATCAACTGCGCCGCAGCAAGCTTAATCTCTCCATTCGCGAACGGCGTTATCCGCGATAGAGCAGCGGTTCAAAATGCAATCACTTCAATTTGGTCGAACGGCCCGACAGAGGGCCAGATCACCAAGCAAACTCATCAAGCGCCAGATGTACGGGCGCGGGAAACTGGATTTGCTTGAGGCACGTATCGTCGGAGCACCCTGATGTCATCGAAATTGCGTCAGACCCCCCGTTACGACGCCGATTGACAATGACGCTGATGGGCGCCGAAGCCAGCAAGGGAAGCCGCGAGGGCCAGTGAATTGAGCTAACGCCGGGTCTAGCGGGTCAGCCCCCAGACATAACCCAATAGCGCGGCAATACTTACGGCTGTTAGCGGACGCTCCCGAATGCGGCTCTCAGCGTCGCGAACTGCGGATCGGGCTTCCGCCTTCATCAGTTCGACACCGCCCTCGGCGATTTCAAGCAGGTTTTCCCTCAGTCGGGCGACGTCCCGACGCAAAGCGCGGACTTCCTCCCCGGCATCGAGAACCTCAGAGTCAATTTGCGACTGGCTCTGCAGTGCGGCGTCGACGCGTGGGTAGTCCCGATCCTCTGCAAGTTCCGCGCCGCGCGCTGGGGAACCTGCGTCTGCGGTCTCCGCTCGGCCCGCCGGGATCGAGGTGATCGTTGCAGACACGGGATCGGAACCAGGGAAGGTGGCCTCTAGCCCCTTATCGAGGGTGCCGGCGCTCGCTGCGGAGCGCTGCCGCTCCTGCTCCTCGCGCATCAACTGGACGGCTGGCGAATTGTTCGGTTCGGACATCGTGTTCTCCGTTCGAGAGGTAGAGTTCATGCGGTCTTGCCCGTCGACAGCGCGCTGGCCGAGCGAAGGAAGTCGTCTTCTTCGCTCGGCACTTTGCCATCGGGCGTAAGGTCGTCCACGGCCTTCGGCAGATCGCGCGTCAACCGATCGAGGATGTCCTCGCGAGACAGGCCCGTCTTGGCCGTGAGTTCGTCGAGGACGTCCGGGCCGAGAGCCTCCGAGAGCTGTCCTCGCTCAATGGGAGCGTTCGGTCCCGGCTGGACCCACGTATCTGCCTTGTCGCCGTGGCCGTTCTGCTGAAACGTCTTCAGAAGGTCGCCCAGGCCGCCGCTGAGGATGCCGCCGGTCGTCAGGCCCCCGAGTAGGTCTCCAAGGCCGCCTTGTCCCCCAAAGAGACCACCCAGGCCGCCGTCCGCCTTATCGGTCGGGCGAGAGGCGTCGCCGCTTTGAGGCTGCCGGTTCTGAAGCCCGCGCAGCACCTCCGCGATCTTGTCACGGTTCTGGTAGCCTGCCACGGCGAGCGCTCCCAGCAGCGCTTTCATAGGTCCACTCATCATTGATCTATCTCCTGTGTTAGCTTCTTCCGGTGTGTTGCCGCTCCGTGGAACGACAACACTGGAAGAGGTCTCTCGTTCCTCACTCCTTCGACGGAGGGGGGCGGACACGGGGTCCTCGCCTCATGTTCACTTCACCGGCGGAGACGCCTTGCCGAGCTTGAGCGCGGGTTCGCGCCCCCAGACCCGAAGCTTGCCGAGCTCAGACACGAAGGCGGCAAGTCCTTCTTCGCCGGGAAGGATGATCATGCCCTCGTCGAGGACATCGGTGATCCCGGCTTTGACGAGCAGCGGGAAGGCGCTCTCGTCGTAGCCGATGAACTTGCAGTGCTGGAATGCATCCGCGGCGAAGTCCCGCGCGGTCGCCTCCTTTACCAGATCCTCGATCGCGGCGGGCGAGGCGAGGACGGCAACGGCGTCGAACAGCACCGACGGACCACCGTCGATCATATGCTGGGCCTCGATCCAGGAGCCGTCGGACGCGGTCACGCCGCCGACCTTCGGCGCGATCAGCTCGACTAGAGCCTTCTCCTTTTCGATAGCGGTCTTCAACCCCTTCAAGAGCTTCGCATCGACCCCGTCGGTGACGAGCACACCAAGCTTGCGGCCCTCGAACCGCTTCGGACCACGCTCGACGATGCTGAGGGCAGGAGAGGGCTCGAGATCCTGGCGCGTCGGCATGGCGGCGTCCGCTGCTTTCGGCATCGTCTGGATCCCGAGCTTCTGCGCGACAGTGGTCGCGAGCGTCTCGTCAATGTTCAGGAGATGGGAGATCATCCGCTCCCGGATGGCGACCGTTTCCACCTTGCTCAGTTCGAAGGTCAGCGCCATGGCGATGTGCCGCTGCTCCGGCGGCGTCTGGCTGAGAAAGAACTGGCGAGCCTGGCTGTAATGGTCGGCGAAGCTCTCCGGGCGCAGCCGCACCTTCGAACCGTTCTCCTCGGCAGGGAAGTGGCGATAGCCTCTCGACGGAGATTCGCGCGGACCTTCACCAAAGGAGTTCGGCTGGTAGTTCACCCGGCCGACCGGGTTGCGCATCGCCATATGCCCGTCCTGCTGAAAATTGTGGAAGGGACACTTCGGTGCGTTGATCGGCAGATGCGTGAAGTTCGGGCCGCCAAGACGCTTGAGCTGCGTGTCGAGGTAAGAGAAGTTGCGGCCCTGAAGCAGCGGGTCGTTGCTGAAGTCGATACCCGGCGGCACGTTCTGCGTCATGAATGCGACCTGCTCGGTCTCCGCGAAGAAATTGTCCGGCATGCGGTCGAGCACGAGACGGCCGATCGGCTTCACCGGCAGGATCTCTTCAGGAATGATCTTCGTCGGATCGAGGACGTCGAAGTCGAAATTGTCGGCAAACTCCTGATCGAAGAGCTGTACGCAGAGCTCCCATTCAGGAAAGTTGCCGGACTGGATCGACTGCCAGAGATCGCGACGATGGAAATCGGGATCGGCGCCGTTGATTTTGACCGCCTCGTTCCACGCCACCGACTGAAGGCCGAGTTTCGGCTTCCAGTGGAACTTGACGAACGTAGACTCGTCCTTGTCGTTCACGAAGCGGAAGGTGTGGACGCCAAACCCCTCCATGAAGCGGAAGGAGCGTGGGATCGTCCGGTCGGACATGATCCACATGACCATGTGCATGCTTTCCGGCGTCAAACTGATGAAGTCCCAGAAATTGTCGTGGGCGGTCTGCGCCTGCGGGAACGCACGGTCTGGCTCCTGCTTGGCAGCATGCACCACATCCGGGAACTTGATCGCGTCCTGGATGAAGAAGACAGGGATGTTGTTTCCGACGAGGTCCCAATTACCTTCCTGAGTGTAGAACTTCACAACGAAACCGCGTACGTCGCGGGCGAGGTCGGCCGAACCCTTGTTGCCGGCGACAGTCGAGAAGCGAACGAACGCCGGCGTCTTCTCACCCGGTCGCTGGAAGATGTCGGCGCGGGTGACCTCCGACAGGGACTCATAATTCTCGAAAAAGCCGTGTGCGCCGTAGCCACGCGCATGCACGACGCGTTCCGGAATGCGCTCGTGGTCGAAGTGGAAGATCTTCTCGCGGAAATGAAAGTCATCGACGAGAAGCGGCCCGCGCGATCCTGCGCGAAGGGAGCTCTGATCGTCGGCAACCGGCCCGCCCTGCGAGGTGGTCAGGATGTCGGCGCCGTCCTCTGCGATCTGATGAAGCTCTCCGCCCACGCCACGGTGAAGCTGCTGATCGTGAATGGTGACGGTGTCTTTGGATGAGATCGAGCCGGAAGCCCGTGTCGTACGCTTTGCCATGGTTGTCCCCGATGATGATGGCCGGATGTCAAAAAGGCCGCCCTATGGACGGCCTTCTCGTGACTTCAGATGGCTTAGGCTGCCTTGCTTTTGCCCTTGGTATTCGCAGACGCCTTAGCGAGCTGCGTCAGCTTCTTGTCCGTCGCTTCCTCTTCGGCAAGGTTTGCCTGAAGGAGCGGAACGGCGTCCTTCAGCCCAAGCTGGTTCGCCCATTCGATGAGAGTGCCGTAGCGGGCGATCTCGTAATGCTCGACGGCCTGCGCCGAGGAAATCAAACCTGCATCGAGAGCCGGAGATTCCTTGAACTCCTCGATGATCTCCTCGCCTTCGGCGATGATGCCCTGGATGGCTTCGCAGGTCTTGCCGCGTGCGGGCTTGCCGAGCAGTTCGAAGACCTGCTCCAGCCGCTCGATCTGGCCCTGCGTCTCGTCGCGATGCTGAAGAAAGCCTGCCTTGCCTTCTTCCGACTGGGCAGCACGCGCCATCTTAGGAAGCGCCTTCAGGATCTGTTTCTCGGCGAAATAGATGTCCTTGAGCGTGTCGAGGAACAGGTCGTCGAGTGTCTTGGTGGTTGCCATTTCATTTCTCCCTGTTGATGATTTCTAACTTAACGATGACTGCGATCAGTCGAGCAGGTCGGCCGGTACCTTGCCGCCGTTTTCCGACAGCTTCTTCATGAGCGCCTTGTGAAGGAAGGTATTCATTTTCGCGCTGTCATGGGCGTCGCCGGAATAGCCGAGTTCCTGAGCAAGCTCTTTGCGCTCTTCGAGGCTCGCGTCCATGTCAAGCGCCTTCATCAGGTCGACGATGGAGTGCCGCCAGTCGAGCTTCTGGCCTGACTTCTTCACGGCTTCGTTCAGAATGGTTTCGACATCGACGGAGGAACCGCTGCCGGCCGACTGAGAGGGCTGCGCGGACGACGGGGCTGCAGGCTGCGTTGCGGAAGACGACGAGCTTGCCGCCGGAGCGGCCGCGGTCGTCGACGGTGCGGGCGACGAAGACATTGTGGAGGCCGGCGCGGAAGAAGACGGTGAGGTCGAAGATGCGGACGAGTTTGATGCCTGCGGAGCAGATGCAGCATGTGCTTCGCCAAAGATTGCGTGCTTGATACGGTCGAAGATGCTCAAAGTGATCCTCCTTGTCTGAGCGGGTGAGGACGTGGCCTGAAACGGAGCTGCGATACTTGGCGTACCGAAATCACCACGAAAGGATTCATGAGCCCGTCGTCCCAATAATCACGTGTCCGTGAGTGCGATTTAACGCGGTGGAGGCGTCAAGGTTCCGCGCCCTGAACGAGTGGGAATAAATTTCGTCGCCAGCACCGATGACAACGTCTTATCACCTCCGTGATCGACCCACAGCGTCCAGCCTCTCGACCTGCTGACAAGGCGGTATTGTTTCGATAGAACAAGCGCTTCGTAGCCATGCCAGCGAATCCTGTGTCCCGAGGTAGCCGTGAATCCGCAGTCTCCCGATCATCCACCGCGCCAGGAACGAGCGGACGTCTTGTCGGAAGGCGGCGAGGCAGGTTCTCTGATGTGCTCCCTCAACTGGTCGGTGACGCCGCTGGGGCCGCCGGAAACCTGGCCGCAAAGCCTGCGGTCCGCGGCGGGCATCTGTCTCGGCACCAACTACCCGATGGCAATCTAGTGGGGGCCTGATCTCGCACTCCTCTACAACGACGCCTGGAGCGAGATCCCTGGCGAGACGCACCCGTGGGCCCTTGGACGGCCGGGGAGGGAAGTCTGGCCGGAGATCTGGGACGAAATCGGGCCTTTGTTCGAAAGCGTGCAGACCAGCGGCGAAGGTGTCCGGCAGGAGGATCAGCTCCTTCCCGATGCATCGGCACGGCTACACGGTAGAGTGCTTGCGAATGAACGATAGCCTCATCAGACAGCGCTCCAGTTTGCTCTATCACAGCAAATAAAAGGAACCCCAGCGCAGGTTGCGCGGCCCGACGGAAGCGGCGAACGCGCTTCAAGGTGCGATGAACTATACCGTCGGAATGGATCGCCTTCAACACTCTCAATCGGAAGACCGGCAATCGGGTAAAACGCGAGTTCGTCGACAGCGAGACCGGTGATCCGGTCGAACGGGACGAGCAGGTCAAGGGTTACGAGATCGAGAATGGCCCGGCCCATACATCATCCTCGAGCCGGACGAGGTGGCGGCCCGCACCGGTGACTGGCTGAAGATCAAATGCGTGAGAGCGAAAGCTTTATGATTGTCGGCTACGAGCAGCCCGGCTCCGGCCGCGGCGGGATCGGCAGCCTGTTGCTCGCCGCGCGTAGCGGCCACGAATGGGTCTACGTCGGTGAAGTTGGAACAGGTTTCAGGGAAAAGGACGCAGCCTATCTGAAGAAGACGCTCGACAAGCTGAAAACACGGACACCCGTCGTGCCTCTCAAAGGGAAGAACTACGTCTTCGCGCAGCCGACGCTGATTGCCGAGATCGAGTTCCGCGGCTGGACGGGCGACGGGAACCTGCGCCACGCCTCATACAAGGGCTTGCGTGAGGTCCAGGAGAATGCCGCCGTGTTCGAACGACAATCTCGCCGACTGAGGTCCATCGATCAGGATCTACTCGGCATCCGTCGACCGAAGGCGGGGGTCGCTGTCTCGTTCAAGTCCTGCACCAACCCCGCGGCCATCGCGGCGTCGAGCCGCCGCAGCACGCAGCCGCCAATGTCGGCGACCTGGCCGCTCTTGGTGTCGACGATGCTCCACGTTCCATCGGCTAGTCGTCTGGCGACATAAACGGGATTTGATGGCGAAATCATTGTCACCTCCTTGGTGTAGAAGCGATGGTACTGTGAAAGGCAGCGAGCCGGACGTTGGGTCCGCTGCAGCGCAGCATTCAGTCAGAATTCGGACGACCAGAAAACCTCGGAACTTGACCGCCTCGTCGAGGTTCATGCCCGCTTGGCATTCCTTTTGTCATCGCAAGTGCGAGTGACGCGGAAAGCCTCGCCACCGAGCCAATTTTTGGCGAGCGCCGTCGAATGCAAAACCCATTCGACCGCCGCCGATTACTTAATGCGATGCACGAACTGTCGAGCTAGAATGAGCACGGATACCTCAAGCAAATATCAAGCGGTCGTCATCGCCGGTGCATCCAGTGGAATAGGGCGAGCAGCCGCGCTGGCGTTCGCCGCCGACAAACACCGGCTTCTGCTTGCTTCACGCGATCCACTCACTCTTGCAGAGGTTGCCGCCCAATGCATATAGCTCGGCGGGCGCGCCGAGATATGTCCCATCGACGTCTCGGACGAACAGCAGGTCGAGGCACCGGCTGCCGGCCCGGTTCGCAATTCCAGGGATGCAGCTCGATGCCGCCGATCTGGGCAATGGCGGCAAGACCCTCGCCCCGATCGATCTGCAGATAGGGTTTCTTGTCGCCGAATACTTTGACCAGTTCGAGCAGGTTCGATGTCCCCGGCATGGCATGACGCTGAAAGAACTGCTCGCCGCCGATGTCATCAGGGGTTCGTATCATCGAGCAAGGCCGTCCCTTGATATGGTCTATCAGCCATGGTCCGACGGCTTCATGGTAGCGGGCGAGATCTTCCTTGGTGACAGGCTCTCCGTCATTGGCATCCGGCCATAGCGGCTTGTCCGGGCTTGAGATCATCACGCCCATCACCTCGGCCTTGGCGTTCTTGCCGTGTGCCGGCCTTGATGGCTTTGTCGCGGCTGGCGAGGAGAACCTGTATGATCCGACTATCGAAGCGATGCACCTCCTCCCGCGTCGGTTCGATATGCGGACGCCCTACTCCTCCTCCCAAGGGCGTTTGCGGGAACAGCAACACTCCTCCTCCCAGTTGCTGTTCGGTTATTTTCGAAAAGCCTGCCGCACCTCCTCCCGCGGCAGGCTTTTTCGTGAGGGCCGCCGCTATCACGCCGCGGCATGTTTCACGTCCTTGTGCAGAACGCAAAAAAATGAGGCGGTGGAGTCACTTGGCTCCCGCAGCCTAGGCTCCTGATTCGTTTCATCATTTCGCCCACAGCGCTTTAGCGGAGCCTAAATAAGCTCAATGAAACCCGCTTGACTCTTTGGAGAGAGCGGAACAAAAGAAGAACGCCAACAATTTTCGGGGACATGAAGTCCATGTGTTGGTTTCCACGCGGAACTGAGCCGGTGGGGGTGCGGACGAAAACTTGGACTAACAGGAGGTAGTTCATGTATTCCTACGCAGACAGAGTTCGAGCGGTTGAGCTCTATATCCGGCTGGGCAAGCGACTTAACGCGACCATTCGCCAGCTGGGGTATCCCACCAAGAATGCGTTGAGGGGCTGGTACCGCGAGTACCTACAGCATCTCGACCTGCGTACTCAGCCGGTAGCGCGAGCGCCAAAGTTTTCCGAGGCCCAAAAGCAGGCTGCTCTTGAGCACTTTCGCACCCATGATCGTTGCATCTCTGCGACGATGAGGGCGCTCGGCTATCCCGGTCGAGGAACTCTAACCGCATGGGTTCGTGAGGCGTTTCCGGAGGCGCGGACATCGATGGTCGGTCGATTGTGGCACCCTGGCTATTCCGAAGAGGTCCGGCAAGCGGGGGTCATCGGATTATGCAGTGGAGATGAAAGCGCTCAACAGGTAGCTGACCGACTGGGCGTCTCAAGGCCGACATTGTACAGCTGGAAAGATCAGCTACTCGGTCACGAGGCTCCCTCATCCATGAAACGCCGCAAATCCAACCCCAAGCTGCCTGAACGTGAAGAGCTCGAGCGACAGCTTGAAGCCCTCCAGCGTGATGTCCGCCAGTTACAACTCGAGCATGATCTCCTGAAGAAGGCCAACGAACTCCTAAAAAAAGACCTGGGCGTCGATCTGCAGATCCTGAGTAATCGGGAGAAGACCCAACTGATTGACGCCCTTAAGGAAGTTTATCGCTTGCCAGAGCTGCTTGCCCAGCTTCGGATTGCCCGCAGCTCCTACTTCTACCATCGCGCCCGCATGTGCCTGGCAGACAAGTATGCCGCCGTCCGCCACAGCCTAGCTGAGATCTTTGAAACGAACCGTCGTTGCTACGGTTATCGACGACTGCAGGCGTCGCTGGCCAGACAAAGCGTGGTAATCTCGGAAAAGGTTGTCCAGCGATTGATGAAGCAGGAGCAGCTGGTCGTTGCCAGGCCGCGTCGACGGCGGTTTGGATCCTATCTGGGAGAGATCAGTCCAGCGCCCGAGAACCTGATCAATCGCGACTTCCATGCAGAAGCGCCGAACGTGAAGTGGCTGACAGACATCACCGAGTTCCAGATCCCAGCAGGCAAGGTGTACCTTTCGCCCATCATCGACTGCTTTGACGGCATGGTCATCAGCTGGTCCATCGGAACCCAACCGGATGCAGGTCTCGTCAACACCATGCTGGATGCAGCCATCGAAACCGTCGCCAACGGCGAGGAACGGCCAATCATCCATTCTGATCGCGGAGCCCATTATCGATGGCCCGGCTGGTTAACCCGTATCAGCGAAGCAAGACTGGTTCGCTCGATGTCCCGCAAGGGTTGCTCGCAAGACAACGCCGCGTGCGAAGGGTTCTTCGGTCGGTTGAAAACCGAGCTCTTCTATCCACGAGATTGGAAGGTCATCACGATCGAGCAGTTCGTGGCAGAGGTGGACGCCTACATCCGATGGTACAATGAAACGCGCATCAAAATATCACTGGGATCACTCAGCCCGGTCGAATATCGTAAGAGCCTCGGCCTGAGTATTTAAAACAGTCCAAGTTTTTATCCGCACCCCCGGTTTTTCCACCGAGAAGTGAGCCACCTCTGAGTATGGTTTTCTGATCAGGCTTTGGTCAAGGGATTGGCCTTTTCTCCTCTCTTCTGAGCTGCTGCGGCCGAGCTGGCCTTGAAGCGGAAGCTGTCGTTTCCTGTTTCCAGGATATGGCAACGGTGGGTCAGGCGATCGAGCAAAGCCGTGGTCATCTTGGCATCACCGAAGACGGTTGCCCATTCGCTGAAGCTGAGGTTGGTCGTGATAATGACGCTGGTGCGCTCGTAGAGCTTGCTTAGCAGGTGGAAGAGCAACGCTCCCCCTGAGGCACTGAACGGAAGGTATCCCAATTCATCGAGGATCAGGAGATCGAGGCGAACGAGGGTCTCAGCGATCTGTCCTGCCTTGCCTTTGGCCTTCTCCTGTTCGAGCGCATTGACCAATTCGATGGTCGAGAAGAAGCGGACCTTCCGGCGGTGATGCTCGATGGCCTGGACCCCAAGGGCAGTCGCGACATGTGTTTTTCCTGTGCCCGGCCCACCGACGAGCACGATATTCTGCGCCCCGTCCATGAACTCGCATCGGTGCAGTTGGCGCACCGTCGCTTCGTTGATTTCGCTGGCGGCGAAGTCGAACCCGGAGATGTCCTTATAGGCTGGGAAGCGAGCAGCCTTCATGTGATAGGCAATCGAGCGAACCTCACGTTCGGCCATCTCGGCTTTCAGCAACTGGGACAGGATCGGCACGGCCGCATCAAAAGCTGGAGCCCCTTGCTCAATCAGGTCTGTGACGGCTTGGGCCATGCCATACATCTTCAGGCTCCGCAGCATGATGACGACGGCGGCACTTGCGGGATCATGACGCATGGCGACCTCCCACGATCCGGACACGTAGGCGATCGTAACGTTCGACGTTAGCCTTGGGTTCACGCACCAAGGTCAGCGCCTGTGGCGTGTCGATGTCAGGGCCGTCAGTCGTCTTCCCATCGATCAGACGATGCAGCAGGTTCAGCACATGCGTCTTGGTCGCGAAGCCTTGATCCAGAGCCAGCTCCACAGCCCTGACGACGACCTGTTCGTCGTGATGAAGCACCAGAGCAAGGATATCGGCCATCTCACGATCGCCGCCCAGGCGACGCAGCATCTGGTCCTGCAACTGTCGAAAGGCCAGCGGCAATTCCAGGAATGGCGCACCATTGCGCAAGGCACCGGGCTTGCGCTAAATGACGGCAAGGTAATGCCGCCAGTCGTAAATCGTCCGCGGCGGTTTGTCGTGGCTGCGCTCAATCACCCTCGGATGTTCGCATAGGACATTACCCTCGGCCGCAACGACCAGTCGCTCGGGATAGATTCGCAAGCTGACAGGCCGGTTCGCAAACGATGCAGGCACGCTATAGCGGTTCCGCTCGAAGGTGATCAGGCATGTCGGAGAGACACGTTTGCCCTGCTCGACGAAGCCGTCAAACGCAGCGGGGAGCGCCATCAATGCTGGCTGTTCCGCGGACCAGACGTCCGCGATCGTGCCGGGCAAGGTGCCGTGTGCTGTGTCGCGCCACAGGTCCTGGCAATGCTGTTCCAGCCAGGCATTCAATGCCGCCAGATCAGGAAAGTCCGGCATCTGTTGCCACAGTCGCGGCCGGGCATCCTGGACATTCTTCTCGACCTGCCCCTTCTCCCAACCCGCGGCGGGATTGCAAAACTCAGGCGCAAAGACGTAGTGGTTCGTCATCGCGAGGAAACGGATATTGACCTGTCGCTCCTTGCCACGACCGACGCGATCGACCGCGGTTTTCATGTTATCGTAAATGCCGCGACCCGGCACGGGCCTGTCGCAAATTCTTTTGGTTAACTAGCTGTTGACCACGACGGTGGAATTTCCGCTCCCGATGTAGCGGAGCGTAGCCATGATTCTGAATGCCATTGCCGAAAAGCTGAAGCGCCAGTCGAAGGACGATTTCAAAGGGCGGCATTTCGAGGCATGGCTGATCGTGCAGGCAGTGACATGGTATCTACGGTATCCGCTCAGCTACAGAGATCTCGAGGAGATGTTCCGCGAGCGCGGCTTTGAGGTCGACCACAGCACCATCAATCGGTGGGTCCTTGCCTATGCACCTGTCATCGAGAAGCGGCTTCGCCAGTTTCGCCGACCGCATTGTGGCTCAGTCAGGATTGACGAGACCTACGTTAAGATCCGGGGCAAGTGGCGATACCTGTACCGCGCCATCGACAAGCACGGAAACCCGATCGACTTCTTGCTCACCGCTAAGCGCGATCTCGACGCCGCCAAGCGCTTCTTCCGTAAGATGCTCAAGGATGAGCCGCTACTATCGCCGGGTAAGATCGGCACCGATGGCGCCAACACGTTTCCTTCAACGATCAAGACAGCTGTCGAGGACGGGCTCCTGCATCCAGGCCCGGTACATTATGTCACCAAACATCTCCAACAAGGCATCGAGAGCGATCACTTCCGAGTGAAGAAGAACATGCCCAAGATCGGCGGTTTCCAGTCATTCAAAACGGCGCGCCGGACGATCGCCGGGTTCGAAGCGATGTTGTGGCTGCGCAAAGGCTTCGGATTTTCCGGCGAGTGGACCGTCAACGATCAAAACGATCTGCTCGGGCGCCTCTTCGGACTTCAAAAGGTTAACAAAGCGTGAAAGCTGGGTGATTATCGGCTCAACGCGTCCTATCGCCAGCTTTGCGACACGCCCGGTGGCGGTCGCCGTCATGATGGCGACGATGACAAGCACCTTCATGCGCAGGAAACGCACATCGACACCGAGGCTTGCAGCGCGCGCTTCTCCCATGCGCAGGGCCGCGAGCTTCCAGGAGTCGGCCATCAGCAGAAGGCAGCAGGCCAGTGTGACGATTGCAGTCAGTGCCAGTGTCGGCCATGTCGCCTTGGTCAGGCTGCCGAACAACCAGAACAGGATCTGCTGCGACAGTTCGGGCGAGGACATGAACTGGATCAGCGATAGCAGCGACTGGAACAGGAACAGCAGGGCAATGCCGCCGAGGATGATGGTTTCACCGTTGATGCTGCGCATCGAGGCCAGCATGAACAGGAAAAAGGCGGCCAGCATGGAAAAAATGAATGCGCCGAGCGGCACGGCCACCATGGTGGGCAGGCCCAGCCCGCCGACTGCCAGCACCAGCGCCGCGCCGAAACCGGCAGCCGCGGCCATGCCAAGCGTGTAAGGGCTTGCCATCGGATTGTTGAGGATGGTCTGCATCTGTGCGCCGCCGGCACCAAGCGCCGCCCCAACCACCAGTGCCATCAGCGCCATGGGAAGGCGCAGCGAGCGCACGATGGGATCGGTCATAGGCGCGCGTTCGCCAATACCTGTCAGCGATCTTACGACCTGCACAGGCGACAGCATGGAGGGGCCGCTGGCGATATCGAGCACCAGGCTTGCTGTCATCACCGCCAGAAACAGCAGAACAGTACGCCAGCGGCGGCGCTCGCGCGCCCGTTGAGCACCGATCGCCTCGGTGTTTTTTCTATTGATTGTCATGGGATCGGCAAACCGGTGAAGACGGGAGAAAGCGCCGATGCTTATCGGCGCTTTCCATCAGTGGCAGCCCAGGGAGTGCGGGACTGCAAGCGGCAATCAATCCTTCACGCCGATGGCAAAGGTCCCCTGAGGTTGAACCGGCAGGTATTTTGCGTAGTAGGCATGATAGTTGGCGATCGGATCGATGTCGGCGAACTGCTCGGGATAAAGCTGCTTGGCGATGTACTGGACCATGGCGAAGTCGGAGAGCGTGCGAGATGCACCCTGGTAGACGCCGAAGACCTTGCCGTTCTTGACGGCAGGCAACTGGTCCCAGCCCTGGCGGGTCTCGAAAGCCTTCAGCTTGGCGCGGGCTTCTTCTGCCTTGACGCCCTGACCCATTGGCAGCGCCGTATCGCTTTTGTTGTTTTCCCGCCCGGAAATGAAGATGGCGTCAGGTGCCGAGGCCAGAACCTGTTCCGGGTTGATCGGTCCCCACCACTCCACGAAGGGAGCGGCGATATTGTCGCCACCGCCAGCAGTCGACATGGCGCCCCACATGTTCTTGCCGTAGGTAAAGGAATATTCGGCCGGCCCCTTGTTGCCGAATTCGACGTAGACCTTAGGCTTTGCCGCGCCGGCCTTGGCGACTCGATCCGCAACGCCCTTCAGGGCGTCGGAATAGAAGTCTGCTATTTCCCTGGCGCGTGTTTCCTCGCCGGTCAGCGTGCCGAGCACGAGGGTCGAGGCGACATGGCGATCGACTGTCTGGGCGTTGTAGTCGACAACCACGACCGGAATGCCTTCTTCCTCTATCCGGTCAGCATCAAGGCCGAGCGCCTTGTATTGCCAGTCGGCAAGGATGACGAGGTCCGGGTTGAGTCTGAGCAGTTTCTCGACGGAGAAAGTTTGCGCCTCGACTTCACCGACGTCGGCAATATCCTTCAGCGAGGCACGGTGGGCGGTGTGCATGTTCCAGTTGGCCGGAACCCAGCCTTCCCAGGCCTCGCGCGAAATGCCGACGACCTGATCGAAGGCGTTTTCGCCGCCAACGGCCATATAATCCTCGAAGTAGAAACCGAGCACCACGCGTTTGGCTGGCAGGTCGACCTTCACTTCGCGACCGATCACATCAGTGATCGTTTTTTCTTCCGCCCAGGTAGTGGTTGAAAAAGGGCAGCCGAAATCGACACCGCCCAAGCAGCGATGTGCTGGGCTAAGCTATTGGAAATCATGATCGTTATTCCGTTTTTGTTGCAATGCACTGGTATTAAAGAAGACAATTACAGTCAAGTTTATAATGATGAAAAAAAGATCACAAAGAGCAAAAAATAAGCGGACGATTGCGCGATCTGCCAATCTCTTGTGTAACGTGTAGGCTGCGGGGCGGGTGGTTGGTTACTGAAAGACGCTCGAAACCGGGGTCGGACCGGTTGCGCCGTCACGATGCCGGTGAGCTATCCGTGTAAGCCAGGCGATAGAGGCCCGCGGCCAGCACCTCGATGCCAGCGACGATGTCGGCGATTGAGGAAAACTCTTCCGGCGTATGGCTTCGTCCGTCCTTGCTGCGCACGAAGATCATCGCAGTGGGCGCGATGCGAGCCATCTGCTGGGAATCGTGACCTGCGCCGCTCGCCATCGTCATCACCGGCACGCCCTGCGCCTTCGCCGCCGTCTTCAGCGTCTCGACGATTGCCGGTGCGGAGGGCCATGCGGGATGATCGAGGGTGATCGTCCAGTCGATTTCGAGGTTTCGCCGCGCGGCCACTTCGCGCATCAGCCGCTCATGGCTTGCATAAAGCGCCTGGCAGAGATCGGGGTCGGGATGGCGGGCGTCGAGGGAGAACCGGACGCTTTCCGGAATGATGGCTGCCCCATTGGGGAGGGCTGCAATACGCCCGATGGTCGTGACGGCGGGTCGCCCCCATCGGTGCGCCGTGTCGATGACACCGGTGGCAATCTCTGCGAAACCTGCCATTGGATCGCGCCGCAGGTCCATCGGGAAAGCACCCGCATGGTTTGCCGTGCCCTTCAGTTCCACCTGGTAATGGCGGATGCCGGTAATGCCGGTGACGACAGCGACCGGCAGATCGGCCTGTTCGAGGATCGGTCCTTGCTCGATATGCAGTTCGATAAAGGCGCCGATATCGGCCCGTTGCGCCTCGCCGATCTGTGATGGATCGAGGCCGACTTCCCGCATGGCTTCAGCAATCGTGCCGCCGTCATAACCGATGGTCGCCTGCAGGTCCTGGTCTGCGATACGGCCTGTAATAGCGCGCGAGCCCCAGAAATTGGCGGAGGGGAAGCGGCTGCCTTCTTCTTCGCACAAGGCGACGCATTCGAGCGGCAGGCGCGGTTCGCCGAACTGTTCTTTCAATGCGCTGATCGCGACCAGCGCGGCAATCAGCCCGAGCGTGCCGTCATAACGTCCGCCAGGGGTCTGGGTGTCGATATGCGAGCCGGAAACAATAGCCTTCGCGCCGGTCTCGCGGCCTTCGAGCCTGCCCCAGACATTGCCTGCCGTGTCCATGCGCGAGCTGAGGCCCGCTTCCTCGCACCAGCGGGCGTAAAGCTGCGTCGCCTTGACCCATTCGGGCGAATAAACCGTTCGCGAAACCCCGGTTCCGCCATCGGAACCATGCCGTGCCATGTCGAGGATCATGCCCTCGACGACGGCCGGATCAATTTTGATCCTGTCGTTCATTGTTGAAGTACCTTCTCAAACCGATGCTCGTGGCGACCGCTCCATGGCGGCCCGCCACGGTGTTCATGATAGTCAGGGAATGGAGTAGCCGCTGAACACGCCCGTATAGGTCTTGCGCGTCGGGTAGGCGTAACCATGCCGCTTGGAGGTGCCGAGACCCAGAGAGACCGCGGATTCGACGAGCTTGACTGCCGCGGACACGCCATCGATGGCGGGCGCGCCGATTTCCGCAGTAACGTGCGCCATCAGGTCCGACATCCCGGCACATCCGAGCAGGACCGAGTCGGCGCGGTCTTCCTCAATCGCCTTGCGGCATTCACGCACCACGATCTGCCTTGCGTCGGAGCCTTCTTCCTCAAGCTGGAGCACCTCCAGTGCGGTCATGCGGATCGATCGGCATTTGTGCTCCATGCCATAGGCCTGCACCAGATGCGCCATCATCGGTTCCATTCGATCGATCAGGGATATGATCGAGAATGTGTGACCGATCAGGGTTGCCATGTGCATGGCCGCTTCGGCGATGCCGACGACAGGCCCCTTTGCGACTTCCCGCGCCGCTGCCAGCCCCGGATCGCCGAAGCAGGCGATGACATAACCGTCGAACCCTTCGGCCTCGCCCTTGCGGACCTCATCGATCACGCCTGCTGCGGCAAAAACCTCATCATGGAAGGTTTCGATGGAAACCGGCCCCATCTGTGGCGATACGGCGACGATTTCTGTGCCGGGGGACGCGATCAGGCGTGCCGACTGATAAATTTTGTCAGTCATGCTGAGCGTTGTGTTTGGATTTATGACCTTAATTCGCATGAATTCCCCTTTCGTTATTCAATAACGAAAATTATGTATCAATAATTTTCATTATTCAACAAAATCGACGATGGGTCGGGCGTTTTTCGAGCGGCCAGCCGGGCTGGTGCGCGGGTGCTTTGGCAAGCATGGTGGCGAAGACATTTCGTTCGCCGACGAAAGACCGTTCACTCGGTGCAAAAGTTGGGCTAGATTAGGTAACACGCATAAAGGGCAGTCATGCGCAGCAAGGGATATTACAAGCTCGTCAGAGCCGTCCTCGAAGACAATATACGTCAGGGAAGGATCCCGCGCGGGACGCGGCTTTACACGGCCGCCGTGGCCGATCGGCTGTCGCTCAGCCCGCCGCCTGTAAAACGCGCGCTCGACCAGATGAACGAGGAGGGCATTCTCGCCGTCCATCCACAATTCGGTTATGTGGTCGGCGATCATGCCGACGAAGCTGGTTCGCAGGCGCGGGAAAACCTGCATCTTCTCGATCTGGACCTGTCCCTGCTCGAGGGCGGCAAGTCGACGCCTTTGCCGCCGCGCTGGGAACTGATCCTCGAAGAGGTCGAGCAGCGGGTTTTGCACAGCATCCCGTTCGGCACGTTCCAGATTTCCGAGGCAGGAATATGCGACCATTTCGGCGTGAGCCGCACCGTGTCGCGAGAGGTCCTCGCGCGCCTCGATGTCCAGGGCCTGATCGAAAAGAGCCGCACCTCTCACTGGATCGTCGGTCCGCTATCCGCCCGTACCCTCGACGAGACCCACGAAATGCGGCGTCTGCTGGAGCCGCAGGCGCTGATGGATTGTGCCCCGCGCCTCGATCCGGGCGCGCTGCGTGCCATGCGTGATCAGATCGATGTGTTGCGGCGGCGCGGCGGCACGGTCGATATGGGCGAATTCGCGGCGCTGGAGACGGCGTTGCATCGCGATCTCCTGCATAACTGTCGCAATCTGCGGATGCTGGCGACGATCAAGACCCTGCAGATATCCCATGTCGTCGATGAACTGTTCCGCACCTATGTCACCCGTCAGGACGAGACCCGCATGTTCGACGAGCATGATCTGGTGCTGGCGCACCTCGTCAACCGGGATGCCGACGGTGCCGCCCAGGCGCTGCGCCGGCATCTGGACCTGCAGCACCAGCGCACCCGTGCACGACTGAAGGTTCTGTCCATCTTCGATGCGCCGACCGATTATCCCTATCTCACACGGATTCACTGACATGGCTGCCCGATCGACGTCACGCCCCAGGCTGCGGGTTATCGCGCGCCGGGAATTCGCACCGGAACCGTTGCGCCGGAAGGCCAGCGAGGATCTCGGCATCGATCTCGAATTCGACGTGGTCGACACGCTCGAGGGGTTGCGCCGCGTGGTAACCGCACCCGATACGTTCGACGTCTATCACCAGTGGCACACGATAGATCTCATCTGGACGTCAAGGGCAATCCAGCCGATCAGCCTCGACCGGCTGGATTGTGCGACCGAACTGCAGGCACTGGCACGCCCGCCGTTTGCAGCGCTGTCGCCGCCGACCGTGACGGCCAAGCTGTTCGTGCAACCGGATGGTGAACTGGGTGCGACGCCGGGCGATCAGGTGGCGATGTTGCCGGTTCTGCGTGGCGTCGATTGTTTCGCCTATCAGCCCGCAGTGCGCGACCTGGTGGGACAGGATGCGAGCGAAAGCTGGGGTTGGCTGTTCGACAGCCGCCTGCGCGGCCATGTCGGGTTGATCTCCGATCCCGTGCTGGGCATGATCGAGGCCGCGCTGGCCATGGAAGCCGCCTACGACATGACATTTCCGGATATCGGCAACCTGACGATCGAAGAGATCGACACTGTCGCCGACATGCTGATCCAGTTGAAGAAGCTCGGGCATTTTCGCGGCGTCTGGTCGAACTACGAGGAAGCCGCGCGGCTGATGCACCGAGGGGCGCTTGTGCAGAGCATGTTCACGCCCGGCGCAACGAGGCTGCGCCGCGAAAAGATGGACTTCAAGGTTGCCGACCCGGTGGAAGGCGGTCGCGGCTGGCATTCCGATCTGTGCATTTCAGCGGCGGCAAGCGGCGAAACGCTGGATGCGGCCTATGCCTATCTCAACTGGTGGGCCGGTGGCTGGCCGGGCGCCTGTCTCTCCCGGCAGGGATATTACGCCTTTTTCCCGGAACGGGCGCGCGCCTATCTCGCGAAGGAAGAATGGGACTACTGGTATGACGGGATTGCCGCTGCACGGCCCTTGCAGGATCCGTTCGGCGAGATCGCAATCCCGGCTGGGCATGTCCGCGAGGGCGGCTCCTACCCGACCCGCATGGGGCGGGTTCGCGTCTGGAACACCTTCATGGACGAACATTCCTATCTCGTCCGCCGGTGGCGGGAGTTTCTCGAAGCCTGAAGCAGTGACAAGCCCGAAACAGTGACCGGCGCGTGATGATGCGCCGGTCTCATCATCCTCGCTCTCAGGCGGTCGTGCGGCGTTGGCGCTCCGCCCGCGTGGCATCGGTATCGATGCCACTGGCGCCTAGCACCACGCCATAATCCTGCATGGCCGTTTCTGCGCCGAAATACCCTTCCCGCACGTCGTGGAGCACCGCTTCCGGATCGCGCAGCAGCGGATCGCCGTAACCGCCGCCGCAAGGGCCGAGGCACAGCAGGCGGTCGCCCTCGCGGGCCTTGATATAGGCGACCTTGGAGACCATGGCCCGTTCGGTTTCTCCAGACAGAAGCGTGATAGAGGCTGTCATGCCATCCGCACCACCGTCATAACCCCAGGGTTTGTATTTGTGGCCGTCGCCCTCGATAGAGAAGCCGCCATCCTCAAGGAAGCCGAACTCCCGTACCGTGCCGATACCGCCGCGCCAGCGACCGGCCGGAACCGAGTTTTCGCGCAGCTCGTAGCGGTTGACCCGCAACGGCAGGTGCATCTCTATATCCTCGATCGGGTTGTTGCGGGTATTGGCGTAAAGCGTATCGACGGCGTCCATGCCGTCCAGCCCGGCCCGGCCGCCGTAACTTCCCTCGAGGATTTCCATATGCACCCAGTGCTGACCGTCCTTGAGGCCGGAAAAGGAGGCGATGCGAAGGTTGCCGATGCCTGCCGAAACCTTGTCGGGCGCAACCTGCGCCAGCGCCTTCATCAGCGTGTCGGCCAGCTGGTTGCCGGGGCAGAAGCGGGCGATGACCGGGGCCGGAAATTCAGGGTTGGCGAGGCACCCCTTCGGCGCAACGATGGTGACCGGGCGTGTGAGCCCGGCATTCTGGGGAATGTTGCCGTAGACAACGCTGTCGAGCAGGATCGAACGCAATGTCAGCCAGATGGCGCAGTCCACCGTGCCTTCGAAAGGCATGTTGACCGGCTTGTCGGCCAGTTGCGGCGCGGTTCCGGTGAGATCCACGACAACACTATCGCCGCTGATCGTCAGCTTGACAGCGAGCGGCAGGTCCTTGCGGGAGGGATCGGGATCGTCGAGATATCCATCGATATGCCCGACCGCGCTATATTCGCCGTCCGGTAAGGCACGGATCGCGTTGCGCATCAGCCGTTCGGAATAGTCCATCAGATCCTCATGGGCTGCCTTCAGCTTGTCCAGCCCCCATGTGTCGATCAGTTCGACATAGCGTTCGGCGCCGATCTGTGCCGCCTTGATCTGCGCTTCCATGTCGCCGACTACCAGATGCGGCGCCCGGATATTGGCCCTGAGGATATGCCAGACCGGATCGACGCGGCGGCCTTGGTCATAGACCTTGATTGCCTTGAACTGCAGGCCTTCGGCATAGGTATCGACGGCATCGACAATGCCGCAGCTTCCGGGCGTCAGCGCACCGATATCGAGATGGTGGGCCGTGGTCACGGAAAAGCCGACCAGCGAACCCGCATGGAAGACCGGCACGCAGAAGGCGACGTCCGGGCCGTGGCTTGCGCCGCCATAGGGGTCGTTATGCATGATCACATCGCCGGGCAGGATCGTTTCTCCCCGTTCGTCCATCACCTTCAGGACATGGCGGACATAACCGGGGATAGGCCCCGACTGAAGCGGTGTGGACATGCGGCATTCGCATAACTGACTGCCGGTGGCATCGGTCAGCGCCGTGCCGAAATCCTCGGATTCGCGGATGATCGAGGAATAGCTCATGCGCATGAGCTTGTGGCCCATCTCGATGGCGATGTTTTCGAGAGCGCCATGGATGACGGCGGCGCTGACGGGATCGATGCGGGTAACGGGTTTCGATATGGTCGCGTTCATTGATTAGGCCCCAGCGTGATGATGATGTTTCCGGACGGATGGACCTGCACCGTGGCGCCGGGCGGCACCACCGTCGTGCTATCCTGCTGCAGGATGATCGCCGGTCCCTCGAACGGTTGTTCGACGGGCAGGGACGAGCGGCGATAGACCGGCGTATCGAAGGGGCGCAGCGCGCCATCGACACGGAAGACACAGCGGTTACGGCGTAGCTCCGCCTCGGCCAGCGAGCCGCCGGTGGCGGCCTTGAGCGGCGGCAGTTTGGGAAGCGTGCCAATCGCCGAGACCCGGATGTTGACGATTTCGATGGCGCTTTCGGGGAAGGCCTGGCCATATTCCTGCTGGTGGCGGTCGTGGAAATCCTTCCAGACGCCGGCAAGAGCGGCAGTGCTCATCGGTCCCTCGGGGAAGTCGATCTTCAATTCGTATCCCTGACCGACATAGCGCAGGTCACCGGTTCTCACGAAACTGGTCGCATCCTCAGGCACCTTGTCTGCCTTGAAGCGACCGGCAAGCACCGTTTCCATGTTATCGAACCCCTGATCGAGGCGGGCGAGGTCCGGTGCGGCAGAGGTTTGGAACTGGGTGCGGATCTCGTCATATTTGAGGTCTGTGGTCAGCAGGCCCATAGCCGAGGTAATGCCCGGATAAGGCGGCACGATCACCTCCGGGATGGACAGCATCGCCGCCACTTCCGCGCCGTGCAGCGGACCGGCGCCGCCCATTGCCATCAGCGCAAAGCCGCGCGGGTCGATGCCCTTCTGGATCGTCCGCGAGCGAATGGCATTGGCCATGTTGGCATTGAGGACGGTCAGGATGCCCTCCGCGGCTTCTTCGAGGGACAGGCCGAGCTTTGCGGCAAGCTCCGCCACCACGGCACTTGCCGCTTCCGCGTCGAGCTTCATGCCACCGCCGAGAAAGTCGTCCGGGTCGAGACGGCCAAGCACGATATTGGCGTCGGTTACGGTCGGCTCCGCGCCGCCTCGGCCATAAGCGGCCGGTCCGGGAACGGCACCGGCGCTTTGCGGGCCGACCCGGAAGGCGCCGCCACGGTCAATATGGGCGATCGAGCCGCCACCAGCGCCGATCGTGTGCACGTCGATCATCGGCATTAGGAGCGGGAAGCCTGCCAGCGAGGTGGAGCGGGCATCTGTTTCGGCGAAACGCCCGGCGCGGATGATGCCGATATCCGCGGAGGTGCCGCCGATATCGAAGGTGATGATGTCATGCCTGTCGGCCAGTTCACCGACCCATGCGCCGCCGAGAACGCCGGCAGCCAGACCTGAAAGCAGCGTCAGCGCCGGTTTTTCCGTCACCATGCGGGCGGTTGCCGCGCCTCCGTTCGAGGCCATGATCCTCAGTTCTCCGGCAATACCGAGATTGGCGAGTGCGGCTTCGAGATTGGCGATGTAACGCTCCACCTTCGGGCCGATGGAGGCGGCAAGCGCTGCCGTCGTGAACCGTTCGAATTCGCGGAACTGGGGCGCCATGAAGGACGAGGTCGTGACATAGGCGTCTGGCATCACCTCCTCGACAATCGCCTGGGCGCGCAATTCATGGGCCGGATTGAGGAAGGAGAACAGGAAGCAGATGACGACGGCCTCGACGCCATCGGCCTTCAGTTCTTCAGCCGCCCGGCGCACGGCAGCCTCGTCGAGCGCCTCCAGTTCTTCTCCGGTCGGCGGAACAAGGCGTCCGGCAACCGTCTTGCGGTGGCGGCGCAGTACCGGCGGGCGGCTCTGCCACGGCAGTTCCTGCATGATCGAATAATGCTCGACGCGTTGGTGGCGACCGATATGGACGATATCGCGGAAGCCTTCATTGGTGATCATGCCGGTGAGCGCGATCTTGTTTTCCAGCACCGCATTGGTAGCCGTTGTCGTGCCGTGGAAGACGTAGGCGATTTCGGACGGTTCGGCGTTTGCCCTCACGCACAGTTCCCGAATACCCTGCATGACCCCTTCGGAGGGATCGTGGGGCGTGGTTGAGACCTTGTGGATGACCACATGGCCGGTTTCCATGTCACAGCAGACGAGGTCCGTAAACGTCCCGCCCACATCAACGCCGATCATTTTCATCGCGCTTCGCTTTCGTATTTCGATCCTGGGATGATGTCGAAGGCCCGCCGGTTCATGCCGGTGGGCCATATGCCTTGAAATTTGCGAAATCCCAGTGGCGCCCCGGAGCCGCGGCGATCAGGTCGCGGGTATAGGCGTGGCTGGGATTGGAGAGTACCGCATGGGCCGTGCCGGCCTCGACGACCTCGCCCTTGCGCATCACCGCGATCCGGTCGCAGATCTGTGCCGCAACGCGCAGGTCGTGGGTAATGAACAGGATGCCGACGCCATTGTCGTCGCAGATGCCGCGCAGCAGTTCCAGCACCTGTTTCTGCACCGAGACGTCGAGTGCCGAAACGGACTCGTCGGCGACGAGGATATCAGGCTCCAGAGCCAGTGCCCTGGCAATCGAGATACGCTGCCGCTGGCCACCGGAGAACTGATGCGGAAAGCGGCCGAGCATATCGCGCGACAGGCCGACGCGTTCCATCAGTACGCCCGCCCGTTCATAAGCCTCGTCCTTGGGAGCACCGAAATTCAGCATGCCTTCGACGATCACGTCGCGCACCCGCATGCGGGCATTCAGCGACCGGAACGGGTCCTGGAAAACGACCTGCAGACGACGCCTGTGGGGACGCAGGGCACGGGCGCGCATCTGGGAAATATCCGTGCCATCAAGCAGGATCGAGCCTGCCGAAGGCTGGATCAGGCGGGTCAGGCAGCGGGCGAAAGTCGTCTTTCCGGAACCGGATTCGCCAACGACGCCGAAGATCTCGCCGCGCCGGAGATCGAGATCCGTCGGCTTCAGCGCATCCACCTGACGCTTGCCGAAAAAGAACCCGCCGGATGCATAGACCTTGGTGAGACCCGTGACCCGCAGCACTTCGGAACCGGCCAGGCTGGTTCTTTCCGGCGGCGACAGGCTTGGCACCGAGGCCACCAGCATGCGGGTATAATCCTGTTTCGGGTTGGCCAGCACAGCGTCGCGGCTGCCGATCTCGACCATGTCACCTCGGTTCATCACGACGATGCGGTCGGCGATTTCGGATACCACGCCAAAATCATGGGTGATGAACAGCACTGCCGTGCCGTAACGTTTCTGCAACTCGCCAATCAGCAGCAGGATCTGCCGCTGCGTCGTCACATCGAGCGCGGTCGTCGGCTCGTCGGCGATCAGCAGCTTTGGCCGCATGATCAGCGCCATGGAAATGACGATGCGTTGCCGCTGCCCGCCCGAAAGCTGATGCGGATAGGAGGTGTAGATGCGTTCCGGTTCGGGCAGATGCACCGCCTCGAACATCTCGAGGACGCGCTTGCGGCGCTTGGTGCGGTCCGTCTCGCCATGGACCCGCAGCACTTCCTCGACCTGCGCACCGACGGTTTCAACCGGGTTGAGCGCCGTCATCGGCTCCTGGAAGACCATGGACATGCGGGTCGCCCGCATTTTCTGCAGGTCTTCCCGGCTGGCGGCAAGAACATCGGTGCCATCGACCACGATCCGGCCTGCGGTCACCGCAAGGGCGGCAGGATCCAGCAGACCCATGACCGCGAGCGAAGTGACCGACTTGCCGGAGCCGGATTCGCCCACCACACAGAGGGTCTCTCCGGCCTTGATCGAAAAGGATATGTCCCGGACGGTTGCCGCCCCGGTCTGTTTCAGGGAGACGGTCAGCCTCTCGATGCGAAGCACGTCCTGTTGCATGTCGGTGTCTGTCATGGATCAGGCCCTCCGCGCGAGTTTCGGGTCGAGCGCATCACGCAGGGCGTCGCCGATCAGGTTGATGGCAAGCACCGTCAGCGCAAGGAAGACGCCGGGGAAAAAGATCAGGCCGGGCCTGAGCTGGAAATAGGTGCGCCCTTCGGCGATCACATTGCCCCAGGAGGGAACCTCCGGCGGCAGGCCGACACCGAGAAAGCTCATCACCGCTTCGGTGAGGATAGCCGATGCGAGGATGAAGCTTCCCTGCACGATCAGTGGAGCGAGCGTGTTGGGCAGCATGTGGCGCAGCAGAATGCGCCATGTCGGGGTCGCAAGCGAGATTGCCGCCTCGACATAGGGCTCGTTGCGCAGGCCCAGAATGACACCGCGCACCAGACGCACCACACGCGGGAACTCCGGCAGGATGATGGCCAGCAGGACCGTGTAGAGATTGGCGCCGGTGATTGCGACCAGAGCCACGGCAAGCACGATGGACGGTATCGACATGATGCCGTCCATGACCCGCATCAGGATACCGTCGATAACCGGAAAATACCCTGAGACCAGCCCGATCAAAAGCCCCAGCATGAGCGACACGGCTGCGGCGGCGATGCCGACCGTGAGAGAGGTGCGTGCGCCATAGACGACACGCGCAAAAACATCGCGGCCCATCGTGTCGGCTCCGAACCAGAAATCCGCAGACGGCGGCTTCAGCCGGTTCACCGGATTGATGAAGATCGGGTCGGCACTGGTCATAAGTGGAGCGAATATCGCCGCAAGCGTGACCAGCACGAGGAAGGCGATTGCCGCGATGAGAAGCAGGTTGCTCCCGCCGATCGTGCGGTTGCCGTTCGAATTCGAGGAAATGGCGGACATCCGTTGCCTTCTTTCTATGGCGCCCAAGGCGGCCGATCAGTAGCGGATGCGCGGATCGAAGA
Source organism: Agrobacterium sp. BT-220-3 (assembly GCF_025910175.1). Lineage (NCBI taxonomy): Bacteria > Pseudomonadati > Pseudomonadota > Alphaproteobacteria > Hyphomicrobiales > Rhizobiaceae > Agrobacterium > Agrobacterium sp. BT-220-3. The sequence goes on from NZ_JAPAIX010000018.1 coordinate 30,553, forward strand.
CCGTGTAGAGGAGGTCGACCGCGAGATTGATGAGGATGTAGATGAGCGACAGCAGCAGGATCAGGCTCTGGATCAACGGGTAGTCGCGGGCCAGCACCGATTCGACCACCAGCCTGCCAAGGCCGGGGATGTTGAAGACGCTTTCGGTGACGACGACCCCGCCGATCAGGAAAGCTGCGCCCGATCCCGCCACCGTGACGATGGGCACTGCGGCATTGCGCAGGGCATGCCTGAGAACGACCTGGGTTTCGGGCACGCCCTTGGCACGCGCCGTGCGGATGAAATCCTCGCCAAGAATCTCGAGAATGCTCGAGCGGGTGATGCGTGCAATCAGCGCGATATAGATGGTCGATAGCGTCAGGGTCGGCAGCGTGGCTGTCTTCAGGAAACGCACCGGGTCCGTGGAAAGCGGCGTGAAACCCTGGACAGGGAACCAGCCGGCCTTCAGCGACAGGAGATAGATCAGGACGTAGCCGGTCACGAAAACGGGTGTCGAGAACCCGAGTACGGCGACGGCCATGACCAGCCGGTCGCTGATCCGGCCCCGTGCCCAGGCGGCATAAACGCCCATGGGAATGGCCACCAGCAGCGAGAACATCATCGTTGTCGCAGCAATGGTCAATGTCGGCCCGACGCGGGCAGAAATCATTTCCGCGACCGGCTTGTGCGAATGCAGCGAGGTGCCGAAATTGCCCTGCAACAGTTGCCCCAGCCAATAGACGAACTGCACGTAGATCGGCCTGTCGAGGCCGAGGCTGGCGCGGATTCCGGCAAGCTGGGCCGGCGACGCTGTATCGCCGGCCATGATCACGGCCGGATCGCCCGGCGCCAGGTGAAGCAGGGAAAACACGATCAGGGCGACCACCCCCATGACGGGGATGGTCATCACGATACGCCGGGCGATATAGGCCAGCATGGTCTTACTGCTCTGTCTTCGAGATGTTCCAGAAGATGTTGGCAGGTGCCGGAAGCACGCCCTCGACTGTCTTGCGGTAACCGCTGACGCGGGCAAAGGTGCCGAGCGGGGCGAAGATGCCCTCTTCATAAACAGCGCCCTGAATCTTGGCGGCGATCGCCTTTGCGTCTTCCGGGGAGGTGGAGGTAAGGAATTCACGCGTCAGCGCCGGGATGACCGGTGCATCGGCCCAGCCGGCGTAGCTTCCCTTGCCTTCGGCCACGATCATGAAGTTGCGCAGCGGGTCCTGGATTTCGGTTGCGTGCCAGCTGGTGATGAAGATGCTCCAGCCGCCATCGGTGGTCGGGCCCTGGTTGGCGCGGCGTGACAGCATGGTCATGAAGTCCATCGCCTGCATTTCAACAACAAACCCGGCGGCCCGCAACTGCTGCGCCATCACCGGCGCGACGGAGGAGAGGGAACGGATGTCGGAGATGTGCATGAGGACGAGTGGTTCGCCCTTGTATCCAGCCTCAGCCAGCAGCGCCTTGGCCTTTTCCGGGTTTGCCTTGACAGCCATCTCGGCGGAAACGTCGCTCTCATAGGGCAGGCCGCAACCGAAGATCGCGCCGCAGACCTTGAAGTTTTCCGGCGCGCCGAACTGCGCCTGCATGACTTCCTCCTGGCCGATTGCCCAGATGGCCGCCTGGCGCACCAGCTTGTTGTTGAACGGTGCCTGTAGGTGGTTGAAACGATAGCTGATCTGATAGCCAAGCTCATCGAGCCGGTCTGTCGTCACCTGATCCTTGTCGGCGATGTCGAGCAAGTCGAAATTGATGTTCTGAAGATAATCGACCTCGCCGCTGTTAAGGGCGTTGAGCGCCGTCAGCGGATCGGCCATTTCGATGCGCTCGATGCGATCGACCTTGGCGATCTTGCCGCCGGAGAACCAGCTCGGGGCTTCCTTGCGCGGCACATAATTTTCGTTCTTGACGTAAACAGCCTTGACGCCGGGCTGATATTCATCGGCCTTGAACACGAAGGGACCGGATCCGGTATAATCCGTCACCGCTTCGGTGACGGGCGTCTGCGCCACCTTTTCCGGCATGATGAAGAGCGGATTGCCGCTCGGCTTGGCGAAGGCGTCGAGAACGATGCCGGACGGCTGCTTGAGGGTCAGCGAGAAGGACTTCTCATCGACGGCCTTGACCTCGCTGGTGATCGACATCAGGGCGATGCCCATGCGGTCGCGCTTGCCCCAGCGGTTGATGGATGCAACGACATCGGCGGCGGTGACCGGCTTGCCGTCATGCCATTTCAGGCCGTCCCGCAGGGTGAAGGTGAAGATTTTGCCGTCCTCGGAGGTCGTATAGGTATCGACCATCTGCGGATGGACCTTCTGCTGGGCATCGAGGCCGAACAGAGTGTCGTAAATCAGGTAGCCATGGTCGCGCGTCTGGTGCGAGCCGCTGAGGATGGGATCGAGATTACCCAGCCGGCTTTCCATGACGATCTTGAGATCGCTGGCAAGAGCCGGGGCGGAAAACAGAACCGCGGATGCGATCGCGGCGAGGACCGGTGCGGCCTTTACGATATTGAACTTCATTCGAGTTCCCCTGGTTTTTTGAGCTTCAAGACCTGTTCCGCCGTCCCGTGTGTGAGACGGCGGCATGCGAAACTAGCGCCGGAACTCCGCATAGCTTTCCGGTGAAAGGGTATTGATGTCGCGATGTGCCCAGTCCTGCAGGTGCATGTTGCCCCACATGTCCTGAGCGCCCTTCTGCAGATCGGCGGTGAGGGCGGCGATATCGAAGCCGGGAACGACGCGATTCTGCATGACGAAGTTTCCGTCGATCATCGCGGAGTTCAGGTCTTCCGCCTGGGCCGAGTAAACGATGTTGCGGACCGGATCGCGCATCGGCGTCATGAACAGGCTGGCGCCTTCCCAGAACAGCAGATCTGCCTTGGCGCCGGTTGCGATGCGGCCGAGATCGTCGCGCCCGAGAGCCTTGGCACCGGCCAGGGTTGCGGAATTGAACACGTCCGCGGCCGTTGCGACTTCCGTGCGCCGGTCCATGATCTTGGAAATGACGGCCGTCCAGCGCATGGCCTCGATCATGCTTTGCGGGCAGGTGTCAGTGGCAAGCGTCATGTTGATGCCGCGAGCGAGATACTTGGAGTAGCTCTCCATGGCGATGCCACGGCGGGCAAAGACCCAGACCGCATGGGCAACGTTTGTACCTGTATCGGCGAGAATGCCGAGGTCGTCGGCATGATAGTTGGTCCAGGTCGAGCCGCCCGGCATGATCACATGGCCGAGGATGACATCGTCGCCGAGAAAGCCGATCTTCTCCAGCCACTCGACGGGCGAGCAGCCGTTTCGTCTGACCATTTCCTGGAATTCGGGCACCGACTGCGACACATGCAATGCGATGGGCACATTCAGGTCGGTAGCGGCCTGGCGTGAACGGCGCAGAAGCGCTTCCGAGCAGGTATCGATCTGGACAGGCGTCAGGAAACCCTTGATGCGGCCATTGGCACGGCCTTCGATCTTGCCGATGAAATCGACGGCATGCTGCATGGCCGCCGCGCCATCGTCTTCCCGCCATTCGTACTGAACGCTTTTGCCATCCTTCGTCAGCCAGCGGCCCGAACGGTAGAACTCGCCGATATAGGCGCGCAATCCCGCCTTCTCGGCCTGATCGGCCACGAAATCACCATGGCTGCCCATCTCGACGATTGTGGTCGTGCCGGTGCGGATCAGTTCCGGCATGGAAGCGGAAATCGAAGCGCGGCGGGCCTGGTCGGTAATAGCGCCATCGCGAGCCGTCAGGAATTCGAACAGCCCTGAGAGATAGAAATTGCGCGGACCCCGATCTTCCACGAAGGACCTGTCCAGCGGGGACTCGCTCAGATGCGCATGGGTATTGATGAAGCCGGGCGTGACGATCTTATCGGCGGCATCGATGATCTCGTCGACCTGACCTTCGAACTGGCCGCCGCCGACATCGGCGATCCGGTCGTTTTCGATGAGGATGTAACCATCCCTCAGATGCTTATGGCCGCCATCCTGAAACGCGACAATATGGCCAGCCCGAATGAGTTTACGCATCATATTCCCCATAATGAAAACTATGTATCCATAATCTACATAAAACAAACGACCTGTCCATCGGCTTTTGCACGGAAATCCGTGACACCCATGACCGGTGGCCGTCGAAAATCGACGGTTTTCGCCTTATATTTATGCAGGGAGGTGTGTTTGTGTTGGGATATTACCGTCAAACCCAGGAAATCGGCACAATCCGATACCGGCTGATGCATATAAGTTCAACAATTGTGTATTCAAAAAATTTTCGAAACAGCCAAATTGGTGCCCAGTCTTGTCAATTGCTGTCCCGCAGGTGCAGATGTTTCTGCCGCAATGAACCTGTCGCGTCGCACAGATGTGATCATAAGTTCCATAATATAGATTACGCGACTTTTCTCTGTAGCCGGGTACATTCTATTTCCAAGTGCGACATGCCAATATTTTCAATGGCTTCACTTTGGAGATTTTTACATGTCCGGTTGCTATACGCAATTGACCCTCGCCGATCGCCGCCTCCTTCACCGTCTGGTTGATCAGAAAGTCACGATCAACGAAATGGCCCGGCGGCTGGGACGCCACAGGTCGACCATCTATCGAGAAATCCGCCGCAACACCTTCCATGACAACGAGCTGCCCGAGTACACCGGGTATTTTGGGACGATCGCCGATGAACTGAGGCGCGAGCGGCGGCGACGTCTGCGCAAGCTTCGACGCTATCCAGATCTTCGTGCCGAAGTCATTCGTCGATTGGAGGCCCGGTGGTCACCCGAACAGATCGCCGGGCGTCTGGTATCGGAGAAATTGAGCCTTGTCCGTGTCTGCGCCGAGACCATTTACCGGTTCATCTACAGCAAGGAAGATTATCAGCTCGGTCTCTATCACTATCTGCCGGAAGCACGCCGCAAACGTCGGCCACTGCGGTCAAGAAAGCCTCGCGACGGAGCATTCCCGGCCAGCCATCGCATATCGCAAAGGCCTGATTTCATTGGAAACAGATCGCGGTTTGGGCACTGGGAGGGTGACCTTATCATCTTGGGGTCAGAACAAGAGCAGTCCGAAATCGTACGCTAAGGACGAACGGAATGAGAACTTACGCGGCGTTCCTTAGCCTAGCCGGAAGGCGGAGCGATCGAAATCCGTTCGGCATCTGATGTTCGGCATCCCATGTGTAGATGCCGGTAAGGTTGATATGTTCCCAACTGAGCGGCGATATGTGTTTCAATAGAGTATCAGGAATGTCTCGCCCCGCTCGTTTCAGCTGTGTGACCGCGCGATCAAGATAAACCGTATTCCAGTGCACGATCGCACTGACGACGAGATTGAGCCCCGAGGCGCGGAACGCCTGGCTCTCGAACGACCGGTCGCGGATTTCTCCCCGCTCGTGGAAGAACACAGCGCGTTTCAGCTTATGGGCGGCCTCGCCCTTGTTTAGACCGGCTTGGCATCTCCGCCGTAGTGCCGGACTTGAGAACCATTCGATCATAAAGAGCGACCTTTCGATACGGCCGAGTTCGCGGAGCGCCCTCGCGAGATGTCTCTGCCTTGAAGACGCGGACAGTTTCTTGAGGATCGTAGACGGCACCACGGACCGTGTCGTGATCGACGCCGCGAGATGGAGCAGGTCGTCCCAATGATCGAGGATCAGATTGGCATTAATCGGCGTCCCGATATGGTTCGACAGCGCCGGATATGCGCCGTTCTTTTCAAACGTATGGAACTTCCGGTCTTTGAGATTGCGTAGTCGCGGTGAGAACCGCTTTCCGATCAGGGCGAACAGCCCGAAGATATGATCGCTGGCTCCGCCTGTGTCGGTAAAGTGTTCTTGGATGTCGAGGACCGTGTCCTGATCGAAGAGCCCATCGAGCACATAGGCCGCCTCGCTTTCGGTTGGACTGATGGGCAAAATACTGAAGTAGCCGTACTGATCTGACAGATGGCTATAGAATTTCGATCCTGGCACGCTGCCGTAATGCAAGTTGATGTCGCCGCGCTTTGCGGCTCGGTCGCTCGCACGAAAAAATTGGCCATCTGACGATGACGTTGTGCCATTGCCCCAAAGGCGGGAATGCGGATGCTGGGTGTGGACATCGGTGATGCACGCTTGCGCCGCGCGGTAGGTCTCCGATCGGGCATGGAATGTGCGCATCCACCCAATCTGGTGAGCGCTGATCCCCTTGGATGCGCCCGCCATTCGCTTTGGGCCGAGGTTCGTCGCATCGGCCAGTACACCAGCGAGCATGGCAGAGACATTTTTCGGGATGTCGCCGGTGCGAACATGCGTGAAGTGATCCGCAAAGCCGGTCCATTCATGCACTTCCCTTAACAAGTCGGGAACCTCGACCAACGGATACATATCGCTGATCTCGGCATTCAGTTCCTCTGCTGCCACGGGGACTTCGCCGACGGTTGGTGTGACGATCAACGTTCCGGCCTCAAGACGAACTCCTTCGAGCTTTCCGGATCGTGCTCTGTGCGCAAGACGCTGCAGGTTGAACTCGAGCATCTGGCACGCTTCAGCAAGCCACTGCGCGCCGTCGCCTTGGCCCCCCAAACCGAGACGATCTTCTTCCTTCATCGTGATGAATGTCGACCGCGGCATCAGATGCTCGTCAATCGGCCGGAAAGATCGGCTGCCGTCGACCCAAATGTCCGCAGATCTAAGCCGGTCTCGCAAAGCCGCTAGCGTGGCGATCTCGTAGAGACGGCGATCAGGTTTCCCTTGTTCGAAGATAAGCCGTCGATCAGTTTGGCTGAGATGGGTGAGCGGCACGCGATCAGGGAGTGTCCGCCGCTTCTCGGCATAAAGCCGTTTCAGCAGCGCAATTGCCGCCAGAAGCGGGTCGTGGCGATGCGCCGAGCGAAACGTGAAGGCCTAAAGAAATGCACCAATGTATTTGTGGACGGTCGCGTATTGTTCGGCTGCCACGGTCAACGGCGGTGCCTCGTTGTCGTCGACCATCGACTCAAGCTCAGGCTTCATCCGAAGCAACCGGTCCCAACCGACTTTTTGGTCGAGAACATCCAATGCGTTCCGACCATAGTCGTTGGCGGACTGCAGTGCGGTGATCGTATCTAGGGTCAGGACCCATTGATTTGAATTGACGGCTATGATTCAGACGGGCGGATAGGAGCCCGACTGATGAGTAATTTGTTCTGGCTGACGGAGGAGCAAATGGCCCGTCTTCAGCCCTATTTCCCCAAGAGCCATGGCCGCCAGCGTGTCGATGATCGGCGTGTCCTGAGCGGCATCATTTTCGTCAATCGCAACGGCCTCCGGTGGTGTGATGCGCCGAGGGAATATGGTCCGGCGAAGACCTTGTATAACCGCTGGAAACGCTGGAGCGACAAGGGCGTATTTATCCAGATGATGGAAGGTCTGGCCGTGCCTGAAGCTGCAGAGCACAAGACCATCATGATCGATGCGACCTATCTCAAGGCCCACCGCACAGCTTCCAGCCTGCGGGTAAAAAAGGGGGTGCGGGCCGCCTGATTGGACGCACGAAAGGCGGCATGAACACCAAGCTTCATGCCGTCACGGATGCGAATGGCCGCAGCCCGGTCAGCTTCTTCATTACGGCCGGTCAGATCAGCGATTACACCGGTGCTGCCGCCTTGCTTGATGAACTTCCCAAGGCCAAATGGCTACTGGCCGACCGTGGCTATGATGCCGACTGGTATCGTGACGCTTTACAGGCGAAGGGGATCACCCCCTGCATTCCGGGGCGGAAGTCCCGCAACAAAACCATCAAATACGACAAACGCCGCTACAAACGGCGCAACCGGATCGAGATCATGTTCGGGCGTCTCAAAGACTGGCGGCGTGTCGCTACGCGCTACGACAGATGCCCAATGGTCTTCCTCTCCGCCATCGCTCTCGCTGCAACCGTTATCTTCTGGCTCTGATCAATGAGTCCTGACCCTAACAAATTTTGATCGGCTGCTCCGGAACCATAATTTTTACTCTCCGCTATCCACTAGTAAAAATTTGCGGATGGTGTTTCAGTCTTGCAGCCGATCGAAAATGGCAGCGTCGGATCAAGCTCAATACTGTCATGTCGATCAGTCCGTAGCCCCGCTCTTCAGACGAAAGGCAAGATTCGAACGTAGGTCATCGCTCGATGAGAATATACTGTGCTACCGGGTCAGTTCGGGTGGCAATCACCTCAAAAACAAGCTGCCGATGTCGTTCATGGGATGCCAGCCGCGGTGGATGACAAACTCCGAAAGCAGGGTTTCTCAAATCCGTCGGCCCGCACGCGCCATCCACCGTGCGTCGGCGTCTGGCCAATTGGTCGACACTGACCAAATGGCACGGCATCGATGGTGCCTTCACCTCACCTGCCCTCAAATCGGCCATTCGCCACGCCGTGCGGGCCGTCCCTCGGACGCGTCGCGTAAAAGCGCGAAGGCAGTGACCGGCGACGTTTTGGCAAAACTGCTGGCCACTTGCGCGGGCGACGGCCTACGCGATCTGCGTCACAGAGCAATCCTGATGGTCGCCTTTGGCTCCGGCGGCCGTCGGCGCAGCGAGATCGCCGGATTTCGAGTCGAGCAATTGACCAGCGAGCCGTCGATCGAGATGCCGGACGGCCCTCCCCTCCCCTCTCTTGCCATTTATCTCGGGCGGACGAAAACCACAAGCAGCGAGCAGGATAATACCGTGCGGCCGCCGAGATCGGAAAGGGCAGTGTCTTCAGCGGAATTGGGCGTTGGGGCACCGTGTCAAAGCAGGCGCTAGATCCGCAGTCCATCAACGCAATTCTGAAGCAACGGGCGATGGCGGGGTCGCAGCCGGGGGAGTTTTCCGCACATGGGCTAAGGTTGGAGTATCTGGCAGCGGCTGCAAACCGCAACATCCCGCTCCCCGATGCTGTGGAGCAGTTGCGTCATAGGTCTGTGCAGCAGGCTCCGAGTTGTTACAACAATGCCACGCGGCGCAGAGGTCGCGCAGCACGGATGCTTTGATGCAAAAGCTTAAGCCATCAGATCGATCTCTCCAGGCGCGCGATCAGTACAGCAGCTAATTGCTGCTTCAATCATCACCAGCACGTCGAAGCGTTCTCAAACGTCAAACCCATCTCAACGTATTGCGGGGAATGTCCATCCGCCACTTCGCAGTGTTCCAGTCGTGTCGTTCAGGTCGCTACCGCTCGACGATCTGCCGGGACCTGCTAATGAACTTCTGGCAAGATTTCGACGATGTGATCGCCGACGCCCAATGACTTCATAGTTACCTGAATGGAAACACCTGGCTGCAACATCTCGCCTATTCAAAAGCAGTATGGGATCGGCCTTTCCCAGGCTCTATAAGAGGCAGACTAAAGATATTGACTGCAAGAGGTGCACTTGAACAAGATCAAATCGTCCTTTGTTGCGAAGACCTTCCTTATCTGCTTCGCCAGCGTGCACGTGCCGCTCATTGCGCTTGTTGGTTACTTGGCGATGGGGTTCGAACCCGGCGCTCTCCCGGTTTTCGCGATTGTCCTCGGCGCAACACTGCTTGGCACAAGCATTTGTCTGTTTGCGATCTGGCGGCTTATCCAACCGCTGACCCGCCTTTCCATCGCGATGAAGCGGTACCCGGAAGATAAAAGTATTTTGAGATTTTATCCAACCTCGTCTGACGAAATTGGAACAGTGACCGATATTGCACGGACGACGTTATTGCAGATGGAAGAGTTGACCAAGCAGCTCAAACATCAAGCGTCGACCGATGTTTTGACTGGGCTGGGTAATCGAAGAGCGCTTATGGAGCAAATGCCCACCATCCAGGAGCAGGCCAAGCGCTCTGGTGAAGCTGTCTCGCTGATTGTCTTCGATCTCGACCATTTCAAGCGCATCAACGATGAATACGGCCATGATACTGGCGACAATGTCCTGATAGCGATTGGGGAAGCTGTAAAGGATCAACTTCGCCCTTACGACTGCGCAAGCAGGTTGGGCGGCGAAGAATTTTGCATTGTTTTGCCACGAGCTGACCTCGCGTCCGCGGAGATTGTGGCTGAGCGTCTTCGTGTTGTCATTGAAAGCCGTGTGGTTGATCCTCTGCCTAAAGGGCGCATCACGTGCAGCTTCGGCGTCGCCGAAGCTCGACCCAAAGAACGACTTCAGGAGCTCTTGCTTCGCGCCGATACGGCACTATACGAAGCAAAACGACACGGCAGAAACAACGTGGTCGTGGCCGAACCGTAGATGGATACGTATCAAAATCCAAATAGCTAGAACAGCACTCCTCCTGTCCAGCCTCGGCGAACTCCGTGGCAAATGAAGATGCCCAACGATGAGTAAAGCGTGTTTCTGCTTTGGTCATGTCCCCTGATGGCGGATACTGTTGAACTGGGGGAAAACTGGGCGGAGTTCTTTAAGCGTACTCTCATCAAGACGAGAGGAAGCGGGCGTGTCGCAAATTCTTTTGGTTAACTAGCTGTTGACCACAACGGTGGAAATTCAGCTCCCGATGTAGCGGAGCGTAGCCATGATTCTGAATGCCATTGCCGAAAAGCTGAAGCGCCAGTCGAAGGACGATTTCAAAGGGCGGCATTTCGAGGCATGGCTGATCGTGCAGGCAGTGACATGGTATCTA
>NZ_JAPAIX010000019.1:0-34793 GCF_025910175.1 Agrobacterium sp. BT-220-3
CATGCCTCGAAATGACGCCCTTTGAAATCGTCCTTCGATTGGCGCTTCAGCTTCTCGGTAATGGCATTCAGAATCATCGGTCCACTCCACAACATTTGGAGCGGATTTCTCTTCAGATGGTCAACATCCAGTTAACTAGGAGAATTTGCGACAAGCCCAGTTCAACTCTCCGATGAGCAAGGCTAACGCCCTACATGTGAAAGCCTGTTTTTGGTGCAAGATTTCTCGCGGTTGATCTGCTGCCTAAATGCGCAGCAGATCAACCAATGCTCATATCTGTTTACCGCCGCGTCCGGATGATAAGGGGTCCGCGCTGTCCGGCATGAACGCCGGAGGCGAAAACAAGGACCCACAGCACTGCGCCGAGCAAAAGGTAAGGCCACAGAGCCTTCACCTTCATCTTGCTGAAGATGAAAAGATTGCCCCACACGAGTGCCGCACCGGCGAGCGGCATGAGGTTCATATCAGCGGTATAGAACACAGCAATAACGATGACCGCCCCGAGATCGTCGATGATCGCCAACGCCGCCAGGAATATCTTTAGCGAGGCTGGGACACGCGAGCCGAACAGGGAAAGAACACGCAATGCGAACGCGATATCGGTCGCTGTTGGGATCGCCCATCCTTGCAAGGCTTCCAGGTTGTTCCTGTTCAGGATATCTCGCCGCCAATGCTCCTCAATTGATGCCGTTCGCCCGCTGAAGCTCGCGCACATAGGCCACGATCGTAGCGACGTCGGCCCTCGTCAGACCCGGCTGAGGAGGCATGTTTCCGAATTTCCAGTGATGCGCGCGCACGCCGTTGGCGACGGCCATTTCAAAGGCGTAGTCTCCGTGGTGAGAAGGTTCGTATATCCGATGGATGAGCGGCGGGCCGGCATCGGTTCCGGCCGCGTTCTTGCCGTGGCACGCTGCACAGACGGCGTTGAAAGCTCGTTCTCCCATCTTTGCGGTGTCGGACAATGACGAAGGCACGACAACCGACAATGCCGTCCCCTGGCCCGATACTCCTCTTCTGGCTTCGTCTTCCGATCCGGTTCGATTCCAAAGCGCAAAGCCCGCAACCGCTGCCGCGGCGACGAGCAGAGCGAAGACGTTTCTCTTGTTCATTTGTGAATCCTTATGTCTTTAGGCCGCCGAACACCCTCTCTGCCGCCATCAACTGCCGAACCCGTCGGCATGAATGTGGTGGTGGGGCGGCGCGCGATGGCGATGTGGGGCCACGAAATTGTTTTCGTGGCCTCCGGCGTGTCAGCCGTTCGAGATGCGGCGTTGGTAGTCTGCCTCTCGCTGCGGCCAGGTACTCTTGATGTAGTCGAGGACAGCCTCGATCTCGGCGGAGGTCAGAGCCTCCCGAAAGCTGGGCATGTCACTCTCGTAGCCACCGCCAACCACCGCGGCGGTCCCATCGGTGATGATTGCGAGGAGCTGCCTGTCCGAATGATGCCAGGTGTGACCGGTCTCGTCATGCGGCGGCGCCGGAAGGCGGCCGCTCGTGCCCGGGCTGCGCCAGTCGGGCTGGCCTTCGAGTTTCGTGCCGTGACAGCTCGCACAGTTCGCTAGATAGACTGCCCGGCCAAGGGCGATGCGATCGCTCGCCTCCTGACCGGACCGTCCCTTTCCGACCAAGATCGCACCGGCCGCCGCCAGGAGAGTTGCGGCGACCGCGATCCAGAGCGGTTTCATGCAGCGATCCTGAACTCGGTCATCATCCCGGTGGCCAGATGCGGCATATGATGGCAATGCAACATCCAGCTCGCGGCCTCGCCGGCATCAAGGGCAACAGTGACCATCGACATCGGCGGTATGTACACGGTATCGCGGCGCGCACCTTCGAAGCGTCGCCTGTTGATGCCAACAACCTGGAATGCATGCCCATGCAGATGCATCGGGTGCCCCATCATCGACATATTGTGGAACATCAGTTCCACCCGATCGCCGCTCGTTGCGGCAACCGGCCGATGCTTGCCCCATGTTGCTCCGTCGATGGTCCAGACATAGGGCTGCATCGAGCCGCCGAGCATGATCATGTGGCTTCGATCCACCGGACGGGCGGCAAGCGTGTCGACAGCGACCAGCCGTGACTCCTGAGACAAGTCCGTGTCGAAGGCCGGGGCGTCATTCGCTGAAAGGGAATCGATCCTGTCGATCGTGGCGCCCGCGGGGGCGAGAATAATGCCGGTCCTTTCACGTTCGCCCTCCCTGAGCGCCAGAATCGGCCATGCGCGGGTCTCATTTGGAAGGTCGATCTCCAGGTCGAGACGCTGCCCCATGGCCAGCCCGAACCGCGAACCCGCGACCGGCTGGACCTCATGCCCGTCGACGGCGACGAGCCGGGCTTGTGCTTCGCCCGTGTCGATCCAGAAAACGGTGGCTGCGGCTGCGTTGATGACACGGAGGCGAACCCGGCCGCCGCGTTCGACCTGAACGACATCGGGATCGGACAGGGTTCGGTCATTGGCGAGATAGGCATCCCAGTCGTAGTCGTTGAGATCCATCGCCATGTTACCCATATCCATGGCCATCGAGCCCATTCCCCCGGCCTCGCCCTGGTTCATTCCAGGCATGCCGCCATGGTTCATGCCTTGCATCGCGCGTGACATGCCGGCAGCGCCATGTCCATCAGCGCTTGCGCTGGTGATCTCTTCCAGCACTTCTTCCGGTGTCTTGAACGCGAAGTCGTGCAGGAACAGGACGACTTCCTGCCGATCGGCGGATAGGTCTTCTGCCCTCCGGACGATCAGCGGCGCGGCGAGCAATCGCATTTCCTGGATCGGCACATGGCTGTGCATCCAGTGCGTTCCGGGCTGGGGCGCGAAATCGAAGCTGCGCGTTTCACTGGGCTGAAGAAGCGGCTGCGGCATATCCGGGACGCCGTCCTGAGCGTTCGGGGGAATCTGGCCGTGCCAATGAATGATCGTGGACTCGGCGAGATCGTTGGTCAGATCCACCCGAAATCGCTCGCCCGGATCGAGGAGCAGCCCCTGCCCGTTGGGACCAGCAAGTCCGAAAACGGTGGCCGGTCGATTGTCTATATCGAGCGTGCGGCTGGTGGCGGCCAGGCGGATCGCAGCCGCGTCCTGGCCGTAGGCCCTGATGGGGAAATGGGATGCAGCAAGCATGGCTGCGCTGGCGGCGAGGAAGCCGCGTCGTGAAAAGGTCGTCATATTCGTCACCTCGGGACGATCTGTCCCGCCTGAAAGGTCCAAATGGATCGCAGCGGGATCAGCCCCGCCGCAGGCTCAGAGGAGGCGCGATATAGGAGGGCGATCATTCCGGCCGGGAGCTGCCGCAACGAAGACGGCATCCGGCGGGAAGGGATATTTTTGCCGCGAGCTGATTTGCTTTGCCGAAGTACGCACAACCGGAAGCCAGGCCGATATTCCGGCGCAGGCGAAGGTGCACAATCCGGCATCTGCTTTGCAGGATTTCCCTTCGCTGCAAGCGGCCATCGAAGAAGAGGCTTGCTCCATGTGCTGCGTCAGCGCGGCGCGTTCCAACATCCCGGACATGCGGGTCTCGTGTGCTTGAACGGCAAAAGAAGCAGCGGCAAGCGAGATGGTTGTAACAATGATAAGCAACGCGCGAAGCATGGGCAAAGAATAGAGCCTCGCCGACCCTTTGTCCATTGATGAAGCCTGCATGCCGGCCGTCCTGCTCATAGGTTTGAGGCTTAGGTCGTGCGGGGCGGCGAAGCGCCGCCCCGACGTTGCATCACTGCGCCTGATAGGTGACGCCGTTCGGTCCCTTGCCGACAGCATATGTCTTGACCACGGACTGGCTGCCGACGTCGATCTGGGAAACGGTCCCGGCCACGATGTTGGTGACGAAGACAAAGGCTCCGTCGGCAACGACCGTCACGCCGTGAGCGCCCTTGTCCGTCTGGATGGTCTTCACGACATTCCCGCCTACGACATCGATAACCGAGACCGTCTCATCCGGCTCCGTTTCGGTTCCCTGGTTCGCGACGTAAACCAGCCGGCCATCAGGCGTGGCGTAAACCTGGATGGGCGAACGGCCGACATTGATGCGTGCGATCACCTCGCGCGACTGCGTGTCGATAACGGCGACCTTGTTTTCATCGCGCAGCGAGACATAGACCCGCTTTCCGTCAGGTGTGAAGCCGACCTGGACGGGCGCAACGCCCACCTTGATCCTGGCAACTTCCGAAAGCGCCGTTGTGTCGATAACCGAAACAGTACCGTCCTGGACATTCGCGACATAGATGGCGCTTCCATCCGGGCTCATCCGCAGGCCGTGGGGGTAGTCGCCGGTGCCGACCGTGGCGACGACCTCGCCCTTGGCAAGATCAACGACCGACAAGCTGTCGTCTTCGGAATTCGAGACGTAGGCGCGATTGCCTTGCGCGTCTGCGATCACATGCGCAGGATGCCCACCCACGGGGATCGACGCCTTCACGCCGGAGGAAATATCGGCCGCGTCGAGGACGATCAATTGGCCTGCGACAGCGGCATCACCATGTCCGTCGCCGCCATGGCCAGCCCCATTGGACGCATGAGCGTCTTCAGCTTTGCCGGCGACCGGCAGGCCCACCGCCAGCACCAAATCTTTTCCCGATACGAACTGCACGTTGTGGGGCGTGATCGGGACCGGAACGATGTCGATCTTTTCCGTGGTAAGGTCGATGCGGCTAACGGTGTTGCCAAATTCATCGGCCGTATAGACGAAGCCGGTTGCAGCAGGCTCCGCTCGGACGGTGGCGGCGAACGGAATAGCAAGCACCAGGGCCGATGCCGTCGCGAAGGCCAGCATGGCCGCACGTCTGCGAATCGCGGTTGCTGTCAGGACTGCCGCGGTGATGGAAATCGAACGGGTCGAGTGGGTCTTTAACATGGTATTCAGCTCCTCGGCTCGCAGCCTTGCGGGCTGCTCGAGCACATCTTGAGGTGAGTTTGAAAAGTGGCCCGGCGTGCGGATACCGAAGACTTCCTCGCGTGCCGCTGCCTACCGATTTCGGCAAGGTCCGTGCATGGCCCTTTCTGGCTCGCCGGCAGCCGACGATTGGAGGCTATGTCACGTCGGCGTCACGCAGAACGGCTCGTCTCCTCGGCCGTATCGTTGGGCGGCCTGGGACGCGCACGGTCGGAAGACTAAGGCATTGTGCCAGTCCTCGGGTCGGCTGGAGCACACGGACAGAACAGGCCGAAGGTGCTCAGATGACCAAGATGGATCGCGGAGGTCGCTTCTGACGACGCAACTCCGCGGATGAGGGCACGGGCGATGCAGCCGGCGAGACTGTCTCGGCGTTCAACGTGCGCCAGCTCCAGGCCGTGTTCAGCGGAGCGCAGAGGAAGCACCCGAGGCTCGACAGGCAGTGACCGCTGTCGCACGGGTGCTCGGCGCCGCGTTGGGTATCGTTGTCGCAGGGCATGCGCACGAGGAGGTCGGCACAATCCCCAGCTTGAGTCATGAGCGCCGGGATGCCCTCCCTTGAAGCAGCACGCGCTTGATGCCCGCCATCTGTGAGAAACGCCGTAAGCCCGAACGCGATGGCGAAGAAAAGGATAAACCCGCGCCGCAAGGCGGTCGCCCAATTATGCGACCTTCTGAACGCCTTGACCATTGTCACGCCGGCGGCCACCACGGCTCATCCTTCGGTTTGCTTGAATGTAGAAACTGGGGGCAAATCTAGCGCAGATCCAGAATGATCACTTTGCGCTGCATCAAACACGTAGGGATCAATGCTTGCGAGGCCGCTCACCGAAACGACCTGCGCGCCAATCTCCGCAAATGAGTGTGCTGCTCGCGCGGAGAAGCGCGCTCGACTAGATAGAATTTACCCGTGGGCTGACTGTCCGGCGCGCTATTTCGTGTTCCTGATCATTCGCCGCAGCACGTCGTCGCGACGCCAGAAGTGATGCCACAGAGCAGCGAGGGCGTGAGTGGTCGCAACGACCAGAAGCATCCAGCTCAGCAGGCTGTGCAGGGAAGCGATGCGGAACGTCACGTACATAGCGATCGTGCCTGTGATCGGCAGTGCGAGCAATAGGCCGTAGAGCACCGCATGAGTGACCCCTGCGATCATGCGCTCAAGCACCGACATGCCCTGGATCGGAGGTGGTCGGCCATATGTGAAGCGCAGAATAAGTTGACTGAGCGCCAGCGCCATAATCAGCCATCCGCTCCAGGCGTGAACCTGATGCAGGAAAAGGTCGAAGGGTTTAGGTTTCAAGAAAAGGTGCGCCATGTGCGTGCGTTGGATCGCCCAGGCCGTGGGGACCTGGATGATACACAGGATAAGGACCATCCAGTGCATCAAGCGCTGGTAGATCGAGAATGCGCCGGCCGAACGGTGCCGGCGTATCCAAATGGACAGCCGCCACGTCAACTTTCGACCTCGAAAAGGTCGCCTGCATGCGCGGCATAGTCCAGTGCGTAGCCAAGTTCACCAGCCGTCTCGGCGTGAACGTGCAAAAGCGGCTGGCCGCTGGCGATCTCGTCGCCGAGGCGGACGGCCATTTGGACGCCTGCCGCCTTCGACTCCGGCGCTCCGGCGAGCTTGGCGAGTCGGGCGATTTTGCGATTGTTGATATGGACGACGCGGCCGGCGCGCGACGCGATCAACGGATGAACCTGTGCGGCCTTCGGTGGCTCACGAAGTCCGCCTTGCGCCTCGCAGATCGCCATGAACTTCGACCAGGCACGACCGTCGACCAAGGTCGCCAACGCAAGCGCTTCACCTTTCCCCTTTGCGGCCTTTCCACCGATCTCAAGCGCGGCGCCCGCCAACAGGATCGCGCGGCGTCGCAGATCGTCCGGCGCATCCGGCGCGTTTTGAAGAACCGCCAGGACGTCGAAGGGTGGCGTCGCCTTAACCGCCTGTTTTAGCCGACTTGATATTCGGATTGTCATGACCGAATTCCCTGCCGCCCACTTCAGACGCCACCGCTTTCCTGCCGAGATCATCACCCATGCGGTCTGGCTGTATTTCCGATTTCCGCTCAGTTTACGCGACGTCGAAGATCTGTTGGCCGAGCGCGGCATCAACGTCTCATTCCAGACCGTCTCGGAATGGGCGGCGAAATTTGGCTTGAAGTTCGCCAATCAGCTCCGACGCCGCTCACGAGGCCAGTTTGCCGACAAGTGGCAGCTCGATGAGATGGTGGTGACGATCAAGGGAAAGAAATACTGGCTGTGGCGCGCCGTCGATGCCAACGGCTACGTTCTCGACGCCCTCTTGCAAAGCCGAAGGAACAAGGCAGCAGCCTTGCGTCTGATGCGCAAACTGCTCAAGGGTCAAGGTATCGCCCCGCGGATGATGCTGACCGACAAGCTGCGTTCCTATTCGGCTGCGAAGGCGGATTTGATGCCGAAGGTCGAACATCGCTCGCACAAGGGATTGAACAACCAGGCTGAAAATTCCCATCTTGCTGTGCGACGACGAGAGCGGCGCATGATGCGCTTCAAGTCCGCGCGGCAATGTCAGCGTTTCGTCTCCACTCACGGCCAGATCGCCAATCTCTTCCTTCTTCACCGCAAAGACTTGACCGCCGCAGACCATCGCCAGCTTCGCACTCACGCCATCTCGACCTAGCGGGAAATCGCTTTGTCGATTGATGCGTGAAGTTCAGGTCGAAGAGACTACCGCATCCCAAACTCGGTTAAGGCGACGCCACCATCAGCGGGCGTGGTAACCGGTGGTGCGATCGGAGCGGCGCTTTCGGTTGCGCGCGGCAGGCGACGGTGAGAGTCTATATATCTAGTACCGCCGACTTAGGGCCGAAGCTCTTGGTCTTAGAACGTTAGCCTGCGTTTCATGCCAAATATCCACTGCTCTTTGAAGAGGAACCACGTGTCTTCATTTACGAAACTTTTGCTGGCCCGCGTGGCGAACGAACATAGCAATGGGAAGACGCCTCTTGAGACGCTCCTGGTATTAACGGAAATGATTGAAAATCAAGCTCGCGCAGACGAGCGACGCGGCGGCTCTGACGCCGTTTCTAATTTTTCCGGTGGCGTAACGGGGCGCGGTTGGCATCCGCCTCGGCTTTGGCTGCCATGAAAGCATCGAGCTCGTCGCGATCGGGGCCGAAGCGGGGTGGTAATCGGCCGTTTCGTCGAGCGGCAGTGAGTAGCGATCGGCAAACTCGTCGACGGAATAGATCGACGGGCCGCCCCGTCCAGCAGCGTGTCGAGCTGGTCACCGATCGCCGTCAGCTTCATCTGGCCCAGCGTCGCGATCAGTACGTCGTGATCGACGGTCGTCATCACCAGCTTCCACCGACAACCGCTTCGTATTCCGCAAGCGGGCGCAACCGGGCGGGAGGAGGAAGCTAGATGGCGGCGGCGGTCCGCACCAGTCCTTCGGAGCCGGCCACACCGACAAAATGCGCCCGGTCCACGATCCGTTTTTCAAGCGTGTCACCCTAAGATGCGAGAAAACAAGGCGGAACTTCACAGTAATCGTCGCGCTCGCGGCAGCATTCCTTTTGGCCAAATCCGTCCAGACTGCCTAAGTTGCAACAAGGCGGGAGTATCGGTCCGGTAAGACGACGGCGTAGTTTTCCGGACCGATTTCTGTGAAGAATGTACGCGCCAGTTCTATGAAATTGCGCAGGAAGGTTGGCTTTGCGCCTCCGTATCGATCTGCGATCATCAGGCGTGGCATCGGCAAAATTTCGACCAGCGGCCGACGTACGAGAAGGTCGCTATCGGGGCTCCCAAGCCCGATGGGGCGCATGTTGAGGATCGACATACCGAAGCCAGAGGCGACGGCGGCGCGCACCGTATCGTAGCCGCGCGTGCGGAACGAAATCTGCGGCTTCTGTCCCGCAAGATCGAAGAGCGTGACAAGATATCCAGAGGTCTGCGGCAGGTCGAGCAGCACCAGCGGCCGCGTCACCAGTTCAGCCAGGCTTAGGCACTCCTTTTGCGCTAGGGGATCGTCGGCATGAAGCAAAGCGTGCGCCGGTACGTGGGCAAGGGTAACAGCATCCGGAGGGAGGCCCGGGCCAATATCATATGCTACGATCGCATCGACCGTGTTCGATTCAAGCCAGGTCAGGAGTTGCGGCTGTTCGCCCTCGAAGAGCTGGATTTCAGCCCCGCTTCCGGCAACGAACCTGTGCAGCAGTTCGGGCAAGAATAGGGCGCCGAAGGGCTCGAAGCAGCCGATCTTCAGGACAGGCGGCATTCCCGAAGCGAACTTGTCCATTGCACGTTCGAATTCCGCCTCGGCCGCCAGGAGGCGGCGCGCCGATGCTATGAACCGCTCGCCGCTTGAGCTGAGCGTTACCCCCTTGGATGGCCGGCGTTCGAAGAGCCTGAAACCCATTTGGCTTTCCGCCTGTCCCATCGCTGCGAGGATGGACGACTGGGCGATCCGACAGACGCGCGCGGCAGCCGAGATCGATCCTGTCTCGGCAACGAGCACGAGATAGCGAAGCTGGCGAAGGGTCAGGTTCATTCATCTATTCCATGTAAGAAACAGCATCATATTTTGCATTTTATAGAATGCCCTATTTCGGCCAAGCTGTCTTCACTGGTTTTCATGGGAGACATCGTTGAACAGCCACCCATCCATTCCGCCAATCTCCGATGCCCCGGAACTTTGCCGCATCGATGTCGCAGCCCTTTCCGCTGCCTTCGGATCTGGTGCGCTTTCGCCGGTCGAGGTGGCCGAAGCGACCCTCGCGCGTGCCGAGGAGGCTCAGTCCCGCTTCAACGCCTTCACGTTCATCGATCGCGACGGCGCCCTGCAGGCCGCGCGCGCTGCCGAGGCGCGCTGGCGGGCTGGCGCCGAGCGCTCGGCAATCGACGGCGTGCCGACCACGCTCAAGGATATCGTGCATGTCAAAGGATGGACGGTGCGCTATGGCAGCCGGTCCACGGACGCCGCACCGATGCTCCGCGATGCGCCGTCGGTTGCCGGGCTAAGGGCAGGCGGTGCCGTCTTTATCGGCCAGACCACGACGCCGGAATTCGGTTGGAAGGCCGTGACCGACAGCCCGGAATTCGGGATCACGCGCAATCCTTGGAATCCCGAGCTGACGCCCGGTGGATCATCCGGTGGCGCCGCCGTTGCCTCTGCCACGGGTGCGGGCGTTCTTCACCTCGGCACGGATGGTGGCGGTTCGATCCGGGTGCCTGCGGCCTTCACCGGAACCTTCGGCCTGAAGCCGACCTTCGGACGGGTGCCGGCGGATCCGCCAAGCGTCTTCGGGACGGTCGCCCATATTGGTCCGATGACCCGTAGCCCTGCGGATGCGCGGGCGATGCTGGCGGCGATGGGAGGCCGCAGCCTTCGGGACTGGAGCCAGCCGTGGGGCGAAATGCCTTCGCTTGATGCTCAGCGCTTCGATTGGAAGGGGCGAAAGGTCGGCCTCTGGATGACACCGCCGACGGGGGCGGTCGACCCAGCGATCGAACGGCTGATCCTCAATGCTGCCCGGCAGATCGAGACGGCCGGCGCCATCATCGAGCCTGTTTTTCTGCCTGGCAAAGACCTCCGTGAAATGTTCCACGCACACTGGATGGCGGGAGCTGCAAGCCGCCTTGCACAAATTCCAACCGAGATGCACAAGGATCTGGATCCGGGCTTCGTCGAAGCCGCGGCGGAGGGAGGTCGTCTCGGTTTGGGGGACTATATTGCCGCCCAGCAGGCCCGTGCCCGCTATGGCGCCGCGATGGATCAATTGCTTGCCGATTACGAACTCCTGCTCTCCCCGGCGACCGCGTGCTTACCCTTCGCGGCCGGTCGAGAGTTCCCGGAAGGCTCAGGCCCGGAGCGTTGGACGAAGTGGGCTGGTTTCAGCTATCCGATCAACCTGTCGCAGCAGCCGGCCTGTACTCTATTCTGTGGGACGGCGGAGGGTTTGCCGGTCGGCCTGCAGATCGTCGGTCCGCGCGGCATGGACGGTTTCGTGCTCGATGCAGCAGAAGCGACAGGTGGCCTCCTCGCAGGAACGTGACGTAGGATATCGTCTCCTCCTCCCTTAATGCGTTGACGCTGATGAACATCCCCATGCTCATCGTCCTGGCGCTCACCATTATCTATATTTAGAAATAGCCCTCTAAATGGGGCCCAAGCTCTCCCATCTAGGTAAGGTGAGAGCAAGGTCCTCATTTATGAGTGGCAGCAAACATAGGAATTAGGTGCTCGCATGCGCCGAGCGTCGCCATCACTGGAGCACGGCGGAAAAGTCGCGAGATCTACGAAGACGACCCGATGCTGAGCCTCGGCGCGAGCTATCAATCAACGGTATCCCGATCGCAACTTTCCCAGGAGGCTTTACGCAGTTTCGAAGGGCCACAATCATGCGACAGCTCCGCAAACAAACAACAACTCGCTCGCGACCACGTCAACTTACGAACCTGTCGGCGGGGCGGAAAGCAATTCTTGTTGCCTCGCCACACCGATGAGCCATTTGTGGAACCTCTGTCCGAAGGGTTTTTCAAGGGCCGTTCTGTCCCAGGCCAGATAGTAGCTTTCAGACAGTTTCATTCGAACATCGAAGGGTATCACTAGGGCACCAGAGGCGATCTCGTCCTGTGCCATAGAAAATTGGGCAAGCACAAATCCCCTGCCATTCACCGCTGCATCAATAGCGCTGCTTGAGAGCGTAAACGAAAGGCCCGAGAATTCAGGATGGCCATCGGCCTGAATGAGGGCGGCCCAATCCCTCCATTGCGGCGAAGCCTTGTAGTCAGCCTCCCATTCCACATCAAGGCGTGGAAACTTAAGAATATCCTTCGGTGATTGCAGAATATCCCCTGCGATTAGTGAGGGTGAACAGGCAGGCACGACCCAGTCGGTGAACAGGTGCGCGACATGTTCATGGGCATGGGAGCGCCGGCCGTAAGTAATGCGGAAATCGACCTGTTCAACGCCCATATGCGGCTCTCGCTCCTCTCCCAGGATGCGCACGCTCGATTCCGGATAGAGAGCTTGCCAGTCAAAAATCTTGCGCCCTACCCATCTGTTGGCCACCGACGACAGGGCGCTTAGAACGAGCCCGGTCTCGTTCCTGGCACGCGTCAACACGCTTGCCGCACGGGAAAGCTGTTGAAAGCCCAAGGCGACCTCCCGGTAGTACAATCGTCCCCATAACGACAATTCGACGCGCCTTCCGCGCCGCTCCAGCAGCGTTAATCCAAGACACTGCTCGAGGTTGCGGACTAACTGGCTAACAGCCCCGGGGGACACACCGAGATCTTCCGCAGCGGCACTGACCGAGCCGCATCGCCCGACTGCTTCGAAGGCTTGGAGGCCACGCAAGGACGGTTTCAACATCGTAACTCTCCTGAGGCAAATCACTCCAATTCAGTTTTTCTAAAAAAGAATGCAGCTACTAGCAACTTGTTGAGACACATAAAATGACAAACACTCACTTGGCAAAAAGCAAGGAGAGCGAGATGTTTCTCAAGAATGCCTGGTACGTCGCGGCCTGGGATCACGAGGTAAGCCGCGAGCTGAAGCCCGTCACCATCCTCGGCGAAAAGATCGTTCTTTACCGCCTGCAGAATGGTCAGGCCGCCGCGCTGGAGGATGCCTGTCCCCATCGCAAGCTGCCGCTCTCCATGGGCCGTATCAAGGGCGACGACGTGGAATGCGGCTATCACGGCCTGACCTTCGACTGTTCGGGCACCTGCACGCGCGTCCCGGGTGCAGAGCGTATTCCCCATGTCGCCAAGGTGCGTTCCTACCCCGTCCATGAGCGCTACGGCCTGCTCTGGATCTGGATGGGCGAGGCGGACAAGGCCGACCCGAAGGACATTTTCGAGGTGGAATATTTCGATGACCCGGCCTGGGGCATCAATCGCGGCGAGTCGATGACGCTCAACTGCAACTACCTCTACATGACCGACAACCTGCTCGATCCGTCCCACGTTGCCTGGGTCCATCAGTCGTCCTTCGCAAGCTCGGCCTGCGAGGAAACGCCGCTGGAGACAACCGTGAAGGACGATGGAGTGACCGTTTGGCGCTGGATGATCGACTCCGAACCGGCGCCCTTTTATGCCCCCTTCCTGCAGTTCGAGGGCAATACGGACCGCAAGCAGCACTACGAGGTCCGCTATCCGAGCAACGCCATCATCAAGGCGATCTTCGCCCCGGCTCACACGGGCGGCGAAGGCCGCGCGCTGCCGGAAAACACCTTCCTCATGGACAGCTACAACTTCATGACGCCGGTCGATGAAAACCGCACCAAATATTACTGGTTCCAGATGCGCAATTTCGCGCCGAATGATCCCAAGGTCTCGGAGAGCTTCGCCAAATCCGTGCGGGGCGCCTTCGAAGAGGACCGTGTCGTGCTGGAAGCAGTCCATCACGGTATCGCGAACATGCAGACGCCGAACCTCGATCTGAAGATCGATGTCGGTCCGATGCGCTTCCGCCGCAAGCTGGCCCAGATGATTGCCGCCGAGGCGCAAGCCGTGCCTGCCAGCGCAGCGGCTGAGTAAGGATCGCCCGAATGCTGGACGCCGCGGCCTCGCGCTTCCGCCCCTTCGAGGTGATCTCGAAGGTGCGCGAAAGCACCACAATCACATCTTTCCGACTTGCCCCTCTCGATCGGCAGCACTGGCGGCCGTTCGAGGCCGGACAGTTTCTCACGATACGGGTTCCCGACCGCAAGGGGGGCTATGTCCTGCGCAACTATACGGTCTCCTCGTCGCCGCGCGAGGAAGGCACGTACCGGATCACCGTGAAGCGTGAGGCCGCACCGTCGCAGGACGTGCCGGCGGGTGTGAGTTCGTGCTGGCTGCATGACCAAATCGAGCCCGGCGCCGTCGTCGAGATCGACCTGCCGCGCGGCGCCTTCAAGCTGGACACGGCGAGCAGCCGGCCCGTCGTGCTGCTCTCCGGCGGCGTCGGGCTGACGCCGACGGTCTCGATGCTCGATGTGCTGGCACGGGAAAGCAACCGTCCCGTCTGGTTCATCCACGCCTGCGACAACGGGGCCGTCCATGCCCTGCGCGACGAGGTCGAACAGCTTGCCGCCCTCAGGCCCGGCATCACCGTGCATTTCTGCTACCGTTTTGCGGAAAGCGCCGACCTCGACGCGATGCGGTGCCATTCCGAAGGCTTCCTCACGCGCGATACATTCCAAGAGCTTCTGCCGCTCGACGATTACGACATCTACATGTGCGGCCCGCCCCCGTTCATGCAGGCGCTCTATGGCATCCTCACCGGCCTCGGTGTCCGCAAGGAACGTATCGCCTATGAATTCTTCGGCCCGGCAAGCCTTCTCACGGAAGCCGCGCAGACAGCACCGCAACCCGTGAAACCGTCGGCGGCCGACCAAACCCCCGCAGGCGACGGACCGCATATCGTCCTCCAGAAATCCGGGCGCAGGCTCGCCTGGGACGGCACGAGTGAATCCATCCTCGCCTTCCTGGAGGCACAGGGCATCGAGCCGGAATTCTCCTGCCGGGCGGGGGTCTGCGGAACCTGCGAACAGGGCCTCGTCTCCGGAGAGGTCGACTATTTCGAGGAGCCGCTCGACGTGATGCCGAAGGATCGGGTGCTGCTGTGCTGTACCCGACCGAAATCCTCGCTCGTGCTCGATCTGTAGCGACGGTGACCAAGAGGCTGCTGCCTGAACCGGGGGTGCCTCGCCACCCGAAGGAGAACCCGTGACGAAAATGCTCCGAGACGAAATTCCGCTGAACCCGCATGTCGCCGGGTTGCCGCCCTACAATGCCGGCATGAATATCGCCGCCGCGCAGAAGCACAGTGGCCGGCAGGACATCGCCGCTCTTGCCAGCAACGAGAACCCGGACGGCTGTTCGCCCAAGGTCGCCGCCGCCCTCGCCGGCCTCAATCCGGCGCGGTATTGCGACCCGGCCTGCACGGCGCTGCGCACGGCCCTCAGCCACAAGCTCGACGTTCCCGCGGACCGCATCGTCGTCGGCAACGGCTCGGAGGAGATGATCGCCGCGGTGTGCCGCGCTATTCTTCGTCCCGAGGCCTTCGTCGCGACGCTCTGTCCCGGCTTCGGCCTGCACGAGATCGAGGCGCTCGCCAACGGCGCGCGGGTCGAGAAGGTCGCCATGCGGGCGGACCTGGATTTCGACATCCCCGCGATTGTGGCCATGCTTGCGCAAAAACCGGCGATCTTCTTTCTCTCGTCGCCGTCCAATCCCGTCGGGCCGGCGCTCGACCGTGACGGCCTTACGCGCATTCTCTCGGCGGTTCCGTCTCAAACGCTGCTCGTGCTGGACGAGGCCTATTTTGAATTCACCGACGACGATACACCCGATGGACTTGCCACCCTTACAAGGACCGATCTCTCCTGGGTGGTGCTGCGGACCTTTTCCAAGGCCTACGGGCTTGCCGGCCTGCGTGTCGGCTATGCCGTGACGTCGGACCTGCGCCTGGCGCGCGCCATGACCGCGGCCAAGACGCCGTTCAACGTCAATGCCGCCGCGCAGATCGCCGCCCTTGCCGCGCTCGAGGACGAAGCGTGGATGCGCGCATCGGTCGTCGCACTGAAGCGGGAACGGCAGCGGGTCTTCCAGCGCGTCGCGACCCTCGGCTTTCGCGTCGCCGGATCGCAGACGAACTTCCTCTTCATCGATGTCGGCTGGGACAGCCGGGCGGCGCTGGATCACTTCCTGTCGAAGGGGATCATCATCAAGCCGTGGAAGGAAGCCGGCTACGAAACCTTCATCCGCGTGACGATCGGCAGCCGCTCCGAAAACGACCGTTTCATCGAGGCGCTGAGCGCTCTCGCCACGGAGTGACGCGCTGCAGCGCCGCCCCGATCAGACAAGACAGAACAGGGGCCGATTCACGGCCCGAGGGAACGAACCATGAGCGCAAACGCAAGTCTGCCCAAAGCGAACCGGGAGCCCCATCGCATGTCCTCATTGACGCCATCCGGTCTGTTTTCCGGCGACTATTCCGCTCTGCGCACCCGGTTCCTCGCCGCGGCACGCACCGCCGGGGCGAGCCTCGTCGAATATCTGCACCCGCTGCATGGCCCTGATGGCGAGCGGCTTGCGACCGATGTCGCCTATCTCGGACGCGAGGATGCCCGCAAGCTCATGGTGCTGATTTCCGGCACCCATGGGGTCGAAGGTCCGTTCGGTTCGGCCTGCCAGACCGCCTGGCTCTCCCAGAACACGCCCTGGCAGCTTCCCGACGATACCGCCGTCCTCGCCATCCACCTCATCAACCCCTGGGGCACCGCGTGGTCGCGCCGAGTGAATGAAGACAATGTCGACCTCAACCGCAACTTCATCGACTGGCAAAAAGCGCCGCCAAAAAACGAGCGCTATGGCACGCTGCACGGCGCGCTCGTCTGTCCCGTGCTGGAAGGACCGGCACACGACACGGCCGTGGAGACCTATGAGGAGGCCAAGCGGCGGTCCGGCGGCTATGCCGGCCTCGCTCCGATCATCGAAGCCGGTCAGTATGACTTTCCGGATGGATTGTTCTATGGCGGCGACGGCCCTGTGTGGTCCAACCGCACCCTGATCGACATCCTCACGACCTTTGCGCAGCAGGCGACCGAGGTCGTCGTTTTCGACCTGCACACGGGCGCTGGTCCCTATGGCTATCCGGCGCTGCTGTCCGTCGCCGAAAGCGAGCATGCTGGCCTGGATTGGGGACGCGGCATCTTCGGCCCTGCCCTTTCCATCGTCGTCACCGGCGCAAACGCAACAACGGATACCGGCATTGCCGCGACCGCGACAGGCTATGTTTCGGCGGCCGTGCGAACCGCGCTGCCGAAGGCCCGTGTCCTGCCGCTTGTGGTCGAATGCGGCACGCTTGATGGCGCCACCGTTTCGGACGCAGTGCAGGCCGACAACTGGCTTCACCTGTTCGGCAAGGTCGACACACCGCTCGGCGGCAGGATCAAGGAAACCCTGCGCGCCGCCTTCATTCCCGAAGACGCAGACTGGCAGCGCGCATGCCTTGCCGCGTCGCTGCGCCATTTCGACCGCGCCTTCGCCGACCTCAAGACGGTCGGCGGTGCCGGCCCGGAAAAGACCGTTCCGGCAGCAGCAGCGGTGACCGTCGTCGCCCATCCGGACGTCAATGGCCCGAGGCTAACCGAACGGCCGGCGATCGAGGTGCACGGCATCCACAAGCGTTTCGGCATCCTGCCCGTGCTGAACGGCGTCAGCGTCTCCGCGCAGCCGGGTGAGGTCGTGTCGATGATCGGCTCCTCCGGCTCGGGGAAAAGCACCTTCCTGCGGTGCATCAACCTGCTCGAACAGCCAAACGACGGACGCATCGTCATCGACGGCGAGGAAATCCGGATGAAGAAGACAGCGGACGGTAATGCCGTTCCTGCCGACATGCGGCAGGTCGAGCGCATCCGTTCGCGGGTCGGCATGGTGTTCCAGAACTTCAACCTCTGGCCGCACATGACCGTGCTCGAAAACATCGTCGAGGCGCCGCTGCATGTGCTGAAGGAGGAGCGGCAGGCGGCCGTCGATCACGCCCATGCGCTGCTGAAGAAGGTCGGCCTCTCCGACAAGCACGCCCAATATCCCGGCCAGCTCTCGGGTGGCCAGCAGCAGCGCGCCGCCATCGCCCGCACGCTTGCGATGCGCCCGAAACTCATCCTGCTCGACGAACCGACCTCCGCGCTCGATCCAGAGCTCGTCGGCGAGGTGCTGCGGGTGATCCGGCAACTGGCCGAAGAAGGAAACACGATGATCCTCGTGACGCACGAAATGCAGTTCGCGCGCGAGGTCTCGCACAAGATCCTCTTCCTCCATCAGGGAAAGGTGGAGGAAGAGGGTGCCCCGGCGGAGGTTTTCACCAATCCGCGCTCCGAACGCATGCGCCAGTTCCTGGCCCGGACGTTCTGACAGCCGCCGGCCTCACCCACTCGACAACGAAGCTCAACATGGGGAACCAAAACATGAAGCTGAAAAGTCTGTTGCTCGCCACGCTCTTTGCCACCGGCCTCACCACGGCGCAGGCCGCGGAAGGCGAATTGTCGATCGGAACGGAAGGCGCCTATCCGCCATGGAGCATGGCCGATGCCGTCGGCAACGTCACCGGCTTCGATGCCGATGTCGGCAACCTGCTCTGTGCCAAGCTGGAAATGAAGTGCCAGTTCGTCGTGCAGGCCTTCGACGGCCTCATTCCGGCGCTGAAGGCCAAGCGTTTTGACATCATCATCTCGGGCATGTCGATCACCGAAGACCGCAAGAAGGAGATCAACTTCTCCATCGGCTATGCCGAACTCGCCAACATGTTCGTCGCGCCGAAGACGTCGGACCTTGCGGGCATCAAGGATTTCGACAGCCTGATCAAGGCGCTCGACGGCAGGAAGGTCGGCGTGCAGGCCGGCACGACCCACGCGCATTATCTCGAGAAGAACGCACCGAACGCCGATCTGAAGACCTATGACACGCTCGACCAGATGCAGATCGATCTCGCCAGCGGCCGTATCGAAACCGCGTTCTCAGATACCTCTGCGGCGGACGACTTCCTCGCGAAACCTGAAGGCAAGGATTTTCAGTTCGTCGATGTTAAGATCGCCAGCTCTTCCGATCCAACGCTCGGCGAAGGCGTGGGCGTCGGTATCGCTCAGGATAACACCGAACTGAAGGCTCGCATCGACAAGGCGCTTTGCGAACTGGTCGCCGACGGCTCCATCGGCAAGGCGAGCCAGACCTGGTTCAAGACGGACATTTCCCGGCCCTGCAAGTAACACCGACATGGTGTCTCCCGGATATCGTCCGGGAGACACCACCTCCGACAAGACAACACACAGGTTTGGGCGGATCCGATGGAATTTGGATTATGGCAGGTATGGGATGGTGGCTGGATCGCCGCAATCCTGCGCGGCGCGGCGATCACCATTGCCGTGGGCGTCGCGAGCATGGCCTTCGGCATTGTCATCGGCATTGGCTGCGGCCTGATCAAATGGGCGCGGCTCTTCCCGCTGACGCTGGCGGTGGATTTCTACACGTCGATCGTGCGCGGCGTGCCCGAACTCCTGATCATCTACCTTCTCTTCTTCTCCTCCGTCGAATTCGTGGGGCAGGTCGCCGCCGCCTTCGGCTATGTGGGGCTGGCCGGCAACGGCTATGCCTTCGTCATCGCCGTCATCGCGATCGCGGCCATATCGGGCGCCTATTCCACCGAGGTCGTGCGCGGCGCGCTTGCCGCCATTCCCGGCGGCCATATCGAGGCCGCCCGCGCGCTCGGCATTCCCGGCAGACGCATCTTCCGCCGGATTATCGCACCGCAGATGCTGCGGATTGCCGTGCCGGGCATTAACAATGTCTGGCAGACGACCATCAAGGATACCGCCCTCGTCTCCGTCGTCGGCCTGCAGGAACTGATGCGTGCCGCTTTCGTCGGCGCCGGCTCCACCCGCCATCCCTTCATTTTCTATTTCATCGCGGCTGTCGTCTATCTCGTCATCACGCTGGTCAGCCAGGGTGGCTTCGACCGGATCGAGCGCCTTCTGCGCCCCCGCACGAGGACATAGGCCATGGATCTCGAACTCATCCGGCTCGCCATTCCGACCCTGGCCAAAGGATTGGGGCTGACCGCCGTCCTGACACTAGCCGCCGTCGCCGTCGGCTTCAATCTCGGCCTTGCGCTCGCCGTCATGCGGCTTTCGAAAAACCGGCTCGTCAGCGGCTTCGCCAAAGGCTACAGCACCGTTTTCCGGGGAACGCCGCTGCTCGTCCAGCTCTTCCTCTTCTACTATGGCCTCGGCCAGATTGCCGTCGTGCGGGATAATCCCGTCCTGTGGTGGATCATCGGCGATGGCGTTCATTGCGCCGTGATGGCGTTGGCGCTCAACACCGCCGCCTATACGTCGGAAATCCTGCGCGGCGGTCTCCTGTCGATACCGAACGGCCTCGTCGAGGCAGCGCAGGCCTGCGGCATGTCACGGCTCCTTTGTTTTCGCCGGATCACGTTCCCACTGGCCATAAGGCAGGCCTTGCCGGCCTATGGCAACGAGCTCGTGCTCGTCGTCAAGGCAACCAGCCTTGCCTCGACCATCACCGTCCTGGAAATCACCGGCCATGCGAAACGCCTGATGAGCCAGACCTACGCGATCCTCGAGGTCTTCGCCATCGCCGGCGTGCTCTACCTCCTGATCAATCTGGTGCTGATCACCATCATCCGGCTGCTTGAAGCCCGCCTGACGCGCTACCTGCCACGATAGCCAAATCTCTGAAACGACCGACTCTCTTGAAGGAAAAGACCATGGACGTACGCGCCGCCGTTGCCGTTCAGGCCGGCAAACCGCTTGAGATCATGACCGTACAGCTCGACGGCCCGAAGGCCGGCGAGGTGCTGGTCGAGGTGAAGGCGACGGGCATCTGCCACACCGATGATTTCACGCTTTCGGGCGCCGACCCCGAGGGCATCTTCCCGGCCATCCTCGGCCACGAGGGCGCGGGCATCGTCGTCGACGTCGGCCCGGGCGTCACCTCGCTGAAGAAGGGCGACCACGTCATTCCGCTCTACACGCCCGAATGCCGCGAGTGCTATTCCTGTACCTCGCGCAAGACCAATCTCTGCACCTCGATCCGCTCCACCCAGGGCCAGGGCCTGATGCCCGACGGCACCTCGCGCTTCTCGATCGGCAAGGACAAGATCCACCATTACATGGGCTGCTCGACCTTCTCGAACTTCACCGTGCTGCCGGAGATCGCGCTTGCCAAGATCAACCCGGACGCGCCCTTCGACAAGGTCTGCTACATCGGCTGCGGCGTGACGACCGGCATCGGCGCCGTCATCAACACGGCCAAGGTCGAGATCGGCTCGACGGCGATCGTCTTCGGCCTCGGCGGCATCGGCCTCAACGTGCTGCAGGGCCTGCGCCTTGCCGGCGCGGACATGATCATCGGCGTCGACATCAACCCGGACCGCAAGGCCTGGGGCGAAAAGTTCGGCATGACGCATTTCGTCAATCCGAAGGAAGTCGGCGATGACATCGTGCCCTATCTCGTCAACATGACGAAGCGCGGCAACGACCTGATCGGCGGCGCGGACTATACGTTCGACTGCACGGGCAACACCAAGGTGATGCGCCAGGCGCTGGAATCGTCGCATCGCGGCTGGGGCAAGTCTGTCATCATCGGCGTTGCGGGTGCCGGCCAGGAGATCTCGACGCGTCCGTTCCAGCTGGTCACCGGCCGCAACTGGATGGGCACGGCCTTCGGCGGCGCGCGCGGCCGCACCGACGTTCCGAAGATCGTCGACTGGTACATGGACGGCAAGATCCAGATCGACCCGATGATCACCCATACGATGCCGCTCGAGGACATCAACAAGGGCTTCGAGCTCATGCACAAGGGTGAATCGATCCGCGGCGTCGTGGTATACTGAGCGCGGGTTCAAAGACCGTCTGCACCTCGCAATCCATGCATTGCACCGCCGCGCCTGCGCTGGCGGTGCCTGTTATCGGCCGCGCATGCCGCGCCGGCCATGAAGGAGGAGAAGCCCATGCCAAGCATCGCGATACATCCATCCGTCGACAGCGGGTTCAAAGCGACCGACGCCGCCTTTTCCGGCGGCACGCTCGTCTGCAACTGCGCAAGCAATCCCGTCGCAGTCCGCATCAAGGGCGACATCGCCCACAACCACGCCTGCGGCTGCACAAAGTGCTGGAAGCCTGATGGTGCCATCTTCTCGGTCGTCGCCGTCGTCTCGACCGACAATGTCGAGGTCGTCGAAAACGGCGACAAGCTCGCAGTCGTCGATCCGGCCGCCCTCATCCAGCGCCATGCCTGCAAGGCATGCGGCGTGCATATGTACGGCCCCGTCGAACGCGATCATCCGTTCAAGGGCCTGTCCTTCGTGCATCCGGAGCGTTTTGAAGAGAGCGGCTGGGCCAAGCCCGGATTTGCGGCATTTGTCTCCTCGATCATCGAAAGCGGCACCGATCCGGCGCAGATGGACAGCGTTCGGACCCGGCTGCGCGAACTCGATCTCGCGCCCTACGATTGCCTCAACCCCGCCTTGATGGACTACATCGCAACATGGACGGCGAAGAAAAACGGCACGCTTCACGCCTAACGCCCTGAGCCTGAGAAGACCAGTCTCTCCCTCTCTCCCGATGCCATCGATAGGACCTGTCCAATGCACCGTCTGAAGCCCGAATTCACCGCCGAAATCCGTACCATCGTCGGTGAGGGAAACTTCAGGGAGGGAGAGACGATCGCCATGATCGATTACGGCGTGGCGCCGGAAAATCTCGACGCCGGCGCCGTCGTCCTCCCCGGCACGACCGGGGAAGTTGCCGCCATTATCAGATGCTGCCGCACCCACGGCGTGCCGCTCGTCACGCATGGCGGTCGAACCGGGCTCGTGGGCGGCGGTCTGTCGAAATCGGGCGAACTGGTTCTTTCCACCGCCCGGCTCAATCGCATCCTGCATCTCTGCCCCGTCGAGCGTGTTGCGGTGGTGGAAGCCGGCGTGACGCTGCAGGCGTTGCAGATGGCGACCGCGGAGCATCGCCTTGAACCGGGGATCGATCTGCCGTCGCGCGGCTCGGCGACGATCGGCGGCATGGCTTCGACGAATGCCGGCGGGATTTCAGCCTTCCGGTCGGGAGTCATGCGGCATCGTATCCTTGGACTAGAGGCCGTACTTGCGGATGGCTCGGTCTATTCCGACCTGACCCGCGTCGTGAAAAACGCCGCCGGCTATGATCTGAAACATCTGTTTGTCGGCGCTGAAGGCACGCTCGGCGTGATAACGCGGATTGCCGTCAAGCTCGAACCCCAACCGTTGGCCACCGCGACAGTGCTGTTCGGCCTGGCCTCGGTGGATGCAGCACTGGAAACGGTTCGCCGTGGACTCGATGCCGAATACGGCCATCTGCGTGCCGCCGAAGCGATCTGGCACAGCTATTTCCGCCTGACCTCCAGCCACCATCGCTGGTCGGCCGCTGACTACGCCACCGATCATCCCGTCAACCTCCTGATGACGCTCGGCGGCGCGGACGAGACCGCCCTGCAATCGGAACTAGGCCGCATCTATGAGGACGTGAGCGCCGTTCATCCCGACACCTCAGCGGTGATTGCATTTTCCGGCGCGCAGGAGACCGACCTCTGGCGGCTTCGCGAGGACACGGACCTCATCTATCGACAGCATCCGGGTGCACCATCCTACGACGTTTCCGTTCCCCTCTCGCAGGTGGCGTCCTATCTCGAACGGTGCCTTGCCGATCTGAAGGCGATCGACGATGCGTTCGATCCCTATGTCTTCGGCCATCTTGCCGACGGAAACCTCCACATCGTGCTCAACAGCGCCGGTAGCGACATTCCGGCCGGAAAGGCACGTGCCGTCGAGGAGGCGATCTACCGGGGTATCGGAGAGCTGGGCGGGTCGTTTTCTGCCGAACACGGGATCGGTGCGAAGCGGGTGGCGCCGCTATCGGCTCTGTCCGACCCGGCGAAACTCGCCCTGATGCACCGGATAAAGGACGCGCTCGACGCCCCGGCACTTCTCAATCCCGGAAAGGTGCTCGAGGAAACGAACCGGAATTCTCTGCAGATTTACGACTATCTGGTATAAGCTCACAGTTGCGATGGCCTTGTACAACCTCAAGCACGAATATCCACGGTGGCGCGCAGGATGGATTAGGAGGGAGAAAGTTGCGAGATATCGAAAATGCATTTCCACTGCGCTGCAAATGGCGCATCGCATCGAACATTGCCCAGGCTGAAGAGGGGCTTTAAACCCGACAGAATGTTGGAGTACCGGGCAGATTTTAACCCTTAGAGAGATTGTCGCAGCACCTTTTGGTAGTCGGTTCTGCGACAAATCTTCGATCATTTAAAGGCCGAGACCACGATTTCGATCATCGTGTCGCCGCCGAGGTCAGCGACGCCGACGGTGGCGCGGGTGGGCAGGTATTCCGGCGTGAGCCAATCCTTCCAGACGGCGTCCATGTCCGGCTTCTTGCCAAGATCGGTGACGAAGATGCTGGCCGTCAGCAAATTCGATTTGTCCGTGCCGGCTTCCGCCAGATAGCGGTCGAGTTTGGCGAGGATTTCGCGGGTCTGGCCGGCCATGTCGAGGCTTTCGTCGTCGCAGGTCGTGCCGCCGACATAGACGATGCCGTTATGCTCGACGACCCGATGCATGATCGGCGTTTGAAGGGAGCGTTGGACCATTTCTCGATACCTTTCTGGGTTCAATGTCCGGAATGACTGCCCGTCACGGCATAGACCGCGTCGGACGTATGAGGGAGCGCTGCAATTTCCGAGAGCGGCACGGGCTTGATCGGCGGGCGGAGGCGATAGGTGCCGACATCGGCCTGGGACCGGTGCTGCGCATCCGCGAGAAGCTCGGTGACGGTTGCCGCGCACATGCGGCCCTGGCACGGCCCCATGCCACAGCGCAGCATGGTTTTCAGCTGGTTCGGCCCGGCAACGCCGCCGGCCGCCGCGGCGCGGATGGCGCCGACGGATACCTCCTCGCAGCGGCAGGCGACCACATCACTCTCGACCGGCGCCCGGAATGACGGGGCCGGCTGGTAGAGCAGGTCGATGAAGGTCCGGCCCCGCAATGCCTTTTGCCGCAGCCTGATATAGCGTCGCCCGTCTTCCGAAGGCTGTTTGCCGAGAAGTTCCAGCCCGGCTGAAAGACCGGCAATGCGCCCGTCGAGTTCAGCGACGACAGCGCCGCCGATGCCGCTTCCGTCTCCGGCGATGAAAATCGACGGCCTTGTGCTACGGCCCTGCCCGTCGATGACAGGCGCGAAACATTTTTGCCGGTCGTCCCATCCCATCTCACAGCCGGCGGCATTCGCGAGATTTGCATGAGGGATGACGCCCTGATGGAGGAAGATGCTCTTTGCCGGCAGGGAGATCGTCTTCCCGCCCGCCGTGAAGGTTACGCTATCGGC
Organism: Agrobacterium sp. BT-220-3; assembly: GCF_025910175.1. Lineage (NCBI taxonomy): Bacteria > Pseudomonadati > Pseudomonadota > Alphaproteobacteria > Hyphomicrobiales > Rhizobiaceae > Agrobacterium > Agrobacterium sp. BT-220-3. Next base: position 24,812 of record NZ_JAPAIX010000019.1, read on the forward strand.
GCGTTCCTTGCCGGTGATTTCGAGCGCCGTCACGGAGCGGAATATCCGCACCACACGCGCCACCTTCAAAACCAGGCCAAGCCCCTTCCAGGCATAGGGGGATGATAGGAAGGAGAGAAGATACGGCGCTGCCTGCAACCAGTTGCGGCGCGGCGTCGTGTCGAGAATGGCGTCGATGGTGCCGCCAGCGGCAAGCACCTGGGAGGCGTAGAGATAAAGCAGCGGCCCGGTGCCCGCCAGCACCACCGGCCCCTCCGGCAGCAGCCCGGCGGATTTGAGGGCGATCTGCGCGGCGCCGACGGACATGACGCCCGGCAACGTCCAGCCGCGCACCGGCATGGGCCGCTCCGTCGCGCCGGTCGCCAGGATCACGCGCCTTGCGTGAACGATGCGGCTGCGGCCGGAAACGGAGACGCGCAGTTCGGCCTCCTCGCCCTGCTGCTCCAGACTCCAGACGGCGGCGGCGGAAACGTAGGCTGCCGCTGTGGCGGAGAACGCATTCCAAAGGCCGGCGCCGCGCCAGTAATCCTTGCCAAGATAGGGGCGTGCGGCGGGCGTATTGCGGGTGATCGCGCGATAGATCTGGCCGCCGGCCTCGGGGTTTTCATCGAAGACGATGGTGTTGAGGCCGAGCTTGGCGCATTCGGCCGCGGCAGCCATGCCGGCAGAGCCGGCGCCGACGATGGCGATATCGTAACGGGCGGCAAGGTCTTCGGCGCTGCGGATCGTCTGCATTGTCATTTACCGCCTTCTTCCGTCGTCCTTGCCCCGCTTTGCGAGGAAATCGTCATTCCGTCATGGACGGGAACCATGCAGGCCTGCCGGTTCTGGACGCCATCGATGGTGACGAGACATTCGAAGCAGATGCCCATCATGCAATAGGGTGCGCGCGGGGCATTACCGACGACGCTGCGGCGCACCGCCGTGATGCCGGCGCCGAGCAGGGCCATGGCAACGTTTGCCGTGGCATCCACCTCGATATGCTTGCCGTCGACGGTTATCTTCACACGGTTCTTCGGGCTTTCAAGGCTGTGAAACATGGAACCTCCGGCCGGAAAAGCGTTTGTCGGCAAGCATGGCGGCCTGGTCGGCAATCGCATCGGCGATCAGGTGAGCGTGGTGGGGTGCAAGGGTCACGCCGGAATGACACATCACGAGGCTCGCTCCGGGATGAGTGGGAGAGCATTCGTAGATCGGTAAACCATCGGGCGTCTTCACGCGAAAACCGGACCAGCTGCGCACGACATTCACTGATCCCAGTTGCGGAAATGTCCGGATCGCCCGGCTGGCCAGCACGCTGCTGATATCTTGGTCGGTGGCAATCGAACTGGTGTCTGCTTCCTGGCTGTCGCCGATCATGACGCCCCCCTCTTCCGCCTGCCGCACGGTCGTGGACGTATAGGGAAAGAAGGGCGCGCATTTCTCGGTCACGAGAATCTGTCCCTTGCTCTGAAGGGTCGGGGCCGCAAGGCCGACCATCGGCGCGAGCCGGGTATTGCCGTTGCCGGCCGCGAGCACGACCCGGCGGGCAAAGACTTCGCCCCACGCGCCCTTCAGCAGAAACCCGCCGGCATCGGGAACGATCTCGGTCACATCGCTGTGCGGTCGGTAGCCGGCTCCGAGATTGAGCATGCCGACATGCAACGCCCGGAAGAGGCGCAGCGAATTCACATCCCCGTCGAGCGGCGAATAGATGGCGCCGACGACATCCCTGCCGATCCCGGGCAGCATGCGTGCGGTCTCGGCATGATCAAGCACGGCATATTCGGGAGCGTCCCCCCCGAGCGCCTCAGCCACACACCGGACCTCCTCAGTCCACATCGCCATCTCGCTCTCGGCAAGTCCGAAGGTAAAGCCGCCCCACTGCCGAAGCCCGACATCGATGCCCGACGCCTCCATGATCTCGGCCGCGAAGGACGGCCACTGGCGGGCCGCCGCGATCGTCCACCGGGCATAATGCGGTGCGCCTACACCCTTGCCCTGCACCCAGACCAGCGCGAAATTCGCCCGCGAAGCGCGGTGCGACAGATCCTCTCCGTCAAGAACGAGCGGCTTCAGCCCTCTGCGTGCCAGCCCCCATGCAAGGGCCGCCCCGACAAGGCCGCCTCCGACAACGACGATTTCCTGATCCGGTAAGGTCCGCATATTCGAACTCTGTGCTGTTGAAAGGGAAAAAAATGCGCCCGCCCGCAACGTCGGCCGGGCGCCAGAGCGTCTCCGCTTTTCCTGGAAATGCGAAAATGCTCCCGATTTCTCACCGCAAAAGCGTTTCGCGCTTTTGCCGGAACTAATCTACGGCTTCAGTCCTGAGGGCTGACGTCGAGCTTGAACCACTTTTCGGAGAACGTCTTGATCGTGCCATCGGCGCGGGCGGCCATGATCGCCGCGTCAAAATCCGCTTTCAGCGCGGTATCTTCCTTGCGCAGGCCGATGCCGATCATGCCGAACACCTTGCCGGAGAACAGCGGGCCGGCGAGCTTCGTGCCGGCCATGTCTTCCTTCTCCATCGCAGCGGAAAGAACCGTCGCATTGGCGACCACGGCGTCCAGGCGGCTGCTGACGAGGTCGAAATTATGCTCTTCCGTCGTCTTGTATTCCCGGACATCGGCGCCCTTGAAATACTGCTCCATGAAGGAGGAGGCCGTCGTCGACCCCTGGACGCCTACGGTCTTGCCTTCGATCAGCTTGGCAATCTCCTCAAGCACGGGCTTGGCGGCGTCCGAATCCACCGAAAGGGGCTTGCCGGCCATCGGCAGGTTCGCGAGATCGCTGTCGCCGAGGACGGCGAAAGAATTGATCGCCGCCGCATAGGGGGTCGAAAACGCAATGACTTCCTCGCGTTTCGGGGTGACGCTCATGCCGGCCATGATCGCATCGTACTTTCCTGCGGTCAGCGACGGGATGATGCCGTCCCAGTTCTGGGCGACGATCTCGCATTCCCTGTTCATCCGCTTGCACAGGTCGTTGGCGAGATCGATCTCGAAACCTTCCAGCGTGCCGTTCGGGCCGGAGAAGTTCCAGGGCGCATAGGCACCCTCGGTCGCGATGCGGACCTTGTCTGCCGCATGAACAGCATGCAGCGACGCGGCGAGTGCCACCGCCGAGAGAAGAAGAGTCAGTTTCATGGGTTCACCTCTGGTTATTATCCGGTCTCAATGGGCGTGCGTCGAAATGAACTGCCGGAAACGTTCACTGCGAGGATGGGTGAAGACGTCCGCGGGCGTGCCGTCCTCCTCGATGTAGCCTTTGTGAAGGAAGACGACCCGGCTGGAGACGTCGCGGGCAAAGCCCATTTCGTGCGTCACGACGAGCATCGTGCGGCCTTCCGCTGCCAGATCCCGCATGACCTTAAGGACTTCGGCAACGAGTTCAGGATCGAGCGCCGAGGTCGGCTCGTCGAACAGCATGATCTTCGGATGCATCGCGAGCGCCCGAGCGATCGCCGCCCGCTGCTGCTGGCCGCCGGAAAGATGGGCCGGATAGGCATGGCGCTTGTCGGCGATGCCGACGCGCTCCAGAAGCGCCTCCGCCTCCGCGATGCATGCCTTGCGCTCGCGCCCCTGGACATGGACCGGCGCCTCGATCAGGTTTTCGAGGATCGTCAGGTGGGACCAGAGATTGAAGGACTGGAACACCATCGTCGCCTGTGAGCGGAGCCGTTGGAGCTGACGCCGGTCGATCACGCGCGCCGGCTGGTCAGGACGCTGATCCAGCCTGTAGGCCTCGCCGAAGATCGAGACCGTGCCGGCATTCGGCACTTCCAACATGTTGACGCAGCGCAGCAGCGTCGACTTGCCGGAGCCGGATGCGCCGAGGATGGAAATGACTTCCCCCGGCTGTGCCTTGAGGGAGATGTCGTGTAGCACCTTGAGCGTGCCGTAGCATTTCTCCAGGCGTGCGATTTCCACGGCCGGAATGCGGATGTGATCTGTCATGCCTGTTCTCCGGTCGCGACGACAAGGGGACGCTGGTCACGGGAAAGCCGGTGCTCGACAAGCCGGATCACCCGCGTGATGAAGAAGTTCAGTAGAAGGTAGATCGCCCCGGCGCAGACGAAGATCTCGACGGGCCGGTAGCTGGCCGAAATCAGCTTGGCGGCAATGCCGGTGACTTCCATCATGGTGATGGTGGAGGCGAGCGCCGTCGACTTCACGACGAGGATCAGTTCGTTCGAATAGGCCGGCAGCATCAAACGCAGGGCCTGCGGCGCGATAATCCGGCGCAGAAGCGTGAGCCGGCCCATGCCATAGGCCCTCGCGGCCTCGATCTGCCCGAGCGGTACCGCGAGGACACCGCCGCGAATGATCTCGGCGCTGTAGGCGGCCGTGTTGAGACAGAGCGCCAGCGAGGCACACCAGTAGGGCTCACGCAGGAACGGCCAGGCGAAACTCTTGCGCAGCTCCGGAAACTGGCTGAGCCCGTAGTATATGATGTAAAGCTGAACGAGCAGCGGCGTGCCGCGGAAGACGAAGATGTAGCCCCGCGCGATGCCATCGAGCACTTGGTTGCCCGAGAGGCGGAAGCTCGCCAGCAGGATGGCAAGAAGCGCGCCGGAGGAAACCGAAAGCACCGTCAGCTGCAGCGTGAGCGGAATGCCCCGGCACAGCGCAAGGAAGCTCTCGGCGAGAAAGGGGATATCGAAGAGGTTCATGACACCCTCCGGATGCCGCGCATCGCGCGGGCTTCGGCAGCGCGGAAGGCGGCGCCGGAAACGAGGCTGATCAGCAGGTAGAGCACACCGGCCGTCAGGAAGAAGGTGAACGGCTTGCGGGTCGACCCGGCGCCGATCTGCGCCTGGCGCATCAATTCGACCAGTCCGACGACGGAAATGAGGGCGGATTCCTTCAAGACCAACTGCCAGACATTTCCGAGCCCCGGTATCGCGAAGCGGGCCGCCTGCGGCAGGATAATGCGCCGAAAACGCAGGAATGATCCCATCCCGTAGGCCTTGGCGGCCTCGATCTCACCGCGCGACAGCGCGAGCACCGCGCCGCGAAAGACCTCCGCCTGATAGGCGCCGGACACGACGCCAATCGCCATGGCACCTGTGAGGAACACCGGCGCACTCACGAACCCTTCCGCGCCGAACAGGTGGCCGAGTTGCGTTATGACGGCGCTCCCGCCGAAATAGAACAGATAGATGACCAGAAGATCAGGCACGCCGCGCAGCACGGTCGTGTACCCGTCGGCGAGATAGCGCAACGACGGGATCGGCGAGAGGGACGCTGCCGCCGAGGCCATCCCGAAAAGCGAGCCCAGTCCGAAGCCGCAAAGCGCCACAGCAAGCGTGATGGCGGTGGCGCGGAGCATGTCGATACCCCAACCTCCATCGGCAAATCCCATCAAGTCGAAGTAAGCGCCCATGCGTTCACCTGGTCCGTTCCCTCACGCCGATACCGTGCCGGCGCGTTATGGACTTGACTTTGACAGGCGGCGCTCCATACCGTCAAATTCCAAATGAATGACTTAGAATAACCAAATATTATGGAGACGAGCATGAATCTGCGGCAGGTCGAAGCATTCCGTCTGGTCATGCTCACCGGCAAGATGACGGCCGCCGCCGAGCTGATGGCGATTACCCAGCCCGCGGTAAGCCGGCTCATCCGGGATTTCGAGTTCGACCTGAAGCTTCGGTTATTCGAACGGCGCGGGAACCAGCTTGTCCCGACTTCGGAGGCGACCACCCTTCTGAGGGAGGTCGAGCGCGCCTATGTCGGACTCAACCGCATCAAGGCCTTTGCCGAAGAAATCGGTCGCCAGAATGCCGGCATGCTACGCCTTGCCGTGATGCCCGCGCTCGCCAACGGCATCATGCCGCGATACCTCGCGCGCTTCCTGCGCGAGCGCCCGAACATCCATGTTTCCCTTAATGGCTATCCCTCCACCATGGTCATCGAAGCCGTCGCCTCGGGTCAGGCCGATCTCGGCTTCGCGGACGGTCCGCTGGACCGTCCCGGCTTCCTGACGGAATCTCGCCCCGTCGCTGCCGTGGTCGCCATGCCGGAAGGCCACAGGCTTGCCGACCGACCCAGTATCGGGCCGGAGGACCTGGAAGGTGAGCGCATGATCACGCTGGAACCAGGCACCCTGTTTGCCATGCGCGTCGAGGTCGCGCTGGCTGGCCTTCCAAGGGCATCGACGATCGAGACACGTCTTTCTCACACCGCGCTAACGCTGGTGTCGGAGGGGGTTGGCATTGCGATCATCGACCCGTCCTCGGCCACCGACTACCAGGGCCGGGGAGTAGTCGTCCGGCCGTTCGCGCATTTTATCGACGCCGGCTTCCTTGCTATCCGCCGCAGCGATGGAGCGGACAATCAGCTCGCGAAACGCTTCATTGCTGGCTTCTGGGAGTATCACGAGGGGCTGCTTCAGAAGGCGACAACCGGCATGTAGTTCATACAATCACGGGAACAACCTTGGTTTATGCCCATCTCCAGTGATACCAGATTCTAAGGTTAAGCCATGACCTTGGTGAGTATCGGAAGAACGGAAAATCAAAAGCGGAAAACGTTCGCACGATTTGATCGCGCTCGTTGGTGGCTCTCAAATCGGTGCGGCCGCCAGCAGAGCCGCGACGGACACGGTGATCGCGGGCGTGCTAAGCGCGACCGCAGCCGCGACAGGCCAGCGGACACAAGCTTGGATACCGGATGGCCCGAATGTGCAGACGGTTGAGCGTAAGCGGCTCCAACGTGAGTGCCCCGCGATCGGATTTCCTCCCATCCCTTCTTCGCTTTCCTCTTTCTCCCTCAATTGGATGGTGTCGGCCGACCCCGGCTGCTATCAGCTCGCGAACAACCGTCGGGGCGGAGCGTTGTGCCGGTGGCTCCTTCGGGACAGTAGGATCCAGGCGAGCTAGTTCGGGCAGAATTCAAGTAAATCTGTTCAGAAAGTTCCTATATAATCGTGCCGGGCTTCCTAAATCCGGCAACACGCTTAGAGTTAGACCATGGCATCGGCACAACAGATAATCGGGCTCGTGAAGAGCCATGCTGAAGGCGACAAGGATCGTTTCTACGACCTTGCGATGCAGCTGGCTGCCGCCGAATCCCAGAAGGGCCACAGCCGTCTTGCCGAACAGCTTCGCCAATGGGCAGAGGCCGGCGCCAGCGCGCCCGAACAAAAGCGACCCAACCTGACGCCGCTTGCCGCACCGCGCGGCGAGCTCTCAGGTTTCCTTAGCGCCAGCTATCCGACAGCCCGCATGGCGGATGTGATCGTGCCGTCGATCATTGAGGATGAGCTCCAGCATTTGGTCGTTGAGATTCATCACGCTGAAAAACTCGAAGAGCGCGGCCTGCGGCCACGGCGCCGGGTACTGCTTGCCGGCCCACCGGGGACCGGGAAGACCTTGACGGCCGCGGCTCTCTCTGCCGAACTTCGATATCCACTCTTCACCGTTCTTCTTCATGGGCTAATCACGAAGTTCATGGGCGAGACGGCCCAGAAGCTTCGGATGGTTTTCGACGCGATCAAGACGACGCGCGGCGTCTACCTCTTCGATGAAATCGATGCACTGGCCTCAAGCCGCGGCAACGAGAACGATATCGGCGAAGCGAGGCGCGTCTTGAACTCGTTCCTGCAGTTCCTCGACGAGGACACCGGACCGTCGATCATCATCGCGACCACAAATCTTCCCGAACTGCTCGACCGCGCGGTTCTGCGCCGCTTCGATCTGGTCCTGTCCTACGACTTGCCGAACGGGGACGCGATCGAAAAGGCGATGCGCCGCCGGCTGCACGGCTTCGACGTCGGTGCGATTGACTGGAACCAGATCGCTGGCTGCGCCGATGGCCTTTCGACCGCCGACGTGATCGCGGCTGCTGAGGACGCAGCGCGTCGTGCGGTCATTCTAGACTCGGGCGCCATCGAAACTTCAGCCGTGGTGGCATCGGTGGAGCGGAGGCGTTCGCTGCAAGGCATAGGAACAAACCAGCATGGCTCGAGATCGGCGCCACTTCACACTGAGCGGAATCGGAAAAGCGCGTCCGTTCGCAGCAAAAACCAGCGGGTCGTCAAAGCATCCAAGTGACGTCAACCACCGGGAGGCTCATGCACAGGCGCTGCTGACAGCACTCGACCACCTTCCAAATATCGCCGAGAACAATCTTCCAGGCGTCTACCTTGCGATCGAAGGCCGACCGCATGAGGTGATGGTCACCAAGAGCCTGAACGCCAGCGGGCTGACGCTTCTAAAGGTCGAAAAGCAACCCGGCGCGCCGGCAGAAGCGACGGTGTTCGCGACCGAAAAGGGGATCGAAAAGCTTCGCAAGAAGATCGAGGATTTTGGCGGCGATCTGCCGGTCAACGAGGACGGAAGTGTCAAGCCGCCGAAGAACGCCGACTTGGTACAGAGCATCAGTGCGATTTCCGAGGCAGGGCTTCGGGCTCTGTGGCGCAGTCCGGGCGAAAGGTTTCCGACCGGTCCGGGCAAGCAGGCCTGGGAAGTGTGGCTCGGCAAGACGGACGCGGCTGGTTTTCTCGCAGGTGCTGCGCGATATGGTGTCGCTGTCGGAACGGACAGACTGGAATTCCCGGAAGATCTCGTGGTGATCGCGGTCGCCACCGCTGTCGAGTTAGCGGCGGCTGTCCGACACCTTGGCGGCGTCCGGGCGCTTGCGACGCCGACCCGCACGGCGGACGATTTCGATGCCATGCCGGTCGAGGAGCAGCATCAGTGGGTCGATGATCTTGTGGGCCGGTCCACCTTCGCCGCCATTGCAGATCCGAACTATATCACGCTTCTCGATCGCGGCGTCAGCCGGGCGCACCCCCTCATCCAGCCGGCATTGTCAGCAGCCGACAGGCACGCGGCCGAACCGGCATGGGATGTCAATGATTTCGTTGGCCATGGCACGCAGCTGGCCGGCCTGGCGCTCTTCGGCGATCTGAGCACGGCCCTTCAGACGACCCTGCCGATCACAATCGGTCACAGGCTAGAATCAGCGAAGATCATCCCCGATACAGGGCACAATCCCCATCACCTCCTTGGAACCGTGACGCGCAAAGGCATCAATGCGGCCGAAGCGAGCGCGGCCCGGCGGCGGACCTTCTGCCTGGCGACCACGACGGAGGACGACACGCCGCATGACGGGGCACCGACCTCTTGGTCGAGCGAGATCGATCAGTTGGCCTCAGGCGCGTCGGGCCTGCAGAAGCGCCAGCGGCTCATTCTGGTGTCGGCGGGAAACAGCGACCAGAACGCCTTCACCGCTGCCAATTATCTCACGGTTTCCGACCATCCGAACAATGAGTTGGAATCGCCGGCACAGGCATGGAATGCGATTTGCGTAGGCGCCTACACGCAGAAGGTGACGCTGCCGCCGGGGGAGCCCGGCGTCTGCGTTGCACCTTTGGGCGATCTGGCGCCGTCATCGCGTACCGCGAGTTGGCAATCCTATTGGCCGATAAAGCCAGACGTCGTCTACGAGGGTGGCAACTGGTTTATGCATGGCGCGCCGCCACCGATGAAACATCCGGCCCTCGCACCGCTGACGACTGATCACCAATATCCGCAGCGCGCTTTCACGACTTGCGGCGAGACCAGTGCTGCAACAGCGCTTGCCTCTCGCGACATCACCGCACTGTGGTCGGATTACCCGGAGCTCTGGCCGGAAACCGTACGGGCGATTTTCGTGTCGTCGGCCCGATGGACCAACCAGATGCTTGCCCACGTCCCGGCGCAGCCATCGAAGACGGACCTCGGAATCCTCTTCAGACGCTACGGCTATGGTGTGCCGGACATGGAGCGGGCACGGCGCAGTGCCTCGAACGCCCTGACGTTGATCGTCGAGGACACGATCCAACCCTACAAGAAGAGTGCCACGAACAACGTCGAGCACATCCATAATGAGTTGAAACGGGCGTGTCGCAAATTCTTTTGGTTAACTAGCTGTTGACCACAACGGTGGAAATTCAGCTCCCGATGTAGCGGAGCGTAGCCATGATTCTGAATGCCATTGCCGAAAAGCTGAAGCGC
>NZ_JAPAIX010000020.1:0-31473 GCF_025910175.1 Agrobacterium sp. BT-220-3
GCAGACGCCGGATCAGGCTTACTTCAACGCGCTGGCACCAATGATGGTGGCAGCATAATCGAGGCGGAAATCCACTTAACAAAAAGCCCGAAACTGTTCAGACAAACCGAGCCACCTCTATCCCCGTGCCGATGATGGCGACAAGTGCCGCAGAGCCGAACGTTCGCCAGAGATGCCGATCGACCTTGTCCTTGAAACCACCATAGCCCTCGGCATCCGTGCCGGACATGCCGCCGATCTGAAGTGTCGAGCCGTTCGGGAAAATCAGGTCGGTCCAAACGACCAGCACGCGCTCCTGCCCGAATGACACCTTGGAATCGTAGCGGCCAAACAGCTTCGCGCCCTGCGGAATGAGCAACCGGTAGCCGGTGGCGCTGTCATAGACGTTCTGGCTAACCTGTGCCGAAATCCTGCCTGGAAGATCCGAGTTCAAGCCGGTGATCATTGTGGCCGGGATCACCGATCCACGCTTCAACTCGTAGGGCGAGAGCTGCGGGACGACCTGGTTCGGCAGGTAGCCAAGATCCTTGATGTCCTGATTGAAAAAATCCTCCTTCGACGTCTGCCCGTTCTGATCGACGTTCTGTCCGAGCAATCCGGACTTCATCGCAGCGCTGTAGAGATCGGATGCACTGTTCGTCGTGGCATTGAGCGGTTGACGGGCGTCCGTCTTGCTTTCGGAAGCGCTCTTCTGGACCTCGGAAACATCGACTTTGAGTGGGGAATCGAGCGCGGTCGCCCGCGCCTGGAGGCTCGCCATTCTCTGACGTTGCGCCTCGCGAAGGATCTGCTCGTCCTGTTCCCGCTTGAGCCGCGCCTTCCACTCGGCTTCGGGTTCGAGCTGCGATCGCCGTTCCGTCCGGACTTCATTCTGCCGCTCTACGACGGCCTCTCTCACCGGCTCGCGTTCGACAACGACCGGCGTCGGCTGAAACACTTCGCGTTGCTCCGGCTCGCCTATGATCCCGTCCGTCACGCCTCGTTTCAGTTGATCGCCAAACGTGGTCGCCGGTGACGCGGAGGTAGTGTCGAGCTCACTTTCACGGTTGAAGGAGAGACCGCGCCACGACAGGCCGACGATGACGACGCCGAAGAACAGCACGATGATGACGATCGCGACGATGATCGGCAGACGATTGAGGCGACGCATACTTTGTTGATCGTCAGCATTACCCGCCGCGCCGAGCTGGAGCGATTGAACCATGGTCTCTCCTCCCCTTAGTTTCGCTGCATGACCGAAAGCGGACTTGCCGGCGTCGCGCCGGCTGACGTCGCCGTGTAGGCGCGCCCGAGCGCGATGGCCGGCGTGCTGACTCGCGCCAGGACCTGTCCGTCGAAGCTGTCGACCGACCATGCGATCTCGACGGGTTTCTGATCCTTTCCGACCTTGCCGTCGGCGATGACAGTGTATCCCCATCCCCTCAGTGCGGCCTCAAGAGCGGCGGCGTATTCTGAGGTGTCCTTGTCCATTTTGAGCGTCGTGGTGCCGGCAGGTCCAACCTGTTCGGCGAGGCGGCTTGCCATATCGCCGGCGATCGCGCTCGCGGTGGCGCCAGTAACGGCGATTGGGGTGGAACTGGTGGTCACCGTGTCATCCGCAGTTTGGCAACCGGAAAGGATGGCAGTGATGATGACGGTGGCGATTGTCTTCTTCATTGATCAGCCTCCCCGCCGGATCGTAATTTTCTGCTGGCGCCAACCCACCCCGGAGACGAGCACGGCCTTGTCGACGGCGTAGTCGACGATCATCATGTCGTTCTTCATGCGGTAATTGACGATACGGTTCTGGCCGCCGCTGACGACGAACAGCACCGGCGCGTCCTGCCCGGAGATGGACCGAGGAAACTGGATGTAGGTTTTGGTGCCGTCGGAGTAGACGCGCTTCGGACGCCACGAAGCGCCGCCACTGACTGAATAGGAGAAGTTCAGCTTGTCCGGAGCGGTTCCCGGAATGCCGCCAGTCTCAAGCCGGGCATTGATATCGGCCAGTTTGGTCGACGCATCCTCCGGATACTCGAAGCCGATCCGGGCCATGTACTGGCTGGGATGGGATTTGAGCTGGATGTGATAGGTGCGCCGGGACGTCGTGACGACCATCGATGTGACGAGGCCGGCCTCCGACGGCTTTACGATCAGGTGGATTGCCTGCCCGCCGGTTGCCCCCGACGTCGCCGGTTCGACTTTCCAACGGACCGTGTCACCGACAAGCACGTCGCGGACGATTTCGCCGCCCTGCAATTCGATATCGCAAACCTGAAGCGGCGAGCAAATAACCGAAGGCTGGGTTTCGCCGAACAGAAAGATCACTTTTCCATCTGGCCCGGTCGTCACCAGGCCGGGCGTTCCCCGCCACTTCCGCGAGATGTTGGTCCCCTTCACCTCGTTCGACGTCATGCTTTGCGCAACAGCGCAATCCGCAAGGACGAGCCCCGCCATGCAGCCGACGGCCGCGATCAATCCTGTTTTGTGCATGTGAATACCCCTGCCCTTAAAGCTGTGCGGTCCAGTCGAAGTCCTGGACATAAAGACCGATCGGGTTGAGGCGGATGATCGCCTCATCTTGTGGCGCCGTCAGCGCGACCGTCGCGATGCCGCGGAACCGGCGCGTGCCGGTTTCTTTGCCCTTACGGTCACGTTCGTATTCCGTCCAGTCGATCTGGTAGGTCTGGTTGGACAGCGCGACAATGTTATTGACCTCGATGGCAACGGTCGATGTCTTCGCCTTCTCGAATGGTGAATTCCCGCGAAACCAGGCATTGATTTTCTGGGTCGAGGGATCGGACGTCCTGAGAAGCGCATAGGTCCGGTCGATATATTGCTTCTGTACCACCGCGTCGGGGGTGATCGACTTCAAGCTGGTGATGAAGTTGCCGAGTGTCGCGCGGACGACGCGGGCATCAGCGTACTCGATCTGCTGGGGGAAGCCTGCCGTCACCGAAGTGCCGAGCTTGTCGACCTCGACAATGTACGGCACGAGTTTGACCTGCGTGCTGAGATACATGGCATAGGTAAATCCGATGACGGCCATTGATAGTCCAAGAATGCCGACGATGCGCCACGCGCGCGCCGCCTGGACATAGGATCCATATCGTTCGGTCCATTCCTGCCGCGCGGCAAGGTAAGGGCTGTCGGGTGGCCGGTTTGCTGCCATCGCTTTCTGCCTTTCTGATGATTACTTGTCGTTTCGTTCCGGCGGCGTTTTGGGGACGACTTGACCCGTGCGGCTCCGGTCGAGCTTGGCGTTGGCAAGCCCCATGATCGATCCGGCATAGGCTCCGGGCGAACCGATCGCCTTTTCCTTGGCTGCCGACCCGGCTGCTTTACCGGCGGACCCGATTCCGGCTCCCATCCCGCGAAGTGCTGCGCCGGCAAATGAAGAGCCTGCTGCGCGTGCTGCCTGAGCCGCTGCGGCGCCGGCTCCGACCGCGCCCGCCGCGAGCGACGCTGCTCCAAGTGTAAATGATGCGGTCTGCCCCCCATGGCGGATGGCTTCCATGCCGCCAGAGACAGACGCTCCTTGAACGACGCCCTGGATAATCGTTGGCACATACATGGAGATGATAAACACGACGACCGATATGCCGGCGATCGCCAAAGTGGTGATGAACTGATCAGACTCAGCTGTCGGTGCCTGCGCCAGGCGGAGAAGGACTTCCGAGCCGATTTTCGCGATCATGACCAGTGCCATGAGCTTCATGCCGACCCCGAAGGCATAGACCAGATAGCGGACGGCAAAATCCTTCGTAAAGGACGAGCCACCCAAGCCGAGCATGATCATGCCCGCGAGCAGCCCCACATACATCTCCACCATGACCGCAACGAAGATCGCGGCAACGAGCGAGAAGCAAATCACGACGACCCCCATCGCCAGAACGGCGGCGATCGCAAGCGCGTTGTCCTCGAACACCCCGAACTTGGCCTGTTCGGACATCTGTGAAGCGACCCGTATACCGGCATCGAACACCTCGGCCGGAGAGGCGGATCCGCCGCCCGCGCCAATCTGATAGAGACTGTTGACGACATCCCTCGCAAGCGTTGGCCCCTGGGTGAGAACGAACGCGAAGAAGCCGATGAACATGATTCGTCGGACGAGTTCGGCGAACCAGCTTTCAAGGGATGCGGCCTGGATGGCAAGCCAGACTGCGGCGATGCCGACCTCGATCCCGGCGAGGATCCAGAACAGCGACCGTGCCGCGTCCATGATGGTGGTCTCCCATCCCTTCGCGGCAGCAGAGACTTGGTTCTCGAGTTCCGTCAGGACCTGTCCTTGCTGTGCGAACGCGGGAGTGGCCAGGACTAGGCAGGCTATGCCTCCGAGTAAGAGAGCCCGCTCAACGTTTTGCTTCACCATCGCGGCCGCATCTCCTGGCCTTTTTCGATCGGGGGAAGCTCCTTGGCTGTGCCGAAGAACTTCTCGCGGATGGCGCGTTGCTCGTCGCTCATCCCTGTTGTTGGGGCATCGGCCCGGACGAAATAGAAAGTGGCACCGGAGGTCGCCGCAGCGACCATGACCAGCACCATGACGATCAGGATCGGCCGGCTCACCAGCGTGGCTCCATCTTCTGGCCGCTCGGAATCGTGGAAACGTCGGCATTGAAGAATTTCTCACGCCGGGCCTGCGCGAGATCCTTGTCCGTCTGCTCGGTCTGGAGCCACGTGCCCATCATCGTCATCTGCTGCGAGACAAGACCACGCAGCTTCTGCATCTGGGAAACCTGCTGGGCGGCGATCTGGTGGCCGACCTGGAGGGCCTTCATCTGGCCGTCGGCCGACTCTGACATGGATCGCAGCGAACTCATCGTGCCTTCCTCGGTGTCAAACTGGTCTGCCGTGAGGCTCGCGGCCTTCAGCGTGCTGCCGATCGTGTCCCTGTTCGTGTCAGACCAGGATTGATAGGTGCTCGAGAACGATTCAGCATTGGGCAGATTGGTCTTCAGATCCGCATAGCTCTTGAACCGCTGCTGAAGCACGTCGTCGGCATTGCCCATCGAAAACGAGATGCTCTGCCCTTGCTCAACAATGCTTCGCAGACGGTTGAGATCGCTTTCGACCTGGCCCCAGATATGATCAGGGAGCTGCGCCGTGTTCTGCAGCATGTTCTCGTAGATCTTCAGCTGGTTTTGAATCTGTTCCGCGAGCTGGGTGATCTGCGTCAGCTGGTTATCGACCTGCAGACCTGAGCTTTTGAGGAGGTCGATGAGCTGGGCATTGTTGGCAAGCTGCGTCCATTCGGTGGCAGCGCCCGTTGCAGATCCGGCATGGGCGGAAGAAATCGGCGACAGTGCGATTGCTGCGGCTATCGTTGCGACCAACCAGTTACTGGACATTGAGGTGCGACGTGGCATCGTGAACTCCTCTCGATTGAAGCCAATGGGTTGGCCAGTCCTGGCCGTATTCCGCCTTCAGCGTGCGGATCCGCTTCAGGTCTTCCTTTCCGGATGCGCCCACAAAGCTCAGCGCCACTGGCCCGAGTGACATGTCGAAGAGCCGCCGTCCGTCTGGCGTGGCGACGTAATATTCACGCTTCGGGATGGCGCCCGAGACGATCTCGATCTGGCGCTCGTTGAACCCGATCCGCTCATAGAACTCGCGCGTCCCTGGCTCGCGTGCGGCGCCGTTCGGGAGGCAGATCTTCGTCGGGCAGGATTCTTTCAGCACGTCGATGATGCCCGAGCGCTCGGCGTCGGAGATCGATTGGGTCGCGAGTACCACAGCGCAATTGGCTTTCCGCAGCACCTTCAGCCATTCCCGGATCTTGTCACGAAAGACCGGATGCCCGAGCATCAGCCACGCCTCGTCGAGCAGTATCAGGCTAGGCGAGCCGTCCAGCCGCTTCTCGATCCGGTGGAAGAGGTAGGTGAGGACGGGCACGAGATTACGCTCGCCCATGTTCATGAGTTGCTCGATCTCGAAGCACTGAAACGCCCGGAGTGTCAGGCCGTCCTCTTCCGCGTCGAGGAGCTGGCCCATAGGGCCGTCGACGGTATAATGATGGAGCGCATCCTTGATCTCGCGCATCTGCACGCCGCTGACAAAGTCCGACAGCGACTTTCCGGGCGCTGTCGCCATCAGCCCGATCTGGCGTGAGATTGCATTACGATGATCGGGCGTGATGGTGACGCCCTGCAGGGCGACGAGCATCTCGATCCATTCGGTCGCCCAGGCCCGGTCGCCATCTGTTGAAAGATCGAAGAGCGGGCAGAACGCCAGCGCTCTCCCCTCCCCGTTCTGGTCATTGCCGATTTCATAGTGATCGCCGCCGGCAGCGAGCGTCAGCGGGAGGAGCGAGTTGCCCTTGTCGAAGGCAAAGATCTGCGCGAACTCGTATCGGCGGAATTGTGCCGCGATCAGAGCGAGAAGGGTCGATTTACCCGAGCCCGTCGGTCCAAATATCAGGGTGTGGCCGACATCGTCGACATGTAGGTTGAGGCGAAACGGCGTTGAGCCTGAGGCAACCTGCATCAGTGGCGGCGAGTTCGGCGGATAGAACGGGCACGGCGCCACCGGATTGCCCGACCAGACCGAGTTCAGCGGTACGAGGTCCGCCAGATTGCTCGTATTGATCAGCGGTTCGCGGATATTGGCGTACCAGTTTCCCGGCAGGCTGCCGAGAAAGGCATCTGTTGCGTTCAGGGTCTCGACGCGTGCACCGAAGCCCTCCGCCTGGACCAGTCGACGGATGGCCTCCGCCTTCTCCTGCAGGGCGTCGCGGTCTTCATCGAACAGGATCACGACGGGTGTATAGTAGCCGTATGCGACAAGCTGGGACGAGGCCTGTGCTATAGCGTCCTCGGTTTCCGCGACCATGGTCATGGCGTCTTGATCGACCGATCTGCTCTGCGTCTGGAAGAGCTGATCGAAAAAGGGGCGAACCTTCTGCTGCCATTTCTTCCGGGTCCGTTCGAGCTTCTGGCGCGCCTCTTCCGCATCGAGGAAGATGAACCGCGACGACCAGCGGTAGGTCAGCGGCATCAGATCGAGATTGTTGAGGATGCCGGGCCAGCTTTCCGCCGGTAAGCCATCGATAGCGACCACGGCGAGGAACCGGTTCTCGACCTTCGGAGTCAGACCATGCTCCAGCTCCGCCGTCGCCAGCCAGTCGAGATACATTGGGACATCAGGCAAGCGAACGGGATGGCTCTCCCCCGTAATGCAAAATCGCACGAACTGCAGGAGGTCGTCATAGCGCGCGACCCGCTCCCCTCCCCTTTCGCGGACCTCGCGGGTATGCATGCGGGCAATCGACAGGGTGTTGGCAAGGTATTGTTCGATTTCCCGGATCGCATTGCGGAACACGAACAGGACAGTGTCCGCATAGGATTTCTTACGGCTCTCCTCGTCCGAATAGATGTACTTGCTGAGCGCCGTCTTCTTCGACTCGAGTGGCCGGTGGGTCAGAATGATCGCGTGCTTGCTCTCGAAATGCCCCTGCTCGCGCCCGAAATGGGCCCGGCGCTCCGCATCGATCGCACGGGTGACAGGGTCCGGAAAATAGCACTGGCCCGGCGTGGGATACTCGACCGTCGGCACCCGGATCGCCTCGACCTGAATCATCCAGCCCGTCCCCAGACGCGACAGGATCGCATTGATCTGCCGGGAGAGCTCGTTGCGTTCAAGGTCGGTGGCGCTTTCGGAGTCCGGACCCGCGAAGTACCAGCCGGCCATCAGGCTGCCGTCCTTCAGGAGCAGGACGCCGTTGTCGACCAAGCCGGCATAGGGAACGAGATCAGCGAACGAGGGACCTGTCGCGCGGAAACGTTTGAGGGCAGCCATCATCACACCTCTAGTATCTTCGCCACGGCGCGGCCGTCGGCCGGTAGTGGGGCTTGTATGAAATGTGGCGGGCATAGACCTGCCGCATCAGCGGGTCGGATTTGGCCATCATGCGAAGCAGACCGACGATGACGATCCAGACGGCCACACCGAATAGCGCCGAGTAGACCGTCAGGACGACGAAGATCAGGATCACGGCCGCAAGCCCGGTGATCAGCACAAGCTCGCGGTCGGCGCCCATCAGGAGGTTTGGACGCGACAGCGCGCGATGAATGCGATTGCGGTGGAGGCTCACGATGCCCCCTCCCCCGCTTCATCATCTGAAACAACTTGCGTGACTTGATCCGTTGGCAGGCCGATCGATGCACCGGTGGCGCCAAAGAGGCCGACGATCGTCGTCGCACCCAGCAGAATGCCGGCGACCAGGACGACATACATCAGCCTGCGAGCGAAATCGTTCAGCTCGCCGCCGAAGATCAGCATCCCGCCGGCAATGGCGACGGCCGCGAGGGCGATGTAGCCGGCGACAGGTCCAGTGATGGATTCCTGGATCTGCTCGAGCGGCCCTTCCCATGGAAGACTGCCGCCGGAGCTGGCGAAAGCAGGCGACGCAGCGGCGATAATCGAGAAAGCTATCACAGCAAAGGCCAGGAGTGATCTCTTATGCTGCATCTCGGCTCTCCTCTGCATAGGGTTCCGTCTGGTACTGGCCGCCTGCAAAGCGGGTGACGTGAAGAATTTCGCTGATGCGCCGGCCCTTGGCCGTTCGCTCGATCGAGATGATCAGATCGACGGCGTCTCCGATGACAGCCTGCATCGGCTGATGGCTGGCCTCGGCGGTCAGCTGCTCGAGGCGCTGTAGTGCAGAGCGTGCGCTGTTGGAGTGGATCGTCGCGACTCCTCCGGGGTGTCCCGTATTCCAAGCCTTCAGCATGGTGAGCGCTGCGCCGTCGCGGACCTCGCCGACGATGATCCGATCCGGTCGGAGGCGCATCGTGCTCTTCAGGAGACGCGACATGTCGACCGCGTCGCTGGTGTGCAGGCTGACTGCGTTATCCGCAGCGCACTGGATCTCAGCGGTGTCTTCAAGAATGACGAGCCGATCGTCGGGGGAACTCGATACGATCTCCGCAAGGATCGCATTTGTGAGGGTGGTCTTGCCGGAACCCGTGCCGCCAGCAACGAGGATATTGAGCTTTGATGCTATTGCGCTTCGAATGACCTCGGCATGCTTTGCCGTCATCACCTTGCTCGACACATAATCGTCGAGGGGAATGAGGCGCGACGCACGACGCCGGATCGTGAACGATGGCCCGGAAACCACCGGCGGCAGCAATCCCTCGAAGCGGTGCCCGCCGATCGGCAGCTCGCCTGAAACGATAGGGCGATCGTCGTCGACCTCCGAGTTCAGGACATGGGCGACGCTGCCGATGACGGTTTCGGCGGCAGAGCGTGTCATTTCGCCAGCTGCGGCCATGCCGTGGCCGAGCCTTTCGATGAACAGGCGACCATCAGGATTGAGCATGATTTCGACGACGCTTGGGTCTTCGAGCGCGACGCACAGATGATCTCCCAGTGCGTTTTGCAGCTTGCTGACAAGACGGGGGAGTGAGCGGTTTTGGGTGCTAAGCATGATCAGGCCGCTTCCTTCTGATGGTGAGAGAAACTCGACGAGTAGATGCTGGGGCGAAGTCGATCGAAGCTCACCCAGTCTGCGGGGAGCAGGCCGGCGACGCTCTTCGTTTCGTTGATCTGGGCAGGTGGGCCGAGGCGGCTTAGCGGCCAACCGGCCCGACGGAGGATGCGCTCGAGTCTGACATCCGTGGCGGTTACGATTTCTCGGTAGCCATTGAGGACACTCCACTCGACGATACCGGCGAACATTGCGAGGGTCGCCGAATGCAGGCCCGCGTGCTCCCGCTCGGCAGCCGCATTTGTGTCCACGCAAAATCGGGAGCTCTCGACCATGCGATGGTGCGTAGGGAGTTGTCCCGTCTCCAGGAGTTGCGGAAATACCTTCTCCAGCATCGTGCCGCCGGTTGCCGGTAAGAGGCGAGCGCATCCAATCACCGCCTCGGAACGGTCAATGCATAGGACGTATGTCGGGCCTAGCTTGTCGAAACCGTCGATCTCGAGACCGGAGGTGCAACGAACTGTCCATGCCAGGCGACCGCGGAAAATGCGGGCGCGGAGCCGGTGCATTTCGTTTATGAGGCGGCGCTCAGTTTCGCTCTTTGGGTTCTTGATGGCGACGACGCGCATCGAGCAAATCTCCCTTGCGTTGGTGACGCAAGGAGGTTTTACGGGGCTAAGGAGTTCGATCTACTGCCAAAAGTGTTAGCGAGTGATTCTGCATGCCAGCCCCTCCGACCGCCTTTTTGCAAACAAAGAAGTCATCGAAGCACTAACAAAAGTGTTAGTGGCGCTGTGTTTCCAACCCAGCATTGTTCATCGCTAACCTGCCGATTCATAAACGAAATCTGCCGATTTTTTCTCCTCCGACAGTGGCAGGAGATGGCCGCGTTAACTATTGATTAACTTTAAATATCTTGCAAAACCCAATGGAATCGGTTGACCTATCCACGGCAAATCGCTGTGTTTACGAAAATTACCGTGTGTACGAGAGGACGTCGTGGAGAATCCCGCTCAGCTTCAGAAAGCTATCCATAAACTGATAGCCGCCCATGCGCGAGATCTGTCGGGGGCGCTTCACGAACATCGTGTGAAGTTGTACCCGCCTGAGGCTCGAAAGACGCTTCGTTCGTTCTCGTCAACCGAGGCCGCAAAGCTGATTGGAATCAACGACGGCTATCTCCGCCACTTGTCCCTTGAAGGAAAAGGACCCCAGCCTGAAATCGGGAACAACAATCGCCGATCCTATTCGGTCGAGACGATCCAGGCTCTCCGCGAGTATCTCGATGAGAACGGAAAGGGCGATCGACGATATTCACCTCGCCGGAGCGGACGCGAACACCTTCAGGTTATAACTGCCGTCAATTTCAAGGGTGGCTCCGGCAAGACGACAACCGCCGCCCATCTCGCTCAATTCCTGGCGTTGAACGGATATCGAGTGCTTGCGATTGATCTTGATCCGCAGGCGAGTATGTCCGCGCTCCACGGTTTCCAACCTGAGTTTGACGTCAAGGACAACGAGACACTCTATGGCGCGGTGCGCTACGACAGTGAACGACGCCCGTTGAAGGAGGTCATCAAGAAAACCTACTTCACCAATCTAGATCTCGTGCCGGGTAATTTGGAGCTCATGGAGTTTGAGCACGATACCGCGAAGGTTCTGGGCTCGAATGATCGCAAGAACATCTTCTTCACGCGCATGGACGAAGCAATCTCGTCAGTGGCCGATGACTACGACGTCGTTGTGGTGGATTGCCCCCCCCAGCTGGGCTTCCTGACGATATCGGCACTTTGTGCCGCGACAGCTGTTCTCGTGACTGTGCACCCGCAGATGTTGGATGTCATGTCGATGTGTCAGTTCCTGCTGATGACTTCGGAGCTCTTGAGCGTCGTCGCGGACGCAGGTGGCAGCATGAATTACGACTGGATGCGCTATCTTGTGACCCGCTACGAGCCTGGCGATGGCCCGCAAAACCAGATGGTCTCGTTCATGCGAACGATGTTCGGCGACCACGTTCTCAATCACCCGATGCTCAAGAGCACCGCGATTTCCGACGCTGGGATCACCAAACAGACCCTGTACGAGGTTAGCCGCGATCAGTTTACGAGAGCAACATATGACCGAGCGATGGAATCGCTCGACAACGTAAACAATGAAATCGAGCAGTTGATCCAGTCGTCATGGGGGCGAAAATAATGTCGACCTTGACCAATGTGACCTGCGCATCTGCAGAAAAGTTGCCAGCCGGAAACTTCGCGCTCAATCGCCTGGAAACCATAGGTGACTTGGCAATTGAAGCTGAGAAGAGAGGGACAAAAAATGGCTAGGAAACACCTTCTTTCCGATCTTGCGGGACCCAAGGCACAGAGTGCTGGCGAGGGTGAAGCTACGGTTCAGGATCCAGTCACGCCTCAATATGCACCTCGTGGAGCAATCGGTGCTGTTTCTCGTTCGATTGAGCTTTTGAAGTCTCAGTCGCTTACCGATCTTGACCCAGATCTCATTGATTCTCCGTCTGTGATCGATCGGCTTGACGAAGATGGCGAGCAGTTCGAGGAATTTGCGCGCAACATCCGGGAGAACGGGCAGCAAGTTCCAATTCTCGTCCGCCCTCACCCGTCCATCGATGGACGCTATCAAATCGCCTACGGACGTCGGCGCCTTCGTGCAGTCAAGGCTGCTGGGCTTAAAGTGAAAGCGGCTGTCAGGACGATGACGGACGATGAGCTTGTTTTGGCTCAAGGCCAAGAGAACAGCGCTCGCCAGGATCTCTCTTTCATCGAACGCGCGCTTTACGCGGCCGAACTCGAAGCAAAGGGGTTTCAACGGCCGGTGATTATGGCTGCCCTTGCGGTCGACAAAAGCAATCTGTCTCGCTTGATCCAAGCGGCTACCCAGTTGCCGGCCGATATTATCCGTGGCATTGGCGCGGCCCCGAAGACGGGCCGCGACAGGTGGGGTGAACTGGGTACACGGCTGAGCAAGGATGACGCCGCGGATAGGGCTCGAGCGCTGCTGTCCGATGAGGAAGTGAAAGCCCTCCCCTCGGACGAACGTTTCGCGCGGATTTTTGAGCTTGCCGCGCCCAAAAAGGTCAAGAAAGAGAAATCCGCTGCGACGACTTGGCAGGCTGATGACGGCGTAAAGGCCGCAAGCTTCCGCCAGGACAAGCGCACACTGACATTGATAATCGACAAAAAGGCTGCCCCAGAATTCGGGGACTACCTGATGTCGATGCTCCCGGAAATCTACGCCTCGTTCAAGAAAACGAAGCAGTAGTTCGGACCCAACGAGGAAAGGATCGTTAGAGCAAAGAAAAAGCCCTCCGAAACGGTGTTCCAGAAGGCCTCTCTCAGTTTGGTCGCTTAGAGAATCGCACTTCCCGGAATCACAGTCAAGAGTCAGCGCCACACTGGCGTAGCCTTTTCTTTGCCTTGTGAAAGGTGAGAACATGGAAACGGGATACATAACGACGCCCTTTGGGCGGCGGCCGATGACGCTTGCCTTGGTGAAGAGGCAGGTAGAGACGGAACAGGCCGAGTTGACGAGGTCAATCGACAAATGGCGAGTGTTTCGCGACGTCGGTGACGCCCGCTCGCGCCTTGGCCTTCAGGACCGTGCGCTTGCGGTATTGAACGCCCTCCTTTCCTTCCATCCGGGAGCCGAGCTTTGCCACGATAAGAATCTTATCGTGTTTCCGTCGAATGCCCAGTTGTCTGCCCGTTCCAACGGTATCGCGGGAACGACGCTTCGTAAGTGCCTGCGAATGCTCGTAGACGCTGGGATCATCATCAGAAAGGATAGCCCAAACGGCAAACGCTATGCCCGCAAGGGAAACGAAGGCAGTATTGAGGACGCATACGGTTTCAGCTTGGCGCCTCTGATCGCGCGAGCGAGCGAGTTTGCATCCCTCGCCCAGGATGTTGCCGCAGAGCGGCGCCGTTTCCGCATTACGAAGGACCGTCTCACAATCGTTCGCCGGGACGTTCGCAAGCTCATCACTGTAGGGATGGAAGAAAATCTCCCTGGTGATTGGGCGGCTGCGGAGGCCCGTTTTGTCGAGATCGTTGGACGTTTCGTTCGGCACCCGACGTTGAAGGATTTGACTGCAAGCCTCGACGAAATGTCTCTGTTGCATGAAGAAGTCTCCAGGATGCTGGAAACTCAGGAAAAAACCAAAAAAAGCGATGGCAATGACATCGCATCTGGATGCCACATACAGAATTCAAATACCGAATCTTTCAATGAACTTGAACCTCGCTTCGAAAAGAAGCAGGGCGAAAAGTCAGAGCCAACGAAACGGCCGAAACGGAATGGCGAACCGGAGGTGTTCCCGTTATCGATGGTGCTACGCGCCTGCCCCGAAATCTCAAACTTTGGGCCTGGCGGGTCCATCGGGAGTTGGCGCGAGCTGATGTCGGCCGCGGTTACGGTTAAATCCATGCTTGGTGTCAGCCCGTCCGCCTACGAAGAATGCTGTGAGGTGATGGGGCAAGCTGGCGCGGCAATAGCGATCGGCTGCATCTACGAACGGGCAGGCCATATCAATTCGGCTGGGGGCTATCTGCGGGATCTGACCGCGAAGGCGCGGCGTGGGGAATTTTCGCTTGGGCCAATGCTGTTCGCGCAGCTGAGGGCAAATTCCGAACTTACCCGGTCATCGGCATAACCATGGGGATTACGTAACAAAGATCGTAACATATTGAAAAAAATGGATAATATCCAAAAGTTTCCGGCTGGCAACTCATTCGTAACACTCGGTGCAGGTGAAATGATACAGGGGGCAACGGGAGCCGATCTCGTCCTCGGCCTGATAGAAATGAAAGTACCATTTAGGCGGCAGCAATTCTCGGATGCGGCGCTTAGCTACCAATGTTAAGGAGGATAATTGCAATTTTGACCGCTGGACTCTCTGATGCCGAAGATACGTAGCTTGAGATATTTGACCCGTCAGGGCGATCAGCGGCTATTGGAGTTTCACGACGGCAATCTTGACCCCGGTTTCCAGATGACACTGCTCACTGGACAGAACGGGTCACAGAAAAGCTCCGTCCTTCGCGACCTCGTATCTGCGATTGTTCTGCCAACCGATAAAGCGAACGTGACGTTCCACGGTGTTCCCGGCATCTCAGTTGAGGCGCCGGTTATTTGCTTCTCCGAAAATGCTCAGTGGGCGAAATACAGAATATGACGTCCCAAACTATCACTACATTGGGCAGCGGGCAGGTACGAACCTGCTAAGTAAGAAACTGCCACTAGAGACAGCAGTCACTTTTGCCCTGAATCCGGCAGTGAGCGATCGATTTCTGGATCCATTTTTCGAAAAGGCATTCTCGCTTTCAGGCCTCAATCCTTCTCTCTCGCTCGATATCCGCTACGAGCAGAGATTCAAAAAGCGGTTCCCTTCAATCACTCCCCGGGAAATTCTTGAGCGTGCCCTGAGCGGATACAGGGAACCGAATTCTCGCGGTGAGATATCGCTGGCAGCCGCGCAAAGTGTTAGGGAAGAATTCTCAGACCTCGACTTCAATGTGTTGACCGCACTTATCGATGAACGGAGGGGAAAGTTCTCCAAAATTACGCTGAGCAAAAATAGCGCGGTCACCACGCAGGAGAACCTCGCGGTCAGACTCGGCCTAATGCTGGATATCTTGGTGATCGATCGTGCGACCGTTCGGCGCGATGGTGAGGAGGAGTTCTCGGTTTATGAGCTGAGCTCTGGCGAATATCACATGCTGACGAGCCTGCTTGCTCTGGGCTTTTCCGTGACCGCTGGCTCCATCGTTCTTGTTGACGAGCCCGAGAACAGTCTTCATCCCCATTGGCAACAAGAGTTCATGGCCACGCTGCTTGAAATATGCCGCGTTATGGAAGACGGCCATCTTGTTGTTTCTACGCACTCTCCACTCATTGTGGCGAGCGCGAAGCCTGGGAGCATGATCGTCGACCTAACTGTTCCCAGAGATGTCACGCCAGCTCAACCTGCACCTTTCGGAGCTTCCAGCGACAGCATTCTGCTCGACCAGTTCGGGATTGCCTCGAGTAGAAATCTGTACGTGGTCGAACTCGTCCAACAAGCTGTCGACTTAGTTGAGCGAGATCTCGCCGGGACACCTGAATACGCGGCATTGCGTCCGAAGCTAAGGGATCTTTTCGCGGCTCTGCAGAAGGATGACCCCTTGCGCACAGTCATAGGCGCCCTGCTGGAAGGTGAGGGCGGTGAATGAATATCGGTTTTGAAAGAATCGACCCTACTCCATCCTATGCATTGGGAATTACCGCGGCTTCGTTCGCAGGACTCCCATGGACTAGTAAGGCGGCGATCGTCACCGCATTCAAAACTTCTTTGAAACTTGAACTCAGATCCACCCAACGGGGTCTCTGCTGCTATTGCCGACGGCCGCTCCCCTCGGATCCACCCGCTACACATCTGGAGCACTTTATAGAGAAGGCAGCTTGGCCGCATTTTGCGTTCGAAATCCGCAATCTTGCCCTGTCTTGCTCAACGTGTAACGGCAAAAAGAATGAGGCTTACGCGCTGCTTTGTGGTCGTTTGACAAGACGCGCTTCAAAGAATGTTCCTAATCCGGCTAAAGTGGTGAGGTGCCCTGTATTGGTCAGCAATGTAGCACCGGTCGCTATCACGTCTTCGGCGGACTTTCGATGGGTCCATCCCCACCTTGATACCTTCAGCGAACACATCACCGTTCGCAAGGGATACGTTTTCCAGAAGCGCACAATGAAGGGTCACAGAACCATCAAAGGCTTAGAGCTCAATTCGGTCGGAAGACTTGAGCACCGAGCCGCGATAGAAAAGCTTTCTTTGAGAACGGGTCCCATATCCCTAACCATCGGTTTGGCAGCCCAGTTGCAATTCAACTCGCCTTCACAAGTTTATATGATGGCCGCAGAAGTTATCCGTGGGAAGCTCAAGGGTGCCCAGGGACGATGAGGGGATGTTCTGCCTTGCCATGGCGACGTTGTAAGGGAACGACATCGTCAATATCGAGTAGGCCGCTTGCAAAACAGTCGATTGCGGCGCTCGCAAAGACGGTTGGCTAGGTTTTGCCTTCAGACTTGAGCTAGCCGGTCTGGTACCGGCCATCACCTTACCGGATGATGCGCTCCTCCAGGAGCTTCGATTCCACACGGCGATCTCTATAACCCATTCGCGGACAGCCATCTGATTTCAGGAGAGCAGGCAGCCAGGAGGTTGCCAGCTTTTGTTCAGGAGCCTTCCTGGTCCCACTCACGCTTGAGATATCTTCGACCTATCTCGCAGAACTCGAGCCGTGTGGCTCCGAGCAGCCCCATTTGCCGAGCGACGGCGATTTTTCCGTCGAGGTTCGGATCGTGCTGCCACCATTGCGGTCGCCATGCCTGGACGATTGCATTGAACACCCGCATCTCTGCTGTCGTGGTTTCAAAAAGCAGCTTGTAGCTATGGGCAGCGCCGTAGATCGTCATCACGATGTAGTCGACCGAAAAGTCGTTCTCGACCGTGAGATCGGAGGATGAGTGCTTAAGAAAATTGTAGGAATGCCGCAGCCCGGCGAACACCTCGTGTTCAAGATCAGGTGGGACCTCTGCGTCCTTCAGCATCGCTCGTACGCTGTTCAATCCCACGTCGTCGCGACCTTTGCCGATGGCTTCCATGATGTGCGTTGCGGCGCTTGCTAGCACGTGCGCCGAGATCGGATCCTCGTCGATCAGGAAGAGCCTGATCGCTGCATTAATCTCGCGCTCGCAGATTGCTTGCCTGTTTAGCCGAAGGTATTCGATGTCGGGATTTTCTTCGGCGAGCGGCAAAGCGGCGCGCTGGTCCATCGACACGGGCATTTTTCGGCGTGCCATATCTCGATTTCCTTTTTGCGGTGTGGTCTTGTGGTCCGCACATTCGCACCATCTGATTTTTCTGGCAATTTCGGCGTATCAATGACGATCGAACCGGGCACATTCTCTGAAATCGAACAGGAGGCAATTGTCCTCAGTGCTGTCGTCAGCATGGTCGACGATATGGTCAATCACGCCATCTTCTGTCCTCTTGACGAGAAGCGTACTGATACCAACCTCCTTCCACAGACCGCCGGAAGCTTACGGCAGTTCGGAACCTTTCTCCGGGATTTTCTGTCACCGGTGACTGGTAAGGGTGGCTCGCCCCTACCATTTGACCTGCCCAAGCCGCCAAAGGATGGCAGCAAAGTCGATCACACAACACTCTACTATCTAAAGCGCGTCTGCGAGAAGCCGTTGATCGGAACGAAAATCGACCACCTCAGTCGGATCGTGCAGGAGTTCAGCGACTGGCTTGAGGCCTATGCTTTCGTCGAGGAAGTCTGGTTCGGCAATATCAGTCAGAAGGTGGATCTGCGGATCAAACGGATCGACTTTATCCGGATGAGTGGTGATATAGGAAAGCACAACTTCCTGCGGTTGGCCGGGCAAGCCAATACCCTCCGTAGGATCTTGGGAGATAACAACGTCGAGATCGATGAGAGCGATGCTTACTTGGCGCTGCCAGATTGCTGGGATTGGTTCCACACCCACCTGCTCGCTTACCACGCCAGCACAATTGCGGAGTTCTTGAACAACATCCGTTATGCGATCCGGCTCTACATCACCCCGGTGGCTCTTGAACGATACAAAGTGACAGGGAATGTCGATGGCTTGGAGTTATTCACGTTCGAACGGCCAACCGAGATCGTCAATAGGTTTGCTTGGGCCCAGTTCTTCGAGCTAATGCAGGGATCGCTCCGACAGCCGAATTTTCCGCCGTTTAGCGTGGCTCGAACAATGAAGATGCGGTTCTGACCGGAAATAATATTAAAATACCGGACGTCTGATTTCCTCTGGCCGCGACGCAGCAAGTTAGGCATTGGCTACGATTATCGCGCGGGCTCGGTTAGAGTATACGAGCTGCACGTCCATTTCGCCGTGTCGCACTGTTATAGTAACTAGACGCCTGCTGCACTGATCGATGGCGTGACTGTTCCATGGCTTCTTGCAGTGGAATTCCGAGATTGGCGGCTTCCGTTAGGTATCCGGATCGCAGCCCGTGCGCCGAAAACTCCTCACTGTCCAACCCGGCCATCTCCGCCCGCTGCTTGACAATCGCATTGACCGCGCCTGCCTCTAACGCCCGCTTCGACACATTGCCCCAGCGATCGACCTTTCGGAACACGCTGCCACTGTCAATTTTTGCCAATGCGATCCAGGCATCAAGCGCCTCGACCGGCCGGCCGGTGAGATAGACGACCTCGTCGTGATCGGCGCCGGAGGTTTTGGTGCGGCCGAGATGGATGGCGCGAGAGGGGAGGTGAGGTCCAGTTTCGGTCTCGATCGGCGGCTCGACGGTGATCTGCTCGACACGCAATCCGGCAATCTCGCTACGCCGACGGCCGCCGGAGGCAAACGCGACCATGAGGATCGCCCGGTCCCTGACGTCCCGTAGGCTTTCCGTAGCGCAGGTCGCTAGCATTTTTGCCAACACGTCGCCGGTCACCGCTTTGGCGCTCTTCCGCTTTCGTGGCCGAGGCATCGCCCGGACGGCGAGGCGGATGGCGGACTTGAGGGCCGGGGAGGCGAAGGCGCCTGGGAGCCCTCGCCATTTCGTCAGCGTCGACCAGGATGCCAGCCGTCGGCGCACGGTGTCCGGCGCATGCGGCCCGGCGGTGCGCAAAAATCCCTGATCGCGGAGGTTTTGGGAAACGGCTTCCGGCATGCCATGGTCCGGATCAGACTTTCGCTTCTCCGGATCCCACAGGTGGTGGGCAACGAATTTCAAAAGCATCGCTTCTGGGGCAGGCCAGGGCAGCGACTTTCCGGTGGCGGCAAGAGACCAGGCCTGCAGGTAAGCAAGATCTGACGTCAGGGCGCGAAGCGTGTTTTCGCCCATGCCCTCGTTGACCAGATGCTTGAGGGTTTGGATATCCCGGTCTGTAAGCAATTCGGCCAGTTCGTCACGCCGCTCCATCGGCAGGACGGCGGCAATCGTGTCGAGCTCTTCGGCGCGACGCTCGACCGGTGACTTTTGGCTTGAAGATGGCAAGCGCGCCTCCAAAACGTTGCTTCGAGACGGCGCTTCGACCGTCCAATGACACGACTTTTTCTGATTTGCGACTCGAAATCAATAAGCCTCGATAAGGTTTACTTATCGATGGTTTAAAACCCAGCCGTTAATCATACCATGTGACGAACTTGATTATTCAACTAGAGTTCGTTTAGCAAATCGTTTACCATAAAATCAATGGCTTACGATGTCGGTAGATTGGCAATTTTGAACCTTTTGGAACCGGCGTTCCGCGCCGGCATCGCGCTCACCCGTCTTGACGAGCGTATCGCCCGCTCGAGCGTCGGAGCTGGCTTCCTCGAGCGTACCCAGTTCACCGACGCCTGCGCCTCGCTGTGGATCGACGGCGAACTCGTCCATATCGAGGACCTGGTCCTCCACGATGCCACAAAGGATATTCGCACACCGACGCATGAGCTGACAATTGCCCGCGACGTGCTGCGCACCCGTCGGCGCATTTCTGGGCAATCGCCGGATTGGGCCTTGTCCGCAGAGGGTATCCGAACTTTGCGACAGACGTCGGACATCATTCAGACGGGCGCCGAAGCGGTTGATCCAGCTGGTACCACCAAACGCGTCGTCGCGGGCTTTCCAATAGGGGAAGGAGTGGATGACGACGACATCGGAAGTCTCCACGGCGTCGATTACGCCGCCATTGATGCGATCCTCGCGCGCTCTGACGCCGCGATCGAACGAGCCAGAAACCCTGGCCGGGCTCCGGCCGATCCGATGATTTACGATCTCGACTGGGATGAGGATGCCCGCCTCGACGAATGGCGTGGCGTGCTGCGCCAGGCTCAACATTTGCCGGCGATGCTGCAGGCGATCGTTGCCCTTGATACCTGGAACGAACTGTCCGTGCTGCAGCACGCGCCGTGGCTTGGCCGGCTCCTTTGCGCCTCCATCTTGAGAGAAGCCGGTATCACCACCGGTGCCCATCTCGCCGCCGTCAACCTCGGCCTGAAAACCATTCGGGTCGATCGCCGCCGGAGCCGCGATCGGGAGACGCGACTGCTCGCCATCGCGCACGGCCTTCTGGCGGCCGCCGAGATCGGCATTAACGAGCATGACCGTCTGACGCTCGTGAAAACGATGATGGACCGAAAGCTGGAGGGGCGGCGGGCGTCGTCAAAGCTGCCGGAACTGGTCGAACTCGTCATGGCCAAACCGCTGGTGTCCGCCGGCATGGTGGCGAAAACGCTGGACGTCACGCCGCAGGCGGCGCGGCGGATTGTTTTGGAGCTTGGCTTGCGCGAGATGACGGGGAGGGGGAGGTTTCGGGCATGGGGTATTCTCTAGTTGCCGTCGTTGGCCTGCCCAGATCTTCGGTCAGCAGCTGCGGCAATTTCATTCAGTTTTCGATCAGCCCCGCGCCGCCTCGGCCTCTTCATCGCCCAGCTCGTTGAAATCAATCGGCTGCACTGCGTCTTGTGGCGGGTTTTCAAACTGCCGAAAACGCTTCATGCGGACGTGATGCTGCAAGCTATTCTCGATCTCATGCACAAGGCCACCGACCGCTTGGCTAACGCGGGACAACTCAATGGGCTCGAAGGTGTGCACCTGGCCGGTGTCCTTGCTCCGACCGTTGCGATGGACCAAATCATGCCTGATCTTGATCATCTCGGCCAAGGCCTCTTTCCGTGCAGCGTTAGCAAACACATTAATCCCGAAAGCGTCTTTGTAGATGGACTGGACCGCATCGAGCTTGTGATACAGGAAATCACGGAGATATTTGAGCGCCTGCTTCCTGGCGATGTCAGGATGTCCAAGCACGGAATGGACAGGCACCGTCATCGACTTCAAGGGCTGGTGCTTGAGCACGAATTCGCGCAGTACCTCATCGTCGTAGGATATAAGGTCTATTAGGCGATCGCAGAGATAGGCCTCCATGATCGCGATGTGGTTGGCGTACAGCATCCGGTATTGGGACTGTTCAAGCCGTTCGACCGGAAGCTCGAGCCTGGCGAGACCGGACAGTCCCGACGACGATCGCAAGAAAATCCGATAAGGGTCGTCGAGCTCCGGAGAATGGAGGAACATCTCGTATTCTTCTTCGTCCTCGATCGTCGGCGGATAATAAAGCGCGACCTTCAGATCGCGGTCTTCCGGGGCGGCGATCTCATAGTAGTTTGCACCATATGCGGTTATCGTGAACTCAATTTCTTCCCCGCAGGAGCACTGCCCGACGCATTCCGTTTCGTCGACAGCGTCACCTCTGGAATCAGCCGTCTCGTCGAAGCAGGGCAGCTCGCAGTCTTCGAAGACAACCGAGGCGCAGGATGGACAACGGTAGGCAATGTATGAAGCGTCGGACATTGTTCAGCTCATGAAGCAAGGAATCGTTCTGCTACAGCCATAATCTACAACCTGCGTCGTGGGCGCCAACTCTATCGTTTGAGGAGCCGGGTTTCCCACCGGCCAACGTGGTTTTGGCCTAGACTGGTTCATCCTTGCACGGGATCGGAGCCAATCTGCGAACCGCGCGCCATGTCAATCATCGCTCTGGTGAGGCGGAAGAGTTCCGCCTGATATTGGGCATCTTCCAGAGCATCATGCGTTCCAGTTGCTTTTGGTTGGAGACGATCTGCGATTTTGCTGGAGCGTGTTTCTCGCCATGTACAGCCTGTTGCCCCCATGTAGAGCGCCTTGATGTCGAGCGCGGTGAAACCGAATGGATTTTCCCCGAGGAAACGGTGGAAATAGTAGTTGACGAAGGACCAATCGAATGGAGCGTTGAGACCGACAAAGACGGGAACACCCTCCGTTCCAACGACGCTGTTCAACCACTCGACGAAACGCTGCATTGCCTCAGGCGGATCAAGCCCGTCTTTTGCAAGCTCGGTCAGAGATAGGCCGGTCACCTCGAGCGCCTTAGGGTCGAAGGCTTGCGTGATCGGCTTCAGTTTGCAGGAGAACGCCAGATCTGGCTGATCGACCGAACAGGCGCCGATCGTCAGCATGCTGAATTCGCCAGGGATTGGGCCGGATGTCTCAACATCAACGGAGATAAAGACTTCGTGGTCATCTCTCATGATATCAACGGCTCCGCGGGAACAAGAGGAGGACGATTGCGAATAGCATTCCAATGTTCCCGGAACACCCGCCGGCGCTCGTCAGCCGTGCCGGATGTCATCCAGTGCAGGCCGGAGAACGTGGTGATATCGAACGGCAGACTTGCGCCTTTCCGGACAGTCACCATGGTCGGTAGTCCGCGACCCAACGCATAGCCCAGTTCCAGGAAGCAATTGGGGCGGGCACCGGTGATGTCGGCGATAACGACACTGCTGCGGTGGAGTTTTGCAAAAATCTCCTGATCGATCCGCGCGTAGTCATAAGCCTGCTGACCGTCGATGACCGTCAGGCGATAGCCAAATTCGTCTTCCACAACCGGCTTGACGACGACGTCGAAGAAATTCTGGACGTCTGCATAATCGTCGAGTTCCGGGTTGAGCAGCCGAACGGCAAACGCGCGTGGCCGCTCCAAGGCTTCGAGCAGTTCGACCAGCACTGCGATACGGTCGGCTGCGCTC
This sequence comes from Agrobacterium sp. BT-220-3, assembly GCF_025910175.1. Lineage (NCBI taxonomy): Bacteria > Pseudomonadati > Pseudomonadota > Alphaproteobacteria > Hyphomicrobiales > Rhizobiaceae > Agrobacterium > Agrobacterium sp. BT-220-3. The sequence continues at coordinate 23,006 of NZ_JAPAIX010000020.1, forward strand.
TGACGCTTCGGGAAACCGATCCGGTTGAGCCAGCTGTGGGCATCGCCACCGTCAGCAACCTGGAACAGCCTTTGTGTCTGGCTGCTCACAAGCCCGAAGTTATACAGCCGGCGGGACCCGGTGTTTTCAGGGCAGATGGGCAGGTTTAGCGGAACGATCGGCTTACCGGCATCGTGATACAGGTTGGCAAGATAAAGAACGCCTTCGGTTCCGCCGGCAGCAACGAGAATATCACCAAACCGTGCTTACGCCTCCATCCGCTTGCTGTTCATGTTCCATTGAGCTGCACTCTCTATCTTGACGAGATCCGTCGCGCGCATCTGATCCCAGAGATCGACATAGGCGTCGGGGATCTGTTCTTCGGTCTTGTGGTGCTGCACGGCGACCACGAACGGACCAGGGACATTCGGAGGACGGGAGGGAAGATTGTCCCTGACCGTTTTCCAGACCAGCCAATCGAAACAAATGGGCAGTCCATCCACTTTGCGGAGAGGTTCGGCATCAACGGGAATGACGAAGTTGGCGCCTCGTCTAACCAGTTCCTTGACGAACCCTGCGATCAGTTCGCGCGCCGCCTCGACGTCGCTTGCAGACGCCACGGCGATATCATCGACGATGCTGCCAGAAATGTGTATCCGCCGGCCGAAGAGGGGAGATCGCACCATCACTTGTCCTCCATCACCGGCGAGGCGCGCAGGCTCGAGGCCACGGCTTTCAGGTCGTCAAACTTCAAAGCGCGGTCAGGATAGGCGCGGGGGAGAGCTGCCGGATAAAGCCGCGTGCGAATATCGGAATAGGTGCATCGTGGAAAATCGCCCTGGCTGCCGGTCAGGCGCACCAGTTCGGCAAGCTCCGGCCCAGACAATCCAAGCCCGGCTAGGTCCATCTGGAAAAGCTGCTGGCGTTCGAGTTCAGAGGGGCGATTGAAAGCCTCAACGATGGCAGCCCGACGGCGAAGTGCCGGATCGAGCGCCGACAAGCGATTGGTGCACAGGATGACCACGATCCGGCCCCCGTATTGTCGAAGGTCATCGATCCCCTGGATCAGCGTGTTGACAGCAACCTTGTCTTCGTGGTGGCTGTGATCCTGCGTTCGCGACGCCGCGAGACTGTCGCCCTCGTCGATGATGAGGATCGCGCGACGTGATTTCCCGGCGGCTACGGTGACTTTGCGGAAAGCATCGGTGATCAAGGTTCCCATCTCGCCGACCATGCCACTGCCACGGACGCGGTTGGAAAGTTTGAATAGCATGGAATCGGAACTTCTCGCCTCGGCAACCAGGCAGTTGGCGATACATTCAGCCGTAGCGGTCTTTCCCGTCCCAACATCACCATGGAAAATGACGAGGGGGTATTGCTCGGCCACAAGGTCGCAGATCCCGAGTTTGCTGCCGTGATATTTGCGGTTCCAGTCGCTGAGTGCGCCGACATTCAAAAGCAGTCGGAGCTGGTCGTGGACACGCGCGTAACGGTCGGTAAAGCCAAGCAAGGTCTTCTCTCGCCGGATCAAACCCTCGTCAGGCAGCGGTACCTCGCTGTCGAAGATTGTCGGTTGGCTCATGCTGCCCAGTCCTTTCGCTGCATTCCATAGGTACTGCTGACATAGTTGCGGCCGCCGGCCGACGAGAGGCCACCGTGACCGATGTCCTCGTGGTTCGTCGTCCAGTTGATGGTGAGCTTGCTCTTCATGCGTTCGCGTGCGGTGCTGTTGTAATCATCGGTGTAGCCCACGACGATGCGTAGGCGCGGAGAGGACACCTTTGGCCAGAGAACGCCGCCGGGCCGGCTGGTCGTCAGCGTGCCGGCATCCGTGTCAACATTGAAGCGAACGGCTTTCACCTCAGCGCCGTTGCTGAGCAACGTGATATCGACCCATGCAAGAAAGCCATCGCGATCCCGATGTCTGGGACAGAACCAAGGCAGGCGCTTTGCAAGCTGGTGGCTTCACGGTCGAGCTTTTGAAAGACCTTGCCCAAAGGCTTCATCAAGAAGCAGATCGAGGACCGGACCGGGATTTCGCTATAGCCGATCATACTGAAATACAGCGATAGCGATGTAGCCGAGCCTCGGCGCAAAGAAGCCGATACAGGTTCTGTCTACATGTCGTTGGACGGTTACCAGCTAGGGCGAAAGGGAGAGAATTCCCTGAAACTTGAAATCATAATTTAACTACGATAGCCAATTTCGCGTTAAAAGGGACGATTTTCCAATCGGAATTCACTTCGTGTAACAACCTCTTAAATGAATGGTGTGCGTATATGAACTAGAATTGCTTTATCTTTAAAAATGGGCTGCGAATGTACCAAGTATTAAATTGCATTGCGTTTGAGCACGATCCTCGCCTGGTGATTTTAGCAGCAGCGCTTTGCTCTCTCTCATCGTACGTCGCTTTGAGCATGTTGCACCGATCCCGCATAGTAACCGGATCCGCAAAAGTCATATGGCTCGTCACCGGAGGAGCTGCGGGTGGTTTCGGCATTTGGGCAACTCATTTTGTTGCAATGTTAGCTTATGATCCCGGTGTAGTTGTTGGTTATCAAACTGGCTTGACCCTGGCATCGCTTCTCGTCGCTATCGTTTCCACCAGTTCAGCATGCGCTATCGCCAGTTACCGAAGCGACAAATCCGGGGTGGCTATAGCCGGAATACTTTTCGGTCTCGGTGTTTCCTCGATGCATTTCATGGGCATGAACGCGATTGAGTTTCCAGGCGAGATAGTTTGGGATCAGTTGTTGGTCGGGCTGGCAGTTATCTTTGCTGTGCTTCTCGGAATTCCTGCATTTCATCTGGTTCTGTCGGGTGAGAGCCGGAGCAAGGCAACCCTTCTTGCGAGCGTTGTAATGACGCTGGCTATTGTTCTGATGCACTTCACCGCGATGGGTGCAATAACAGTCGTACCTGATCCCTCTGCCGCCGACATGGAGCATACGATTTCCCCTGTCGTCATGATCGTTACCATCGCCACGGTCGCATTTTCGATGTTGTTTGCGGGCTTGACGGCTGCGATCTTCGCAGTCCGCGCAGAGGCGGCCGCCGCTGCAGGCGAGGAGAAGTTCCGTATCCTAGTACAGGGCGTGTCAGATTACGCGCTCTACATGCTCGATCCGGATGGTCGCGTGAGCAACTGGAACACGGGCGCGGAACGAGCGAAGGGATACAAGGAGCATGAAATCGTCGGACAGCATTATTCCTGCTTCTACACTCAAGAAGAGAAGGAGGCAGGTCTGCCGGATATCAACCTGCGCACTGCTGCCCAGACTGGAAAATTCGAAGGAGAGGGGTGGCGCGTCCGCAAGGACGGAACACATTTGTGGGCCCACGTTGTCATCGATGCTATCCGCTCGGACGATGGTCGCCTGATCGGCTATGCCAAGATTACCCGTGATCGCACAGAGCAGAGAGAGTCCGACGCGAAACTGCGCAAGGCGACGAACGACCTTCAGCTGGCACTGACGCATATGGCCAACGCCATTTGCCTCTTTGATGAAAACGGTCGATTGGCAATGTACAATCGCCGCCTCGGGGACCTTATCGGCGTTGCTGCGTCGATTGATCTGACCGGCATGACGCTCGAGGAGCTTTGTCTGATCAATCCAGAAGGATCAGAGCAGCGCTTTAAATCCTACCAATCTCTGCTCAACAAAGACGGCGGCGAGACTATTACCGAGTTGCCGAACGGAAAGATTATACGTGCGACCTACATGCCGACCGACACGAAGGCTTGGGTATTCACGGTTGAGGACATCACTGCCCGGGTAAAATCGGAGGAGCGGATCGCCCATCTGGCACGGCATGACGTCCTGACAGGCCTACCGAACCGCCGGCAGTTCATCGAGGCGCTAGATAAAGCGATTCGGGAAGCCGAGACGCTTACGACGAGCGTGGCAGTGATCAATATCGACCTGGATCGCTTCAAGGACATCAATGACACTTACGGCCATGCCACCGGTGACGAAGTACTGTGCATTCTTTCGAACAGAATGCGGCATATTCAGCAGGCCGGTGAACTTATTGGACGGTTTGGAGGTGACGAGTTTGTTGCGCTCAAATCGTTTCGGGATACCAGCGAGGTCCATGACTTCATCAGCCGTTTAAATAGCGCGCTCTCGGAAACCATCAGCCTCGAAATGACCGATGTTACGCCTGGCGCGAGCCTGGGTGTGGCCATCTATCCCCTCGATGCCCCGGACCGCGAAAAACTTCTCGGCAATGCCGACATGGCGATGTATCGCGCCAAGGAAAACTTCGATGAGACAGTTTGCTTCTACGAAGCCGCGATGGACGAAGCGGAAAGAGCTCGACGGCTCCTAGCGATGGACATCTGGAGTGGGATGAAAGAAGGGCAATTCTTCCTGAACTATCAGGTTCAGCGCGCAGCGGGCGCAAACCATATAACCGGCTACGAGGTCCTTCTTCGCTGGAATCATCCTACACGTGGCCTAGTTCCTCCAAGCGAATTCATTCCGATCGCGGAAGAATGCGGCGCTATCTCAGCCCTTGGTGAATGGGTCCTTGAACAAGCGTGCGAGGACGCCGCAAAGTGGCCGATTAAAGAGAAAATTGCAGTCAATCTCTCGCCACTACAACTCACCAACATTCAGCTGGTAGATAAGGTCCGGGATGTTCTGTTCTCCACAGGACTCTCGCCGGACCTTTTGGAGCTGGAGGTTACGGAGTCCGCGATCATCGGGGACAAACAACGTGCACTGCATATTTTGCGCCAGATCCGCTCAATGGGCGTCACGATTGCGATCGACGACTTTGGCACCGGTTATTCGTCGCTGGAAACGCTGCGATCGTTCCCCTTCGACAAGATCAAGCTCGACCGGAGCTTCGTGATGGATCTTGAAACGAATAAGCAATCGAAAGCGTTCATCCGGGCAATTCTGGCTCTCGGCAAGAGCCTCGAAATACCGGTCCTTGCCGAAGGTGTTGAAACCGAGATCCAAATGGCGACCTTGACGGAAGAGGGATGCGACCAATTCCAAGGATATTTCTTTGGACGGCCTGCCACGTTGCACGATGCTATGGCGAAAGAACGCGAAGAGGCCCGCATCAACCGGTCATCGGCAGCATGAGCATGCCGTACCAGCATGCGGCACGAGGAGGATCGTGGTCACCCGGAGCGTCTCGAAAACGCCACGGTAGGGCGTAGGTTTTCGCCCAGTTTGCATCAAACATTGAGAAGGCACGACCGAGTGGCTGGCTATCTCCATTTCGGGATATGGTGATAAATTATTTATTTAATTTTTTTCAATAAAAACAAGCATGCGCATCATTATAGCGGCGACTTCTTTGCGTCGGCAATGTGAAGAAAGGCGCTGCGCAATCATTGTGGAGACTGGACAAATGCCGTTTAAATCATTCATCGGTGGAGAATCTGCTGCTATTTTGCAGGCATTTAACCGTTCTCAAGCTATCATCTCTTTCAAACCGGATGGCACTATTCTTGACGCCAACGAAAACTTCTGTGGTGCCGTCGGGTACAAAGCCAACGAGATTATTGGCAAGCATCACCGTGTATTCGTCGATGCTAAGGAGGCAGCCTCTGCTCATTATAAAGCGTTTTGGCAGCGTCTCGGCTCCGGCGAATTCAACCAAGGTCAATACAAACGTATCAGTAAATCTGGTGACGAGATCTGGATTGAGGCCTCTTACAATCCAATCATTCGCGGTGGAAAAGTTGTAAAAATCGTCAAGATCGCGACCGACATCACTGCGACCAAACGCGACAGCATTGAAAGCCACGGTAAACTGACCGCCCTATCCAGGGCACAGGCGGTGATTGAATTTACTCCGGAAGGAGAAATTCTCTCTGCCAATGAAAACTTCCTCGACAGCTTGGGTTATGTTCGAGATGAAATCATCGGAAAGCACCACAGAATGTTCTGTGAGCCGGCTTATGTTGCTTCGCCCGACTATGCTGAATTTTGGCCACGCCTGGCAAAAGGCGAATTCTTCAGTGATGAATTCAAGCGCTTGGCTAAAGATGGTAGCTCGGTTTTTATCCAGGCAACCTACAATCCCATTATCGATGACGATGGGAAAGTTATCAAGGTCGTGAAGTTCGCGACCGATGTGACTGGACGTGTTCGTGCATTGCAAGAAGTGGGGGCAGGTCTAGAACGGCTGGCAGAATGCAATATCCGCATTACGATCGATGAGCCTTTCGTCCCGGAGTTTGACCATCTTAGGCACGATTTCAACCAATCTCTCGCCAAGTTTCAGGAAACGCTGGAAGAAGTTCTTGCAAAAACGACAATGCTGTCTGCCAAGAGCGGCGAGATGAGCGAGAGCGCCGGTGGCATTGCCCATCGCTCAGAACAGCAGGCAGCGGCGCTTGAGCAGACATCTGCGGCACTGGAACAGATCACCGTGACCGTTCGGGAATCGACAAGTCGCACCACGGATGCCCGTAACCTCGTTCGCGAGGCGCGTGCTGCTGCCGCCAAATCCGTTGATGTGGTCAATTCCACGGTCAATGCTATGGGCCGCATCAGCGCGGCCTCTCAGGAAATATCCAAAATCATTGGTGTAATCGACGAGATCGCATTTCAAACCAACCTTTTGGCGTTGAATGCCGGTGTGGAGGCTGCCCGAGCAGGCGAGGCAGGCAAAGGTTTTGCGGTCGTCGCACAGGAAGTCCGTGAACTCGCCCAGCGCTCAGCCAGAGCCGCAAAGGAGATTTCCAGCTTGATCGCGAATTCCACAAGTGAGGTTAAAGATGGTGTCCGTCTGGTTGGCGAAACAGGAGCGTCCTTGAAGAGCATCGAAGGGTTCGTCTTAAAGATCGACACGAATGTCGAAGCAATTGCGACTGCGGCGACAGAACAATCCGTCAGTCTCGCCGAAATCAATTCGGCAGTCAGCGCTCTTGACCAGATGACGCAGCAAAATGCCGGAATGGTCAGCGGTATGAGCGCTGTTGCCGAGGCTTTATCAAATGGCGCAGGTGAACTTGAGCAACTGGTCAAGCGTTTCAAACTCAATCGACGTAAATGGACCAGAGAGCCAGGTTCGGAAGCGGAGAATCGTGGTCCAGAACATCGCGGCTATGGCAAGAACAGTATCTACCTCCCAATCGTTGGCGGTAGCACTTCACATGTAACCGCAGGCTTAAGCGCGGCGGCCTGATTGCGCTTACATCAGCGCGCACCCCTGAACCTGCAGCGGTTCAGGGCCTAATATTTGAATTCGTTCGACTTCATCGAAGCTTACGACGTCGCTGCGGCGATCGTAAAGCTGGGTCGTTCTGGTCGAGGAATGATTTGCCATATATGCCGCTTTCTCAAGCGTACCACCGTTTTTCAAATACGCCGTAATGCCGGTAGCACGGAACGTGTGGCAACACCCCGCCGTGTCAATCCCGGCCGCCTCGTCGTGATGGATCATGGCATCAGCATTGGACTGGGGCGGGGAACTAGCGGTGAGCACACCCGTTCCTCGGTCGATCGTCCAGAACAACGCACTACGTGAATGATCCCGTATCCCTAACCAATGCCTCAGTATCCCGTAGTCCGAGTGATTGAGCCGTCAGCCCCTATCGACGATGGACAGGCGGAACTTGGCTATCGCGCTACGTACGGGATAGCGCCTAGGTGTGAATTCGACCTTTAGCAACACCTGCAACACTCTCACATCCGTCGTCGTCTGGACCCAACCCAGCACTGAAAAGCTTGTGGATGTCGCGGCGGTCGTCACCCCAGGCAACCAATACACTTTCATCAGAAGCAGTTTTTCGCTGTTTCATCACGACCTCGACCGCGGCACCTGCGAAACGAGCTGCATTGCAAAGCTGCTTGCTCGGATGCTCCCAAGCGTGGGGAGGATCCGCGGCGGCCACAAAAGTCTCGGCATCGGAAACCAGTTGGCCCGGGTCACTGTTTTCGATGGAGCCGTGATGGGGGAACATAAAGGTCGTGACCTGTCTAATTTCGCTTGAGTAGAAGCTTTCGAAATCGGAGATATCGCCGGGATCCTTTAGTGGAGTATCGCCCGTACCTATCCAACCGATCTTCGTTTCCGGATGCGGCTGCAGGGCTGGCGTTATCGTCCATCCGTCTGTCTCTGTAGGATTTGCAGGACCGGAATATAGCGACATCGAGGTGAGATTCTTATTGGCTTTCCCAAAGATGGCCCCATAGGCGCGAGCCAGTTTCATCCTATGCTTGGTGACTACCTCAACGCGAACCGACGCTATAGCTATCTTCGATCTAAACGAACCCGTTGCCCACTTGAGTTCGATCTCGGCGGCTCGTTCGAACGCTGTTATCGCGGCTTTCGGAGCTGAGCGGACGTATGGCATCAACCGCCAGCCAAGCACTCCTCCCCAATCATGTACATTGAAAGTGAACCGCACCGGGTTTGCCGGAGGCCATTTCGTTTAAGTTATGCGGCCACGGCCGGTGCGTCCAGCATGGCGTAATATCGTTCTTCGGCTTCGGCTGGCGGTATGTTGCCGATGGGCT
>NZ_JAPAIX010000021.1:0-19408 GCF_025910175.1 Agrobacterium sp. BT-220-3
CGTCACCGTTGAAGTCGAGCTGATCGTTCCGATCGCGATGGAAGAAAAGCTGCGCTTCGCTATCCGCGAAGGCGGCCGTACCGTCGGCGCCGGCATCGTCGCTTCGATCGTCGAGTAATATTCAAACCCGCAAGGGCTTGAAGAAAACCCCGCTGGAGACAGCGGGGTTTTTGCTTTGTACGGTGCTGGGAATTTAACGCGCTCCCAGATTCAACAATATTGTCGCCCCTCTCAACCTATGAGATAGATATTCAACGCTGGGGGGTGCGGCATGTTTTTAAAATATACTTTGATACTGCTGAAATCTTTTACGCTTCTGGTCGTCGCTGTTGTCGGACTATGGTTCGTGTTGCTCACGGTTTACGTGGTCGCGCCGACTGAGCTCACAGATTCGGCTTCCGAGGAGTTCACCTACGGCCTGGAATCCGCCTACAGCCCCGTGACAAAGTTTTTCAAGCGGGTGGCTCGTAGCGACAGGGCTCCGTTCGAGCTGGCTTTTGGATTTGATCCCCGGTGGGCAGGCAGCGATTCGGATATCACATTGTGGCTTGGCCGTTGCGCGGGTAGTTATCCGGACGTCAGTACGGCTGCGAAATTCGTTTCCGGCTTCACGGCGTTGCAGGATCGTATCCCACGAGAGCGAAATCTAGCGAAATATGAAATGCAGAGACTGCAGGAGAGATCCAGAAACTTCTCCATCACTATCATTTGCCTTGGTATGCTGACGACGATATTTGCAGGCCTGAATTCATCGGAGTATTCGCAAGCGGGCAGGCGCTTTGGCTCCCATATAAAAGTTCTCGCGATTGTTTTTCCCGCAACCGTTACGGCCGTCACGGCCTTGTCGTCCCTTCTTGCGGGGCAGGATCAGATTGCCAAACAGGCACAAATCCACTTTGGGCTTATAACGTTGAGTTCGGAAATCTCATCGCAGGTTTTAACGATGAATTGCCCGTCCACCGGTACCGAAGCCGCTCCGCTGCTTGCGACGCTGGGTGATTGGAGCAGACGGTTCAGCGATATCGTTGCAAGCGCGAACAGGCCGGGGCCAGAGCAGCAGCCTAAACATGCCACCAGCGCCGATGTTGCCTCGGAAGAAGCAGGTAGATAGATGGCGCGATTTATCCTCCGCAGGGCGCAGGAACTCACGCTGACCTTTGTTGTGCAATTCGCTGGATGATGTGTGAAAAAACAAAAAACACACTTGCCATTCTTTTCCCTGCACCTTAAAGGAGCGCATACCGAATTGACCAAGCGATTTTCGCGGTCAGTTTTGGTCTGAAGGGGTATAGCTCAGCTGGTAGAGCGGCGGTCTCCAAAACCGCAGGTCGGGGGTTCGAGCCCCTCTGCCCCTGCCACTTTCCATTCGCAAGCGCGGGTCTTCGCTGCATGGCAGATGGGTGCCGGATTTCCGGCGAATTTCGCCGAATGTCGATTTCCTCTTGTTAAAAGGGGAATCGGTGTTTATGTAGGGTCAAAACAGACACGCGGTGCGTGGGGCTGATTAGTATCGGCTTTACGCGCCGTAATTGCGTGGGCAGTCAATGGCATCCAAAACCAATCCGTTTACGTTTCTGCAGCAGGTTCGCGCCGAAGCGTCAAAGATCACTTGGCCATCGCGCCGCGAGACCATGATTTCGACGGCTATGGTGCTCGTGATGGTCATTTTTGCGGCTCTGTTCTTTTTTGCTGCTGACCAGCTCATCGGCTGGCTGCTCAGCCTCGTGCTGAACGTCGGTCGGTAACGAATTGAACGGAGAATAAAAATGGCAGCGCGTTGGTATATCGTTCACGCCTATTCGAATTTCGAAAAGAAGGTCGCCGAATCGATCGAAGAAAAGGCCCGCCAGAAGGGTCTTGATCATCTTTTCGAGAAAATCCTCGTTCCGACCGAAAAGGTTGTCGAGGTGCGTCGCGGCCGCAAGGTCGACAGCGAGCGCAAGTTCTTTCCAGGTTACGTGCTGGTGCGCGCCAACCTGACGGATGAGGCCTATCACCTCATCAAGAACACGCCGAAGGTTACCGGTTTCCTCGGGTCGGACAATAAGCCTGTTCCGATTCCGGATTATGAAGCCGAGCGTATCCTCGGTCAGGTTCAGGAAGGTGTCGAGCGTCCGAAGTCTTCGGTTTCGTTCGAGATCGGCGAGCAGGTTCGCGTTTCCGACGGTCCGTTCGCGTCGTTCAACGGCGTGGTTCAGGATGTCGACGAAGAGCGTTCGCGCCTGAAGGTGGAAGTTTCGATTTTCGGCCGCGCTACGCCGGTCGAGCTGGAATACAATCAGGTCGAGAAGGTCTGATTGGAGGGGTGAAACCCCCAAGCCGCGTGGAAGGCAAACTGGCTCTCTAAGCCGGGGCAGGGCACCGCACCACGCAACCGCAGCCGCCGGAGCGATCCGGCTAGAAGAGAAGCCGGGCAACCGGTTTGAATTGAAAGGCAGAGAGATATGGCTAAGAAAGTTGCAGGCCAACTCAAGCTGCAGGTAAAGGCCGGGGCGGCCAATCCGTCCCCGCCGATCGGTCCTGCACTTGGTCAGCGTGGCATTAACATCATGGAATTCTGCAAGGCGTTCAATGCCGCCACGCAGGAAATGGAAAAGGGTATGCCGATCCCGGTCGTCATCACCTATTACCAGGACAAGTCCTTCACCTTCGTCATGAAGCAGCCGCCGATGACGTATTGGCTGAAGAAGGAAGCCAAGATCACCTCCGGTTCCAAGACGCCTGGCAAGGGCGCCAAGATCGGCTCCATCACCAAGGCTCAGGTCAAGACGATCGCAGAAGCCAAGATGAAGGATCTGAACGCAGCCGACATCGAAGGCGCAATGGCAATGGTTGAGGGCTCCGCCCGCGCCATGGGCCTGGAAGTGGTAGGTTGATCATGGCCAAGGTAGCAAAGCGCATTCAGAAGATCCGCGAAGGTGTGGATCCCAACAAGCTTTACGTTCTCACCGACGCCATTTCGATGGTCAAGGAACGTGCTGTCGCCAAGTTCGACGAAACCGTTGAAGTTTCGATGAACCTCGGTGTTGACCCGCGTCATGCGGACCAGATGGTTCGTGGCGTTGTCAACCTGCCGAACGGCACTGGCCGTGACGTTCGCGTCGCCGTTTTCGCCCGAGGTGCCAAGGCTGATGAAGCCACGGCTGCTGGCGCTGACGTTGTTGGTGCAGAAGAACTGGTTGAAATCGTTCAGGGCGGCAAGATCGACTTCGATCGTTGCATCGCGACCCCGGACATGATGCCGCTCGTCGGTCGTCTCGGCAAGGTACTCGGCCCGCGTGGCATGATGCCGAACCCGAAGGTCGGTACGGTGACGATGGATGTTGCCGGCGCCGTCAAGGCATCCAAGGGCGGCGCTGTCGAGTTCCGCGTCGAAAAGGCCGGTATCGTACACGCTGGCGTTGGCAAGGCTTCGTTCGACGCCAAGGCTCTTGAGGAAAACATCAAGGCTTTCGCCGATGCCGTCATCAAGGCAAAGCCGACTGGCGCCAAGGGCAACTATGTCAAGCGCGTCGCGATTTCCTCGACCATGGGTCCGGGCGTCAAGATCGACCCTTCGTCGGTTACGGCATAATCAATTCTCACGTTTCCTTCGGGGAGCGTGACTAAAAGAATTTCCGGCTCTCAGGGAGCCGGAGATTTCCGGGGAAACCCGGAACTCCTGTCCGAGATTGCAGGTGGCCACGTCTTTCGGGATTTGGCCTTAATCATTCAACCTGCATGAGACGGGTGAGGCTGGATTTGAGGCATCTTTCGATGCCTGACTGTCCGGTTCGAACCTGGTGTGCCTGTGCCTGAAGCCGTTTGCGGCGACAGAGCGGGGGACAGGATCCTCGAGCGTCGCTCGGGATCTTTGTAAAAAGGTCCCTTGGGGCAAAGGCAAACCCGACGGGTTCACACTTATGTGGCCCCGTCTACTGGAGACAGACAGTGGAAAGAGCGGAAAAACGCGAATTCGTCACGGAGCTGAACGAAGTCTTCAAGGCTTCCGGTTCGGTTGTCGTGGCCCACTATGCTGGTGTCACCGTTGCGCAAATGAACGACTTCCGTTCGAAAATGCGCGCTGCCGGAGGCACCGTCAAGGTCGCGAAGAACCGCCTGGCCAAGATCGCTCTTCAGGGCACGGAGTCGGAAGGGATGACAGATCTCTTCAAGGGCCAGACGCTGATTGCATACAGCGTCGACCCGATGATCGCTCCGAAAGTCGTCATGGATTTCGCCAAGACCAACGACAAGGTCGTTGTTCTCGGCGGCGCCATGGGTGCAACCACGCTCAACGCCGATGCAGTCAAGTCGCTTGCGACCCTGCCTTCGCTGGACGAGCTGCGCGCAAAGCTGCTGGGCCTTCTCAATGCCCCGGCAACTCGCGTCGCTACGGTTGTCGCCGCACCTGCAAGCCAGCTTGCACGCGTGTTTTCGGCTTACGCCAAGAAGGACGAAGCCGCTTAAGGCGGTTTTTCGCTGTAAATATTCAAACCGGTTCGAACCGAATTAAAGGAACTGAAAAATGGCTGATCTCGCAAAGATCGTAGAAGACCTCTCCACCCTGACCGTTCTGGAAGCTGCAGAACTGTCGAAGCTTCTCGAAGAAAAGTGGGGCGTTTCCGCTGCTGCTCCGGTAGCAGTTGCTGCTGCTGGCGGCGCTGGCGTTGCTGCTGCTGTTGAAGAAGAAAAGACCGAATTCGACGTGATCCTCGTTGACGCTGGCGCCAACAAGATCAACGTCATCAAGGAAGTTCGCGCTATCACGGGCCTCGGCCTGAAGGAAGCAAAGGACCTCGTTGAAGGCGCTCCGAAGCCGGTCAAGGAAGCCGTTTCCAAGGCTGAAGCTGCCGACCTCAAGAAGAAGCTTGAGGACGCAGGCGCCAAGGTTGACGTTAAGTAATCTTGCGATTGCTGGCGGGAAGGGGCTTCAGGCCCCTTTCCGTCGTTATCGTTTTTAAAACTTATTACCCAAAAGCCGCTTGAAAATGGCTTTTGGGTAATGGGTTCTTCAAGAGAATGGTTCCGAACCGGCTCATCTAGGCAATCCGGCCTGATCGATCCGGGATGTGGAACGAGATTGATGATACCCATTGCTTGACGGGATCGACTGGCCATCGGTTCCCGTCCGTTGCAGGCCCGGATGCAATTTTAAAGGAGCGACGATGGCTCAGACCCTTTCGTTTAACGGTCGTAGGCGCGTACGCAAGTTTTTCGGCAAAATTCCAGAAGTAGCGGAAATGCCGAACCTCATCGAGGTTCAGAAGGCTTCGTACGACCAGTTTCTCATGGTTGACGAGCCCAAGGGTGGCCGTCCCGACGAGGGATTGAATGCCGTATTCAAATCCGTATTCCCGATCACCGATTTCTCGGGCGCATCCATGCTCGAATTCGTATCCTACGAATTCGAAGCGCCGAAGTTCGACGTCGAGGAATGCCGTCAGCGCGATCTGACCTATGCAGCGCCGCTGAAAGTGACGCTGCGCCTCATCGTGTTCGATATCGACGAGGATACAGGCGCGAAGTCCATCAAGGACATCAAGGAACAGTCCGTCTACATGGGCGACATGCCGCTCATGACCAATAACGGCACGTTTATCGTCAACGGTACCGAGCGCGTCATCGTTTCGCAGATGCACCGTTCGCCGGGCGTGTTCTTCGATCATGACAAGGGCAAGAGCCATTCTTCCGGCAAGCTGCTCTTCGCCGCCCGCGTCATTCCTTACCGCGGTTCCTGGCTCGACATCGAGTTCGACGCCAAGGACATCGTCTATGCGCGTATCGACCGTCGCCGCAAGCTGCCCGTGACCTCGCTCCTGATGGCGCTCGGCATGGATGGCGAAGAAATCCTGTCGACCTTCTATACCAAGGCTACCTACGAGCGCTCCGGTGACGGCTGGCGTATTCCGTTCCAGCCTGACGCACTGAAGAATGCCAAGGTCATCACCGACATGATCGACGCCGACACCGGCGAAGTCGTTGTCGAAGGTGGCAAGAAGCTGACCCCGCGCCTTATCCGCCAGCTCGTGGACAAGGGCCTGAAGGCACTCAAGGCGACTGACGAAGACCTCTACGGCAACTTCCTTGCCGAAGACATCGTCAACTACTCGACGGGCGAGATCTATCTCGAAGCCGGCGACGAAATCGACGAGAAGACGCTTGGTCTCATTCTCCAGTCCGGCTTCGACGAGATTCCGGTCCTCAACATCGACCACGTCAATGTTGGCGCCTACATCCGTAATACGCTCTCTGCCGACAAGAACCAGAACCGTCAGGAAGCGCTGTTCGACATCTACCGCGTCATGCGTCCGGGTGAACCGCCGACCATGGATTCGGCGGAAGCGATGTTCAACTCGCTGTTCTTCGATGCCGAACGTTACGATCTCTCGGCCGTTGGCCGCGTGAAGATGAACATGCGTCTCGACCTCGACGCGGAAGACACCGTGCGCACGCTGCGCAAGGAAGACATCCTCGCGGTCGTCAAGATGCTGGTCGAACTGCGTGACGGCAAGGGCGAAATCGACGACATCGACAACCTCGGCAACCGCCGTGTTCGTTCGGTCGGCGAGCTGATGGAAAACCAGTACCGCCTCGGCCTTCTGCGCATGGAACGTGCGATCAAGGAACGTATGTCCTCGATCGAAATCGACACCGTGATGCCGCAGGACCTGATCAACGCGAAGCCGGCAGCAGCCGCCGTTCGTGAATTCTTCGGTTCCTCGCAGCTGTCGCAGTTCATGGACCAGGTGAACCCGCTTTCGGAAATCACTCACAAGCGCCGTCTTTCGGCTCTTGGACCGGGTGGTCTGACCCGTGAGCGCGCCGGCTTCGAAGTCCGCGACGTTCACCCGACCCACTATGGCCGTATCTGCCCGATCGAAACGCCGGAAGGCCCGAACATCGGTCTGATCAACTCGCTTGCCACCTTTGCCCGCGTCAACAAGTACGGCTTCATTGAAAGCCCGTACCGCAAGATCATTGACGGCAAGGTGACGACGGACGTGATCTACCTCTCCGCCATGGAAGAGGCCAAGTACTACGTCGCACAGGCCAATGCCGAACTCGATGGCGAAGGCGCCTTCACTGAAGAGTTCGTTGTTTGCCGTCACTCGGGCGAAGTCATGCTCGCACCGCGCGACAACATCAACCTGATGGACGTTTCGCCGAAGCAGCTCGTTTCGGTCGCGGCGGCTCTCATTCCGTTCCTGGAAAACGACGACGCCAACCGCGCTCTCATGGGCTCGAACATGCAGCGTCAGGCCGTTCCGCTTCTGCGGGCGGAAGCGCCGTTCGTCGGCACCGGCATGGAACCGATCGTTGCCCGTGACTCCGGCGCTGCCATCGCGGCTCGCCGCGGCGGTGTTGTCGACCAGGTGGATGCGACGCGTATCGTTATCCGCGCTACGGAAGACCTCGATGCCGGTAAGTCGGGCGTCGATATCTACCGTCTGCAGAAGTTCCAGCGTTCGAACCAGAACACCTGCGTCAACCAGCGTCCGCTGGTCGCCGTCGGAGATCTGATCTCCAAGGGTGACATCATCGCGGACGGTCCGTCGACCGACCTCGGCGACCTGGCACTCGGCCGCAACGCGCTCGTCGCGTTCATGCCCTGGAACGGCTACAACTACGAAGACTCGATCCTGATGTCGGAGCGTATCGTTTCCGACGACGTGTTCACCTCCATCCACATCGAAGAATTCGAAGTGATGGCACGCGACACGAAGCTTGGTCCGGAAGAAATCACGCGCGACATTCCGAACGTTTCGGAAGAAGCGCTGAAGAACCTCGACGAAGCCGGTATCGTTTACATCGGTGCGGAAGTTCAGCCGGGCGACATCCTCGTCGGCAAGATCACGCCGAAGGGCGAAAGCCCGATGACGCCGGAAGAAAAGCTTCTGCGCGCCATCTTCGGTGAAAAGGCTTCCGACGTTCGCGACACGTCCATGCGCATGCCTCCGGGCACGTTCGGTACGGTCGTGGAAGTCCGCGTCTTCAACCGTCACGGTGTGGAGAAGGACGAGCGCGCGATGGCTATCGAGCGCGAAGAGATCGAGCGTCTGGCGAAGGACCGCGACGACGAACAGGCAATTCTTGACCGTAACGTCTACGGCCGCCTGATCGACATGCTGCGTGGTCATGTTTCCATCGCCGGTCCTAAGGGCTTCAAGAAGGGCGTCGAGCTTTCCAACGCCGTCGTCTCCGAATATCCCCGCTCGCAGTGGTGGATGTTTGCAGTCGAAGACGAAAAGGCCCAGTCCGAACTGGAAGCGCTTCGCGGCCAGTATGACGAATCCAAGTCGCGCCTTGAACAGCGCTTCATGGACAAGGTCGAAAAGGTCCAGCGCGGCGACGAAATGCCTCCGGGCGTCATGAAGATGGTCAAGGTCTTCGTTGCTGTTAAGCGCAAGATCCAGCCGGGCGACAAGATGGCCGGCCGTCACGGTAACAAGGGCGTCGTCTCGCGTATCGTTCCTGTCGAGGACATGCCGTTCCTCGAAGACGGCACGCATGTCGACATCTGCTTGAACCCGCTCGGCGTGCCTTCGCGCATGAACGTGGGCCAGATCCTCGAAACCCACCTCGCATGGGCATGCGCAGGCATGGGCAAGAAGATCGGCGAGATGCTCGAAGAGTATCGCAAGACGATGGACATTAGCGAGCTTCGCACCGAACTCACCGAAATCTATGCGAGTGAATCGCATGACGAGGTGCAGCGCTTCGATGACGAATCGCTGGTCAAGCTTGCCGAAGAAGCCAAGCGCGGTGTTTCCATCGCGACCCCGGTCTTCGACGGTGCGCATGAGCCCGACGTTGCCGCGATGCTGAAGAAGGCAGGTCTGCATGAATCCGGTCAGTCCGTTCTTTATGACGGTCGTACCGGTGAGCCGTTCGACCGCAAGGTCACCGTCGGCTACATGTACATGATCAAGCTGAACCACCTTGTCGACGACAAGATTCACGCTCGCTCGATCGGTCCTTACTCGCTCGTTACCCAGCAGCCGCTGGGCGGCAAGGCGCAGTTCGGCGGACAGCGCTTCGGGGAAATGGAAGTCTGGGCTCTGGAAGCATACGGCGCGGCTTACACGCTGCAGGAAATGCTCACCGTCAAGTCGGATGACGTGGCGGGCCGCACCAAGGTCTACGAAGCGATCGTCCGTGGCGACGACACCTTCGAGGCCGGTATCCCCGAGAGCTTCAACGTTCTCGTCAAGGAAATGCGGTCGCTCGGTCTTTCGGTCGAACTGGAAAACTCGAAGATCGAGAACCAGCCCGAGGACCAGCTGCCCGACGCGGCGGAATAAAAATGAGAGAGGCGGGCGCCTTTTGGGCGCCTGC
This sequence comes from Agrobacterium sp. BT-220-3, assembly GCF_025910175.1. Taxonomy (NCBI): domain Bacteria; kingdom Pseudomonadati; phylum Pseudomonadota; class Alphaproteobacteria; order Hyphomicrobiales; family Rhizobiaceae; genus Agrobacterium; species Agrobacterium sp. BT-220-3. The sequence continues at coordinate 9,319 of NZ_JAPAIX010000021.1, forward strand.
CGGCTCCCGCATCGGCCAGGCCGGTGTGGGACACTTTCGCCGCATTGTGCGGTTAAATCCGTATTTAAAGCTCTGGACGGTGACCCGGGAAGAAGCCGGTCCAGATGCAAACAGGGGCAGCAGCTAGCCTCTCAAGGAGACAAGGCATGAACCAAGAGGTCATGAATCTTTTCAATCCTCAGGTGCCTGCGCAGCATTTCGATTCCATCCGGATTTCGATCGCTTCGCCGGAAAAAATCCTGTCGTGGTCCTACGGCGAGATCAAGAAGCCGGAAACCATCAACTATCGTACGTTCAAGCCGGAACGCGACGGTCTTTTCTGCGCGCGTATTTTCGGACCGATCAAGGACTACGAGTGCCTGTGCGGCAAGTACAAGCGCATGAAGTACAAGGGCATCATCTGCGAAAAGTGCGGCGTCGAAGTGACGCTGTCGCGCGTTCGCCGTGAGCGCATGGGCCACATCGAGCTCGCAGCGCCGGTTGCCCATATCTGGTTCCTGAAGTCGCTTCCCTCGCGTATCTCGACCCTGCTCGACATGACGCTGAAGGATGTCGAGCGCGTTCTCTATTTCGAGAACTACATCGTCACCGAACCGGGCCTCACTTCGCTGAAGCAGAACCAGCTTCTGTCTGAAGAAGAGTACATGATTGCCGTTGACGAATTCGGCGAAGACCAGTTCACCGCCATGATCGGCGCTGAAGCCATCTACGAGATGCTGGCTTCGATGAACCTCGAAAAGATCGCCGGCGACCTGCGTGCCGAACTTGCTGAGACCACGTCTGATCTCAAGCAGAAGAAGCTGATGAAGCGCCTGAAGATCGTCGAGAACTTCATGGAGTCGGGCAACCGTCCTGAATGGATGATCATGAAGGTCGTTCCAGTAATTCCGCCGGACCTGCGTCCGCTGGTTCCGCTGGATGGCGGCCGTTTTGCGACGTCCGACCTTAACGATCTCTATCGTCGCGTCATCAACCGTAACAACCGTCTGAAGCGCCTGATCGAGCTTCGTGCGCCTGGCATCATCATCCGCAACGAAAAGCGTATGTTGCAGGAATCCGTCGATGCGCTGTTCGACAACGGCCGTCGCGGCCGCGTCATCACGGGCGCCAACAAGCGTCCGCTGAAGTCGCTCTCCGACATGCTCAAGGGCAAGCAGGGCCGCTTCCGCCAGAACCTTCTCGGCAAGCGCGTCGACTATTCCGGTCGTTCGGTCATCGTGACCGGTCCGGAACTGAAGCTGCACCAGTGCGGCCTGCCGAAGAAGATGGCGCTCGAGCTGTTCAAGCCGTTCATCTATGCCCGCCTCGACGCCAAGGGTTATTCCTCGACCGTCAAGCAGGCCAAGAAGCTGGTTGAAAAGGAAAAGCCGGAAGTCTGGGATATCCTCGACGAGGTCATCCGCGAGCATCCGGTTCTCTTGAACCGCGCACCGACGCTGCACCGTCTGGGTATCCAGGCTTTCGAACCCATGCTGGTCGAAGGCAAGGCCATCCAGCTGCACCCGCTCGTCTGCACGGCCTTCAACGCCGACTTTGACGGTGACCAGATGGCTGTTCACGTTCCGCTCTCGCTGGAAGCCCAGCTGGAAGCGCGCGTGCTGATGATGTCGACCAACAACATTCTGCATCCGGCAAACGGCCACCCGATCATCGTTCCTTCGCAGGACATGGTTCTCGGCCTGTATTACCTGTCGATCATGAACCAAAACGAGCCGGGCGAAGGCATGGCCTTCTCGGATATCGGCGAACTGCATCACGCGCTTGAAAACAAGGTCGTGACGCTGCATGCCAAGATTCGCGGTCGCTTCAAGACCGTGGATGCCGATGGCAAGCCGGTTTCGAAGATCCATGAAACGACCCCTGGCCGTATGCTGATTGGCGAACTTCTGCCGAAGAACGTCAACGTGCCTTTCGACGTCTGCAACCAGGAAATGACCAAGAAGAACATCTCCAAGATGATCGACACGGTCTACCGTCACTGCGGCCAGAAAGACACGGTCATCTTCTGCGACCGCATCATGCAGCTCGGCTTTGCCCATGCCTGCCGCGCCGGCATTTCGTTCGGCAAGGACGACATGGTCATTCCGGACAGCAAGGTGAAGATCGTCGGTGACACCGAAGCCTTGGTGAAGGAATACGAACAGCAGTACAATGATGGTCTCATCACCCAGGGCGAAAAGTACAACAAGGTTGTCGACGCCTGGGGCAAGGCTACCGAAAAGGTCGCCGAAGAGATGATGGCACGCATCAAGGCTGTCGAGTTCGATCCGGAAACGGGCCGCCAGAAGCCGATGAACTCCATCTACATGATGTCCCACTCGGGCGCCCGTGGTTCTCCGAACCAGATGCGACAGCTGGGCGGCATGCGCGGCCTGATGGCGAAGCCGTCGGGTGAAATCATCGAGACGCCGATCATCTCGAACTTCAAGGAAGGCCTGACCGTTAACGAGTACTTCAACTCGACCCACGGTGCCCGTAAGGGTCTTGCAGACACCGCTCTGAAGACGGCGAACTCGGGTTACCTTACCCGTCGTCTCGTCGACGTCGCGCAGGATTGCATCGTCAACTCCGTGGATTGCGGCACCGACAAGGGCCTCACCATGACCGCCATCGTCGATGCCGGTCAGGTGGTTGCCTCGCTTGGCGCACGTATCCTCGGCCGTACGGCTCTGGATGATATCGATCATCCGGTTTCCGGCGAGAACATCGTCAAGGCCGGCACGCTTATCGATGAGGCCGATGTGGCCGCCATCGAAAAGGCGGGCATCCAGTCCGTTCGCATCCGCTCTGCTCTGACCTGCGAAGTGCAGATCGGTGTCTGCGGCGTCTGCTACGGTCGTGACCTTGCACGCGGTACGCCTGTCAACATGGGCGAAGCCGTTGGCGTCATCGCCGCACAGTCGATCGGTGAACCGGGCACGCAGCTCACCATGCGTACGTTCCACCTTGGTGGTACGGCGAACGTGGTCGACCAGTCGTTCCTCGAAGCGTCGTATGAAGGCACGATCCAGATCAAGAACCGCAACATCCTGCGGAACTCCGAAGGCGTTCTCATCGCCATGGGCCGTAACATGTCCGTTACGATCCTTGATGAGCGCGGCGCGGAACGTTCCTCGCAGCGTGTCGCTTACGGTTCGAAAATCTTCGTGGATGATGGCGACAAGGTGAAGCGTGGCCAGCGTCTTGCAGAGTGGGACCCCTACACCCGTCCGATGATGACGGAAGTGGAAGGTACCGTTCACTTCGAAGACCTCGTCGACGGTCTCTCCGTTCTGGAAGCCACCGACGAATCCACCGGCATCACCAAGCGCCAGGTCATTGACTGGCGTTCGACGCCGCGCGGTTCGGACTTGAAGCCCGCGATCATCATCAAGGATGCTTCCGGCGCTGTGGCGAAGCTTAGCCGTGGTGGCGAAGCCCGCTTCCATCTGTCTGTGGATGCCATCCTGTCGGTCGAGCCGGGTTCCAAGGTCTCCCAGGGTGACGTGCTTGCACGTTCGCCGCTGGAAAGCGCCAAGACGAAGGACATCACCGGTGGTCTGCCGCGCGTTGCCGAACTGTTCGAAGCCCGTCGTCCGAAGGATCACGCCATCATCGCCGAGATCGATGGTACGATCCGCCTCGGCCGCGACTACAAGAACAAGCGTCGCGTGATGATCGAGCCTGCGGAAGACGGCGTCGAGCCGGTCGAATACCTGATCCCGAAGGGCAAGCCCTTCCATCTTCAGGAAGGCGACTACATCGAGAAGGGCGAATACATTCTCGACGGCAACCCGGCGCCGCACGACATTCTGGCGATCAAGGGCGTGGAGGCTCTGGCTTCCTACCTCGTGAACGAAATCCAGGAAGTCTACCGTCTGCAGGGCGTTGTGATCAACGACAAGCACATCGAGGTGATCGTTCGCCAGATGCTGCAGAAGGTTGAAATCACCGATGCTGGCGACAGCCAGTACATCGTTGGTGACAACGTCGATCGCATCGAGCTTGACGACAACAACGACCGCCTGATCGAAGAAGGCAAGAAGCCTGCCTATGGCGAGCCGGTTCTGCTCGGCATCACCAAGGCTTCGCTGCAGACGCCGTCCTTCATCTCGGCCGCATCGTTCCAGGAAACCACCAAGGTTCTCACGGAAGCTGCGATCGCCGGCAAGACGGACACGCTGCAGGGCCTCAAGGAAAACGTCATCGTCGGCCGCCTCATCCCGGCCGGTACCGGCGGCACCATGACGCAGATCCGCCGCATCGCCACCTCGCGCGACGACCTCATTCTCGAGGAACGCCGCAAGGGTACGGGCGCCGGTTCCGCGAACCAGATGCTGCAGGACATGACGGACCAGGTTCCGGCTGCGGAATAAGGTCAGGGCAGGGGCTTTACGAAGCCCCGCCGAAGTTCAGTAACGAAGACGCCCGGAGTAATCCGGGCGTTTTTTGTTTTGGGCTGAGTGGAACGTCAAATCTGTCCACCTGCCAGCGAGGGCGTGTTTTCAGGCCTCGCCGCCGATGGTGTAGCGCGTCAAGACGGAAAGCCGGCGAACGAGATCGGTCTGGCCCGTGCTGCCGGTCTTGGCATAGATAGACTTGGCGTTACTGCGGACGGTCTCATGGGAGATCTTCAATTGCTTCGCCACGGAAGGAAGCGAAAGTCCCTTCATGATTTCCAGTGCCACGCGGGCCTCGCCCTTGGTGAGATCGTAGAGGCTCTTCAGGAGGGGCGTCGCGTCAGCAACCGTATCCGTGGGTTGCGATATCAGCACGATGGCGGAACCGTTCGGCGACAGGTCAAGCGCATCCTTGCGAAGCGGTATGACGTGAAGGATGCAGGTTCTGTCTTCCGTCGGCAGCGGGAAGGAGCCGACGCTGTGTCCGGCGAGCGCCTTGTAGAGCAGCCGGTTCACTCTTTCGTCGGAGATCACAATCCTGTCGCGGGCCCGGGTGGAAATGCATTTCTGGATCGTCTGGAACAGGGTGTTGGCGGAAAGAACGCGGCCGCTTGCCTGAAGTACTGCCGCCGGAGCGCCGATGGCGTTGAGGCCGAGCGTCATGGCGTCGGCTTTCTGGCGCTGCAAACCTGTTGCGAGGGTGAGGCTGCGGGCGATATGCGGCCTTAGCTGGCCGAGTGCGGCCATGGTTTCCGGCCCGATGACGCCGCTGTCGAGCTTGCGCTCAAAAAGCACCGTCATTTCCGGGTGATCGGGCGGCGCGACCTGCGTCGCCACCCCATATCCCAGCCCGCGCGGCATGAGAAAGTCGCGCACGATCGGTAAACCGGCCCATTCATCATGGGTGAAGACATCGAAATCATGTACGAAGGAAAATTGCCCCTCACGGATTGCACGGGTGAGGCGGTCGTTGCGATGATTCCAGCCGCCTTCCATGAAGGCCTGCATCAACTCCTGAAAATTCGGGGTGAAGAGCCATGCTTCCTCCTCGCCCTTGCCCCAGGTGAGGGCGCCGCCCCAGAAATCGAGTCGCTGTCCAATTACGGCGATGACCTTCGCCCAACGGTCCGGGAAAAGCGCTGCCTCGTAAATGTCATCAAGAATGTCTGCCGACGATATATTATTCAACCCGCCACCGAAATGCTGCGCCGGGACCACTTTAAGCTGATATTTTCGTGTTGTTCAATAGATGTGTTGAATAATACTATTGTATTAAAAGTATATAATCTATGAGTGACTTAATATATTGACCAGCTTTCCGAGTGGATCGCGCACAAACAGGCGAAGGACACCCCATGGCTCCGTTACGGGGCCATATTCAATCGGCAGTCCCGCCTTCAGTATTCTGGCATGAACCTCGTCGAAATTGTCGACTTCGATGGAGAGGTCCGGAACGGCCGTGCCGGAGCCGCCTTCACTGGCAAAGCTGATCTGCGCCAGGGATTCAAGCGGACTTGCATAGGTCACGATCCAGCCATGATCCATCGCGACGGTCATGCCGAGAATATCGCGATAAAAGACACCCGCCCTCGCAAGGTCGGGTGTCGCGATATTGGCGACGATGCGTCTGACCGTCATCTGGCGGGCCTCAGGCGAAGCGGATGATGGCGACTTCGCCTTCCAGTGCGCCCTGGTAGGCGGAAGCGTGCGGCTCTTCATCCGGGACTTCGGTCAGCATGCCGATCTGGTCGAGGTCGGCTTCGATGAAACCTTCCTCGGAAAGCGCGTTCAGCGTTTCACGCACGGCGGTGTCATCATCCGGCGCGCGCAGGATGACGTGGATGTCGATGCCCTCGGAATTGTCGTTCTCGTAAGCCTTGCCGATGACGATGAAGACCATCGGCTCGTCGCGTCCGTTGTCGTTGTCGGGGAGGGTGCTCATGACGCGGTTCCTTGATGTGTCGTTGCGAGTGCGCGGGTCGGCCGGAATCGGTCTTGCGCGCGGCGGGTGAAGTCTCTGACCCGCTTGAGGGAATCAATAGACGGATTTTGTGAAAAGCCAAAGGCCGGAGGTCAAAATCGCTGTTGCTGGCGACGACTTATGTTAGAAGAAGCGGGAAATGGCGTGCGCGCGGGCTTTGTGGCCGCGGGGGCCGGCGCAAAATGCGGATTCACCCTTGACGAAAGCTGGCTAAAACAGTAGTACGCCCGCCATCGGAGCCTCTGTGGATGCTGGCCGTTCGGGATAGGTTTTTCCTGAACATCATCTCAACCGAGACTCCATTGCACGTAGAAGACACGAATGTTGCACGCAAGACGCCTCATCCGGCGTCCTCTGCTCTTGGTGGTCCATCCGTGAAACCGGATCGGGCCACGTTTTGCGCATGAGGATATATGCGTGCTTCGTCGCCGGAAACGGCATAGCCGCCACCCGTGAGGGTGGCTAAAGTAGTTTTTGCAAGGGATGGTTATATGCCTACCGTAAACCAGCTGATCCGCAAGCCCCGCCAGGCACAGGTAAAGCGCAACAAGGTTCCTGCTCTTCAGGAAAACCCGCAGAAGCGTGGTGTTTGCACCCGCGTTTACACGACGACCCCGAAGAAGCCGAACTCGGCTCTGCGTAAGGTTGCCAAGATCCGCCTCACCAATGGCTTCGAAGTCATCGGCTACATTCCGGGCGAAGGTCACAACCTTCAGGAACACTCCGTGGTCATGATCCGCGGCGGCCGCGTAAAGGACTTGCCGGGCGTGCGTTACCACATCATCCGCGGTGTTCTCGATACCCAGGGCGTCAAGAACCGCAAGCAGCGCCGCTCCAAGTACGGTGCGAAGCGTCCGAAGTAATTCGGGTTCAAACAAATTCCGGCGCTGCGCGAGGTTCTCCGCGTGGTAAAGCGTCAATAACATTGAGAGACAAAGAATATGTCCCGTCGCCATAGTGCAGAAAAGCGTGAGATCAACCCGGATCCGAAGTTCGGTGATCTGGTCGTCACCAAGTTCATGAACGCCATCATGCTTCACGGCAAGAAGTCTGTTGCGGAAAGCATCGTTTACGGCGCATTCGACGTCGTTCAGGGTAAGACGAAGCAGGAGCCGCTCGGCGTGTTCCACTCCGCCCTCGACAACGTTGCTCCGCACGTTGAAGTGCGTTCGCGCCGCGTCGGCGGTGCAACTTACCAGGTCCCGGTCGACGTTCGTCCGGAGCGCCGTCAGGCTCTCGCCATCCGCTGGCTGATCACTGCTGCGCGCAAGCGCAACGAAACGACCATGGTCGATCGCCTTTCCGGCGAACTCATGGACGCAGCGAACAACCGCGGCTCCGCTGTCAAGAAGCGTGAAGACACGCACAAGATGGCCGACGCTAACCGCGCATTCTCGCATTACCGCTGGTAATCTTAAACGGTCGCATATCGAAAGGCAGTCCATTATGGCTCGCGAATATAAAATCGAAGACTACCGCAATTTCGGTATCATGGCGCATATCGACGCCGGCAAGACGACGACCACCGAGCGTATTCTTTATTACACCGGTAAGTCGCACAAGATCGGCGAAGTTCATGATGGCGCTGCCACGATGGACTGGATGGAGCAGGAGCAGGAGCGTGGTATCACCATCACCTCCGCAGCCACCACGACCTTCTGGAAGGGTCGCGACGGCAAGATGCGCCGCTTCAACATCATCGACACCCCCGGCCACGTCGACTTCACCATTGAAGTCGAGCGTTCGCTGCGCGTTCTCGACGGCGCCATCGCGCTGCTCGACGCCAACGCCGGTGTTGAGCCGCAGACGGAAACCGTCTGGCGCCAGGCCGAGAAGTATCATGTTCCGCGCATGATCTTCTGCAACAAGATGGACAAGACCGGTGCTGACTTCTACCGCTCGGTAGAAATGATCAAGACCCGTCTCGGCGCCATCGCCGTTGTCATGCAGCTGCCGATCGGCGCTGAGACCGAGTTCAAGGGCGTTATCGACCTGATCGAGATGAACGCACTCATCTGGCGCGACGAGTCGCTCGGCGCTCAGTGGGACGTCGTCGAAATCCCTGAAGACATGAAGGCCAAGGCTGACGAATATCGCGAAAAGCTGATCGAGACCGTTGTCGAGATCGACGAAGAAGCGATGGAAAACTACCTGAACGGCATCATGCCCGACAACGAACAGATCCGTGCACTGGTTCGTCGCGGCACCATCGACGTGAAGTTCCACCCGATGTTCTGCGGTACCGCGTTCAAGAACAAGGGCGTTCAGCCGCTTCTCGACGCCGTCGTCGACTACCTGCCTTCTCCGCTGGACATTCCGGCGATCAAGGGCATCGACTTCAAGACCGAAGCCGAAATCGAACGTCATGCCGACGACAGCGAGCCGCTTTCCATGCTCGCGTTCAAGATCATGAACGACCCCTTCGTAGGTTCGCTGACCTTCGCACGTATCTACTCGGGCAAGCTCGAAAAGGGTACGTCTGTCATCAACACGGTCAAGGACAAGCGCGAGCGCGTCGGCCGTATGCTGCAGATGCACTCCAACAGCCGTGAAGACATCGAAGAAGCCTTCGCTGGCGACATCGTTGCTCTGGCTGGCCTCAAGGAAACCACCACTGGCGATACGCTCTGCGATCCGCTGAAGCCGGTTATCCTTGAGCGCATGGAATTCCCCGAGCCGGTCATCCAGATCGCGATCGAGCCGAAGACCAAGGGCGACCAGGAAAAGATGGGCCTCGCGCTCAACCGTCTGGCTGCTGAAGATCCTTCGTTCCGCGTCAAGACGGATGAAGAATCCGGTCAGACGATCATCGCGGGCATGGGCGAACTTCACCTCGACATTCTCGTTGACCGTATGCGTCGCGAGTTCAAGGTTGAAGCAACCGTCGGTGCTCCGCAGGTTGCCTATCGCGAAACCATCACGCGTCAGCACGAAGAAGATTACACGCACAAGAAGCAGTCCGGTGGTACCGGTCAGTTCGCTCGCGTGAAGATCATCTTCGAACCGAACCCTGAAGGCGAAGACTTCAAGTTCGAATCCAAGATCGTCGGCGGTGCTGTTCCGAAGGAATACATCCCGGGCGTCCAGAAGGGTATCGAAAGCGTTCTGTCTTCCGGTCCGCTCGCTGGCTTCCCGATGCTCGGCGTCAAGGCGACGCTGATCGACGGTGCATTCCACGACGTCGACTCGTCGGTTCTCGCCTTCGAAATCGCATCGCGTGCCTGCTTCCGTGAAGCAGCGAAGAAGGCTGGTGCACAGCTTCTCGAGCCGATGATGAAGGTCGAAGTCGTTACGCCGGAAGATTACGTCGGTGACGTTATCGGTGACCTCAATTCCCGCCGTGGTCAGATCCAGGGTCAGGAAAGCCGTGGTATCGCCGTTGTCATCAATGCGCATGTTCCGCTCGCGAACATGTTCAAGTACGTCGACAACCTGCGCTCCATGTCGCAGGGCCGCGCTCAGTACTCGATGACGTTCGATCACTATTCGCCGGTTCCGTCGAACGTGGCGCAGGAAATCCAGGCTAAGTACTCCGGTCAGAAGTGATCGGGGTACGCCCCACCGAATTTTGAAGATTATTCCCGTCAAGGGACAAGAATGGAGAGCCACTAATGGCAAAGAGCAAGTTTGAGCGCAATAAGCCGCACGTCAACATTGGCACGATCGGTCACGTTGACCATGGCAAGACGTCGCTGACCGCCGCGATCACGAAGTTCTTCGGCGAGTTCAA
>NZ_JAPAIX010000022.1:0-18722 GCF_025910175.1 Agrobacterium sp. BT-220-3
CAGCCATCATCGCGAATTGCGTTCGCAGGCGATGGACCTGTGGGCGCAAATCGCTCGGGTATAAGCGGTACAACCCGGCCAGCGTCATCCTATTGCTTCTCGGCCATTAACTTTACGATATCACCTGAAACCGACGTCCTCGATCTATTAGTAATATTATTGTGCTAGTCCTCGCGCTCCGGGCTTGACAAGGCATGGTTGGCTGAACGACCAATGCAGCCATTGGGAGAAATCGGAATCTGACATGTCGAATATGATAAGAAAGCTGTCGCCGACCGGCCTCGGCGTCGCGGTCATGCTGCTTGGAATGCTGCTTTTCGCGTTGAACGACGCCATGGGGAAATGGCTCGTCTCCACCTATAGCCAGGGCCAGGTTATCCTGATCCGAAGTGCTGCGGCCCTTGTCATCCTCGTTCCGATCGTCTGGAGAGCCGGTCTTCCCGGCCTGGTAAAAATCGAGCGGCCATTTCTGCAAGTGGCGCGCGTATTTTTCTCGACCGCCGAGCTTTTCTGTTTCTATTTCGCCGTTGCGAGCCTGCCGCTGGCCGATGTCATGACCTACTGGCTTGCAGCCCCGATTTATGTGGCGGCGCTCTCGCCCTTTCTGCTCGGAGAAAAGGTGGGCTGGCGTCGCTGGACGGCCATCGCCATCGGTTTTGTCGGCGTTCTCATCGCGCTGAAACCAAGCTCGGCGAGCCTCACCTCCGCAGCTCTGTTCTCCATTCTCGGCAGCGCCGCATTTGCCTTCATGATGTTGTCCGGACGCCAGCTCCGCAACACGCCCGATACCGTACTTGCCTTCTGGCAGATCATCGGCGCCGCCCTTGCGGGCATCGTTGCGGTGTTCGTCACGCCGTCCGGCTGGTTGCCGGTCCAGTCCGGTTTTGATCTCGCGTTCCTCGGCCTTCTCGGCGTGGTCGCCATGGCGGCGCACGTGCTCGTCAACCGGGCGCTTAAACTTGCCGATGCCGCAACCGTTGCGCCGTTGCAATATACATTGCTGCTCTGGGCGGTGATTTTCGGCTGGCTGTTCTTCGGTGATATGCCGCAGACGAGTATTGTCGTTGGAGCAGGCCTGATTGTTTTGTCCGGCCTTTATATCTTCTTCCGCGAAAATACGCTCAAACGTCGCCGCGAAACCGCCGAAGGACTGGCTGCGGAGCAGGTTTGATCTTCCTTGTCCGCCCCGGTTACAATCACGGGACTTGACGAAGGCGTGATCTTCAGGGAGTAAGAAGGGGTCCTGCGATCATATGTCTCGCAAGGGCAGAGGAAACAAAGGTGCCGGGCCCCTCTGGCGAGAGTTTTACGGCGCTCTCGCGATGTCGGTACCGCCTGCAAAAATTGGCCGGCGGATTAAAAACTATGAAAAACCTGAATGTGCTTCGCGCGCGTGCTTTCTGCGTGCGGCCCGACGTCCTGCGTCGTTCCGCAATCGCTCTCGTTACCGGAGGTAACCGGACATGAACGCCGCCCAGAAAACCACACTGTCCTACTTCAAGTGGGCTTTTATCGTCACCGTCGTCGGTCTGATCCTTGGCGGTTATCTCGGCTGGGAAATGACCGGAACGGTCAGCGGCACAGCGACGATCTTCTTCATTTGTGCGGTGCTTGCCGTGCTGGAAATCTCGCTTTCCTTCGACAACGCCATCGTCAACGCCAATAAGCTCAAGGAGATGACACCGGTCTGGCAGCATCGCTTCCTGACCTGGGGTATCCTGATTGCCGTTTTCGGCATGCGTATCGTCTTCCCGCTGCTGATCGTGGTCGTCGCCGCCAATGTCGGCCCCTGGACCGCGCTTGTCATGGCCGCCACGGAGCCGGAACGTTATTCCGAGATCATGCGTGACGCCCATTTGCCGATCGCTGCTTTCGGCGGCACCTTCCTGATGATGGTTGGCCTCAACTTCTTCTTCGACCATGAAAAGGATGTGCACTGGGTGCGCTGGATCGAGGAAAAGGCTGCGGTCTATTCCTCTGTGAAGGGCATCGAGATCGCCTTCGTGCTGGTTGTCATGCTGGTCTTTTCCCGCATCATCGGCGCAAGCGACAATCCGGAGCTTGGCCCGGTTGCGGCCAACACCTTCTTCCATTCGGCGATCTGGGGTCTTCTGACCTTCCTGCTGGTGGAAGTCGTCGGCGGTATTCTCGATCGTAGCCAGGAAGTGCTGGAAGGCGCTGCAAAAGGCGGCTTCGGTGCGTTTCTTTACCTCGAAGTGCTCGACGCGAGCTTCTCCTTCGATGGCGTTATCGGCGCCTTCGCGCTCACCCAGAACCTGTTCATCATCGCCATCGGCCTCGGTATCGGCGCCATGTATGTGCGTTCGATGACGATCATGCTGGTCGAAAAGGGAACGCTTGCCGAATACCGCTATCTGGAACACGGCGCTTTCTACGCGATCCTTATCCTGTCGGTCATCATGTATGTCCAGACCATGTTCCACATACCGGAGGTCATCACCGGCCTTGGTGGTGCGACCCTGATCGGCATCTCACTCTGGTCTTCGATCCGGCATAACCGGCGCGAGAGCGCCGATGCGGTTGAAGCGGCACGCGGCGCTGAGATCTGATCCGCGATGATCCTTGCCTTCCGCTGTCATGGCGGAAGGCGGTTTTTAGGCATTGAATTGCTGGGTGCCTATTTTTGTTGCTTTGTTATCAGCGCGCAAATTTTACTCAGTCTGAGGCGTGCAAGGTCAGATCGCTGATTCCGGGCGATACTGAAAGATCTTTCCAAAACTCCACGTCATCCTCGGGCTTGATCCGAGGATCCATAACCCGTTGAAATCGTGGATCCTCGGGTCAAGCCCGAGGATGACGCAAGGGAGGATTGCAATCCTTTGCGATCGCCCACTTTGCTGCCCTTTGTGCGTCGCAGCAAAACTGGCACGCTTCCTGCATCTCATGTTGCAAGTCCAGAGGGGACATTGAAAGCCCGGAAAACGGGAAAATAAACACCGCCGTGCCGCGCGACCTGAGAGGTTTGCGAAGGCGCGGCGGTTTTGTTTGTGCGCTAAGGTTCTTGAGTTTTGCTTTCGGTTGAATGAAAACGGTTGGATAACGACTGGAAGGTTGACCGGTTTGCCTGCAGAACTTTCGCCGACGGAAGCCTTGGGGCTTTGGCATCGCGTATCCACGGCGCAGGTAACAGCCGATGCGCCGGATTTGACCTTGCGTCAGACCGCAATCCTGCTGCAGATTTATCTTGTGCCGCCACCCCACACCGTCCGCGGGCTCGCTGCGATGCTGGGCGTGACCAAGCCGGTCATCACCCGCGCCCTCGACAGTCTCGGGGCGCTCGGGCTGGTTGACAGGGTGCGGGACGAGCGGGACAAGCGCAATGTTGTGATAAAACGCACGGTGGCAGGTGCGCTCTATCTGGAAAAATTCGGCGATCTGATTATTGATCAGGCGCGCAAGATCTAACCTCTGGATGTGAAACCATGATGCTCGACCGCCGCCTGAATGTCTTCCGCTCCGATCTGGCCGATGAGAAACTGCAAGGTGTGGTTCAGGCCGAGCGTTTCGTCAGCGGTTCGCCCGCCCAAATCGCGGTCCCCGTGATTGGCCTGCGACCGACGCCGGACCTGGCCGCCGGCATCGACACGGAGCTTCTTTCTGGCGAAACCGTGCGCGTTTTCGACCGCGCGAACGGCTGGGCTTGGGTGCAGGCGGATGCGGATGGTTATGCCGGTTATGTGCCGGAGACGGCAATCGGCGATGTCGTTGCCGTCACCCACCGGGTGGTTGCGCCGCGCACCTTCCTCTATCCGGCTGCAGAATTGCGCAAACCGCCAGTCACCGCCCTTTCCATGGGCAGCCTGATCCGGATCGTCGGTGAGGCCGAGACACGCGGCACCCGCTACCTGTTGACCGAAAACGGCGAGGGCATCATCGCCGCCCATTGCCAGCCAGCCGATGCCGCTCTTGAAGAAGACTATGTCGCGGTGGCCCTGCGCTTTATCGAAACACCTTATCTCTGGGGCGGACGCTCCGGATTCGGCATCGATTGTTCCGGCCTTGTGCAATTGTCCATGGCCATGACGGGTCGACGGGTCCTGCGCGATACCGACATGCAGGTGAAATCGCTCGGCGTGGAAATCGAGCGTGACGAGTTGCGCCGCGGCGATCTGGTTTTCTGGAAGGGCCATGTCGGCCTCATGGAAAACGAAGATACGCTGCTGCATGCCAATGGCCACACCATGAATGTCGCGCGCGAAAATCTCGATGCGGCCATCGAGCGCATTGGCTGGCTTTATGAGCAGCCGACGGCTTTCCGGCGTCTGGAAAGCTGAGACGGCGGCTTTCACGAAATTGTGCCTGCCCCGCCCTTTGTGCGAAGGCTGCCGACAGCCTACATCGGATGAATGATGGTACGGGACCGGCATCGATGAAGACAAAAACGGCGACACGATTGGCAGCGATCCTCACGGCGATTTTGGTGAGCGCTTCCGCTGGGGCGCAGACCGTTTATCAGAACGGATTTGCCCCGGCGCCCGACGCTTATGCGAACTTGCCCGGCGTCAAGGATCCGCGAACGCTGCAACCCAAGGTCCGTTATACCTGCCACAGCGAACTTGGTACGACGGGCTATTCACGGGGTCCTCACCGGGATGTTTTCGGAAGTCGTGGGCTTCCCGCTCAGGGTTACCGCTGCACCGATGAAAACGGCATTTCCAGCTTTGGCGGCAGAAATCCCGTCTCCAAGGATTGGTATCCTGGCATCAATCCTGTCGACCCGACCTTCTGAAGTAATATGACTTAAAGCGGCGTTTGCGCCGCCCGCACTCTGGACTTGTTGTCGCTTTTTCAGATAAATCTTTGACATGACAGGTTGATAATACTGCCGAGGTGCGGGGTGACGTCGGCCCTGCCGATGTTCTGGGCCGATGCTGGGGAATGCAAGCATGACGAAGACCGATATAGCAACCCGTGTCCACAATCACACCTGGAAACTCGATCCGATCGTCCGCAGCCTGATCGATACGGATTTCTACAAGCTGCTGATGTTGCAGATGATCTGGAAACTCTATCCGGAAGTCGATGCGACATTCTCTCTGATCAACCGCACCAAGACGGTGCGGCTGGCCGAAGAGATCGACGAGATGGAACTGCGCGAGCAGCTCGATCACGCGCGTACCCTGCGTCTCTCCAAGAAGGAGAATATCTGGCTTGCGGGTAACACCTTCTATGGCCGTTCGCAAATCTTCGAGCCGGAATTCCTCTCCTGGCTTTCCAGCTATCAATTGCCGGAATATGAGCTTTTCAAGCGGGACGGTCAGTATGAGCTGAATTTCCACGGCCGCTGGATGGACACCACGCTGTGGGAGATACCCGCGCTTGCGATCATCAACGAGCTGCGTTCACGCAGCGCCATGCGCTCGCTCGGCTATTTCACGCTTGATGTTCTCTATGCGCGTGCAAAGGCCAAGATGTGGGAAAAGGTAGAGCGGCTGCGGGAACTGCCGGGCCTGCGCATTTCCGATTTCGGCACGCGCCGCCGTCACAGCTTCCTGTGGCAGCGCTGGTGCGTCGAGGCGCTGAAGGAAGGGATCGGGCCTGCCTTTACCGGCACGAGCAATGTCCTTCTTGCGATGGATTCCGACCTTGAGGCCGTCGGCACCAATGCGCATGAACTGCCAATGGTGGTTGCGGCGCTTGCCCAGACGAACGAGGAACTGGCTGCCGCGCCCTATCAGGTCCTGAAGGACTGGAACCGGCTTTACGGCGGCAACCTGCTGATCGTGCTGCCCGATGCTTTCGGCACCGCTGCTTTTCTGCGCAATGCCCCGGAATGGGTGGCGGACTGGACGGGCTTCCGCCCCGACAGCGCACCGCCGATCGAGGGCGGGGAAAAGATCATCGAGTGGTGGCAGAAGATGGGGCGTGACCCCCGCAAGAAGATGCTGATCTTTTCCGACGGTCTTGATGTCGATGCCATCATCGACACCTACAGGCATTTCGAAGGCCGGGTCCGCATGAGCTTTGGTTGGGGCACCAATCTGACCAATGATTTTGCCGGCTGCGCACCGAAGACCATCGCCAGCCTCAAGCCGATCTCCATCGTCTGCAAGGTCAGCGATGCCAATGGCCGTCCGGCGGTGAAGCTCTCCGACAATCCGCAGAAAGCGACGGGCGAACCGGCCGAAGTGGAGCGCTACCTGAAGTTCTTCGGCGAGGAAGACCACAAGGAACAGAAGGTTCTTGTCTGATTGAGGCCGGGCGCTCCGGTAAACGAAGCGCCCTTGGGCGTCACATCATCGGTGGCGTCAGCTCACTTCGCAAACTGGTGTGCGATGTAATGGAAGAGTGCTCTGATGCCCTGTGCCTCTCCACCGATCGACGAGTGATGTCGCTCGCTGAGTGACCAGCCGTAAATATCGAAATGTGCCCAGCGCTTCGTATTGGTGACGAAACGCTTGAGGAACAGGGCGGCGGTGATCGATCCTCCCATACCGCCAGACGGTGCGTTGGTGATATCGGCTGCGCGTGAGCGGATATCCTTGTCGTATCCCATGTAAAGCGGCATCCGCCACAGCGGATCGTCAGTATCGATGCTGGCTTCCGCGATATCATGGGCCAGATCGCTGTCATCGGTGAAAAAGGGCGGCAGATCCGGGCCGAGAGCGACGCGGGCCGCACCCGTCAGCGTTGCCATGTCGATCATAAGGTCCGGCGCGTCCTCGTCGGCATAGGCCAGCGCATCCGCCAGAACGAGGCGGCCTTCGGCATCCGTATTGTCGATCTGGACCGTCAGCCCCTTGCGGCTTTTGTAGATATCGCCGGGGCGGAAGGCGTTGGAAGAGATCGAGTTTTCGACGGCGGGCACGAGGACGCGGAGATCGACCGGCAGCTTGGCGTCCATGATCATCAGTGCGAGACCGAGAACATTGGCAGCACCACCCATGTCCTTCTTCATCAGGGCCATGGAAGCGGCAGGCTTGATATCGAGACCGCCCGTGTCGAAGCAGACGCCCTTGCCGACAAGGGTCAGGCGGGGATTGCCCTTCTTGCCCCAGTTCATTTCCAGAAGACGCGGCGCGCTTTCGCTGGCGCGGCCGACGGCATGGATCAACGGGAAGTTCTCCTTCAGCAGATCGTCGCCGGTGGTGACATTCACCTTTGCCTTGTAATGGGCAGCAAGCGCACGGAAGGCGATCTCAAGCTCGTCCGGCCCCATGTCGTTGGCCGGAACATTGATGAGATCTCGCGCAAGGAAAACGCCGGCCAGAATGCGCTTGATTTCGCCATCCTCGGCATCCTGCGGAATGAGAAGTTTGGCTCCGCTGGTCTTGGTGGTCTTGTATTTGTCAAAGCGGTAGCTGCCGAGTCCGAAACCGAGCGCCAGGCGATTGGCCGTCAAAGGCGCGGTCTCGACATGCCATTCGCCTTCCGGCAACTCACGGGCGAGCTTTCCGGTGATGAAGGGGACTTCGGATGGATTGCCGCCAAGGCCGAGAAGGACGCCGCCCAGCGAACCATCAGAGGAGGGGACGAGCAATATGGCGCCTGCTTCCGCCTTGAAACCCGCTTTTTTCGCCCAGTCCAGTGCGACAGGATCGATGGCGCCCTGTTCGATATGGGCGGGCGTAACGGCAAAAACCGGCAGGGTGCTACCGGCTTTTGAGCTGAAAGGGGTCGGGCGTTCGATGAACTGATAGGGCGCCATGGTCTGCTTTCGTAACTGTCGAGAATCGGTGCGATTAACGCTCTGTTAGGGTTAACAGATTATTGCTTAAGCGAAAGTTGCGTCATGTGAGTCTGTCGTATGTCGGGCGCAAGATCGATAATTCTTGGTCGGGGGCGCTGCCATGACTGCATTTTCTTTGGGCGAGATCGGTCGGGCAGGGTTGCTGCGGGGAGCATGTCTCGCAGCGCTGGTTTTAGCCATCTCCGGATGCGCGAGCACAAACAAGCCGGACCGCATGTCGACCGGTTCCATTCCCGCCGCCACACGCTCCTATGACCAGATGAACATGGATCAGCTGCGGCAGGCGGAGGCGACGGCGGGTAAAGCCTATGAGCGCAGCCCCAAGGACAAGTCCACCGGCATGAACTATGCCAATGTGCTGATGATGACCGGCAAGAACACCCAGGCGCTTGCCGTGATGCAGCAGATCACCATCGCCAATCCGTCCGACCGCGAGGTCCTTGCCGCCTACGGAAAGGCGCAGGCGGCCTCGGGCCAGCTCGAACAGGCCCTTTCGACCATCCAGAGAGCCCAGACGCCTGACCGCCCAGACTGGCGGCTTTATTCCGCTGAAGGCGCGGTGCTTGATCAGCTTGGCCGGTCGAACGAGGCCCGCGCCAGATACAGGCAGGCGCTCGATCTCAAGCCCAACGATCCAAGCGTGCTTTCAAACCTCGGCATGTCCTATGTCTTGTCGAGCGATCCCCGCACCGCCGAGACATATCTGCAATCGGCCATCGCCCAGCCGGGTGCCGACAGCCGCGTCCGCCAGAACCTTGCACTTGTGGTCGGTCTTCAGGGACGTTTCGCGGAAGCCGAGCGCATCGCGGTTCAGGAACTCTCGCCGCAGCAGGCGCAGGCAAATCTGACCTATCTGCGTGCAATGCTTTCGCAGCAGAATTCCTGGCAGCAGCTGGCGAAAAAAGACAATAAGCCAGCCGGTTGATCCGCGTTGAGACGCCTTCATCGGTCTCGGGGCCAGCAAAAGATCGCCGCTCAATCTGTTGAGCGGCGTTTTTACTTTGTCAGAAGGTGTCGAGCACCCTGATAATGGCCGGGCCGAGAATGACGGCAATGAGCACCGGCAGAAAAAATATAATCATCGGCACGGTCAGTTTCGGCGGCAGAGCCGCTGCTTTCTTCTCAGCTTCGTTCATGCGCTCCTCCCGGCCTTCCTGCGCCAGAACGCGCAGCGCCTGAGCCAGCGGCGTGCCGTATCGTTCCGCTTGAATGAGCGCCTGCACCACGCTTTTGACACCGTCCAGCTGCGTGCGCATGCCGAAATTCTCAAGCGCAACTCGCCTGTCCTGAAGGAAGGAAAGCTCCGCTGTCGTCAGCACCATTTCCTCCGCCAGTTCGGGTGACTGCTCGCCCATCTCTTCCGCGACACGACGCATCGCGGCCTCCATCGACACACCGGATTCGATACAGATCAGCATCAGATCCAACGCATCCGGCCAAGCGCGCTTGATCGAGGCCTGCCGCTTGTTCATGGCGTTCGAAACGTAGATATTGGGCGCGTAAAAACCGATATAACCGAAGAGCAGAACAGCCATCAGCCTGACAATAAAAGCTTTATCTGCCAGGTTTCCAAGAACGAAGACCCAGGTAAAGGCTACGGCAAGAAACGCGAATGGTAGCAAGAACCGTGCGGCAAGAAAGGTGTTAAGTGCATTCTGTGAACGAAAACCCGCTGCGCGCAGCTTGGTCATGGTGTTCGCGTCCGCGAGTGCTTCCTGGAGATTGAATTTTTCGACGATGCGGCGCGCGGATTTATTATTGCTGCCGCGCAGGGACGTTTTTCCATCTTTCGAGACGGTCGCAATGCGTTCGCGCTCCCGACTGCGAATAAAATCGCGCTCCGACGACACGGCCTTCATACGCTTGGCGAAGTCTTTCCGCTCGAAGAACGGCATGATGAGCGTGTAGAGGGTGGCGAAAACCGCAAGCATGACCAAAACAGCGATGATTGTTTGCTGATCCGTCAGGCTCGAAAGAAGTTTTCCCGTCATGCCCGCGCCCTCAAATATCGAAATTGATCATTTGGCGCATGATGAAAATCCCGATCAGCATCCAGATACCGGATGCTCCGAGAATGATGTGTCCGCGCAAGTCGGTGAAGAGTACCGACAGATAGTCGGGCGATGTGAAGTGCACCAGCAGCATGACGATGAAAGGCAGCGCGCCGATGATGACCGCCGACGCTTTAGCCTCCATCGAAAGAGCATTCACCTTGGCGCGCATCTTCTTGCGATCGCGCAAAACTTTTGAAAGATTGGACAGCGCTTCCGAAAGATTGCCGCCTGCCTGCGCCTGAATGTTGATGACGGTGCCGAAGAAGCTCACCTCGAAGAGGGGCATGGTCAGCATCATGCGTTCGATCGCCTGCGGAATGCTGATGCCGACCTGCTGCGCATCAACGACGCGCTGGAACTCTGTTTTCACCGGCTCCTGCCCATCTGACGCGATCAATCGCACGGCGTCGTTCAGCGGCAGGCCGGACTTGATCGAACGGCACATGACGTCCAGTGCATTTGGGAATTCCTCGAGGAATTTTTTCTGCCGGCGCTTGAGAAGAAACGCCAATCCCCATCGCGGCAGCCCTAACGCCACGACGGCCCCTATGAGCAGGCCGATGAGCGGTGACAGGCCGTAAAGAATGGCCATAAGACAGGCAAAGACCGCCGCGCCTACGCTCAGCAGGTGGAATTTCCGAACTGAAATCTGTAGGCCGGCCTGAACGAGCTTGTCGCGCAAACTGACATTCTTTGCCTTTTTTGCCTTTTCATTTTGTTTCTTTTCCATATCCCGCAGGCTGTCCTGCATGGATTTGCGGCGCTTGCCGAGCTCCTGAACGCGGTCCCGAGCAGCCTTGATGTTAGCGTGATCGGTTTCGGCGGCCTTAACCCGTTTGACGCGGCTGGTGGTCTTTTTCTCGACCTCTATCTGCTGAAAAAGAAAGGCGTAAGCCAGCGCCCCTGCCGAAACGGCGACAAGTACGGCCAGCAACACGATCGTGGGGTCCATGGCAGTCGCCTTCCCTTAGGATGTCTTTTCCATTTCATCGAGCGCGGCCGCCAGACGTTTTTCCTCACCGTAGTAGCGAGCGCGATCCCAGAAATGGGGTTTGCTGATACCCGTGGAGACGTGTTTGCCAATCAGCCTGCCTTGCGCGTCCTCACCTTCGATTTCGTATCGCATCAGGTCCTGGGTCACGATGACATCGCCTTCCATGCCGATCACTTCGGTGATCTGCGTTATCCGGCGTGAGCCATCGCGCAGGCGCGCGGCTTGAACAACAATGTCGATCGATCCCGAGATGATTTCCCGCACGGTTTTCGCCGGGAGAGTGAAGCCGCCCATGGCGATCATCGATTCGATACGGCTGAGGCATTCGCGCGGCGTATTGGCGTGGATCGTTCCCATTGAACCGTCGTGACCGGTATTCATAGCCTGCAGAAGGTCGAACACCTCCGATCCGCGCACTTCGCCGACGATGATGCGTTCGGGGCGCATACGAAGGCAGTTCTTGACCAGATCACGCATGGTGATCTCGCCTTCGCCTTCGATATTCGGCGGGCGTGTCTCGAGCCTCACCACATGCGGCTGCTGAAGCTGCAGTTCGGCTGTGTCCTCGCAGGTGATGACGCGTTCATCCTTGTCGATGAAGCTGGTCAGGCAATTGAGAAGCGTGGTTTTGCCGGAGCCAGTGCCGCCCGAGATGACAATATTGCAGCGGACGCGACCGATGATCTTGAGCAACGTCGCGCCCTCGGGCGTGATCGCGCCAAAACGCACGAGCTGGTCAAGCGTGAGCTTGTCCTTCTTGAATTTTCGGATCGTAAGCGCTGGACCGTCGATGGCGAGAGGCGGTGCGATAACGTTGACGCGCGACCCATCCGGCAGGCGGGCGTCGCAGATCGGGCTCGATTCGTCGACACGTCGTCCAACCTGGCTGACGATGCGCTGGCAGATGGAAAGCAACTGGCTATTGTCGCGAAAGCGGATATCGGACTCGATGGTTTTGCCGCCGACTTCGATGAAGGTCTGGCCGGAGCCGTTGACCATGATATCGGCAATGTCGTCGCGTGCGAGAAGCGGTTCCAGCGGCCCGTAGCCAAGGACGTCGTTGCAGATGTCTTCGAGCAGTTCTTCCTGCTCGGCGATCGACATCGCAAAACTTTTGATCGTGATGATGTCGTTGACAATATCACGGATTTCCTCGCGCGCGCTCTCCGCATCGAGCTTGGCGAGTTGCGAAAGGTCGATTGTATCGATGAGCGCGGAAAAAACCTGGCTCTTGGTGTTGTAATAATCTTCAGTGCGGGCACGTTTTTTCTGCGGCGACTGCGCAGCTGCTTGTGCCTGTCGCGTTGCTGGCGATTGGCCGGGCTCAAGAGTATCTATTGCCGACGGCCGGGGCTCGGATATGGTCGGCGCCGGCGTGGTGGCAGGTGCGACAAAATCCGGCTTTATGACTCTGGCTGGGCCTTCGGGCCCGCGTTTTCCGAACATCGGCTTTTCCGTCTATAGGCGCGAAGAGAAGACCTATTTGCGCTTGAGAATATTCTTGAGCTTGTCCAGACCGCCACGCTTGCTTTTGCGCAGGACGGCGCGGCCGGTGATGGTATGGGCGATTTGCGAGAAAGTTTCCGCGATCTGGGATTTCTCATCCATCTCGCTGATCATGCGTCCGCTGTTGGCAGCATTTCCGAACAGCTGGGTATCGAATGGAATGATCGCGATCGGCTCTATTTCCAGCGGGTCGAGGAAATCCGCCGGAGCGATTTCCGGACGTTTCGGCATGCCGACCTGATTGAGAACGAGATGCGGCAACTTGTCGTTAGGCCTCAATTTTATCAGCGCGTCGAACAGGTTTTTCGTATTGCGCAGATTTGCGAGATCCGGAACGGCCGTAATCACCACCTCGTCAGCTTCCGCAAGAACCGCCCGTGTCCAATCGCACCATTGATGGGGAAGGTCGAGAACCGCGACGGGGGCACTGCGCTGCAAAACCTCCAGGATCGGCAGAAAAGCCTGACGATCGAGATCATAGGTCCTGTCAAGGAGAGACGGTGCCGCCAGCAGCGACAGATGGTCGGAACATTTCGTCAGGAGACGGTCGAGAAACACCTCGTCCAGTCGTTCCGGCGAAAACACCGCTTCCGCCATGCCCTGGGCGGGATCCTGATCGAAGTCGATATTGGCCGTACCATAGGCAAGATCCATATCCGCCAGAATGGTTTCGGTGGAAAACAGGGTCGAAATGCCAAAAGCGCAATTATGCGCAATCGTCGACGATCCGACCCCACCTTTGGCGCCGATGAAGGCGATGTTGCGGCCGAGCGGCTCCGCCTCCGGATCGACAAAGATCGTTGCGATCGAGGCCAGCAGATCGGCCATATTGACCGGGGCGACAAGATATTCGGAAATGCCGTTGCGGATGAGATCGCGATAAAGCGTGATGTCATTGTGCCGGCCGACGATGATGACACGGGTGGAGGGGTCGCAAACCTCCGCCAGAGGTGCAAGATCGTCCAGCAGCGAAGCCGGTGAGCTTGTTGTTTCGAGAACGATGAGATTTGGGGTGGGAGAAGACGAAAACATCGTCGCCGCCGCGTTAATATCCCCCTTGGTTACCCGCAGGGTAACCTTGCTCATGCGCCTGTCACCGGACAATGCGTCCATGACACCCTGCATGTTTTCGCTGACGCAGAAAGCATGAACGGATATACGCGGCAGCGGCCGCAGGCGATCCATATCCCCGGCACGGAGAGGCTGTTGTGCTTCTGCGCCGTCGCTTGATTTTATATCGTATTCTACCGCGCTCATCGTCTTTCCTGCCGTGACAATTGTTGGAACCACATCAGTCTGCCGTCGCCGTGCTTTTGCCCTGACGATAAGTATCGATAACCACGGCGCGGCGTTCGGCATCAATGGGGCTCATGCCGCGCGGACCAACGAGGTCCATGGGATTGGCCACCTGTGCGGCGAGATTGCTCTGGGAAGCGCACCCGAAGTTGTACCAGTTCTTGTTTGCGAAACTATTGTCCGAAAGGTCTTCGGGCCACTGGCCGCACTGTCCGGTCATCGCGGTGACGGCGACATAGCTTAGGCGGATCGGCGCGGCATCGCCATTTGGGGATGCCGCGTAACGCGTTTCCATAATCTTGCTCGACGGTATACCCGCACCGGAAAGCGTGGAGCGGATCTGCTTCCCCATCCTTGATGCCGATGCTGAATTGGCTGATCCTGATGGCATCTGAATATTGATGACACCCGTCGACATCGACGCATAATTCTGCGCGAAACCGCGGACATTGTCCGCCATTGCCGTGGTCAGCCGGCTGTCGCTTGCCGCAACCGGAATATCCAGCGAATGCTCCGCCTCCGACAGCGTGATCGGATGGCGGGTGCGGTAGTCATCGGGGATGGCATTGGTCGTCAACGGGTCACGCGCGCAGCCTTGCAACAGGCTGGCCGTGAGCGCCGCCATTGCGACGAAACCGGCTCGTCGGCCGGAAAACGTGAGGGAAAAAGAGGAAGAGGTTTCCTGCATGACATTTCCTGCCCGGGTAGAGCTTTTTCTGGAGAAGGGATTTGGTGCGCGTGTCGTCATTTGTAGATGAACCCCACTGATCCCTGGTATGGAGCCGCCTGAACCTGATCCTTGCGGCCATAGACCTTGTTGACGCGGTTCATGAAATACATGGCTGCATCGTTTTCCGGGTTGAAGTTGTCATCCGGCCGGGCGATCTGGTTGCGTGCAATGGGCCGCACCAGATAGGGCGTGGCAATGATGACCAGTTCCGTCTCGTTGCGGATAAAGTCCTTGCTGCGGAACAGCGTGCCGAAAATCGGGATCTTCGACATGCCCGGAAGTCCCGACATGGCCTGGCGTATATTGTCTTGAACCAGACCGGCGATCACGATCGAGCCGCCGGAGGGAAGCTCGACAGTTGTGGAGGTTTCGCGCTTGCGAACCGATAGATAGGTCGAACCCGGGGCGTTCCGCCCAAAGTTCCCGGTCACCATGTTGCCTTCATAGGTTGGTTCGGAAACATTTGTCTCGATCTTCAGGCTTATTCTTCCGGGTGAAAGTACGACCGGTCTGAAGTTCAACGTAATCCCATAGTCGACCGTTTCTGTTTCGCGGGTGATTTTACCTGCCATCCCCGTTAGCTTGTCGGCCTCCACCTCTTGTTCTCTGGCAATCCGGAAATCGCCTCCGACATAAAACTTCGCCTGTTCGCCGGAAATCGCTGTCAGGCTCGGCTCCGCCAGGGTGCGCATGACACCTGCCTGCTCCATGGCATTGAGATAGGAGGCGAATTTGA
The DNA here is from genome assembly GCF_025910175.1 of Agrobacterium sp. BT-220-3. NCBI lineage: Bacteria > Pseudomonadati > Pseudomonadota > Alphaproteobacteria > Hyphomicrobiales > Rhizobiaceae > Agrobacterium > Agrobacterium sp. BT-220-3. Next base: position 15,028 of record NZ_JAPAIX010000022.1, read on the forward strand.
GCGAGCCGATTGAACCGGTGGCTATCCGCGAGGCGGTGTCGATAGCGTTTCCAAGATTGGAAGGATTTGCAAACTCGAAGCCGTTATTGCCTGAGCCGATAGAGCCACTGAAGCCAAGCTGCTTCAGCACCTGCCGGCTGACTTCGGCAACAGTCACCTTCAACGTTACCTGGTCTTCACCCTCGATCGTCAGCATGTTGACGATTTGTGACGTCTGGCGGTTTTCGGCAAAAATCGCCGCGTCGCCGCCATTGTCGCCGCCGGTGAGCGATATATTGCGGGTGGTGGCTTCGCCGCCTTTCAGAAACGCTTCGGCAAGTTGTACGGCGCGTGCCGAATCCTGTGGTGTACGCACCGTTCCGGTAAGAACGATATTGTCCGAGACGATCTCGATCTTTATGTCGGATTCAGGAATGAAACGGCGAATATTGGCTTCGAGGCCGGCAATATCCCGCTCGACCTCAAGATCAAGGCTTACGATTTCGCGACCGCCGTCGCCAAAGATGAAAATATTGGTTTGCCCCACCGTTTTCCCGAAGAGATAAATGCGTCTGGATGTGCGCGTGACGGCATCGGCAAGGCTCGGATCCGCAACGAGAATGTCATGTGCATCTTCCGGCAGATCGATGACCAGCGCCTTGTTCAGACCCAGCTTCAGGCGCTTGCGAATACCAGTTCCGCTGTCGGTGATCCGCACTATGCTGGCGCTTTGCGCTTCGGCTTCACTGACACGCAGAAATTCAGGCGACTGCTGACCTGGAATGCCGGAAAAAGCCACGCAAAATGCAAGGCCACCCGCCATAGACGAACGCAGATGTTTTTTTAGACGCTTTGTCATGGCTCCGCCGGTCATTGTGATGCTCCTTGACTGCCCTTGATGATCGAGCCGGATTTGATCACCTGAATTTCCGGTTGACCCGCGCCGCCATTGAGAAGATAGCCGGCTGAAAGCGTGTCGTTTTCCTGCGCATCGGCGACTGAGCGCAAGGCAAGGGTGAGACGGTCCGCCATCTGTTGCGCCACCGTTATGATCTTGGCCTGTTCGGGGGTCAGTTCCAGTGTCGCGGTTGCGCCGACAACCGCGGTTTTGCCGTCTTCGCCTTCCTTGATCTGTTGGTCGATCGCCAGCACGCGGACATTATTGAGAACATTCTCCGTCAAAAAGCTGCCGGTATCGCCCTTGCGGACCATGATGACATCGACGCGATCATTCGGCAGTACGAAACCACCGGCACCCGTCGAGACGGAAATCTCGGTCGCCACTGCACGTTTTCCTGCCGGCAAAAGCGACGACATGATGCGGGTGCTGGAATCAACCACTTTTTCCGGCCGAACCGGTTCGCCCTCAAATAGCGGCAGCCGCACGACGGCACCGGAAAGCTCTGTTATGGCATTCGGATTTTTCGCTTCTGTTATGAAACTGTCGATGACATTGCCCTGCGGCCAGGGCGTCCAGCGCACCGAACTGTCATTCAGGCGGCTGCCAACGGGCAGGTTGACCGAGGAAACGAGAACGTTCACCGTCGGCTCTTTCTGAATGATGGTTTCCGCTTTCTCGATGACCTGCTTGGTACCAGAAATTCGCATGGCGACGAGGCCGGCAAGACCGGCAGCCACCAAAGCAACGGATAGAATAACAATACGCGACGGTTTCATGCTCGATCCTTGAGGGAATCAGATTCTTCTCCCCTCAGGATGACGCGTGATTGGTATAATTATAGTTAATATTGTGCTTGGATTTGTGGTTAACGCGCCTTTAATTCCTGCGCGCGAAGTAGTTCGTCAGGAAAGACTGGCGATGGCCGCTTTTACAAGCGGTGCTTCACCATAGGTTAAAAGCCCGGCAATGGCGATGCCAATGCCATAGGGAATCCTTTTCGCCACGAGCAGGGAGTCCGGAATGGGAATGCCGATCACCATGATTTCCTGCGAGCGTGATCGCAAAAGCAGAATGCAAAGCGTCAACACACCGCCGACGAGGGTTACTGAAAGCAGAAATTCTATCAGGGAGATGTTGAAACCATACCAGACGGCTGCCGCGGTCAGCAGCTTGGCATCTCCTCCGCCCATGACATTTGCCGCAAAGAGCGCGAAACAGGCAAAAAAGACAGCGGCTGCGGCGGCAAGGCTCATTGCGAAAGTCTGCCAGTCCATGCCGGAAAAGGGTGCGACCACAAAAAAAGAGAGTAACAGGATAAGCGGTATCCGGTTGGGTATGGTCATACTTAAGAGGTCTGTAAATGCCGCGAAAGCAAGGCAGAGCGGGAGCGTCAGGAAAATGGCAGCTATAACCATGAAGAAGACTCCGCTTTATTCGATTGGTGTCAGGCGCATTGCGCATGCATTCACTACAATACGAAAATGCCGCTCATGGATTTGAGCGGCATTCCGAGTTCAAGCATTTACAACGATTAGAACGTTGTCTGCCGAGCGGTCTGCATCGTTGTACCAATGCCGTCGAACAGCTGGTCGAGCTGTGTGCCAACCATTCCTGCGCCGCCCACGATGGCAACGGAAAGCAGGGCGGCGATCAGGCCGTATTCGATTGCAGTGGCACCGGATTCATCTTTAAAGAAACGAGCAAAAATCTTGGTCATGGGGTCTCTCCTAACTCTGTGTTTGGTTCAGCACGCCGACAACTTGTTTTCCGTTGTTCGGTTGCGATCAAACTACAGCCGAGCGATTTCCAAGCACTTAAAAAATAGGATTAATTCGAAGTAAACGGCAGGTTGAGTTTCCTTTGGTAAATAAAAATAAAAGTTATTTTATACATTTCTATATTTACCTATAAACAGATATATTCCGCCGTTGGTCGTTTCTCGTTCTTGGCCTGATAATGTCTACATGAGACACGGATGTTCAGTTTTGGCGCGGTTGGCAAAAAGCAAAAGAATGCTAGAGTATGGCGAATGGTTACTATTCGCACTATGGATTCCCGCCATTTAACACTTCATTCACTAAAACCCCGCATTCTATGGGACATTAGAGTGCGGGTAGTGAGCAGGGGCCAAACGCGTGTCATCGGGAAAACTGGCGAAAATTGTGTTCGGCGTGTCCGTCATTCTGGTAGGAACGCTTCAACCCGTTTTTGCTCAGGAGGATATATTGCGTGTTTCGATGAATCACGCCCGTGTCCTTCGTCTTGATCGTCCCGTGAGCAAGGTTATCGTTGGTAACTCGAAAGTCGCGGATGCCACGGTAGCGGACGCCACCACGATCGTGCTGACCGGCCGCAGCTTCGGCACGACAAATCTCGTTCTTCTCGATGCCGAAGGTAATCCCATCGTGGATGAACGCATTCTCGTTTCCATTGACGAGGGTAATACGGTTCGTGTGTTCCGCCAGACGGAGCGGACCGTGCTTTCCTGTACGCCCAATTGCGAGCAGCATTCGCAAAATAGTGGCGATAAAGACACCCAGCCGTAAAGCCGGCTTACGTCTAACTCAACACCAACAATAGAGTGCGATTCCGCATGCGAAAAAAGCGAGCCTTTTGTCCAGAGTGACAAAGGCGGCTTCGTATGCGTCATGGGTATTTTTGCGAGGAAAATCGGCACTGAACTTCAGCAAAACGAAAAACGGCATCGTAAAGTTAATGGCCGAGAAGCAATAGGATGACGCTGGCCGGGTTGTACCGCTTATACCCGAGCGATTTGCGCCCACAGGTCCATCGCCTGCGAACGCAATTCGCGATG
>NZ_JAPAIX010000023.1:0-17230 GCF_025910175.1 Agrobacterium sp. BT-220-3
GTCAACGACCAGAACGACCTACTTGCACGCCTCTTCGGACTTCAAAAGGTTAACAAAGCATGAAAACCAAGCCGCATCCGGGGAATTTCTGACCTCGGATAGAACTTGCGACAGGCCCGTTTTACCCCTGTACGCAATCGCTCGTTTTTGGACACGAGATGACGCTGAGTTCGAGAGCGTGTTGGTTTCAATTAGAGAGCATATGAGTGGGCCGAAAAATTGATTAGAGTTCGTCCCAAATGAACCGCGAGCCGTTCCCACGCGGACCGTCATAGGCACTCCGGGTTTAGGGATCGACTATACGCTCGGTTGTCGCGATGGAGACGCACTGTCTCGAGTGGCGTTGAAAATTGTGATGGTGCTTTGTTCGAACGCCGCCAAGTCTCCGCGGGAAGCGACGGCGCGCGGCTCGGCAAACCGACCCAGCGCAACGCTCGGCATGATAAAAAATTTCTGCTAAACAATTATGCTGATGAGTGCGGCAGAGGTTGATGAAACAAGTCGAACGAAAACGCTTCGGCTCATTGATCGCCTTCGGCATTTTTAGCACCGGGCTCTTCGCGCCGGTCCTGATCGCGCACCAGCCAGTGGACTGCTCCGAGCGCAAGAGCCGCGCCCGCGAGGGCGGCGATCTTGGCTGGCTCCGTCTCGCCAAGGTCGAGGATGATAAATTTGCGCGCGATCGCGAGGAGCGCGATCAGCACGATCGTGCGGACCTGGAGAACGCCGAAGCTGCGTTCTGTCGCCACAAGAAGGGAGCGCTTGAACTCGAGCGCAATTACAACGGTGAAGATCATTCCGAACACCACCTGGAAGGTGGCGTAATCGAGCGTGTCGAACGCTCCCAAGACCAACCGGTTCACGACCTCGCGCATCAGCGCCCAAACCGACGCCACGACGATAACCGCAATGATGGCGCTGAGGACGAAAATGACGACCTGTTCGAACTTCTCGTAGAGCGTCATCGCCGACCATTGTTCACGGGTTAGCCCGGATCGTTTCAGGTCTTTCATCATTCCCCCTCGAAAGCCGCCCCGGAGAAACAGGCTCCCCGGGGCTCACCAGACGGCGTGATATCAAACGGAGCTGAGCGGACGCCGCAAACCGGCGACACCCAATGTGGCAAATCAGCCGTTCTTGACATCGATGCGCTTGATCTTCGCCTGCGCCTCGGGTGTCTGGGGCAGCTTGATCGTCAGAACCCCGTTCTTGAAGGATGCTTGCGCCTTTTCGCCATCCACACCGGGAGGGAGCGGAATTGTCCGGTAGATCGCGCCGTAGCTGCGCTCGGACAGGTAATACCCCTTCTTCTCCACCTGGCGCTCGATCTTCTTCTCCCCCTTCACAGTCAACATGTCATCGTTGACCGTCACCTCGATGTCCTTCATCTCCATGCCCGGCAGCTCGATCGACACTTCGATCGCGTTGTCGGTCTCGACCATGTCGGATTTGGCTTCGCCGCTGCCCCAGGGCCATTCGAACTGACCGACCCGGTTCCAAAAGTTCTCGAACACATGGTTCATTTCGCGCTGGAGTGTCGCGATCGGGTTGTCTTCGCTGCTCTTGGCGTCTGGCGCGCCGTCCTTGCGCGCCCAGGGGATGAGGTCTTTGATCTGCATGATATGGTCTCCTTCGGTTTTCAGGCGCCCTTGACGGCGATCCTTTTCGGCTGCGCTTCAGGGGCCCGGGGGAGCGTTAAAGTTAGGACGCCTCCTCGCATCTCGGCTTCGATCCTGTCGGGGTCGAAGTCCTCGGAAAGCGTGAAGGCACGCTCGAAATCGCCCTCGCCATATTCGGCATAGGCAAGTTCGAGGTTTTTCGGCCGCACCGGGTCAACCTTGCCGCGGATCGTCAACACACGATTTTCGAGCGTGATTTCGATCGCATCGGCGGCGACCCCAGGCATTTCAAGCATCATGGAGAAACCCTGATCGGTCTCGACGATATCGGTCGACGGGCGGTAGATGCGTCCGCCGCCGGTGGTCTCAGGCGAGTCGGTCGGCGTCTTTTCGGCGGCTTGCGAGATGTCGGTGCTCATCGTTCCAGCTCCTCTCAGGCTGCCTTGATCTCGATTTTCTTCGGCTTTTCTTCCTCGGGCCGGGAGATGACGATCCGCAATACGCCGTTCGCCATCCTCGCCTCGACCTTGTCATCCGAGGCCAAGAACGGCAGCCGGATCGCGCGGGAAAACCTGCCGTAAACGCGTTCGTTGCGGTGCCAGCGCGCACCGTCGGGAACCTCGGGCGCCTTGCGTTCGCCCGACAGCGTCAGGACGTTGTCCTTGACCGAAATTTCAATGTCGTCCGGTTCGATGCCGGGAAGTTCAGCGGTGACTGCAACGGCCTCAGGGCCTTGCCAGACATTTACCGCCGGGAACGCCGCGCGGGACGGCGGCCAGAAACCGCGGTCGAGATCGCGCATCATGGAGCGCATCAGCGCAAAGGGATCGCTGCGGCGCAGATATGTCGGGTAGAGCATTGCTGGCCTCCTGTTGCTGATCGATACCCCCGAACCGTCGGCATGGAGGGACCGGGCAACGGTGCCGGCCGGATGTGGGTTCGGAGAACGCCTATCAAGATAGGCCATTCCATTTATTATGCAAGCATGTATGATGGGTGCATTGCGTTTTGGATGGGGGGCGGTTTCTCCTGTGTACCATGCAATCGGCGGAAGGATAACCATGATCTCTTCGGACATCGCGCTGATCGGGACGAAGATCCACCGGGTCGCGCAGCTCATCCAGCAGCGGATCGACCAAGACATCCGCGGCAGCGGCCTGACCCGCCTATCCTGGATGGCGGCGGCGCATGTCGAGGATGCGCCTGGGCTGACCATCGGCGATCTGGCCGACCGACTTGAGGTCGGCCAGGCCACAGCCGGCCAGCTCGTCGATCGCATGGTCCGGGGCGGCTGGGTCGAGCGGTCGCCCTCGCCCGACGACAGGCGGGCGCAGATCGTCACGGCAACGTCGAAGGCCCGGGCGATGCTGGAGGAACTCGCGCCGCGGCAATCGGCGCTCGAACATGAAATCTTCCAGGATCTGTCGGCGGACGAAAGGCGCGCCCTGCTGGCGCTGCTCGAGCGGATCAGGGCGCGGCTCGGGCGCCAGTGAAAGGGACAAGCGGCATGGAAAGGAAGACCGAATATAACATCTGGTACTGGGTGGTGGCTTTCATAGCCGTGCTTTTCATCCAGAACCTGATCGCCGGCTGGCAATCCGTCGCACCGATCAGCTACAGCCAGTTCGAGAAGTATCTCGCTGACGGGAAAATTTCCTCTGTCGCGGTCGGGTCAGACACTATCACAGGCACCTTCGCCGAACCGGTCGACGGCAAGAAGCAGTTCGTGACGACCGTAGTGAATCCCGCAATCCTGGAACGGATAGACCGGTCAGGTATCGAGATCACTGGCGTTCCGCAAAACACTTTTCTCGGCACGCTGATTTCCTGGGTGGCGCCAGCGCTTATCTTCTTCGGAATCTGGATGCTGCTGTTCCGCAAGTTCGCCGACAAGCAGGGCTTCGGCGGGTTCATGCAGGTCGGCCGCAGCAAGGCCAAGGTTTACATGGAAAAAGAAACCGGCGTCAGCTTCGCCGACGTGGCCGGTGTGGACGAGGCCAAGGCCGAGCTCGAGGAGGTCGTGGAGTTCCTCAAGAACCCGGCCGAATACGGAAAGCTGGGCGCACATATCCCCAAAGGCATATTGCTCGTTGGGCCGCCGGGCACCGGCAAGACGCTGCTGGCGCGCGCGGTGGCGGGTGAGGCCGGCGTGACCTTCTTTTCGATCTCGGGATCAGAGTTCGTCGAGATGTTCGTGGGCGTCGGTGCCGCGCGGGTGCGCGACCTCTTCGAGCAGGCTCGGAAATCCGCGCCGGCGATTATCTTCATCGACGAACTCGACGCTCTCGGGCGGGCGCGCTCCTCCGGCCAGATCGCTGGCGGCCATGATGAGCGTGAGCAGACGCTGAACCAGCTTCTGACCGAGCTCGACGGCTTCGACCCTTCGGTGGGCATCGTGCTCCTGGCCGCCACCAACCGACCAGAGATCCTCGACCCCGCGCTGTTGCGGGCCGGACGCTTCGACCGTCAGGTGCTGGTGGATCGGCCGGATAAGAAGGGACGTGTGCAGATTCTTGGCGTTCACATGAAAAAGGTGAAGCTCGCCCCGGACGTCGATGCCGAGAAGGTCGCAGCGCTCACGCCCGGCTTCTCGGGCGCCGATCTTGCCAATCTCGTCAACGAGGCAGCATTGCTCGCCACGCGCCGCAAGGCCGATGCGGTGACGATGGACGACTTCAACAATGCCGTGGAGCGCATCATCGCCGGGTTGGAGAAGAAGAACCGCGTTCTGAACCCGCGCGAGCGCGAGATCGTGGCGCACCACGAGATGGGGCACGCGCTTGTGGCGATGGCTCTGCCGGGGGTGGACCCGGTGCACAAGGTCTCGATCATCCCGCGCGGAATTGGCGCGCTCGGCTACACTATCCAGCGCCCGACCGAGGACCGCTTCCTGATGACGCGGGAGGAGCTGGAGAACAAGATCGCAGTCCTGCTTGGCGGGCGCGCGGCCGAGAAGATCATCTACAATCATGTCTCGACCGGGGCGGCCGACGATCTGGTCAAGGCGACCGATATCGCCCGCGCCATGGTCGCGCGGTACGGGATGGACGAAGACCTCGGGCATGTCAGCTACGACACCGATCGGCCAGGCTTTCTCGGCACCGGCGACCAGTCGTCGTGGCTGAACCGCCGCTACAGCGAGGCCACTGCCGAGCGGATGGACCAGAAGGTGCGCGACATCGTGGATGGCGTGTTCAAGCGCACCCTCTCGCTTCTCGAAGCCAACCGGGCGCTGCTCGAGCAATCGGCGCAGGATCTCCTGCAACGCGAGACACTGGACGAGCCCGATCTGGTGGCAATTGGGTCCAAGATGAAAAGAACGGAAGCGGTCGCTGCCTGACACCGTCACTGACGCAGATGATCGCGGACAACCCTGACTGGATAAAGAAACGGAGAGGAAAAATGGCAAACGGAACTTGCGATATTTGCGGTCGCCCGGCGACGGCGCGCGTGCGCGCCTCGGTGAACGGCAAGGTTCAGAACATGGAGCTGTGCGATCAGCACTACAGCGAAATAGCGCGCCGGTCGGGTCGCAGCGCCTCGCCGCTGGAGTCCCTGTTCGGACGACATTCCCTTCTTGACGAATTCTTCGGCGAGAGCGGTTTCGGCAGCCTCTTTGGTGACAGTCCGCTGCGAGGCGGCACGCTCGGCTCTATGGGTGATGGCGATGACGCTGTCGTCGACGCCACTTTCGGCGAGGGCGCGCCGCGGCGTGGATCGCGGCGCGGCGGCGGACGCACCATCGCCGACCGGCTGAGCGAACAGGGCAACAAGCTGCTGCAGGATGCAGCACAGAAGGCCGGGGAATTCGGGCGCAGCGAGGTCGATACCGAACATCTGCTTCTGGCATTGACCTCGTCTGACGTCGTCAAGACGATCCTGGAACAGTTCAAGGTCGATGTGGACGATCTGCGCCGCCAGATCGAGAAGGAAGCGAAGCGTGGAGACGCCAAGACGGAAGGCGAAATCGGCGTCAGTCCTCGCCTGAAGGACGCACTGAACCGAGCCTTCATCGCCTCGAACGAACTCGGCCATTCCTATGTCGGTCCCGAGCACCTTCTGATCGGACTTGCCGAGGAAGGTGAAGGCCTGGCCGCGGCGATGCTGCGCAAGCTGGGGTTGACGCCGCAGGCGCTGCGTCAGCAGGTGACGAAGGTGGTCGGCAAGGGAGCCGAGGAAGGCCGCGTCGAGAGTCCGTCGAACACCCCCGATCTCGACCAGTTCAGCCGTGACCTGACGAAGCTCGCCCGCGATGGCAAGCTCGATCCCGTCATCGGCCGCGCCCGCGAGATCGAGACGACGATCGAAGTGCTGGCCCGCCGGAAAAAGAACAACCCGGTGCTGATCGGCGAGCCTGGCGTGGGCAAGACCGCCATCGTCGAGGGACTTGCACAACGGATCGTCGCGGGCGAGGTGCCCGAGGCGCTGCGCGACAAGCGGCTCGTGGAGCTCAACATCAACTCGATGGTGGCCGGGTCGAAGTATCGCGGCGAGTTCGAGGAGCGAGTCCAAAAGATCCTCAAGGAGATCACCGAGGAGAAGGACAGCCTCATTCTCTTCATCGACGAGATCCACACCATCGTCGGCGCCGGCCAGGGCGGTGGCGAAGGCGGTCTCGACATCGCCAACACCTTCAAGCCGGCGCTGGCGCGGGGCGAGCTGAACCTGATCGGTGCAACGACGCTCAACGAGTACCAGAAATATATCGAGAAGGACGCAGCACTCGAACGCCGCTTCCAGCCGGTCTATGTCGAGGAACCCACGGTCGCTCAGGTCATCATGATCCTGCGGGGTCTGCGCGACACGCTGGAGGCGCACCACAAGGTGACGATCACCGACGAGGCCATCGTCGCGGCGGCCGAGCTTTCCGACCGCTACATCACTGGCCGCTTCATGCCTGACAAAGCGATCGACCTGATCGATCAGGCCGCCGCACGTGTGAAGATCAGCGCCACAGCGCGCCCCGTGGACGTCCAGGAGCTAGAGGCCGAGGTCGCGCAGATCAAGCGCGAGCAGGACTATGCCGCAGCCCGCAAGCAATTCGACCGGGCAGCGGAATTGAAGAAGGAACTCGAACAGAAGCAGAAAGAATTGGACGAGCTTCTGGAGATCTGGAAGCGCGACCAGGCTTCGGCGACCGCCGAGGTGCGCGCCGATCATGTCGCGCAGATCGTCTCGAAGATCACCGGCGTTCCGGTCACTGAGCTGACCACCGAGGAGAAAGACAAGCTCCTCAAGCTCGAGGAGAAGCTGCACGAGCGCGTCATCGGCCAGGAAGAGGCCATCCGCGCCGTGGCGGATGCGGTGCGCCTGGCGCGCGCAGGACTGCGCGAGGGACGCGGCCCGACCGCGACATTCCTCTTCCTCGGGCCGACCGGGGTTGGCAAGACGGAACTGGCCAAGACGCTCGCCGAAGTAATCTTTGGCGATCAGGACGCAATCATCCGCATCGACATGTCGGAGTATGGCGAGCGCCACTCGGTCGCCCGGCTGGTGGGCGCGCCTCCCGGCTACGTCGGATACGACGAAGGCGGGCAACTGACGGAGCGAGTGCGCCGCCGGCCCTACTCCGTCGTGCTGCTCGACGAGATCGAGAAGGCGCACCCGGATGTCTATAACATCCTGCTGCAGGTGTTCGACGACGGGCGGCTGACCGACGGCAAGGGGCGCGTGGTGGACTTCACCAACACCATCATCATCGCCACGTCGAACCTCGGTTCGGACATCATCCAGCGCAACCTCACGAAACGCGGCAGCAGTGAGTTCGACGAGGCCAAGCAGAAGTCCGAGCTGATGGAGGTGTTGCGCGGTCATTTCCGGCCAGAGTTCATCAACCGGATCGACGAGATCATCGTCTTCCACTCGCTGAACCAGTCGGAAATCCGCCAGATCGTCGAGTTGCAGCTCAACCGGGTGAAGCGGACCGCCCTTACCCAGGGCGTCGAACTCGAACTCGATGTGAGCGTCGTGGATCACTTCGGCGCGGTCGGCTTCCGTCCCGAATTCGGTGCCCGCGAGCTACGCCGGCTGATCCGGTCGCAGTTGGAGACCGAGTTGGCCCGCGAGATGCTCTCCGGGCGGATCGAGGATGGTGACAAGGTCCGCGTCGCCTGGTCGGAAGACGAACAGAGGGTCGTGTTCGAAAAGATCGTAAAGGACACCGGTGACGACAGCCCGGACGATCAGGCCAAGGCCGGGATCGAGGAGCCCAGCGAAGTTGCCGAAAACAAGACGGACGTTCCGAAGCCCAGCGTTGGGGATGAGGTGCAGTCCAAGGACGACAAGTCCGCCGAGTGACAGCGCAAAAGACTGGCCCGGCGCGATATCGGTCGCGCCGGACCATCTCTTCGGAGAGTTATAGGAAGGTCCACGGCATGAACGTCATTAGATCATTCCGCAATCTCGACCGGCACGGCCAACAGCGCGCGCCTGAGGTCATCGAGGAAGAATTGCGGCAACTTGAACCGCACCTTGCGCGCTTTCGCGAGGATCTGGTCCGGCTCGAAGTCGTTGCCTCGCAGACGAGGGGCAAGAAGCGCATCAAAGTCAGCCTGCGCCTGCAATTGCCGTCGGGCGTGATCGCGGCCCGGGAAGAGGGATTCGAGATCGAGCCTGTCCTGCGCAAGGCCTTTGCCGACCTGCGCCACCAGGTCGATCGGCATGTGGCGCGCCTCAAGCACGAGCCTGAATACAAGCGTCCCGCCCGCCGGCGCCGGATCGGCGCCCCACTGCCGCCCGCGCGGGATGCGGCGGAAGCGGACCGGCGCCAGCTCTTCTTTGAGCTGATCGAGGATCATCTCGATACGGTCTATGACACCGTCAGGCGCGAGTTGACCTATCTCGAATGCAGCGGATCGGTACCGGAGGGTTACCTCAGCGTTCGCGATCTTGTCGATGCGACGATCCTCAAGGGACTGGAAAGGTTCGAGCAGCGGCCCACCGAGTTTTCCATAGGCGACTGGCTGCTGAAACTGGCTTTCGAGACCATCGAGGCCGAGGCGCGCGCCGCGCGCCGCGCCGTGCCTGAGGATGCCGCCTCCATCGAGGCGGAACCCGAGGCCCCGGCGGAGGATCCGACCGAGGCGGATCAGGCGATGTTCGAGTTCTACCAGCCCGACGAAGTGCTGATGCTGGAGGACCTCCTCGCCGACGACGGCGGCACAGACCCCGAGAGCCAAGCGGATCGGCATAAGATCGCCATGGTGCTGCACCGGGCAATCGCCGATCTTCCGTCGGTCGAACGCCGCGTTCTCTATCGGCTCCACCTCGACAACGCTACGATCGCGGAGACGGCAGACCTTTTCGGCCTGACCGAGACAGTGGTCGCCGAGATTGCAGAAAATGCGGGCGCGACACTACGCGCGAGGCTTGCCGAAGCCGGGTTGGTCAGAGATCCATCAGGCCGCGCGCCCATCGAACGGGAAATCGCTCACACGCGGCGTCTGCCTCAGCCGATCGAGGATCGCCGCCGCGTGGCCGCCGCCCTAACCGGCGAGGAGGCCGGCTCCGACACCTGACATGGAACTGAATAGGAGATCGACCAATGACCATAGCCTCTGAAAACCCGACCGACAAGATGCAGGACATGCTGTGCAGCCTGTCCCGGAATTGGTGGGCATTCGTGTTACGCGGCGTGCTCGCATTGATCATCGCAGTGCTAGCCTTCGTCATGCCTGCGGAATCGCTTCTGGCGCTCACGCTGGTCTTCGGCGCGTTCGCCTTTGCCGACGGCGTGGTCGGCCTCGTCGCCGCGATACGTAACATCCGCAAGGGCGAACGCTGGGGCTGGCTGATGTTCAGCGGCATTCTAGGCATCGCCACGGGCGTCGTCGTGGTTGTCTCGCCTTTTGTCGCGACGCTTGTGCTTGCGACATTCCTCTGGGCCAGCATCGCATTCTGGTCCGTGTTCTCGGGTGCCCTCGAGATCGCGGCAGCGATCCGCCTGCGAAAGGAAATCAACGGCGAAATCTGGCTGATCCTGAGCGGCCTTCTCTCGGTCGTTCTCGGTGTCGTCGTGACCTGGATGCTGCTGACGCGCCCGGTCGAAAGCTTCCTCGCGCTCGGCTGGCTGATCGGCTTCTACGCCGCGGTCTTCGGGGGGATGATGATCCTCCTCGGGCTACGGCTTCGCAAGGGGGATCGTTCGGACGGTGCGGCCTTCGATAACGCTCCCCCATCGGCAAAGGCGTGAGGTGCCCTGTGGTGGATGACGGGCGACTTGCCGGCGAGGAGCACGATTTCACCCGATGGGACAAAACGATCTTCGACCGTTGCCTGAGCACCGGCTTCAATCCGTTCGGCAGCGGTCCGACGCCAATCTTCCTGCGGCACCGGGACGCAGAGGCGCCGGACGCCGATGCAAAGCCGTGCATGCCACCTGACACCGAAAATGCGAGGTGCTGATGTCGAACCGACTGCCTGACTTGGCATTTGCTGCTGCGGCCGCTGCCTTGGGCATCGGCATCGTTTTCGTTTTTCGTTCGATGTATCTTGCCGAAGACATACTGCCTTTCGCGCAGGAGATGACGCTCATCTTCCTCGGCGCTGTCGTGACGATCATTCTGACCGCGGCGCTTCTCAATCGCCAGACCGATCTCGAGCTTCGCAAGGAAGGAAGGGTCATCATCCTCCAGCAGCAATGCGACATTTACATGGCCTGCATCGAGAAGGTCGCAGAGATCGTGGAAACCGCAAGGCACGATGCGAAGCTGATCGATGAACTGCGTGTTCTCAGCCACAAGCTGGCTGTGGTCGCGAGTGCAGGGGTCGTGTCCAGCTTCGAGCAGGTACTGGAGAGCTTGCAGTCCGGTTTTGCTGACGGCACGCTCTCGGACGGGGACGGAGAGGGCGTGATGAATGCCGTCGCCGATCTCACGATAGCGATGCGGTCGGACGTCCTGCACGCTGCTGCCTTTCCTTCGCAGAACACCGAACGCGCCGTTCGCCTGAATTCGAGGCGAATGGAAAAACTCGACGATCTCGAACGTCACCTTCTCGTATCCACCGACACCCGGGAGAACTGATATGCGCGGCCATAATCGCCCACCATTCCCGCCGAAAATTCCCGGAACCGATCTGCCATCCTGGGACGTGCCGACGGCAATCATCTACCGTCCTGCCCGTTCCGCGATGACATCGGCGCCTCGGCCCAACTACTGGGTCCTCGAGTTCGAGCCGTCCCGGCCGCCGCAGATCGAGCCGCTGATGGGATACACGTCCAGCGGCGATCCCTATCGTCCGATCCGGCTGAAGTTTCCGGATCGCGACAGCGCCGTGGACTTCGCAGAGCGGCAGGACTGGCATTATGTCGTGCGCGAGGACGCTGGGGGAGCCCGGATGGCGAACCCTTGGGCGGGTGAGACGCGCCACCGGCTGCACAGGGGCGTCGATGCCCCGGGAGCCTTCCGGGTCCCGTTCCGCCCCGATCGCCGCCTCTCAAGAGGCGTCCAGCATGAGAGCACGGCCGACCCGTCTACCAGCGACAGGGAGAGTTTCGATCCGGTCCTCGAAGCCTCGCTCGAATCCTTCCCCGCCTCTGATCCTCCGGCGTGGACGGGTGTGACAATTGCAAGAAAGACGACGTGATGACGGCCAGCTGCATGCGCTCGATCTACCGGCTCTACCGCGAGGAGGGCCTGACGGTGCGCAAGCGCCGGGCGCGGCGACGCGCGGTGGGCACGCGGGCGCCGATCCTGGTCGAGGCAAGGGCGAACGCGCGCTGGTCGCTGGACTTCGTGCACGATCAGTTCGCCTGCGGGCGGCGCTTCCGTGTGCTCAACATCGTCGATGACGTGACGCGCGAATGCCTGGCAGCGATCCCGGACACGTCGATCTCCGGTCGCCGCGTTGCTCGTGAGCTGACGGACCTGATCTCCCGACGCGGCAAGCCGGGCATGATCGTCTCTGACCACGGCACGGAGTTCACCTCGAACGCGATCCTCGCCTGGTCGAAGGATCATCGCGTCGAGTGGCACTACATCGCGCCCGGAAAGCCCATGCAGAATGGCTACGTCGAGAGCTTCAACGGCCGGATGCGCGATGAGCTCTTGAACGAGAGCCTGTTCTTCGGCCTCGACCACGCCCGCAGCGCCATCGCCGAATGGAGGCAGGACTTCAACACCGCGAGACCGCACTCCTCGCTCGGATACCAGACCCCGGCGGCCTTCGCCGGAACCCTTACCGCAACCGGCTCCGACGCTTCGCTCGATAAGGGCTTCGCGTCTCCGCCCGTTGCTCAACCCGCGCCCAACGGCGTAACAGAAACGGTCGAGACTCTAATCGCCGCTGGATGAAAGTTCAGTGGCAGGTCACTTTGTGCGCAACTTTGTCTTGCCTGACAACGTTGATCCGGCCAAGGTAACGGCTTCGATGAAAGACGGCGCGCTGGAAGTGCGGCTTGTCAAGGCCGAGCAAGCCAAACCGAAACAGATTGAAATCTCAGTCAACTAACTTTAATTAGGAGCCCAAGATCATGAATATCAAACAGCCCCAATCAACCTTCTCCGCACTTGCCCTGGCGGTCGTCGTCGGACTTAGCGGACCGGCTCAGGCCCAATCGGCGGCAGGTTCTAGCCCAGGTGCTGCAGCACCCTCTGCCGCATCCAAGGCGGCGCAGCCACAGGTAGATGACAAGGCCGCCCGGGAAGCCGAAAAAAAGCGTGCTGAGCTCACTCAGGACGCCATCACGGCGCTCACCAAGACCCAGGAGGCTTTGACACTCCTTGATGCAAAGAAGACCAAGGAGGCGCTCGCTGCGCTGGAACTGGCCAGCGGAAAGCTGGAACTGGTATTGGCACGCGACGCCAAACTTGCTTTGGCGCCGGTCGATGTACGCGTCATCACCCACGATATCCACGCCAACGTGGAAACGGTGAAGAAAGCGGTCGAGTTGTCTCGGGAGTTGTTGGGTGATGGCGAGGTGCAAGAGGCCCGGCCCATCGTCGCCAATCTGGCCAGCGAAATCGTGATCGAAACCGACAACCTGCCGATGGCAACGTACCCGGCAGCGATCAAGTCGGCCGCACGGCTCATCGACAGCGGCAAGATCGACGACGCCAAGGCGGAACTCGCCCGAGCACTGAACACGCTGGTGGTGACCTCGGTCGCCTTTCCTCTGCCCGTGCTACGGGCTGAAGCCGCGATGGCAAAAGCTGAAAAGCTGGCCGAGACCGACAAGCGCGATGCCAAGCAGAACGAGGAGCTCAGCACCTTGCTGTCGTCCGTGCGCACGGAGATCGAGATGGCGCAGATCCTGGGTTATGGCAAGAAGGCGGATTTCAAACCCATCTTCGATCAGGTGAAGTCCATTGAGCAAAAGTCGGCTGGTGGCAAAAGCGGCAAGGGATGGTTCGACGAGTTGAAGACGCGCCTCCAAAAGCTGTTTTGAGGTGATGAAGGGGCCGACTGTTCGGTCGGTCAGTCTCGCGATGTTCGCAGTCAGCCCCAATAGATTCGCCTATTTTCACTAACTCATACGAGGCATATCACCATGAATGAGCAAACATCGAATCCCAATGCGACGAACAAAGAAATAAACGAACAGGCCGCGGTCAGCAGCCTTCCTGTCAGTCCAGAGGCCAAGCCTGAAGTCGTCACGGAGGTACAGCCTGAGGTTCAGAAGGAAACGGGCTCGCAGGCGGCAGACAAACGTAGACAAGTCCTCGATGAGGCCGTCTCGGCCTTGGCGCTGACCAAATCAGCGCTGGCCGCACTTGACGGCAAGGACGCTGCACGCGCATTGGCAATGCTGGCCGAAGTGACTGGAAAGCTGGAGCTGATTGTTGCGCGCGAACCCACGCTTGCCCTGGCCCCCGTTGATGTGCGCACCATCGTGCACGACTTGTTCGCCAACACGGAAACCATTGAGGCGATGACCGACGAGGCGCTGGATGCCCTCAAACATGGCGAGGTGCAACAGGCACGTCACGTGCTGGCTTTGCTGGCCAGTGAAATCGTGATCGCGGTCACCAACATCCCTCTGGCGTCCTATCCCGCAGCCGTGAAGTCAGTCGTGCCGCTGATCGATCAGGGCAAGATTGAAGAAGCCAAAGCCGCGCTGCAGGCAGCGCTCAGCACGCTGGTCGAGACGCGCAGCGTGCATCCGCTGCCCGCCCTGCGCGCCAGGCTGCTCCTGAAGCGCGCCGAGACCTTGGTAGAAGATGGTCAGCGGAGCGAAGCGTCCAATGAGCGCCTGGAGACATTCTTGGACGAAGCGCGGCAGCAGTTGGAAATGGCAGAACTGCTGGGCTATGGAAAGAAGAAGGACTTTGAGCCCCTGTATGCTGAACTCAGGAAAGTCAAGCAAAAGACGGCTGGGGGAGGCGGCGGAAAAGGCTGGCTCGATGAAATCAAGGCAAAGCTGTCCAAGTTGTTCTGAAACCGCTGGATAGGGCGTAAGAGGGGCGCGTCGCGCCCCTCTCTTTGCTCAGGAGTGTATGCTTTTTCACCCCATTAGGCCGCGTGGACGAACCAGATCCATAAGCGGATGCAGCCGAGCAGGGCGAAGCCGAGAAAGCTGGAAGCGGTGTGGTCGTAGCGGGTGGCCGCCGCGGGCCGACTGCTCCGTCAGGAACGGGGCGAAGATCGCCCACTCCGCATCCGTCAAACGATCCCGAACCAAGGCCGACCTCCTCTCCAGAGGTCAGCCTCGAATCACGTCATCCGCCTCGGGGGAATCCCCCCTGTGCCGGTTCGTCCACGCGGCCTAGTCCGATTCTACGCAGGCCTGCAGTCACCTATCGCAACTACTACCGCGACGAGGGAATATACGGCTTCCTGCCGGATGGGCGAAGGAAAGGAAAAGGAAATCCATGGATTTGATGCAACTGCTCTGGCTGTTCTTCATCGTCTCCGCACTGCAGCCGGCACTGCAGAGGAAGTATCTGGAGGCGATGCGCACTCGGAAGATCGCTCAAATCGAGAGGATGCGCGGAAGCCGGGTGATCCTGATGATCCATCGGCAGGAGACGATGAACCTCCTAGGTTTTCCCCTGGTTCGCTACATCGACGTTAACGACTCCGAGGAAGTCCTGCGCGCGATCCAGCTGACGGACGCCGAAATGCCGCTCGACATCGTGCTGCACACCCCCGGCGGACTAGTCCTCGCTGCCACGCAGATTGCTCGCGCCATCCAGGGACACAAGGGCAAGGTCACAGTTTTCGTGCCGCACTACGCCATGTCGGGGGGAACGCTGATCGCTCTGGCCGCAGACGAGATCGTGATGTGCGACCACTCCGTGCTGGGCCCGATCGATCCGCAACTCGGCCAAATGCCCGCGGCTTCACTCATCAGGGTCGTCGAGCAAAAGCCGATCACGGAAATCGACGACCAGACGTTGGTCTTGGCCGATGTCGGTCGAAAGGCGATCGCCCAAGTCGAGACCGTAGCGCGACGGCTCCTGACCGACAAGATGGACGAGGAAAAGGCGGCGACATTGGCGGCGCAGCTGGCCACCGGCACCTGGACGCACGACTACCCTATCTCTGCGGAAGAGGCGCGCGAGATGGGGCTGCCGGTACGGACCGACATGCCCGAGGAAATACTCGAGCTGATGACCCTCTATCCGCAGCCCGTCCGCCGTCTGGGCGGCGGCGTCGAATACCTGCCCGAACCCCGCCACCGAGAGGCCCGGCGGGCCACGACCTCGCGCTGAACGGCGCCGCCCTGCCTGCCCCTCCGAAACGACACTCAAAGGGAGAACAGAATGCCCACCGTTGCTTGCCCGAAATGCAGTTCCGTCAATCGCGTTCCGCAGGAACGACTGACGGATAACCCCAGCTGCGGCCGCTGCGGCGCCGCCCTGTTCGAGGGCCGGCCAGTCACACTGACCGCCGCCAGTTTCGACCGACACGCCGATGCCGATCTGCCCCTGCTCGTCGATTTCTGGGCGGGATGGTGCGGGCCATGCAAGATGATGGCGCCCCAATTCGAGGCGGCGGCGCAGTCGCTCGAACCAAATTTCCGCCTTGGTAAGCTCGATACGGAAGCCGAACAGCAGATCGCCGGCCGTTACGGGATCCGCGGCATTCCCACCATGATCCTGTTCAGGAGCGGCAAGGAAATCGCGAGGACGAGCGGAGCAATGCCTGCCGCGCAGATAGCGCAGTGGGCGCGGTCGCACGTCTAGAGTTTACAGGTATTGGCCTTACCTGCGCCATGCCATCAGGAGAAGAAGGAGAAGAACATGCATGGCGTGACCGGATTTGTTGAAAGTGCGGCCTTGTTGGTCTTTGCCGCGTTCGTGCTCGTGACGATATGTTCACGGATCGGCGTGCCCAGTATCGTCGGTTACATTCTTGCCGGCATAATCATCGGACCTGCCGGCCTCGGCCTGATTGCTGAGAGCGCTGCCCTGAGCAGCATTGGCGAGATCGGAGTGGTACTCCTGCTGTTCGCTCTTGGCCTGGAATTCTCGTTCGAGAAGCTCGTAACGCTCAGGAAGCATGTCTTCGGTCTTGGAGCCGCGCAGGTTGCAGTCACGACGATAACGGTATCGTTGGTAGCGAGTCTGATCTTCGATCTCGCGCCCGTCCCCGCAATCCTCATCGGCGGGGCCGTTGCCATGTCATCCACGGCCATGTGCCTCAAGGTGCTCGCAAGCGCGAACGCTCTGGGATCGGCCCAAGGACGTCTGTCCATTGCAGTGCTTCTGTTTCAAGACTTGGCAGCTGTTGCATTCCTGCTTCTGCACGATTCGATGAGCGGAGCCGCCGAGGGACATGGCGTGATAACGGTCATCGCCAGTTCTACGGCATTGGTTGCAGCTCTGTTCATTGCCCGTGGCCCCCTGCAGGTGCTTGCCCGTTGGGTCGCGTCGCGTGGCGATCCGGAACTCGCCCAACTCCTCGCGCTCACCATTGCGCTCGGGTCTGCGATCGTCGCGACCTCCGTCGGTCTTTCTCCGGCACTCGCCGCATTCGCGGCCGGCATGATCATCGGCGAGGGTGACGCGCGCCATGCCGTCGAGAACGAGATCCGGCCCTTCCGCGATTTGTTTGTCGGGATTTTCTTCGTCGGCATCGGAACGCAATTGCCACTTTGGATTATCCCGTATGCGTGGCCAGTCGTGCTGAGCTGGCTCGCGATCATATTTGCGGGCAAGACGCTGATCGTTTTGGTCGTCGCCCGACTATTCGGCGAGTCGCTTCAGACCGCATGGAGGACTGGGATCATCCTGGGCCACGGAGGAGAATTCAGCCTGATGCTGCTGTCGGCTTCCGCGGCATCGGGCATTGTAGCCGACGAGTTCGCCGGCCCCCTCCTTGTCGCGACTGGAGCGAGCATGCTGGTCGGTAGTCTTATGGTTAGATGGGCGGGGCTAAGGGTTTAGCAGGGTCAACATCAAGATAACTATGTTTCTCAGATCACTGAGAGCACGCCCGCACCTGATCACGCATGACGCTATAGTCGGAGAGTATTTCGGGGCGTGTCGCAAATTCTTTTGGTTAACTAGCTGTTGACTACGACCGTAGAAATTCCGCTCCCGATGTAGTGGAGCGTAGCCATGATTCTGAATGCCATTGCCGAAAAGCTGAAGCGCCAGTCGAAGGACGATTTCAAAGGGCGGCATTTCGAGGCATGGCTGATCGTGCAGGCAGTGACATGGTATCTA
>NZ_JAPAIX010000024.1:0-15066 GCF_025910175.1 Agrobacterium sp. BT-220-3
ATCAAGCACCATACGGATGGCGCGTTGGCGGACTTCAGGTGAAAACTTGTTCGTTGTCTTGCTCATATCGGCTCCACTCTCTCAGAAGTTGGAGCCTCCGGCAAACCCGGTGCGGTTCATCCATCTGGCGATGGCCGCCAGTTATAAAAGGCTGCCTTGCTCCACCGGTTCGCCAGATTTCGAAATGATCGATGATCCATAAGGTTCACGCGACAGGATGATCAGCGCGTCGTTTGGTAGTGGGCGGGCGAGGTGCCTTGCCTCATCCCAAGGCGCCCGCATCCAGACGTCGGTTTCTTCCTTCGTCAGCAGTAGAACAGGCATTGCCTTCTCGTGGATCGGCTTCACGAGATCATTCGGATCGGTCGTCAGGAAACCGTATAGGTCGTCGGTTGTGAGCCCGTCCCTGACCTTGCGGACGCTCTTCCATTGCGGCACGTGGATGCCCGCAAAGAACATCATCGATTTCGTATCATCGCGGGCAACCCAGGCATTGGGAACATTGCCACCCTCCTGTTTGCTCATCGGGTCCGGTTCGGCAAAGCTTGTGACCGGGACGAGACACCTGCGCTCGACGCCGAACCATCGCGTCCAGTGAGGCAGGTTGAGCTTACGCACATTGGTCACGCCACGATCCGGTTCCATGCGGATGAGCTCATCCATATCGACGGCCTTGCCCTTGGCCTTCAGTTTATCCGCCCTTGCTTCGGCGGCTTTCTTTTGGACGAAGATAGGCGAGGGCAGGCCCCATCGTGCATGAACCAGCTGCTTCTTGCCGTCCGCCGTGTTTCGGATGATCGGCCCCATCTGGTCGGGGTTCATCTGATAGGCCGGCATGAGGTTGATAAGGCTTTCGGCGTCCTGGGCCCACTTTGAGACCCAGTCCCTGTCTTCCATCCGATAAAGGTTGCACATGGCAGCAATTCCTCCGTTGCGACCGAATGCAGTTTTTCCGGTGACTTCCGCCTGCGTATCTAGTCGAGCTTATAAACGTCGGCATTGTCCTACCGTTCCCGCAGGCCGTTGTAGGAAGCGTGGCGGAGTTTATCGTCGCCCGTCCTGCCCTGAACTCGATCTCGGCGATCAGGCAAACGCCTATCCTCTGGTCTCCATCGGCTGCGGATGCGATTGCCCGCTGCGGCTAGCGCCGTGGAGGAACGCCGCATGTCAAGGCGCAGGCGCTATTCCGCAGCCCGTTTAGGTCGCTTGATGCCACCGCATTAGCCGGTCAGTCCCGACATTCTCAACAGAGCTATTCCGATTGCAGCGGAAATCACGGTCAGTGATATACATGCAAACAACCGGTAAACTCTCTCCTTTGACGTCAAGAGGAGATAGACCGAAGCGATTCCCAGAAAGCAAATCGTCGCGAGGGCGCCATAAGCTCGATACTCGCCCGAATAAAGCCATGTCCCCAAAGCCACAAAACCACAAATAACAAAAACAAGTTCGAGCTTTTGCAACGTAACACCCCAAGAAGATCTGAGCGGGATTTTAGGGAATTGATCTCGCAGGTCAACTTTGCCATCGGGCTGCATGCGGCGGGGCTTGATGCATCCGCCTACACGTCCGATGTTCATATGGCCTCAAGCTTAAAAGCTCCCGTATAGGTCGAACGCTGCGGACAGCCATTGATGCAATCAACCGCAGCGACGCGGCATTAAATAGAGCTGGGCTTCGGTATTACGATCGAGCTTTGTCTCGGTGGCTTCGTCATGCAGGCGAGTTCAGCACGAAACCTTAAGAAGATTGTGACGCCGCTCATCTATCCCCGCTATCGCGATCTGGAGCCCGACAAGAGTGGAGTGCGGCAAAAATTCTTGTTATCCCTACAGCCTTGAATCCTTTTCGAATCTTCGGTTTTGCTAATGTTGTGATAATGTTGCTCAACTTTCTGGTGCTTGACTCTTTTATAGCGTCGGAACAAACAATGAACAAATAGCCTGTACGGCATAATGTCGATCCTTTGAACACCACCTTGAAGGGAGCCGTGAACGATGACCGCTGCGCGCCCGAAGGGGTTGTCGGATGTGATCTGTGATTTGCGTGGCCGCATCGCCTCGATGGAGGGCACAGCAGCGAAACGGGCCGGAACGCTCTCTTTCGGTGTGCCCGAGATTGATGCTTCCTTGCCTGGCGGGGGTCTTGCCTATGGAGCCCTGCATGAGTTCGCAGGCGGAGGATCCGGTACCGTCGATGGTGCAGCCGCCGCGCTTTTTGTCGCCGGCATTGCCGCCCGGACCAAAGGCCCCGTCATCTGGTGTCTGACGCGACCCGACCTGTTCTTTCCGGCGCTGGCCCAGGTCGGTCTCCATCCCGACCGCGTCATCTTCGTCGAGTCCGACAGGGAAGAGGATGTGCTGGCCAACATGGAGGAGGGCCTATCCTTCGGCGGTCTCGGCGCCGTTGTTGGCGAACTTGTCCGCCTGCCGATGGTGAGTTCCCGCCGATTGCAGCTGGCCGCCGAGCGAACCGGGACCATGGCGCTCGGCGTTCGGCGATGGCGGCGGCAGACGGAGGCGAATGATTTTGGCCAGCCCACGGCGTCAACGACGAGATGGCGCGTCAGCGTCATGCCGTCCGAGGCATTGCCGGTCCCGGGGGTGGGCAGGCCTCAATGGTTTCTGGAATTAATGCGCGTGAAAGCGGGTGAGTGTGCTGAGTTTCTCGTGAGAGCGTGTGATGACAAGGGTCGTATCCATTTATCTTCCAGATCTGCCGACGGATCGCATTCGTCGAGCCGATCCCTCCATTCCGCC
This sequence comes from Agrobacterium sp. BT-220-3, assembly GCF_025910175.1. Classification (NCBI taxonomy): domain Bacteria; kingdom Pseudomonadati; phylum Pseudomonadota; class Alphaproteobacteria; order Hyphomicrobiales; family Rhizobiaceae; genus Agrobacterium; species Agrobacterium sp. BT-220-3. The sequence continues at coordinate 2,760 of NZ_JAPAIX010000024.1, forward strand.
TGAACAGCCGATCGCCGTGATTGCAAGAAGCGGTTCGAAGCGATGGGTTTCGGCTGCCGACCCTGCTGCCAGAGCGGCAGGCGTACATGTCGGCATGCCGGCGGCAAAGGCGCAGTCGCTGTTTCGCGGCCTGATGATGGTCGATGCAGATCCCGAAGTCGACGCCGCTGCACTTGAGCGCATCACGCTCTGGGCGCTGACGATCTATTCGCCAATTGTTGCCGTCGACGGGATTGATGGCATTGTCATGGATACCGAAGGCGCCGACCACCTGCAGGGCGGCGAGCTGCCAATGGTGACAAAGATCGCCAACAAGTTTCTGGGCAGGAAGCTGACTGCCCGCGTGGCGGTCGCCGACAGCTGGGGTGCGGCCCATGCCTGTGCGCGGGCCATCAATCGGGAAACGATCGTGGTTCCGCCGGGCGAGACCGTTCGGGCGGTCGAAAAGCTGTCGATTTCGCTCCTGCGCCTGCCGTCCAAGATTGTCAGCGATCTGCGCATCCTTGGTTTCCAGACCATCGGTGAGCTTGCCAATACCCCGCGCGCGCCGCTGACGTTGCGCTTTGGTCCGGAGATCGGCCGCCGTCTGGACCAGATGCTCTGTCGTATCGCTGAGCCGATCGAGCCGGTCCGCACCCCTGAGCTGGTCGAAGTTTCGAAAGCCTTCGCTGAACCGATTGGCGCTGCCGAAACGATCAACAAATATGTCGGCCGCCTCGTCGTCCAGCTGGTCGATGAGCTTCAGAAGCGCGGCCTTGGGGTGCGCCGTGCCGACCTGATCGTCGAGAAGGTCGACGGTACCAGGCAGGCCATTCGCGCAGGCACCGCCAAGCCTGCCCGGGACATCGCTTGGCTGACGAAACTGTTCAGGGACCGGACCGAAAAGATCGAGCCGGGTTTCGGGATCGAGAAGCTCATCCTTGTTGCCGTTCTGGCCGAGCCATTGGAAGAGGCGCAGAAAGTCTCTGCTTTGGTCGAGGATGACATCACCGATGTGACGCCTCTGATCGACATTTATGGAAACCGTGGACAGAGGGTCTATCGCGTCGCGCCGGTTGCATCCGATGTGCCGGAACGCTCCGTCCAGCGGATCAGTCCGGTTGCTGAACCGATTGCAATTGGCTGGGTGAGCCACTGGCGCCGTCCGGTCCGGCTTTTATCATGCCCCGAACTGATCGAGGCAATCGCTCTGATGCCTGACCGGCCGCCCGTCTCGATCGTGTGGCGCGGCAAGCGCCGTAAGGTCAAACGCGCCGATGGCCCGGAACGCATCTTCGGGGAGTGGTGGCAGCGCGACGCCGAGATGGAGGCGGTGCGCGACTACTTTGTCATCGAGGACGAGGCAGGCGAGCGCCTGTGGGTATTCCGCTCCGGCGACGGCGTCGATCCCGAAACCGGTTCCCATCGCTGGTTCTGCCACGGGATCTTCGCATGAGCTACGCCGAGCTTCAGGTCACGACCCACTTTTCCTTCCTGCGCGGCGCCTCCTCTGCACAGGAATTGTTCGAGACGGCGAAACAGCTCGGCATCGAAGCACTCGGCGTCGTCGACCGCAATTCGCTGGCAGGGATCGTCCGCGCGCTGGAAGCATCCCGCGCCACGGGTCTGCGCCTGGTCGTCGGCTGTCGGCTCGATCTCGCGGATGGCATGTCTGTGCTGGTCTATCCGATGGACCGATCCGCCTATTCACGTTTGACGCGCCTCATCACGCTGGGCAAATCGCGTGGCGGCAAGAACAACTGCATCCTGCACTGGGACGATATCGTCGCTTACTCCGAGGGCATGATCGGCGTTCTGGTGCCGGATCTGCCGGATGATCTTTGCGCGATCCAGCTTCGAAAAATGGCTGAGTTGTTTGGTGATCGCGCTTACGTGTCTCTCTGCCTGCGCCGGCGACCGAACGACCAGTTGCGCCTGCATGAGATTTCCAACATGGCGGCGCGGTTCAAGGTCAGAACCGTCGTCACCAATGATGTGCTGTTTCATGAGCCGGGCCGTCGGCAGCTTCAGGACATCGTCACCTGTATCAGGCACAACACCACGATCGACGATGTCGGCTTCAAGCGCGAGAGACATGCGGACCGATATCTGAAGCCGCCGGAGGAGATGGAACGGTTGTTTCCACGCTACCTAGAGGCCTTGGCGCGGACGGTGCAGATCGTGCGTCGCTGCAAATTCTCGCTTGAGGAGCTGACCTACCAGTACCCGGAGGAAGCCATCGTGCCGGGCAAGGATGCCCAGGCGTCGCTCGAGCATTATGTCTGGGAATGTGCGCCCGATCGTTATCCGGAAGGCCTGCCACCGGATGTTTTAAAGACCGTACGCCACGAGCTCGATCTCATCCGCACTATGAAATACGCGCCTTACTTCCTGACGGTGTTTTCGATCGTACGTTTTGCCAGAAGCCAGGGCATTCTCTGCCAGGGCAGGGGGTCCGCCGCCAACAGCGCTGTCTGCTATATTCTCGGCATCACATCGATCGACCCCTCGACCAATGACCTCCTCTTCGAGCGTTTCGTCAGCCAGGAACGCGACGAGCCGCCCGACATCGATGTCGACTTCGAGCATGAACGGCGCGAGGAGGTCATCCAGTGGATCTACAAGACCTACACCAAGGATAAGGCGGCCCTCTGCGCCACCGTTACGCGGTACCGCGCCAAGGGCGCGATCCGCGATGTCGGTAAGGCACTTGGCCTGCCTGAAGATGTCATCAAGGCCCTGTCGTCAGGCATGTGGTCCTGGTCGGAAGAAGTACCCGACAGAAACATCAGGGAGCTCAATCTCAACCCGGACGACCGGCGCTTAGCGCTCACCCTGAAACTGGCACAGCAGCTGATGGGCGCGCCGCGTCATCTTGGCCAGCACCCAGGCGGCTTCGTTCTCACCCATGACCGGCTGGACGATCTCGTGCCGATCGAGCCGGCGACGATGAAAGACCGGCAGATCATCGAATGGGACAAGGACGACGTCGAGGCGCTGAAGTTCATGAAGGTGGACGTCTTGGCGCTTGGGATGCTCACCTGCATGGCCAAGGCCTTCCATCTGATCCGCGAACACAAGAGCGAGGATCTTGATCTGTCGAAGATCCGCCAAGAGGATGCCGCAACCTACGCAATGATCCGCAAGGCCGATACGCTCGGCACGTTCCAGATCGAAAGCCGGGCGCAGATGGCGATGCTGCCGCGGTTAAAACCGCGCACCTTCTACGATCTCGTCGTGCAGGTGGCGATCGTCCGGCCGGGCCCAATCCAGGGTGACATGGTGCATCCCTATCTTCGCCGGCGCGAAGGCAAGGAGCCGGTCGAGTATCCGACACCGGAGTTGGAGGCGGTACTCGGCAAGACGCTGGGCGTGCCGCTGTTTCAGGAGAGCGCCATGCGCGTTGCCATGGTCTGCGCCGGCTTTACCGGCGGCGAGGCGGACCAGCTGCGCAAATCGATGGCAACCTTCAAGTTCACCGGCGGCGTCTCACGGTTCAAGGGCAAGCTGGTTTCGGGGATGGTGAAGAATGGTTATTCGCCAGAGTTTGCCGAAAAGACCTTCTCGCAACTCGAAGGTTTTGGCTCCTACGGCTTTCCCGAGAGCCACGCGGCCTCTTTTGCATTGATTGCCTACGCTTCGAACTACATCAAGTGCCATTATCCGGATGTCTTTTGCGCAGCCCTTCTCAACAGCCAGCCCATGGGCTTTTATGCTCCGGCCCAGATCGTCGGGGATGCGATCAAGCATGGCATCGAGGTGCGGCCGGTCTGCGTCAACCGCTCGCGATGGGACTGCACGCTGGAAAGGATCGGCAGCACTGATCGACATGCTGTTCGGCTGGGTTTCCGGCAAGTGAAGGGACTGGCGGTTGCGGAGGCGGCGCGGATCGTAGCGGCCCGCATGAACAATGCGTTTGCCTCAGTCGATGACATGTGGCGCCGGTCCGGTGTGCCGACCGAAGCGCTTGTTCAACTGGCAGAGGCCGACGCCTTTCTGCCATCGCTGAAACTCGAACGACGCGATGCGCTTTGGGCGATCAAGGCGCTGCGCGACGAGCCGTTACCGTTGTTTGCAGCCGCAGCCGAACGCGAGGCGACGGCGATTGCGGAGCAGCAGGAGCCAGAGGTGGCGCTTCGGCAAATGACGGATGGGCACAACGTCATCGAGGACTACAGCCACACCGGGCTGACTTTGCGCCAGCATCCGGTCGCCTTTCTGCGCAAGGATCTGTCGGCACGCAATATCATCACCTGTGCCGAGGCGATGAATGCTCGGGATGGCCAGCGGGTTTACACCGCTGGACTCGTGCTGGTGCGGCAGAAGCCGGGATCGGCCAAGGGTGTGATGTTCATCACCATCGAGGACGAGACGGGTCCCGCCAACATCGTTGTGTGGCCGACACTATTCGAGAAGCGTCGGCGGATCGTGCTGGGATCGTCGATGATGGCGATCAACGGACGGATTCAGCGGGAAGGGGAGGTCGTCCATCTCGTCGCCCAGCAACTCTTCGATCTCTCAGGCGATCTGGTTGGACTTGCCGATCGCGATACGGAGTTCAGGCTGCCGGCTGGTCGCGGCGATGAGTTTGCCCATGGCGGCGGCGGGCCGGATTCACGCGATCGGCCGAAGCCGGTTGTCCCGCGCGACATGTTCACACCGGACCTTCATATCGATACGCTGAAGGTGAAGAGCAGGAATTTTCACTGAAAAATGCTCAAACCGAGCGTGTCGAGGGAGCGCATGCACCTTCAAAACCGCTTTGATCCTCAGGCGTGGTGACTTGGAATGCGGCGGCAATAGCTTTCGGCGTTGCTTTCGGAAAAGGGTGAGCTGGAACTGGAAGCGAAGCGAGGCGCGCCTTTGTCTCCGGCGAGACATGACAGCGCAGACCTGAGACTGGCCCGACGCCATACCGGGCAAAGTAGGGCCTTATGAGGTCGTAGCCACGCTGGTCGCCTGACTGAAAGTGACGGAAAATCCAGTAAGCGATCAAATCCGCCATCTGAATCAGGCGCGAAGCCTTTGAATCCAGAAAAAGCGGGACTTCGGCAAAGTTGCGAAGTTGGCCGCTGGCATGCCCGACGTGCTTGAACACATGAGAGAGGGTTTGGATTTTCTCCTCATAATTGCTTTTGTCGAGGATGACCAAGCCGCGCTGGGGGTTCTTTTTCTTGTAAAGCGTCTTCAGATAGCCATCAAAACACGAAGCCACCTCCTCGAAGCTCCGAGCCAGAATATTGTTCGGAGAGAAGAGCTTCTTTTCGATGACGCAGGCGTAGACCTTCAACTGCAATTGCTTGTCTGCCAGTAGCGACAAGATATCGACGACGGCTTGAACTCTGTCGTTGGGAGGGACACCTTTCCAGGTACCGTTGCCCGAGCGCATTGGGTTTCCATGGAACTCGATTTCTCGAGGATTGGTTGAGCTAAAGCGCGCCGCTACAGGATCTATCTGGGCTTCCAGCCAATGGGTTTGGCGCTCGAATATGCTAAAGCCTGCAAGGACAAAGAAGTCAGAGCTTGGATCATGCGAGTGACCAGACTCGTCGAGATATAATAGATGTAACGAATCCCCCTGAAACGAAAAAGCGGACCGCATGCGGTCCGCTCCAATTCGGTAAGCCGAGTGAAACAATCGTTCAACGCACCGACGGATCAGCGCTCTCGACTATGGCCAATATATATCGATTGCGTGTCGGCTTTTCAAGAGGCGGCTCCGCATGGCTCACAATCGTGAACCTCTAGCGTTCGCGGCTTCACGTCGTCTGTGATCCGCCTCCAGCAGTCATAGGCATCGACCGTGACCTGATGACCGGAGCGAAAAGAAGGTAGCATCAGGTAATCGAGGGCTACAACAAGATCCGCATCAGCACGATCGTTGTTTGTCGGAGGCAGGTCCATGGAGGCGTCCCAATCCCGCTCTTGATGGATGGCTTCCTGGTCCGGCCCCGGATCTCCGTCGATCAACCCGCTGACGGTCGTAAATCTAGTCGAACGCACGTACGATCAGGTGCATCTCAACCACACGTTGGAATGGGTCGAATCTCGAAGCGGGAGCCGGCGATGTGTCACTGCGGTTGACGCGGCTTAGGGTTTGAGTGCCCGTCAGGTGCGCCGTGTTCGTGTGATACGCGGCGTGGCGGACGGCCAATCGCTGGCCATCCGCCACGCTTGCTTTGTGCGGACCTTCTCCAGGGAGAGGCCCTCACATGGTTCGTCGAAACGCCCCGTCTTAATTCCCTGCTGCGAGCGCTGCGCCCACACCTTCTGCGATTTCCTCAACGAGTTTGGCACAGAAGGCGGGCAAATCATTGGGATCGCGGCTGGTAACAAGGCCGTTGTCGACCACGACTTCCTCATTGGTCCATGCACCGCCGGCGTTCTCGATATCGACCTTCAGCGTCGGGTAGGACGTCAAGGTGCGACCCTTAAGCACGCCCGCCTCGATCAATGTCCAGGGTGCATGGCATATAGCCGCAACAGGTTTTTTCTGATCGAAGAAAGCCCGGATGAAACCAATGGCCTCGACGCTGCCGCGCAGCTTGTCGGCACCGACAGTCCCTCCGGGAACAACAAGGCCGTCGAAAACATCGACTTCAACGTCCGCAAACGTCTTGTCGATAGTATAGCTGCCACCCTCATCAAGATCATTATTGACTGTGCGAGCCTTGCCTGCCTCAAAACTGACCACGGTGACTTTGCCGCCAGCCTCCTCGATAGCTTGCTTCGGCTTCAAGAATTCTGGCTCTTCCGTCCCGCGGGGCGCGATCAGAACCGCAACTGATTTGCCATCTAAGGTCATAAGTTATCCCCTATTCCGTCAAATACTAAGGTCAGGCGGTCGGCTTCAGCACGACCTTTGTCCAACCATCGTCGCGCGAATCGAAATGCTTGTAGGCGTCAGGCGCCTGATCGAGCGACAGTCGGTGCGAGATGATTTGCGCAGGATTGGCCCGGCCATGCTCGATAAGGTTCATCAGCCGCCGGTTATAATGTTTTACGTTGCACTGCCCGGTGCCGATCTTCTGTCCCTTGAACCAAAAGCTGCCGAAGTCGAACGCAATCTTGCCTTCCTTCTGGAGATCGTCGGGCGCCTTCGGATCCTCCGGGATAAACACGCCGACGACGCCGATGCCGCCGGTAGCCTTTGTGCTTTGGACAAGGCAGTTCATCGTATAGTTGCTGCGCTCCTTGCCATGGCGATCGCAGCACTGGTAACCCACCGCCTCGACCCCACGGTCGGTCCCGAGGCCGCCGGTTGCGTCTAGGATCTGCTGGGCGGGATCGCCCTTGCGCATGTCGATCGAAATCGCGCCCATCGCCTCGGCTAGTTTCAGGCGGTCATCGTGAGAATCGACCACGAAGATCTGAGCGGCACCGCGGATTTGGGCTGAGTGCGCGGCCATCAAACCGACCGGACCAGCGCCGTAGATCGCGATGCTTTCGCCGGGCTGGAAACCTGACAGTTCGACGCCATGCCAACCTGTCGGGAAGATGTCGGAGAGCATGACATAGTCGTCCTCCTTCTCTTTGGCGTCCTCGGGCAGCTTCAGACAATTGAAGTCCGCATAAGGAACGCGCATCAACTCGGCCTGACCGCCTTGCCACGGCCCCATCTCGGCAAAGCCATACGCTGCGCCGGCCGTTCCAGGGTTGGTCGTGAGGCAAAACCCCGTCAGACCGCGTTCGCAATTTTCGCAAAACCCGCAACCCACGTTGAACGGCATGCAGACGCGATCGCCCTTCTTGATCCGATCTACGGCAGCACCAACCTCGATGACTTCGCCAAGGTTTTCATGACCAAAGACCCTGCCCGTCTCGAAGCTGGTACGGCCCTCGTACATGTGAAGGTCAGACCCGCAAATGTTGGTGGTGGTCACCCGGATGATTACATCGGTCGGTTTCTCGATCTTGGGATCATCGATGGTATCGACGGAAACGTCTTTAGGTCCGTTGTATACGACAGCTTTCACGGATCTTTTCCTTTCGCAGCTCATCTCAACGCGTCATCAAATCGAGAGCTTGATGATGATCGGGTCCATCGCAACGGCGGAGGACATCGCACCCTTCCAAGTGATCTCAGTTTCCTGAACGTTCTGCTACCTGAAAGGTTCCTTCCCGTAGGGCCATCCTGGGATCGATTCACGGTTTTCTGAATGACTGGGCCAGAACGGCCGAATAACGCGCCAAATTGATGTGCTCAAGAATCTCCCGCGAACCAATGGTGCCGTTACGTCGCGACACATCAACGGCGCCTTATCAGTAAATTCAGAGGTGTGATAAGCACAAAAAGACAAGGCCATCCACTATCGCGGATGACCTGTCGTATTCATTTATTCATTTCCCGATTCGGCCGGGCCATCCATTCCGGATGGAAACACGAGCCTTACCCTGCAGTCAAACGGCAGCTTAGGGTGCCGACCGCTCCGCTATTTCGCGGCCAGCAGGGTGAACTTGTGAATCTGCGGCGGTTCAGAAAACAGTTCTTCTGCCTTGTCCATCAGTGCGGCGGCAACCTTGCCGTCAAGATGGGCCTGCCGATCCTCCTCTGTGTCGAACGTATCGAAGATCGCGTACGCACCGGGACCTTCTTCGATCGCATACCAGGTCAGAGTGCCCGCCTCAGCTTGAACGAGCGGCAATGCCGAGGTCAGGAAATTGGCGACATCGCGCTCTTTTCCGGGCTTGGCCTTCAGTGGTACATACAGGGCAAGTTTGGGCATAAATGACTCCTCAAGTGAAACGGACAGATATTATTCGGCAAAGTAACGGACGAGCGGGCCGGTAGGTTCCCCATGAGGCGGAGCACACGCGGCCCCGCCTCCTCGTCGAAATCAGAACTGCTGTGCGGTCGGCCGGATGACGATCGCGTTGACGTCGACGTCATCAGGTTGTTCTACAGCGAACGCAATAGCGCGCGCCACCGACGCCGCAGGGATGGCCTGCTTGTAGAAGTCGAGTACCGTCTCGGCAGCCGTGCCAGACGTCGTGAACTTCAAGTCGCTTTCGACGGCTCCAGGCTCGATCGACGTGACACGGACCTTTTCACCCACCTCCTGGCGCAGGCCCTCGCTGATCGCGCTGACGGCGAACTTGGTGCCGGAGTAGACCGTGCCGCCCGGTGCGAAGACCTTGATGCCCGCAACCGAGCTCAGGTTGATGATGTGACCGCTTCCCTGCTCGAGGAAGCCGGGAAGGGTCGCCGCGATGCCGTAGAGCGTACCCTTTAGATTAACGTCGATCATCTGGTCCCACTCGTCGGTGTTGACCTCGGCCATCGGACGGATCGGCATCAGCCCGGCGTTGTTGATCAGCACATCGAGGCGGCCGAAGTCGGCAATGACTGCAGCGACGACGGACTGGACCGCCGACTTGTCGGTGACGTCGAGCGCGTAGCTACGCGCCGCGCCGCCGCTTGCGGCGATTTCCGCGACAACCTCGTCGAGCCTGTCCTTGCGCCGCGCGGCGATGGCCACCTTCGCGCCGCGTTCAGCGAGAAGACGCGCGGTTTCTGCGCCGATGCCGGTGCTGCCGCCGGTGATGAGAACGACCTTGTCTTTGATACCCTTTGTCATGATTGTGTTCCTTCAATTCACATGTTGATTTTTCGCCGGATCGCGGCTCCGCCTTAGCGGTAGTCGCGTGGATGAATGAGGCCCATCAGGCCCACGCGGAGAGCAGGTGTCAACAGGCCGATCAACCGCAGATCCTCGGTACAGAACGGCTGTGCGAGCAGCGCCGATCCCACCCATTCCGTAAGCTTGCCCATGGCACCATCCTCAGGTCGCTGAGACGGGGTTGAGGACGAACGCGGCGCGCTCGGCCAGATCGCCGATCTGAGAGAGGTAGTTCTGGGAGTGGGGCGTCTCGCGGTGGGCGGCGACCGCATCTGCGTCCGCGTACAGCTCGTCGAGCACGAAACGATTCGGATCGCTCTGATCCTGCCACAAATCGTAGCGCAGGTTGCCCGGCTAGGCACGGCTCGGTTTTAGCATGGCGTCTAGCAGAGCGCTCAGGCGGTCGACGGTATCCGCACGGGCGGTGAGGACGGCGACGATCTTCACGTTGGCGGTCATGGCATCGTTCCTTGTTTTGGCTATATTCGAAGCACGGCGCATCCTGAGCGCCCGCCGGTCATCCTGGTACTCATGCAGCGGCGCGATCGAGGGCTTCGATCAACGCGCCAGCTATGGCCTGGTCCGACGCCGGATTCTGAACCGTGATCAGCTCCCGGTCCACGACGACATTCGAAGCGAAGTTCTCGTCGGTGACCGAGACGTCGCCACCGGCCAACCGCAGCGCCTTTTCCATGTCAAAGAAGAGTTCGCCCTTCAGCACTTGCTCCTCAGCGATCTTCTCCTCGTTCGCCGAGAAGACGGTCATGCGGTAGCCCGAGTAGATCCAGTCTCCCGCCAGATTGGCCGCCCCGGCGTCATCGCCTTCCTCCAGCGCTTTGCGGAAGGCCGAAGCATCCTCGAGCGCGGCGACAACGACTACCGGTCCGTGGCAGAGGAGCGCGGTCGGCTTGGCCGCCGCGTGGAAGTGACGGAGGATCGCGCCCGCATCGCGGTCTTGCATCAGGTCGACGACGGGCGCGTGACCTCCCGGCACAAACACGCCAACGAAGCCGTCCAGGCCGTCTTCGACGACCGATTTCAGCCTACGCACGTCGTTCATCGCCCGGTGGTTGGCAAAAAAGTCCTTGGCGCGCTGGAATGCCGTCTCATCGCCGCCGAAGTGATCAAGCGAATCGGAGACGGCGTCGATGTGCGGCTTGGCCCCATTGGGCGTGGCGAGCACAATATCATAGCCGGCGTCGAGCAGAGCCAACGCGGGGACCGCCGTCTCGTTGAGATACTGACCGATCGTCGCGGTACCGCCGCCACGCAGCCCGATCTGCGTGGCGTTCGATCCAAGCACGAGAACCTGACCCTTGCTCATCTGAACCTCCATGTTCGCGGCGTCCATCGCCGATGGATGGGAGATAGGCCATGTAGACACATTCTAGAAATTTATTTTCTTGATTTCAGATATATCGCTGATAGCATGACTGCATGCGCTACGATCTAAACCTATTGCCGATCTTCGTCGCCTTGATGGATGAGCGCAGCGTCACGCGGGCCGCCGAGCGCATGGGCATGACCCAGCCCGCCTTGTCCAATGCCCTATCGCGTCTACGACTGATGCTTCAGGACCAGCTGTTCGTCCGCGAGCGCTATGGCATCCAGCCGACCCCGATCGCGCTCGAACTCTCACCGCTGATCGCCGAGGCACTCGCGCTGCTCGACGACGCGGTCCTCGGTCAGCAGGCTTTCGACCCCGCACAGGCCGAGCGGCTCTTCACGATCGCGCCCAACGGCTATGTCGAGTTCGTCCTCGTCCCCGCTGTCGTGGCGCGCCTGGAAAAGGTCGCGCCCGGCATTAAGCTCCACCTGACGCCGTACGGCAACGATCTCGTTGAGACGGGCGTCGTGTCGGGCACGACGGCCCTCGTGCTGGGCCGCATCGTCGACCCACCCGACAACCTCGTCGTCCAGCACTTGATGGACGAGGGGCTAGCCTGCGCCGTCCGCGCCGACCATCCAGGCGTCGGCGATGCCATGACGCGCGAGCAGTTCGAGGCGATGAAGCACGTCAACATCATGCCGCCCGGACGGATGCGCGCCGGTCTGTTCCAGGCGCTGGCGCAGCAACAGCTGAAGCGCGACATCGCGATCTCCGTGACCAACTTCTTCGCTGCAGCCGAGATGGTGGCAGTGACCGACTACTGCGCCACTTTACCCTCGCTCATCTGCAGGCGGCTGATGGATGACCCTCGGCTGAAGATCTTGCCGGCGCCGGTCGACCTCGGCAGCTTTCCCGTGGAGATGGCCTGGCACGTCCGCTACCAGCACGATCGTGCACACCGCTGGCTACGGGCGCTGATCGGCGAGATCATCACCGACTTCAAGGGCAAGACGCCAGTGACAGCGATGCCGCCGCCAGCGTGATGGACGTCTGTCGGCCGGGCGACGCCGGTTGACTTCCGTAAGCGCCCCCAAAGGCTGATGTTCCGCTTGCGCATTTCCACCGCCGCCAGGGCGTTGTCACGTTGTTCGTGGCTTAGCGGTTGACGGATAACCGGACGTGATGAGCACGCCGACCATCAGCTACAAGAACCACCGTTTCCCACCGCATATCATCGCCCATGCCGTCTGGCTGTATTACCGGTTCCCGTTAAGCCTGCGGCTGGTGGAAGAAATGCTGCTGGAGCGCGGCATCGTCGTGTCCTACGAAACGATCCGGCGCTGGGGCCGGAAATTCGGTGCGGCCTACGCAAAGCGAC
>NZ_JAPAIX010000025.1:0-15062 GCF_025910175.1 Agrobacterium sp. BT-220-3
GGCGCTTCAGCTTTTCGGCAATGGCATTCAGAATCATGGCTACGCTCCACTACATCGGGAGCGGAATTTCTACGGTCGTAGTCAACAGCTAGTTAACCAAAAGAATTTGCGACACGCCCATTCTACTTCTATACGCGCAATTCACCGCTTTCAGATAATCGAGAATGGTGCTAATGTGGCTAGACAGCCTAGCTAGATCGGAGCAGATTCATGGATTGGCAGCTGCAGGACGCTAAAAACCAATTTTCGAAAGTAGTGCAAAAAGCCCGCTTTGAAGGCCCGCAAGAGATAACCGTGCGTGGCGAACGCACAGCCGTTGTCTTGTCCGCAAAAGACTATGACGCTTTGCGCGCAGGACGACCGACTTTGGTCGATGATCTGCTTGCCGGTCCGCCTTGGGATGACGCCTTCACCGACACGGTCGACGCACGGGCCAAAGTCTCAAGCCGCGACGTGTCCTTCTGATGTATCTGGTGGATACGAATATTGTCTCGGAGGCAAGGCGGGGCACTCCACAGGCAGTGTCGTGGCTGCGCTCGGTCGATCCTCTCAGCGTCCATTTGAGTGCGCTGACGCTTGGTGAGATCATGCGCGGTATTGCCTTGAAACAAAAAACAGATCCCAAGGCTGCGGCACATCTTGCCGAATGGCTGCGCAAGCTGCGCCACGATCATGCTGACCGCATCCTCACGGTGACCGACGAGATCGCAGTCGAATGGGGCCGCATCGCCGCGATCCGTCCGCGCGGCGACATCGACGGGCTGATCGCAGCCACTGCAATTGTCCATGATCTGATCCTCGTCACTCGCAACGTCAAGGACTTTGAGGACACAGGCGCAGCCGTCATCAATCCATGGGAAGTGTGAGATGAGCGACATTCTCGGTGGGCAAGCTATGGCGGACGAGCCTTCCATTTCCAGAGCGGAAATCCCCTCCCCTGCCCCACAACCGGGGTCCAGCCTGTCGGGTCACCTGCAAGACCTCACCGATCGCGCTCGAAGCTACGTCGAGGCAGCCAGCTCGATCAACACTAGAAAAGCCTACGCATCCGACTGGAAGCACTTTTCTGCCTGGTGCCGTCGCTCCAGTCTTTCCCCCCTCCCCCCACATCCGGCGACCGTCGGCCTCTACATCACAGCCTGCGCCTCGGGATCCGTTGACCGCGGAGCAAAGGCAAATTCCGTTTCGACGATTGAGCGCCGCCTCTCGTCGATTTCGTGGAATTATGCGCAACGCGGCCTGAGCCTCGATCGCAAGGACCGGCATATCGCCATTGTTATGGCCGGGATTCGAAACAGCCATGCCCGCCCGCCGGTCCAAAAGGAAGCGGTCATGGCGACCGACATCATCGCCATGCTAGGGTCAGGACTCATTGCTCATAGCCAGAAGATAACGGTCGCAGCGAGAGCGATGGCGGAGAGAAAGGCCATTGGGCACCGGTCGTAACGCGTAGCGACACGCCGCCAGTCTTTGAGACGCCCGAACATGATCTCGATCCGGTTGCGCCGTTTGTAGCGGCGTTTGTCGTATTTGATGGTCTTCTTGCGGGATTTTCGACCTGGAATGCAGGGAGTGATCCCCTTCGCCTGTAAAGCGTCACGATACCAGTCGGCATCATAGCCACGGTCGGCCAGCAACCATTTGGCCTTGGGAAGTTCATCAAGCAAGGCGGCAGCACCGGTGTAATCGCTGACCTGGCCTGCCGTTATGAAGAAGCTGATCGGGCGACCACTCGCATCCGTTACGGCATGAAACTTGGTGTTCATGCCGCCTTTCGTGCGTCCAATCAGGCGGCCCGCGCCCCCTTTTTTACCCGCAAGCTGGAAGCCGTGCGGTGGGCCTTGAGATAGGTCGCATCGATCAAGATGGTCTTGTGCTCTGCGGCTTCAGGCACGGCCAGACCTTCCATCATCTGGATAAATACGCCCTTGTCGCCCCAGCGTTTCCAGCGGTTATAAAGCGTCTTCGCCGGGCCATATTCCTTCGGCGCATCACGCCAACGCAGCCCGTTGCGGTTGACGAAGATGATGCCGCTCAGAACGCGTCGATCATCAACGCGCTGGCGGCCATGGCTCTTGGGGAAATAGGGCTGAAGACGAGCCATTTGCTCGTCCGTCAGCCAAAACAAATTACTCATCAGTCGGGCTCCTATACGCCCATCTGAATCACAGCTGTCAGTTCAAATCAATGGGTCCTGACCCTAGGGGCGGCATTTCGTCACTTGCAACGGGAAGCCTTTTCTTCCTGCGTTCCGTCGCGCGCCGCTTTGTCCTGGCTTCTTCCTCCGTGCCTCTTCTGGCTTGGGCTCTCTTACGTCTTTCCTCTGGTTCGGCCCGTTTTGCAGCATCTTCAATAGCTTCCCATCGGCTCTGTAGTTCTCCATAGAATGCAAAGGGCACTTCCCAAGCTTTGGCTTCACCGTTCCAGCGGGCGAAGGAAATCTGTCGAAGTTCGTCAACGACCTCACGGGAATAGGGCGTTCGGACGCGCAAACCGCCGTCGTGGACCTCCAGGTATGGGCTCAGTATAGGCTCAAACTCGAAGAGGTCGCGTCCCCTCTCCTCTTCGAAGGGAGCCTTGCGGTCGGCTTCCGACGCCAGCCACCGGTCAATCCGGCGCCGCGCCGTGCTGCCGGGAACCGTCCACGCCTTCAGGCGGTCGCTCCACCGCGCCTTGGAAAAGTCTCTCGGAACCGTGCGACGGTCATGCGGTCAAACGGAAACGAGACCGTTTCCAAAACCCGGTTGTTGGGCTGATGCTCTTGTTCGTCGTCCATTGCAGAAAACGATCCGCCGCGGGCCCGGTTGCGTCCAGTGCACGAATTTTAAAAAACTAAACGCGTCGCTAACCGTCCGCGAGACAATCCCCGACAGAGCTGACCGACGAATGCAAGGGAACTCATGATGATGGCGATCGGGCTTGCGACGACGGAGTTCGAGAGCCGACTTTCCGTCAACGGCTCAGACGGTGGCGACACGAGGATATGGAGAGCATTCGTCCCCGGCACCCCGGCATCAGGGCCGAGAGCCGTGCGAAAGCTGTCGTTTTTGATGCTGCCGTTTTTGATAAGTAGTAGCGTCGCCAAGGGCGTTCGCGGACGAGACGTATCTTCGGTGGTCGCTCTGCCGGTTTCGCGGGCTCTCGTCAGGAAGCGCCATCTCGGCCAGATCGTGCAATAGTCTGTCACGCCCTGGAATCATGATCTCATGTATTGGGCGGCCGAGGCAATGCAGGCAATAGTGAAAACATAAGTTCGGATAGATGACCGCAACGCGTTTTTAGACAGGCCGCGGCGACTAGCAATTTACGCGACAGGTTGTAGCCGTTTCAGCGTCACGGCCTCAACGGCAGATGATCCCATTGAGGGTCGATCAACCCTTATCTCTGGACGTAGCGCGAGAATCATGTTGTATCTTTGGCGGGATTTAGTCGGCAAACCGAACTTTGCCCGCCAAGGGGACGATATGGCGATAGCGAATAAGATCGAAGCGGCGATTTTGCAGAAGGAAGATGCGGGCGGCAAGATAGCACGTCACGCAAGCCTTTTGTCGCACCAATTGCAGGAACTGCGAACACGCATGTATCCGCCTAAGTCAGAGAAAAGCCTGCGCCCCTTCCTGACCAACGAAGTATCCAAACTGACGTCCATTCCTGATTCAACCCTGAAACTTCTTTCGAGTGAGGGGCGCGGTCCTGTTCCCGGACGGCTGGAAAACAATCATCGCGTCTACACCCTGGCCCAGATCAACGAATTGCGGGAGCTTTTCGCAAGCCAGAAGCCTGCCGATGCATTGAGATTTTTGCCCCGGCGCCGCGAGGGTGAACACCTTCAAGTGGTGGCAATCGCCAACTTCAAGGGCGGCAGTGCCAAGACCACGACCTGCGTCCACCTCGCGCACTATCTCGCCTTGCAGGGCTATCGTGTCCTCGCACTGGATCTCGATCCGCAGGCGTCACTTTCCGCACTCTTCGGCGCCCAGCCTGAATTTGACGTAGGCGCCAATGAGACCATCTATGCGGCGTTGCGCTATGACGATGCAGAGCGTCGGCCGATCCGCGACATCATTCGCAAAACATATTTCGACGGCATCGACCTGATACCGGGCAACCTCGAGGTCATGGAATATGAGCACGAGACGCCCAGGGTTCTGGCGCAGAAATCCGGCTCAGGGGCAATTTTCTTTGAACGCTTGAAACTGGCATTGGCCGAGGTGGATCAGGACTACGACGTCGTGATTCTCGATACCCCTCCTTCCCTGGGGTTCCTCACCCTCAGCGCGATTTACGCCGCCACCAGCATGATCATCACCGTCCATCCGGCAATGCTTGACGTGGCTTCCATGAGCCAGTTCCTGTTGATGATGGGAGACCTGATCAGCGTGCTGAACGAAAGCGGCGCACAACTCGATCAGGATTTCATTCGCTATCTGGTTACCCGCCACGATCCGAACGACGCACCGCAGTCGCAGGTAGTCGCGATGATGCGTCATCTGTTTGGCACGGATGTCCTCCTGCCGACCTTGATCGAGAGCACGGCTGTGGAAGCAGCGGGGCTTGCGAAGCGCTCCATCTATGAACTGGAAATGGGCCAAATCGGTCGTGACACGCATAAACGTGCTCGCGAGGCGGTTGACGCCGTGAACGAAGCGATCGTGAAACTCATCAACACAAGTTGGGGGCGTACATGACGAGCAAGTCGCGCAAATCGATTGTGGCAAACTTCGGTTTGCTTTCTGCCGAGTTGGAAAACCGGCTCTCGACCGAGAACCCGGCCCCCGCTCCCCAGCCCGTGCCAACTGCGCGAGTGGGCGCAGGCGTAATCGGTGCGGCGCATCGGGCGATTGATGACATCAAATCTGAACGCGACCGTCTGAAGGCGCTGGTCGAAGCCGGCGGAGGCACGATCCGCGAACTCGATCCCTTAAGTATCGACCCCTCGCCCTTTCCTGATCGTCTTCCTGACGATGATGCGTCCGATTTCGAGGCGTTCCGGAACTCGATACGGTCCGAAGGCCAGAAGGTTCCCATACAGGTCCGCAAATCACCGTCATCCCCTGACCGCTATCAGGTGATCTACGGCCACCGCCGGCTCCAGGCAGCCAGAGACCTCGGAATTCCGGTCAAGGCGATCGAGGTCGAAATTTCCGACATCGAACTTGTTATCGCACAGGGTATTGAAAATGCTGATCGCCAGGATCTGACCTGGATCGAGCGCGCCCTCTTCGCCCGCCGCATGGATAATGCTGGTGTAAAGCCTCGGGATATCAAGGCTGCGCTGTCTATCGATGACCCCGAACTCGCTCGCATGCGGTCTGTTTACCGTGTCGTCCCGATCGTAATCATCGAAGCAATCGGGCGGGCGGGTAAGGTCGGTCGTCCGAGATGGGCCGACTTTGCAAAGAACTATTCTGAAAGGCCGGATCTCCACGATGCATTGAGCAAGGTTTTATCCGCCAGCGCCGAAAAGCGCCTGGGATCGGACCAGAAGTTTCTTGCAGCATTCAATGCCCTCAAACCTAAGGCCCCCCTGAAGGACACTGGCAAGTCCATTGCTGGACCCGCAGGCGAGCAACTGGGCACGCTTGTTCGTACCGCGAACGAGGTTCGTATTTCAGCGCACACAGCGTCAGCGAAGGAATTCCTGAGCTTTATCGAATCGGAATTGCCGACGCTGGCTGAGCGCTTCAGTCGTGAGAAGTCTAAGAACTGATCGAAGCCGCAAGCGGATTTCGACGCGAATCCAGGAAGGAAAGCGCGCAAAAGAAAAAGGCCCCCGAAACGTTGCCGTCATGGAAGCCCTTCTCGTTGTGTGAGAGCTTGAGAATCGCATTTCCATGAATCCTAGTCAAGAGTCTTTGGCACCGTTTTGGTGAGCGTTGTTCTTTTGCCTTTTGAGAGGCGAGGACATGGAAGGTGGACAAGTAACGACGCCCTTTGGGCGGCGACAGGTTACCCTTGCGCTTGTGAGGCGGCAAATTGCCACGAGCAAGATCAAGGAAGGTAAATCGGCAAACAAGTGGAAGGTTTTTCGCGACGCATCTGAAGCTCGGGAGGTGCTTGGTCTGCAGGATCGCAGCCTCGCGGTTCTCGATGCGCTTTTGAGCTTCTATCCGGAGAACGAACTGCGCCAAGATGCGCAGCTCGTCGTCTTTCCGTCGAACATTCAGCTGTCGATTCGTGCCCATGGCATTGCAGGCGCGACCTTGCGTCGGCATCTTGCGGCCCTCGTTGATGCCGGCTTGATTATCCGCAAGGATAGCGCCAACGGCAAACGCTACGCGAGAAAAGGCGACGATGGCTCGATCGAGCATGCGTACGGATTCGACATATCACCTCTTCTTATGCGGGCCGAGGAGCTTGCGTGCCTCGCCCAGCAGGTTGCTGCCGATCGGATCGCCTTTAGACAGGCAAAGGAAAATCTGACGATCTGCCGGCGCGATATCCACAAGCTGATCACTGCAGCTGTTGAAGAAGGGGCAGCAGGCAATTGGGACGAAATAGAGAAGCGCTATATCGCGATCGCGGGAGAAATTCCGCGCAATCCCACCTTGGCTGAACTCAAGGACCTCGGTCTCAGGATGAGCAGTCTACGCGAGGATATCGTCAAACTCCTGAATTCCGAAGACTTTTCGTCAAGAATGAACGCCAATGATGCTCATATTGAGCGCCACATACAGAATTCAAATACCAACCCTCCTAATGAACTTGAACCTAGCTCTCGAGAGGAGCAGGGAGCGAAGCCGAGTGAGGACAGGCAGCCCCCGCATGTGCCGATCAAGGCTTTCCCGATCGGACTTGTGCTGCGGGCCTGCCCCGAAATTTCAAACTATGGGCCCGATGGTCAAATTCGGAACTGGCGTGAACTCATGACAGCCGCAGTGGTCGTCAGATCCATGCTTGGGGTCAGCCCGTCTGCATATCAGGAAGCCTGCGAGGCAATGGGCCCAGAGAACGCGGCGGTGACGATTGCCTGCATTTTGGAGCGCGGTGGTCACATTAATTCACCGGGCGGATATCTTAGAGATTTGACAAGCAAGGCTAAGCGAGGCGAATTTTCACTTGGTCCGGTCCTAATGGCTCTGCTGCGTGCCGGGGGCCACAACGTCAAAGCCACTGGGTAATGTTGAGGCAACATTAGTGCGGGTGGGAACAAAGATTATTCCTCCAGGCAAGCTGAAGCCAAACGGACCGTGAATTCTAGGCGGAGCGCAGGTTACCGTGCCCCCGATACGGGGCGACGTTGGCTTGCGGATTGATCGACCATGACCCAGTGGCGCGGCTTATCCGGAGCCTTCTCCTCCCGTGCCCTCAAACAGGCGATCCGGCTCGCGGTCCGCGCCTTTCCACGAAAGCGTCGTCGAGAAAGCGCAAAAACGGTCACGGGGGACATCCTGCAAATGCTGCTCGCCACGTGCGCAAGTGACAGCTTGCTTGACATCGGGGACAGAGCGATTTTGATGATCGCCTTTGCGTCAGGTTGTCGCCGGCGCAGCGAGATCGCAGGCCTCCGCCTGGAGCAACTGACCGAGGAAACACCGATCGAGGTGCCTGACAGCCCTCCCCTACCCTCTTTGGCAATTCATCTTGGGCGGACCAAAACGACGACCGGAGGGGATGACGAAGTCGTCTATCTCACAGGCCGGCATGTCGAGGCATTGAATGCCGGGCTGACGGCCGCCAGGATCGACATGGGAAGCGTGTTTCGGGGCATCGGAAGGTGGGGAGCGGTCTCGCGCCGGGCGCTCGATCCGCAGTCGATCAACGCGATCCTTAACATCGAGCGGAAATGGCGGGTTGGATCCCGGGGAGTTTTCTGCGCACGGTTTGCGGTGAGGGTATTTGACGGAGGCCGCCGATCGCGGCATTCCGCTGCCTGAGGCGATGGATACAGTCGCGCCATCGATCAGTGCAACAGGCGTCCAGCTACTGCAACAACGCGACAAAGCGAAGCGGGCGTGCGGCCCAATTGTTGTAGGATCCGCTATCACTGTTAGAATTGCCAAGGCGAGATCAGTTCAGGTCCTGTTGTTTCGAAATCTTTGAGGTTTCTGGTCGCCAACCGGCCACCATTGATCCGCGCTATCGCCGCGATCATGCCGTCCGGAGCCGACATCCTCGTCCTCTGCCGCGCAGCGTCTCCCATGATATCGCCATAGGCCAATGCTGCTTCTTCCGTGAAGGCAAACATCTTGTCCGAGAACCGGCGACGCCAGCTCACAAGTCCCTCTTCCAAGCGATCTGCTCGCTGATCCGGCCTGATCTTTCGAATACCAAAAGCGATCTCAGCAACTGCAACCGTGGGCAATGCCAATTCGGCATTGTGGCGAACCAGCCATGCTATGACCGCAGAATCGGGCGCTTTCTTAAAAGTCTCAGACATCACATTCGTGTCCAGAAAAATCAAAGCTCTACGCCTTTGTGAGCGCGTCTGTTTTCATTGATGATACTGTCGAAATCGATATCCGTACCCGACTGGGATGAAAGACGGCTATAGAATTTCGCAGCGGGTTCACGTCCCGCCTCTCGAGCCTCATAGGATTCGAGCGCGCGCTCGACGATTTCGGCAATCGTGCGATTTTCTCGGCGGGCGAGCTTATGGGCAAGGTCGCGCGCTTTGGAACTGCGGACAGATAGTTGCGGGGTTACCATTAAGTGCTCCTTCCTCTGGATCAAATTTAACTTGGAACGACATAGCCATCAAGATGGCATCTGCCATTTTGATGGCTATCCGGTGTTTCTGATTTGGCGGCCTGTGTTTTCGTCCATCATGCACGGCCGCCCGCGTGGAGACCACCACGTACCCTCCCCCGGACGCCATACGCTAAGCAATTTCGCCGTAGACGGCCACCAAAACGCATTTCACGCTGGTTTTAACCAGACCGTCGTTCGACCTCGGATCTCGAGGGTCGCAGGTCCATGAGGTGCAGATGGACTCAGTGGCTGCTGAGCACTAAACGGCCAAGGGGATAATCTAATTTCCGAAACAGAAGAGCGTTCGCTTCTTCTTCAAGGGCAGAGATGAGAGCGATATATCGTGCCGGTCCTAAACTGATGCGGGCCACGCCGAACTCTCTTAACCTATGGACGTCCTGGCTGCTAGTTGTCATTACATCAACAGGCATTGTTGCTACGTCACAGACTCGGTGGATCAACGCATCATCTGTCAATCCAGGAACGAGAAAGCAGTCAGCGCCGGCTCGGTTGTTAGGAAGACGCCTGTCCGAGTATTGATGAAGGTTGGAACAGCGGTAGAATCGGCTGAATGGCGAGCCGCGGGTATCCAAGCAGCTTGATCCTGAACGCCATAGAGGCCGAGGCCATCCACGATCTGGTCCTCAAAATTGGAGCCGACAATGCCGAGTTCTAGTAGCCTTCGGACATTCTGCCCGCCAGTTTCAGGGTCGGCAGCATACCCACCCTCAAAATCGACGGTGACAGTTAGCTTCACCGGTTTTGCGATTCTCATTGCAACTGCAAGCATCTCCTCAAAGAGAAGCTGTTGGCCATCTGCTTAACCTTGGGCAGCAGCAACGGACCAGCTGCTGGTCGCAACCGCTTTTGAACCAGCGCGCGCCACGGCAATGGCACTTCCGGCATCCCAGACATTGTAGAGAAACAGCCCTGCCGCGCAGCTTCTCCAACATGATATTGCCATTGGCCAATGCCGCTTCTTCCATGAAGGCAAACATTTTGTTGGAGAATCAGCGACGCCACCTCACAAGTCCTTCTTCGAGACGATCTGCACGCTGATCCGGTCTGATCTTTTGGATATCAAAGCGACCACACCAACCGCCCTCGCTATTATAAGCATTCCTTGCCCTGCCGGCGCCCGAGGCGCTACTGCTGTGATTCTTTGCTCGACGCCTTTGGGATCTAGGAAGCCGCGCCAGCGACCCCATTCACGGCAAGGCTGTTGAAGTAGGCCCCGAAGCACTCCGTTAGGATAGTCGGGGTGATATCCTCTTAGGTCGGACACGAAAACCTTGTCAGCTGACAAGGTCTTTGCCACCGAAGTAATGCGATATTCGCGGTCGCTCAGTTTTCTGATGGTGTACCCGGGACCTGACTACCGCCGCAGAACCTTGTCAGCTGACAGGGTTCCAATCTAATCCGCGGTGCACCGGTCCGTGAAAAAATGGTACTTCGACAAGCCTGGAGCAGACTGCCACTGCGAAACCTTGTCAGCTGGCAGCGCATTCTACTGATGAAGTGCAAAAAAATTTGCAGCCGCTCGGTTCTCTGACGGTGCACCACGGACACTACTAACGTCGTAAACCTTGTCAGCTGACAAGGTTTCCACCATCCGGGTTGAACTGGTTGGTGACCGCGCGGGACTTCGGCACTGCGCTTTACACTAGGGTGCTGGCTCTGGGGGTTGCGGACGGTCCGCCAGGGAAGGCTGGTTGCTTTCAACGTTGCTACTCGGACCTATTCCCGGACAAGATCAGAGCTAAATTAAATTTCAAGGCAAGCGTCGGAACTCGCGATATAGCAAAGCCGCTTTTTGCGGAGGAGGAGAGGGGCGGGGCTCGTTGCATTGGCAACAAGCATCCCCGTATTTTGGCCGTGAACTCATAAATTGAGTGGTGTAGGCTGTGCAAGTTGGCTAATCGTAATGCATGTTAAAGTTTGTCAAATTGCAACTCGGCCAGGGTTGGGTGGCCGATCCAAATGCCCCAGAGCCGCAGGTTTCAGTTGAGGCCTCCGCCGCCAACGTCCGCTTCCGCTCGTACAGGGTCGTGGACGACAAAAAGCAGAAGGGTATTCGCAGGGGGCTTTGGCCCCGTTTTCGAAGCCCAGTTCGAAATTTGAAGAGACGTGGGGCACTTTGAGATTTGCTGGTTGCAGCCGCTGGCGCTGGGACAGCACCAACGATCATGAATGGTATAAGACAGACGGCCATGGCCGCTACAGCGGTGTTGCTCCTCGTTGGGGCGAGTTCTATGAATTGATCGGTCCTGACCCCGACCGCGATGCCGTGTCTTGGGAAAAGATCGGAGAAGACACCGCCAGTACTCGACATTTTCTATATTATTTCCGCGATGAAACGCTCGAATTCATGGCCGAGGATTGGTCTTTTTTCCCAAGTTGATGGACTAGATCGGCTCTCCCACTTCAGTTTCGTGCCTTTCCTGTAGTCGTATCACCTGATTCAAATTCGGGGATGAGCCATTATGATCTGACCAACTTTGAATGGCGCATGATTTCGCCACTCCTGCCTAACAAGCCGCGAGGCGTGCCTCGCGTCGATGACCGACGGGTGCTCAACGGCATTTTCTGGGTTCTACGATCAGGTGTCCCATTGGCGTGATTTACCAGAAAGATATGGCCCGTACACAACGTGCTATAATCGATTCAGGCGTTGGACCATTGCTGGAATCTGGGACAGGCTGATGGAGGCAATCACGCGCCCGTCTGATGACGGCGTCACGATGATCGATGGCACCTCGGTTCGCGTGCATCATTTAGCGGCAACGCTCAGGGCTGACCATCAGGATCGCTGCCTTGGCCGAAGTCGTGGTGGACTTACCACCAAAATCCATGCCGTGACTGATGGAAACGGGCTGCCGATCAAGATCACCATCACCCCTGGTAATGCCCATGATCTGACCGCGGCGGACGAATTACTCGATAGTCTTCCCGTAGGTGCCATGCTTCTGGCAGACAAAGCCTACGACGCCGATTGGCTCCGCGCAAAGGTGAAAACAAAGCGGTCTTGGGCAAACATTCCGCCCAAATCCAACCGGAAGATATCGCTCGTCTTCAGCCCTTGGCTGTACAAAAAGAGGAACCTCATCGAGCGCTTCTTCAGCAAACTGAAATGCTACCGACGGATTGCGACGCGCTATGACAAGCTAGGGTCAGGACCCATTGATTTGAACTGACGGCTGTGATTCAGATGGGCGTATAGGAGCCCGACTGATGAGTAATTTGTTTTGGCTGACGGACGAGCAAATGGCTCGTCTTCAGCCCTATTTCCCCAAGAGCCATGGCCGCCAGCGTGTTGATGATCGACGCGTTCTGAGCGGCATCATCTTCGTCAACCGCAACGGGCTGCGTTGGCGTGATGCGCCGAAGGAATATGGCCCGGCGAAGACGCTTTATAACCGCTGGAAACGCTGGGGCGACAAGGGCGTATTTATCCAGATGATGGAAGGTCTGGCCGTGCCTGAAGCCGCAGAGCACAAGACCATCATGATCGATGCGACCTATCTCAAGGCCCACCGCACGGCTTCCAGCTTGCGGGTAAAAAAGGGGGCGCGGGCCGCCTGATTGGACGCACGAAAGGCGGCATGAACACCAAGCTTCATGCCGTAACGGATGCGAGTGGTCGCCCGATCAGCTTCTTCATAACGGCAGGCCAGGTCAGCGATTACACCGGTGCTGCCGCCTTGCTTGATGAACTTCCCAAGGCCAAATGGTTGCTGGCCGACCGTGGCTATGATGCCGACTGGTATCGTGACGCTTTACAGGCGAAGGGGATCACTCCCTGCATTCCAGGTCGAAAATCCCGCAAGAAGACCATCAAATACGACAAACGCCGCTACAAACGGCGCAACCGGATCGAGATCATGTTCGGGCGTCTCAAAGACTGGCGGCGTGTCGCTACGCGTTACGACCGGTGCCCAATGGTCTTTCTCTCCGCCATCGCTCTCGCTGCGACCGTTATCTTCTGGCTATGAGCAATGAGTCCTGACCCTAACCAGTGGCGAGGCGCTGAGCTTCAAGCTGATGCGCTACGATGACTACATGCGCCTGATTGTTGGCCCGAATCCTATCAGCTAATCTCACATCCTGCAAAGCAGGCCGAATTGTTCGGTGCGGAACACGCCACACTTGCTGGGATTACTCGTAAGCCAGGAGCGTTTCGAGGCAGGGTTAAACTTGCCGACGAACTCGACGATTAGCTCTAAGCGAAATCATGTACCGGGCCGAGATTGATCGCCAATTTGAGGAAAATGCCGCGACGACACTGATTTTGGTCGCGGAGAGTATTGTTCAGAGCCCGGTAGGCTGGCATTCGATGTACTATTTCGTCCAGTCTTCGATAGTTAGTCCATCGACACGTTCGAATTCCTTGGAGTTGTTCGTGACGAGCACGAGATTGCGCGCCTTGGCCTGACCTGCGATCAGGACGTCGTAGGGGCCGATTGGAGCTCCTCTCATGGCGAGCGAAGCACGGATCGCGCCGCTGACCACCGCGTCATTCTGGTCGATGTCCAGAACCGCGAAGTCGGCAAGGAGCAGCCGCAAAGTTTCGAGATTGTGCTCGACACGGCTGCTCTTGTAAGCACCGTAATAAAGTTCGTGCGCGACAACGGATGAAACGGCGAGGCTTCCGGGCTCGCTGTCGAAGATCCGTCGGACAAGGCGGTCGGACTTTCTGCCGATGAGAGCAATCACCGCATTCGTATCTAGAATGTATCTGATCATCGAAAGAGGTCGTCAAGTTCGCTTCGGTCCTGGTCTGCCGGCTGATCACGGCCGCCCGATAAGAGGTCATCGCTCACGCCCCGATCGAGCGCGTTTTTCAGGGACACCCACGCCACGCTCCGATCGATGTGTGGCCTCACGATCAACGCGTCTCCCTCACGGGTGATCTCGACCCTATCCACGTCAAGACGGAGCTCTTTGGGCAATCTCACGGCTTGCGAGTTACCTGACTGGAAAACACGGGCGATGTGAGGCATAACGCGACTCCTTCGTATATATGCATCCGTATATACGTCGCTGCCATGGATTTAGCAAGTCGAGCCTCCCGTACTATCTCGTCCGCCACCGCAGGGGGGTCGCTTCGCTTTGTTCCGGTGACGCCTGGGGCTCGGCCCCCTTCTTCGGGCGCCATCGGGAATCGTCCCGAGCAACCAAAGGAGTGGCCATAGCCATTTTTATGCTACGCGGAGCGATCAATATTTTGAATCGGTCTGTCGCAATCGATTCAGAACTGTCGTTGGACGCCGGCTGACACCAGGTCCAGACTGCGCGCATGATCTACCAACCTTACAACGTGCTTGTCCACCGTCGGGACCCGACGCGCAACATGTCGCGATACTATGGGCTATCCGTGGAGCCATCATTACTGGGCGGTATCATTCTCGTGCGGCGATGGGGCAGGGCAGGACGGACCGAGCGACGCTGCGTCGAACATTTCTGCAACGAGCAGGAAGCGGTTATCGCGTTTCTCGCACTGCTGGCCCGCAAACGCCGCCGCGGCTACGGACCGGAGCCTGTTGCAGCTTTCCACACATGAGATCAGAGCATCGGATCTAAAGCCGTCGACATTGCTGGATAGGCCGATGTGGATGCGTTGTAACGTTTTTGCAGAATGGTTACAGCGCATCTCACCATCGGTTTACCGGCGTAGTAATAGGCAGTCTGCGTCACTATGCGATCCGAGAATTCCGATTCTCGTTTATGCAGTAACGGGGAGAGCAGACTTGCTATCGTCTTTAACGGGATCCGGCCTGGCGATAGCGGCAAGCGCATGCAAGTCTGCTCTGCGGGTGAGACGCCGTCGCAGCTCCGCATTCGATGCCTGCTTGTCGTAGCCGGCCGCCACCAAAATCTTCTGAGCGCCACCGACGACGGCGCGCGCGCTTGGTTGCGGGCAAGCGGGATCGGCATCGAGAGCGTCGGTGAGGAACACCGCCAGGGAAGCCGCGATCGCACGATCGATGATCGACGCTTCAGGGCGACCGGCGGCACGACGCCGGGTTCGCCAGCTCTCGGTGTGGGCACGGGCGATTTCGTTTTCAGGATTTCGGGGCCTAGGCATGATTGGATCTCCGGTTGTGATATCACTACCAGAACCTGCCGGCGCGCAAGTCGGAAACGTTAGCGTCACTACCGGAAATAATTTGACTTAAATCGAGATAATTTACCGGCGATGCATCGAAGATCGTGGCGAACATGAGCAGGCTGCGCAGGATCCGAGATGACACCTGCGGATTTCAGATTAACGGGACATCGATTCCGGTAAATCCCGGACAGTCGTTTCACTAAATCGCGGACAGTCTCGCGGGATTGACTTTCGTTCGCCTGGTTGATGTCATTGGTTATTG
>NZ_JAPAIX010000026.1:0-13849 GCF_025910175.1 Agrobacterium sp. BT-220-3
GCTTCAGCTTTTCGGCAATGGCATTCAGAATCATGGCTACGCTCCACTACATCGGGAGCGGAATTTCTACGGTCGTAGTCAACAGCTAGTTAACCAAAAGAATTTGCGACACGCCCCGACGAGCACTTCGGTTCGCCCACCTCCGGCGTGTCGATATCGGCGATGCGGATCTTCTGGCGGTTCAGCCAGATCGTGTCTCCGTCGACGACGCAAGCCTCGCGCGAGCCCGTGGCGCATTTCTGGAATTGCATGCCTACCTTGGATCTGTTGTCGCTCGCGTAGGCTGAAATGCTGGTTGACGCGTTGAAGGCTGGAAAAGCTGCGAACAACGCCAACAGTGTCAACCGGATTGATCTCGACGTTCGCCTATCAGCACCAATTCTGATCTCGTCTTCATTCTTGCCCTTCAAATTCACAAGCCCTTAAATCAGTTGCCGGCACGCTTTACGCGCCACGGCTGAGTAGCCACGACGCTTTTTCTGGCGGAGGAGTTCGAGAAACAGAACGACGGCTTCACGTTCGGTTTTGAAATGATGGCTCATCGTCTGGCCGCTCGTTCCGATACGACCCCAACATCGCATCAGGCAAGTTTCCCCGAACAGGTTTGGCTCGATGGACATCGCATAGAAGCGGGCCATGTTTTTCGTGAGGTCTGTCCTCTCGACATAAAGATGATAGGGCTGGGTGATCATGCCGGCATGATCGTGCCTTTAGGATTCGCCGTCCAACGAGAGTTTTGAATCGCTCGGAGGCAATCGATTCATTTCCGTGATGTGGAGACGCTAGCGAGTTTGGGCGGTCCGCCTTCGGCGTACGGCTCTATTCGCTGGGGCGAACGAAGCCCACATTCGGTCTTCGCCCATCCGGGTCACGATCCTTCCGCAGGCCGCGGGCTCGGCCGGTTCGCGCCAACAGCAGAATTTGCGAAGTCATGCCCACGCCGTATCCAAAATCTTGCGGCGCAACATGCAGTTCCGAACCTTCGCGGCAGCAGCAACCTAACGCACGAGACACCGCCTCATCTCAACACGTGCGAGGTCTTAATCCCAGTCAGGCTCGTCACCCCTATCCTCGTAGTGTGCTTCGTGCGCGCCACATTCTAGGCACATCATTCCACCTGCGGTCTCAACCTCTGTCCAACCGCAAGCCCAGCCACAGCGCGGGCAGAATTCGTCTACCTCGAACTCGCCCCAATGCCATGGACTGGCGTACACCGGGATGGCATGGCTATCGAGACCAATGATTTCGAAAGGATCGCCCTCGGTTGCCAGAAATGCGTTGGTGGAATGGCTATGGAGTGCGTCGAAGATTTGCTCTGGGTCCACGCAGAACCATTCGCCACGCACCACATCGTCTTTGAGGCGCTTATGCAGATCGGCCTCAACTCGCCGATCCTCTGCACGGTCCTTTGTGCGAATGAACCCCATGACAGCGATCTCCCGAGGGTTGCCTGTCTGAAGGTTTCGCAGTCTTCTTGGGATATCATTCGAATAGCCAACCTTGACCGAATAACGCCAGTCGCCACCGGGGTCCCGTTCAGCGAAAAAATATACTGCCACCTAGTCATCCGATAATGTGTGAAATTATTTTTTAAACAGTGGATGAAAGTGTGCGGCGGTCAAGAGGGCTCAAGCATCAGCGTCTGCAAAGGGCCGAAAGCGGAAGCCGGCATTTGGCGATGAGCAAGATCGTCGGGTCCGGCGTAGCGCCTTTCCTATACGTGGTACCTCGACATCGAGGCCTCTGGTTTGTCATGGACTACTGTCCATGCCGCGGCGACTTTGGCCTGTGGGCGATCGAAGTGGCCAAGCAGATCGTCGCGGATCAGGGGTACGAGCTTGCCCGTGCTGCGCGAGACGGCTCCGAGGACGACGTTCGCGTGGCAGGCAACGCTCTCGGTCAAGCCATCACCAACGCGATGATGGAGGTGTTCGACGGACTGACCGAAGGGGTCTCCGACGCGTAGACGGCCTTCTTAAGCGGGATGCTTCGGTCGGGGCCAGTCGGGTCCCGGCTTCCGCTTATGCGGCGCTATGCTAAGCCTCCTGCGGCTGCCCGGTATCCGCCTGAAGCATGACGAGAATTCCCGAAATCACGCCCTTTCAGGTCGTCGCTATGCTGATTTCTCCGATGCTCTTCATTATTCATGGGCGGGCGCGTTGCGCCGCGAGAACCTGCTCTGCTCAACGCAAGCTTTCATATCTTCCCGCCGGAACCAGATGGCGCGACCGCACCTCAGCGGCGGGTTGCCCGCCGTGAAGACGATCTGCTCGTCCGCCCTCATGCGAAGCACCTCATGTGGCTGGATGAGTGGCCGAGCGGCCAGTTGCTTCGACCGCGTCCGCGACGAGCCGCGCGACTGGAAGCTTCGGCTGACCTGATCGATTTCGACCGTCGTCATGCCGCAGCGGCGAGAGATGTAGTCAGCGGTTTCCGGATCGTTGATGGCCGCGAAACTGATCCAGCTCGCGCTTTCGAACCACTTGCTGGAGGCGTCGCGCCCGCCATAGGTTTCGCGCAGCTGGCCGATCGACTGATAGATCATCGTCACCGTGATCCCGTATTTTCGGCCAGCGTCCCGTGCGGTCTCCAGAATACGCATGTAGCCAAGACGGGCGACCTCATCGAGCAGGAAGAGCGCTCGCCCCTCCATAGCGCCATCTCGATTGTAGATCGCGTTCAGGAACGAGCCGATCACGACGCGCGCCAATCCGCTGTGGGTTTCCAACGTCTTGAGGTCGATGTTGATAAACACGTCCGTCTTGCCCGACGCAATGTCCTCTGTCCGGAATGTCGAACCAGAGACCAGCGCCGCATAGTTCTGGTAGGAAAGCCAGTGTGTTTCCTTGATCGCGTTGGCGTAGACGCCGGAGAATGTTTCCGGCGTCATGTTGACGAAGGCGGCGACGTTCTCCTTCACGAAATCCGATTCCGAATTGTCGTAGATATCCTGCAGGCGTTGCCGCAGTTTCGGCTCGGGCTCGGAAAGGTTGCTGCGCACCTGGCGGAGCGTCTGCTGCTCAATCGGCGTATGCCCGGACAGGCAGACATCCGCGATGATCGCCGTCAGGAGCTGCAAGCCTGAGGCACGGAAGAAGTCGTCGCGGACACCGCTGGCGCGACCGCTATCGCTCATGATCCATGATGCGACCGAGGCGATATCTTCCTCTTTCGTGCCGCCATATTGGCCGACCCAGTCAAGGGCGTTGAAGCCTATTGCGGGCTTGCGCGGATCGAGAATTCTGACGCGCCGTCCCGCTTCCTCGCGATGTTTCGACACCATGGGCGCGACCTCGTTTGAGGGATCGAGCACAATGAGCGAACCACCCCATTTCAGAGCAGTCGGGATCGTGACTGAGGTCGTTTTGAACCCCCCCGATCCAGCGAAGACGATACCGTGCGAGGAGCCGAACGATCCGTCGAAACAAAGCAGGGGAGACTTGCCACCTGCACCCCAGGTCTCGGTGGTATCGGCACGGAAAGAGATGCCGGCAACACTGTCACGGTCGACGCGATACCGCTCACCGACGACAATGCCTCCGGTTGACGAGAATAGTGTGCCGGCTTCGGGAAGCGCCATCCAGTCGGCCTCCCCGTGCAGGGCACGCTTGCCGATGATCCGTTTTGGCGCTGCCCGGGCAAAGGCGGTGTTGCCGAGCGTCGCCACGCGCAATGCGAAGCAGCCGGACATCAGCGCAGCGGCCGCGCCGATCATGGTCGATGGATCCAGATAGGACAGCGCGGATTTGTCCGCCGGGACCTGCGAAGAAAGTGTGCTAAGCCGCACGCCCTCCCGCACGCAAGCTGTCAGGATAACTGCGGCGTTTCCAATTGTGGCACCGAGGCCCGCAGCACGAATGCTGGCTGACCCCGCCGTTGCGAACAGGAAAATCAAGCCGAGGGCGGCAGTCGCCACGTATGGCGCCGCGACCCCTGCCCGTCCCAGGGCAAGCCTTGCCGCCTCGGTCTTTCCGAACCCGGCAAGCCATGTCTCTATCCCGGTGAGCGCGAACACTGCCGCACCCATCATGGCCGAAGGAAGAATGACGAGAGCGATCCTATTCGCCTTCATTGCCGAAGGCCTCCGCCCCGATCGCTGTCAATCGCGCTCTCTCACTGTTGTCAGCTTTCAGCCGACGCTGCAGATCCATCAGTGCGCCGAGCAGAAGCGCCCGTTTCTCGAAGCGGAGACCGGCTTTGACGATGAGGCCGCCGAGTTCGATCTTGTCGCGCGTGTCCTTCTTCCGGGCGTCGGATGTCGCGTTCCTGCTCATCCGCTCAAGCCTCAACAGTGCCGCCCGAAGTCGCGCCAGACGCGATCGCTTCGGACTGCCCGCTGCCCGTGCTGCTGTCGCCCGCCCCTTTCCTCCCGACTGAACCGGGTTTGCCTCCGCGAAAGCGTTTCGCCAATTCCTCGAGCGCTGCCTGAAGCTCCGTCTCCTCGATTTCGATCTCGCCAAGGCCTGCCCGAAGCGCGATGCGACCGATGCGCTCGGCCTCTCTCGTTTCCGCGTGCTTGAGCTGTTCCTGGAGCTTGGCAATTTCTTCGCGGATCTTGGAGGATGGCTTCTTCATCTCTGGATTGTCCTCTGTTGCTGCATGACGTGGTTCACGCAGCCAGAGTCGTTCAGATCGGCGTGCCGATCTACTAACAGAAATGCGAGTAGGCGTAGCCTACGCTTTTGAGCATCATCCCGCCCGTTCGCAAGGACGGATCCGAAGGGCGCAATTATACGTCGCTGATGCGACGCTCTGCTTTTGAACCCTGGCGGGGCCCACCGCTCCTCACGAACACGTTGATTTTGTTCGATTGAAGGAGCTTTCCTGGTAGTGGCCGTCCCGCATTTCTCTGTCAGCATAGTTGCACGCGGCTCCGGCCGCAGCGCCGTGCTGTCGGCGGCCTACCGGCATTGCGCCAAAATGGACTATGAGCGTGAAGCCCGTACGATCGATTACACCCGCAAGCAGGGTCTGCTTCACGAAGAGTTTGTCATACCGGCCGATGCGCCAGATTGGCTACAATCTTTGATTGCCGATCGGTCCGTCTCTGGTGCGTCGGAAGCATTCTGGAACAAGGTCGAGGAATTCGAGAAGCGATCGGATGCGCAGCTTGCCAAAGATGTCACCATCGCCGTGCCAATAGAGCTTTCAGCCGAGCAGAACATCGAGCTCGTCAGGGATTTTGTGGCGCTGCACATCACGACCGAAGGCATGGTTGCCGACTGGGTCTATCACGATGCGCCGGGCAATCCGCATATCCACCTGATGACGACGTTGCGGCCGCTGACCGAGGACGGGTTCGGTTCGAAGAAGGTGGCGGTCACCGGTCCAGATGGCCAACCGCTGCGCAACGACAGCGGCAAGATCGTCTACGAACTCTGGGCAGGTGGCCTCGAAACTTTCAATGCTTTTCGCGACGGATGGTTCGCCTGCCAGAACCGGCATCTGGCGTTGGCCGGCCTCGACCTCCGGGTCGATGGTCGTTCCTTCGAGAAACAGGGCATCGAGCTTACGCCGACCATCCATCTCGGCGTCGGTACGAAGGCGATCGAGAGGAAGGCGGAGAGTGCCGAGGAGAGGGCAGCGCTTGAGCGGCTGGAACGGCAGGAGGGGCGGCGTGCTGAAAATGCCCGCCGGATCCAGCGCAATCCGGAGATCGTGCTTGATCTGATCACGCGGGAGAAGAGTGTTTTCGATGAGCGCGACGTCGCGAAGATCCTCCATCGCTATATTGACGATGCGGGCCTTTTCCAAAGCTTGATGGCGCGCATCCTGCAGAGCCCGGAGACCCTTCGTCTGGATCGCGAGCGGGTGGATTTTGCGACAGGGACCCGGTCATCGGCAAAGTACACGACGCGCGAGCTGATCAGGCTCGAAGCCGAGATGGCCAATCGCGCGATCTGGCTTTCGCGCCGGGCCGCGCACGGAGCTCGCAAGGCGGTGCTCGAGGCGACGTTTGCCCGGCACGATCGTCTGTCCGACGAGCAGAAGTCGGCGATCGAACATGTCGCTGGCGACGCCGGGATCGCCGCTGTCATCGGCCGCGCCGGCGCCGGGAAAACCACGATGATGAAGGCTGCTCGTGAGGTATGGGAGGCCGCTGGCTATCAGGTCGTCGGTGGGGCGCTGTCGGGCAAGGCGGCGGAAGGTCTGGAGAAGGAAGCCGGCATTGTCTCGCGAACGCTTTCGTCCTGGGAGCTGCGTTGGGAGAAGGAGCGGGATCACGTCGATGACAAGACGATCTTCGTCATCGACGAAGCCGGCATGGTGTCGTCTCGCCAGCTTGCCTTGTTCTTCGAAGCGGTGACGAAGGCCGGCGCCAAGCTCGTCCTGATCGGTGATCCCGATCAGCTGCAGCCAATCGAGGCAGGTGCAGCTTTCCGGGCCATCACGGAACGGGTCGGCTATGCGGAGCTTGAGACCATCTACCGCCAGAAAGATCAGTGGATGCGGGATGCTTCACTCGATCTGGCGCGTGGAAACGTCGCGGGCGCGCTGAACGCTTATGAGCAGGCCGGGTTGGTACAAACCAGCCGGACGAGGCAGGACGCAATACAAGGGCTGATCGAGAGCTGGAACCGGGATTTTGATCCCGACAAGACCACGCTCATCCTCGCACACCGTCGACGTGACGTGCGCGAACTGAATGAGCTGGCGCGTGGTAGGCTCGTCGAGCGCGGCATTGTCGGCGAAGGTTCTGCGTTCAACACCGAGGACGGGCCACGTCGGTTTGCCGCGGGCGACCAGATCGTCTTCCTGAAGAACGAAGGTAGTGTCGGCGTCAAGAATGGCATGCTGGCCAAAGTCGTGGATGCAGCACCCGGTCGCATCGTCGCCGCGATCGGCGACGGGGAGAGCCGCACGCAGGTCATCATCGAACAGCGGTTCTACGCCAATGTTGATCATGGCTATGCGACGACGATCCACAAATCCCAGGGCGCAACCGTCGACCGTGTCAAAGTCCTAGCCTCCAGCACGCTCGACCGTCACCTGACCTATGTTGCGATGACGCGGCATCGAGAGGCAGCCGAGCTCCACGTCAGCATGGAAGAGTTCACTAACCACCGCGGCGGAATACTCGTCGAGCATGGTGTCGCGCCCTACGAACACAAGCCCGGAAACCGTGACAGCTATTTCGTGACGCTCGAAGATAGTGACGGACAGCAACGCACGATCTGGGGTGTCGATCTCAAGCGGGCCATCGAGGTGGCCCGGCCTGAGATCGGCGATCGAATCGGTCTGAAGCACGATGGATCGGAGACAGTCACATTGCCGGATGGCACGATGGCCGAGCGCAACGCCTGGAAAGTCGTTCGCGTCGCGGACCTGGCGATCGAGCGGCTTAAGGAGCGGCTGGCCCGCGATGGATCGAAGGAAACGACCCTCGATTATGAAGGCACATCGTCCTATCGCGCGGCGCTGCGATTTGCGGAGGCGCGTGGTCTGCATCTGATGAATGTCGCCCGCACGATCTCGAGGGATCGGCTCGCCTGGACCGTACGCCAGAAGCAGCGGCTTATCGATCTTGCGGCAAAGCTCTCAGCCCTCGGCGCAAGGCTCGGCCTGGGCCGTGGCAGCAGCAGTATCTCGATCCCGAACACAGCCAAGGAGGAAAAGCCGATGGTATCAGGCATCACGACCTTCCCCAAAACGATCGATCAGGCGGTCGAAGACAGGATCGCCGCCGACCCTGCCTTGAAGAAGCATTGGGAGGAAGTGTCCATGCGCTTCCACCACGTTTTCGCCAACCCGGAAGCGGCGTTCAAGGCGGTGAATGTCGACGCGATGTTGCACGATCAGGCGGCTGCGGCGAAGACAATTTCCAGGATCACCGCAGAGCCTGAAACCTTCGGTGCAATCAAGGGCAAGACGGGTCTACTCGCCAGCCGTGGCGACAAGGTCGACCGGGACCGGGCGCTCAAAAATGTGACGCCGCTCGCCGACAGCATCAGCGATTATCTCCGCCAGCGTGGCGATGCCGAGCGGCGAAATCACGCCGAGGAGCTGGCGGTGCGCAGGCAGGTCTCGCTGGAGATCCCTGCCCTCTCGTCCAATGCGAAGAGCGTGCTGGAATGCCTCCGCGATGCCATCGACAGGAATGATCTGCCCTCGGGCCTCGAATATGCGCTTGCCGATAAGATGGTGAAGGCAGAATTAGAAGGTTTCGCCAAGGCAGTTACCGAGCGGTTCGGAGAAAGGACGTTCCTGCCACTCGCAGCGAAGGATGCCAATGGAGAGGCGTTCCAGCGCGTCACGTCAGGCATGAATGCCGCGCAGAAGAGCGAAGTGCAACAGGCCTGGAATACGATGCGGACGGTCCAGCAACTCAACGCCCATGAGCGCAGTGTGACGGCACTCAAGCAGGCTGAGACACTGCGTCAGACGAAATCTCAGGGGCTTACCCTCAAATGAAGATGCGCCATCGACATAAAGTGCTCCGGCGCATGAAGGGGCTCGTCTGGTTCTATCGGATCAGCAGCGTCAGCCTCTTTACGCTTGGCCTCATTGTGCTGCTCGGAGGTCACGGCTTCAGGGTCAATCTCACACTCAGCGAGCCGCTGGGCCTGTGGCGGATCGTCAAACCCGATCGTCCTATCCTGGTTGGCGATCTGGTC
Source organism: Agrobacterium sp. BT-220-3 (assembly GCF_025910175.1). Lineage (NCBI taxonomy): Bacteria > Pseudomonadati > Pseudomonadota > Alphaproteobacteria > Hyphomicrobiales > Rhizobiaceae > Agrobacterium > Agrobacterium sp. BT-220-3. Next base: position 8,616 of record NZ_JAPAIX010000026.1, read on the forward strand.
TTCATTTGCCCACCGAACACCGACGCAATGCGTGAGGCGCGTGCGCGTGGATATCTGCGCTTCGGCCTCTGCGCGGGCCGCGTCGCGCCGCTGATCAAAACCGTCGCTGCAGCTTCCGGACAGGTGATCGAAATGCAAGACGACGTCCGCGTCGATGGTCGTCCGCTTCCTCACTCGCGCGTTGCACAGAAGGACGGCCAGAGGCGTGAGATGATGCGCTACGATGGGGGCATCGTTCCGCCCGGGGCTGTCTTCCTGCATTCCGAGTTTCCGGGTTCGTTCGATAGCGGGTACTTTGGTCCTCTGCCGATGGATGGAATCCTTGGACTGGCGCGAGAGGTCTGGACCTATGCGCAGTGAGCAGTTCCGAACGGTTGTCCTCGTCGCGCTATCGACGAGCGCCGGATGGATCGGCTGGAGCGGGCATGTGCTACTCTTGCCTGTCGCAGCCACCTTCCCCATGCTTTGGTCCTTGACACGGTCGCGCCTACAGGCAACGGCGATCTCGGCTGCCTACTTCCTCGCCGCATCATGGGGACTGCCGCAGGGCGTGGCGAACTTCTATGGGCAGGATATCTGGCCTGGCCTTCTCCTTTGGCTAGTCGCCTCCTCCGCGTTCGTCACCGTTCACTCCGTGCTCTGGGCCGATCACGAGGGATGGCAGAAGCCGCTTCGCTATCTGGCCGCCTGCGTCGCAATGGCGGTCCCACCCCTCGGCATTCTGGGATGGGCGCATCCGATCACGGCTGCGGGCGTTTTGTTTCCCGGCTGGGGATGGTGGGGTCTGGGAGCGATTGCAGCCGGCCTGATCGTCATGACGACGCGGTATCGGCCGGCTGCAGCCTTGGCCATGGCAGGCTTTTGGCTCTGGTCCGCCGCTGAGTGGACGCCGCCGATTCTACCTACGTCGTGGATCGGTGTCGACCTTGAAACGGGGGCGTCGCTCGGACGCGAAGCTGGCCTCAAGCGGCAACACGAGCTGATCGACGTTGTACGCGCCCAACCGCCGGGCACCACGGTCGTGCTGCCGGAAAGCGCTCTCGGTTTCTGGACGCCGACGGTTGGCCGCGTCTGGCAGCGATCTCTCGCCGGAACGGGCATCACTGTCATCGGGGGAGCGGCCGTCATCGACAACGAGGGCTATGACAATGTGCTTGTCAAACTGTCGGCTGATGGAACCGACATTCTTTACCGGGAGCGCATGCCCGTGCCCGGATCAATGTGGCAGCCATGGCGGGGTTGGATCGGCGATAACGGCGGTGCCCGGGCACATTTCTTCGCGAATCCCATCGTTGACGTTGGCAGCAAAAGTGTGGCGCCACTGATCTGCTACGAGCAGCTTCTCGTCTGGCCGATCTTGCAATCGGCTTTCCATCGACCCGACGCCCTCGTCGCAGTCGGAAACGGCTGGTGGACTGCCGGCACGGCCATCATCGACATTCAGCGGGCGAGCAGCGAGGCCTGGGCCCGCCTGTTCGACTTGCCGCTCGTTATCTCATTCAACATTTGAAACATGGAGCTCGCATGCTGGATGCTGCCTTGATCAAAGAATGTGCCGATCCATCGTTGAAGCCGGCTATCGTCGAGCAGTTCGTCCAGGCGGTCGGCTCGGACGATCCGCTTGCTATCACGGTAAAGTCCGGCGGGCGTCTGATCCTCGTTCCCAAACCGAAAACGCCTGAGGAGGCGATCGAGATTGTTCGCGAGAACATCGGTGGTTCCATCGTGCGGGTGGGCCTGACCCAGATCCCGGCGGGAATCGGTCTGAAAGACGCGTCGGAGCTGAAGGCTGATCTGGTTGACCCCTGCGCGAATCTGCGCTTGGGCACGACCATGTTTGCCAAGATCCTGCGAATTGTTGCGAAGTGGTATGGAAACCCAACGAGCGACGAGGTGTTCCCGCAGCTCTTCGACGATGCTGTCCATGCCTGGCAGACCGGAAAGTTAGAGGGGGAGAGCGTGTTCCAGGCGGAGGATCCAGGTGGCGCGGTCGTGCAAAAATCAGAGGATGGCCATGATGCAGAAGAGGCTCCGGAGGCCGACGCCACGCCCCAGGAGAAAGAAGAGCCGTCGAAGCCTGACGATGCCGGTATCCGGATTGATCTGACGCGGATCGGGGGCCAGAAATAGTGGCCTGTCCGGGCCTCCGCCTTTCGAATGAGCGAATTTGCGCTGTTCTCATATTGCTGGGAGAGAATAGCGTGTGAGAACCGCCTCATCGCCCTCGATGGTGATCTCGATCACCTCGTTCAGGAGTTCTTCGCCGCCGGTAACCTCCTCCAGGATGAGTGTGAACAGGTCTCGCTGCAATGCCGGAACAACCTGAGGCACGATGATGATCAATCCGGCATGGATCTCTTCATTGCCGTATAGTTTCCTGAAATCACGCGCGTTGTTGGTGACGAAGGTGTAGTCCTCCGCAACAATGCGGGGCATCAGATCCCAATCCTTTTCGCCGCTCAGGCCAAGCCAGTTTACGTGGAAGCCGTCGTGGCCGTTATCCTGAGCTACGGCCACGAGAGAGGTGTGCAGGCATTCATCAATCAGGAACTTCACGATATCAGCTGCCGGAAGCTTTGATGGCGGCCTTCGGAAGTGAGAGACGCTTTGCAGATTTCACGGTTGCGCCAAGGTCCGAAAGCTTGCGAGGTCGGCCTCGTGCCGGGTGAGCGGCAGTCCAGATTTCCGCGAGTTCGACCATACGCACGGTAAGCGAAGGATACCCCTCGACAATTTCCTCGGTGGTCGCACCCTGAGCCTTCATAGCGGCAATCGTCCTGACTGGAACGCGGGTTTTGCTGAAGACCGGCTCGCCGCCAAGGACACCCTTCACGGATCCAATAACCCGTTCGGCTTCACGAAGCGCCTCCGCTCGCGCAGCAAGCTGCTCCCGGGCGCGGGCAACATCCACGATCAGATAGTCGTCTGCTCGAACGGTGTCGGCATCCGGATTCTGGTCTATCGTGTCGAAGAGCCGCTGGCGACGCTCGGCCGATAGGATCGAGCCGACCCCATACCAGAGCTTGAGGCGCAGGAGGTCGTCGTCCGAGAGGGCACGTCCCTCGTCTTCCGAAAGACGACGTGCGATGATCCGTTTGTCGATTGCGTTGTGCACCGATTTCACGGCGATCTCGCTGACGGCAGCTGCTTCTGCAGGCGTATAGGCACGCGACATCTGAGCCATAATTATTCTCCTTGTGGAGAAGATATAGCGATTTCGCTGCGCGTTGTGAAGTGGGGCCTCGGTTCTCGGTACGCTCAGAGAGAATTCGAGTCATACTGAGAGCCTCGCCTACTCAGTCTGACTGGTCTGGTGTGACCAGCTCTACATGGCTGACGCCGAGGGCCTGGGCGATCTCATAGAGTGTGACGATGGAGGGGTTTCGCTTCCCTCTTTCGAGTCCGCTTAGATACTGTTGGCTGAAGCCGGAGCGCGCTTCCACATCCTCCTGTGTCAGGCCTTTTTCCCGACGGAGGCGGGCAAAGTTTCGACCGACCAGCTTGCGCATATCCATGCGCGGAAGATCGACGTTTACATACTTTAAGTTTATCAACTATAGTATGTAATTGAGGTTTTAACCGATTTGCCTCTGCGGATACCTCGGTTCGAAGAAGGTTTACATCGGTGGTATATGGACGGTAATTGGACCGATAATGTTCAAAGCAAGTGCAAACGGGCCTGTGTCTGATACCAAACTCATTTTGCGCCCACTTATCGGATTGATGAGTGATCAGCCGCCCGAAGAGATCGAGCGCCACGTCGTGCGCGAGATCGAGAAACATCGTCGTTTGCGCGATGCCGCCGTGATGCTCGAAGCAAAGGTCGATGCCGCAGCTGACCCGGAGACGGCTCGCGAGGCAAGTCAGGCCTATATCGCTGCCATGATCGCCGTCCACGCGCAGCAGACGGTCGTGTCAACGCTTCTCGACATTCTGGGCTATATTCCCAATATGCCGAAATCTAAGGGGCACTGACCTAGATCAGGCCGAACTCTTTGGCCATTGCGGTCGCCTGGGGCAAGCTCGTCGCGCCCAACGCCGACTTGGCGTTGCGGAGGAAGAACGCGACATTGGCGTATGTGGTGTTCTCGATGATAGCAATGGCCTTCATCGATTTCCCCTCTGCAGACCAGCGTAGGCAAGTTAGTTCGTCGGACTTCATGCGAATGGGAGTGTGATGGGTCGGTTTCGCTCCCAGACCTTCAAGCCTCGAGTGCAGTTGCGCGACCGCAGAAGCGGCGAGAACCGGGTTCAGCGACTGCCCGAGGGCAAAGTCGACTTCTTCCGAAGCCAGGGTGAGCATTGCCATCCGACCAAAGCCGGTCTTGATCGGAATTGTAATCCCGGAGCGGATTCCGAACTCTCCGGCTTCTCCGTAGAAGTTCCTGCGCTCCTTGCTCATCCTGAGCGATCCTTCGTTGGACCAGGCGAACGCTTCCAGCTGATCGCGCGCGTTTCGCACGACGGGATCGATCAACGCGTAGGACTTCTCGAAGTACCGCTGCTGCCATTCGACGTCATAGTTTGAGATCGCCGTTTGCGTTTCCGCTTGCAGATTGAGATAGGCGTATGCCCGAAAACCTGCTTCCCGACTTAGCTTCTCCAGTGTCGCCTTCACCGTGGCTTCGTCATGCGCCAGGGCGACCTGTTCGGTCAAACGCTCAAACCATTGGTTCAATTCATGGCCTCCTTTGAGTGAGGGTATGAACGCAACAAGGTTGCAGTCATAAGTGGCAGTACCCTTTGTCGAGGGTCGGTCGCTCCGAAACGAAGGCGAAGCACACCCATTGCGCCTGCCTAAAGTTGAGTATTATGGGAAAGAATTTACCCACGCAAGATTGTAGTATGTCATCGCGATTCAATTACATAGACGATGACCGGTTTGCGCCGAACTCTATTCTATTGCCGATACGAATTCGGAAAAATTATATCCTGATCGACCAGCACGTTGAATTTGTAACCGGGCCGAATCCTGATCGTTGGCTGCACATTTAGGTTCTTGGAGATTGTCTGCTCCGCAACACGGCCGAAAGATTCGGCAAAATTCCGCCGCGCTGCATCTGAAGCGGTATCCTGTATGGCCAGTGTCGAGCTCTCCGGCATCGACATATCGATCAGAGCTGGCTCGGGAAATTTGAACAGCGGGGATAAGTGGAATTTCTGCCTGACTTCGGCTTAGATGCCGTGAACAGGAGATACCATGACGAGACGACCGCGCCGGAACCACAGCCCGG
>NZ_JAPAIX010000027.1:0-12706 GCF_025910175.1 Agrobacterium sp. BT-220-3
GCAGACGCCGGATCAGGCTTACTTCAACGCGCTGGCACCAATGATGGTGGCAGCATAATCGAGGCGGAAATCCACTTAACAAAAAGCCCGAAACTGTTCAGACAAACCGAGCCACCTCTTTGATGACTGGGCGTGGCGTCGAAATCATCGATATGGGACGATCATTTGCGATCTTGAGCGTCGAAAGACGATTGCTTTGCTCCCCGACCGAGAGCCCGCGACCGCCAGAGCCTGGCTGATCCAACAGCCCCAGATCGAGATCATCGCACGAGACCGCGGCGGCGGGTATGCGCAGGCAGCGGCACAAGCCCTGCCGCACGCGGGTCAGGTTGCCGACCGTTGGCATCTGATGGAGAACGCCAGCCACGCCTTTCTTGATGCCGTGCGCAAGTCGATGCGGCAGGTCCGCGTGGCAATCGGCACTGCAACCGTAAATCCGAAGCTTCTGACAGCCGCCGAGCGACTGCAATACGAGGGATATCTGCGGCGTGAAGAGGCAAACGCCGTTATCCGTGGTCTCGTCAGCGAAGGCGTCCCCATCAAGGAAATCGTGCGCAGAACTGGGCACAGCCGTAAGCTGGTTCGCAGCGTCGTTCGTGGTCAGTGGACCGACATCTTCCGCGTCCGACAAACCTCCCTCGAATCACATCTGCCTTGGCTTGAGGCGCAATGGGACGCCGGATTGCGAAACGGCGCTGAACTGTGGCGGCAGCTTCGACTGGCTGGCTTTGGCGGCGGTCTGCGGGTGGTCACCGAATGGGCAACGCGACGAAGGCGTGCCGAGAAGGCCGAAAACGGACTCGGTCACGCACCGGCCGCACGCACTATCGTCCGCCTGATGACCCTTGAACGCAACAATTTGACCAAGGCTCAAACGATGACGGTTGCCGCAATCGAAGAGCGGCTACCGGACCTTGTCGAGGCCAGGGATGTCGTCGAGAGCTTTCACAATATGCTGCGCCGGAAGTCTAAAGATGATCTGGAAGCTTGGATCGACCGCGCGGCAAGAAGCTTGGTCGCATCATTCGCCAACGGCGTCGTGCGCGACAGGGCGGCAATCCAAAATGCGATAACCTCGCAGTGGTCGAACGGCCAGACAGAAGGCCAGATCACCAAGCTCAAACTCATCAAGCGGCAAATGTATGGACGCGGAAAGCTCGATCTGCTCGAGGCGCGTATCGTCGGAGCCCCCTGATGTCATCGAAATCGCGTCAGACCCCGTTTGGACGCCGATCACCCCATGTGCAGGGTCCTTATTCGGCTCTGACGCAGTTTTGGTGGTGATGGATTTTATCCCGCGCCGATGACGCGGGCTTGGAGGAGATCAATTTTTCCGCGGCCGTACATCTGGCGTTTCACAAGTTTGAGCGTGGTGATCTGCCCCTCCGTCTGGCCGTTGGACCATGGTGAAGAGATCGCTGCGCTGACGGCTGCTCGGTCTCTAACGACACCGTTGGCGAAGGAGGCGACCAAGCCCGATCGAGCGCGTTCCAACCATGTATCGAGATCAGCGAGAGATTTCTTGCGGATCATGGCCTGGAAGGCGGCGATGACTTCCCGGGCCTCAACCAGCAGCGGCACGCCACCCTCAATCGCCGCAACCGTCACGGTCTCAGATTTGGAAAGGTCGTCGCGGCCGATGGTCATGAGACGCGCAATGGTCCTGGCCGAAGGCGCTCGGCTCAACGCGCCCGCATCGACCTTCTCTGCTTTTCGACGGCGTGTGGCCCACTCGGTGACAACTCGAAGACAGCCGCGGAACCCTTGGCTCTTGAGTTGCCGCCATAGCTCCGTTCCATTCCGGTTTCCGGCCGTCCATTGAGCGTCAAGCCAGGGCAGGTAGAGTTCAAGCGAGTTCTCACGGACGCGGAAGACATCCGAACGTTGACCACGCAGTACGCGTCGGACAAGGCCGCGACTGTATCCGGTCCGGCGCACGATCTCCTTGATTGTTGCTCCGGACTTGGCCATGTCGAGAATTGCGGCGTTGGTGTCTTCCCGGCGAAGATATCCCTCGTACTGGATCCTCTCGGCGGCCGTCAGCAGTTCGGGGTTGATCGTGGCCGGTCCGATCGCAGTTCGGATCTGGCGCATCGATTTGCGCACCGCATCGAGGAATGCCCGGCTGGCGTTCTCCATTAAGTGCCAGCGGTCAGCGACCTGGGTGGCGTGTGGCAACGCCTTGGCTGCAGCCGTCGCGTAACCACCGCCGCGGTCGCGAGCGACGATGCTGATCTGAGGTTGGTCCGAGAGCCAGGCCTGGGCCGTCGACGGCTCCCGATCCGGCAGGAGAGCAATGGTTTTGCGCCGTTCCAGATCGCAGATGATGGTCCCATAGCGTTGATTTCGTCGCCACGCCCTGTCGTCGATACCGATCACGGTGGGTGGGACAAAGCGCGGACTGCCGCGTCGCCGCACGACGCGCAGCAGCGTATCGTTGCTGACCGGCAACATCAGCCTTTTGGCAAAGGTGGCCGCTGGCCTGCCACCCAGTGCAAGTCCGAGATGATGGACGATGTGGTCAAGCCTGGCGGTTCGCCGCGCCGAAGGCGCGAGAATGTCTCCGTCGAAGCGCTCGGCGAAGATTCGCCGACCGCATAGCAGTGCATCGCAGTGGAACCGGCGCGCTTCAATGACAAGCCGAACGGGCTTTCCCACCAAGGGCAGGTCAGCCAGGCGTCGTTGATATCGACTGTGGATTCGTTCCGACCTTGTTCCACAGATTGGGCAAAAGCTTGCTTTGCTCGTCGGCCGGACTGCGATCAACATGACGTCGTCATCAATGGCTGTATTGTCGACTATAAAGCCGCGAGGGACGAGCGTCGACGATCTGAGCGAATGGCCCATGGTATTGATTCCTTGCATGAAACCAACATCAGCCAGCACTTGATTTCATCAAAAGTGAGTTAGAGCCCTTATTCCATGCCTAATCACAGTCAACAAGAGCGAATCCCAGAACACCTTGGCCCGTGCGCTGTTCTTCAACCGGCTCGGAGAACTGCGAGACAGGACCTTCGAGAGTCAGTTCTACCGGGCGTCCGGGCTGAACCTGCTGTTCAATGCCATCGTCTACTGGAACACTCTCTATCTCCAACCGGCCTTCGCCCAACTCAACCGGGAGGGTATCGCCCGACCTAGTCAAACAGATCACCCCGCTCGGGTGGCGACACATCAGGCTCAGTGGCGATTACATTTGGACCTCGACGGAAAGCCTCGATCTCAGGCCGCTACGGCGCGAAACATCCATCCTCGCAGCGTGATCACCATACGTTCTCAAAAGTCGGACAGATTCAACACTTTCGTGTCGTGACGCCGCTTTGGCCTGGTGGTTCAAGCGGCCTTGTCTGATGGTGTCTTTGCATGAGACCTGCTCCGGCGGATTTCTTTTTGGCCGTTAACCCATCATTAACCGCAGTGCCACACTATGAGCGTGCGCGGGACCAGAAGACCGCGCTCCAACGTATGGTAGTGCATCGTGAGGGAACCCGCCGAGAATGGTGGGTTCCTTTGCTTGAAGCGAAGTAAAGTGGCAAGACCATGGCCCCCGAAGAGTTTCGCCGTTGCCTGTGCAATCTCCAGTGGTCACTTCCAGACTTGGCAGAAGTCCTCCAATGCGATCTGTCAGTCGTGGAGGCAATGAGCCGAGGTAAAGCAAATGTCCCGCCGCTGCTGGCTATCTGGCTCAGGCTACTCTCAAAAAACACACTGGGGCTCGTGCAGACATACACTTACAACTAGGCCTTGGTGAAGAACCAGTGAGCTACCGGAACAATCCAGCTTCGCTCACGTTCGCGCCCTTACAACGACGAACGTAACAAAAGGTTGACTGACCAATGCCACGCTCAGTGCTTACTTGAATCAAAATAAATAAACAGGGATATGTGGAGAGCCGTATGACGGTGCACACCAGCCAAACGTTCATAGTATGTTTGACATCTGCGCCCATGAGACAGAACTGGCATCGTAAGGTTAACTGAACTTGGAGTTTGATAGGCGATGAAGGGGCATGACCACCCGTGATCCGCTCTACCGTCGCCACCGCTTTCCCGCTGAAATCATTGCCCTCGCGGTGTGGCTCTAGTTCCGCTTCCCTCTCAGCCTGCGGATGGTTGAAGACATGCTGCCGGCCCCGTGGCATCATTGTCTCGCATCAGACCGTGCGGGTATGGGCGGAGAAATTTGGCAGGACCTTTGCCAACGAGATCCGTCCTCGGTCATCCGGCCGGCTCGGTGACAAGTGGCACCTCGATGTGGTCGTTATCTCGATCGGGGGCAAGAAGCATTGGCTATGGCGCGCCGTGGATCAGGACGGTTTTGTCCTGGAGGTTCTGGTGCAAAGCCGCGCCAACGCCAAATCGGCCAACCGCCTGATGCGCATGCTTTTGAAAGGTCTGGGACGATCGCCATGCGTAGTGATCACCGACAAGCTTCGCTCCTACAGCGCAGCAAAACAGGAAATCACGCCCGGCGTCGAGCACTGCACCCATAAAGGGCTGAACAATCGGGCGGAGAACTCCCACCAACCAGTCCGACGGCGAGAGCGGATCATGAAGCGCTTCAAGTCAAAGCGGCATTGCAACGCTTCGTCTCGATCCATGATCCGATTGCCAACCTCTTCCACATCCCGCGCTACGACACCCCCTCCAACCATCATCGAAAACTGCGCACAGCGGCAATGAAACTATGGGCGAAGATCGCTCGCGCATGAGCAGTGCACGTGGCGGGCGTCACGCGTTTGCTTCGCTGAAGTTAACTTTACGATGCCCATTTCCATCACCGTAGCATTGCCACCGATCTGGCCAGCACGATGTGAGACTTTCTAGAGAGGGCGGTCTTCTATTTTTTCGCCGTGGGGGTGTGTTCCCCTCGTCGGTGAGCTTTTGAGAGCGGCCAGTTGTTCGGTTGTGGCGCGACCATGTCGAGAGCGGGGATTGGATGTTCGAACTTGCGGCGTGCCTCGAACAAGGCTTTTACACTCCTTTCAGTGCTTTGAACGTGATCCCAATGATTTTATTCTTCATACACTCGAGAGCGCCGCGACGGGATCGAGTTTCGACGCATTGCGCGCCGGCAGATAACCGAAGACAACGCCGATCAGCGTCGAGCAGACGAAGGCGGCGACGATCGACGTCGTGGAATAGACCATGGCGAAATTGCTGCTGAAGGCGGAGAAAAGCGCGCCGAAGCCGAGGCTGCCCAGCACGCCCAGCGTACCGCCGATGATGCAGACAAGCACCGCCTCGATAAGGAACTGCCGCAGAATATCGGTGCGCCGTGCGCCGACCGCCATGCGCACGCCGATTTCCGATACGCGTTCAGACACAGAAACGAGCATGATGTTCATCACCCCGATGCCGCCGACCAGCAGCGAAATCACCGCAATGGCCGCAATCAGAAGGGTCAGCGTCTGCGTGGTGCTGGTGATGGTCTGGCGGATATCGTCGGTATTGAGAATGTAGAAATCCCGTGTGCCGTGCCGCTGGGTCAGAAGCGTCGTCACCGCCTGTTCGGCGATTGAGGCATCGACATCGTCGGCCACCTGCACCGTGATGCTGCGCAGCGACAGGCTGCCGAGAAAGCGCGACTGGACGGCGGTATAGGGCAGGTAAAGCGACAGGTTCTGGCTTGAGCCGAAACCGCCCTGCTGCGCCTGCGTGACGCCGACGATGCGGGCCGGCACCTTGCCGATGAGAATGACCTGGCCGACAGGGCTGCCGTCGAAATCCGCAAACAGCGATTTGCGGGTATTTTCGTCGATCACCACTTCCTGCGCCTTCTGCGCCACGCTTCCGCCATCGAAAAAGCGGCCTTGCGACAGCTTGGTGCCCTTGGCGACGAAATAGCGCTCGCTGACGCCGTTCACCAGCGCATTCGCCTCCTTCGCGCCGAAACGCACCGTGCTGGAGGTCGAGACCGTCGGCGTCACCGCCGCAACATAGGATTGCCTGGCAAGCGCTTCGGCATCGGAAACGACGAGCGTGGTGATCTTGCCCGACCTTATGTCGCCGAAATCCTTGCCGGCGAAGATTTCCAGCGTGTTGGTGCCGAGGCTCGATATGTTCTGCAGCACCCGCTGCTGCGACCCCTGCCCCAGCGCCACGACGCTGATGACCGAGGCGATGCCGATGATGATGCCGAGCATGGTGAGAAAGGTGCGCAGCTTGTGCGCCCGCATCGACAGAATCGCCATGCGCAAGGCTTCGCGCAGGGACGAAACGAGACCCGCGAGACCGGAAGACCCGCCGGAAACGGCAACGGGTTTGGCATCGTCCTGCGGTACGGGCGTTGCATCCGTCCTGCGGTCGGAAATGATCGTGCCGTCGCTGATTTCGATGATCCGCCCGGCGCGTCTGGCAATCGACATATCATGGGTAACGATGATGACGGTGCGGCCTTCGGCATGCAGCTCGCCGAGGATGCGCAGCACCTCGTCACCGCTGGTGCTGTCGAGCGCGCCGGTCGGCTCGTCGGCAAGAATGATCTCGGCGTCGTTCATCAGGGCGCGGGCGATGGAAACGCGCTGCTGCTGGCCGCCGGAAAGCTGGCCGGGACGGTGATCGAGGCGTTCCGCCATGCCGAGGCGGCCAAGCAGCCTTGCGGCATTGTGCCTGCGGTCGCCCTGTGTCTTACCGGCATAGATCGCCGGAATTTCGACATTGCCGAGCGCCGTCAACTCGGCCAGCAGATGGTAGCGCTGGAAGATGAAGCCGAGATTTTCACGCCGCAGCGCCGAAAGCGCGTCGGCATCGAGATTGCCCGTTTCCCGGCCCCTGATGCTGTAGCTACCCGATGTCGGGCGGTCGAGACAGCCGAGAATATTCATCAGCGTCGACTTGCCCGACCCGGACGCGCCGACGATCGCCACCATCTCACCGGCCTCGATGGTGAGGTCGATGTGCTTCAGCACGCTGATCGTGCCTTCGCCGGAGGGATAATCCCGCCGCACGGATTTAAGCGAAATCAGAGGTTCAGCCATGGTTTCAAAGCCCCATTGGCGGGCCGCCCGGCCCCGGCATGGCGTTTGCGGTGGTGTCGGTGGAACGTTCGCCGGTCACCACCCGCTCGTTTTCGACAAGGCCCGAACGCACTTCCGCCGTGACCTTGTTGTTCAACCCGATTTCGACCTTGCGCTCGGAAACCCTGCCATCGGCACCGGCCACGCGCACGGCATAGCTTCCGTCGCTGTCCATGCTGCCAAGGGCTGCCGAAGAGACGGTCAGCACATCCTTCGCTTCCCCGAGAACGATATGGACCTCCGCCGTCATATAGGTACGCAGCTTGCCTTCCGGGTTCGGCACTTCGAACACGCCATTGTAATAGATCGCCTCGGAGGACGACGTGGTGGAAGAGGATGAGCTGGAGGATGAAGAGGTCGAGGAACTGAAGCTGGAATCGCTGCGCACCGATTCCGGCGCCGGCTCTATCGAGGCGAGCGTCGCGTCATACCGCTGCTGCGGCTCGCCGAGCACCGTGAAATAGACCGGCAGGTCCGGCTTGACCCGCGTTACATCCGCCTCGGAAATTTCCGTGCGCACCGTCATCCGGTCGAGCTGGCCGAGGATGACGATGGTTGGCGCGGATTGCGTGGCGTTGACGGTCTGCCCTTCCTGGCTGACGATCGACAGAACCGTGCCTTCGATGGGGGCTGTGATCTTGGTATAGCCAAGATTGGCCTCGGCCGTTTCCACCGCCACCTGCGCTTCCTCGATCTGGGCGTCGATGGCTTCGATCTGCGCCTCGGTGACGGCAAGGGCTGCGGTGGCGCTTTCGAAATCGGCGCGGGAGGCGGCGTTTTTTGACACCATCTCCTGCTGACGGGCAAGGCTCTGGCGGTTGAGAATAAGCGTCGCCTGCTTCTCAACCCGCTGCGCCTTCACATTCGCCAGGGCCGCCTGCGCCGTGCGCAGACTGTTCGTCTGGGTAACGGAATCGATTTCGGCGATCAGATCGCCTGCCTTGACGGTATCGCCGAGCGCCACCTTGACGGCGGTGATGCGGCCCGAGGCCTGAGCGCCGACGGCGACAAGGCGAACGGGCTTCAGCGTTCCCGTCGCCAGCACCGTTTGCTCGATATCGCCGCGCGTCACAGACGAGGTGATATAACCGGGCGTTGCGGCCCGCGTATATTGCGAGGACAGCCAGTAGCCGCCCACGGCGAGAGCGACAACCGCCAGCAATGCACCTGCCTTGCGTGCCGTTTTCATATCGATGTCCTATCCAGCCGGTTCACTCGAAGGAAGAAACCGGCGTCATCTCGTGTTTTACGAGGATGAAACCCCTCTCCGCTTCGATCCATTCATAGGCAGAGGCCGATTTTCGCACCGCGGCCTTGCGGCAGGTGCTGCGAAGACGTCTGGAATCCGTCTTTCCGCGCTGATCCCTCGCACAGGCGGGCTGACGCCGCTGTTCATCCTGCCGGGATTTGGCCGCCGGCTGTTGCACGGGCTTGTCCTTTGCTACGGCCACCGACCAGGCAAAGCTCAAACCAAAAGCCGTTGCCAGCACCAGATAGAAGTATCTCATCATCGTCTTCCTGCTTGAAAATCACGCGGGGGATCGCAGGCGTGCGATCCCCCGGCTCCAGCCGTCGCCGGCTGATTTCCTCCTTTACTGGGGGGCAGATTAAAGGAGGAAACTTCGAATAATTGCCTCAGCCCCGTTCCGCCTCGGGAACCGGCGGCCTCATATCGCCATGCGGGGGAGCAAAGCCGCCGCGGTCTGCGGGGCCATGACGCGGGCCGGGAGGCGGAGGCGGCATCAGTGCACGCTCAAGCTCGGCAAGCTTCAGCACCTGCTGCGGCGAAAGCTTCGGTTTCAGCGCCGCAATGGCGTCCTGCAGGGCTTTGGCCTTTTCCGCCTTCTGCGCGATGATGCCTGCCAGCTCCTCTCCCGCAAGACGCGGCTCGGGCCTGGCCTTGCCTTCACCCGGCACCGACGGCGGCGGATTGCGCTCTGGACCGGGGGAAACGAGATCGATCAGCGCCGCGGTATAGGCGCGCCATGGACCGAGCTGTTCCGGCGTGACGCCGAGATAGATCTCAGCCGCCGAAAGCTTCGTCGCCAGCCCTAGAACATCCGGGCCGGGCATTCTGCGCATATGCGGCGGCAGCGGCCTTTCATCCGGACCCCGATCCGGGCCGATGTCCGGGCCGAGATCGAGATTGGCGTGCGGCGGCGCAGCCTGTTCGGTCGCCTGGGGTGCGGGCGCATTCTCTTCCGCTGCCTGCGCGGCGGCGGAAACGCCAATAGTTGCTGTCGCGATGGCGGCGGCCAGTAGCGAGTTTCTCATCTTACCTTCCTTCCGTTTTCCAACATGAAAGGACGATAGGAGCATCGCGTTTCCGGCTTTGGTCCGAATGTTTCCGGGCTGCTTCCGCAAACCGCCTATTTGTAACCGAATGTTGCCAGAACGGCGCCGGAAAGCTTTCGTTGCAAAAATCCGCCGTTTCTTTTCAACGCTTATGTATAGTGGCATCAAAAGGTTGGACGATATGACGACAGTTTCGGTGACACATATATTGATCGTCGATGACGATCCGGAAATACGCACATTGCTCGCGAAATATCTCGGCTCGCAGGGGTTTCGCGTGTCGATGGCCGCCGACAGGCGTGAGTTCGAGGAAAAGATCGCCAGCTCCGATCCCGATCTCATCGTGCTCGACGTGATGCTGCCCGATGGCTCCGGCCTCGATATCTGCCGCGATCTGCAGGGTCGCCGGCCGCGCACGCCGGTCATTCTCCTGACTGCGCTGAAGGAAGATGTCGACCGGATCGTCGGGCTGGAAATCGGCGCTGACGACTATCTCGGCAAACCCTTCAATCCGCGCGAACTGACCGCGCGCATCAAGGCCGTGCTCCGCCGCACCACACCGCAGGAAGCCCCCCGCCCCTCATCCGCCGCCTATGGTTTTGCGGATTTCACCGCCGATCCCGAGCAGCGCTCCGTCATCCGCGCCAGCGGTGAAAAGATAGATTTGACGGGAGCTGAGTTCGATCTTCTGAAAGTCTTTCTCGACAGGCCCGGCCGGCTGCTTTCCCGCGATCAGCTTCTCGATCTCACGCAGGGCAAGGATCGCGGCCCGTTCGACCGCTCCATCGACGTGCTGATGAGCCGCTTGCGCAAGAAGCTGGACGCCGACACACACACGCCGATCTTCAAGACCGTGCGCAATGGCGGTTACCAGATGACGGTTCAAGTCAGAACCCTGCCGGTGCAGCGATGAGCTCGCTTAAAAACCGCATCACGGCGCTGATGATCGTCTCCATCATCGCCGTCATCGCGCTTGCGACTTTTGTGGCGGACCGGACATTGCAGCCGCCGCCGCCCGACGCCACCATCGAGCCGCTGGCCCGCAGCCTCGCCTTTGCCGTGACCATGGCCGAGCGTGATCCTTCCCTGCAGCAGCCCGGCTATTTCCAGATAGAACAGAGGCCGCCGCAAGGCGATCTCGACGGCATGCTCTCGGAATTTCTGGAAAAGGCGCTGGCCCGCGTCGGAGAGCCGCGCACCGCGGTGGTCATCCGCTCACCGGGAAATCCTGCCCCCGTGGCGGCTATCGCGCTGGAAAAAGGTGGCTGGCTGGTCGCGGAAATTCCGCATATGGGTCCGCCGCCGGGCGGCTGGAAGATTTTCGGCATGTGGATCGGGCTGATCATCCTCGGCAGTGCCGCCGTTTCGATCTTTGCCGCCAGCAAGATCACCCGCCCGCTCGACATGCTGGAAAATGCCGCCGCCAGCATCGGGCCTGACGGTTCGCTGCCGCACCTGCCGGAAACCGGACCGGGCGAAATCCGCGCCACGGCGCGGGCGCTGAACGAACTCGCCACCCGCCTGAAGGCGGCGATGGAAAGCCGCATGCGCCTCGTCGCCGCCGCCGGCCACGATCTCAGAACCCCGATGACCCGCATGCGGCTGAGGGCGGAATTCATCGAGAACGACGAGGAACGGGCCAAATGGCTGGCGGACCTCGAGGAGCTGGACGCCATCGCCGACAGCGCCATTCTTCTGGTGCGGGAAGAGGTCAGCCAGGACAGCGTCAAGACGATCGACATCGGCACGCTTCTCAGCGAAATCGTCAGCGATGTTTCCGATCTTGGTCATGCTGGTGCGATCGACTTCATCGAGCCGGAAGCCGCCATGACCATCAAGGCGGCACCGCTGGCGCTGAAAAGAGCCCTGCGCAACCTCATCCTGAACGCCGTCACCCATGGCAAGAAGGCGCATATCGATCTGACCGGAGACGAGAGCGAAATCGTCGTGACGATCAGGGATGAAGGCCCTGGCATTCCGCAGGAACTGATCGGGCGGGTTTTCGAACCCTTCTTCCGGGTCGACCTCGCGCGGCGCAAGTCAACCCCGGGCGTGGGGCTCGGTCTTGCCATCGCCAGGGAAATCATCGAGCGCTTCGGCGGCAGTATCGAACTTGTCAATGACCTTCCGGCGGGTTTGATCCAGACTGTAAGACTTATCAGATTTGAGGGAGCATCGTCGACTCAACCTTCATCAGATAGTGGATACCGGCATCGTAAAGTTAACGACCGAGAAGCAAAGGTGTGACGCCAGCCGCATAAAACCGTTCATGCCCGAGCGATCTTCGCCCATAGGGTTCATCGCCGCTGTGCGCAGTTTTCGATGATGGTTGGAGGGGATGTCGTGGCGCGGGATGTGGAAGAGGTTGGCGTCACACCTTTGCTTCTCGGTCGTTAACTTTACTATGCCACAGAAGGATGTTTCTTTCCGACCGCGCCTACGAGATCCGTCGGTCGCATTCCCGGGAGAGCGAGATAGGTGATCGTCCGCGCGATGTTCCCAATGTCTGATGCCAGTTCTGTTGCCGTTACCTTCTTCATTCGAAGGTTAGATATCAAAGGAAATGACAGCGCAATGTTAGAACTCGTCTGATCCGCTCAAAGTGACATCGGCACTCCACGCGGACCTTGTGCTTTTGCTCAGGTCTCGCTCTCATCGCCGAAGCGAGAGCGGGTAGGGGAGAATCTCGACAACTTTCCCGATTGAAGCCGTATCTTCCGCGAGCGCCGGTATTCAGCCGCCGCTTTGATTGACCCACGGCGTTAACACGCGTTGACCTGCCACTGAGAATTTCCTCCGGAATGGATTAGAGTCCGGCCTATTGAGGACGGACTTATGAAGAAGCAGCGATTTACGGAAGAACAGATCATTGCGGTTTTGAAGGAGCAGGAGGCCGGAGCCAAAGCGGCTGATCTTTGCCGCAGGCACGGGATTTCCGAGGCGACCTTTTATAATTGGAAGGCCAAATATGGCGGCATGGAAGTGTCAGAGGCCAAACGTTTGAAGGCGCTTGAGGACGAGAATGCCAAGTTGAAGAAGCTGCTCGCCGAGCAGATGCTGGATACAGCCGCACTCCGCGAGCTTCTCTCAAAAAATGTATGGTCCGCCTCGTCCGTGCAAGGGTACGCGACATCGTAAATGACGATTCCAGTTGCATAAATGTATCCGGCCTCTCGCGAGTGGGCTGCGGTTGCAGCCAGGCCATGATGAGATCCGCACATGCCGTTCCCAATAAATGGTTCGGGCACGAAGCCCGCTTTTTGCACAGGACTTACGGCGGGCCTGTCGCAAGTTCTATCCGAGGTCAGAAATTCCCCGGATGCGGCTTGGTTTTCATGCTTTGTTAACCTTTTGAAGTCCGAAGAGGCGTGCAAGTAGGTCGTTCTGGTCGTTGAC
>NZ_JAPAIX010000028.1:0-6906 GCF_025910175.1 Agrobacterium sp. BT-220-3
ATCAACGACCAGAATGACCTGCTCGGGCGCCTCTTCGGACTTCAAAAGGTTAACAAAGCGTGAAAATGCCACCGTTCGCGGGGTAGTCTCAGCCTACTGCAAGGTTTGCGACAAGCCCGTTTTACCACTTGCGACAAAGACACGCGACACGAAAACGCCTGATTTTCCGGGGGCGGCCGATCTGTTGCAGGTTTTAGGACTTCTGCGAAGACAATCAGCCTAGAAAGGACGAACTCAGACCGCTTGAGACCACTACTTTAACGATAAGTTAAATGCGCTTTGTCATCTTTAATCATCTTCAGGAGTGATAATTGATGACCGCTTTCCTTCCCTTCAGTAACGATTCGCGCATCGTGCTCGACGCTTTCAGCAGATCCCTGGCAATCATCTCGTTCACGCCAGATGGAACGATCCTCGACGCGAACGAGAACTTCTGCGAGGCAATTGGCTATGAACGCCGTGAGATTATAGGAAAGCATCACCGAATCTTTGTAGAACAAAAGGAAGCACTAAGCGCGGAGTACAAAGAGTTCTGGACAAAACTGGCGAAGGGTGAATACGACCAACGTCAATACAAACGCATCACGAAATCAGGCAATGAAATTTGGATTGAGGCCTCGTACAATCCCGTGATCCACCGTGGTAAAGTGATAAAAATCGTCAAGATTGCTACGGATATCACAAACGCGAAACTGGAAAGCTTGGAAAGCGCAGGCAAGCTATCTGCCCTATCACGAGCGCAAGCAATAATTGAGTTCACGCCCAACGGAAAAATTCTGACCGCCAACCAGAACTTCCTTGATACGCTCGGTTACGAGTTGGAAGAAATTGTAGGAAAACACCACAGCATATTCTGCGAAAAAGAATATGTGGCGTCCTCCGAATATGCACAATTCTGGCCCCGTCTGGCAGCAGGCGAGTTCTTCAACGACGAGTTTAAGCGTTTTACGAAAGACGGAAGCGCAATTTACATACAAGCAACCTATAATCCAATCTTCGATGCCGAAGGCAAGGTCTTCAAAATTGTCAAATTCGCGACAGATGTAAGCGGGCGTGTGCGGGCGCTACAGGAGATAGGAGCTGGTTTAGGGCGGCTGGCCGATTGCAATATCCGCATTACAATTGATGAACCGTTTGTCTCGGAGTTCGACCATCTCCGTCACGATTTCAATGAGTCACTCGCCAAGTTCCAGGAAACGCTTGAGCAGGTACTGGCGCAGACCTCAACCCTTTCCTTAAAGAGCGGCGAAATGAGCGAGAGCGCCAGCGGTATCGCCCACAGGTCAGAACAGCAGGCTGCCGCTCTAGAGCAAACGTCTGCCGCCCTTGAGCAAATAACAGTAACAGTGCAAGAATCAACGGAACGCACGGGGGATGCACGTAAGCTCGTGCGTGAAGCACGCGCTGCAGCGACCCAATCAGTCGCGGTCGTTACCTCCACTGTCGAGGCCATGGACCGGATAGAAACCGCGTCAAAAGAAATTTCCAGTATCATTGATGTGATTGATGAGATCGCGTTCCAAACCAACCTCCTCGCATTAAATGCCGGAGTCGAGGCAGCTCGGGCGGGCGAAGCCGGAAAGGGGTTTGCGGTCGTCGCACAGGAAGTGCGTGAGCTTGCACAGCGGTCAGCGCAGGCCGCCAAGGAAATCTCTGGTCTCATCGCCAATTCTACCAAAGAGGTGAAGGAGGGCGTGCGATTGGTTGGAGAAACCGGCAATGCCCTCAAGCATATCGAAGAGTTCGTTCAGTCAATTGACACAAATGTCGAGGCCATTTCCATCGCTGCGTCAGAGCAATCGACAAGCCTTTCCGAGATCAACTCCGCAGTCAATTCTCTGGACCAGATGACGCAGCAGAATGCCGGTATGGTGAGCAGCATGAGCGCGATTGCAGCGGCCCTCGCCAATGGCGCGGCTGACCTCGAACATCTTGTTGCGCGATTTAAGTTAAATCGCCGCAAATGGATACGGGAACCGGGTTCTGATGCAGCAACGCGCGGTCCCGAACACAGAGGATATGGTAAGAATACAATCTACCTTCCCTCCCAAGACAATACACCCTCATCGAGGACTCCTAAGTTTATGGCCGTGACCTGAACGATCGCGGAGATAGTTCCCGTTACAGTAGAATCGTCTAGGCCATAGCCACTGTGCTGCATAATCTCATTGATTGTCTTCAACGCCAATTTTGAAAAATCATGACGAAAATTATTGGATGTATAGTCGATTATCATAACTTTTGGCTGGTCCTACTGGCTGCAATGCTCTGCCTTAGCGGCTCATGGGTGACGGCGCGGCTGTTCCTGCGGATGGCCGGCACGGTAGGCGGCCAGCGATATGGCTGGCTGTTCATGACCGCGCTCGCGGCCGGGGTTGCGATCTGGTGTACGCATTTCGTCGCCATGCTCGGCTATGACGCCGGCGTGCCGATCGGCTTCGACCCGGTGATGACGGTCGTTTCGCTGCTCATCGCCGTTGTGGGCAGCACGATCGGCTTCATGCTTGCCGGAAGTCGCTGGACACGTTTCACGCCTGCGTTCGGCGGGGCGATCGTCGGCCTGGCGATCGCGGCCATGCACTATGTCGGCATGATGGCTTACCGGGTGCAGGGCATCGTGTCATGGAACATGACCTATCTGGTCGCGTCCATCGTGCTTTCTGTCGGCCTGTCTGCCCTGTCGCTGCATCTTGCCATGCGCTCGGACCGGCACGCGGCAACTCTCATGGCCGGCGTATTCGCTGTAGCGATCGTCGTGCTGCACTTCACCGGTATGACCGCATTCCGTGTCGAACCACTGCTTGTAGATGGCTCGTTCTCGAACCCGCAAGCTTTGCAAACACTCGCCATCGCCATTGCGGCCATGTCCTTCGTTATCGTCGGGGCAGGGTTGGTCAGCTACCTGATCGATGACAGCTCGCGTGCGGATTCAATGGAGCGGTTGCATCTCCTGGCAATGAACGACACGCTCACCGGCTTGCCGAACCGCGCAAACTTCAATGAACGCCTCGACCTTGAAATGGCGCTGGCCAGCGAAAGTAAGGGTAGGCTCGCCCTGATCGGTATCGACCTCAACCGCTTCAAGGAGATCAACGACCAGCGCGGCCATAACGCCGGCGACGAAGTGTTGCGCGTGCTCGGCCAGCGCATCAAGGGTCTGCTACGCGAGGATGACGGCGAATTTGTCGCCAGAACCGGCGGTGATGAATTCTCGGCCCTTTACCGCATGGACGATGCAGATGGTATTTCCGACTTGCTCGCCCGTCTTGAGGAAGCCCTGTTCAAGCCGATCCAGTTCGATGGCGCGGAGATCGTACCGGGCGCGAGCTTTGGCGTGGCGGTCTTCCCCGACGACGCCACCGACAGGGAAAGTTTCATCAACAATGCCGACCTTGCCATGTATCGAGCGAAAGCTGATCCGCTGCGCAATATCTGCTTTTATGAAGCGGGAATGGATGAGAAGATAAAAGCGCGTCGATCGTTGGCCGCCGATCTGCGCCACGCGATCGCCCGCAATGAACTATCGCTGCATTATCAGGTTCAGACGGCGGTCTCGACGGGCGAGATACGCGGTTATGAAGCACTGCTACGTTGGGAGCATCCGCAGCTAGGCCCGATCGGCCCGACCGAGTTCATCCCTCTGGCTGAGGAAAGCGGACTTATTCTGCCAATCGGGGAATGGGTACTGCGAACCGCCTGCTTGCAAGCGGCCACCTGGGAGCAAGCCTACAAAGTCGCGGTGAATCTGTCGGCCGTGCAGTTCGTCCATGCCGATCTACCCCGCATCGTCATGGAGATTCTGGTTCAGACCGGTTTGCCCCCCGAACGACTGGAACTCGAGCTGACGGAATCGACGATCTTCGCGGACAGGGAACGCGCGTTGCATATGCTGCGGCAGATAAAGGGTCTCGGTGTTTCCATCGCGCTCGATGATTTCGGGATCGGTTATTCCTCGCTCGACACGTTGCGTGCTTTCCCCTTCGACAAAATCAAGATCGACCGTTCTTTCTTCTCGTCCACGGTTGCCAATCCGCAGACGACTGCAATCATTCGAGCCGTGCTGGCGCTCGGCAAGACATTCGGCATTCCGGTTTCTGCGGAAGGCATCGAAACCTACGATCAGCTTTCTATGCTGAACGCTGAAGGGTGCGAAGAAGCGCAAGGCTTCTTGCTCGGTCACCCTGCTGCTCTTGCCGATATTGTCAGTGCTGGACAGATCGCGGTGGCGGGCGAGAATCGGGAACCGAAAGAATTTTCCACGCCAGAAGCGCTGAAGCAGAGACTTCAAAACCGATGACCGATAGCGGAGGGACATTCCAGAAAGTGAGCATCGCTATGCGCAAAGCTCCTGCACCGCCGGCCGTGACCGAAGCCTTTGTGGGGCCAGACACCATCATGCACATCGCGATTTCTCGTCTCGCCCGATTCGTCGCCGTGCCGCGAGACAACCCGGAACTGCTACGGGCGCAATTCACCGCACTCTCGCGTATGATTCCGCTGATGTACTTGATCCTCGTAGTCAATGCTGGGGTCCTCGCCGTTGTCTATTTCGGCAGCGCGCCGATCTGGCTAACCGCCTATGTATCGCTGGCATTGACCGGGGCATGTATGGCGCGGCTTGTGGTCTGGTGGCGCAGGAGGCATGTCGTCCTCTCTGACGAAAAGGTTGTCCGCGAGCTGGTGCGGACCAACAAAATCACGGCCATTCTCGGCGTAGGATTCTGCACCTGGGCCTACAATCTCTACCCCTACGGAGATGCTTTCCAGAAAGCCCATATCGGCTTCGTCCTGACCGCCTCGATGTTCGGAACGATGCTGTGCCTGATCCATCTGCGCTCGGCGGCGTTGATCCTCACCGCGATCGTGGGAACCTCCTTCGTCGCCTTCTTCGGCGCAACCGGGATTCACACGCTCGCCGCGATGGCCTGCAATTTCCTTTTCGTCACGGTGAATATCGTCATTGTCGTGATGCTTCAAAGCCGTGATTTCGCCCATCTGGTCAATGCCCGAACGGAGGCACGCGCCAAGCATGAGGCACAAAGCCGGCTGCTGAGAATGATCGATGATATGCCGGTCGCAGTGATGACGGTCGATCCGGCTACGCTCAACATCACCTATGCCAATGAGACTTCAAAAGAACTGATCCGCAAGATCGAACACCTGTTGCCGATCGAGGCCGACAATTTGGTCGGCACCTGCATTGATGTCTTCCATAGGAACCCACAACATCAGCGCCGAATCCTGGCCGACCCGAAGAACCTGCCGCACAATGCGCGTATCAAACTCGGTCCGGAAGTTCTGGACCTGAAGGCTTCGGCGGTCATGGCCGATGACGGCAGCTATATCGGCCCCATGCTGACCTGGGCGCTCGTCACGCGGGAGGTCGAAGCTGAAAGCCGCATCCGCCAGCTCGCGCATTACGACACGCTGACGGGGCTACCCAATCGCGTCACCTTTCGCGAGGAACTAGCCAAAAGCCTTACCACGCCCGGCAATCGTGCCGGCCTTCTCTATCTCGGCCTCGACGGCTTCAAGCTCATCAATGACACGCGAGGCCATTCTATCGGTGACATATTGCTCTGCCAGGTCGCCAGCCGCTTGCGCACGATCTGCAACGGCCCGGCCATGACGGTCGGCCGCCTCGGTGGCGATGAATTCGCCGTGCTGGTCCCGCACAACAACATGGAATCTGCAACGGCCCTTGCCAGCAGGATCATAGAGGCCCTGAGCGTACCCTACGACCTCGACCATGACAGAAGCATTCAGCTCGGCGCGTCTGTAGGCATCGCCCTTGCTCCGGAACATGGGGGGAGTGCCGACGCCCTGTTTGCCCGCGCCGACTTGGCTCTCCACGCGGCCAAGGCCGCCGGCAAGGGGCAGGCGCAAATCTTCTCGCCCGATATGGAAACCCGCGTTCAGGACCGTGTGCACCTCGAAGCAAAGTTACGCGCTGCCCTCAATACCAAAGATGGCCTGTTCGTCTTCTATCAGCCTATCATCAATATCGAGACCGGCAAGGTGACGGCCCGCGAAGCGCTCGTTCGCTGGCATCATCCGGAACGAGGCTGGATTTCGCCGGGCGAGTTCATCCCGATCGCTGAACAAAGCAGCCTCATCGACCGGATTGGTGCTTTCGTGCTCGCAGAGGCATGCCGGGATGCCGTAGGGCGTGAGGACGGCGCGCGGGTCGCCGTCAATATCTCGGCCAACCAGCTCGGCAAGGGCACACTCGCCCAAACTGTGCTTTCCGCCTTGGTCAGCTCCGGCCTGTCACCGGATCGGCTGGAAATCGAAGTGACCGAAACGGCCCTGGTGGACGCGGAGGCAGGCAGCATAGATGATCTGCGCCGCATCCGTGACATGGGCGTGCGGGTCGCGCTCGATGATTTCGGGACCGGCTATTCCTCCCTCTCGCATCTGCGCATCTTCCCCTTCGACAAGATCAAGATTGATGGCTCGTTCGTGAAAGAAGCCGTCGATCGGCCAGAAAGCGCCGCCGTGGTCAAGGCCGTGGCGGACCTGGGCAAGCGCCTCGGCGTGACCACCGTTGCCGAAGGCGTCGAGACGCAAGCGCAGCTCGATCGCATCCGCGAAGAAGGGTGCACTGAGATTCAAGGCTACCTCTACGGTCGGCCAGCACCAAGCGATAGGGATGCGGCGAAGATCGAGGAACTGAACAAGAGCGCCGCCACGATCAAGGCGGCGTGAGCAGGACTTACCGACTTGGACGAAATCAGCGGCTCGAATTCCTCTCGACCACTGGCAATGTAAGGGCGCAACGCTGTTCCGGGCTTGTCGCAAACCTTGCAGTAGGCTGAGACTACCCCGCGAACGGTGGCATTTTCACGCTTTGTTAACCTTTTGAAGTCCGAAGAGGCGCCCGAGCAGGTCATTCTGGTCGTTGAT
>NZ_JAPAIX010000029.1:0-2500 GCF_025910175.1 Agrobacterium sp. BT-220-3
TGGTTGCGGGGGCAGGATTTGAACCTGCGGCCTTCAGGTTATGAGCCTGACGAGCTACCGGGCTGCTCCACCCCGCGTTACCGGCGTAAATCCCTATTGGATTTATCGCGACTGCATCACAGCGAAGCTATGATGTATATTGCCGGATCAAATTGCCGAAGGCGATTTGTCTCCTGTGAGGGACGCACGAGGCGTTTGCCTTATGGTTTTATGTCCCGGAATGCAAAAAGGCCGCTTGATGCGGCCCTTCGTATCGGCTGGGCCGAAGTGTGATTGAGAAGATGTTTGTTGCGTTTTGCAGACCTGGCAGCGACCTACTCTCCCGCGTCTTGAGACGAAGTACCATTGGCGCTGGGGCGTTTCACGGCCGTGTTCGGAAAGGGAACGGGTGCAGCCGCCCCGCGATAACCACCAGGTCGGCAAAACGCAACAGAGTTCATGTTTTCACATGAGTGTTGTTTCGAGAAGCTGGGAAGCTTGCGCTTCATTTAATTTAACACGTCTTTCTGTGACCCGTCCGTATTGCTCCCTTGCTCAACAATGAGCGTGGCAGCCATACAGACCAGAGGTCGTCGCGCCCTATGGCGCGGCCCGTCCGGAGCCCTTCGGGCGTCAGGACAGAACAATGATGTCATCAAGCTCTGCTTGATGAACATATTCAATGGGAACGAAGAAGTCGATCGAGCTATTAGTAACGGTAAGCTTCACATGTTGCCATGCTTCCACACCCGTCCTATCAACGTGGTCGTCTTCCACGGCTCTGATAGGGAACACTCGTTTTCAGGTTGGTTTCCCGCTTAGATGCCTTCAGCGGTTATCCATTCCGTATATAGCTACTCTGCTATGCCCTTGGCAGGACAACAGATCCACCAGAGATACGTCCATCCCGGTCCTCTCGTACTAGGGACAGATCCTGTCAATATTCCTACACCCACGGCAGATAGGGACCGAACTGTCTCACGACGTTCTGAACCCAACTCACGTACCGCTTTAAATGGCGAACAGCCATACCCTTGGGACCTGCTCCAGCCCCAGGATGCGATGAGTCGACATCGAGGTGCCAAACAACCCCGTCGATATGGACTCTTGGGGGTCATCAGCCTGTTATCCCCGGCGTACCTTTTATCCGTTGAGCGATGGCCCTTCCACACGGGACCACCGGATCACTATGACCGACTTTCGTCTCTGCTCGACTTGTCAGTCTCGCAGTCAGGCGGGCTTATGCCATTGCACTCGACGACCGATTTCCGACCGGTCTGAGCCCACCATCGCGCGCCTCCGTTACTCTTTCGGAGGCGACCGCCCCAGTCAAACTACCCACCATACACTGTCCCGGATCCGGATAACGGACCGCGGTTAGACATCCACGAAGATAAGGGTGGTATTTCAAGGATGGCTCCACAAGAACTGGCGTCCCTGCTTCAAAGCCTACCACCTATCCTACACATGCCTTGGCGAATGCCAGTGTAAAGCTATAGTAAAGGTGCACGGGGTCTTTCCGTCTGACCGCAGGAACCCCGCATCTTCACGGGGAATTCAATTTCACTGAGTCTATGTTGGAGACAGCGGGGAAGTCGTTACGCCATTCGTGCAGGTCGGAACTTACCCGACAAGGAATTTCGCTACCTTAGGACCGTTATAGTTACGGCCGCCGTTTACTGGGGCTTCAGTTCAGAGCTTGCACCCCTCCCTTTAACCTTCCAGCACCGGGCAGGCGTCAGACCCTATACGTCGTATTGCTACTTCGCAGAGCCCTGTGTTTTTGATAAACAGTCGCTACCCCCTGGTCTGTGCCACCCCATCATAGTTGCCTAAAATGGGGTCACGCTTCTTCCGAAGTTACGCGTGCAATTTGCCGAGTTCCTTCAACATAGTTCTCTCAAGCGCCTTGGTATACTCTACCTGACCACCTGTGTCGGTTTCGGGTACGGTCTATACGGTGGAGCTATTTCCTGGAACCTCTTCGCCGCACATTCAATCCAATAAGAATGTACAACACACGAGATCCGTCACTACCACCAGGCCCACGAATATTAACGTGGTTCCCATCGACTACGCGTGTCCGCCTCGTCTTAGGGGCCGGCTAACCCTGCTCAGATTAACTTTAAGCAGGAACCCTTGGTCTTTCGGCGAGGGAGTCTCTCACTCCCTTTATCGTTACTCATGTCAACATTCGCACTTCCGATATCTCCAGCAGCCCTCACGGGTCCGCCTTCACAGACTTACGGAACGCTCCGCTACCACATGCCTTACGGCATATCCTCAGCTTCGGTGCATGGCTTTAGCCCCGTTACATTTTCGGCGCAAAGACCCTTATTTAGACCAGTGAGCTGTTACGCTTTCTTTAAATGATGGCTGCTTCTAAGCCAACATCCTGGTTGTTTTGGGATCCTCACATCCTTTCCCACTTAGCCATGACTTGGGGACCTTAGCTGGAGGTCAGGGTTGTTGCCCTTTTCACGACGGACGTTAGCACCCGCCGTGTGTCTGCCGACTAGTA
>NZ_JAPAIX010000030.1:0-5484 GCF_025910175.1 Agrobacterium sp. BT-220-3
CTGTCCGGGATTTACCGGAATCGCTGTCCGGGAATTAGCGGAAATGCTGTCCCGGATTTAGTGAAATCGCTGTCCGGGATTTAATGGAATCCCTGTCCGCGAATTACCGAAACCCGCAAAGCGGACAAGGTCCATGGTCAGGTTATCCATCTAGCTTCCTTCCTTGAGAGGTCGGTGAGTGTTGATGGCTGATGCCTGTCCTTGGATCAGGTCACCCCGCGAAGGTCATTCGCGACGGGAGCCGGAATGCGTCAGTCAGTTGTCCTCGTGGTAAAAGCCTCCCGAGCCAGCCGGTTGGCTGGCCTGTGTGGTGTGCCCTGTTGGGCAACCGATACCCGTTCGGGTGCGAACGGATGTCGGGAATGGATGCCGCAGCGGCGGCGCGCGAATATGTAGAGCAGGCATGGAAGCCCTCCTTTTGCTGGGGAAACGGTGAGGTAGATGGATCAGCGTCAGGCTTGATCTGGCGAGATAATGAACGCCACCGGTTCGTAATTTCCAGCGGCCTGCGCTGAAAATGATCAGCGAAGCGGAGCGTTGCGCGTGGTCATTCGCGTGTCATGTGGAAACCTTTGCATGGGAGTGGCGGCTACCGTGGGTTTGGTAGCGGTCCGTCACTCCCTAATGAATGAGGGAGTGACGGACCGCCGCCGCCCGCACGGTCGGATGTCGCACATCCGACCTGTCCCGCTTCACTCCGCGCGGCGTAGCTGTGCCATGAGATAGGTCGGCAGGTAATGGCACCCTGCCCTGTCTCCACCAACCCGCCAGCCGTGTGCCGCCGCAAGCGGTCTCCCGAGCACAGGCTGGCCGAACGCCGGACACGACAGGGCCTTATGGGGGGCCATCTGCCAACCCATCTCATCAGGCACGCCCCACCCCTGCTCCGCTCACACGGGAGCGCGGACGGCGGAAGCCCGAGGCGGAGCCTTCGGCGTCATTCTCATCTGTAATGGTGGATGCACGGTGGCGCTTATGCGTGCGCGTTATCCGTTGGCAAGCTCACGCCCGCGACCGGCAGCGGTTAGTCCCTGCGATACGAACCGCAAGGCATCCAGTCGTATCCCGAGGGAGCCTCGGCCGGAGCCGTTTGACGAATCTAACCGGCAGCTTAGTCGTTCGCCTTGAAAAGGATAGAATGCTCGACATGATCCACCCTAAAGGCATGTGGGTTCTCCATAGCTTTTATCAGCCCGCGCTCTGTCACAGGTTCGCCATTCAGCGAAACCCTCCAGAATACCGGCTCAAACCATTTGAGTTCCGGCCCATTTCCCTCCGAATCCGAACTCTCAAGAACGACCTCTCCAGTCGGACGGTAGATATAGACGACATCCAAAGCGTCCACTGCCGTCCGAGTGAAGACCATTTGTATATCTTCAGTGGCATCGAATGACGCGCTCTGGCCAACCTGAAGACCGTCTTGAACCTGCTGCTCGGTAACCTCGGTCGCGCTACTCTCTTCTATTGGCTGGCGAAGCCCCTCAAAGAGTTGATGAAGCTCGTCACGGGTTCGGACGAGAAGAGTCAATGCTAATGACAAACACAGCGACGAATAGGAATCTTCAACCGGACTGGGAAGCCCGCGCCCACGCTCTGTGTTGTCGCCACCAAGCCGATAAAATGACATTGGCAAGCCATGGACGTAACTAGAGAAGAGCACATACAGCCATCGAAAGTGGTTAACAGCGATGCCCGCCTTCTCCACAATTTCCTCAAGCGAGAACAGATATGCGGTTTGACCATGCAACAGTTTTTTGTGTCTCTTGGCGTCCAGCGCGTTAAAAAATGGATTCGACGTAAGACGACCACGCAACTCATCAGCCTGAGCTTTAAGTCCCTCCACCTGCTCCGTATCGCCCAATGCGTCAAACATCCGGATTCGGCTCACACAGTCATGCAGATTGAACAGATTCCATCGGCAGTTCCATTCATCGTCGGAGCATTCTTCCGCGCAGAGGTAATAAAAGGCTACCCGTAGCTCAATCATCGTGCGGACGAGCCCCGCAAGCGACGCGTAGTCCCAATGCTCAATCTTCTTGTCTGCCCAAGGCGTGTGGGGCGCCAAGGTCAGCAGGCTAACACCACGCGTTATGAGAACGGTAAAGAGGACAGAAGCATAGAAATGACGCCCGGTTGGTGCCGGGATACCCGCATAGCTCTTCGACACATGTATGCATTCCCGCACGACATTATCGAGAGCACTCAAGCTCTCACGGTAGGATTCCGAAGGCTCCGTACCAAGGTTACCATCGTCTACGACGGCTTGAAGATCGTATTCGTCTTGGCCTGTCATTCACGAAACCTAGCCCTGATCCGCAGCTTGCTTGGCGAGATCGTAGTCGTGAGTGTAGTCACCGCTCTGGACCTTGCGTTGCGACAACTTGAACAACCATTCTGGCGGCGTCAGCGCACGGGCGCGTACTTTTTCAAGCCGGTCAAGGAGCGGTTTCACCTTGGCTTCGAACTGGGAGAAATCCTCATGGGACGAGATGGTCGCGACCTGACGGAAACGGTCCCGTAGGTTGGTGAATTCCCCGGTAGCTGTCGTATAGTCGTCAATTGCACGATCCGCCTTGGATGCCTTGTAGACAGGCGGTATAACCGTTGCGAGCAGCGTGAAGACGGCAGCCCAGGTCGGTGATGTCTGGGATACGATCTTCCATGTCGCCAGAGCGCCGAATACAATAGGAGCAACCTCACAGAAGAGGCGAAAACGTTTAAGCCAGCGCAGCCAGAGGGTAAAGGACACCGCTGTGTATCGGCAGTTTTCCTCTTGCCTATGACACTCATCGACAAGCTTCTGGATACGCGGATCACTCATGATACGTCACTCGGAATCTGCGGGCCGAAAATATCCTGCCAGTAAAGACCCGCCAGAATCTTGCTGTTCTCTTTCTCAGCCCCACACGCGGCAAGAGCATTTCGTGATGCCGTCTGGGCCCGCGTCAACCAGTCACTACCAAGCCAGATCAGCTCGCCCGTGCCGGGCATAGTGATGTAGGTGTTGGAACGGTTGATAAGATAGGCGAAGAAATCGCGCACCAGAAAATCGTAATAGAAGTAATCCTCCGTCGCATTCGGATGCATCCCCAAAAACTCTACGACCAACCGTTCAATCTGAAAGGATTTCAGCGGGACATCGCAGTGGCGCTGCCACTGCTTGAACATGCGTGCAAGGCGGCGGGTGTTTCCGTTTGTGCGGGCATCCGCCTCCACCAACGCAGCAGCTTCCGCACGTGCCGTGGAAGTCACGTAACGGCCACCATCGTTTGCGTCACATACAATAATCGAGTCGTCATCACAGAGGAATCCGGGAGAAACCTCAATCGGAGTCGTCGTAAATGGCACGACCACCACTTGGCCATCAGCTCGCATGGCCGTTTGGAAATAGGTGAACGCCAGCGCGTTCTTCACCTCTTGGAGGAGCTGGGACTGGCGATTGCCGGTACGCGCCTGGAAGCGATGAAATACGGACGATGGGAGGAGGAAGATCATATCCACATCCCGCGACGGTCGCACACGGGTCTGCTTACCCCAGGAACCGATCAACAGGCTGTTGTCGGTCTCCGACGAATAGCCCCAAAAATACCGGTTCAAACAATCCCGGACCCCGGCCTGTTTGGTTAAACCATCCTGAAGCTGCGCATCCGTGATGACGAGATTGTCGATGAACTGCGCAAAGCGCTGCGTCACGAATCTCCACTGTTGAGGTGTGTTCACACTAGATGATAGCCCCACCCAAGCGCTCAGCCCCAAGGAGCGCGACGGCCCTCCTATCAAAGAATTCGCAGTTGTAGTGCCAAAAAGTGCGCTCATGCACCAAATATAGTATCCGATAGGGATTCGGTCAATCCGATCAAGGCCCTCAACGTCACCAAGAGTATTCCAGTTCTCAGATCACGATCCGCGGTCTGAGGTCCATCCGAAGTGGCACATCCCCCGCGATAAGACTTGCTCGCTCTGCCGTCGATTCTATCATGTCTACAACAGCAGTTTCGTCCATGAGCGCGTGTTGGACCATGCGCTCAAAGTGATGGAAGTTGCTTACTTCGAACCTCTTATCACCAACCTGCCGGTACATGCTCGTTACCTGTGATCGCCCGTTTGTCTCAATGACAAACCCACGCTGACGAAGCAAGGCCCACAACTGGGCCGGATTGAAGATGGTGACCACAATCACGTGGCCAAAAAGCACGTCACGTAAAACATTTTCCTCAAGAGGCCACCACATCAAGGGAACGGCGCCAATCATCGTTGCTGGGAAGCCGCTTCCATGGCTACCGACACTGCCCACAAACAGACAATTATCCAGAAGGCTCGGATCCAGTATCTCCTGAACCACCTGCTGCACTGGCTCTAGTGACTTCTTGAGATTCCCACTTTTCCTCAGAATCCTTTGGCCCAGACTGCCAAAATGGCGCGGTCTCCATGTTCCTAGCACAAGGCCAGCTCCCGCCTTTTTAAACTCAAACGCTTTCCGATGACTTCGCTGAACAACATCTTCCAGAATCTTAAAATGGAAATCCCCGTGCGTGTTCAGCTTTACATTCTCCTCGCTTTTCTTCTGCTTTTTAATAGCTTCGGCGATCTGCTCCATTTGCCGCTTTAATTTTTGCTCAACGGCCGCTTCAAGCATTTCGGGAGGGACGGAATCGGATTTTTCTTGGTTTGATGCCTGTTCCGCTCGCTGCAAAAGCGGACTGTTCTCAGCCCCCGCCACAAGGCCCACGGTAATATTATATGTGTTGCCCTCCACATGGCGTGTCTTAAGCTCACCTATTGTCGTGATACGACCTGAACTAGGATCAAAAAAACTGACGTCGCCAAGCCGGAGGAACGAGGTGACGGCATGGTACAATACGAACATGCCACCAAATCCCTGCATATTCTCAAGGAAGGCTCGTTCACCAAGGCCGCCAACATTTGGCGGCAACAAAAGCTGGCGTTGCTCGCGGGCATGCGCTTCAAGCAAAGCAGCTTCATCCCGATAAAATATCCAAGCGAACCCATCACCAAGACTACGCGCTATCCCCAGCGCCTCCTTGATAGCTTTCAGATATAAATCAAGCCTGCCCATCCGGGCGCTAAACCAGCTTGGCTGGAAACGGCTTTTCTTCTCAATAAGACGATCTTTTTCTGTTTTGATAGCTCTATATGTCGCATCAAGCTTCACAAAAGCCTTGGTAAGCCGAATTTGAAAATCCGCGAAATAGTGCAACTCTATCTCGCCGCGCCTTAATTTCCGAAAGCACTCCCAACACCAAGAAAAATCGACATCAGCGGCATCGATAGCTTCGATCACGTCCCGTTGTGAAATCATTCTTCACCGCTTTCCTTCGAGTTCGTCATCAGAACTCTGGCAAAACAGAGGTGGCTCGGTTTGTCTGAACAGTTTCGGGCTTTTTGTTAAGTGGATTTCCGCCTCGATTATGCTGCCACCATCATTGGTGCCAGCGCGTTGAAGTAAGCCTGATCCGGCGTCTG
>NZ_JAPAIX010000031.1:0-5087 GCF_025910175.1 Agrobacterium sp. BT-220-3
TCAAGCACCATACGGATGGCGCGTTGGCGGACTTCAGGTGAAAACTTGTTCGTTGTCTTGCTCATATCGGCTCCACTCTCTCAGAAGTTGGAGCCTCCGGCAAACCCGGTGCGGTTCAGGACTACAGATCACACGACCTTTAAAAATTGGCTCATTGAAGCGGGCTTGGCCGACGAAAATGGCTATGTCATATCCGACGAATTTAAGCGTGTCGTTGGAGGGATAGGCCCCGATGAGAGGGACGAGTTCTTGTCACTCAGCTTGGCTCAGCAGGTGTTTGTACAAGAGCTACGCAAAGAACATGAAACCGCTGCACCTCCTTTTTTAGTCAGTACTTTAGTCACTCGGTGCCTTGCAAATTATGCATACCTCTTCGATGAAGATCAGTTCGCAAAAGACGTTAGAAAACCACTCGTTGACGGTGGTTGGGTTAAAATTTCAGGTCTAGCTACAGGCAAGCAGGGCGGGCGGTCGGGTTACGTTGAGGGCACGGAGAAACTTCTCGACATCCCCCTCGCAGATATCCACCCGGACTTTGATCAGGTTATTCCTTCCGAACTTAGGTCGAAGCTGCAAACACCGCTAAGCGAGATTTCGGTCGATCTTTTCGGAGACGACAAACACAAAGCTGGCCTTGCGCTAGAGTTGCTGTCTCTGCGGATGATCTTGGACCTTGGCCTTTCTCCTAGACACTTCCGGCTACGAAGCGCACAGACTGCCTTTGCAGAAGTGGATTTGATAGCGGAGGCCGCCCACCTTCTCTTTAGCCGTTGGACCTTCCAATGCAAGCGATACAGCGGCACTGACAAGGCTACACGCGTGGGGCTGAGTGAGGTTGCAAAAGAGGTGGGCATCGCAGTATTTTCGCGCGCGCACGTCGTAGTAATGGTCACAACTAGCGATTTCTCAAAGGATGCCAAGAGTTATGCAATTGAGGTGTCGCGGGCAACTCCTCTGCAGTTTGTTTTCGTTGATGGTAAGGTGCTTAAAGAATACCTAAAAAGGGGCAGCCAAGTCCTCCATTCTCACTTCCACAACAGCGCCTCCGAAGTTATGACGCTCAAGCGGGGGCAGCCTCTTCCCAACGAGTGACCAATTCAAGTAGTGAGCGAGCGTCTATTATTTTGGGGAGGCTTGCTCCGAAGGTGCCAGAAGCCGATATACGCTTGCACGACCGATACCTAGCTCTTTCGCGATCAGCGTAGGGCTAACTCCGGCTTGATGCATTTCCCGAATAGTATGCGGATTGATGGTTGCCTTCCGACCGGAATAAATACCTGCAGCCTTTGCCTTGGCAATTCCCTCCATCTGTCGCTCTTTACGAAGATTCGTCTCGAACTCAGCAAACACCCCAAGCATATCGAGGAAAGCTTTCCCGGCTGCTGACGTTGTGTCGATAGGCTGTTCCGTTGCCTTGAGCGAAACGCCCTTGGCCTTGAGCTTCCTAACGATGTCTTGAAGATCGCCTATAGAACGCGCTAGGCGGTCGATACGCGTGACCATGAGTGTGTCGCCAGTGCGCATGAACGACATCAGCGTGTCGAGTTCTTCGCGCCCGTCTACGGTCGTGCCGCTACGCTTCTCTTCACGCACAAGCTCGCAGCCAGCCTTGAGCAAGGCTTCGCGCTGGATGGTCAAGTCTTGTTCATTGGTCGATACGCGCGCATAGCCGTAGGTGGTCATGATGGATGGCCTCATGTGTCTCGTTAGGGTCTAGAGCCTTCACAACTATCGTCTCATAATAGTGAAGTCAACCCATATGAGACACATAAACTGTCTCATGAGAACGTCTCGCTGCGGTATACCTAAAGAAGACGCCACCCGCTTCTATATTTCAGGCGACTCAGGCAGGGTCGAACTCAAAGGGGATTTAAATGAAGAACTACAACCACAGTCACGTACATAGCGGGTCGGTAATTTCCGGCACACACGCGGCATCTATCACAGTCGGAGATTTGCGAGACGCGCTTGCGGAGTATCCTGACGATGCTAAAGTCATTTTCGGAAGCGTACACGGTGCCGGGACGTTGATGTTCAACAGGTTCAAAAGCAGAGGCGACGACCTTCTTCAAATGGAGTTCGATACGGACAGCGATTGATCGACCGCCATAGAGCATCGCTACAAGCGGGCCATGGGGGATTTTCACGCGGTTTATTTTTAGATAACCCCGGACATTTTTGCTGATAAAACATCCGGGGCTAGTCTATAAAATTTTGCTGGCAGGATAAATGCCGCCCTATCTAAAACGCGCAACCATGATCGCTAATATCCAAGATCGACCGCCCATTGTTATTAGGGGCGGACTTTCGTCGATGTCTCGAAACGCTTGCCTCAGAGACATTAAGCTCAGCAGCGATCTGCTTGTTGTTCATTCCACCCGCAGCAAGCTCCCGCACTTTAGCGCCATCAACGGAAGCGCGCTCTTGAAGTCTCTCGCTATCGATAAGACCCTCTTTGCGCATTGTGGCAAGGACGCGGTACACTGACGACGGGTCGCAGCCTAGTGCCTCGCCAATGGACTTGTTTGAGAGACCTTCTAAATGAAGCTGTTTAACAGCATCACGCTCTAAGGGATGTCGAATAGTGGAGTCTGTGAGACCCGCGTTACTGAGGGCGAGGAAGACCGTGCGGAGGGTGCATCCCAAACGATCCGCGATTTCTTTTGCGCTAAGACCATCTCGACGCCAATCAGTAATCTGTATCGGGTCGAACTTTTGGACACTGCCAATCGCGGCAACAGGTACACCTGAGGTTTCGAGGACACGCTTCACAGTCTGAATACCGCAGCCGGAAACCTTCGCAACTTTAGGGAGGGACGATCCGTTTTTATATCGAGTGCAAATTTCGACGTGGTCTATACCGTGCTTCCCATCATATCGAGATTGGCGAACAGCTAAGCGATCTGGGCGGCGTTTGGCAGCGACATTGACCGCTCTGGTGTTCCACTGAAGATTGTCGATGGTATTGTTAGACGGATTATCATCAAGGTGAAGGGTCTCCATACCTGGCGGGCATGGACCTTCGAACGCTTCAAGCACGAGCCTATGGACCGCGCGCGGCGGTAGCTTCCTTTGGGTGCCATCACTCTCCAAA
Organism: Agrobacterium sp. BT-220-3; assembly: GCF_025910175.1. Taxonomy (NCBI): domain Bacteria; kingdom Pseudomonadati; phylum Pseudomonadota; class Alphaproteobacteria; order Hyphomicrobiales; family Rhizobiaceae; genus Agrobacterium; species Agrobacterium sp. BT-220-3. Next base: position 3,095 of record NZ_JAPAIX010000031.1, read on the forward strand.
GCCATGAGACATACATATGCGTATCCAGCTTTCCTAAAGTAACATTTGATTATGTTCTGATCAGACGCGCGGCGGATGCGTCCGAGAGAACTTGCTTCATAAAGGACGTGACTTGGGATCAAGCACCAGCGTTCGCTCGACACAAGGTCAAGTCGTTCTTCGTTCATATTGATGTCCGAGGGAAAGCCGCGAACGCACGTCCGCTGCGGGGAGACCACAGCACGGATTGCTTCGGCAGAGTTGTGAGAAAGAGGGCGGCGCGCAACTGGCAAGGCTGCAAGTCAGCTATACGGGCTAATGCCTTATATGATTTATCTCATGATGAATGAGGCAAGTAGCTCAGCCTTACGTAGCCCTACAAGCAAGCGTTAAGCTAGTCATGTGGCCTATGCATATAGCTTACCTCTCGCTGTTCTAGTGGGCAGGTCTTATTCGCGATGGCTCCGAACTGCGTGTGGATGTGGCCGCACCTGTAGGGGTCGAGATGCGGCCACTACCCTGCCAATCCGATGAAGGAATGCCAGGGCGATTGTTGAAGTCAGTTTCCGAGGAAGGTTGTGTCGCGAGGTTCGCGGTCAGGCAGATGAGAGAGCATCGCCTGTGTGGCGTTCAGCAAGCCGTAGGTTCGCAACCACGGGACGATTGTTGAGAGGCGGTTCATAGCCTCCTGTTGCGTGACCTGCTGGTCTTCGCGAACAGCGTCGATCAAGGAACCGAATGTCAGATCGCCTACCCGCTTCGCCATCTGGTAGAAGGGGAGACCGCCAACTAGGTCGTTACCAAGGCCGGAAGTACGGGAGCCATCAAAGACGCGCATGTCCCGACCAGAGAGCCAAGACAGCGGCTCAAGCATAGAGTCCACGATGAACGGCAGGACGGTCAGGTCGCCAGATCGGCCAAGCGCAGCTGTTGCCGCACCCTTGCGGGAGTAGAGCATCTTATCGAGGTACGCTTCACGCTTCTCCTCAGCCATGCCAAACGCTCGCATATGGACCGTCATTGCGTAGGTAGCAGCACCGACGACACTGGACAGGATCAGGGAGCTTGCCGAGGAGGCGTCGTGCATCTTGATGCCGCGCAGAGAGTTCGACGCGTAGCTTGCCAGCATGAACGTCTTGAACTGTCCCATGAGACGGCCAAGGTCGTTCTGCATGATCGGAGGAAGATGCGCAGGGCTGGCTTCAAGGACCTGCACTTTGCTTTCGCGAACGACGTTGCTCATAAGCTCGTCGATTTCACGCGACCACTTGGCATCCAGCTTGTCCAGATGCAGCTTCTTTACGACGCCGGTATCCGCAAGCTCGATAGCTCCGTCTTTGATCATGGCATTGAGGTTCTTCACCATGTCTTCAGTGAAGCCCATATCCTTGAGGAGCTTTGCGCTGATTGCCTTCTTTCCTTGAGCGTGGTTGACGAACGTCTGCAATGCAGATCGGGTCGCCCATCGCGTTAGGAAGTCAGTGACAGGAGCCGACATACCAATCAACGACGTGGCCGAGGCCATGCCTTTCGTGATGTGTTCAGCCCGGCCAAACATCCGCTCTGTGAAGCTTTCGCCATAGTAGCGGTCCAATCCCTCATACGCCGTGAAGACGCGTGTCCTTGCCGTGTTGGTGCCTTGTCCTGTCAGTAGCTCCAAGCCTTCAGCCAGTTCGTTACCAGCACGTCCAGCAGTCCCTGTGCGGAACACGCGGAAGATATCGGCAAGATCAAACTGAGAGAAGGCAGCGGCGACACCGCTACGGGCGATGATCTTCGGAGCGTCACCAATCTGAGAGATACCGTTCATCACCATGAATGACGCGAACGCCATGTTACGGAGAGACCGGCCAGCTGACTTGAGGAACTTGAAATTCTCAGGGTCGCTGTCTGGATGTGATTAGGCATGGAATAAGGACCCCGCACATGGGGTGATCGGCGTCCAAACGGGACCCCCATTTGCAATGGGGTTACAACAGCCTCCGGTTTCATCGGAGGCTTTTTGTTCGGATGC
>NZ_JAPAIX010000032.1:0-5074 GCF_025910175.1 Agrobacterium sp. BT-220-3
CCGGGCTGTGGTTCCGGCGCGGTCGTCTCGTCATGGTATCTCCTGTTCACGGCATCTAAGCCGAAGTCAGGCAGAAATTCCACTTATCCCCGCTGTTCAAATTTCCCGAGCCAGCTCTATCCACGTGCCAAAATGAAAATGCTCCGGAAGGTTCGCAACGGGATCACGATCGATGATCTCTATGGTTTCCTGACTACCGATGCCAATCGCCTCGTGTAGCTTTCCGGGCGCTCCACCGCTTCAGTTGCTACCTCCTCTTATTCGGCCGTTCGCCTGCGCCACTGTCCAGACCCTTGCATGGTCACTCGTATGCCCGACGCGCCGCCATGCTTGTTGAGCACCTTGCCTCCGATGCTGGAACCAAAAGAACATAAAAGGGTTAATCAGGCGGATCAATCTACGCAGATCCGAGCTAGGGAGAAAACCATGAAAAACACTATTCTCACAGCCGCCTTCATTTGTGTCTCGGCCCTTACAGCACATGCCCAGGGTGCGCCCGCGGCCAACAGCGACGGAAACACGCCGGCAATTGCGACCCCCGACACGAAAAACCCGACGGCCCCGGTCGAGGGCGCCAACAGTTTTACTGAGGACCAGGCAAAGGATCGGATCCAAAAAGCGGGTTATACGGGGTTGAAGGATCTCAAGAAAGACGACAGGGGCGTTTGGAATGCCACCGGCATGAAGGACGGCAAAACTGTTTCGATCGCTCTCGATTATCAGGGCAATGTTGTTGCCAAGTAACCCCTAGGAGGATGTTATGAGAACTGTTACCGGACTTTTTGACGATTACGCAGACGCAAGTTCCACCGTCAGTGAACTCGAAGCTCTGGGCGTACCATCCAGCGATATCAGTATCGTTTCCAATAACGCCGATCGGCGGCACGAAGAGTCGAATGCCGCAGAAGGGGCCGGAACTGGCGCGGGGATCGGTGCGGTCGTCGGCGGCGCGGGCGGCCTGCTCACCGGCCTTGGCTTGATGGCCATTCCGGGCGTCGGTCCGGTCGTTGCAGCCGGCTGGCTTGCTGCGACTGCAGCCGGCGCGGCAGCCGGTGCGGTTGCAGGTGGGGCCGCTGGTGGGATTATTGGCGCACTGACGAGCTCCGGCGTCCCGGAACGAGATGCCCACTTCTACGCCGAAGGCGTCCGCCGGGGTGGCACCCTCGTCACCGCAAAAGTGGATGACGCCTTGGCGCCGGAGGCTGAAGCCATTCTCAAACGCTCGAATTGGGTCGATCCGACAGAACGTCGCGCCGCTTACGAAAAGCAAGGATGGACGCATTTCGACGAAACGCTCTCGCCCTACGAGGCCAACCAGATCGAGCAGGAACGGCTTCGCTATCGCCGCAATGGTATGTGAGAGTTTCAGGAGGGGCGCCACGGTGGCGCCCCTTCAGTGACGCCCGATACCGCCTTTGATAAAGATCTCGTTTGTAAGACAATTGCCGCGATTAATTTAACGGTCTGCGACATAGATTTCATTCCACCCGCTCAAATTAGTATGCAGAATTCGTAAGCGGGACAACCAGCCGGCCGTAAGAGCCCCTCGCCCCTTCGTCAGCCGTTTGAAGCCTGAAATCTATCGGCATGCAAAACCTTGCAACTCCGCGCGGGCCCCGTTTCCGCACCGTCCGCCACGCAGGGAATATCGCAAACCAAGTTTTAACCATTGCCGTCAATTATAATATGGCGCGGCTTGTATAGCGTCCGCGCGTTTCAGTCGGAGACACTCGCATTTTCCGAAAGATTTTACTTTTCCTGATCGTCACCTTGTCTACAATATTCGCGGCCATGCTGATCGCAGTGATTGCAGCAGAGACAAATTGGATCGCGAGTTGGGACAGCAAAATAACGCTCGCCCCTGGCACAGCTTATAAGCTCTAACTGCGATCGCGACATTGCCGTCTCGCGAGGGTCGAATGCAGATGCTCGACTCAATCCTCACCCTGATTGTCATTTTTATCCCGTCTACGCGTTCTTCAAATGGGTTCATCATGACGCGCCGAATGCGGGTACATCCTCAAAACCGCACCAGGCCAGCCGCGGCCTAAAACGCCACTAATTTTCGCGCTGCCGCTCTCCTGTCGATAATGAAAAATTTCCCCGCGCCTGCATTTAAGATTCCCAGAGCTCCGGTCAACCCGGGCATGGTGCAGGACTGCCGTCATTGCCGGATGATCCAAGTTGGGTGACAATCTTACGGCGTCCCGACCTCGCCGAACGAAGTGAACGACATGAGCGGAAGGTAGCTTGCTCTTAGGGACGCCACCTGCATGGTGCCGCTATCGGACATCCGTTCTCTCTCTCTCTCTCTCTCTCTCTCTCTCTCTCTCTCACCCCGTTCATTAGCGCGTTTATCAGAAGAAGCGGCAGCCAGTCTCCATCCATTGACCTCATGGAACCTCATTGCCGACCAATCGTTTTGTTCTCGCGAGGGGGCCACGTCGCCATGTTTTCTCGGGGCCCAGGAAAACAAGGAGAAAAATCATGGTGAGCGGCCAACTGAAAGCATTGCTGGGTGTACTTGCGGTAGCAGGCTATCAGAACAGGGAGAAAATCGCGGATTTTCTGCGGGGGTTGAACACGCAGCAGACCTCCGGAGCTAACCGGGATGAAGAAGCGTCCTCCAACCAGACAAGCGGTGGCGACCTGCCCGGCAAGCTCGGTGGCGGCAGGGAGTCGGGAGGCATCGGATCTATTTTTGACGGGCTCACCTCAGGAGGAACTTTAAGCTGTGGTCTGAGCGACCTTCTCAAGACGTTCCAACAAAACGGCTTCGGGCAGAAGGCGGAGTCCTGGATCAAGCCGGGGGCAAATGACGACATCAACGCCGACGAACTCTCGGAGGCGATCGGGCCGGAGGTTCTCGATGAATTGGCCGCGAAGACACGTCTGTCGCGGGAAGAGATATTGGCGCGTCTTAGCAAGGATCTACCGCAAGCTGTCGATGAACTGACGCCAGATGGGACCATTCCATCCGAGCAGCAGGTTTCGAAGCTCTGATATATATCTTTGCCGGATAGCGCTGACACGCTGTGGGGTGCTTGATCTGTGAGAAAATACTCGCCGCGAGAGGTCGGCATATAAAATGTCGCAGACGTTTTTTACTCTCTGGAGCAACAGGAAAATGGAGGCGGCAGGCCTCATTTCCGCTGATCAGGAAACACCGGTCCCAAAACGCGCAGGTTCTCATCGCGACCGTAGACCCTTCGCGGTTTACTCTTTCCTGCAACCACTCGCTGTGTAGAAAAGTAGGGACCTTCGAGACATCCTTGTTTTTGACTTTCGATCACAAGGATAATCGCGATGATGACATTCCGACGGGAAGTTTCACATAAGCTGCGCGTTCTTCAACATGCCGAGCGTCACGGTGACGTATCGCAAACCTGCCGCTATTTCGGTATTGGCAGAGCCAGTTTCTATCGATGGAAATCGGCTTTCGAGCGCTATGGCGAGGCCGGGCTTGAGAACCGATCCTCCGCACCAAAAAATCCCGCTAACCAGAAGCCTGCAGAAATCATCGAGAAAGTCTTGCATCTGCGCACCAGATATCATCTCGGCCCGATGCGCATTTCCTGGTATATGAGCCGGTACGAGACAGATCAGCCTGCGCGGCTCGAAATATTCCGCACGGGCCGCATATCCCCAAAAGCCGGTGAGATATCTGATATTGCTGGGCAACACTACGACAGCAGTGCCCGTACCTGCGATTTTGAGGCTTTCCTGCAAGCGCTTGATCCGCTTCTTGTGGTCGAAGATGTACATCGGTCCTCCGTGGCAAGGCTCCCAAAGCCTCGACTGATAAAGGAGGACGACGCTACGGAGCGCCGTTTCAGGAGTCAAAGTCGAAAAGCTGGCTATCTTATTCCGACAGGTTATATTTCATTATGAGGTCCATTTCGGCAGAGCATGCATAACCTTGCCGAATGTTTAGCACAGCTTTTCGACTTTGACCGGAGGCTTTGCAGTTGTTTACCCTGAGGCAATCGACGTTCTGGCGCGGGCAACAACCTGACGGTCGGCCAGAGTTTCGCGGTCTAACGCGGAGATGGGCAAGATATATTGTCGCAGGGTCTGCCGTCAGCCGACCACCTTTACCAGGCTGTGACTTTGGCTCCCAGCCCATCAGGCAGGAAAAAATGGACAGCAACACGGATCTTCTGGTCATCGGCGGTGGCCTTCATGGTCTTTCTGCCGCATTGCAGTCGGCTCGACTCGGCCTGAAGACAATTATTATCGAGCGCGACTTCGTTGGAAGGCATGCGTCAGGCGCAACGGCCGCCGGCGTGCGCACACTTGGTCGCGCCACAGAGGAATTGCCACTTAGCCTCGAGGCTGCAGATGCCTGGCACCATATGGTGGACATTGTCGGTGACGACTGCGGCTTCCGTCCGGCCGGGCAACTCCAAATCGCCGAGGACGAGTCCGCGCTGTCAGCCATAAGCGCGAGAATAGCAAGACTTCAGACCGCAGGCATGTTTCACGAGCGTCTGCTGGACGCGGAAGAGGTCCGGGCAATCATTCCGGATTTACCGCGACATTGCCTCGGCGCGGCATGGGTAAGCAGCGATGGTTCTGCCGATCCTCACAGGACCATCCGGTCTTTTCGTGTTGCCTGCGGGAAAGCTGGCGTTCGGATCAAGGAACAATGCGCGGTAACCGGGCTGGCGAGACAGGGCGGCATATGGGCCGTGCGTACGACAAAGGGGAAAATAGAGGCTCCGCTGGTACTCAATGCCGCTGGAGCCTGGGCGAGCACGCTGGCAGAAATGGCTGGAGAACATGTGGAGCACGACATCCGTACCTCTATGATGATCGTGACGGAGAGGGTTCACCCCAAAGTTTCACCGGTCGTCGGCTCTTTTGGTCGGAAACTGTCCTTCAAACAAACGACCGACGGAACCATTCTGCTTGGCGGGGGCTCTCAGGGCAAACTTTCCCCGGATAGGAATTCTGGGCGTGTCGCAAATTCTTTTGGTTAACTAGCTGTTGACCACAACGGTGGAAATTCAGCTCCCGATGTAGCGGAGCGTAGCCATGATTCTGAATGCCATTGCCGAAAAGCTGAAGCGCC
>NZ_JAPAIX010000033.1:0-3373 GCF_025910175.1 Agrobacterium sp. BT-220-3
GCCAAACCGCATGGGCGATGACCTCACCGGGATAGCGATGCCGACGGTAAAGAGGATCTCGATCTGTCATGCCCCCTCATCGCACAGCGGACTCCACATTCCGTTAAGTTTACGATGCCAGGGAAACATCTTCCCAGCCAAATTCAGGCGGACCGGCCAGGATATTCTCTCCACCATAGGCGCGCGCCAGCAACTGGCTGCCGAGGCAGACACCCATCACGGCCTTATCCGCATCGCCAAAGGCTTTCATCAAAAGCGCAAGCTCTGGGAGATAGGGGTAAAGCGCATCGTCAAGGGCGTTCTGCTCACCGCCCAGAACGACAAGGGCATCATGACCACCCGCATCGGTGGGAAGTGGCTCACCCGCATAGGCGCGGATGACATGCACATCTGCTCCCGCCTCTTGCAGAGCGACGCCGAGCTGGCCATGCGGCGTGCCCGCCATGTTTTCGATAATTGCAACGCGCATATGGCCTCTTGACGACAAAGGTGGATTCAATCGGCGCAGATAGCCGCCTCAATCCACCTTCACCATGAGAAAGCCGGTTTTTCAAGAGGTACTAGTCAACAGGGCAACAAGCCAGGCCTGCTGCGCCTCAGAACTCCCGGGACAGTTTCGCGTCGGCGGAATGCCGGTTGCCACCGCGAACTGCAAAGAACAGGAATATCGCCGCCCAGAGGATCGACTTTTCCGCGCCGCCCAGGCCTTCCGCCTTTACGATGCCATGAAAATAGACCGTCACAAGAAGAACAATCATCGCAGCGAAGGAAGCCGGCCGCGTGAACAGGCCGATGGCCACCAGAATGCCGCCGAAAAATTCCGTGGCAGCCAGCAGCGGCGACCAGAAGACGCCGGGGTAAAAACCAAGGCTCTCCACCATGCCGACCGCCCCAAACGGGTTGAGGATCTTACCGAAGCCATGGGTGACAAGAAGAAGTCCTGCCGTCACACGCAGAATGGTCTCCACCAGATCATGTGTGGAGCTATAAAGCGGTGCGACCGCCGGAACGAAAAGACGCTGACGATTATTGTCGAACTGGGCCATAGGATCTCCACGTTTCAGCCTTCGATGCCTTATCTGTTGGCAAAGCCGCATGATAAGAACAAGCATCTGGCAGGTAAAAACATGAGTGTTATAGTTGACATTGTCGTGACCGCGCGCTGAAGGAGACATAATGATGACCGAGACCAAACCTCACATAGCCATCCGCTACTGCACCCAATGTAACTGGCTGCTTCGCGCCGGATGGATGGCGCAGGAGATTTTGCAAACCTTCGCTTCCGACATTGGCGAAGTCAGCCTCGTTCCCTCAACGGGCGGCCTGTTCGAGATTGCCGTTAACGGCGAGATCATATGGGAGCGCAAGCGCGATGGCGGTTTTCCGGGTCCAAAAGAACTCAAACAGAGAATCCGCGATGTCATCGACCCGGAGCGCGACCTCGGTCACGTCGACAAGACGAAACACGAAGGGCTCGACAATTGATGCGGCAAAATGTTTCAACAGCACTCAACCAAGTTTTTTCCCTTTAAAATCAATGATCGTCATAAAAGTTCAAAAAGTCTGTTGACACCGGGCGGCTGCCCTCGTACATCGCTCTCCGTCGCCCAGATGGCGGAATTGGTAGACGCGCCAGCTTCAGGTGCTGGTACTCGAAAGGGTGTGGAGGTTCGAGTCCTCTTCTGGGCACCAAATTCCTGTTTCCCAACGTTCAAGGACGTTCGAAGGAACCACAAAAAGCCCGGTTTTCCGGGCTTTTTGCTTTCTGGCGTCCGCTCCCGTTCGCTTGCAGCCGCACTTTTTGTTGGTATATCTGTTGGTACATTGATCAAACGCCGGGTTTGTCCGGGTTTTGATACCAACAGGCCCCTACAGGGAGCGCCAAAAGCCCAAGGTTTCCCGGGCTTTGACAAACCCCACCGGCCACATGGAACAGCGCTGGCGCAAGGCAGGGGATACCAACATGCCGCTTACCGATACCAACATCCGAAACCTGAAACCGTCCAGCGTACCAACAAAGTACAGCGACGGTGGCGGACTGCATGTCCTGCTCAATCCGAACGGCTCAAAGCTGTGGCGGCTTTCCTACCGCTTCAACGGCAAACAGAAGACGCTTGCCCTCGGGGCCTATCCGGCTGTCTCTCTGGCCGCAGCACGAAAGCGCCGTGACGAGGCAAAAGGGCTACTTGCGACCGGCACCGATCCCGGCGCAGCGGCGAAGGAGGAGAAGGCGGCAAAACTGGCCGTGACCGAAAACACCTTCCGCACCATTACCGAAGAACTTCTCGAAGAGAACCAGAAGGAAGGGAAGGCAGAAACCACGCTCAACAAAAAGCGATGGCTTCTGGACATGGCTTGCGCTGACCTTGGTAGCCGACCTGTAGCCGAAATCACGGCGAAGGAAATCCTCGACTGCCTCCGCAAGGTGGAAGCCTTGGGAAATCTTGAAACAGCAAGACGGATGCGCGGCACCATAGGGCAGGTATTCCGCTATGCCATCGCCACAGCAAGAGCCGACACCGATCCGACTGGCGGGCTTCGTGGGGCGCTTACAGCGCCCACGGTAAGTCACCACGCGGCTGTCACCACCTCGGACCAATTCGGCGCTCTTATCCGGGCTGTGTGGGCCTATGAGGGAATGCCGGAAACGAGAATAGCCTTGCAGCTTATGGCCCTCCTCTATCCGCGTCCGGGCGAATTGCGGCAAGCCGAATGGAGCGAATTCGACCTTGCAGCAGGAACATGGACGATACCGGCCAGCCGCATGAAGATGCGCCGTGAGCACAAGAAGCCGTTGCCCGGCGCGGCCGTCGATCTTCTCAAGGAACTTCGCAAGCTGACAGGTGACGGAGTTTTTGCTTTCCCTGCCGTCCATACGCGCCAACGGCCCATGAGCGAAAACACGCTGAACACCGCGCTTCGACGTATGGGATATTCCAAAGAAGAACACACTTCACACGGCTTCCGGTCCAGCGCCTCGTCGCTGCTGAACGAAAGCGGCCAGTGGAACCCGGACGCGGTAGAAGCGGAACTGGCCCATGTCGGTGCCGATCAGGTGCGTAAAGCCTATCACCGGGCAACCTATTGGGAAGAGCGCGTGAAGATGGCGGCGTGGTGGGCGAGAGAACTGGACCGTCTCCAGGGCGGGAACGTCATCCCATTGGAGCAACGAGCCTAGAGGACTTCTGGGTAGCGCGCACTTGGCTTCCGCTTGTCATCGTGAACAATTTGGCAAAAGGTATATGTCGTGAAGACATCGTAAAGTTAATGGCCGAGAAGCAATAGGATGACGCTGGCCGGGTTGTACCGCTTATACCCGAGCGATTTGCGCCCACAGGTCCATCGCCTGCGAACGCAATTCGCGATGATGGCT
>NZ_JAPAIX010000034.1:0-3366 GCF_025910175.1 Agrobacterium sp. BT-220-3
CAAGCACCATACGGATGGCGCGTTGGCGGACTTCAGGTGAAAACTTGTTCGTTGTCTTGCTCATATCGGCTCCACTCTCTCAGAAGTTGGAGCCTCCGGCAAACCCGGTGCGGTTCAGTATGAAGCGACCAAATCGCAACTGGCTGGCCGATATATTCACGGATAGCGTGACCGGGAGATAGCCAGCCTGAAGCCATTCCTGCCCGTCGCGGCATGCCCTTTCAAGAACATATTCGCCCAAGGCCTCAATGAGACCAGTTTCCTCCACAACCGGGATAAAATCGGCCGGAGAAACAATACCAAGTTCCGGATCCGACCACCTTACGAGTGCTTCAACGCCATGCAGTTCATGGCCAACAGCCGTAAATTGCGGCTGATAATAGACATCGAGTTCGCCGTTGGCGATCGCGTTTTTCAGCTTTAGCCCCAGCTTCACCCGCTTCTGGCTCTGCGTGGTCAGCCGGTCTTCATAAACACCGACTGACCCACGTCTGGAACGTTTCGCCTCGTATAGAGCTGCGTCGGCCCCAAGAAGGGCATCATGATCTCCGGGACGAAGGTGATAGCTCACGCCAATTGTTGCGGAGGAAAACACTTCCAGATCATCGCGGATGTGAACAGTCTGGCCGAAGCAAGATTGGATTTTCTCGATGATGCCTTCGATAAAGCTGTGATCGCCAGACTGAATGAGAAAGGCGAACTCATCACTCCCGAGGCGACAGAGGACATCGCCCGAAGCTAAATAGTTTTTGCGGAGATTGTCGAGTCGTTCGGCAATCAATTGGAGCACGCGATCACCGACACCGTGACCGTAGCTGTCATTCACGTCCCCAAAATAATCGAGATCGACTATGATCAATGCATGCGGAACATTCTGGAAAGCAGCGCGGCTTTTATGAAGAGTGCGGCGGTTCGGTAAGCCGGTCAGATGATCGTGCGATGAGAGGTATTCGAGTTTTGCCTGCGCCGTCTTTTGTTCTGTAATGTCCGTCACTGAATAAACAAAGGTGTCGCCGCCGCTCGCGTCCTCGCCGGCAGGGGTAATAGAAAGTATGCCAGGCCGATGCCTGTCCGCTCCAAACATGACCTCCCGACGCCATTGCCCAGCCGCGCCGTGCGGCCGCGAAACGGGCGCCCCGTCGATCCAGAATGATTTGTTGATATCTGTATCGTGCCGATCGGTGTGATCGTAATTTATACCCAGCATCGCCCGAAAAGCCGCATTTGCTTTCAGCACCTGGCCGAGATGATTGACGATGGCAAGACCTTCGGTCGAATTCCTGAATACGATATCCCCACGCCGAAGGTCCTGATCCTTTATGGTCATCTCTTTGATCAGATCAGCGCTGCTGGAAGCCAGCAGATGCCATCGAACGGTATCTGTTTCCAGATAATGGATAAATGCCTGCCGCTTCCACAGCACAAACAAGGCCAGCGACATACCATAGGCAACTGCGATAAGGATCTTTCCCGCCAGTCCGCCAATGACGGTCGCAACGATCTGTGTGTTGATACCAAATGCGATGAAAGGAAACGCGATGCCATCAAGCACGAGAACGAGCACGAATGAAAGAATGTAGATGGCCGCCGTGATGGAAAGCGAGGGTTGCTTTTTTTTAACGGTCTCGAAAATGAAAAGCAAAAGCAGGAGTTCAGAGATTATCAAAACACCCCCAAGCGCAATCAGCGCAGTGGATATTTCAAAGAATCTTGATGGAACTGCATGTGGATTGATCACACCTTCCGTTTCCAGAATGGAATGCGTCAGGACGGAAAAAATGATCTTGAAGATGTCGACCAGAACCACAAGCCGAACCAGATGCCTGAGGATAAAGGCGTCTCTTTCAACCCAAACGAACATCACCGACGTCATCATGAAGGCGCCGTAACACAGGTTGCCACCGGAGACGACGACACCATCGGTGATGGGCAGGAAATAGACATTCCCCATGAAACCGCCGATCAGCAGAATGAGCGCGATGTAGGTATAGAAATGGGTGCGCCGGCTTGGTGCCGGGAGCGTCGTAAAATAAAGGGGGAATAAAGAGAAGGCGATGAATTGCGCGATTAGCAAAAGAGCCATTGTGATCAATCCGCCGAGTTTCCATCAAAATGCCCGTAGAATATCTCACATTGCAGCATGGGTTGCTCGACAAAATCACGTTTCTCAGAACTGGCAGAAGCCCATTCGGGTTCTCCGGTTCGAATATTCAGTGCCTTTTCAAATATCAACTTCGATCGATAGGCGTTGAATGGCAAAGGTTGGCCCTTATGGGCTGCGCGTCTGATTTTCGCGCAAAGATAGTCAATTGCAGCTTTAAGTTCTTCATCCCGAATATTCGGGTTGCGAGCTAGCGCATGTTCGGCAGGCATCATGCCCTCCACAATTCCAGTGCAACCGAATGATATTGTAAAGACAAGCGGTTAAAAGGCGCTGAAGCGGTGTAGCGAGTTGTTGCGACGGTTCTCCGTCATGTGTGCCAAATTCGATCACGCGGCTTGGAATGTGGCTGGTAGAGCCGAGAATGCCACATCCCACACGCGGTACATTTGCCACCTCGACAAATCCATTCACTGCTCTGTCTCGCCTTTTCGAGTTGACTGTCAAGTCTTGAGCGACTTGTTTCTAGCAGCCCGTCTCAGGCAAGATAAAACGAGTTGCTCTTGTCGCAAAATTAAACTCAGGCTTTTGCGCCCCAGTTTTGCAACTCGCTTTCTCAACCGTTGTTCAGGCGGCGATTTTTGCAGAAAACTATCCGGTTGTGCAGATCGAGGTCTCGGGAGATGAATTCTCTGCCGTAACATCTTCGGAAGAATGCGCTGAATGAGGCTTGACCAGTTGCGTAGCCTTATCAGGCGAAGCAGGTGGTCATAGCCGGGCAATAGGTATCACAGTGGTCTTGCGAAGCCACACTGCAAGGAGACCGGCTATGACCGACAACAACATTACGGCATCCGCTCCCGTTCTGGAAGCGATCGATATTTCTAAGGAACGCCACGAAGTGCTGATCGAAGCGCCGGACAGAATCCGTGGCCGCCGAGTAAGCGTTCTCAACAATCTCGATGAGTTTGATCGCCTGATCAGCCTATTGCGCAGTTATCAGCGCCCTGTCCGCGTCGGGCGTTGTCACGTTGTTCGTGGCTTAACGGTTGACGGATAACCGGACGTGATAAGCACGCCGACCATCAGCTACAAGAACCACCGTTTCCCACCGCATATCATCGTCCATGCCGTCTGGCTGTATTTCCGGTTCCCGTTAAGCCTGCGGCTGGTGGAAGAAATGCTGCTGGAGCGCGGCATCGTCGTGTCCTACGAAACGATCCGGCGCTGGGGCCGGAAATTCGGTGCGGCCTACGCAAAGCGAC
>NZ_JAPAIX010000035.1:0-2806 GCF_025910175.1 Agrobacterium sp. BT-220-3
TGATGCAGTCGCGATAAATCCAATAGGGATTTACGCCGGTAACGCGGGGTGGAGCAGCCCGGTAGCTCGTCAGGCTCATAACCTGAAGGCCGCAGGTTCAAATCCTGCCCCCGCAACCACCGATACCGACACTCCCGTAGCCATTGCTGCGGGAGTTTTTGTTTGTCCAGACTTTCCAATGAGTTGGCCGTCGATCCAGTTCAGAATTGTGCTCAGTTCCCCATACAGTAAAGCGTCAATCTCACCGCGGTTTGGGCCTGGTGACAAGACGATCTTCTCGATCAGCGTTCTGATGGCCTCCGCGGCTTCCAGTCGTTCCTCCGGGTGGTTGAGTGCTTCCGTCAATCGACCGACCTTGTTGGCATAGATCGACGAGGTGCTTGGCAGAATATCTGGAATGTCGTTCTGCGTTTCCAGGAGGAGTGTGTTCAATTCGGCCTTGCGGGTCTCCAGCTTTTCGATCCGGTCTTTTAACTGCAGGGGAGGGACGCCAGCCAGAATAGCATCTATCGCCTTATCCAATTCTCGCACCGTCTTCTCCAATTCGATGCGCCAGGCATCGCCGTTCGAACGGCGCTCCCGATTGAGCCTGTTGGTTTCGGCGGCATAAGCACGCATGGCCTCAGCGACAATCTCTGGCGCCATCATCCTGTCCTTCAGGCCCGACAAGACGCGCCGTTCCAGTTCGTCGCGTGAAATCGTTCGCGAGTTGGCGCATGATCCGTTGCTCACATGAGCTGAGCAAGCAAAGCGGTCAGCACCGCGCAGCGAATAGGGGCCGTCACAGGAACCACAATAGATCAATCCGGAAAGGATAGATCGGGGGCGACGCATGCCATTAAGGCGGTTTTTGCTGTGGTGAGCACGTACGGCCTCGGTCCCGCTGGCGTGCTTCTCCGAAATGTCCTCTTGTCGGGACTTGGCTGCCTGCCAAAGTTCATTATCGACAATGCGAAGTTCGGATACTTCTGTGACCGTCCACTCTGATTCCGGGTTAAGACGTGAGACACGCTTGCCCGTCGAAGGGTTTTTGACATAGCGTTGGCGGTTCCAGATCAGCCGGCCCACGTAGAGTTCATTGTTGACGATACCTGTACCGCGCTTCACATGGCCGCGAATCGTTGTATCGCTCCAGAGTTTACCCTCCGGACCCGCAATCCCCTCGTCGTTCAAAGACTTGGCAATGGCTCGGGGGCCAACTCCGGCAGCGTAGTCTCGGAAAATCCGTCGAACGATGGTTGCTTCGTGTTCATCGATCTCGCGATCTCCACGAATGGGATCACCTCGGCCATCCAGCTTCTTGACCACTTTGTAACCGTAGGAAATACCGCCGCCGGCTTTTCCCTGTTCAACCCGGCCACGCAGGCCTCTATGGGTTTTGGCAGCGAGGTCTTTTAGGAATAGCGCATTCATCGTGCCCTTGAGGCCGACATGCAGCTCGCTGATCTCACCCTCTGCCAGCGTGACGATCGGTACGCCCGCGAATTTCAGATGCTTGAACAGCGTTGCAACGTCTGCCTGATCTCGGCTGATGCGGTCGAGCGCCTCTGCCAGCACGATATCGAAGTGTCCTGCCTGAGCGTCCTGAAGAAGCATCTGTATTCCGGGCCGGAGAATCATGCTCGCCCCCGAAATGCCTGCATCCTTGTAGGTACCGATTACATTCCAGCCGTCGCGCTTTGCCTGTTCACGACATATGCGGAACTGATCCTCGATCGAAGCGTCACGCTGGTTATCGGAGGAGTATCGGGCATAGAGCGCAACGCGGGTCATCAAGCAGTCTCCTTTCGTTACCCTCAGGCGGCTTTAACTTCGCGGGTCGGGCGAATGAGTACATCGGCCGAGATGCCGAGCTTGTCGTGCAGATTGCGGATCATCTCGATTGAAAGCCCGCGCCGGCGATTGAGGATCTCCGACGTACGGTTGCGAGTGCCGAAGATAGGTTCAAGGTCTTTGCGGGTCAGCCCCTGTTGCTCCATGCGGAACTTGATCGCCTCGATCGGATCGGGCGGGTCTATCGGATAGTGCTTTGCCTCGTAGACTTCGATCAGGGTCGCCAGCACGTCAAGCCGGTCGCCTTCCGGAGTGTTGCTCTTAGCTCCCCAAAGCCGCTCTGCTTCTGCAAGAGCGGCATCGTAGTCCGCCTCGGAGCGGATAGGCTTCAAGTCATTCGCCATGCTTCACCTCTGTCACATCAATCCTATCATATGCCCGGTGTGTGCCAATCCATTTGATCCAGACGATGCTCTTCTCGAAATCGACCGCTGCCACCAACCGATAATCATTGCCCTTGATGTTGAAGACGATGCGCTCCGCGTTGATGACACTTGCCGTGGCATAACGCCTCTTCACATCGGCGGAGCTTGTCCATGCCGCTTTGCTGACTTCGTCGAACCAGGCATCCAGCGCGGCTTTAACCGATGGCTTTTCCTTCTGCCCCGTAAGGCCGTCGATGAATTCCCGCAAAGTGCGGCGGGCGATGATCCTCATAACCAAACCTCTATCATGATCCCGAATCGGGATCAACAATGATGTAAAAATACCCCGAAGAGAGAAAGCTCTCTCGGGTTCAATAAGGCCATAACCGCTGTTCACAACGTCTATGTAGTTTCTTTGAACGCTATCCTTTTGCCTTCACCTTGCGCTGCTTCGAAAAGTTTTGTTCGAATTGCTCGCGGGCGATCTGTCAGAGGTGGCTCGGTTTGTCTGAACAGTTTCGGGCTTTTTGTTAAGTGGATTTCCGCCTCGATTATGCTGCCACCATCATTGGTGCCAGCGCGTTGAAGTAAGCCTGATCCGGCGTCTG
>NZ_JAPAIX010000036.1:0-2696 GCF_025910175.1 Agrobacterium sp. BT-220-3
GTCAGCAACGTCACCGCCGCCTCTTATGACAAGGTTATCGATATCCTCGATGACGAGGGCAGCATCGATCTCGATCAGCGCGCCGAGAGCTGGCGCTCGGAAGGCTGGAACCAGCAGGAGACCGTGAGTTCGTATGGCGCCTCCGCCAATCGTGCCAGCGCAACCGGAACGGCAGCTCTGGACGCCGGCCGTGAAGAGGTTATCCCGGTGGTCGAGGAAAAGCTTCGCGTCGCCAAGCGCGACCTCAACCATGGCCGCGTGCGTGTCCGTTCTTACGTGGTCGAAAATCCTGTCAGTGAACAGGTATCGCTGCGCGACGAGAACGTCAGCATCGAGCGCCGCACGGTCGACCGTCCGGTAACCGAAACGGAGAACGCCTTCGTCGACCGTACGATCGAGGCCGAGGAGCATCATGAGGAGGCGATCGTCTCGAAGGATGCGCGCGTTGTCGAAGAGATTGCTCTGCGCAAAACGGCCGAACAGCGCGAGGAGACCATCAGCGACAGCGTCCGCCGCACGGAGGTGGAAGTCGAAGATGAACGATCCGACCGTATTGTCCGCAAGGACTAATGGAAGGCTCTTCGTTTGATGAAGCTGCAGTTCGAGGCCGGCGATCCCATCGCCGGTCTTTTTTTTCTCTTGTGACACGGGAACCGATCTTCAATTGCGGCGTTAGTGTGGCACTCACGTTCCCGTGATGAAAAGGATGCACCATGACCGAACCTGTCTCCGTCCACGTGTCGCGCGAAGCGGCTTATGTCGACCCCTCCCTTACAGCCACATTGCACAAGGTGTCTTGGGGCGCGATCTTCGCCGGGGTCGTCCTGGCGCTTGCCGTCCAGTTCCTCCTCAATCTTCTGGGAGTGGGCATCGGCGCCGCCGTGATCGATCCCGCAACCTATGATAACCCGAATGCAAGCACCTTTTCCATAGCCGGTGGCGCGTGGTTCGTTGTGGCCGGCATTATTGCTTCCTTCGTCGGCGGTTATGCCGCCAGCCGCCTTTCCGGACGTCCGAGCCGCTCGACCGGCGGGTATCAGGGCGTAACCACCTGGGCTGTCACCACTCTTGTCATCCTCTACCTGCTGACCACGTCGGTCGGTGCCCTCATCGGCGGCGCGTTCAGCGGTCTGTCGAGCATTGTCGGCGGTGTCGGCCAGACGGCCGCGACCGCTGCCACGTCGGCGGCCCCTGCCCTTGCGACTTCTGCAAACCCGATGGCCGGGATCGAGCAACAGATCCGTGACGCGTCTGGCGGCAACGATCCGGCAGCCCTGCGTGATGCAGCCGTTTCGGCGGTCCAGGCCGCGGTGACCGGTGACCAGGCAAAGGCCGCAGATGCCCGCAATCGCGCCGCTGATGCGATCGCCAAGGCACAGAACATCCCGGTCGATCAGGCCCGCACCCAGGTCGAGCAGTACGAGAAGACCTATCGCGACAATGTTGCTGCGGCCAAGCAGCAGGCGCTCGAGGCGGCGCAGACGGCCACCAAGGCAGTGTCGGCCGGCGCGATCCTGGGCTTCTTCGCCCTCCTGCTCGGGGCTGTGGCGGCCTGGTTCGGCGGTTCCTACGGCACGAAGAAGGCGTTGCTTCTGGCGGAAACCACCACTCGCCGCACGATTTAACAAGAAGAAGGCCGCCGGAAACGGCGGCCTTCTTCCTTGCTTGATCTTTCTCCAATGAAGCCTCTCCATCCACCGGGTGGAGAGTCTCTCCCTAATTTATCGGTAGCCTCCATGCAGAATGCCTTTCGGCACTTTTCACTGACCGCCGCTCTAACGCTCTGTTCCCCAGCCTTTGCAGCGCCGATCGACGCACAAACCGTCAATACCACGGCGATCGCGTCCCTTCCGATCGAGGCGCCGGCGGAAAAACAGACCGAGCCCAATCCCGCCATCGTGCATCTGCAGGTCCTGCTCGACCGGGCTGGTTCATCGCCGGGCGTCATCGACGGTTATTTAGGCGACAACCTGACGAAAGCGATTGCCGGTTTCGAGACGCTTCAGGGTCTGCCAGTGGATGGGAAGCTCGATCCCGACGTACTGGGCCGTTTGACCGATGATGCCCCGGCCATCCAGGCCTATGCCATCACGCAAGAAGACGGAGAGGATATCGTCGAGAGCATTCCAAAAGACTATGCCGAGCAGGCGATCATGGAGCATCTCGGCTATACCAGCATTGCCGAGAAGCTGGCCGAACGTTTCCACATGCATATCGCGCTGATCAAGGCCCTCAATCCGACGGCGGCCTTCAAGCCGGGCGAAACGATCGCTGTCGCCATTCCCGGCGCTGCCAGGACCGGATCGGTCAAGCGGATCGAGGTTCATCGCACACTGGCGCAGGTTTTCGCTTTTGCCGAAGACAGCTCGCTGCTCGCGGTCTATCCAGCGACAATTGGCAGTGAGGACAGTCCCTCACCAACCGGTACTCACAAGGTTAAGGGCGTGTCGCGAATGCCGACGTACACCTACAATCCGAAGATCAATTTCCAGCAGGGCAACAACAAGAAGATCCTTGAACTGCCGAGCGGGCCGAATGGTCCTGTCGGGACAGTCTGGATCGACCTGACAGAGCCTACCTACGGCATTCACGGCACGCCAGTACCGGAGCTGATCGGCAAGGTCGGATCGCATGGATGTGTTCGGCTGGCCAACTGGGACGTCGAGGAACTGGCCGGCATGGTCAAGCCGGGCGTC
>NZ_JAPAIX010000037.1:0-2494 GCF_025910175.1 Agrobacterium sp. BT-220-3
TGTCAATCGGCGTCGTAACGGGACCCCTTATCGGCTCCCAAAAGGGACCCCTGCCTCTAGTTGCATCGGGTCAGCGCGCGTAGGCCCGGGGCTCTCCATTTAGCGCAAGGGCCTGCGGGCGCGGGTTATTTGTCTTTTCGGCTTTAGCTTTGAGAGCGGTTTTTAAAGCGCCAGGATTCGTTCCCGGTTTCCACGATCTCGCAATGGTGGGTGAGCCTGTCGAGCAGAGCGGCGGTCATCTTGGCGTCGCCGAATACGGCCGGCCACTCGCCGAAGGCCAGGTTCGTCGTGACGATGATGGACGTCCGCTCGTAGAGCCTGCTGATGAGGTGGAAGAGGAGCTGGCCGCCCGCCTGGGCAAATGGGAGATAGCCCAGTTCGTCCATGATGACGAAGTCGAGCCTGGTGATGAAGTCGGCCAGCCGTCCCTGTTTGCCGCTACGTGCCTCCGTCTCGAGCCGATTGACGAGGTCGACGACGTTGAAGAAGCGGCCGCGTGCGCCATTGCGGATCAGAGCACGAGCAAGGGCGATGGACAGGTGAGACTTTCCCGTGCCGGTTCCGCCGACCAGAACGATATTGTGCTGCTCGGCGAGGAAGGCCCCGGTTGCGAGTTGGCGCACCAGGCCTTCGTTGACCGGCGTGTCGGTGAAGTCGAAGTCGTCGATGTCCTTGGCCAGCGGCAGCTTGGCGACGGTGATTTGGTATTTGATGGAGCGCGCTTGCTTCTCGGCGATCTCCGACTGAAGCAGGTCACCGACGATGCGCGGCGGTTCGTGCTGTCGCTTGATGCCGGAGGCCATGATCTCGTCATAGGCGCTACGCATGCCGAACAGCTTCAGCGTGCCCATCATGTCGAGGATTTGGGATCGTTCCATATCAGCTTGCCCTCCTCAGGCTGTCGTAACGGGCGCAGTCGGCCAGAGGCTCATGGGTCAGGCGAAGCGCATCGGGGATGGAAAGGATGGCGGCCGGCTGCGGATCACGCTTGCGGGCCAGAATGTTGATGATGACGGCGGCCGAGAACACGCCCTGATCGATCGCCTCCTGGCAGGCCGCTTCGACGGCGGGGAGCCCGTCCAGGCCCACGCATTCGAGGATCGACACCATCTGCCGGTCGCCGTCATGCATTGCCTTCAGCCGGCGGCGCACCTTCTCCATGGCGGCGGGCAAAACCCAGTCGTGGAACGGCGCACCGTTGCGCAGTGCTCCCGGTTTGCGGGTCAGGACCGGCACGTAATGCCAGGGATTATAGATCGTCTCGCCACGGCCGAAGCAGCGATCGTGTTGGCCGATTTCCACGCCATCCTGCCGGATGACGATGCGATCTGCATAGGCATGTATCTCGGCAGGGCGGCCGACTGCCGTAGACAGTACCGAGTATTTGTTGTTGTCGAAACGCACGAGGCAGGTCTTGCCGATCGAGGCCTGCACAGCGTGGAAGCCGTCGAATTTGCCGGGATAGCCGACCAGGTGCGGCCGCTCCGCATCGAACACCTCCCAGATCGTGCGCTCCGTCTGATCGACGTGCTTATGAGCGCGGGCGTAACTGATGCACTTGTCCAGCAACCAGCCATTCAGTTCATCGTAGGATTTGAAGCGCAGTCGCGGCGTGAAGAAGCGTTCGCGCACCAGATTGACCTGGTTCTCGACCTGGCCCTTCTCCCACCCCGACGCCGGCGTGCAGGCCACCGGTTCGATCAGGTAATGGCTGCACATCTGTAGGAAGCGGCGATTGTATTGCCGTTCCTTGCCGACGAAGACCGTCTCCACCGCGGTCTTCATATTATCATAGATGCCGCGCGTGCAGGCCCCGCCGAAGAAAGCGAACGCCCTGTCATGGGCGTCGAAGACCATCTCTTGCGTCTCGCGCGGATAGGCTCTCACATACATCATCCGGCTGTGGCAGAGCCGGATATGCGCAACCTTCACCGTCGTCGTCACGCCGTTCAGCACGACAATCTCGTGGCTCCAGTCGAACTGGTAGGCCTCGCCCGGCGCGTAATAGAGCGGCACATAGGCTTGCGCCGTCACGGACCCGCGCTCCTTCGCCCATGTTCGGGCGTAACGCCGGACTGTGTCGTAACCGCCCTCGTAGCCGAGGTCGCGCAAGTCCTCGAATATCCGGATCAGTGTCAGCCGTTCGCGAGAAGATTTGGCCTCATTGGCGAGGAGCATTCCATCGAGCTGACCGCGCCAGGGGCCGAGCTTCGGCTGAGGTTGACGGGTCCGTTCGTATTTGAACTCCGTCTCATCGGTGCGCAAAACCTTCCGCACCACTTTCCGCGATATGCCCAACTCCCGGCAGATCGCCTTGATCGACTTGCCCTGAACATGGGCTAGCCGCCGTATCTTCAGAATTGTTTCCACAATAAGCATCCGAACAAAAAGCCTCCGATGAAACCGGAGGCTGTTGTAACCCCATTGCAAATGGGGGTCCCGTTTGGACGCCGATCACCCCATGTGCGGGGTCCTTATTCCATGCCTAATCACA
>NZ_JAPAIX010000038.1:0-2127 GCF_025910175.1 Agrobacterium sp. BT-220-3
CATGCCTCGAAATGACGCCCTTTGAAATCGTCCTTCGATTGGCGCTTCAGCTTCTCGGTAATGGCATTCAGAATCATCGGTCCACTCCACAACATTTGGAGCGGATTTCTCTTCAGATGCTCAACATCCAGTTAACTAGGAGAATTTGCGACAAGCCCGTTATCGAACAAACTCACGATGAGAAGGGATATCAGTCGGCCTCATCGGCGTCATGTCCACCAGAAGCGATGTCCGCAAGATCTTTGTTGGAGGTATCGAACTTGCCTCGCCTGCTCAGAAGACCAGCATCCTCGAGTGCCTCGATGTTGGGAAGGTCACGCAGGGTCTCAAAGCCAAAAACCGACAGAAATCGAGGTGTTGTCACATAGGTGTAGGGCGCACCGGGTGTCGGACTTCTCGGCCCTGATACGATGAGGCCCGCATCTCGCAGGCCGGCGATCGTGTCACGACTGACCTCCTTGCCGAAAATCTCTGACAATTCGGCCCGGGTGATCGGCTGAAAATATCCCACCGCCGTCAACACCTTAGACTCGGTCTCTGACAGCCGTGGTGCAACTGATCTCGCCGGAGCGGTCGAAATGCGAATTGTCTCAGCAAACCGCGCTCGGGTGCGATGCTGCCATCCGCCTGCGACCAATACCAGTTCGTATGGTCGATCTCGTAATTCGTCTATGAGGTCATCAACCAACAGATCAATACTGCACTCTTTGCCGACCACCCGCGCCAGCATCTCACGGCTGACCGGTTCGGACGAGGCGAATATCACCGCCTCTACCCGCAACATCCATTCACGCCACCGCAGTTCTGGAGGCAGTCCCTCGAGCTCACGATCATAAAGGATCTCCTGCTGGCGGTCTTTCGCTTGGCGTTGACTTGTTTTTGCTGCGCTCGCTCCCCTCATCGTCATAACCCATAAATTCGAAAGGAAGAGCGGCCGGACAGTTCCCGCACTGCTTCGAAACTCTCCAGCCGCTCAAACAGTCGAGTGGCTGCCCATCGTGACAGATTGCACCCCGGCGCCGAGGCCGGAACCGCGTCTTCATTGAGGAGCTTTTGGATAACCGCATCGCCCCCCTTGGTCCTCACCTTTGGCACTGCTGCCATTAACCGAGCGGCACGGCGATCGATGTCGGCGGCAGATTGAAGCGCCGCCTCGACACTGCTGACCAGCGCCAGACAAATTGCCTTCGGATAAGCTGGCTCACCTGGCCGCACTCGACCTCTTCCGCCGATAGTGCGGAATGCAGACCCGAACCGTGCAGGTAGCAGAAGCGGCACGGGTCGCGCCCATCTCAGCTTCTGGGCCAGTACGATGTCTGCCAAAGCCAGAGCCAGGACCTCCGCGTCCGGACGAAGCGCCATGATCGCGGATACCAGATCAGCAATCGCAATGGGGGCCGCGCGCCCGGACTGGATTGCCACATCGGCGAGATCCGCGATCGAGCACAGCTCCGTGTCCCATCGGATAGACAGAAGCTCGGCCAGTTCCCTGACAAACGCAGTGCCGGGCATCGCTGTTCGACGTGCCAGCATTCGTGTGGCCAAAAACAGCTTTCCGGCCGGTCCTGGATCGCCATTCGCGGGAGTCAGCAAAACGGCGTCGCGCAGCGCATTCTCTTCTTCATTCCGATCGAGCATGCGGGCCGCGACGGCGGCTGATTTCAGGGCTAGGCGGTCGCGCCAGCAGCCGAGCCAAGGAGGATCGGCGCGGATCAAATCATCGAGGGATTTCAATCCGATACCGGCGGCGAAGGCGGCATCAATTTCGTCGATGTCACGGCCATATGCCAACGTCCAGCCCGGCATGTTCGCCGACCATGTCACTGATGGAATTTGCACTTTGGTGATCGAGTTCATGCTTCGCAGTATAGATCAAATGTGCGGTTTAGGCTATCAATATCGATGAAACCCGCACTACATGTCAGAAATATAAAATGTCCGATAATCTTGCATTATCGGACGTCTTTGCTAGTCTTACTGGATCCGCGACGAACGCCTAGATTCTACTGGGCTTGTCGCAAACCTTGCAGTAGGCTGAGACTACCCCGCGAACGGTGGCATTTTCACGCTTTGTTAACCTTTTGAAGTCCGAAGAGGCGCCCGAGCAGGTCATTCTGGTCGTTGATT
>NZ_JAPAIX010000039.1:0-2060 GCF_025910175.1 Agrobacterium sp. BT-220-3
TTGAGCCATTCGCCTTGGGCAAGCGAGAGGAGCTGTCGGCGGTCGAGGCCGCGAGGGGCGGCGAAGTCGATGTTCTCGATGCAAGCATCGGGGAAACGCAGTTTGGCGATTGCAAGCCGGTTGGTCAGTCGCTTGTCGCCGCGCACGGCCATCTCCCGATCAAGCATCAGGCCGAGCCATTCATCGCGGTTGAGATCGCTGCCCTCAGGTTGATTGGCCAGGTCGCGATATGCTGCCGCCATGCCGGATAGGCCGAGCGCATGCATCTGGTCGAGGGTTGGATGTGTGAGCATGTGAGTATCTTCCTTTCTTCACTGGTAATAGGAGCTGCCGCGGATGTTGCCATGCATCGGGGTGGGCTTGACTGGCTCAGCACCAGGCGGGGCCTGATCGAGACCGGATTTGAGGATGGTGCTGACGGAGGAATAGCTGAGCGCATTGATCGTCAGTGCCCGATCGCACGCCGCTTCCAGACGCTCGGGGCCGTACCGGCGCGCGAGCGATAGAACGCCTTGAGCGGCGCGGTATCCCTGCTGAGGATGAGGTCTATCGCGCATCAGCCGCTCGATCAGGATTGCAGCGTTGCGGCCAATCTTTGCAGCTTGCTTGATGAGGCTCGCAGGCGTCGTGTTGGCATAATGCTGATGTGTCTTCGGCATATGCTCGTTGACGGTGACATGACCGCCCCGCTGCGACGTCCGGCGGTGGCTGGCGACACGTTGGTGATCATGGAGGATCTCGACGATCCGGCTTGTAAGCCGGACATCGACCTGGCGGCCGATCAGGCGGTGTGGCACGGAATAGAAGGCCTTGTCGACCTCGACATGGTAGTCGGGATGAACCTTTGCCGACTTCCATTCGGAATATTCGAATGGCGTTGCCGGCAAGGGCGCAAGCGCGTCTTGCTCGATCTCCTCGAAGAGCTGCCGGCGGGATTTGCCAACCCGGCGCATCGGCCGGCTATTGAGATCGTCGAGAAGCTGGCTGATCCGCACGTTGAGATCGACAAGGCTGAAGAAACGGTCGTTTCTCAGCCGCGCCAGGATCCAGCGCTCGACGATGAGAACGCTGCCTTCGACCTTGGCCTTGTCCTTCGGCCGTTTCGGACGGGTCGGCAGGATCGTCGTGTCGTAATGCTCGGCGAATGCCGCAAAAGTGGCGTTGATGGTCGGCTCGAACCACAAGGGCTTGGCAACGCCGGCCTTGAGGTTGTCGCAGACGATGGCTTTCGTCACGCCACCGAAGAAACCCAGCGCCAGCTGCTGACCCTCGATCCAGTCCGGCAACCGTTGAGTGAAGCTTGCATAGGCGAAGGTGTACAAGGAGGCTGGCAGAACCGCGACGAAAATCTGCGCCAGCCGGATTTCGCCCGTCACCGGATCGATCACCGGGACGGTTTGGCCGGCGTAGTCGGTCTGCATCGCCGCGCCGGCAGTGTGGCGATTGCGGAAGGTGGCGCTGGCGCGCTGCTCGAAAGCGGCAAACCGCTCGCAGAACCACGTGTATCCGTAACCGTTGGGGTGCCGTTCGCGATATTCCTGCCACAACAGCGTCAGTGTCACGCCCTTCCGCTTCAATTCACTGGCGATCTTGCCCCAGTCGGGTTCGTGCATGTCCTGGGGCGGACGGCCGCGACGATGGAACAGGCGGCGCTGCAGAATGCCATCATCGTCCAGCCCAGGCGGTAACGGCCAGCCCGTCAGCCCGGCCTCACGCGCCCGCAGCAGGTAGGTCGAAATGGTCGTTTTGCTGATCTTCAGCCGTTCCGATATCGCACGAACCGAAAGCCCCTGTTCGTGCGTCAGTCGCAATATCGATCGAATGTCCTTCACGTCAGTAAGTCTCACCTGCTTCCGTCTCGCCATTCATCAGCCCCTCGTTCAAATCGAGGTCCAGAATGGCAAAACGGCGCGTGCGAAAGTCGATCTTTTTGCCGAAAGACTGTCCGGGATTTACCGGAATCGCTGTCCGGGAATTAGCGGAAATGCTGTCCCGGATTTAGTGAAATCGCTGTCCGGGATTTAATGGAATCCCTGTCCGCGAATTACCGAAACCCGCAA
>NZ_JAPAIX010000040.1:0-1921 GCF_025910175.1 Agrobacterium sp. BT-220-3
TCAACGACCAGAATGACCTGCTCGGGCGCCTCTTCGGACTTCAAAAGGTTAACAAAGCGTGAAAATGCCACCGTTCGCGGGGTAGTCTCAGCCTACTGCAAGGTTTGCGACAAGCCCGGTTATCCTCGTCGACTGGTATGTCGACAAGCTTCCGGCGATCTTGATCTTTGAGAAGTTTGCGCTTTGCCATCGCCCGACTCCATTGATGAGCAATCTGCTCGAAGCGTTGTCGAGTCGGGCCGGACAGAGAAATCAAAATTGGCGCATGTCGGTGGCAATCCACAGAGATCGGATGTTGCACATCGGATCTACGGCATCGTTCCGGTTTCGTTCGGCCCTAGCGTACGATTTCGGACTGCTCTTGTTCTGACCCCAATAAGGTCGCGCGCTGCCTGCCGGGCGAGTTGCCGGACGAGATCGGCGAGGCGGGGGTCGGGTTTGCGGGTGCCAGCAACGCGCGCAATGGCTTCATCCGTGGTCTCGGTGACCAGCCGAAGCTTCGATGGGGTGGTTTGTCGTTGCCGTGCCATTCCCGTGCCGATCCCTGAAGAGCCTGCACAAAGACTACGCAGCATTTACAATGCGTTACAGAGAGGCGCCCGGCGGCGTTTGGCGGGGAATGGAGGGCTGGGTCGGGCATTGGCGTATTCCTGAGCAGCATGGCGTCGCAAAAATACTGGCGCGACGATGTGCGAATTTGCGGCTCGCCAGGGGATTTGAACATCTGCTCGCACAGCAAGACGTTCCAGCCATGTCCTGAGATCAGTCTAACGCGGAGACGCCGCGCATGGCAATGCGGGAAAATGGGCCGCGCCGATGGTGGTTGCTGGTCTCGATGGTGAACCCCTCAGCCCTCTCCGTTCCTCACAGGTCCGGCAGGCCGAGGCTGAGTTGCCGGGCAGCATCGTCAGAGGTGGTTCGGGAAATCTGACAGCCAGGATGAGCGGCTCTTTGCTGCGACCATCGCACTAGGCTCCAGACCCATTGATTTCAGGCGTTTGGCATGATTCAGGCTCCGCAAGGAGACCTGATCGATGAGCAATCTTTACTGGCTGAGCGATGCCCAGATGGAACGCCTGAAGCCGTTCTTTCCCAAGAGTCATCGCAAGCCCCGCGTCGATGATCGCCGCGTTCTCAGCGGCATAATCTTCATCAACCGCAATGGGTTGCGGTGGTGTGATGCGCCGAAGGAATACGGGCCCGCCAAGACCCTCTACAACCGTTGGAAGCGCTGGAGTGACAACGGGGTCTTCGCCCGGATCATGGTCGGCCTGGCCGCTGAGAGCGCCGAGCACAAGACGATCATGATCGATGCGACCTATCTCAAGGCACACCGCACGGCGTCGAGCCTGTGCGTGAAAAAGGGGGGCGCGCACGCCAGATCGGGCGGACAAAAGGCGGCATGAACACCAAACTGCACGCCGTTGCCGATGCCACGGGGCGGCCGATCGGGTTCTTCATGTCGGCCGGCCAGGTCAGCGACTACACAGGCGCCGCGGCTCTTCTGGGCAGTCTGCCGAAGGCGGGTTGGCTGCTGGCTAACAGGGGCTACGACGCTGATTGGTTCAGAGAAGCGTTGAAAGACAGGGGGATAAAGGTCTGCATCCCCGGTCGAAAGTCCCGCAGGAAGGCCGTCAAATACGACAAGCGGCGCTACAAACGGCGCAACCGCATCGAGATCATGTTCGGCCGTCTGAAGGATTGGCGGCGCGTCGCCACCCGATACGACCGCTGCCCGGAAACCTTCTTCTCCGCGATCATGCTCGCCGCAACCGTCTCGTTCTGGCTGTGAAATTCAATGAGTCTGGACCCTAGCTGACAATCCTCATTACTCTCAAAGAAGCGGTGCCCAAAGCCGCGCAAGAGGCGAACTGATCCGGATGTGAAGCGGCTGATCGACAAGCGCGCTGATCAGTTCATC
>NZ_JAPAIX010000041.1:0-1850 GCF_025910175.1 Agrobacterium sp. BT-220-3
CAGGTTGCACCGGGCACTTCTTTCTCAAGTCACCCTGTGAGATTACTTGGTAGCAAGGATGTCGAAATTGCGGGCGTTTGCCACAACACCATCGTCCCATCCGCCTGCGACCAATTCTGAAGCCTTTGCATTAAGGAGCCCGGCGACTTGTCCGGCAAAGTGCGCTTCGCGCCCAGAGCTGTCGGCAAAGATGTCAAAGATGGCGAAGTTGTTCTCGTCAATCTGCAGCGCCGTCCAGAACAAAGTTTTTGGTTCGGTATCTGCAACGATCGGACCAGCGGCGGTCAACAAGGCTGCCAATTCGGGACCTTTACCTGGAGCAGCTTCGAGCTTGATATAAGTTGCGGTTGTTGCCTTGTGGAGGTCAACCGGCGCTTTTACCGAAAGGACATCGGAGTTGTTGATGTTCGCGACAACACCGGCGTCCCATCCTCCGTCGACCAACGCGTCTGCGTTCTGGTTCAAGGAAGCTGCAACTGCTCCTGAGAAGTGAGCGCCCCGTGCTTCTTCGTCTCCGAAGATGTCAAAGATTGCGAACGTATCACCGGCTTGCAGAGCAAACCACAGTACAGTGCCCGGCTCTGTTTCTCGCACGATAGTTGCAGCACCAGCCAGAAACTCCGCGAAGGCTACGGTCTGGCCTTCGACGGCGGGCATGGCGATGTAGCTGGCAGTATGATTTTCCATTGGATTGTCCTGTGCAGTTGCAGAAGTTGTGATCAGAGCCAGTGCGGCGCATATCGGAAGAATTTGCGTGTTCATGGTCGTCCCCTGACTTGACGTTCGTCGTGTTTGGTTTCGATGCACTCTTGTCCCATGGCGGATGGGTCGGACTCCAATTCCGAAGTTCTATTTTTTAATAGACATGGACTATGGAAGTTGCTTTGATGGCGTGCGTTGAGATGTGGCGGAGAATGCGGCGATGGAAATGAACCAGATCAGGTATTTTCTCGCTGTCTGTGAGCACCGAAACTTCACCCACGCAGCCAGTGCCTCCAATGTCTCCCAACCTTCCTTGACGACTGCGATCAAGAAACTTGAAGACGAGCTTGGAGGTGAGCTGTTTGTCAGGGACCGTGCGGGATGCAGGCTTACAGCCCTCGGAAAACTCATGCAGCCAAGGTTGCAGAGGATCTACGATGAGACGCGCCAGGCGAAGGCTGAGGCGGTCCGTCACATGCGTTTGGAGCGGGTTCCAATCTCTGTTGGTGTCGGCGAAACGATTGGCCACAACCTGATTTCGGCAGCTATGGAGCGTACGCGTAAGCGATTACCGCAAGCCGAAATCGAATTGATCGTTGCATCATCCTCCGAGCTTCTTGCCGGGTTGCGAGACGGCAAACTCGACGTTGCAGTCACCGCAGAGAAGGTCAGTGAAGACCTCTATCGCATAGACCGTCTCTATGAAGAGGACTACAAGGTAGTAATGTCAAAGTCGCATCCGTTGTCTGAACAAGATGCGATTTCTCTTGCGGCTCTCGCAAAAACCGACATGCTCGACCGACTAAATTGCGAAATGCGGGACGCTTTGCATGGGACCTGCGCAGATTATGGTCATGAACTCTACGCGGCGTATCGGTCCAACCGCGTGGATTGGTTAGTTGAACTTGCTCGGCAAGGGTCAGGTGCGCTGATCTTGCCGGCCACTGCTATTCCTCTGGACATGGGCCTGGTGTCGAAGCCCATCGAGGGCCTTCAATTATCGAGAACTGTTCTGGCTCTCCGATATCGGCACCAAACGACGAGACCAGAGACAAATGATCTGATCCGTGAGATTATGCGGACGCCGATGTAGTGAGGTCGGCAGTCGACATTCGCCCATGGTGCAGCATTCGTCCCGTTGGGCTCCA
>NZ_JAPAIX010000042.1:0-1831 GCF_025910175.1 Agrobacterium sp. BT-220-3
GTCTGGACCCTAGCTGACAATCCTCATTACTCTCAAAGAAGCGGTGCCCAAAGCCGCGCAAGAGGCGAACTGATCCGGATGTGAAGCGGCTGATCGACAAGCGCGCTGATCAGTTCATCGCTCTGTACAAAATCGTCAGACAGCATGCGCTCCACGTCGGACGCAAAGGCCCCGTCTGCGACGAAGACCATGCTCTCGAAATTGAGCCGGAAGGAACGGTTGTCGAGGTTCGCGGTCCCGACCGCTGCCAGATCGTCATCCACGAGAATGACCTTCTGGTGCAAAAAGCCGTCGCAATAGCGGAAGAACCGCACGCCTGTTGCACGCAATTCGTCGAAATAGGCGTGCGAAGCGAGCCACGGCAGATAATGGTCGATCGTGGAGGGGAGCAGAATCCGCACATCCCGACCTGCAAGGGCCGCAGAGACGAGCGCGGACATGATGTCGGTGTCCGGTACGAAATAGGGCGAGGCGATCCAGATCCTGTCCCGGGCAGCCGTGATCGCGGTGAAGAACATCAGGCTACCGCTGTCGATCGGGTCTCCGGGCCCCGTTGGCACTAGGGCTGCAAGCGTCGCGTTTTCCGGGGCCGTCGCGTCACCCGCCTCCCATGGCAAATCGTCCGTCAGGGACTCGCCGCTGGCCCAATGCCAGTCCTCCGCGAAAACGGCTTGTATCTGCCCCGCGACCGGCCCCCGGATCTCGACATGTGTGTCTCTCCAGCGGCCGAACTGCGGGTCAAGGCCGAGATACTCGTCGCCCACGTTGTGCCCGCCGACAAAGGCCACGTCACCGTCGACGACAACCGTTTTGCGATGATTACGAAAGTTGATCTCCAACCGCGATGTTGGACCTCTGGAGTGATCCGGGTTCAGCACGGCGACACCGGCGTCGCGCAATCTGGCGGCCCAGGCCTCCGGCAGTTTCTGGCTGCCCACCCCGTCATACATCACGCGGACCTTCACGCCGCGCGCGGCGGCAGCAACGAGGTGATCCGCCAAGCGCCGTCCAAGCCCGTCGTCTCGTATGATGTAGAACTGCACACATACGCTTTCGCGCGCGCTGTCGACCACTGCGCAGATGGCATCGAAGGTCGCGCCGCCGTCGATCAGCAGCCGGACCTCATTTCCGCCGGTAAAGGGCAGTCCCCCGATGCGTTCGAGCGCGCGCAGCGTTTTCTCCCGTTCAAACGGGAGGGTGCCTCTGCTCGCTTCGGTATCTTGTATGCTGAACAGGTCATGGCTTTCTCGCCATGCCGCGCGATAGTCGCGGACTTTGCGGCGACCGAGCACAAGGAAGGCTGGAACGCCGAACCACGGCGATGAAACGAGAAAGACGACCCAAGCGGCTGCACCCTGTGGCGTGCGCGCCGATGCAATCGCGGCCCAGACGCAATAGGCGACTGCCAAGGCGCCAAAAACAGCCAGTATTGTCGCAAGAACTGTCGTCACCTGGCGAGCGGCTCCCGAGTCAAAGAGTAAAATAGCGCGCTTATCGTAGCAGCGATTTTAGAAACGGAAATGGTCGTGTCGCGAAGGTGGTGGAAATTGCCGAGCAGCGGGCTCCGGGCATGTAACGTTGGCTCCAGTCAGGGGCGTTGATGATGTGACCGCCCCCCGACGGCATCGCTGTGCCAAGGTGGGTCTGCGAGGATCCACAGAGAGGAGCGGTCATGTCGGAGATTATCACGGTTGGGCTCGACCTGGCGAAGAATGTGTTTCAGGCGCATGGGGCTGATGCATCCGGGCGCGCGTTGCTGCGCAAGAAGCTGAGACGGGACCAAGTGCTGGCGTTTTTCGGTCAGTTGCCGCCCTGCGTGGTGGGGTAATCC
>NZ_JAPAIX010000043.1:0-1624 GCF_025910175.1 Agrobacterium sp. BT-220-3
AATGGCAACCCGAAACACGAGCGGTCTTGCGCGGGTGATGCTTGCGCCATCGGTGCTGTTATTGCTGGTGTGGATGATCGTTCCCCTGGCGATGACGCTGTGGTTCTCGTTCCAGAACTACAATCTCCTCAACCCGGCCAATGTCAGCTTCGCCGGTCTCTTCAATTACCAGTATTTCTACACCGATCCGGCCTTCTTCCAGTCGATCTGGAACACGCTTTTGATCGTCGGCGGCGTGCTTCTGATCACCGTCATCGGCGGCATCGCCATTGCGCTCCTGCTCGACAATGACATTTTCGGCCAGGGCATCGTGCGCATCATGATCATCTCGCCCTTCTTCGTCATGCCGCCTGTGGCAGCTTTGGTGTGGAAGAACATGATCATGCATCCGGGTTACGGCGTGCTTGCCGATCTCTCGCGCTTCTTCGGCCTGCAGCCGGTCGACTGGTTCGCGCAGTTTCCGCTGCTCTCCATCATCATCATCGTCGCCTGGCAATGGCTGCCATTTGCAACGCTGATCCTGCTCACCGCCCTGCAGTCGCTCGATGGCGAGCAGAAGGAAGCGGCCGAGATGGATGGCGCCAACTTCGTCAATCGCTTCATCTACCTGACGCTGCCGCATCTGTCGCGCGCCATCACCGTCGTCATTTTGATCCAGACGATCTTCCTGCTCGGCGTCTACGCGGAAATCCTCGTCACCACCAATGGCGGGCCGGGTTATGCCTCGACCAACCTTGCCTTCCTCATCTATCGCACGGCGCTTCTCGGTTACGACGTCGGCGGCGCATCGGCCGGCGGCATCATCGCCGTCGTGCTCGCCAATATCGTCGCCATCTTCCTGATGCGCGCCGTCGGCAAGAACCTGGATCGTTGAGAAGAAGGACACGGGCAATGATCTTATCTTCGAACGTATCCTCCAGCACCCCTCATTCCTGTGCTCGTCACAGGAATCCAGCCGACGCGCGTCGGCGCGGCGGGAAGACTCTTTCTCAGCCCAAAGACTTGGGCTGGCTGGATCCCTGTGACAAGCACAGGGATGAGGGAGGTGGGGATGCCTCCGTCTCCACACCAAAACGGCCCCGTGCTTTTACCGCTATTACCTCAGGGGAGGTCTAATCATGGCCCGCAAGACAACCACACGTGCGAAGATCGGCTTTTCCATCGCGGCCTGGGCCGTGGCGCTATTGCTGTTCTTCCCGATCCTTTACGCCTTCCTCACCTCGATCAAGACCGAGCCGGAGGCGATCTCGGGCTTCAGCCTCATTCCCTCGGGCACGCTCGAAAACTACATCACCGTGCAGACCCAGCGCGATTACTTCAAGCCGTTCATGAACTCGGTCGTGCTGTCGCTCGGCTCGACGATCATTGCGCTGATCATCGCCATTCCCGCCGCATGGGCCATGGCGTTCTCGCCGACCAAGCGCACCAAGGACATTTTGATGTGGATGCTCTCCACCAAGATGATGCCGGCCGTTGCCGTGCTGGTGCCGATCTACCTGATCTTCCGCAATGCCGGCCTGCTCGATACCCGCATTGGCCTCACCGTCATGCTGACTTTCATCAACCTGCCGATCGTGGTGTGGATGCTTTACACCTACTTCCGCGAAATCCCCGGCGAGATTCT
>NZ_JAPAIX010000044.1:0-1615 GCF_025910175.1 Agrobacterium sp. BT-220-3
CCTACGGCATTCACGGCACGCCAGTACCGGAGCTGATCGGCAAGGTCGGATCGCATGGATGTGTTCGGCTGGCCAACTGGGACGTCGAGGAACTGGCCGGCATGGTCAAGCCGGGCGTCGTGGTCGAATTTATCGAGTAGGTGCGGCGCACCCCCATTTGAAGACGGTCGAGGCATGAGGCGGGCCCCTAAGCCGATGCCCTTTACAAAAAGGAGAGCGTGTGGCGATCAGGCGGCGGATCTTCTCCTCCGACGAATGGTGCTTGCGCGTCGCGCGGCGGATATCCTTGATCGTCTTCTCGGCCGCCGATGTCTGTGGCACGGTTTTCTGTCTCATCTTCGCTTCCTTTGATAGAGCTACGATGAGCCGAAAATGCTCTCTTCTCAATTAAAACACTTCTGTCTCAAAGGCGCTGATCCGGGACACCTGTTCGAAGCCGCAGCCGTGTTACTACATCGGACAAAGAAATGGTGCTCGCTGAAGGCTTGGGATTGAGGCTGGCCAAGCGCAGCGGGATGAAAAAGGCGCAGGTCGCCGTAGCTCGTAAGCTCGCTGTCATCCTTCACTGCATTTGGGTCGACGGTACGACCTTCGAATGGAGCGCCGGAAAAGAAACATAGGATTCTATAATTTGTAGGCCCGAGCGGGCCTGCAAAATCCCCGCCGGGACGGTGGTTGCAGTGACTTCGTTGATTAGGCTGAAAACGGCTACGCCGTATTCCGTTCCATACGTTGAAGCACTGGACCCGAACATGATCGTGAGGCGAAAACCTCGACAAGGACCATGACCCCGGCAAGGACGGAGCAGGTGCTTGACAAGCATCCGCAATTAAAGGGCCTAATCACAGTGCCGCCTGCTCGGGGCTGTCGTGCCTCAGAAGCAAGAACTCTTCAACGCGCAATATCGTCTCATGTCCACCAGACGCGGCGTTTGCCTTGTGACGCACAACGGCCACACCGTCTTGTCGTTTCCCAACGAACCAGCTGTCGCCGTTCGAACTTGTAGCAAACTGCTTGAAGTCTGTCATGTTCAGTGCCCCTCTTCGTTCTCTAAAGTCGCCCCCGGAATGCGCTGGAACTGAAACCGTAAGAGTGCGAAATCATGCCCGGTCGAAGGTAAATGATGTCAGCAAGGTCGTGACGAAATTGCTGGCCTTTTCCTTGACGAGCAGCTCTGTCCACGCGTCTGTTCCCCGAAATCTCAGGTCAGTCTGGATACTGTCAACAGCTGCGGCCTCAATGCGTTCAAGATGTTCTTTGAACTGCGCCTCGCCTTCGCCGCGATAAAGATCGCGAATAACCATCCTCAGGATTTCCTGGACGGCAATCTGCCAGGCGGTGTTAATGGTGTTCAACTCACTTGTCGTCGATGACATTGGTCTTCCTTTGCTAATTCAAGTGCCCTCGTCATTGTTGACCAAGGGCTCTTACGGCTGGACTGGAAACTGGTGCCAATGCGATCCGAATGCGCTCAGTCGGTCGCGAGAGTGGGTGGCGTCTGAACCGCACCGGGTTTGCCGGAGGCCATTTCGTTTAAGTTATGCGGCCACGGCCGGTGCGTCCAGCATGGCGTAATATCGTTCTTCGGCTTCGGCTGGCGGTATGTTGCCGATGG
>NZ_JAPAIX010000045.1:0-1284 GCF_025910175.1 Agrobacterium sp. BT-220-3
AGAGCTGGCTCGGGAAATTTGAACAGCGGGGATAAGTGGAATTTCTGCCTGACTTCGGCTTAGATGCCGTGAACAGGAGATACCATGACGAGACGACCGCGCCGGAACCACAGCCCGGCTTTCAAGGCAAAGGTGGCGCTTGCCGCTATTCGAGGCGAACAGACGCTGGTGGAGTTGTCCCAGCAGTTTGACGTGCACGCCAACCAGATCAAACAGTGGAAAGACCAGCTCCTTGAGGGGGCGACAGGCGTTTTCGGTGATGAAGCGAAGGCGGAACCGGCGGGTCCAACCGTCGATGTCAAAACACTGCACGCCAAGATCGGCGAATTGACACTGGAGAACGATTTTTTATCCGGTGCGCTCGGCAAGGCGGGATTGCTGGGCGGAAAGAAATGATCGACCGCCAGCATAAGCTATCCGTCGTGCGCCAAGCGAAGCTTCTCGGCTTCAGCCGTGGCAGTGTCTATTATCTGCCTCGTCCGGTGTCTGAGGGCGATCTGGCTCTGATGCGCCGGATCGACGAACTGCATATTGACTACCCCTTTGCCGGAAGTCGGATGTTGCAAGGGCTACTGAGGGGAGAAGGGCTGGAGGCTGGGCGGCGGCACGTCGCCACGCTGATGAAGAAGATGGGCATCGAGGCGATCTACCGTCGCCCGAACACGTCGAAACCGGCACCTGGGCACAAAATCTATCCCTACCTCCTGCGCAAGCTGGCGGTTACAAGGCCCAACCAGGTCTGGGCGATGGACCTGACCTATGTTCCGATGGCTCGCGGATTCGTCTATCTCTGCGCCGTTGTGGACTGGTTCAGTCGGAGGGTTCTGTCGTGGCGGCTGTCGATCACGATGGAGGCAGCCTTCTGCATCGAAGCAGTCGAGGAAGCGCTGGCCCGTTATGGCAGACCCGACATATTCAATACGGACCAGGGATCGCAGTTCACCTCGGTGGACTTCACGGCGGTGCTGAAGAAGGCGGAAATCGCCATCTCAATGGATGGCAAGGGTGCGTGGCGGGACAACGTGTTCGTCGAGCGGCTCTGGCGTTCGATCAAATACGAGGAAGTCTACCTCCATGCCTATAAAACAGTGTCCGAGGCCCGCGCTGGCATCGGCCGCTATCTGACCTTTTACAATAGCCGACGCCCACATTCATCCCTTGACCGGCAGACGCCGGATCAGGCTTACTTCAACGCGCTGGCACCAATGATGGTGGCAGCATAATCGAGGCGGAAATCCACTTAACAAAAAGCCCGAAACTGTTCAGACAAACCGAGCCACCTCT
>NZ_JAPAIX010000046.1:0-1198 GCF_025910175.1 Agrobacterium sp. BT-220-3
TGAACCGCACCGGGTTTGCCGGAGGCTCCAACTTCTGAGAGAGTGGAGCCGATATGAGCAAGACAACGAACAAGTTTTCACCTGAAGTCCGCCAACGCGCCATCCGTATGGTGCTTGATCACGAGGCTGACCACCCGTCGCGGTGGGCTGCCGTTTCATCTATTGCGGGCAAGATCGGTTGCTCGCCAGCCACGCTGCATGAATGGGTGAAGAAGACCGAGGTCGACAGCGGCAAACGAGCAGGCTTGCCGAGCGACGCGGCCGAGAAGATGAAGGCTCTTGAGCGGGAGAACCGCGAGCTTCGTCAGGCCAACGAGATTTTGCGCAAGGCGTCTGCTTATTTCGCGATGGCGGAGCTCGACCGCCCCTTCAAACGATGATCTCGTTCATTGACGAACACCGTGGCGTGTTCGGGGTCGAGCCGATCTGCAGGCTTTTGCCGATTGCCCCATCAACCTACTACGAGAACGTTGCCAAGCGTCTGGATGTGGATCGCCTATCGGTCCGAGCCCGCAGCGATATCGTTTTGAAGATCGAGATACGCCGGGTGTTCAACGAGAACTTCCAGGTCTATGGCGTGCGTAAAGTCTGGCGGCAGTTGCAGCGAGAAGGCTACGACATCGCCCGCTGCACTGTTGCTCGGCTTATGAGGGCAATGGGACTACAGGGCATCATCCGTGGCAAACCCGTCAAAACCACCGTGTCGGACAAGGCCGCGCCTTGTCCGCTCGACCGGGTGAACCGGCACTTTTTCGCGCCTGCGCCCAACATGCTCTGGCTTTCTGATTTCACGTATGTGGCCACTTGGCAGGGCTTTGTTTACGTCGCGTTCGTGATCGATGCCTTCGCTCGCCGCATCGTCGGTTGGCGAGCAAGCCGGACTGCCCATGCGGGATTCGTTCTCGATGCCCTCGACCAGGCGCTTCATGATCGGCGGCCCGTCCACCGTGGAGGACTGATTCACCATTCCGACCGCGGATCGCAATATGTGTCCATTCGCTATTCCGAACGGTTGGCGGAAGCGGGCATCGAGCCGTCGGTCGGGAGTGTTGGAGATTCCTATGACAACGCTCTCGCTGAAACGGTCAATGGTCTTTACAAGGCCGAGGTCATCCATCGGCGAGGACCGTGGCGAAACTTCGAAGCCGTGGAGTTCGCCACGCTGGAATGGGTAGATTGGTTCAACAACCGTCGCCTT
>NZ_JAPAIX010000047.1:0-1097 GCF_025910175.1 Agrobacterium sp. BT-220-3
ATGGCGGTTCCGGGCATTGCCTCGACGTTGCTCCTTAACGTCATCCTCGCCTGGAACGAATCCTTCTGGACCATCCGGCTGACGACCACCAATGCAGCCCCGCTGACGGCCTTCATCGCCTCCTTCTCAAGCCCGCAGGGGCTGTTCTGGGCAAAACTTTCGGCCGCCTCGATGATGGCGATCGCCCCCATTCTCGTCATCGGCTGGTTCTCGCAGAAACAACTCGTGCGTGGCCTGACCTTTGGCGCCGTGAAATAAGGAACGACAATAATGGGCAGCATTTCCCTTCAGAACGTGTCCAAGCTCTTCGGTGAGGCGAAAGTCATCCCGTCGATCGATCTCGATATCAACGACGGCGAGTTCGTCGTCTTCGTCGGCCCGTCCGGCTGCGGCAAGTCCACGCTGCTGCGCCTCATCGCCGGGCTCGAAGACGTCTCCGGCGGCAAGATCGTCATCGACGGCAACGACGCCACCGAAAAGGCCCCGGCCGAGCGCGGCCTTGCCATGGTGTTCCAGTCCTATGCGCTTTATCCGCATATGAGTGTCAGAAACAACATCGCCTTCCCGCTGAAGATGGCCAAGCTCGACAAGGCCGTCATCGATAAAAAGGTCGATGATGCCGCCCGCATCCTCAATCTCACCGATTATCTCGAGCGCCGGCCCTCGCAACTATCAGGCGGCCAGCGCCAGCGTGTCGCCATCGGCCGCGCCATCGTGCGCGAACCGAAGGCGTTTCTGTTCGACGAACCGCTCTCCAACCTCGATGCGGCGCTGCGCGGCACCATGCGGCTGGAAATCTCCGAGCTGCACAATACGCTGAAGACGACGATGATCTACGTCACCCACGACCAGGTGGAGGCGATGACCATGGCCGACAAGATCGTCGTCTTGAACCGCGGCAATATCGAGCAGGTCGGCTCACCGATGGAGCTTTACCGCTCCCCCGCCAACCTCTTCGTCGCCGGCTTCATCGGCTCGCCACGCATGAACCTGGTGACCGGCGATTACGCCCGCAGCAAGGGCGCCACCACCGCCGGTGTGCGGCCCGAGCACCTGAAGCTGTCGAAGGACAGCGGCCTGTGGCAGGGCAAGGTCAC
>NZ_JAPAIX010000048.1:0-851 GCF_025910175.1 Agrobacterium sp. BT-220-3
CGGGCCTGTCGCAAGTTCTATCCGAGGTCAGAAATTCCCCGGATGCGGCTTGGTTTTCATGCTTTGTTAACCTTTTGAAGTCCGAAGAGGCGTGCAAGTAGGTCGTTCTGGTCGTTGACAGTCCAACCACCGGAAAAGCCGAAGCCCTTCCTCAACCATAGCATGGCTTCGAAACCGGCGATGGTTCGCCGCGCCGTGTTGAATGACTGGAAACCACCGACCTTCGGCATGTTCTTCTTCACCCGGAAGTGGTCGCTCTCGATGC
Organism: Agrobacterium sp. BT-220-3; assembly: GCF_025910175.1. Taxonomy (NCBI): domain Bacteria; kingdom Pseudomonadati; phylum Pseudomonadota; class Alphaproteobacteria; order Hyphomicrobiales; family Rhizobiaceae; genus Agrobacterium; species Agrobacterium sp. BT-220-3. The sequence goes on from NZ_JAPAIX010000048.1 coordinate 266, forward strand.
CTTGTTGGAGATGCTTGGTGACATAGTGCACGGGATTGGGACGCAAAAGCCCATCATCGACGGCCATCTTGATCGTCGACGGGAAGGTGTTGGCACCATCCGTGCCGACCTTTTCCGGTGAGAATAACGGCTCCTCCTTGAGCATCTTACGGAAGAAGCGCTTCGCGGCATCGAGGTCGCGACGCGCAGCGAGCAAGAAATCCACCGGGTCGCCGTGCTTGTCGATGGCGCGGTACAGATAGCGCCACTTGCCACGGATCTTGACGTAAGTCTCATCGACCCGGACCGACCCGCAATGTGGTTTCCGGAACTGGCGCAGCCGCTTCTCGATGACAGGCGCATAGGCGAGCACCCAGCGATTGATCGTGCTGTGGTCGACCTCGAACCCGCGTTCGCGGAACATTTCTTCCAAGTCGCGATAGCTCAGTGGGTAACGCAAATACCAAGTCACCGCCTGTATGATCAGCCATGCCTCGAAATGACGCCCTTTGAAATCGTCCTTCGATTGGCGCTTCAGCTTCTCGGTAATGGCATTCAGAATCATCGGTCCACTCCACAACATTTGGAGCGGATTTCTCTTCAGATG
>NZ_JAPAIX010000049.1:0-682 GCF_025910175.1 Agrobacterium sp. BT-220-3
CCGGTTCCCGTTAAGCCTGCGGCTGGTGGAAGAAATGCTGCTGGAGCGCGGCATCGTCGTGTCCTACGAAACGATCCGGCGCTGGGGCCGGAAATTCGGTGCGGCCTACGCAAAGCGACTGCGCAGAAAGACGCCGTCGCGAGAGGATATCTGGCATCTGGACGAAGTGGTCGTAACGATCGGCGGGCGAAAGCATTGGCTTTGGCGAGCCGTCGACCAGGACGGATATGTTCTCGACGAGATCGTGCAGACCCGTCGAGACACCAAGGCTGCCAAGCGATTGCTGATCAGGCTGCTGAAGAAGCAAGCCCTCGCGCCAAAGAGGATTGTCACCGATAAACTGCGTTCATACGGGGCGGCAAAGCGAGATGTGATGCCGGCCATTGAACATAGATCACACAAGGGCCTTAGCAACCGTGCGGAAAATTCCCATCTGCCGCTGCGAAAACGAGAACGAATGATGCAGGGTTTCCGATCCGTCGGCAGTCTGCAACAATTTGTCCCCGTGTTTTCAGCGGTTAGAAATGATTTCGTCCCGTCGCATCAAAAACATTCCGCCCTCGCCACCCACATTCATCGGATCCGCGCCATGGCGCACTGGAAGGCCGTGACCGGCGCAACTGCCTGAGTTTAACTGAAAGCGCTTCGTCCGGCCTCAGTCGAACAACGTGACAACGCCGGC
>NZ_JAPAIX010000050.1:0-620 GCF_025910175.1 Agrobacterium sp. BT-220-3
GGCTGGTCGATCGGACGCTCAGGCGTCGGGATGTAGGCGTCAACAGCGGCCATCAGCTCGCGGATCGCGTCTTCACCGATCTTCTTGTCGCTGTCTTCAAGAGCAGCAAGTGCCGAACCCTTGATGATCGGAATATCGTCACCCGGGAAGTCGTAGGACGACAGAAGTTCGCGAACTTCCAGTTCAACGAGCTCGAGAAGCTCGGCGTCGTCAACCTGGTCGACCTTGTTGAGGAACACGACGATTGCCGGAACGCCAACCTGACGGGCAAGCAGGATGTGCTCGCGGGTCTGCGGCATCGGGCCGTCGGCAGCCGAGCAAACCAGGATCGCGCCGTCCATCTGGGCAGCACCGGTGATCATGTTCTTCACGTAGTCGGCGTGGCCGGGGCAGTCAACGTGCGCGTAGTGACGGTTCGGCGTCTCATACTCAACGTGGGCCGTCGAAATCGTGATACCACGTGCCTTTTCTTCAGGCGCGGCGTCGATCTGGTCATACGCCTTGAACTCGCCGAAGAACTTCGTGATCGCGGCGGTCAGCGACGTCTTGCCATGGTCAACGTGACCGATCGTGCCAATGTTGACGTGCGGCTTATTGCGCTCAAACTTGCTCTTTGCCAT
>NZ_JAPAIX010000051.1:0-556 GCF_025910175.1 Agrobacterium sp. BT-220-3
TTCCTGATGCCGATCGAAGACGTGTTCTCGATCTCCGGCCGTGGTACGGTTGTGACGGGTCGCGTTGAGCGCGGTATCGTCAAGGTTGGTGAAGAAGTCGAGATCGTCGGCATTCGTCCGACCTCGAAGACGACGGTTACCGGCGTTGAAATGTTCCGTAAGCTGCTCGACCAGGGCCAGGCCGGCGACAACATCGGTGCGCTGGTTCGCGGCGTTACCCGTGACGGCGTTGAGCGTGGTCAGATCCTGTGCAAGCCGGGTTCGGTCAAGCCGCACAAGAAGTTCATGGCAGAAGCCTACATCCTGACGAAGGAAGAAGGCGGCCGTCATACGCCGTTCTTCACGAACTACCGTCCGCAGTTCTACTTCCGTACGACGGACGTGACGGGTATCGTTTCGCTGCCGGAAGGCACGGAAATGGTTATGCCTGGCGACAACGTCACCGTTGAAGTCGAGCTGATCGTTCCGATCGCGATGGAAGAAAAGCTGCGCTTCGCTATCCGCGAAGGCGGCCGTACCGTCGGCGCCGGCATCGTCGCTTCGATCGTCGAGTAAT